>NZ_SDJP01000019.1 GCF_004114995.1 Halorubrum amylolyticum
CGGGCGGGCCGTCGCGCGGCTGGCCGCCGCGGGCCACGCCGTCTCCGTCGGGGTCGTCCCCGAGGGCAACGCGGCCGCGGGCGTTGCCGCCGACGCGGACGCGCCGGTCGTGACGGCGCCCCCGTTCGCGGCGGTCCCTCCCGAGCGGCGGGCCGAGGCGGTCGCCCTCGCCCGGGAGGCCGACGTGACGATCGCGGTCGAGGAGGCCGGGCAGGTGGAATCGGGAGCGGAGACGGGCGGCGAACCCGAGGCGAACGCGGCGGTGCTTGCGGCCGGCGACCGGGTCGCGCGCGTCGGCGACGGGGTTGACGACCGCGACCTGCTCGGTGCGATACGCGAGACCGACGGGAACGACGCACCAGATCGGTAAGCTCGGCCGGAGCGAGACCCGTCGCTAGCGGCTGTGAAAACGGGTATGAATGGCGGACAGGCGGGATGGCCCGGCGTTCCGGCGCGGGGTATCCCGGTTGCCTTCTCCACCCCGCGACCCGACGAGCGACGGGCGTTCGGCGGTGGGCTGCTCGCTTCCGCGCCTGACCCGGTGTCGCCGACGAACCGCGACGGACCGCTCCTGCGAGCGGGCGCCACGGACCGCTGTCCCCGGCGGACGAGGCTTCCACGTTGGCTCTCGGGGCCCGCGCCGGTCAGACCGGACGCGCCCGCTGTTCGGTCCCCGCTAAAGACTACCTCACGGGTGACGAGCGGGGCCTAACCGCCCGACCTAGTCCACTTCGAGGTACACGGCACCACCTTAAGGGCCTTTCGTTCGGCGGACACGCGATCGGCTCCTCGGCCCACCGCTACGTTAGCAGCTCTCGGGCGTACACCGCGGCGGCCGCCGGTATCGAGACCGACAGGGCCACCACGGCCCGGGCGTGCCACTCCAGCCAGCGGTGCTCGGCGAACATGGTGGTCGGCTCGATCGCCGTCGCCCACAGCGCCGCGCTCAGCGTCGTCGCGACGCCGAGCATCACCGCGACGCCGGCGAGCGTCCCCGGGTCGAGGTTACCGCGCTCGACGGAGGCGACGACGACCACGCCGAGCAGCGCGAACAGCGCGATTCCGGCGGCGCCGAGGGGGCCGGAGGCGTAGTACCCGGCGAGCTGGTCGGCGTACCCGCCGCCCGACACGACCGCGTACGGCGCGGCGAGCGCGAGCGCGGTGACGACGCCGGCGGCGATCCCCACCCGACGCGAGATGTCGCGGAGCTCCATGTCCGGAGATCGGTGAGGGACGGCGGTAAAAGGACCGGATCGGGGTGGCGCTTTTCCCGCGGCGATCGTCTCCGCGCCGCCGCGCTCCCGTAGCGTTTTGGGTCGCCGGCGCGGAGGGGGACGCATGACCCTCGACGTCGACCCGCCGGAGCCGCCCGAACTCGCCGCAGTCGACCCGAACGAGTACGAGGACGCGGAGGTCGCCGGCGGCGAGTACCGCCGCGACGAACTGGAGGCGTTCCTCCGCGAGGGCGCGTGGGAGGAGGCGTTCGAGGAGTGGGCCGCCGGCAGCGACATGGACGAGGCGGACTGGCGGATCGCGCTCGATCTCGAACTCGTCTCCCGGTTCGACTTCTTCTGGGACGACTTCGCCGACCGGGTGGGCTACCACGCCCCCGGGCTTCCCGAGGACTGGAAGGAGCGCGATCTCCACTCCGACCTCGACTCGTGGGGCACCGTCTCCGCGATCAACGCGGGGCTCACGGAGCTGGGTCAGATCGTCTGTGAAACGCTGAAGGAGGAGTACATCGACTGGGAGGCGGAGTTCGAGGCGCCCGACGACCTGCCCGACTTCGAGGCGTAGCGGGCGAGGATCTTCGGAGATTCAGCCTCGTTCACCACGGTTCCCGGACGCTCAGTGCCCCCAGAGGGTCCCGTCCGGGTCGTACCGCGCGTCCATGATCCGGTCCCACTGGTCGTCGGAGAGCGCGAGGTCGGTCGCGGCGACGTTCTCGGCCAACTGGTCGGTCGTGCGCGCGCCGACGATGGGGACGCAGGTGAACTCGTCCCACTCGGTGAGCCACGCGAGCGCGACCTGCGCGGGCGTCGCGTCGAGCTCGGCAGCGACCTCGCGGACCGCGTCGAGCACCTTCCAGCCGCGCTCGGAGAGGTAGAAGCGCTCGAACCGGTCGTCGAAGCTCGCGCGCGAGCCGTCCGGCGCGATCACCTGCTCCGGGTCGTCGGGGTCGGCGCGCTCGTACTTCCCGGTAAGGAACCCGCCCGCGAGCGGGGAGTACGGGCAGACGGCCAGGTCCTGATCGGCGCACACGTCGAGGTACTCCTTCACGTCCTCGTAGTAGCCGGCGTGGTGGAGCGGCTGGACGATATCGAAGTCCGCGTAGTCGTTGACGTCGGCGGTCCACTGCGCCTTCGTCAGCTGCCACGCCGCCATCGTCGACGCGCCGAGATGGTGGACCGTCCCCTCCGAGACGAGTTCGTCGAGAACGCGCATCGTCTCCTCGATGGGCGTCTCCTCGTCCCACCGGTGGATGTAGTACACGTCGAGGTAGTCGGTGTCGAGCCGGTCGAGGGTGCCCTCGATCTGCGCCCGGATGTGCTTGCGCCCGAGCCCGGAGTCGTTGGGGCCGGGGTCGCCGCGCCCGTCGAACGGGAAGTACACCTTCGAGGCGATCACGTAGTCCTCGCGGTCGCGCTCCGCGAGCCACTCGCCGACGTACTCCTCGCTCGTCCCGTTCGGCGTCCCGTACACGTTGGCGGTGTCGATGAAGTTGAGCCCGTGGTCCGCCGCCGCGTCGAGGAGTTCGTGCGCCTCCTCGCGACCCGTCTCGACGACGCCGTTCGTCTCTCGCCCGAAGCGCCACGTCCCGAAGCAGAGCTCGGAGACGCTCAGTCCCGTGTTGCCGAGCCGTCGGTAGTCCATGTCCGGACCTCACGTCGGGAATTTATAAAGCGTGGCGGCACCGGCGGGCTGCGCCGCCCGCCGCCGGACGGAACGAAACGCAAAAGAACATGTTCGCGTTCCAGATCAACCCGTTTTCTTCAAGGCGAGAATCCCGCCGTTTACGGCGGGCGTGAAGCCGACAAAGCCTACACGAACCACCGCCGGTTGCAGGCCAAATACCCCACGACGGCAAACCGTTATTAGAATTGGGTATGTAGAAATCAGCACGGCCAAATGAATTACAACCTTGAAAAAGGGTCGCACACCGTCTACGCGCTCCAATATCACTTCGTGACCGTCACGAAGTACCGCGCAGACCTACTCACCGACGAGATAGCCGAACGCATCGGTGAGATTACCAGCGACATCTCTGAGGACTTCGGCGTGAACATCCAGAACGTCAACGGCGGTTCCGACCATGTTCACATCCTGTTCACGGCGAAACCCACCACGGACCTCACCAAGTTCATCAACTCGCTCAAAGGCGTCTCGTCCCGCAAGATTCGGGACGAGTACCCCGAGACTCGGCAGGCACTCGACAGCGCGTTCTGGCAACCGGGGTACTTCCTCGCCACCACCGGACAGGTGAGCATCGACGTGCTGATGGAGTACGTGGAGGACCAGTAGCGATGTCCACGACCGTCACGAAGACGTTGCAGGCGACGTTCGCGCCACCCACCGCGCACAAGCAGTCGAAACTCACCGACCTGCTCGAAACCTACCGTGACGGTCTGCAAGAGGCGTTCGACGCCGGGGCGAGTACCATGTCGGCGGTGAGTGACATCGTGACGCCCTACGACCTCCCGTATCAGGCCAAAGCCGCGCTCTGCAACTACGTCCCGAAACTCCGCAAGACGTACAACGCCAAGGAGTTGGACGACGGCCACCCGATACGGCTCACGAACCAAGCCGCGACGTTCGACCACTCGGAGGAACGCGAGTATGAGTTTACGTGGTGGGTTCCGCGTCCCGGTCGAAGAACCAACGACAGACGGTAACGCCACGCACATCGGCTTAGACATCGGAGAAACCGCCCTCATCACGGGCTGTGCCCTCAAGGACGGTTCTCCGACTGACCCGTTCGTGTGTAGCGGAAGCGGAGCGAAGCTTCTTCGCAAAGAGATGCACACGACCCTGAAACGACTTCAAGAGCGTGACGCATCCGAGTGGCGGATTGAAGACCGCTTCTCGCACTACCAGAACGCGCTCACCGACATCGTGGAGAAAGCGTCTCGGCAGGCCGTCGAGTACGCCCAACAGTTTGAGAACCCGGTGTTGGTGATGGAGAATCTGACGTACATCCGCGAACGACTCGACTACGGGAAGTACATGAACCGTCGCCTTCACTCGTGGGCGTTCGCCCGTCTCCAAGGACGCATCGAGGACAAGGCGACGGAAGCAGGCATCCCGGTCGAGTACGTGAATCCGGCATACACCTCGCAGACGTGTCACTC
Source organism: Halorubrum amylolyticum (assembly GCF_004114995.1). GTDB lineage: Archaea > Halobacteriota > Halobacteria > Halobacteriales > Haloferacaceae > Halorubrum > Halorubrum amylolyticum. Next base: position 4,350 of record NZ_SDJP01000019.1, read on the forward strand.
GTGCCACCGTATCGGTCAGCGGGAGTCGCAGATCGAGTTTCGGTGTCCACACGACGACTGCCACGTTTCGACGTTTCAGACCGACATCAACGCTTCCGCGAATATCGCACGACGGATTGACCCGTGGGGAGAGAGCGTCCCGCTTGACAAGGCGAAACACGATGACTCGCCTCGGGATGGGAGCGGTAGTGACACCGTCACGACTCCGTCCGAGACGGCGACGCCGTCTCGGGGTCACGAGAGACGCGCAGCGTCTCTCGAACGACACCGTGAGACGAGCGAGACACCCTCGCAGATGACGCTCACGGCGTTCCAAGAGTCGGAACCCTCTACCAGCGACGACTGACTGGTATTCCTCATGCAGGGGAAGCCTCGCCGTTTACGGCGAGGAGGATGTCACATACCGCTCAATATCGATACCGATGGGTACCCTCCGCTATCGACGGGTACCCGCCGGTACGAACGGGTACGCCCGGCTCCCGACGTGTACCCTCCGATACTGCCGGTGTCTGATCGGAACATATCAGTAAAGCCACCAATTATAAACTGCTTTAGTGGAATTCCGGGTGGAATCACCTGATGTCACGCGACGCAGGGCGTCAGGCGGACGCGGTATCACGTCGAAAGTATCTGCTGACGTCGGCAGCTATCGGGACGGCGGGCCTCGCCGGCTGTAGCGGGGGGAACGACGGGGGTGGAAGCGACGGGAGCGACGGCGAGAGCGACGGGAGCGACGGGAGCGACGACGGGGGCGACAGCACCAACTCCATCGACTCCGGCTCGTCGGGGCCGGCGACGGTGACGGCCGAGGGGTCGTCGACGGTGTACCCCATCTCGAACAAGGGGAGCTCCTACTGGAACTCGAACTCGCCGGCGAGCGACGGCGAGTACTGGGGGGCCAACGACGAGTCGTCGGTCGCCGGGTGGGACCAGATCGACACCGATCAGAACATCGCCGACTACTTCGCAAGCCTGTACGGCTTCGAGCCGACCGGCGAGCGGTCGAACCCGCCGTTCGCCACCCGCGTCGCGCTGAGCCACTCGGGGACCGGCTGCGAGGCGGTGCGAGACGGGCTCGTCGACATCGGGAACTCCTCCGGGCCGATCACGGCGGAGCTCGACATCAGCGAGGAACAGCGCGACGAGAACTACGTCGACCACGTCGTCGGCCGCGACGGCCAGCCGGTGTTCGTCAGTCAGGCCATCTACGACGCCGGGGTCGAGCAGCTCACCGGCGAGCAGATCCGCGGCATCTACCAGGGCGACATCACCAACTGGAGCGAGGTCGGCGGCCCGGACCAGGAGATCTACGTGGTCGGCCGCGCCGAGGGCTCCGGGACCGACACGTCGTTCCGGCTGAACATGCTCGGTGACGCCGACGCGCCGATGGACGTCGACACGCGCCTCGGGCAGAACCAGCAGGTCCAACAGGTCCTCCAAGACAACGACAACGCCATCGGCTACATGGCGCTGGCGTTCTCCGGGTCGGGGATTCAGGCGATCGCCATCGACTTCGAGGGCACCGTCTTCCGCCCGGACCCCGACGCCGAGAACACCATCTTCGACTCCGAGTACCCGCTGAACCGCGACCTGCACATGTACACCCGGATCACCGAGGACACCCCCGAGGGCACGGACATGCGCGAGGCCGCGTTCCTCAACATGTTCCTGACGGACTTCGGCCAGCAGACGTTCGTCGAGGACGTCAACTACATCACGCTGCCGACGTCCGACATCGAGGCCGAACGCGAGAAACTCCCCGATCAGGCGTAGGTCCGCGGCCGGACCGACGCCCGCTTCGTGGCCCGACTCCGTTATATGTCACTCACGACCCCCCAAACCGATTGGCGCGCGAGCATCGAGCGACGGTTGACCAGGACGCGGGCGTTCGTCGACGACACCGATCCGGCGGCGCTGGCGGTGGTCCTCGCCGCCATGGGATCGCTGCTGGCCGCCTTCGTCGGGTTCCTGCTGGCGTCGCCGTGGACGGCCGTTCCGCTCGGGGCGTTCCTGATCGCGGCCGGCTACGGCTGGGTGCGCCATCAGGCGCTCGTCGCCCGCGCGGTCACCTTCGCGATGACGACGGTGACGCTCGTCACGCTCGGGCTCATCGTCGTGTTCATCTTCGCCGAGTCGATCCCGGCGCTGCGGTACGAGACGGCGAGCGCCTTCGGGGTCTCCGTTCCGGGACTCGGGATGGTCGCGCAGACGCGGTGGGACGCGGTCTCGGAGCCCGTTCGCTACTCGCTGCTCCCGATGATCCACGGGACGGTGATGGTGACGGCCATCGCGACGCTCGTGGCGGCCCCGCTCGGCGTCGCCGCGGCGCTGTTCATCGCCGAGATCGCGCCGCCGCGGGTCCGCGAGCTCGTCAAGCCGGGGATCGAGGTGCTGGCCGGCATCCCATCGATCGTCTACGGGTTCATCGGGTTCACCGTGATCAACCCGTGGGCGAGCGGGGCGTTCGCGCTCAACGGCGGCTCGACGTACCTGTTCGTCGGGATGGTCGTCGGCCTGATGGCGCTGCCGACCGTCGTCTCCGTGGCCGAGGACGCGCTGACGAGCGTGCCGGACGTGATGAAGGATGGCTCCCTCGCGCTCGGGGCGACCGACTGGCAGTCGATGACCTCGATCACGCTTCCCGCGGCCTTCTCGGGCGTCTCGGCGGCCGTCCTCCTCGGCGTCGGGCGAGCCATCGGCGAGACGATGGCCGCGACGGTGATGCTGGCCGGCATTCCGCGGATCAGCGAGCCGCTCGTGAACGTCTTCTACGGCTACGAGACGCTCACGTCGCTCATCGCGCGCGGCTACGGCAGCGCGAACGGCGTCCACGAGAGCGCGCTGTTCGCCGCCGGCGTCGTCCTGTTCGTGACCGTGTTGTGTCTGAGCGTCGGCTCACAGTACATCGAGGCGCGGATGCGTCGCCGCCTCGGGGGTGTCGAATGAGCCGCGCCACCCAGACGGCGCTCGTCCGGGACGATCGCACGCTGTACGAGGCCGCCGCCGGGGGCGCGGTCGGGCTCTCCGGAGTCGCGTTCGCCGTCGGCCTCGCGGCGCTTTTGGGCGTCGTCGCGATCGACGACCCCGTCGCCGGGATCGAGCTGTCGGCCGCGTTCGGCGCGGTCCTGATCGCGCTCGGGGCGTCGGTCGTCGGCTTCGGGGTCGCCTCGCGGCTGGGGTACGTCGACGCGTCCCCCCAGCCCAGCGCGGGGATCGTCGCCGCGGGGGCGTTCACGGGGATCTGGTTCGCCGTGGGCGCGGTCGCGTTCGGGGCGGCGGGGATCGGGACGGGCGGCCGGCTCGGGATCGGAGTGGTCCTCGCCGCGATCGCGTTCGCGGCGACAGCCGTCCCCCGCGAAGATGTCGGATCGACGGTCCCCGCGGGAGCCCTCGCCCTCCTCGGTGGGCTGGTGCTGGTCACCGGCCTCGTCGGCCCCGGGTGGGAGCGGGCGCTCGTCGGGTACAACGCGACGCTGTTCGGCGACACCGTCGTTCCCGTGGTCGTGCTGTTCGCCTCGCTGGTGACCGGCTGGAGCGCCGCGAAGGCGTACGGCGGGTTCGGTGCGCGCGGGCGCAACGTCGGCGCGTACGTGCTCATCTATCTCGTCGTCGGGTCGATACTGGCGGTGCTGGTCGGCCTCGTCGCGTTCGTCGCGATGAAAGGGCTCCCCGGACTGCTCAACGGGTTCGGTGTCGGCGGAGCGGGATTCGTCAGCTGGCCGTTCCTGACCAACGGCGCCGGGCTGTTGGCCGACACCGCGGGCGTGTTCCCCGCGCTCGTCGGGACGGTCTGGCTGGTGATCGGCGCCGTCCTCTTCGCCGTGCCGACCGGCGTCGGCGCCGCCGTGTTCCTCAGCGAGTACGCCGAGCAGGGGCGGTTCACGGGTACCGTCGAGGTGGCGACCAACGGGCTCTGGAGCACGCCGAGCATCGTGTTCGGGCTGTTCGGCGCCGCGTTCCTGATCCCCCGGTTCGGCAACCGGAAGTCGCTGATCGCCGGGATGTTGACGCTCGGGTTCATGCTGTTGCCGCTGGTGTTGATCACGAGCCGGGAGGCGATACTCGCGGTGCCCGACGAGTACCGCGACGCCAGCGCGGCACTCGGCGTCTCCGAGTGGCAGACGATCCGCAGCGTCGTCCTCCCCGCGGCGATCCCGGGCGTGACCACCGGCGTCATCCTCGGCGTCGGGCGGATCGCCGGCGAGACCGCCCCGATCCTGTTGACGATGGGCGGCGGCGTCCTCCCGGCGAAGTCGGCCGCGCCCGACGTGTTGGGCGGCTTCCGGCTGAGCGCGTCGCCGCCGTTCGTCAGCAACCCCGCGCTGTTGGAGGCGACGAGCGCGCTGCCGTACCAGCTGTACGCGCTCATCACCGCGGGGCTGAGCGGGAACATTCAGAACCCAGAGGAGTTCGCGTGGGGGCTGGCGCTGACGCTGCTGCTCGTCGTGTTAGTCTTCTACGCGGTCGGTATCGCGACGCGCTACTACTTCAGACGGAAGCTTCACCGATGAGTCAGACAGACACCGCGGAGACTGCGGAGAACGCAGAGACCGCAGCGACGGCGACGAACCGCACCGACGGGCAAGCGGTCTCCACGACCGCCGGCGAGACCGTCGAGGAGACGCGTCCGGAGTGGACCAGCTACGAGGCCGCCGGCGAGACGAAACTCGCGGTCGACGACCTCGACGTCCACTACGGCGACGACCACGCGCTGAAGGGCGTCTCGATGGACATCCCCGAGCGGAGCGTGACGGCGCTCATCGGCCCGTCGGGATGCGGGAAATCGACGTTTCTCCGGTGTCTCAACCGGATGAACGACCGCATCCGCGCCGCCCGCGTCGACGGAACGGTCGAGCTCGACGGCGAGGACGTCTATCAGGACGGCGTCGACCTCGTCGAGCTGCGCAAGCGGGTCGGGATGGTGTTTCAGAGCCCCAACCCCTTCCCCAAGTCGATCCGCGCGAACGTCTCCTACGGACCGCGGAAACACGGCGACATCGAGACGGGGCTGCTCGCCCGGCTGACCGGTCGCGCGGAGCCCGACCGCGAGGAGACGCTCGTCGAGCGGTCGCTCGAACGCGCCGCGCTGTGGGAGGAGGTGAGCGACCGGCTGGACGACAACGCGCTCGGGCTGTCCGGCGGGCAGCAGCAACGGCTCTGTATCGCCCGGTGTCTGGCCGTCGATCCGGAGGTGATCCTCATGGACGAGCCGGCCTCGGCGCTCGACCCGATCGCCACCTCGAAGATCGAGGACCTCATCACGGACCTCGCGCAGGATTACACGGTCGTCGTCGTCACCCACAGCATGCAGCAGGCGGCCCGCGTCTCCGACCAGACCGCCGTCTTCCTGACCGGCGGCGAGCTCGTCGAGTACGACGACACCGACAAGATCTTCGAGAACCCCGAGAGCCAGCGCGTCGAGGATTACGTTAGCGGGAAGTTCGGGTGATCGCCGTGCCCCGCGAGGACTACCGCGAGTCGCTCGACGAACTGCGGGCCGGCGTCGAGTCGCTGGCGGCCGACGTGTCGGACCAGGTGCTGCGGGCGCTGGAAGCGCTCGAAGCCGACGACGGCGCGACGGCCCGCGCGGTGATCGAGGACGACGAGCCGATCAACCGCCGGTACCTCGAGCTCGAGAGCGACTGCATCGACCTGATCGCGCTCCAACAGCCCGTCGCCTCCGACCTCCGCTTCGTCGCCGCGTCGTTCAAGATCCTCACCGACCTGGAGCGGATCGGGGACCTCGCGACGAATCTCGCCCGGTACGCGCTGACCGGCAGCTTGGAGATCGTCGCGGACGGCCGGGTCCAGTCGATCGGCGAGCTGGCCCTCGGTCAGGTTCGCGCGGCCGCCGACGCGTACGCGGGAGCCGATCCCGTTGCGTGTCGGACGATCGCCGAACGCGACGACGAGCTCGACGCGTCGTGTCAACACGCCAGCGAGGCGGTCGTCCGCGAGCTGATCGCCAGCGAGCCCGACCGGTGGGAGATCGAGCGGCTGCTCGACGACGTGTCGCGGCTGCTGCTCACGATCCGTGATCTGGAGCGGATCGGCGATCACGCCGTCAATATCGCCGCGCGAACGCTGTACATGACCGACGGCAATCCCGAGTTGATACAATAAGCATGGAGACGAGAAAGCTACAGGAAGTCGGCGGCAGCACCTTCACCGTCTCGATCCCGAAGGAGTGGGCGACGGACCACGGCTTCGAGGTCGGCATGGAGCTGCAGCTGTACACGCACCGCGACGGATCGATCCTCGTCCGGTCGTCGGAGACGGACGTCGGGCGTTTAGAAGAGGCGACGGTCGACGTCACCGACAGCGGTCCCGCCGCCGTCCGGCACGCGGTCGAAACCGCTCACGGGGTCGGGTTCGAGACGATAACGCTCCGGAAGGCGACGGCGTTCACCGATGCTGAGCGCAGGGCCGTGCGGTCGACGACGCGGGAACTGGTCGGGACGAACGTCCTCTCCGAATCGCCCGCGGCGATCACCGTTCGACACCTCTTGGACACCTCGTCCGTGTCCGTCCGCCAATCGCTCGTCCAGCTCCGGTACGTCGTCGTCTCCCTCCTCCGCGACTCCGTCGAAGCGTTCGCCGACGGCGCCGACGCGCGCAAGCGGATCGATGACCGGGCCGGCGAGGCCCGGCGCTCCGCGGATATGATCACGCGACACTTCTCGCGATCGCTGGTCTCGTACGCGGAGCTCGACTCGCTCGACATCTCTCGCGCCGAGCTGTTCGCCTACTACGCGACCGCCAGTCGCCTCGACGGCATCGTCGATCAGGCCCTCCGGATCGCGGACATTACGGAGAGGGCGCCGGACACGCTCCCCGGAGGCACCCTCGAAACCGTGCGTGCCGTCGCCGACGACGTTGCCGGCGCCGTCGACGACGGGGTCACCGCCGTTCTCAACGGCGATGCGACCGAAGCGCAACGCGCCAAAAGGCGATGCGACGACGCCGCGGAGCGGATCGAAGCGGTCGAGGAGGAGCTGTTCGACGGGTCCGGCACCGAGTCGGTCCCCGCGGCGGTCGCGCTGTCGAGCGCGCTGGACGCCCTTCGGGTGACGGCCACCCGCGGTCGCCGGGTGGCCGACATCGCCCTCCGGACCGCGATCCGCGCCGAGAACGTCGACCGCTGACCGCGCTTCGGTCGGTCCGTCCTCTCACCCGGACCGTCTCCACACCCGGACCGTCTCCTCACCCGGACCGTCCCCCGCTACTCGACGGTCGGGCGGTGGTCCTCGATCACGGCTTCGACATCGGACCACGCGACCGGCGGCTCCATCTCGTCGAGCGCCCCGTCGAGCGCTTCCAGCCGATCGCCGAACCGGTCGGTCCACGCCGGGTCGGCGCGCTCGGTGAGGCGCTCGCCGACGGATTCGTGGCGGGCCGCGAGGTCGTCGAGCCGGGATTCGACGTCCGCCGGGGGGTCGGCGCCGTCGCGGTCGGCCCACCGTCGAAGCGCCGTGAGCTCCGCCCGGAGGTCGGCGAGCATCAGCCCCGTGACGCGGTGGCGAACCATCGCCGTCGCCCACCCGTCTGCCGGCCCGCTCTCGGCGTCACCGCTCCCGCCCGACAGCTCCTCGGCGACGTCGTCGAGCTCGCGTAGCGATTCGGCGACCGCCTCGACGTCGTCACCGATCGCCGCGGCCCGTCGGTCGGCATCGGCGAGCCACGTTTCAAACGAGTCGAGTTCGAACTGGAGATCGTCGGCGGCACGCTGAACCCCCCTCGCGGCGTTCGTGACGCGTCGAATCCGGCGCGCGATCTCGTAGAGGTCGCCATCGTCCTTCTCCGCGAGGATCGCTTGGAGGTCGTCGCCGAGTTCGCTGGCCCGGTCCTCGATGGCGTCGAGCCGCGCTGCGAACTCGCCACTGCGTACCGAAACCAGGTCCAAGTCCGAGACGGGTGCGGCCGTCTCGCGGGCGTCGGTCAGCTGCTCGGCAGCGAGTTCAACCCGCGTCTCCGCGGTCGTGACCACCTTCGACGCGTTTGCGAGCGCGTCGTCGACGGCTGCTCGACGGACGGTCCCGTCTTGAGCGACGATGGCGAGCGTTTCGCGCACCTCGTCGGCATCGCTCTCACCGTCGTCGACGGCGTCGACCGCCGCGTCCACGGACAGTCCGTCAAGATCCTCGGGGCCGTCACCTGCTCCGCCTCCGTTCATACCGACCCCCTCTCACCGACGGCCCGTCAGTCATTCGATGCGTCCAGCCTCGGCGGTGCGTCCAGCCTCGGCGGTGCGTCCAGCCTCGGCCGCGTCCGTTCGAAGGCCCCGGAGGTACGGACGGGGGCGATCGAGGACGCGCGAGGGGGTCGAACGGTGAATGTGAACGATGATCACACGACGGTCGTCACCCGGACGTGGACGATCCACCCGAACACCGCGAAACAGGCCGCGATGAGCGCGCGGAGCGGGAGCCTCCAGCGATCGCCGCTCTTCGCCGGCGCGTACAGCTGCATGACCGACAGCAGGCCGATGAAGGAGACGACAAAGAAGCTCTGCGGCGTGAACGCGCCGAGCGCGACCAACACGCCGAGCGACGCGAGCAGCCACGCGATCAGCGTCACGAGGAACCGGTCGCGGTGTTCGAAAGCCATTGGACCAGGTACCGCCTCGGCACGCGTTGTTATATCAGCGCTAACAGGCAGGGCGGCGGTGGTTCGCACGGCAATGACATGGAGCCGGGGCTTCATTGGCCGGGCCACAGCCCTCCGAGGGAGACAAACGAGAGTTCCCCCGGTGTGTCGCCGGTTCCCTCCGAGTGCGGGTTGGAACCGAAGGACTGCGACTGTCCGAATCCGATGGTCGGATTCCCGCGTCTTCAGGCGCCCGAGGAGGTCAAGCGGCCGCGATCGCCCTCCGGCGTCGAGGAACCGCGCGTTATCGCGGGTATTACTACACGGACCACGCCACTGTGTCGGGACAGGTCACCGTCCGCGGGCGCCGCCGCCCGTGATCCCGCGGACAGCCGGATTCGATACGACATGTACGACGCCACCGGGACGACGTGGACGAAGTGGCTGGCAGCCGTCGGGACCGCGTGTCTGTTGGGGGCGGTGTGGTTCCTCCACAGCGTCCCGCCCGCGGCCGGCTACGAGGTCTCGATATACCGCGCGTACCCGACGATCTTCTGGATGTTCCTGATAACGGCGATGTTCGTCGGGCAACTCGTCGTGCTGCTGGCCGGAGCCGCCGACGGGCGCGGCGCGGCGGACCTGCTCCCCGGGGCGGCGCTCGTCGTCGTGCCCGGGTTCGTCCTCGTGCTGCTCCCGTACGTCCGCGGATACCCGGTGTACGGCCGGGCCGACGTGCTGACGCACGTCGGGCTCTTGCGGGACCTCCCGGAGCTCGGGATCGCCCTGAACATCTACCCGCCGACCCACGTCCTCACGCAGGCGCTGGCCGCCGCGACCGGCCTGCCGGAGATCGGCACCATCAACCTCCTGTCGGCCGCGTTCCTGGCCGTCTACCTCGGATCGATGGCGCTTCTGGTCGAACACCTGTTCGACGACGCCCGACGGCGGGCGTTCTGTCTCCCCCTCGTGCTGGTTCCGATCGCCGGCTCGGCCCACGTGACCGTGGTCCCGTTCATCCTGAGCGTCCTCTTCGTCCCGTTCCTCCTCTACCTCCTCGTCAAGGAGCAGGAATCGCATGCGATCCCCGTCCGCGCGCTGGTGTTGATAGCGGTCGTCGGCGTCGTGGTGTACCACCCGCTGACGGCCGTCTTCGCGCTGGTCGCGCTCGCCACGTACAGCGCCTTCGACAGGCTCCCGGGGGTCCGGTCGCGGTGGAGCGCCCTCCCGAACCTCACCTCGCTGGCGACCGTGCTGTTCGTCGCCTGGTACCTGAAGTACACCGGGATCATCGTCCGGTTCCGGAACATCGTCGACGACCTCTTGGGTCCGGCCGGCGGCCCCTCTCCCCTGCAGTCCACCACCGAAACCGTCGGGCGCACGTCGCCGGACCTCGTCGACCTGCTCACGATCGCGGCCATCCAGCGCGGCGTCGACGTGCTGACCTTCGGACTGGCGTCGGTGTTCCTCGCCGTCGCGGTCGCGCTGTGGTACTACCGGGACGAGCGGCCGGCCGTCTTCACGCTCGTGTACGGGAGCACGACGATTCTGTTCGGGGTGATAGCGACGCTGTTCCTGACGAACGACCTCATCGCCGGGTTCGGTCGGCCGCTGCTGTTCGGGAAGCTGTTCGCCGCGGCGTTCGTCGGGGCGCTGTTCCACCTCGCCTGGCAGCGGTCGGACGCGGTCGAGGTACGCACCGTCGTCGTCGTCGCGTTCGCCGGGGTGTTGCTGGTGACGGTACTGCTGTCCGTGTTCGGCATGTTCTCGTCACCCATCGTGTTCGACAAGAACCACCAGGTCACGGAGATGGAGCTCGACGGGACGGAGTGGCTGTTCGAGAACCGGGACCCGGAGCATCTCATCGACGAACAGGGCATCTACCAGTATCGCTTTTACCACCGCTACTACGGGACGAACCAGCCGAACGAAACGATTCGCTGGGAGGGGACGGCGCCGCCGGACCACTACAACTACACCGTCAACAAGCGGCTGGGACAGAGCTACGACGACGACAGGTACCTGCTGTTGCCGAGGGCGGGGCGGATCACGTATCCGGAGCGGTTCCCGGACTACCGCGAACAGTGGCGGTTCGTTCCCGAAGACTTCGAGCGGCTCGAAGTCGATCGATCGGTCGATCGCGTGTACGACAACGGGGAGGTGAACGTGTATCTGGTCGCGTCCGAATCCCCTCCGGACGGGGAAGACGATGGCGACGGAACGCCCACCGACGAAGCCGACGGCGGGGGAGGCGGTGGCGACGGGACGCCCACCGACGAAGCCGACGGCGGGGGAGGCGGTGGCGACGGGACGCCCACCGACGGCGGGGGAGGCGGTGGCGGCGGGGCGACCGGCACCGGCGGGACCACAGCTCGACTCCGAGCGAGCCGCGGAGAGGTACCCGTTAACAGCATCTTAACGGGGACATAACGGCTTTTTCCGGAACCCCGGGTCAGCCGCGAAACCGCCTCTCCGAGCCGGAAACGTCGTCCGCCGGTCCGGTTAGCTATCTGAACAGTCATCAGATGATGAACATATAAGTAACGATATGCTTATTGGGATTAATCTTGGATTACCAATCGCAATGGCACACAAGCTGGCACACAACGGCGGTAGCGACCGCTCTACAGCGGGGTCTGACGGCGACCGGAAACGGCGGCTCACCCGGCGGCAGTACGTCAAGCTCGGCACCGCGACCGCGGCGAGCCTCCTGATCGGGGGCGCGTCGGTCGGCGGGTCGACGGGCGCGACGACGGACACCGGCGAACTCTTCTGGACCGACTTCGGCGGGGGATCGCTGTGACGGTTCTGAACGTCCGAGACTTCGGCGCGGTCGGGGACGGCTCAACCGACGACACCGCCGCGATCCAGGACGCGATCGACGCCGCGGGCGACGGCGACGAGGTGTACGTCCCCGCGACCGGGAGCTCGTATCTCGTGACGGGGTGGAACAGCGTCGTCGACGTCGATTCGTCGAACGACGGCGTCAGGCTCTACGGCGACGGGAAGGAGAGCCGGATCGAGTACGGCGGCGGCAACGACGGACGGAACGTGTTCATGATCAGCGTCGACCCCGGCGACGACGGCCTCGACGGCTTCGTGCTGGAGCAGTTGACGCTCGACGGCGGGCTCGGGAGCGTCGAGGGAGACCCGAACGTCGCCGCGGCGGTTCAGGTGCGGAGCCCCGGCTCGGGCGCCGAGGGCGATGTCGACATCTCGATCCGCGACGTGCGGGCGACGAACTGCTACGGAAACGGCATCGACGTTCGATCCGCGGGGACGACGGTGACGGACTGCACGGCCGAGAACAACCGACAGCACGGGTTCGGGATGGAGACCAGCGGGGACCCGTTTCAGGACCCGCCCGTCCGGTTCGAACGCTGTCTCGCCTCCGGGAACGGCTTCGGCGGGGGGTACTACGGCATGGACCTGTCGGGCGGGAAGGCCGTGGCCGAGGACTGCGTGCTCCGCGACAACGAGGGCGCCGGCGCGACCAAGTGCTCGGTCGGAAGCGAACACATGGTGTACCGCCGCTGCCGACTGACGAACAACGAGGGCCTCACCTTCCAGAACACGAGCGGAGTGGGCGCGACCGTCGTCTTCGACCGGATCGTCGCCGAGAACAACGCGGGCTGCATGCGGCTGACCGAAGACGGCAGCTACCGGGTCCCGGCGGGCTCAGAGCTGGTGTTCGCCGACAACGGGCCGGACGTCCGCGGGGGGCTATACCTCACCGACGAGTCGGTGCTGGAGGCCGGCGACGCGACGCTCTGGATCAACGGACAGACCGGCGGCGCGGGCCTGCGCGCCAGTTCGGACGGGGCCGGAAGCCGCGTCGGGACCTACCACCACGCGAACAACGAGGACGGGGCGATCTCGAACGATCAGCATATCTCGTTCGGGACGATGGCGTCCGACCTGAAGACCGACCTCGACGGCGTGCCGACCGCCGATCGGGTCGGCGCGTGGACCGACGGCGGAACCGGCGCCGGCGACGACGGGACGACCGACGACACGACCGACGGCTCGCCGTTCGAGGCGTGGACCCCGCGGTGGGACGCCGACGCCGGCGACTGGGGCGTCGTCGCGGGCGACGAGTACGAGGGCGGCCACGCCCTCCGGTACGACCACGACGGCACGGACACGGCCCGGAGAGCGATCTCCTGGGACGCCGTCGGCACCCCCTCGGACGTGGAGGTCCTAGACAGGGTTCGCGTCCCGTCGTTCGAGACGGACGGCGACCTCGGGTACCATGCGCGGGTGCACCTCCGGTCGTCGTACGGCGGCGGGGAGGAGCTCGGGTACTGGATCGAGCTGGAGGACGCCGAGGACGCGTTCAGGCTGGCCAAGTACTCCGCCGACGGGATGGAGACGCTGGCCCGGTTCGGGGCGCCCGCGGAGGGTGCGTTCTTCCACCGGCGGTTCCGCGCCGAGGGCGACCGGCTGCGGGTGAAAGTGTGGGAGGCGACCGAGCCCGAGCCCGACGCCTGGGACGCCGACGTCACCGACGCGGACCACGTCGACGGGTGGATCGGGCTCGGCTCCTTCGACCCGGGCGCGTTCCAGACCGACGTGCTCGGCGTCGCGACCGACGGCGGAACGGTCCAACTCGACACCGACGACGGGTCGGGCGGCGGCGAACCCGCTCCCGGCGGCGACCCCGATGTCGTCTCGCTGGAGGCCCGAGACCTGACCGCGGACGCGGCGACGCTCGCCGGCGATCTCCGGGACCTCGGTGGGGCCGACGAAGTGCGGGTGCGCTTCGAGCTGCGCGCCGCGGACGGGGATGCGAACGCTTGGACCGCCGTGGGCGGCGAGACCCTGACCTCGCCAACTGCGTTCACGCACGCCGTGTCGGGACTCGACGCGGACGGCGCGTACGAGTTCCGCGCCGTCGCCGACGGGGAGGACGCGACCGTTTCGGGGGGGACCGTCTCGTTCGCCACGCTCGCCGACTCGGACGGGAACGGCGCGCCGACGGTCGACCGGTTCGAAGTCACCGATCGGAGCGGGAGCGGGTGGACGCGGTTCGACGTCGACTGGGAGGTGACCGACGGCGACGGCGACCTCGACGCGGTCGTCTCGACGCTCGAACGCAACGGCCGCACGGTCGCCGCGGAGAGCACGACCGTCTCTGGCGGCTCGGCGAATTACACCCACGTGCTCCGCGTTCGCGGGGCGGTCGACGCCGTTCGCCTCTGCGTGAACGACACGTCGAACGCGACGGCGACGCGAGAGTACGAGGTCTGACGTCCGGCGGTGGGGCGCCCGGCGGTCGGGCGCCCGGCGGTCGGGCGTCCGACGCCGCGCGGCGTTGAACTCGCCGTCCCGACGTTTGCCTCCTGCTAACTATCCCTCGCTGGCCCCAAAGGGGGCCAATGGTATCCCGCCGCCGTGCACTCGCCCTTCTTTCACTCTCAGCCGCGGGGCTGGCGGGCTGTAACGCGAGAGACGACGGCTCTGACGGCGAGAGCCCGACCCCGCCCGCCTCCGACACGCCCGACGACGGCCTCCTGAACATCCGCGACTTCGGCGCCGCCGTCGACGGGACGACCGACGACACGCAGGCGGTCCGGGACGCGATCGGCGCGGTCGGTGAAGGCGGTACCGTGTACTTCCCGGCGGGGACGACGCTCGTGTCTGCGGACGACAAGAGCGAGGAGGGGGCGAAGGCGATCGAGGTCCGCGGCGACGACTTTCCGGACGGCGTGACCTTCCGCGGCGACGGCGAGGAGTCCGTGGTCCGGCTCGCCGGGGGCCACGAGGACAACCACGGGGTGTTCTCCTGGAAGCCGGAGGGCGGGATCTCCGGACACGTCGTCCGCGACCTCACGGTCGACGGCAACCGACACGAGCAGCCCGCCGATCCCGAAAACGCCGACAACGGACTGAACCTCGGCGTGAGCGAGGCCGACAGCGACGACTCGACCGTCGACATCGCGTTCCGCGACGTGTGGAGCGTCGACGCCAACACCGAGTGTTTCACCTTCCTCCAGGGCGGCTGCGTCGCGGACCGGTGCACCGCCAGCGGCGCCGGGAAACACGGGTTCGGGATCGACACGCAGAACAAGGTCGGCCCGGACCTGCCGCCGGTCGTCGTCCGGAACTCCCACGCGTACGGCTGCGACATCTACGGGATCGACTGCTCCGGTGGAACGGCGCTCGTCGAGGACTGCGTGCTCGAGGAGAACGGCTGGGGAACGAAGACGACCGGTCAGGTGTTCGAGGCCACGTTCCGCCGGGTGCGGCTGGCGAACAACGATCACCTCGGGTACCAGCGGAACGACACCCCGACGGAGACTGGCGAGGCCGCGCGGGTGCAGCTCGACCACGTGGTAGCCCAGTCGAACGGCGATCAGGGGTTCCGCTTGGGACGCGACACCGAGTACGCGATCGGGACGGTCACCGCGCTCGGGAACAACAGCGGCGCAGACGGGAGCGGGAACATCGCGATCATGGACAACGCGACCGTGACCGCCGACGAGGTCCGCTCGTTCAACGCCGAGGCCGGCGCCGGCATCCACTACTGGAGCACGGAACAGTCCACGATTTCGCGGTACGTGAACTTCGGGAACCAGAACGGTCCGTTCGACGGGGAGCTCGAGAAGCTCGTCGTACGGGCCATCGACGTCGACGTGCCGAACGACATCGTCGACTCGGTCGCGACCGGACTGGTGCCGGACGCTGACGAAATCGGCGCCGGAACGGGCGACTGAGGATGAGCGCGGCCCGGATTGCTCCGAACGCGGGCTCCGCCCACGGAGTAATCACGGCCATATGGAGAGGTACCACTCCCTATGATCTCTATATATATGTGGGTAGCAGCGGCACAGTCGGTATGATCGGGCTCTTGGGAGAAGCGGCACGAGTGCGGCGCTCGCAGGGCACGCTGACGATGGTCCAACGGGGCGTGGACTACCTTGCGTGGCGCGGGTCCCCGGTGCTGTGGCCGCTGTTGAACCGCGGCCGGGCCGTCGGCCACCGACTGCGGTACGACGCCCCCACGAGCCTGTACGAGCCGCGCTTCGTTTCACCGTCGGCGATCACCCGATACACCTGGGGCGTCTCCAAGGTCCTCGGGCTCGGGACGGTCCGTGGCGGCGACTGGGAGAGCGACTCGCTCCCGCTCTCCGAGAAGTGGGAGTGTCGGGGGCTTAAACAGCGATTCGTCGACGGCCTCGACTGGGAGGACACGGAGTACGTCGAGTACCCCCGACGAAAGTACTTCGCGAAGGGTGAAGACCTCTGGGGGTACGACTCGGAAGAGGAGTTCATCGAGCATCGCTGCAGCTACGTGGACGATCTGTACGAGAGCATCCGGGGGGACGGGTACATGCGGTCCGAGAACGGGACGAACGGGTTCCCGGGAATGGACATCCGCCGGATCGGCTACCACCACAACTTCGACCCGCTGGTCTGTATCGGGGCCGACGGCACGATCTACCACCGGGACGGCTACCACCGGTTGATGATCGCCAAGGCCCTCGACCTCGACGCGATCCCGGTGTTGGTGCTCGCTCGACACCCGGAGTGGCAACGGGTCCGCGAACGGGCGTACGCCGGCGAGCTCGACGAGAGCGATCCCGGTCGCACACACCCCGACATCGCGCCGCTGCTGGGTTAGCGGACGTATATACATAGCCGGAGGTCCCGACGGGGACAGACATGGAACCACCACGGCGCGGCGATCGACCTCGAACGACAGCTCGACCTCGAACGACAGCTCGGTCCCGGACAACGGTCCGCGACAGCCGGTTCACCCGGGCGGCGTGAGCGGGATGTTCGACATCCCCGCCGGGACCTCACGCGGTCGATCTATCGCCCACGCCGCGCGGCGACAGCTCCCGGCGCTCGCGGACACCGGGAGTGACGAAGAGCACCTGTCCGCGGCGATCGAGTGGCTGTTTCGCAGTCAGGACGCGACCGGCGGGGGCGGGTCGGCCGCCACGTACAACCTCCTGCTCGGGTGGGAGGCCCCGTACCCGGAGACGACCGGCTACGTCATTCCCACCCTCTACGCGTACGCCGACGACTACCCCGAGAGTGACGCGTCCGATCGCGCGACCGCGATGGCCGAGTGGCTCCTGACGGTCCAGCGCGACGACGGGAGCTTCCCCGAGGGGACCGGCGAGCGCGGCGACCCCAACGTGTTCAACACCGGGCAGGCCGTCTTCGGACTCGTCGAGGCCTACCGCCGGACGGGCGAGGAGGCGTACGCCGACGCGGTCCGCGCCGCCTGCGACTGGGCCGTCGTCGCGCAGGACGACGACGGCGCGTGGCGGCAACACGACTACGAGGGCGAGGTGCACGCGTACGCGACCCGAGTCGCGTGGGCGCTGCTCGAAGCGGCGTCGGTCCTCGACGACCGGGCGGAGACGTACCGCGACGCCGCGAGGCGGAACCTCGAGTGGGCGCTGGAGCGCCGCCGGTCGAACGGCTGGTTCGAGAACGCGGCGTTCGTCGCCGGCGACGACCCGGACCTCCACACGATCGCGTACACGATCCGCGGGCTCTTGGAGGGCGGCGTCCGGCTGGACGACGACGAGCTGGTCGACGCCGCGAGGGGGTCCGCGGACGTGCTCTTGGAGCTCCAGCGCCGAACCGGTCCCCTGAGCGGGACCTACGACGCCGACTGGGGCGGGACGTGGTACCGCTGTCTCACCGGCAACGCCCAGATGGGGCTGGTGTGGCTCCGGCTCTACGAGCTGACGGGCGAGGCGGAGTACGCGATGGCAGCCCGGACCGCCGCCGAGTTCCTGAAGCGACATCAGTCGCTGGACGGTCCCGTCCCCGTGCGCGGGGCGATCCCGGGGTCGTACCCGCACGTCGGCAGCTACCTCTACCTGCGGTACCCGAACTGGGCGACGAAGTTCTTCGCCGACCTCCTCGCGGGGCTCGCGGCCGTCTCGCCGTCCGAAGCGGGAGGTGAGGCGAGCGAGGGCGACGAGGGGACCGCGACCGCCGAGGCGACTGCGGCCACCGGCGAGGGGACCGCGACCGCCGAGACGACCGCGACGAAGTGGGAGACTGCGACCACCGAAGCGGCCGCGGTCGCCGCCGACGCCCCCCTCCGGGTCTGCCTGCTGTTCGACGGCGAACACACCGAGCGGTGGGTCGCGGACGCGATCGAGACGATGCTGGCGGAGACGAACGCCGAGATCTCCCTCGTCGTGATCAACGAGGACGCCGGGCTGCTCGGGAGCGGGAACGTGAAACGCGGGCTGAAGTACCCGGCCTACGCGGCCTACTGGCTCGCGTCGGCGCTCCGGCCTCGGCGGTCCGCGTCGGAGCGGTACGACGACTCGGTCCACGTCTCGGAGATCGCCCAGGTCGACGACGCCGAGGGGCTCCGGACGTACCCGACCAACGTCAGCGGGCTCTGGAACGAGCTCCCCGAGGAGGTCGTCTCGGAGATCGGAGCGCGGTCGGATGTCGTGTTCCGCCGCGGGTTCGGGCTGGTCCGGGGATCGCTGCTCTCGGCGACCGAGCACGGCGTCTTGAGCTACCACCACGGCGATCCCCGAGCCTACCGCGGCGGTCCCGCCGGGTTCTGGGAGTACATGCACGGCGAGGAGACCGCCGGCACGATCGTCCAGTCGCTGACCGACGACCTCGACGCGGGAGTGGTCCGGTCGTACCGCGACGTCGACATCGCCGACTGCGACACCCTCGACGAGGTCCGTCGCGCGCTGTACGAGGGGTCGACCGGCCAGCTGGCCGAGGCGATCGAGGCCGTGCAGGACGCGGGACGAGAACCGATGGTCGTCGACGACCTCGGTCCGGTGTATCACCCGCCGGACCTCGGTGAACTGGCCGCGTACGCGCGGAAACGCTTCCGATGAGTCCGATGAGCGACCGACCGGAGGCGCTGCGGCGGGTCCCGTTCATCCTCTCCGCCGCGCGGTCGGCGGGAAAGCTGGTCAATCACACGATCCCGGACCTGCTGCGTCCCGACGCCGACGCCGACGCGCTCGCCCGGTCCGCGGCCGACCCCGCGGCCGCCGCGCCGGCGACCTCGCTTGGCTCGGGGGCGCGCGGCGAGTCGAAGCTACCGCTGACGCTCACGGAGATCGCGGCCGCGCGAAATCCGGCGTTCACCGCGGAGGACGTGACGGACTTCGGGGCGGTGGACTTCGTCGCCGACCCGTTCATGCTCCCCGGACCGGACCGCTGGCACCTCTTCTTCGAGATGTGCAACTACGCCCGCGACCCGGACGCCGTGATCGGTCACGCGACCAGCCCCGACGGGCTCCGCTGGGAGTACGACTGCGCCGTGTTGGACACCGGCGAGCACCTCTCGTTCCCCTACGTGTTCGAGTGGGAGGGGACGCGCTACATGGTGCCCGAGGAGGGCGGATCGGACGGGCGAGCGGTCCGCCTCTACGAGGCGACGGACTTCCCCGGCGGGTGGGAGCCCCGCGCGACGCTGGTGTCGGCGGACCACCGCACCGACGACGCGGTCCTGTTCAGGTGGCGCGACCGCTGGTGGCTGCTCGTCGGCGACGCCGACGCCGCGGGGCTCCGGGCCTACCACAGCGACTCGCTCGTCGCAGACGGCTGGGAACCGCACGCGGACAACCCGGTCGTCGCCGGGCGTCCCGCCGCGTTCCGTCCCGGCGGGCGCCCGATCGTCGGGTCCGACGGCGTCGTCGTCTTCTTCCAGGACTGCGCGCGGCGGTACGGCGAGGCGGTTCGCGCGTTCGAGATCACGTCGCTCGGGCCGGAGCGCTACGCCGACGAGGAGCGACCGGAATCGCCGGTTCTGGAGGGGACGGGCGCCCCGGTCGGCTGGAACTCCGGCCGGATGCACCACCTCGACCCGTGGTACGTCGACGGGAGATGGCTCTGCGTCGCCGACGGCAACGTCGCCAACAGCGCGGTATTCACCGGTCGCCACTGGGCGCTCGGGATGTACTCGGCCGACTGAACGCGGCGATCGGGGACGACGACGATGCCCGTCACCGACGAACCGCGTCGGCGACCCGCGATCCGAGCGTCGCCGCCATGCCGAGGGCGCCGGCGACGAACGGAAGCGGATCGCCGGCCGAGAGCAGATCGAAGTTCGGGTTCCGGTACAGCGAGGTCGCCAGCGCGACGACCTCGCGGCCGAGCGGAGGCGGGTCCCCGTGGCCGTCGGCCCGAAGCACGTTGTAGAGGTACGCGAACTCCCCGCTGAGCAGGTGCGAGCCGACGCCGACCCGGTAGTCGGGCATGCCACCTCCGGGACGTTGCCCGGCGGCGAGGGCGGCGTAGCGGGCCGGGAAATCGACGCCGGCGTGCACCGGCAGCGCCAGCGACCCCCAAAACCGGGGGTTGATCTCCATGAGCCTGAAGGAGCCGTCGCGCGCGTCGCGTCGGAACTCCACCATCGCCGGACCGTGCCAGTCCAGCGCCGACAGGAGCGCGGTGCCGTGCTCGCGCAGCGCCGCGACGTCGACCGCCTCCCGGTAGACGCTCGCGCCGCCGGAGTACGTGAAACTCCGGACCCGCTTGTGCTGGAACGTCGCGACCGGCTCGCCGCGGTCCATCAGCGCGAAGAACCCGTACTCGCCGTCGCTCGGTACGAACTCCTGCGTGACGGGCACGTGGCCCATCTCGTCGACGACCGACTCGACCGGCGGTCGCTCGCCGGCGTCGAGGAGCCGAACGTCGGGCTCGCGGGACCCCTGCCCGTCCTCGTCCACGACGATGGTGTACCGCGGTTTGACGACCAGCGGCCCGTCGTCGTTCGGCCAGTCGGTGAGCAGCCGCGTTCGCGGGACCGGAATGTCGAGGTCCGCGGCGACGGAAAGGAGGGTCCGGCGGTCCTGAGCGCTCCGGAGCGCGTCGAAGCCGGGCCACACGGGGTCGAGGTGTTCCGAGAGTTCCTCGCGCCGCGACGCGAGGGCGTACGCGTCCGCCTCGCGCAGCGGGAGGACGGTTATCACGTCGTCGCGGGCGGCGAGGTCGACGAGGGCGTCCGCGTATCCCCGCATCGACCCGGTCGGGTCGGGGACGTCGACGACTTCCGCGCAGTGTTTCGAGGAGAGCGCCGGGGACCGCTGGCCGTCGGACGCGAGGACCGGCGCGAGGCCGGCGCGGGCGAGCGACCGCACCGCGACGACGCTGCTCTGGGTCCCGATGGCCGGGACGACTGCCGCCGGCCGGTCGGCGGTCATCGCTCGGGTTCCAGCGCCTCGGCGAGCCCGTCGACCGACCGGCCCACGTCGGCGTACAGCGTTCGGAATCCGTCGAGCCCCTCGCCGTACGGGTCGCTGATCTCGTAGCCGTCGCCGGAGAAGACCCCGAGGAACCGCGTCTTGTCGTCGAGGTCGCCGAACCCCCGTCGGAGGTCGCGGTAGTTGAGCAGGTCCATCACCACCACGAGGTCGCTCCGTTCGAGCTGGTCGGCCGTGACCGGCTTCGACCGGTGATCGGAGAGGTCGACGCCGAGCTCCTCGGCCACCCGGATCGCGTCGTCCGGGCTGGCGCGGCCGGCCGTCGTCCGGAGCCCGGCGGAGTCGACGGAGAGCCCGTCGATCCCCCGGTCCGCCGCGGTCGATTCGAGGTACCGCTCCGCGAGGGGGCTCCGGCAGATGTTCCCGTAACAGAGGAACAGCACGTTCGGGTTCGGCGACGCGGTCCCGATCGGAAGCGACGCGTCGAGGACCGACGGCGACCGCGCGAGCGCGAGGCGGAGGCGCTGGGTTTCGATACCGGCGTGGTTCCGTGCGACCGAGAGGTATGAACGGATCATTATGACGGGTTTTGTCGGCCGCGACCGACCGGTCGCGGCGGTGGATACCGAAGGAGAGCGCCCCGAGACGCTTCGTTACCGAGACGCTAATCCGCGGAGAAGAGGTACAGTCGAGAGGCGCCCCGTTCGCTACGCGTCCCGCTTCTCGGCGTAGATCCGGACCTCGTCGGCCGTCACGACCACCGTTCGCTCCCAGATCCGCGCGCAGAGAAACAGCGGCGACTCGGACCAGTCGAAGCCGTCGAGCGAGTCGGGCCGAATCCAGTCGTGAAGGGTCGTCTCCTCCTCCTCGACGTCGACGTCCGACGCACGGAAGGCCTCGACGACGGCCTCGCTCCGGCGCCACTTCGGGCCGGAACTGTGCGAGACCCGAAGGTCCAGCTGTTCCTCGTCGAGCATGCGGAGGGGCGTCATACTCGAAGTCAGTGGCCCGGTTGTTAAGTTCTTTCGTGCCACATTTAAATACACACCGATTACAGTGATTATTTCTCCCGAGAAAGACGCGGTTCCCTCCGACCGCCGCCGCGCGTACGGAACCGCCTGAGGGCCAACCCTGAACCGGCATCGACCGACGAAGGCACCGTCGATCCGGCGATAGCCGGCGGATACCTTTACCGACCCCGAACGGAGGGACGGTCGAGCCGCATCGAATGTACTCCATCCTCGCGAGCGCCGTCAACCATCCGGACACGATCGAGCGCTACAACGGCCTGTTCAATCACCGCATCCTCCGCTCGCTCGCGGAGGCCGGCGCCGACCTGGGCGTGGTGTCGCCCCGACCGTTCGCCCCGCCGGTCGGCCGGTACGCCGAGTACGGATCGATCCCGACCGTCGAGGACTGGGGCGCGTACGCGGTCCACCACCCTCGGTTCTGGTACCTGCTCCCCAAGCGGTTCTTCTACGGGCTGGCCGGCGACTCCTTCGCCCGTCGGGTCCCCCCGTACGCGGACCGGGCGTTCGACCCTCCCGACGTGGTCCACGCCTGCCACGTCTACCTCGACGGCTACGGCGTCCTCCCGTACGTCCGCGAGCACGACCTCCCGCTGTTCGTCGTCGCCCACGGGACGATCCTCAACTCGTACGACGACCTCGCCCGCGGGGTCCGCGAGCGCGTCCGCGAGACGCTCGACGAGGCGACCGGCGTCCTCTGCGTGAGCGACGCCTTGGCCGAGCGGGCGAGCGAGCTCACCGATCCGGCGAAGGTTTCGACGGTACCGCTCGGCGCCGACCCGGAACGCTTCCCGGTCGACCGGCGCGGGGAACTCCGGCGCGAACTGGGCGTCGACGCCGACGCGACGGTCGTCCTCTTCGTCGGGCAGTTCCTGAAGCGGAAGGGTGTCGAGGAGGCGATCGAGGTCGTCCGGCGCGTCGACGACCCGGACGCGACCTTCGTCTTCGTCGGCCACGGCGGCGACCTCGCCGACGAGGTGCGCGACGCGCTCGGGGACACCGGGCGGTCGCCGCGCCTCGTGTTCGACGGCCTCCCGCCGGTCGCGCTCCGCCGGTGGTTCGCGCTCGCCGACGCGCTGTGGCTGCCGAGCCACACGGAGGGGCGGCCCACCGTCGTCTACGAGGCGATGGCGAGCGAGACCGCCGTGTTGGCGTCGGCGGTCGGCGGGGTCCCGGAGCAGGTGGTCGACGGAGAAACCGGACTGCTGGTCGAGCCCACCGACGTCGACGGGCTGGAGGCCGGCCTCCGGTCGCTGCTCGCCGACCGGGACCGCGCCCGGGAGATGGGGCGCGCGGGCCGCGATCGGCTCCTCGAACGGGGGTGGACGTGGGAGGCCCACGCCGAGCGGGTCCGGCGACTCCACGAGGAGGCGATCGAATGACGGACTCGGAGGGCGGACAGGCGAGCGACCGCGAGGCGACCGACCTCTCCCTCCTCGTCTTCACCTCCCACCGACCCGAGGAGGTCGTCGAGCCGCTCCGCGAGACGGACCTCGACGTGGTCGTCGTCAGCGTCGACGACGGCGGATCGCTTCCCTCGCGGGCCGTGACCACCGTCCGGCGGACGCGGCGGGCGTTCGCGGCGCACGACCCCGACGCGGTCCTGCTCGACTGCTACGAGGCGATGGGCGCGCTGGTCACGGTGCTGGCGGGCCGCCGCGACGTCCCCGTCGTCGACCGGCTCGTGGGGGACACGTGGCTGCGGTTCGAGAACGCGATTCGGGAGGCGAAGGCCGAGAGGACGTGGGCGCGCGCCGCGGCCTACCGGGCGATCCTCGGGGTCGACGAGTTCGTCTTCTCCCGCGCGAGCGGGTTCGTCGCCGTGTCGGACCAGCTCGGGGAGGTCGTCCGCCGGCGGACGGGCTGTCCCCCGGAGCGCGTCGGGAAGGTTCCCGTGCCGGCACCGAGGATGGGAGCACGGGCAGAAGGAGGCGCGGGGGCGGACGGAGGGGCGGTCGCGTCGTCCGACGCGGACCGATTCGGGGTCGACGCGGACCGCGTCCTGCTGACGGTGACGAACCTGAAGTACCGGGCGAAGCTCCGCGGGATCGAGACGGCGCTTGCGGAGGTCCTCCCGCTGCTCGAAGCCGACCCGGACCTCGCGTACGTCATCGCCGGCGGCGGCGAGTACGCCTCGGAGCTTCGGTCGATCCTCGACGAGCGCGTCGACGACCCGGACGTTCGGCGGCGGGTCAACGCGCTGGGGCACGTCGACGGGGTCGCCGACCTCTACGCGGCGGCGGACGTGTTCGTCTACGTCTCGTACCTCGACGGCTACCCGCGCGTCGTGCTGGAGGCCCAGGCGGCCGGCCTCCCGGTCGTCGCGAACGACGCGTTCGGGATGCGCGAACAGGTCCGAGACGGGGAGAGCGGCTTTCTGATCGACCCGGGGGAGACCGGCGCGCTCCGCGAGGCCGTCTCCGCGCTCCTCGCGGACCCCGAGACCCGACGGCGGTACGGGGAGCGCGGTCGCGACCGCGTGGCGCGCGAGAACTCGCCCGAGGCGGTGGGTCGACGGTTAGCGGCGTTCCTCCGGGAGCTGGCGGCGGAGACCGGCTGACGGGGCTCTCGCTCGATCCGGGGCGCTTCGACGGGGTCGGACGGGCGTACGCGGCACGGCGCGCAGATCGTTCGCGGCCCGGTCACCACGAGACAACCGACGGGAGCCTGAGCGCGGGGGAGGGCCGGAGAGGACGGGCGCCCGGATCGCACCCCCGGCGTGACTTTTTACGACCTCCTGTCGTCGGTGCGACCATGAGCGATCCGTTCGTCGTCGTCGGTGCCGACGCCGCCGGGCTGAGCGCGGCCAGCAAGTTCCGCCGCGAGGCGCCCGACCGCGAGGTCGTCGTCTTCGAGAAAGGACGGTGGATCTCGTACGCCTACTGCGGGATGCCGTACTTCATCGAGGGGCGCGTCGAGCGCATGTCGGACCTCCTCTCGCTGTCGCCGAGCGAGGTCGACGACCGCGGGATCGACCTCCGGCGCGGCCACGAGGCCGTCACCGTCGATCCGGACGCGAAGACCGTCACCGTCGAGACCGCCGACAGCAACTCGTTCGAGCAGCCCTACGACGACCTGCTCGTCGCGACGGGCGGCCGCGCCTCGACCGGCCCGTTCGACGTGCGCGACCTAGACGGCGCCTTCACCCTCCACGACATGGACGCGGCGGCCGCGATCGACGCGTACGTCGCCGACCCCGGCGCGTACGACCCCGACCGCGCCGACGTGAGCGCGGTCGACCGCGAGCGCGTCGAGCGCAACGCCGCGATGCCGGCCCCCGAGACGGCGGCCATCGTCGGCGGGGGCTACGTCGGCGTCGAGATGGCCGAGGCGCTCGTCGGACGCGGGCTCGACGTGCACCTGTTCCACCGCTCCGGGCACCTGCTCCCGGACTTCGGCGAGGCGGTCGGCGAGCGCGTGGCGGACGAACTGACGGCGAAGGGCGTGACCGTCCACACGAACGCCCCGGTCGAGGAACTCGTCGGCGACGATCGGATCGAAGCGGTCGCGCTCGACGAAGGGGACCCGGTCGACGCCGACCTCGCGATCGTCGGCGTCGGGATTCGGCCGAACACCGAACTCCTCGACGGGACCGGGGTCGAGACCGGCGAGGGAGGCGCGATCCGCACCGACGAGTACGGGCGGACGAGCCTCCCCGACGTGTACGCCGCCGGCGACTGCGCGACCGCGATCCACGCCGTCACCGGCGAGGAGGCGTGGATGCCGCTCGGACTCACCGCGAACCGGACCGGGCGGGCGATCGGCGCCACGATCGCCGACGACCCCTCCCCCGTGGGCGAGATCGCGGGCACCGCGGCCGTGAAGGCGTTCGACATGGAGGCCGGCCGCGTCGGGCTGGTCGAGGACGAGGCGGCCCGCGAGGCGGGCTTCGACCCGGTCCGCGAGACGGTGACCGCCGGCTCCCGGTCGGGCTACTACCCGGGCGCGGCGCCGACCGACGTGACGCTCGTCGCCGACCGCGACACGGGGCGTCTCATCGGCGGGAGCATCGTCGGTCCAGACCGCGCCGCGGTGCGGATCGACACGCTCGCGACCGCGCTGGAGGCGGACATGACCGTCCCGGAGGTCGAGCGGCTGGACCTCGCGTACGCGCCGCCCTTCTCGCCGGTGTGGGACCCGATCCTCGTCGCCGCGAAGGTTCTCAACGGGACGCTCGACGGCGACTGACGGAGCGGATCAGTCGTCCGCGCTTGCGCTTTCCCCCTTCTCCTCCTCCGCAGGGGGCGAGTCGCTTTCCCTCTCGCTCCCCCCGATTCCAGCGACGACGCGCCCGACCGCGTAGCCGGCGACACCGACCGCGACCGCGGCCGCGACGGCGACGCCGAGCGGTTCGACCACGGCGGCGAGGAACGACGCGGGGTCGGAAAGCGGGATCGCGTACGGCTCCGGGCCGACCGTCCGCAGCAGGACCGCCGTGAAGGGGCCGTACACGAGGAGAATCGCGGGAAGCACGCCACCGCCGACCGCGGCGAAGGCGACGACCCCGACCGCGGCCAGGACCGCAATCGCCCCGGCGACGGGTGCGGCGAGGGACTGCGGAACCCCCGTCGCTCCGAGCGACGCCGCCGCGTCGGCCGCAATCGAGACCGCGTCGAAGGCGACGTACGAGACCGCGAAGCCGACCGCCCCCCAGACGGCGGCGCGCTCGAACCCGGTCTCGCCGAGCGCGACGCGGGCGAGGGCGGCGAGGCCCCCGGGTTCGTCGTCGTCCCCCGTCATTCCGGGCGAGTCGCGCCCCGTCCCTCCCGGTCGGGGGTGAGGTTGCCGTGTTCGTCGATCTCGCCGGCGACGATCCGGGTCGAGGAGATGCGCTCGCCGTCCTCGGCCGGGACGTGGTCGACCACGACGAGTTCGAGGGGATCGTGGCCGCGCTCGGTTCGGATCTCGTTGATCCGTTCCCCGCCGCCCCTCGTCTCCGGGGAGACGATCAGCGCGTCGAACCCGGGTTCGACCGCGATGCCGGTCGGATCGGTCAGCTCGCGGATCTCGAACTCGCGGCCGTGCTCGTCGGCGAGGTCGGTCAGCTCGGCTTCGAGGTCGCGCTTCCGGCGGTCGTACGGGCGGACGTACCGCTCGACGTGTCGGGTCTTCGGCGCGAGCTCGTCGGACGTGAGCCCGACGGTCACGTCCCCCAGCTCGAACGCCCGTTCGAACAGCTTCCGGTGGCCGTCGTGCACGGGATCGAACGTACCACCCAGCGCGACGTTCATGCACGTCGGTTGCGCGGACGGGACTTAAAAGGTCTCGAAGCGGGAGCGATCGGGCGCGATCTAGCGGTCGTCCTCGTCGTCGGCCCGGTCGTCGTCGGCCCGGTCGTCGTCGGCTTCGTCACTCACGTTGTTTCCATCTTCGTCTTCGTCGCCCTCGTCGCCGTCGACCGAGATCTGAACCGGCTCGGCGTCGCCGTCGGGCGACTCGCCGCCGAGCCGCCGGTCGAGGTTGAACACGGCGTTGAGCTCGCGCTGCACGTCGCCGACGACGCCCTGCACCAGCTCGCTCGGCGCGATCGCCTCGTACTCGTAGGGGTTGTTGCCGGCGCCGCTCGCCTCCCGCTTGTCGCGCTCGACGGTGCCCTCGTCGTGAAGCTCCGCGAGCGCCTCGCGGACCGTGCTCGGGTAGAGCCCGGTGCCGTCGGCGACCTCGTCGCTGGTGCTGTTCGGGCTGTCGCGGAGGTAGACGTAGATCCGCGCGCGAGTCTCGGTGTCGAGCAGCCACGACAGGAGGTCGACGACGTTGTCGTCGAACCCCTTGACGGCCTTGTCCGCGCTCTCGCCGAGCCGTTCCCTGGTCTTCCGGAGCTCCTCGCGCGTCCGGTCGGTCGGCGACTCGTCGTCGGGGTCGTCGACGTGATCGTCGGCGGTCATAGCGGAAACTGGGGTCCGCGCGCCCAAAAGCGTTTCTCGTCGTTTCGGTTCCGACGGAACACCCTCCCCACTCTTCGTTCTCCCGCTTACGGGGACAACACGAGGTCCTCACAGAGCGCGTCGAGGCCGCCCTCCTCGCGCAGCCGGCGCTGGCGCTGCGCCCCGCTCTCGGCGTCGTACACCGCTCTGATCCCGTCGATCCCGAGCCGGTCGCACTCCTCGGCGACGACCTCGCCCAGCGAGACCGTCTCCTCGCCGTCGCGAGTGATAAAGGAGGCATCGTGGCCGTAGCGGATCGCCCGCCACTTGTTCTCGTCCAACAGCTCTCGGCGGAGGGTCGGCGGAGCCTCGCCGTCCGCGTAGCGCTCGGCGTAGTCGACGACGAGGGCGTGGACGTACTCGACCAGCGCGAGGGTGACCGCCGGGTCGCGCTGGGCGTCCGGCGCACGCACCTCGACCGTGCCGTGGCCGGTGTGCGGTCGCACGTCGAACCAGAGCTCGCCGCGGTCGTCGATGGAGCCCCGCTCGACCATCCGGTGCTCGTAGCGCCGGAAGGCGTCGAAGTCGTCGAACGCCGAGGGGACACCCGTGTTCGGGAGGTTCTCGAAGATCTTCGCACGGGCCGACGCGAGCCCGGTGTCGAAGCCGTTCCAGAACGGGGAGTTCGCCGACAAGGCGAGCAGTATCGGGCAGTGCCACCGGAGCCGATTCGCAATCTGCACCGCCTTGTCCGCGTCGTCGACGCCGACGTGGACGTGGAGCCCCGCCGTGGTGTTGCGGTGTTGCGGGTACTGAATCCGGTCCAACTGCGCTCGGTACCGCGGCTTCTCGGCGTGATCGAGCTCGCGCCACTTCGCGGCCGGGTGCAGCCCCGCCGCCGCGATCCGGTAGCCGTCGGCGGCGGCGTGGTCGACGAGCGCCTCCCGCACCGTCGAGAGGGCGTCGGCAGCGTTCGACGGGTCCTCGATCAGCTCCGTCTGCGCCTCGATGGTACACTTGAACAGCTCGTGGTCGAATCCCTCCGGGACCTCCGCCGGGGGGTCGCGGCCGTAAACGAGATCGTCGGTCCCCGAGGTCGGGCGGCCGTCGGCATCGGCGATGTAGAACTCCTCCTCGATGCCGAGCGTTCCCATCCGGGCGAACGCGTCCCGCGAACCGAGTTCCATTACCGCCCCGTACCGGCCGCGCGGTCTTATATGGATTGGAACCCGAAACGGAGCACCGACGGCGAGCCTCGGAAGCGTCGATCGGTGCGATCGACGACCGCACCGACCGCCCGAGGCTCACTTCCGCGCGACGATCCGGAGCACGTCCTCGTCGGCCAGCTCGTGACCCTTCCCGACCTGCTGGTCGTCGTGTTTGGCGCTCTCGCCGGAGACGCGCGCGAACTTGAACCGCTCGTCGAACTCCCCGCCGATCTTCTCGCAGGCGTCGCCGACCGTGTCGCCTTCGAAGAGGACCAGCGGCTCCTCGTAGTCGACGCCGCGCCCCGGCTTGTCCATGTAGATGCGGATGAGCCCGATCTCCTCCCAGAGCCGCTCTTTGAGCCCGTCGAGGCCGAGCTCCTTCTCGGCGGAGATGAAGAGCACGTCATCGGGGTCGAGGTCGCGCTCGCGGAGCTCCTCCTTCACGGTCGGGAGGTAGCTCTTGTCGATGAGGTCCGCCTTGTTCACGGTGACCATCGAGGGGAGGTACTCCCGGTTGTCCATCACGGCGTCGACGAGCTCGTCGATCGTGAGGTCGTGGGGAATCGTCACCTTGGCGTTGACGTAGCCGTACTCGCGGAGCACCTGTTTGACGGTGCCCTCGTCGAGGCTCACGTCGTCGCTCATCGTCACCCCGATCCCGTCCTTGTGGGTCTTCCGGATGTTGATGTTCGGCGGCTCCGTGTCGAGCCGGATGTTGGTGTCGTACAGCTCCTCGCGGAGCCGGTCGTACTGCTCGATCTCGAAGACCGAGAGCATGAACACGACCAGATCTGCCGTCCGGACGACCGAGAGCACCTCCTTACCGCCCCCGCGGCCGCCCGCGGCGCCCTCGATCAGGCCCGGCACGTCGAGGATCTGGATGTTCGCGCCGCGATACTGCAGCATGCCGGGATTGACGTCGAGGGTCGTGAACTCGTAGGAGCCCACCTCGCTGTCGGCGTTGGTGAGGGCGTTGATGAGGGTGGACTTCCCCACGCTCGGGAACCCGACGAGCGCGACCGTGGCGTCGCCGTGCTTCTCGACCGCGTAGCCGTGGCCGCCGCCGGCGGAGGACTGGTTCTCCAGTTTCTCCTTTTTCTCCGCGAGCTTCGCCTTCAGCCGCCCGATGTGTGCCTCGGTGGACTTGTTGTAGGGCGTCTCGGCGATCTCCTCGCGGAGGTCCTCGATCTCTTCCTCCAATCCCATTGGCGTACAGTCGGCCGCTCGTCTCGTTAAAGGTGTTCCTTCCGTCTCGCTCCCGCGTCGTCCGCCCTCCGTGCTCCGATCTCCGGCGCCCCGGTCACGACACGGGGCGCGGCGGACCCCGACAGGCCACGTCGCCGCGGACCGGACTCGATTCGGCAAACTTTCGACACGATTATACCGGTTTACCGCGACGCACCACACGTCGAATGCCCGATCCGTCGAGCCTCCGTGACAGCACGCAGATCGTCCTCCCCCGCCCCGCGCTCGACGGACTGCGAGATGGCGTCTGCGAGCGGTTCACCGTGACGGTGGTCGAGGGCGACGACCACTACCGGATCATCGGGAGTCCCGTCGAGATCAAGGCTGTGAGCGACTTCCTCGCCCGAAACGGCGTCGCCGTGGCCTGATCGGTTCGGGAGCGGATTTGGAAAAGCGGTCCGTTCTCACGGATCGGCGCCACACGCTCGTTTCCCGTGATCGCCGGGGGATCGAGGTGTCGCCCTTCGGGGTGGACCGAGCTACCCGATGACGCCGACGAGCAGCTGGGCCGCGATGAGCACGAGGAACACGAGCCCGGCCGCGAACGAGCCGGCGGCGACGCCGTGGGCGTTACCGAGCCCGCGGCCGCGGGCGCCGAAGTAGGCGCCGAGGAAGACGAAGCCGGTCAACAGGAGCCCGACCGCGGCGTACACGACGGTGAGCAGGCTCCCGGAGAGCCCATCGGGCAGCCCGAAGTTGCCGACGGCGAGGAGCGCGACCGCGCCGATGCCGACCGCGATGGCGACGAACCCGACCGCCCACGTCACCGGCTCTCGGGCGATGCCGCCGAGGGTCCCGACGATTGCGTCGTACCTGCTGTCCGATCCGGCGCCGGGAGCGGTGCGCTGCCCGCCGATCTGCGCGACGGCGACGAAGGTGGCCACGACGAGCAGCCCCATCAGTACCGTGCTCAAGAGCGTGAGTGAGACCATGGTGAGTTCGTTGTTAGCCGGTCCGTTCCCGCGTACAAATAGCCTTCGTATGTTCCGCCGATCAACGCGTATGTTCCGCCGATCGGCGCCTCGTTACCTCGCCAACCCGGACCGCCTTCGGCGCGCCGTGCGTGCGGACCTCGCCCTCGAGAAACGCCGTCGCTCCCTCCGAGAAACGTCGTCACTTAGACCGCCACGGGGTACCGTCTCGGTCGGCTACACAAGAGTTAACTGCGCCTTCGCTAAGGAGAGTACAAGAGCAGAGAGACGAACATGATAGACTCACTTATCCTGCAACAGGGGAGCGGCTGGCGCGCGCAGGCGGAGGTCTTCGAGGAGATCTTCTTCGTCTTCCTCGCGTTAGGGACCCTCATCGGAACCATCGTCGTCGCGTACATGCTGTGGAACGTGTACAAGTACCGCGACGACGGCGGCGAGCCGAAGGAGGACTTCGACGCGCCGGAGGTCGGCGAGCTCCCGACGGGACAGGGCGGTCCGAAAGCCAAGAAGCTCTTCCTGTCGTTCGGGCTGAGCGCGATCGTCGTCATCAGCCTCGTCGTGTATGCGTACGGGATTCTCCTCTACGTCGAGGAGGGACCGGACGCCAACGGGGACAACATCGAGATCCTCGTGGAGGGGTACCAGTACGGCTGGGACTACGAGTATCCGAACGGCCACACCGAGACCGGTGAGATGGTCGTGCCCGCCGACACGCGGATCGACATCTCGGTGACCTCACGGGACGTGTGGCACAACTTCGGCTCGTCGGAGCTACGGATAAAATCCGACGCCATCCCCGGAGACACCAACACCAACTGGTTCTCCGTGAGCTCCGAGGAGGTCCAAGCGCAGGGCGGCGAGGCGACGTACACGGTCCAGTGCTTCGAGCTCTGCGGCCCCGGCCACTCCGCGATGAAGGGACAGATCACCGTCATCCCGCAAGACGAGTGGGAATCGTGGTATGAGGGAACCGGTAACTCCTCCAACGTCGAGGGCGGTGTGAACGTCGACGGCGCCGCGAGCGTCGACGCCGCCGCCGTCGGGGGTGTGAGCGCATGAGCGAGCTTCCGCCGACGACCTCCGTCAAGCGCTGGTTCGTCACGACGAACCACAAGGACATCGGCATTCTGTACACGATCACCGCGCTGTTCTTCCTGCTGTTCGGCGGCGTGCTCGCGCTGCTGATCCGCATGCAGCTGTGGGACCCGACGAGCCAGATCCTCTCCGGGCTAGCCTACAACGAGGCCGTCACCGCGCACGGGCTCATCATGGTGTTCTGGTTCCTCTCGCCGTTCGGCTTCGGCTTCGCGAACTACTTCGTGCCGCTGCAGATCGGCGCCGACGACCTCGCGTTCCCCCGCTTGAACGCGCTGTCCTACTGGATGTACCTGTTCTCCGGCATCCTGCTGGGGATCAGCTTCTTCCAGGGCGGGACGCTCGATGCCGGATGGACGATGTACGCCCCACTCAACATTCCGATGTACACGCCGAGCATCGGGTCGACCGGGGCGGTGCTCGCGCTGTTCATGTTCGTCGTTGGCATCACGGCGTCGACGGTGAACTTCCTCACGTCCATCCATCACTCCCGTGCTGAGGGGATGGGGATCATGGACATGCCGATGTTCACCTGGTCCATGCTCGCGACGGTGTGGATGATGCTGTTCGCGTTCGCGTCGCTGCTGGCGGTCGGGCTCATCCTCGCGTCCGACCGCGTGCTCGGGAGCGTGTACTTCTCCGCGACCGAGGGCGGCTCCCTGCTGTGGGGCCACCTCTTCTGGTTCTTCGGCCATCCGGAGGTGTACATCGTCTTCTTCCCGGCGCTCGGCGTGATGTTGGAGCTGTTCCAGACCTTCTCCGGGCGGCGGCTCGTCGGCCGGAAGTGGGTGATCATCGCCATCTGTCTGATCTCGGTGCAGTCGTTCCTCGTGTGGATGCACCACATGTTCCTGACGACGATCAACCTGGAGATCAAGACGCTGATGATGGCGACGACAATCGGCATCTCGCTGCCCTTCGACCTCGTGGTGTTTTCGCTGATCTACACGCTCATCAAGGGCCGCATCCAGTTCACGACCCCGTTCCTCTTCGCGTTCGGGGCGCTGCTTTTGTTCATCCTCGGCGGCATCACCGGGGTGTTCCTCGGCGCGATCGTGCTCGACTACGAGTTCCGCGGCACCTACTGGGTGGTCGCGCACTTCCACTACGTGATGTTCGGCGGCGCGACGGCGCTGTTCGGCGGGGCCTACTACTGGTTCCCGAAGGTGACCGGGAAGATGTACGACGAGCTGCTCGGCAAGATCCACTTCGTCGTCTTCTTCATCGGGTTCAACGCCGTCTACTTCTCGATGTTCCTCGGCTGGGAGACGCCCCGCCGCGTGTTCGAGTACAACCCCGAGTTCCAGATCTACCACCAGTTCGGGACGATCGGGGCGTTGGTGCTCGGACTGTCCTTCTTCATCATGTTCTACAACTTCGCGAAGTCCTACGTCTCCGGCGAGCCCGCCGGGGACAACCCGTGGGACTACTCGCGGACCGCGGAGTGGGCGATCTCCTCGCCCCCGCCGCTTGAGAACTGGCCGAACCGCCCCTCGTACGCCTCCGGCAAGCTGGAGTTCGTGAAGGACTACGTGCCCGACGGCGGCCCGGCCGTGAAGACCGACGCCGACGGCAACGCCGCGACCGACGGCGGTGACAGCCACGACGAGCACATCACGGAGTATCCGTACTGGGACAAGCACCCGAGCCACGCGAGCATCTGGCCGTTCACGCTCTCGCTGGCGCTCGGCGTCCTGCTGCTCGGTCTCTCCGGGTTCAGCGAGTCGGTCACCTTTATTCTGGGCGAGACGGTGACCCAGACGAGCGTCGAGATCTCGAACCCGATCTATCCGATAGCCGCGATCGTCGGGCTCGTCGGGCTCGTCTGGTCCGGCGTGAAGTGGGGGCTACAGGACTTCTACGCCCCGCCCAGCGAGTTCGCCGAGCGGTGGCCCTTCGAGGGCGTCGAGAAGGTGAAGCTGGGGATGTGGTTCTTCCTCGCGTCCGACGTGATCGTCTTCGGCGCGTTCCTCTCCGCGGCCATCTTCGTCCGGTACAACGCCGGGTGGATGTCGTGGGAGCCGCTGACGGACTCGCTGCCCGGCCTCATCAACACCTTCGTGCTGATCACCTCGTCGTTCACGGTGATCCTCGCGCTGGTGGCCGCCCACCGCAAGAGCCGGCAGGGGCTACTCGCGTCGCTCGGCTCGACGATCGCGCTCGGCTTCGTGTTCCTCGCGATCAAGATGTGGGAGTGGAACCACGAGATCTTCGACCGTGGCGTGACGATCAACGCCAACGCCCACGGCGACCCGGTCCAAGCGTCGATCTACTACGTGACGACCGGGCTTCACGGGATTCACGTGGTCATCGGCCTCCTGATCGCCATCTTCCTGTTCGTCCGGGCGTATCAGGGCCACTACATGGACGACGAGCGGCCGATCGAGTACTTCGGCCTCTACTGGCACTTCGTCGACATCGTCTGGGTGTTCATCTTCCCGCTGTTCTACCTCTTCTGAGGGAGCGGCGGACACCCCGGTTCGATTCTTTCGGCGATTCCTCGTTACTCACCGAGCGGTTCGGCACACCACTGACAGAAGTCCAGCGTCGCGTCCGCGTCGCGCCCGCAGTGCGGACACGAGACGGCATCGGTGGTCGAATCCACTGCTGGTTCGGATGCTCCGGACTCGGCGTCGGTCCGCGTCTCCCCACCGCGATCGGGCGACGACGCATCCCCTGCGGATTCGGCGGACAACGAACCCCGATCGTACGCCCGGTTGTTCCGGACGGCGAGGACGTACGCGTCGACGACGCTGGCGGCGACGACGACGAGGGCCGGGGCGATGTCGCCGATCGGCGGGCGCTCTCCGGCGACCACCCGATCGACGGCGGCGTCGGGGACGACGAGCACGAGCGTCGCCGTAATCAACACGTACCACCCGAAGGCGCGCGCCCACCGCCCGAGATAGGCGTGGCCGAGTCCGGACACCAGAAGCGCCAGCGCCGCCGCGAGCCACGGCCGTCGCCGACTGATCTCGGGATCGCTCATGTCGGCGAGGGCGGGCGCCAGCTCCGAGAAACTACCCCTCCCTCGGAGCGTTTATGTGGCCGAGACGCCGAGCGGGAGTATGTTCGGTGTGCCGACTGGTGACTTCCTGATCGGAGTCGGATTCGCGATCGCCGGGGTCGGCAGCTGGGTCGTCGGGCTCGGCGTCGCGTACCTCCTGTACCGGCGGTGGCGCGGCGACGGGCCGCGCGACGAGGAAGCGACCGGGACAGATGGCGTGAGCGACGACGACCCGCGAGCGGAGAACTGACCGCTCGTTCCGGTTCGGCCACGCTTTTGCGTCCGCTCCCCGGATGATCGGTATGACCGATACGGCGCTCGTCATCGGTGGGACTCGGTTCATCGGCCGACACACCGTCTCCGACCTGCTCGCGAACGGCTACGAGGTCGGCATGCTGAACCGGGGCACCCACGAGAATCCGTTTTCCGACGACGATCGAGTGACCCACGTCGAGGGCGACCGGACGAACGAACGGGACCTCCGGACCGCGAAGCTCTCGGTCGAGCCCGACGTCGTGATCGATTGCGTCGCCTACCAGCCGGCCGACGTGGAGACGGCCACGGAGGTGTTCGCCGACGTGGAGGGGTACGTGTACGTCTCGTCCGGGGACAGCTACGCCGCGGAGGAGGTCCCCAAACGCGAGGGAGAGACGCCGCTTCGACCGTGCACGCCCGAACAGGCGACCGACGACGCCTCGGAGACCTACGGGAACCGGAAGGCCGAGGGCGACCGCGCCGTCTTCGCGGCCGCCGAGGAGGGAGTCCGAGCGATGGCGGTGCGTCCCTGTATCGTCTACGGCCCGTACGACTACACGGAGCGGCTCGACTACTGGATCGACCGCGTGCTCTCTCACGACCGCGTCGTCGTCCCCGGCGACGGGCAGAACCTCTGGCACCGCGCGTACGTCGAAGACGTGGCGAGCGCGCTCCGGATCGTCGCCGAGCGCGGCGAGGCGGGGGCGGCGTACAACGTGGGCGACCGCCGGGCGCTCACCCTCGAAGAGACGCTGGAGACGATCGCCGACGCGGCCGGCGCCGACTGCGAGGTCGTCACGGCGAGTGCCGACGCGCTGGCGGCCGGCGGCCTCGAACCGGACGATTTCGTGTTGTACCGGGAGTACCCGCACCTGCTCGACACGTGCGCGCTCGCCGATCTCGGGTGGGAGTCGACGCCGGTCGACGAGGCGATGGCGCGGACCGTCGCCGAACACCGGGACGCCGACCGCGACGGCGACGAGTGGGAACCGGGCCGAGAGGCCGAGGAGCGCGTGCTGGGCGTGAAGGAGACGCTGTAGGCCGGGAGACGCGGGACGCGCGGCTCAGTACGCCGCGTCCCACCGGGCCGGCTTGCGGCGGTTGCCGCAGTCGCGGCACTCCATCCGGTCCATCGTGTCGATGGCGACGTTCGTCCCCTCGCAGTTCCCGCAGAGGTAGCCGTACCGCCGAGACAGGTCGGCGTCGGCGTACGCGACGTAAAACGGGGCGTGGGAGCCGCGATCGCTCTCGTCGAAGGCGACGTGGACGGTCTCGCCGTCGTCCGTCTCGTAGGTTCCCTCGGAGATGCCGGTCAACCGCCCGATCTGCTTCCGGTACTCTCGCTCGTCGAACGTCTCGTCGCCGATCTCCACCGCGCGCTCGCCGTCGAGGTCGTACCCCTCGCGCTCGTAGAACGCCGTCCCGGCCTCGTTGGCGACGAGGACGCGCGCCTCGATGCGGTCGACGTCGGCTGCGCGGAGCTCCGACTCCACCCGTTCCAAGAGCGCGGAGCCGATTCCCGACTCGCGGTGGTCCGGGTGGACGTGGAGCCAGTCGATCTCGCCGACGCGCTCGCGCCGACCGACGACGTAGCTCTCGGCGAACCCGACGACATCGTCGTCGACGACGGCCACCGGGAACACCGTGTCCTCGTCGCCGATGTCCGCGCCAAGCTCGTCGGGGTCGTACCACTCGTCGACCGCCTCCGCAAGCAGCGTCTCGTCGACGGCGTGGCCGTAGGAAGCGATCAGCGATTCGCGCGCGACCGTCCGGATCGCGTCGATGTCGTCGAGCGTTGCAGATCGGAGATCCATACCGGCTCATTCACGCGCGGCTACAAAAAACACACAGGCGGCAGAGTTGGCGACGGGAGAGAAACGAAGTCGAACGCGATGACGCGTGAAGATCGAACTGCCGCGAGGCGGTCTACGAGATGGAGTACGTCGCGGCGGCCATCAGCAGCATGGTGAGCGCGAGCGCGAGCGACATCACGTAGGTGAGCGAGCGATTCTCCCACCGGAGGTGCTGGAAGTACCCGACGATGAGCAGGGTTTTGACCGTCGCGATCACGAGCGTGCCGCCGAGCGCCTGCGCGTAGGTGAAGTCGAGGAATTCGGCCTCGAAGAAAACGAAGTTGAGGGCCGCCGCAATCAGGAGCGCGACGTAGATCGCGGTGTACAGTTTGAGCGAGTCGTCCGACATTGCTTGCCTCTGCCTTCGTCCGTACGCTTAAAGAATTAACCATCCGGGGGACGCGGTCGCGCCGGGCGCCGGCCGTCCCCGATCGGCATCGACGGGAGGCCCCGAACACCGATCGGCATCCCGAAACGCCTATCCGCGCGACGCACCCACCTCACGCCGGTCGCAGTCGCCGACCGATGTCACCGTGGACCCGCTCGAACCGACGGACGATCTGCTCGAATCGCTGTACGTCGTCAACAAGGTCGCGAAGCAGTTCTCCGACGCGGCGACCGCCGCCTACGAGCGCGGCGACCTCACCGAGAGCAACGTCCGGTCGGCCCGCAAGGACGCGCTCTATCGGACGAAGACGGCCGTCCTCTCCCGCGTCGTCGCCCACGATCCGTCCCGCGTCTCCGGGGAGTACCACGCGATCAACGGCGACGTGTGGCTCTTCCTGTCCGTCGACGGGTGGCAGTTCCACCAGCCGGCGTACGCGATCGGCGGCGAACTCACGGACGCGATCGAGATCTCGAACTCCCGGTCGGACCCCCTCGACGCGCCGTACGTCCGCGACTCGTCGGTCGAGCGCTCCGATCGCACGTTGGAGGAGTCGCTTTCGCGGCTGGCCGACGCCGGCGTCAACGCGAACGACCACCTCGCGCGCCCGACGGTCACGAGCGAGCACGACCGGATCGTCGACGTGCGGTGGTCGTTCCTCTCGTAGCCGGCGGGCTCTGCCGTTGACTCCGCGATCGACGCGATCGATTGCGTCGCTAACGAGTCGGCGCCTGCGAAAAACGAACCGCGGTCGGTGGCCCGAGTTACGCTTCGACGACTTCGATAGCGCCGAGCATCCCGTTCCCTTGGTGGGGAGTGCAGTAGTAGAGCTGGATACCGGTGTCGTCGAACGACTGCTCGAACGTGTGGCCCTCCTCGCCGACGGTGTTGCCGCTCTCGAAGTCGGATTCGGAGTTCTCGGCGGAGACCACGTTGTGGGAGCCGCCCTGACCGGTCCACTCCCAGACGACGGTCGTGCTGGAGTCGATCCGGATCGCGGGCGGATCGAAGGCGAATCCCACGTCGCCGGCGCCGACCGCGACCGTGACTTCGTCCTTGCCGGTGTAGTCCATGATCGTCCCGTCGTACAGCCGGGCGTCGGCGAGGTACTCGTCGACCTCGCTCGGGACGTCGTCGGCCGGCGATCCGCCGTCGGAGCCGTCTGAACCGTCGGAACCGTCGGAGCCGTCCGAACTGTCCCCGCCGTCCCCGCCGCCGGAACAGCCGGCGAGCGTTCCCAGGGTCAGCGCGGCTCCGGTTCCGGCGACGTACCGCCGTCTGGACAGTTTATCAGACATCGCTTCGCGGTAGGGGTTCGAGCCTTACAAACCCCTTGATGAACTCCGTAATTCGAGAACCGATCGTCGGCCGTCTCGCGGGTGGAGCGGCCCGCCGTCGGCGGCTTTATTCGGTGGCGCCACCGTGATCGGTGCATGCGGGAGGACGAGCTGGCGACTCGCGTGGTCGATCACTACGCGGCGGTCCACGACGACCCCGAGGTCCGGCTGGAGGAGCCGTACGACGCGGAGGGGCGCAGGGGAGTCGTCGACGTGTACGTCCGCCTCCGCACGCCCGAACGCGTCGACCACGTCATCGAACTCAAGGGCGACGCCGCCGTTCGACGCGCGACCGGCGCCAACGAGGTCCTCCGGCAGTACCGTCGGATGGAGCGGTACTTCCACGCCGACGCGAGCCACGCGCTCCGCCCGAAGCTCGGCCGCACCGAGCCGGGCGCGCGGTACCTGCTCTGTTTCGCGCCGACCCCGACCTGCGTCCATCACGTCGCCACCCACCGGTCGCTGTACGGCTCCGTCGACGCGGCGGCGCGGGTCGACGACGTACCCGCTGTCCGGACCGTTGCGTTCCTCACCGGGCTCGACGGCGACCCCGCCGACCTCGGGATGGTGTCGGTCAACGGGGACGCGCCGTTCGGTTCCGCGGCGTTCCTGAGCGCCGTTCCCGAGGACTCACGCCTGGCCGAGAGTATCCGGCGGGTCGACGACGACGTGATCGACCCGGAACGCTCGGGGTGACCCGGAACGCTCGGGGTGACCCGGAACGCTCGGGGTGACCCGGAACGCTCGGGGTGACCCGGAACGCTCGGGGTGGCCCGGAACGCTCGGGGCGACCCGGCTCTCCGGCGCCGCGGATCGCCGACCGCTCGGCGGGCGCCTGAGCCACGAACCAGCTGTCGGTGAAGTCCGCGCCGTCGCCGGCGTGAATCACCGCGTCGAGGTCCGACGAGAGGCCGTCCGGGACCCCGTAGAGGCGCGTGTCGACGCCCGTCGCCGACACGCGCTCGTACACGTCGCGCGTTCCGACCTCGTCGTCGAGCCGCGAGAGCCGTTGGAACGACGACCGGATCGTCCCGTCGCTCGCCGTCCAGGCGGCCCGCTCGATGAACCGCGAGACGGTGATCAAGAGGAGCTTCTGGCGGTTCGACTCCGGGCACCCGCGCAGCGAGAACGTCGTGTCGGCGAGCATGTTCAACACGGGGTCCGGGTCGGTGCGGTTGACGAGGACGATGGACCGGTCGACGCCGTCGACCGGTCGAGGAACTGTGCGAGCGTCACGTGCTCGGACTCCGCCAGTTGCGCCGATAAACGTTCCTTCGCGGTTATCCGGCCTGAAAAACGGGTTGACCGTGGCAAGCCGTCTGTCCAAATTCGGGCGATCCTACGCGCCGACCGCGTCTTCGAGCAGCTGGAGCGGGTGCTCGACCTCGTAGCCGGTGCCGTGTTCCATCTGCATCGCGCAGGTCGGGCACTCGGTCATCCCCACGTCGCCCTCGGCGTCCTCCATGTGCTCGAACATCTCGGCGCCGATCTCCATCGATGTCTCGTACTTCTCCGCCTTCCAGCCGTAGGTGCCGGAGATGCCCGAACAGGAGTCGCCGACGTCCTCCATCTCCACGCCGTCGACGTCGCGGAACGTCTCGACGGCCTGCCGCGAGAGTCCCTGATTGCGGGCGTGACACGGCGCGTGGTAGGCGAACGCCTGCTCGTCGGCGAGCTCGGTCCCCGCCAGTTCGCCCTCCAGATCCTCGTTGATCCGGAGGTACTCCAGCGCCTCGTAGGTGTGCTCGGAGACGTCCTCGATCCCGTGGATGTCGAACAGCTCGGGGTACTCCTGCCGCAGCGACAGCGAGCAGGAGGTACAGGAGGCGATCACGTCGGCGCCCTCGCCGATCGCCTCGACGAGGTTCTCGACGTTCGTCTCCGCGTGCCGGCGCGCGTCCTTCAGCATGCCGTTCGCGAACATCGGCGTGCCGGAGCACTTCTGCGGGGGCACCAGCACCTCGTAGCCGAAGTGCTCGTAGACTGAGACCAATGCCTTGCCGACCTCCGGCGTGTTGTAGTTGGAGTAGCAGCCGTGGAAGTACGCGACGCGCTTGTCGGGGTTCTCCACCTTCGCGCCGCCGCGGGCCTTCCACCACTCGCGGAAGGTCTCGGTGGCGAAGTCGGGGAACTCGCGGTCGCCCGCGATCCCGAGCACCTTCTCGCCGAGCGTCATCGCGCCCGGGATCTTCGTCGCGGCGTTCGCCAGCCGCGGCACCTTGCTCGCGATGGACGCGAAGAAGCGGTAGTTCGAGAGGATGCGGTTCCGGATGTACTCCCGCGAGAGCTTCTCCATCTGTTCCTCGACGAACTGGCCGCGGGCCTCGTTGTGCATCTGCGAGAGCGGCACGGAGGAGGGGCACGCGTCGTCACAGCGCATGCAGTTCGAACAGGAGGTGATCGACTCGTCGATGTCGTGGTCGTCCTTGCGCTTGAGCCGCCACTGCTCCGGCCCTTGGAACTTCGGCCCCGGGAACTCCTCGTCGACCTCGGCGACCGGACAGGAGGTGTCACAGCTCGTGCACTTGTAACAGGAGTCGGCGCCCTCCCGGAGATCCAGATCGCCGCCCGGGAACACGTCCACCGGATCGTACGCGTCCGGGTCGAGTTCGACCGAGTCGCTCCCGCCGGTCGCGCTCTCGACGCCGCCGTCGGTGGCGGCGCGGTCCGCGGTCGGGTCGCCGCCCGCGGCGGAGTCCGCGGCGAGGCCGTCACCGGCTCCCGCCTCGGGAACCTCCCCGTCGTCGGGGACGAAGATCGACGGCTGCTCGTCGCGTCCCGCCTCCGGGACGCCGGGGGTGGCCGCGGGCTCGCTCTCGTCGCGGTCGCCACCGGCAGACCCGTCCGCGCCTCCCGTTCCGTTCCCCTCCTCCGCGTCCCCGTCGTCGTCCGTGTGTCGTGTCATTGAGTTGCCTCCGTCGCCGCCTGCCGTCCCGCCACGATCCCCGTCGCGAGCGACACCCCGCTCGCGGACTTCTCTCTCGCCACGTCCGCGCCGCCGACGACCCCGCCGGCCGCGAAGACGTTGTCGTACGCCGCGTCGCCGGCCGCGTCCAGCGCGCGCCCGTCCTCGCCGATCCGCACGCCGAAGCGCGCGTACGGCTGGTCGCCGAACGCGTCGTCGACGAACCACTCGTAGCGGTCCGCCGGCTGCTTGACGTGCAGGTCGAAGACGGGCTCGCGGACGCCCTCGCGGTCCGAGTCGAGTCCCTTCCCGACGAGCCCGCCGGTCGCGAGCACGAAGGCGTCGGCGCCGTACGGCGTCTCCCGGCCCTTCCGGTCGACCGCGACCGTCTCGATCGCCCCGTCCGCCTCGGTCTCGATCCCGACGACGGGGTTGCCGGTCTCGAACCGGACGCCTTCGGCGTCGAGCGCGTCGTACAGCCGGTCCTCCAGCCGCAGGCCGGGGAGGCTCGGCGGCCCCATCGGGATCTCGAAGACGTCGGCGCCGAGCCGGTCGGCAAGCTCGGCGCGCACCGCGTCGCCCGCCTGATCGCCGAGGAACGCCGGGAAGCCGACGCGCTCGACGCCGCCAGCCTCGTCGACCACGTCGTGAAGGTGGGGCGCGACCGCCTTCGCCAGCGCCTCGCGGGCGGGCGTCCCGTCGATCGCCTCGTCGTGGTCGAGCGCCTTCGCGAGCCGGGTGACCTTCGTGTCCGCCCGGAACGCCTCGGCGAACTCCACCTCCGCGCCGGCGACGTCGAAGGGGACGCCCGCGGCCTCCAGCCGCCCCGCGAAGGCGCGCGCGTCGTACTCGGTGAGCGACCGGAACCCGACGATGAGGGCGGGCCGGTCGTCGCTCGCGAGGCCGGCCTCGGCGGCGGCAGGGTAGCGCGCGATCGGCTTCACGCTCCCGCCGAACGTCGGGAGGAGCGCGTTGGTGTCGGTGTGACTCCCGCGGTACGCGTCGCCCGCGAGTTCGTCGAACAGGTCCAACCCCTCCCGGAGCGCGTCGGCGCCGAGGACCCGGTAGGGGTGGGTCTCCGGGAGCCGGTCGATCGCCTCGAAGGGATCGGCGAGGGGGCCATCCGGGTCGGGCCAGTCGTCGCGGTCGAGCTCGCGGCCCGCGGTCGGCGGTCCGTCGCGCAGGGGTCGTGCTGGCTCCGTCGCCGGCACGTAGCCGAGCGCGTCGATCAGCCCCGAGGCCTGCCGGAGCGTGCTCGCCTTGTGGGAGACGAGCCGCACGTCGGCGCCCTCGCGGGCCGCCGCGATCGCTGCGGTGATCGCCGCCACCCCCCCGCCGACGACGAGCACGTCGCTATCGATCGCCATCGGTCCCTCCGTTGGCGCTCGCGTCGTCAGCTGCGCGACCGCCGTTCGCGCTCGCGTCGTCAGCTGCGCGACCGCCGTCGGTCGCCGCGGTTCCCGCGTCGAACGCCCCGAAGTCGACCTCGCCGTCGAGGTTCGCCGGGTCGCCGTCGCGGTTCATCGTGGTGGCGTGCAGCAGGTGATTCAGCATCGCCTGCGAGAGCTGGCGCCCCCACAGCGCGTGCCGCTGGCCCTTCCAGCGCTCCTGGTACAGCTCGTCTTCCGCGTCGCGGACCACCGGCTCCGGGTACTCCCGTGCCAGCTCCGCGGCGATCCGGTGCGAGCAGAACCCGCCCTGACAGTTCCCCATCGAGGCGCGGGTGCGCAGCCGGACCGCGTTGAGGTCGCTGCCCGCCCCGCCGATCGCGTCCCGTATCTCCGCGCGGGTGACGCCCTCGCACTCGCAGACGACGGGGTTCGGGTCGGACGAGGAGAGCACGTCGTCGGCGCGCGAGCCGAGCCGCTGACCGGACCGGCGGGCCACCGGGGACCGGAGCCCGAACTCGTCCATCAGCTCGTCCATGCGCGCCGGGTCCTCCGAGCCCGGCAGCGGCGCGTCGGCGGTGTCGCAGGCGGCGTCGTGGCCGAGCGCGTCGCAGACGTGGTCGCTGATGGACTCGGCCATCATGCGGTAGGTGGTGAGCTTTCCGCCGACGATGGTGGTCATCCCCGGCAGGTCGTCGCGGTCGCCGTGGTCCAAGAGGAAGTAGTCGCGCGTGATGTCGGTCGGGTCCTCGGTGCCGG
Source organism: Halorubrum amylolyticum (assembly GCF_004114995.1). Classification (GTDB taxonomy): domain Archaea; phylum Halobacteriota; class Halobacteria; order Halobacteriales; family Haloferacaceae; genus Halorubrum; species Halorubrum amylolyticum. The sequence goes on from NZ_SDJP01000019.1 coordinate 48,352, forward strand.
TTCCGGGGGGCTCGTAGAGGGGACGAACGCCCCAGAACGACCGCAGCGTCCGGGCGTCCTTCAGCGCCGGGACCAGCTCCGAGAGCGTCTCGATCATCAGGTCGACCTCCCACTCCTCCTCGGGGTAGTCCTCGGGGTCGTCGACCTCCTCGTCGGTCGTGCCGAGGATGCAGGCGGTCTCGTGTGGAACGACGATGTCGGCGTCGCCCTTCGGCCGACACCGGTTGATCACGGTGTCGACCTGCCGGGTGTTCATCACCGTCATCACGCCCTTCGAGGGGCGCACCTCCACGTCGACGCCGGCCATCTCGCCGACGTTGCCCGCCCACGCCCCGGTGGCGTTGACGACGTGGCGCGCGCGGATCTCCTCGGTCGATCCCGGCTCGCGGTGGACGCGCTCGCCGGGACCGGTCTCGTGTTCGACCTCGACGCCGACGACCGCGCCGTCCTCGACGAGCACGTCGGTCACCGGGGCGTGCGTCTCGATCCGGGCGCCGTGCTCGCGGGCGTCGGCCGCGTTGGCGACGCAGAGGCGGAAGGGGTCGACCGCACCGTCCGGCAGCGCGATCGCCTTCTCCACGTCGCGGGCGAGGTACGGCTCGCGACTCCGCGCCTCCTCGCCGTCGATCACCTCGACCGGGATGTCGCAGGCGCGGCACCCCTCCAGCTTCTCCTGAAAGTACTCCTCGGAGTCCTCCGGACGCTTGACGAACAGCCCGCCGGTCTCCTCGACGCAGTGGCCCGCGATCTCGCGGACCACCATGTTCTCCTCGATGCACTCGCGCGCGCTCTTCCGGTCGGAGACCGCGTACCGCCCCCCGCTGTGTAAGAGCCCGTGCATCCGCCCCGTCGTGCCGTGCGTCAGGTTCCCCTTCTCGACGAGCACCGCGTCGAGCCCCCGCCGAGCCAAGTCCCTGACGACGCCGCACCCCGTCGATCCCCCGCCGACGACGACGACGTCCACCTGTCGATCCATGTCGAACCGGTCGGACCCCGTCCACTTTACTTTACCTCATGGAGGGAGCCGTCCATAACAATCAGGGACGTTCAAGTAGTACAATGGTTGTCGACATCGGTTAGTTTATGTGTCTACTTTTTCGCTCGCCACGAATTCCGGATTTTAACAGGAAGATTATTATGGTAGTACATTATGTTCACGGGTGGCGTGGTAGCTTCCGTGAAGATATATCGCGGCGGCGACACCGCCTCACCGGGAGAGGTGCGGACGACGGCTCGGCCGGTGGCGGGGCGAACGCGGCGTCGCGCTCGACGCTCCGGGGGACGAACGGTGCCCTCGGTCGGCGCTCGCCGTGCGATCGTCGCCGACGCCGCGAGCGGACCAGCGCCACAGGAGGGATCCAACACATGACACAGTACGTCGGTGCGATAGACCAAGGGACGACTGGCACCCGATTCATGGTGTTCGACCACGAGGGGCAGGTCGTCGCGAACGCCTACGAACAGCACGAACAGATCTATCCCAACCCGGGCTGGGTCGAGCACGACCCGATCGAGATCTGGGAGAACACCAAGCAGGTCGTCCTCGACGGCCTCGCCGACGCGGGGCTGGAGGCGGACCAGCTCGAGGCCATCGGGATCACGAACCAGCGCGAGACGACGATCGTCTGGGACCGCGAGACGGGGAAGCCGGTCCACAACGCCCTCGTGTGGCAGGACCGTCGGACCACGGACCGCGTCGAGGAGCTGCAGGAGGCGGGCAAGGTCGAGGAGATCCGCGAGAAGACCGGCCTCGAGGCCGACGCGTACTTCTCCGCGACCAAGACCGAGTGGATTCTCGACAACGCCGAGCCGCTCAAGATGCAGAGCTCCCGCGGCGGCGACCTCCGCGACCGCGCCCGCGAGGGCGAGCTCGTCATGGGGACGATCGACTCGTGGCTCATCGACAACCTGACGGGCAACCACATCACGGACGTCACCAACGCCTCCCGGACGATGCTGTACAACATCCGGGAGCTGGAGTGGGACGACGAGCTCTTGGCGGAGTTCGACGTGCCGAAGGAGATGGTGCCCGAGGTACGCCCCTCCTCCGACGAGGAGTACTACGGTCACACCGACGCGGACGGCTTCCTCGGCGAGGCGGTCCCGGTCGCCGGCGCCCTGGGCGACCAGCAGGCGGCGCTGTTCGGTCAGACCTGCTTCGACGAGGGCGACGCGAAGAACACCTACGGCACGGGTTCCTTCTACCTGATGAACACGGGCACCGACGCCGTCGAGTCCGACCACGGACTCCTGACGACGATCGGGTTCCAGATGTCCGGCGAGCCCGTCCAGTACGCGCTCGAAGGGTCCATCTTCATCACCGGCGCCGCGATCGAGTGGCTCGAAGACGTGGACCTGATCAACAACGCGGCCCAGACCGCGGAGCTGGCGCGGTCGGTCGACTCCACCGACGGCGTCTACATGGTCCCGGCGTTCACCGGACTCGGCGCGCCCCACTGGGACGGGCGCGCTCGCGGGACCATCGTCGGGATGACCCGCGGCACCGGCAAAGAGCACATCGTGCGGGCGACGCTCGAAAGCATCGCCTACCAGACCCGCGACGTCGCCGAGGCCATGGAGGCTGACTCCGGCGTCGAGACCACGAGTCTCCGCGTCGACGGCGGCGCGGTCAAGAACAACTTCCTCTGTCAGCTCCAGTCGGACATCATCCAGACGGAGATCGCACGGCCCGAGGTCGACGAGACCACGGCGCTCGGCTCGGCGTACGCCGCCGGCCTCGCCGTGGGCTACTGGGACACCGTCGACGAGCTCCGCGACAACTGGCAGGTGGACCGCGAATTCACGCCCGAGAAGGAGCAAGCGGAGGTCGACAAGCTGTACGACCGCTGGGGCGACGCCGTCGAGAAGTCCCTCGACTGGGCACAGGAGGAGTAATCCATGAACGAACTCCTCCTTCAAGTTCCGGTCATCGAGATGAGCACGGAGCAGTTCCTCCTGCTCTTCATCACCGCCCTCGCCGGCGGGGCGTTCGGCGCCGCCCTCGGCGCGCTTCCGTCGTTCATCTTCACCGGGTTCGTCGTCTTCCTCGGTGAGGGGCTCAACGTCCTCCAGAGTCAGGTCGGCCAGCTCGACGCGGTGCCGGCCGGCGAGCTCGCGGTCGGCATCACCGGCGTCATCGGATTCGGGGCGGTCACCGGTCCGCACATCGCGTTCGCGGGCGGCGTGGCCGCCACGGCGTACGCCGGCAAGAAGTACCCAGACATGGAGCCCGCCGGCTGGGACTACCACTTCGGGAAGAACATCCTGTACGCGTTCGGGACGAAGCCCGACATCTTGGCCGTCGGGGCGATATTCGGCGTGATCGGGATGTTGATCACCCAGCTCGCAAACGGCCTCTTCCTCAACGTGCTGTCGATGACGCCGCCGACGGACTTCATCGCGGTGTCGGTGTTCGCGACGGCGTTCCTCGCGCGGCCCGTCTTCGGCTACCCGATCGTCGGGAAGCCGGCCGGCGACGGACTCCTCGACATGTCGCCGTTCGAGCGGGAGGAGTCGCATCCGATGGCCGACGACGGGGGTCAGGAACACGCCGGGCGGCTGGCGACCGAGCCGTGGCTCCCGCACCAGTACAAGTGGTCGGGCGTCACCGCCATCGGGCTCGTCGGCGGGGTTCTCGGCGGGTACATCTGGCTCCAGACGGGGAGCATCTTCCTCGGCTACGGCATCTCCGCGATGAGCCTGCTGTTCCTGAACCTCGGCGTCGCGAAGATCCCGGTGACCCACCACATCACGCTGCTCGGTGCGGTCGGCGCGGTCGTCATCGACCCCGTCGCGGGCAGCGTCGTCGCGCTGATCGCGGGCGGCGTCCTCGGGGCCCTCAGCGGTCTCGTGGGTGAGGTCACCCAGCGGCTGTTCTACTCGCACTCCGGGACCCACGTCGACCCGCCGGCGATGGCCATCGCGATCATGATGCTTGCCGTCGGCATCCTCGCCATCCTCGGCGTCCTGCCGAACGCCGGGTACCTCTAGCGCCGATCCCCCGATCGGCCCCGAACCGACTCGACCGCGCGGCGGTCGCCGTGCGGTCGCAACGCGCGCAGCACGCGCCCACGACCAACCGCCGGACCCACCAATGGAACGTCACACGAGACGCGGCCGACGACCAGTTCCGGCCGGTAGCGACCGCGCTCCCCTCCGGTTTTATCGGATCACCGCGGAGGGTTGCCCGTGAACATCGACGATCGGATCGAGCGGCGCTTGGGCTACGACGTCGGAGCGGGCGTCCTCGTGGACGTCGACGCCGTCTCGCCCGTGTCGCACGCCGAGTCGCCGGTGGGTCGGGGGCCGGCGATCGAACGGCTTCTGGACGTGTTCGAGTCGGCCTTTTCCGGGTCGCTCCCCCCGAGCGCCTACGTTCACGGGCCGAAGGGGAGCGGGAAGTCGGCGATCGTCTCCGCGCTGTTCCGGCGGCTCGCGTCCCACAGCGGGCCGCGCCGGGCGATCCAGACGTCGACGCGCGCGGTCGAGCCGACGCTTCCCGGGTTCGTCTACGTCGACGCGCGGCGGGCGCCGACGCGGTTCCGGCTGTACCACGCCGCGCTCGACGCGGTCAGCGACGACGCCGTCCCCGAACACGGGGTCGGCACGGACGAGTTGGCTGAGTCGCTGCGGGACGCCGTCGACACCGCCCCCGACCTGATCGTCGCGGTCGATCACGCCAACGAGCCGGAGACGCCGAGCGCGACCACCCTCGTCGAGTGGCTCACGGCCGTCAGCGACCGGGTGGTCCCGGTGTGTCTCGGCCGGGAGGCGCCCGGAGCGATCGGGTGGGACCCGGACGAGGCGGTGGCGTTCGAGCCGTACCGCCGACACGTGCTCGTCGAGCTGCTGACGGCCCGGTGTTCGACCGGACTCGGACGCGACGCGCTCACCCACGATCAGATCCGGGAGGTCAGCGAGTGGGCCGACGGCGACGCCCACGACGCGCTCGCCGCCGTGACCGGCGCGGCGATCACCGCCGAGCGCGCGGGCACTTCGACGGTGCGGCCGGAGGACCTCGACGCCGGGATCGAGGCGGTCCCGCGCCCGGGCGTCGCGCTCGGGCGGGTCCTCGCGCTCTCGGAGAGCCGACGGCGGCTCCTCTACGAGCTCGTGAGCCTGTCGGCGGGCGACCGGGCGTCGGTGAGCGCCGCGACGGAGACGATCGCCTCGCGCGAGGCGGTCGACCTGTCCCCCTCGACGGTGCGGCGCGTCCTCTACGAACTCGCCGACGCGGGGCTGCTCGACAGGGTCACGGCCCGCCGGAGCGACGGGAAGGGGCGACCGCCGAGCCGGCTCGTCCCGCGGTTCCCGACGCTCGTGTTCAGCGAGCTGTTCGACCGACCCTCGTGGTCGGTCTGAGCGGTCTCGCCGTCGCCCTCTCGTCCTCCCTCTCACCGCACCCCGGTCGCTCGCGAGCGCAAGACAGTTGCGCGTCGTCGCCTCACGTCCGGGTATGGTTCCGCCCCTCGCGCTGGACATCGACGGGACGCTGACGACGGCGAGCGGTCGGATCGACCCCCGCGTCCTCGAGCTGTTGCCGGAGTGGGACGCCCCGGTGGTCCTCGCCACCGGGAAGGCGTTCCCCTACCCGGTCGCGCTGGCGCACTTCCTCGGGCGCGCGGAGACCGTCGTCGCCGAGAACGGCGGCGTCGTGCACGTCGGCGGCGAGACGGCGGTCCTCGGCGACCCCGAGGCCCCCCGGGCCGTCGTCGAGGCGTTCCGCGAGCGCGGCGGCGACCCCGGATGGGGCGCCGGCGACACGGTCAACCGCTGGCGCGAGACCGAGGTGGCGCTGTCGCTCGACGCCGACGAGGCGCTGTTGCGCGAGGTCGCCGCGGCCGCCGGCGGCGACGTGGAGGTCGTCGACACCGGCTACGCGTACCACGTCAAGTCGACCGGCGTGAGCAAGGGCCGCGGGCTCGAACGCGTCGCGGGCGCGCTCGGCCGCGCCCCCGACGAGTTCGTCGCGATCGGCGACAGCGAGAACGACGTGTCCACCTTCGCGGTCGCCGGCGAGTCGTACGCGGTCGCCAACGCCGACGACGCCGCCCGCGCCGCCGCCGATGTCGTGGTGGCGGACTCGTACATGGACGCCACCGCCGGCGTGCTCGCCGACCTCCGAGAGCGAGGCGAGTGAGGCGACAGGAGACGACGGGGGGGACGCGACGACATGAGACGACGGAGAGGACGCGACGACCCGAGACTCGTCACAGGTCGCCTCACGTCGTGAACAGCTCGGTGTCGTCGGGAACGGCGAACAGCCCCATCCGGACGCCGGCGTCGAGCCAGCCGTAGCCGTACGAGTACGACGCCAGCGCGTTGACGGGGTCGCCGTCGTCGCGGAAGTGCCGCCCGTCCTCTAGGTAGGACTCGGCCATCTCCGACACGTCGGCGGCGGCATCGCCGAGCGGGGTGTCGGCCGGCGGGCGCGGCTCCGCGGCCTCCAGCGCGTCGGCGAGCATCCGCTCGTAGCGGTCCGTCTTCTCTGCTAAGTCCGCGGCCATGCGCCACGTTCCGAGGAGGGGCGCAAAAAGCCGTCGGCGAAGCGCAACCTCGATACCCTCGGAGTCGAAACGGGCGAGCATGTACGAGGCCGTCCACGCCCATCCCGACGGCGACGCGACCCCGGCCCGCCACGCCGCCACCGCGGCGCGGCACGGCTACGAGGGGGTCGTCGTCCGGACGCGGGAGGCGATCGATCCGGCCGGAGACGCCGGCGGTTCCGGAAGCGCGGGGAAGCCCGGAGACCCCTCGTCCGCGGCGACCGCGCTCCGCGAGGAGTACGGGATCGACGTCGTCGACGCGGTCGAGATCGACGCCGACGGCGCCACGAGCGCCTCGGGCGCGGTGGGCAACTACCGGCCCGACCGTACCGTGGTCTGCGTCGTCGGCGGCGACGACGGCCTCAATCGGTTCGCGGTCGAGGAGCCTCGCGTCGACGTGCTGGTCCGGCCGATGGACGGCTCGGGGGACTTCAACCACGTTCTCGCGAAGGCCGCCCGCGACAACGGGGTCCATGTGGAGTTCGACCTCGGTCCGGTGTTCCGGGCGACCGGCGGGAAGCGGGTCCGCGCGCTGGCGGACCTCCGGAAGCTCCGCGAGATCGTGACCTACTACGACGCGCCCCACGTCGTCAGCGCGAACCCGCGGTCGCACCTCGAACTCCGGGCGCCGCGCGAGGTCGTCGACGCCGCCGAGGCCGTGGGGTTCGACGCCGAGTGGGTCGAGGAGGGCCTCCGAGCGTGGGGCGAGATCGCGGCCCGAAACCGAGAGCGACGCTCCGAGAGCTTCATAGAGCCGGGGGTCCGACTGGACAGGTATGAAGAAGACGGTTGAGGAGCACGCCGCGCGCTTCTCCGAGAAGGCCGCCGAGTACGACGACTCGAAGAGCGACGAGTACCACGCCTGTGCGAGCCTCGTGATAGACGACGCCGACCCGAACCCCGACGACGTCGTTCTCGATCTGGGCGCCGGCACGGGCGCCATCGCACTCGCGCTCGCGCCCGACGCCGAGCGCGTGCTCGCCCGCGACATCAGCGAGGGGATGATGGAGGAAGGGCGCCGGAAGGCCGAGGAGCGGGGCGTCGACAACGTCGAGTTCGCGTACGGCGAGTTCCGCGAGCCCGAGGTCGACCCCGACCGGCGGGTCGATATCGTCACCTCGAACTTCGCACTCCACCACCTCGGAGACGACGAGAAGCGCGAGGCCATCCGCGAGATGGCCGCCACGGGCGCTCGCCAGATCGTCCTCGGCGACGTGGCGTTCTTCGAGGACCCGGACCCCGAGGCGCCCTTCTACGGCCCCGAGGTCGACGACCCGGCGACCGTCGGTACCCTCGTCGAGGCGTTCACCGCCGAGGGGTTCGCGGTGACCGCGGTCGAGCGCGTCCACGACCAGGTGGCCGTGATCGTCGCAGAGAGACTCGACGATTCGGGCGAGGAGTAGGTCGAGCACGATGAAACACCTCCCCAAGCATCTCCGCCCGCGCTGGCGGTATCTCGCGGTCGGGATCGAGACGTGGCCCGACGCCGAGATCCGGCGGCGCGCGTTCCAGCGCGCGCTGTGGTACGCCGCGGGCAACCTACTCGGCGACGCCGGGAGCGCCGACGCCGACCTCACGCTGCTGTCCTTCTCGCACGACGACGGCGAGGGGGAAGCGATCGTCCGGGCCCGTCACGGGCACGTCGCCGATGCCCGAGCGGCGATCGCGTGCGTGAGCGAGGTCGGCGACGACCCCGTCGGCGTCCGGGTTCGCGGGATTTCGGGGACGGTGCGTGCCTGTGAGGAAAGATATATGGGTCGCGCGGGCGGTAGTTCGACACAGCGAGACGTCGCGTTCGAGGGCGCCGAGCGGTCCGCTGTCGTGCGCGAGGACGCGCGCGACGTGCGGACCGGGTCGGGGTACGTCGGCGCGGCGGCGTTCGACACCGAGTGATATCATGCAGGGCCAATCCCAACAGCAGGCGTACGACCGAGGAATCACCATCTTCTCCCCCGACGGCAGGCTCTACCAGGTCGAGTACGCCCGGGAGGCGGTGAAACGCGGGACCGCGAGCGTCGGCGTCCGCGCCGAGGACGGCGTCGTCCTCGCGGCGGACAAGCGCGCTCGGTCCCCGCTGATGGAGCCGGAAAGCATCGAGAAGCTGCACAAGGCCGACGACCACGTCGGCGTCGCGAGCGCGGGCCACGTCGCCGACGCGCGCCAGCTCATCGACTTCGCGCGCCGGCAGGCGCAGGTGAACCGCCTGCGCTACGGCGAGGCGATCGGCATCGAAACCCTGACGAAGAACATCACCGACCACATCCAGCAGTACACGCAGGTCGGCGGCGCGCGCCCCTTCGGCGTCGCGCTGATCGTCGGCGGGATCGAGAACGGCGAGCCGCGCCTGTTCGAGACCGACCCCTCCGGCACCCCCTACGAGTGGCAGGCGCTCTCGATCGGCTCCGACCGGAGCGACCTCCGCGACTACCTCGAGGAGGAGTACGAGGAGGGCCTCTCGACCGACGAGGCGCTCGCGCTCGCGCTCGACACCCTCGCGCAGTCGAACGACGGCGAGCTGTCGCCCGACGGCGTCGGCGTCGCCACGATCACGGTCGACGACGAGGAGTACGCGGAGCTTTCGGCCGACGAGATCGAGGCGGTCCTCGCCGAGCGGGACCTGCTCCCGGACGAGGAGGACGAGCCCGCGGACGACGCTGAGGACGCGGGCGACGCCGACGAGGAGTAAGGCGCCCGCTGCACCGCCAACTGTTACCGATTTTTTCGACCGACCGCCGTTCGGCCGATCGCCGCGACCGCGGCGACCGGTCCGCCTCGCGCCCGGTCGGGAGAGTTATGCCGTCGGGGACCGACCGACGACGCGTGCAGAAGACGGTACTCATCACCGGCTGTTCCTCGGGGATCGGGCGCGGCGCGGCGCGCGCGTTCCTCGACGAGGGGTGGACCGTGTACGCGACCGCGCGGAACCCCGCGGACATCGAGACGCTCGGCGAGGCGGGCTGCGAGCTGGCGACGCTCGACGTCACCGACCAGAGCGACGTGGACCGCGTCGTCGACCGCATCTTGGACGAGGAGGGCGCGATCGACGCGCTGATCAACAACGCCGGCTACGGTCAGTTCGGCCCGGTCGAGGACGTGCCGACTGCGAAGGTCCACGAGCAGTTCGACGTGAACGTGTACGGTCCCCATCGGCTCATCAAGGCCGTCCTCCCCGGGATGCGCCGCGAGCGCGACGGGACGATCGTCAACGTCTCCTCAGTCGCCGGGCGGGTGTCCTTCCCCGGCGGCGGCGTGTACAGCGGCTCGAAGTTCGCGGTCGAGGCCATGTCGGACGCGCTCCGCAACGAGGTCGCGGAGTACGGGATCGACGTGGTCGTCGTCGAGCCCGGCCCCGTGCGGACGAACTTCTCGAAGCGCGCGGGGCGGGAGGCGGGGAGCGCTGACGGAGACGGCGAGGCGACCGACGGCGGCGGGCTCGACCGCTCCGGCGCCTACGAGGAGTTCTACGCGATCTTCGAGGACACGCAGCTGATCGGGGGCGACGGTCCCGGCGCGATCGAGCCCGAGGTCGTCGCCGCCGCGATCGTCAACGCCGCGAGCGCGACGCAGCCGCCGGCTCGGGTCCAGCCCGGCACCGCCGCCCGGATCGGCGTGCTCGCGCGGTTCCTCCCCGACGCGGTGCTCGACGCCGGGTACGACATCGTGCGGAAGTTCACGTCCTGACGCCCCACGCCCCGCGCTGACGCCCCACGCCCCGCGCTGACGCCGCCGGCCCACGGTCAGCGTCGGGCGGCCGAGCCGGCAGCGATCGCGCGACAACGGCACCCCTGACGGAACCGTTCTCAGTCGCTCGTTTCGATCTCCGGCTCCGCCTCGTCGTCGCCGCCGACGTCGATGGCGCAGGAGGCGGAGTACTCCACGTCGTGGACCGACTCGATGGCGGGGTCGTCCCCGCAGACGGGGCAGTCGTCGCGCTTTGGGATCTCCACCTCGTCGAACTCCATGTCGAGCGCGTCGAAGAACAGCATCGAGCCGTCGAGCGTCTCGCCCTCGCCGATGATGTGCTTGACCGTCTCCGTCGCCTGCAGACAGCCGACGGTACCGGGGAGGACGCCGAGGACGCCGGCGGTCGCGCAGTTCGGCACCATCCCGGCCGGCGGCGCCTCGGGGAACAGACAGCGGTAACACGGCGAGTCGTCGTCGCCCGCGAACGTCGTCACCTGCCCCTCAAACTTGAAGATGGAGCCGTGCGAGAAGGGAATTCCGGCGAGCGTGCAGGCGTCGTTGACGAGGTACCGCGTCGCGAAGTTATCCGTCCCGTCGACGACGAAGTCGTAGCCGTCGATCAGCCCCTCGATGTTGTCGGGACGGACGCGGATCTCGTGTTTCCGCACGTCGATGTCGGGGTTGAGCTGTTCGACGAAGTCGGCGGCGGAGTCGACCTTCTTGCGCCCCACGTCGTCGTTCCCGTGGATCACCTGCCGCTGGAGGTTCGACAGCTCCACCTCGTCGTCGTCGGCGATTCCGAGGGTGCCGACGCCGGCGGCCGCGAGGTACTGGATGATCGGCGCGCCGAGCCCGCCGGCGCCGAGCACGAGCACCTCGGCGTCGAGCAGGGCCTTCTGGCCCTCGGGACCCACGTCGTCCATGATGATGTGTCTGGAGTATCGGTCGAGCTGGGTGGGGTCGAGGTCGAGATCGCTCATTCGTCCCCACGTAACCGCTACGGACGCATAAGCCGGGCGACCACCGGCGCGTACTGCCGGCACCGCGGAGGTGCGATCGATGCACACGACCGGCGCGACCGGTCACACCTCGACCGGAACGCCGCCGCCGGGCCCCATCGGCCCTCTGTCGTCGGGACGGGGGGAGAGGTTGCCGCCGACGCGCCCCTTTTTGGAGTGGGTACCGAACGGAGCGTATGGCCACGATCAAACTGCCGGCCGTGCTCGTCGGCGGGTCCTCGACCTCCGAGGTCGACGTCCCGGGCGAGACGGTCCGCGAACTGTTCGAGAACCACGCGGACGACCACGGGCCGGAGCTCAGAGACAGCGTGATCGAGGACGGCGAGATCAAGGAGTTCATCAACGTCTACGTCGAGGGAACGCCCGTCGACGGCCTCGACGCGGACGTGCCCGACGACGCGCAGGTCCGGGTCATTCCGGCGGCCAGCGGCGGCCGGTAGGATCGTCGGCAGCCGGTAGGGCGCCGACGGCGATGCGGTCCGTTTCTTTATAAGTAGTCTTCCCACAGCGGGATGTCCACGTACTTGTCGCCGCGGTCGCACAGCATGAACACGACCACGTCGTCGTCCGCGAGCGCGTCCGCCTCGTCGAGCCCCGCGACCGCCGCCGCGCCCCCGCCCGAGGACGTGCCCACGACGAACTGGTCGTCGACCCGGAGGTGCTCGCGGATCGTCGCCGCGTCGTGTTGGCCGGAGTCCGCGATCGGGATTTCGTTGTCCAGGTAGCGCTCCCGGAGCGCCCGAGCCCGGTCGTACGCGTCCGAGGTCGTGACGTACGCCGTCCGGTCGAGGACCGACTCGTCGTACGTGTCGGGGTGGTAGTGGTCGCCCGACTTGAGGTATTTCAGCCCGTCGATGGCGTGGAGCCGCTCGTCCGGCTCGAAGCCGACGATCTCGACCGCGCCGTCGGTCAGGTCGGTCAGCCCCCGCCCCGTCCCGGTGAGCGTCCCCCCGGTGCCGACGCCCGCGACGAAGTGGGTCACCGCGCCGTCGGTCGCCTCGTAGATCTCCCGGGCGGTCGTGCGCTCGTGCGTGCCGGGGTTGTCGGGGTTCTCGTACTGGTTCGGCCGGTAGTAGGCGTCGGGGTCCGCGGCGACGATCTCCTCGCAGCGCTCGATGACCGCGTCGTAGCCGAGGTTGGCGTCGACGAAGTGGATCTCCGCGCCGGCGTCGCGGACGGCGTCGACCTTCCCGCCGGCGGCGTTGTCCGGCATCACGATCTCCACGTCGTATCCGCGGGCGTTCGCGAGGCGCGCGACCTCGCTGCCGGTGTTGCCCGAGGTCGGCTCGATCACGGTGGCGCCGGGGTCGAGGTCGCCGCGCTCCTCGGCGCCGTCCAGCATCCCCTTCGCGATCCGGGACTTGACCGAGCCGCCGCCGTGCGGGGCGTCGTAGAGGTTGAACCACTCTGCTTTCGCGTACACGTCCGCGTCCGACTCGATGTCGAGGTCGAGCTTCAGAAGCGGCGTCTCGAAAATCGTCGACTCGTCGACGGCGTACTCGCTCATGCGTCCCGTAGATCGCTCCTCAATAAGAGTCCGACGGAAACGGCGTTCTCGACGGCTACCGCGGTCGTGCGTGACGATCGCCCGTCAGAGGAACGGGAGAAGCCTGCCGGTCACCAAAGGGGTTACCGGGCCGGACCCGTACCCGTCCGCATGAGTCAACCATCGTGGGACGATGTCGTCGAGATGCCCGACGAGCTCGACGACGAGACCGCCGAGGCGCTCTTGGAAGACGCGACCGAGGTGCAGGACATGACCGGCGAGGTCTGTCCGTACCCGCAGGTCGAGGCGAAGAAGGCGATCGCGGGGCTCTCCCCCGGCGACGTGCTGGTCCAGAAGACCGACCACGTCCCGAGCACGGAGAACGTCCCGAAGGCGGTCGGCGACGACGCGACCGCGAAGGTGTGGAAGTCGGGCGACGGTCGCTACCGCATCTTCATGCGGAAGGAGTAATCATGGTCGAAGAACTCACCCCCGAGGAAGTCAACGAGCGCGTTCAGGAGGACGACGTCCGCGTCATCGACACGCGACCGCCCGCGGAGTACGAGCAGGGTCACATCCCCGGCGCGATCAACGTCCCGCTGGGCGACCTCCCCTCGCAGGTCCCCGACATCGACTGGGACGACACCGACGTGGTCTGCGCGTGTCCGGTCGGCCAGTCGTCGAAGCAGGCCGCGATGCTGATCAGCAGCTACGAGGGCGTCGAGGACGACGTGCTCGTCGCCAGCATGGCCGGCGGCTACGAGGAGTGGGACTTCGATCTGGAGACCGGCGCGGCGGCGGACGCCTGAGCGGTCGATCACCTTTTTAAGCAATTTCATCGCCCTAGATTGCCTTAATAGTCCTCTATACGGGCAGTGGGTATCGTCGATCGGGATGTGTTGCGACGAGGCATCTGCCGGAAAAATATAACCGATGAGGGGACTAACCCAACCGTATGAGTATCATTCGCGACGACGACGTACTCGGCGGCGAACCCCGAATCGATGGAACGCGGGTCGGCGTGCGCCACGTCGCCGCGCGGGTAATCGGTGGCGAACAGTCCCCCGCTCAGGCCGCGGATCAGTTCGACGTGTCCCTCTCAGAGGTGTACGAGTCCCTCTCTCACTACTACGCTCACATCGAAGAGATGCGGGAACTCGAACGGGAAAACGAGGCGGCATTCGAGCGTCTTCGTGAATCGTCGCTGAAGCCGAAAGAGACCGTGCAGTGACGGGGCCTCATATCCTCCTCGACGAACACGTCGGTCGCGTCTTCGAACGAATACTCCGGGAACGCGGATACGATGTCAAGCAGGCGAAAGACCGGTTCGGTGAACACACGACCGACGCCGAACTGGTCACGTGGTGCGGCGAGTCCGGTACGGTCCTGCTGACGAACAACGCGAAAGATTTCGAGTCGCTACACGACGAGTACGACCACGCGGGGATCTTACTCTACCACGACCAGAAGCTTCCCGACGCCGATCCGGAGGGACTTGCTCGAACGGTCGACGAGGTGTTCACCCAATACGGCTCCGAGGGAGTCGAAAACCAACTCGTCGATCTCGGTGAGTGGTACGAATGGCTCCGAGCCTGTCATAGAATCCGTCTCATAGCTTGAGCTTCTCACGGCCCGGATTATTTCCCCGCTCAAAATTGGTAATAGCAACGACAATTCGGAGACA
>NZ_SDJP01000002.1:0-136309 GCF_004114995.1 Halorubrum amylolyticum
GTTCCTCTTCAGTGAGGTGCCGCTTGATTTCTTTCCGTCGGTTTCTCTCCATACAACATGTCTGTCCTCTATCTCCAAAAGTTTTCTCACTCACTATGGCGACCGACTCCCTCGCGCGTGCTCCTCGTGGCCTATCGGCCACTCGGAGGCACGCGCCACCGCCACGTTCGTTTATAAGCGATTGTCACCGTCGCTCACGGGCTTTTAAAGATCGTATTGTTGCCGCCGGAATAACGGTAGCAACTGCTACGGATTTCGACAGAGCAAAAAACGAAACCGGGGGAACGCGAGCGTGCGTGTTCGAGGTGCGGTACGCGGGCCTCTGGAGAGTGAATTGTGACCTATCGGACGCTTACATCGCACCGCCCATGCCTCCCATGCCGCCCATGCCGCCGGCGGGGGCGCCGCCGTCGTCGTCGCCGCCGGTCGAGAGGTCGCCCGCGGAGATGATGTCGTCGATTTTCAGGACGAGGTTCGCGGCCTCGGCGGCGGAGGCGATCGCCTGCTCCTTCGCGTGGGCCGTCTCGACGACGCCGGCCTCGGTCGTGTTCTCGACCTCGCCGGAGAAGACGTTCAGCCCGGCCTCGGTGTCGCCGGCCTCGTGGGCCGCGCGGAGGTCGACGAGCAGGTCGATGGCGTCGAGCCCGGCGTTCTCGGCGAGCACGCGCGGGATCAGTTCGAGCGAGTCGGCGAACGCCTCGACGGCGAGCTGCTCGCGGCCGGAGACGGAGTCGGCGTGGTCGCGGAGCCGACGGGCGAGCTCGACCTCGACGGCGCCGCCGCCGGGGAGCGTGCGCCCGTCGGAGACGGTCGTCGAGACCACGTCGATGGCGTCCTGAATGCCGCGTTCGAGCTCGTCGACGACGTGCTCGGTGGTGCCGTACAGCAGGAGCGTGACGCCGTGGGCGTCCTCGCCCTCGACGTAGAACAGCTCCTCCTCGGTGTCGCGGGTGACCGAGCCGACCGCGAGGTCGTCGGCGGTGAGCGAATCGAGGTCGCTGACGATCGGCGCGCCGAGCACGTTCTTGAGGAAGGTCAGGTCGGACTTCTTCGTCCGGCGGACCGCGAGGACGCCCTCCTTCGCGAGGTAGTGCTGTGCGAGGTCGTCGATCCCCTTCTGACAGAAGACCACGTCGGCGCCCGACTCGACGATTTTGTCGACCTTCTCGCGGAGCTGCTCCTCCTCCTGATCGAGGAAGCGCTGGAGCTGGTCGGGCGACTCGACGTTGACGGCGGTGTCCACGTCGGCCTCCTCGACCTCGATCGGGTCGTTGAGGAGAAGCACGTCGGCCGCCTCGAAGTCGGTCGGCATGTCCTCGTGGACCGAGTCCTTATCGATGACGGCGCCCGAGAGCAGCCGGGACTGCCCGGCCGCGCGCCCGGTGCGCGTCTCGATGTTGAGGTTCGCCAGATCGACGACGTGCGAGCCGTCGTCGGCCTCGACGGTGACGCCCTGGATCGCGCGGACGACGAGGTCGGCGAGCACGTCCTTGTCGAGCTCCGCGCCCTTGCCGGTCATCGACGTCTCGGCGACGCTCTTCAGGGCCTCGGTGTCGTCGGGGTCGACCTCGGTGGCGACCTCGTCGACCTGCTCGCGGGCGTACTCGCTCGCGAGGTTAAAGCCCTTGATGACGGCCGTCGGGTGGATGTCCTGCTCGAGGAGGTCCTCGGCGGTCTTGAGGAGCTCGCCCGCGATGGCGACCGCACTCGTCGTACCGTCGCCGGCCTCGTCCTCTTGGGTCTCGGCGACTTCGACGATCATCTCGGCGGTCGGGTTGTCGATGTCCATCGTCTGCAGGATGGTGACGCCGTCGTTCGTGATGGTGACGTCGCCCGTCGAGTCGACGAGCATCTTGTCCATCCCCTTCGGTCCGAGCGTCGAGCGTACGGACTCGGCGACGCCGCGCGCCGCGGAGATGTTGTACTCCTGTGCGTCCTTGTCCTTGACGCGTTGGGCGTCGTCGCCCATGATGATCATCGGCTGACCTTGCTGCATTCGCTGGCTCATACACCGTTTGATTGATTGTGATTCTATATAAACGTGTCGTTGAATGGCGTTCGCTCGCGGCCGTCACGGTTCGCGAGATCGGCGGAAAAATCGCCGGACTACGCGCCCCTCGAACGACTCTCGTGCGTATCGTTACCACGCCACTTCATCGCGATCGTACGCCCTTATCTCGGGAGTTTATATGCGTTTCCGGGACGGTTGTCGATTCCGGAGGGGTCCCCGCACGGGACGTGTCAAGGCTCGCTGTTGGGCCGTCGCTCTCGGGGCGTCGATACGACTTACCGGACGGGAACGGAGAAGCGGGGTCGGCCGCGAGCGGTCACCGATCGAGCTCGTCGGTCTCTGTGAGGTACTCCGAGTCGACTTCGTCGATCGTCGGCTCCGGCGGCTCGTCGGCGGCGTCGAGCTCGCGTCGGTTGAGGTGACTTTCCAGCTGCCGGCGCTTGTTCCTCCCTTTCCGCTCGCGACCTGATTTCGTGTCTGGCATCGTCAACCGTGACAACACTACCCACACATATGAGTCTTGTGTCGGTGTGTGGGAACGTCCGTGGCGTGGCCGAACAGCGTCGCTACGCGGGGCTCCGGGTTCGTCGACGCCGGACTCGGTCGTCGCTCCGCTCCTCGCTCGTGGTCGGCGTCGACAGAGAACGCCAGGAGAGGGATTTGAACCTCAGTCGTTCCGCTCTCTCCGCTCGCTTCACTCCTTGGTTCAAATCTCCGTCTGTGTTCGTCGACGCCGGGCTCGCTCGTCGCTCCGCTCCTCGCTCGTAATCGGCGTCGACAAGAACGCCAGGAGAGGGATTTGAACCCCCGATCCCGCAAGGGAACACGCTTTCCAGGCGTGCGCCTTACCACTCGGCCATCCTGGCCCGGTCTGGGATAATCCGGTGGGACTGTTAAGTCCTTCTTTTCGCGTGGAGCCGGTGCTCGACCGCGTACGCGATCCCGCCGGACGCGACGGCGATCCCCCCCGCGATCGCGAACAGTCCGGCGTAGCCGAAGGGGGGGTCGCCGTCGAGGAGGAGATACCCCTGCGCGAGCACGAGGAACGCGAACCCGCCGACGAGCCCCCACAGGGCCGCGGACCGCGCCCTCGTCCGAGGGGTCGCCGGGACGCCGGACGGGTCTGTGGTCCCCTCGACGGCGTCGTCGGTCATCTACTCGACGACGGCGACGGCCTCGATCTCCACGCCGACGCCCTTCGGGAGCGCGCCGGCCTGCACGGCCGACCGGGCGGGCGGCGACTCCTCGAAGTAGCCCGCGTACGTCTCGTTCATCTCGTCGAAGTCGTCGATGTCGGCGAGGAAGACCGTCGTTTTGAGCACGTCTTCCGGCGCCGCGCCCGCCTCGTCGAGCACGGCAACGAGGTTGTCGAGGGCCTGTTCGGTCTGGACCGCGATCGGCGCGTCGTCGAGGAGGTCGCCGTCGGGGGTCAGCGGGATCTGGCCGGCGGTGAACGCGAGGTCGCCGTTCGTCGTCGCCTGACTGTACGCGCCGACCGCCGCGGGGGCCGCGTCGGTATGGACTGTCTCCTTCATACGCGTCCGCCTTCGACGGGCGTGCATAAAGTGACCGGGGAACGCGGTCGCTCCCCTCGCGCCACGCCTCTCGTCTCTCCCTCTCGCGGCGTCTCTCGTCTCTCCCTCTCGCGGCGTGTTCCCACCCCCACCGGTGCCCATATAACCTTCGCGTGCTAACACACGACATATGACGGGAGCAGAAATCGCCCCGCTCGTCGCGATCCTCGGCGCGGTGGCCCTGATCAACCTCGCGTTCGCGTGGCTGTTCACGCGCGCGGACCGCGATCCGTCCGACTTCCTCGGGTCGGCGCGCGAGGTGCCCGACGAGGCGAACGCCGATCCGGAGCCGTCCGGCGACGGAGCGACGGGCCTCACGGTGACCGCGGGGGAATCGGACCCGACGGGCGACCCGCCGCCGCTCGACGCCGACGGCGAGACGGTCGTCTGCCGGTACTGCGGCGCCAAGAACCGGACGGGCTACCGGTACTGCCGGTGGTGCGTCCGTTCCGGCTTCGCCGACGACGGTCCCGGCGGGACCGCGGGGACGACGGTGCCGAATCGGTCGCTTTGAGTCAGTCCGCGTCCACGCGGCAGCCGCCCGAGTAGTCGATCCCCTCGATCGTCTCGATGCCGTCCTCGCCGCAGACCGGACAGTCGGGGTTGCGCCGGTACGGCACGGACTCGAAGGTCATGTCCATCGCGTCGTAGAAGAGCACGCGCCCGGCGAGCGCCTCGCCCGCATCGAGCAGGAGCTTGATCGCCTCGGTCGCCTGAATGCATCCGACCGTGCCGGGAAGCACGCCGAGGACGCCCGTCGCCGCGCAGTCGGGCACCGTCCCCGGCTCGGGCGCCTCCGGGAACAGACACCGGTAGCAGGGGCCGTCCGGGACGAGCGTCGTCGCCTGCCCCTCGAACTTGTAGATGGCGCCGTGGACGACGGGGAGCCCCTCGATCCGGGCCGCGTCGTTGACGACGTATCGGGTGCGGAAGTTGTCCGCGCAGTCGACGACGAGGTCGTAGCCCGCGAGCAGGTCGCGGACGTTCCCCTCGGTGAGCCGCGTCTCGTGGGCCTTCACGTCGATGTCGGGGTTGAGCCGGTCGACGTACCGCGCCGCCGACTCGACCTTCGGCTCGCCCACGTCGGCGTCGCCGTGGACCACCTGTCGCTGGAGGTTCGAGCGCTCGACCACGTCGTCGTCGACGATCCCGAGGGTGCCGACGCCGGCGGCCGCGAGGTACTGGATGACCGGCGCGCCGAGCCCGCCCGCCCCGAGCACCAAAGCGCGCCCGTCGAGCAGGGCCTTCTGGCCCTCCGGGCCGACCTCGTCCATGATCACGTGTCTGGAGTACCGATCGAGCTGGTCGGCGCCGAGCGAGAGGCTCATGCGTCGATGTGGGGGGTGAGTCGGTATAATCGTGTTCCCGACCCGCTCGCGTTGGGGGACGCGCGGGCGTTCTTCCCGAACGACGAGGTCGACGATAAATAGTTGACCTCGGCCTAGCGACGAACACCGCCAAAGCCCCAGCCGCGACGACTCGCGCGGCTTGCTGCGCTCCTCGCTCGCGTTGCTCGCTGCGGTGCTTACTGCGCCGTGCTTCGTCCCTTCGGGAGACTTCGTCTCCCGTGCCCCCGCTCGCTTCGCTCGCGGGGATCACGGCTGCCCCTTTGAGTCCCACCCCGCACAGCACCGCCCCGCACCTCACGCCTCCCCAGCCTCGTCGGCCCCCCTCCGCTTCGCTTCGGGCGGCCGACTCCAGCGAGGGACCGACGGTCCCTCTGGCAGTCGGGCGAAGCCCGACGACCTCGCGCGCGCTGACTCGCGCCCGGTGGGCGCTCACAGGCGCGCGCCACCGCGGTAGTCAGTCGGACCGATCAACCCTATGCCCGCCGCCGATTCAATAGGCTTGAAGTACCCCTCCGGCAAAGCTTGCGGCATGCAGACGCTGCTTTTGAACGCCGACGACGTCGACGAGAACGCCCGCATGGACCGCGTCATCGACGCGGTTCGGGGCGCGTTCACGGCCTACGAGCGCGGCAACGCCAAGATGCCCGCGAAGTCGTACATCGACCTGCCGGAGTACAACGGTGACTTCCGCTCGATGCCCGCCTACCTCGACGTGCGCACCGAGGACACCGCCGAGGACGCGGGCTGGGACGCCGCCGGGATCAAGTGGGTGAACGTCCACACCGACAACCCCGCCGACCACGACCTCCCGACCGTGATGGGGACGATGATCTACTCCGACCCGGAGACGGCGTTCCCGCTGGCGGTCCTCGACGGCACGACGCTCACGATGAAGCGCACGGGCGCGGCGGCCGCGGTCGCCACCGACGAGCTGGCGGTCCCGGACGCGACCTCGCTGGGGATCGTCGGCGCGGGCGTCCAGTCGTACACCCAACTGGCGGCGATCGCGGCAGTCCGCGACATCAAGGAAGTCGTCGTGAGCGACCTCGACGAGGAGCGCGTCGCCGACTTCATCGCGTCCTTCGAAGACCGGTTCGAGGTCCGGCGGGGCTCTATTTCGGAGGCCGGCCACTGCGACGTGCTCTCGACGGTGACTCCCGTCGAGGAGCCGATCGTGGGTCCCGACGACGTGGGCGAGCACACGCACATCAACGCGATGGGCGCCGACGCGGCGGGCAAACACGAACTCGACGACGACCTCCTGTTGGACGCGGCGGTCGTCATCGACGACCACGAGCAGTGCACCCACTCCGGCGAGATCAACGTCCCCTACACCGCGGGGGTCCTGACCGACGACGACATCTACGGCGAGATCGGCGAGATCGTCGTCGGCAACCGTCCGGGCCGCACCGGAGCCGGGTTCGAGAGCGGCGGCGCGGAGGCGGGCGACGACAGTGACGATGGCGCTGATGCCGGCGTCGACGGCGTCACCGTCTTCGACTCCACCGGTCTCGCGATCCAAGACGTGGCGGCCGCCCGCGTCGTCTACGAGCAGGCCGACGACAACGACAACGGCTACCCGTTCGACCTCCTCGGGCTCGCGGAGTAGGTCGGTTCCGCTTTCCTTCTTTCCGCCCCCGCCCGACCGATTTTTGTCGCCCGTGCTCGTAGGGCGCCCGTGCAACTCGTCAGCGTCGCGGCGCTCGCGGAGAACCGGGCGATCGGCAGGGACGGCGAGGTGCCGTGGCCCCACATCGAGGCCGACGTCCGGCAGTACCGCGAGCGCGTCGCGGGCTCGCCGGTGATATTGGGCCGCCGCACCTTCGACTCGATGCGCGACGACCTCCCCGGCGCCCGTCAGATCGTCGTGAGCCGGAGCGTCGATTCGGTCGACGTTCCGACCGCGGTCGTCGCCGACGGCGTCGAGTCGGCGATCGCGCGCGCCGAGGATCTCGTCGACGGTCGCGGTGGCGGGAGCGACGACCGGGCCGACGGGGACGGGACCGACGGCGACGCCCCCGTCTACGTCCTCGGCGGCGGGGCGATCTACGAGCTGTTCCAGCCCCACCTCGGTCGGATGGTGCTCAGCCACGTCGCGGGGAGCTACGACGGCGACACGTTCTACCCGACGTGGGACCGCGACGAGTGGACCGTCGCCGCCGAGACCGAGTTCGACCGGTTCACGCTCCGGGAGTGGGTCCGACGCGGCGCCGCGTCGTGATCGGAAGCGATCGCCCGCCGTCTACCGGGCGTCCGTCCCCGCGCCCTCGGCGTACGACTGAAGCTGTAGCTCCGCGCTCTCCGTGAGCCTGTCGAGCGCCTCCGCGACCCCGTACTCCCGGGCCTCGACGGAGGCCTCGGCGACCAGCGTCCGGACGGTGTCGAACGGGCCGATCCGGGCGCCGGTCGTGGCCGCCGACTCCTCGGCGTCAAGCAGCTGGTCCATCGCCGTGCGGTAGCCCGGGTTCTCGTCGAACCAGCCGTCCCGCGTGAGCCGGTCGACAGCGCCCTCGTGGACCGGGAAGTACCCCGTCTCCCGGTGCCACCGCGCCTGCTGTTCCGGCGCGGCGAGCCAGCCGAGGAACGCGGCGGCCGCCCGCTGCTGCTCGGCGGACGCCCGGTCGGCGACCCACAGCGAGCCGCCGCCAACGACGACCCCGTGGCGCTCGTCGGCCACCGGGAAGTACCCGGTTCCGACCGGGAACGACGCGCCCTCGTGAACGTCCACCATCGCCGAGGTCGACCCGATCAGCATCCCGGCGCGCCCCTCGTGGAACGCCTCCCGGGCCTGCCCTCGGGCCTCGATCCCGGGATCGTGATACAGCCCGTCGGCCGCCATGTCGGCGATCCACTCGTACACCCGCTCGCCCGCCTCGGCGTCGAAGAACGCCTCCGTCGGCGTCCCCGCCCGTCCGTTGTCCGCGTCGACGAGCAGTTGGCCCGCCTCGGCGAACCACTGCTCGACGAACCACGAGTAGTTCGCGAACGTGATCCCGGTCTCGACGCCGCCGCGCTCGACCAGCCGCTCGGCGCAGCGCCGGACCTCGTCGAACGTCGCCGGAGGGTCGTCCGGGTCCAGCCCGGCGCGCTCGAAGGCGGCCCGGTCGTAGTAGAGCACGGGCGTCGACGCGTTGAAGGGGAGCGAGTGGAGCCGGCCGTCGGTCCGGTAGTAGTTCGCGACGGGATCGAGGAGGTCGTCGGGATCGAGCCGCGCCTCCGCGCCGAGTTCGCCGCCCACGCCGCCCCCGGTCCGGGCGGCGTCCGCGAGCAGGTCCTCCACCGGGGCGAACGCCCCGCTGTCGAGCGCGCGCTTGGTGCCGATCTCGTAGAGGTGCGCGATCGCCGGCGGGTCGCCCCGCTCGGCCGCCGCGAGGGTGGCGTCGAACACGCCCCGGTAGCTCCCCTTCGAGGAGGGCCGGATCGAGACGCCCTCGGTCGCCGCCTCGAACTCCTCGACGAGCTCGTCGAGCAGCCGCGCCTTGCGCCCCCCGAGCGCGTGCCAGAACTCGACGACCGCGTCGTCGTCGTCCGCGGCACCCCCGGCGAGGTCGTAGGCGTCGAGCCGGTCGTCGAGCGTTCCGGTCCGGTCGTTCAGCGTCGACGCGCCGGCGGCCACCTCCGTCAGCGACGTCTTCTGGGTGTGGGCGATCGTCGTCACCTCGGCGGCGTCCTCGGCGGTGTCGTCCGCGAGCCCGCCGACCGATTCGACCATGTCGACGGCCTCCTCGATCGCGGCCGCCTGGTCGTCGGTCGCGTCGCTGATCTCCTCGACCCCGCTCGTGGTCTCCTCGATGTCGTCGGTCAGGTCCGTGAACGCTTCGAGGGCGCTCTCGGCGGTGTCTATCCCCTCTCCGACGCGGTCACGCATGTCCGTGATCTCCGCGACGGTCGCGTCGGTCTCGTCGCGCACCGAGCCGATCGACGCCTCGATCTCGGCGGTCGCGTCGCGGGACTCCTCGGCGAGGCTCTTGACCTCCTCGGCGACGACCTCGAACCCGGCGCCGGCCTCCCCGGCCCGGGCGGCCTCGATCGAGGCGTTCAGCGCGAGGATGTTCGTCTCGTCGGCGATCTCCCGGATGAGGTCGGTGATGTCTTCGATCGCCGCGACCTCCGACTCCAGCTCCTCGACGCGGTCGAGCGCGGTCTCGGTCCGCTCGTCGACCACCTGTAGCTCCTCGATCGCCGCGGCGGCGGCGCCGTTCCCCTCGTCGGCGCGCTCGGCGACGTTCGCGGCCGTGGTCGCCACCTCCTCCGCCGACGCCGCGACCTGCTCCGTCGCCGCCGAGACGCTCTGCAGCTCTTGGGTCGCCTCCGCGATGTCGTCGCGCTGGCGGATCGCCGCCGTCTCGATCCCGTCGACCGCCGCGTACACGTCGTCGCTCTGCTCTTTCGCCCGCGCCACGTTCGACCGTACGTGCTCCGAGGCCCCCGCGACCTCGTCGCCGAACCCCTCGGCCGCGGACAGGGTCTCGGTGACCCCCTCGACGAACGCGTTGAGGTCGCTCGCGACCGCGGCCGCCTCTCCGCTCGCCTCCGCCGCCGGGAAGCGAGCCCCGAGGTCGCCGTCGGCGAGCCGCGCCGCGACCTCGCGGAACGCCCCGATCGGCGCGTCGCCGCCCGCAGTCGGCTCGGTCCGCGTCGTCCCCTCGTCCGCGGTCCGCGTCGCCTCCGCGTCGGAACCGTGGCCGTTCGACTCCGCTCCGTCCTCCCGGTGTGTCTCTGCTTCCCTCGGTCGATCTCCCGTGCCGTTGCGATCCATTTACCCTCCGTTTCACGCGAGGGTATATAACCGATCGACGCGAGTTATCGCTCTTAATAACGGATTCGAAGCCCGACGACCCGCCGGTGCGCCCGTGACAGGGGGTGGTCGACCGCCGGCGATTCGTCGGCGCGACCGCCGCCGTCGGCGCGACTGCCGGCTATTCGTCGGCGCGACCGCCGCCGTCGACGCGCGTCGCGAACCCGAACCGCGGCTTGGCGTCGTCGACCTCGACGGTCACGGTCTCGCCCACGTCGGCGCCGGAAACGAACAGCGAGTACCCCTCGACGTACGCGATCCCGTCGCCCTCGTCGCCGCGTTCCTCGATCGTCACCTCGATCCGATCGCCCGCCTCGACGGGGGCGGTGTTCAGCCCCCTGGCGACGAGGTACACCTCCGAGGAGGAGTCGCGGGAGGCCGGCGGCGAGACGGTCCGGAGGTACTGGAACTCCGCGCGAACGTCCTCGCGGAACGCGTCCAGGTCCTCGCCTTGGAACACCTTCACGACGAAGTCGCCTCCGGGCGCGAGCAGCTCCTCGGCCACGTCGAACGCCTGCCGCGCGAGGTGGACCGACCGGGCGTGATCGAGGGCGTACTCCCCGGTCATGTTCGGCGCCATGTCCGAGAGCACCGCGTCCGCGCCGCGCTCGCCGATCGCCTCCCGAAGGTAGTGCCGGGTGCGCTCCTCGGTCATGTCGCCGCGAATCGTCTCCACGTCGTGGTCTTCGAGGTCGTCGATGCGCTGGAGGTCGACGCCGACGACGGTCCCCGACTCCCCGACCGCCTCGGCGGCGACCTGCAGCCAGCCGCCGGGCGCGGCGCCGAGGTCGACGACGGTGTCGCCGCGCTCGAACAGGTCCGAGTCCTCGTCGATCTGCTTCAGCTTGTAGGAGGCGCGGCTCCGGTACCCCTGCTGTTTCGATCGGTTGTAGTACTCGTCTTTGCCGCTCATCCGTCTCTCCTCCCGTCTCGTGATGCGTTGTGCGCGGAAATCGCGGGCGAAACTGCGTTCATGACGGCGACTACGCCGCCGACGCGGAAAGGGACATCGGATGTGTGGCCCTCCCGCCCGCGGCCGACTCGGAAAGATTTACAAGTCTGGTTTTACTCGTACAAATCAGATTGCTAATGACGGCGAACACGGTTCACGATCGGCTGCGACTCGCGCGAGCGACGCTCACTCCGACACAGGTGTTGTCCGTCCTCCTCGCGGTGGCGGCGCTCGGCTTCGTGCTCGTGCTGTTTCAGGAGCCGACGGCACACGAGGCGATGCACAACTTCCGGCACGCGGCCGGCGTCGTCTGCCACTGAATGATCGCCGCCTACGTGGTGAACGGCGTCAAATCCGGGCTCGTCGCCGGACTCGTCTTCGGGCTGCTCGTGGCGCTCGTGGCGAACCCCCTCGTGGCGTTCGCCGAGGAGGGCGCGCATGTGGAACACGCGGGCGAAGCGGGCGACCACGAGCACGCCGGCGACCACGAGCACGCCGGCGACCACGAGCACGCCGGTCACTCCCACGCGGAGGGCGCGCTTCCAGCCTCCCTGACCGACGGCGTGAGCGTGCTCTCCGGCGTCCTCTGGGGCGTGTTCCTCGGCGTCGTCGCCTTCGGGATCGCCTTCTACTTCCTCGAACCGATCGTTCCGGGGTCCGGGGCGGCCCGGAGCTACGCGTTCGGCGCCGCGGGCTTCCTGACGGTCTCCGTCGCGCCGTGGCTCGCGTTCCCGCCCGCGCCGCCCGGCGTCGAGCGGGCGCTGGACCCGAACGCGGCGTCGCTCCTCTACGTCGGGCTCGTGGCGGCGGGCGCGGTCGCGTCCGCGAGCGGGATGTACGCGTACGACCGGCTCCGCGGGGACCACGGTCGTCCGCTCGCCGCGGCGGCGGGCGCTCTCCCCTGGGCGCTGCTCGTCGCGGTCGCGGTCGCCCTCGTCGGCGTTCCGAGCGTCGCGGTGCCGGCCGGGCTCCCGTCGGATCTGGCGCACGGGCTGGCCGGGCTCGTCGCCTTCGGACAGGCGCTCACGTGGCTGGTCATGGCCGGCGCCCACGCGCGGTTCCACGCGAGCGACGATCCGAATCGGAACGCGGGACCGACCGACCCTCCTCTCGCGGAGGAGGCGCCCGCGGGGAGCCCGTGAACGAGCGGAGCGAGGCGATTCGGGACGCCGGCTTCACCGACCACGTGTTGGTCTGCACGAACGCCCGCGACTCGGAGTGCGCCGCCTGTGCGGAGGGGGGCGCCTCCGAGACCCTCGACGCGGTGCGGGCGTGGCTCCGCGACCGCGACGTGTTCTGGTCGCGCGTTCATGTCGCCGAAACGGGCTGTCTCGGGCTCTGTGGCGCCGACGGCGCCGCGATCGCGGTCCACCCGCGCGGCCGGTGGTTCGCCGACGTGACGCCCGCGGACGTGCCGGCGCTCATGGCGGACGTGTTCGGCCCCGAGGCGACGGACCTCGGCCGCGGACCGGGCGTGACCGCGTCGGAGGCGGACTGAGCGCCCCGAGGCGCGAACGCAGCGTTCCGAGGCTCGGAACGCTACACAACGAAACTTTTCTTAGAACAATCACAATTGTTATTACGCGGGCTTCCTCTCGTGGAACCGATGCCTCGAACACCGTCGATACGGCTTCCCCACGACGCGAAGGCGGGACCGACGAAGTCCGAGATCCGGGCCGTGACCGTCTCTAAGTTGGGACTTACTCCGGAAGATCACTTTGTGGAGGTCGGCTCGTGCACCGGCGCGGTGACGATCGAAGCGGCGCGGCGGGCGGGCCGCGTCACCGCGCTCGAACGCAAGCCCGATCGGCTGGCGGTGACGCGGAAGAACCTCGCGGCGAACGACGTCGACGGCGCGGCGGTCGACCTCGTCGAGGCCGAGGCCCCCGACGGGCTCCCGGACGACGCGGACGCGCTGTTTCTCGGCGGGTCGCGGAACTTCGAGGCGGTGCTCGACCACGCGGTCGAAACGGAGGTCGACCGCGTCGTGATGAACGTCTCGCGGCTGGAGGTCGCCGGGCGGGCCGTCGAGGCGTTCCGCGACCGGGGGGTCCTCGACGAAGTCGTCCAGTTTCAGGCCAGTCACGGCTACGAGCTCGCCGGCGCCACGAGCTTCGACTCGGAGAATCCGGTGTACGTGATCACCGGCGGAGCCGGAGGCGACACCGACGAGGTCGACGCGGCCGACCCGGCCGACGCGACGACCGCAGGGGGTGACGCGTGACGCTGTACGGCGTCGGCCTCGGCCCCGGAGACGCCGACCTGATCACCCTTCGCGGGAAGCGGGTCCTGGAGTCGGCCGACACCGTCTACACGCCGGGGCGGCTCTCGCGCTCGGTCGCCGTCGAGCACGTCCCCGAGTCCCGGCTGGGCGACCTCGACTTCCCGATGACGCGCGACCCGGACGAGCTCCGTCGCGCGTGGCGGACGGCCGCCGACGCGGTCGCGCCCGTCGCCCGCGACGGCGACGCGGCGTTCGTCACCCTCGGCGACCCGAACGTCTACTCGACGTTCGGGCACCTCCGGCGGACCCTCGACGCGTTCCATCCGGACGTGACCGTCGAGACGGTGCCGGGCGTCTCGGCGACGACGGCGTTCACGACCGCCCTCGGCGTCGAGGTCGAGGCCGGCGCGGGGCTCGCGCTCCGTGAGGCCGACGCCGGGAAGTCGCCGACCGGGCCGGACCGGATGGTCCTGTTCAAGGTGACCGACGCGCCGGCGACCCACGAGGGGCTCGTCGAGGCCGGCTACGAGGTGACGTACGGGCGCCGCCTGTTCATGGAGCAGGGCGAGACCGTCGTCACCGACGACCCCGAGGCGATCGCCGAGCGCGACTACTACACGCTGGCGTACGCACGGCGCCCGGGCGCCGGCTCCTCGCCGGCGACCGCGGCGTTCGCGGAAGCGGGGGAGCCGGCCGACGACGCCGCCGGCGGGTCCGGGGTGAGCGACGCGTGACCGACGCGCTCCCGGACCCCGCGACCGAGGTGCTGGACGACCGCGAGGGGGTCCCGTTCGTCGGCGCGGGCCCCGGCGATCCCGGACTGCTGACGGTGCGCGCGCGGGCGCTGCTGGCCGACGCCGACCTCGTCGTTCATGCGGGATCGCTGGTGAACAGCGAGCTGCTCGACGCCTTCTGTGACCACGCCGAGCAGGTGAACTCCGTCGGGAAGGACCTGGAGGAGCTGGTCCCGTTGATGCGGGACGCCCACGAGGCGGGCCGAACCGTCGTTCGGCTCCACTCCGGCGACCCGTCGATCTACGGCGCGGCGTTGGAGCAGATGGACGCGCTGGAGTCCGAGGGGGTCCCGACGTACTTCGTCCCGGGCGTCACCTCGGCGTTCGCCGCGAGCGCGACGCTGGACACCCAGCTCACGCTCAACGAGGTCGCGAACCACGTCGCGTTCACCCGCCCGCAGGGGAAGACCCTGAGTCCGGAGGAGGACCACATCTCCGAGTTCGTGCGGATGGGCGACGTGACGACCTGCATCTACCTCGGCACCCACGCGGTCCGCGAGACGATGGACCGCCTGCTCGACGACGGCGTCGATCCCGACACGCCCGTCGCGGTGGTGTATCACGCCTCGTGGCCCGACGAGGACGTGATAAGCGGGACGGTCGCCGACATCGCCGACGCGGTCGAGGAGGCCGGCTACCGCGCCTCCGCGCTCGTGGTCGTCGGCGAGGCGGTCACCGGTGGCGGCTACGAGCGC
Organism: Halorubrum amylolyticum; assembly: GCF_004114995.1. Classification (GTDB taxonomy): domain Archaea; phylum Halobacteriota; class Halobacteria; order Halobacteriales; family Haloferacaceae; genus Halorubrum; species Halorubrum amylolyticum. Next base: position 14,398 of record NZ_SDJP01000002.1, read on the forward strand.
TCCTACCTCTACGGCGATTGGGCCAATGGCGGGAGCGAGGGCGAGGGCGAGGGCGAGCGAGACCTCGATTCGAGCGGGGAACGAAGTGACCCGCGAGATGGGAGCGAGGGCGAGGGCGAGCGAGACGCGGACGACGCCGACGCGATCACGGAGGGATCTACGAAATGAGCACGGACGACGACACGGCGAACGCATCGGGCGGCACGAACGGATCGGATGACGGCGACGCCGACGGCGACTCCGACAGCGACTCCGGCGGCGGGCATTGTTCGACGCCGGATTCCGACGGCGAGGTGGCCGAGACGCTCGGAATCGTCACCTTCGAGCGCAAGCGCGAGACCGCCGAGGAGATCGAGGCGGGGCTCGCCGACCGGTACGACCGGATCGACCTGCTGGAGTACCACGGCGGCGTGTTCGCGGAGCACTGGGGCGAGTACGACGTGTTCTGTGGGCTGATGGCCAGCGGCATCGCGATGCGCAAGACCGCGCCGCTGCTCGACGACAAGTGGGACGACCCGGCGGTGGTCGTCGTCGACGAGGCGCTGACGTGGGCCATCCCGCTCACGGGCGGTCACCACGGCGCGAACCAGGTGGCCGAGGACCTCGCCTCGCTGGGCGCGGTGCCGGCGATGACGACCGCCAGCGAGGCGGCGGGCAAGCAAGGCGTCGAGGAGCGCGCGAAGGCGCTCGACGCCCACGTCGTCAACGGCGACTCGACGGTCGCGACGAACCTCGCCGTCCTCGACGACGAGCTCGGCCCCGTCGCCCGGCTTGACGGCCCGCGGGCGGTCCTCGCCGGCGACGACGTGACCGTGCTGAAGCGGAACGGCGATCCCGGCAAGGGCGTCGTCCTCGGGACCGGCAGCGTCTCGGGCGCGACCGCCGAGCAGTTCGAGGCCGCGTGGGAGCGCGCGCTCGCCGAGGCCGACGCCGAGTGGGGGGACGTGGAGTACGTCGCCACCGGCACCCGCAAGGAGGAGGAGCCGGGGCTGCTGGAGGCGGCCGAGGCGCGCGGCCTCGGGGTCGTGAGCTTCGAGAAGGAGACGCTGGAAGCGCACGAGGGGCCGACGCCGTCGCGCTCGAAGGAGCTGATCGGCTGGCCCGGCGTCTCCGAGGCGTCGGCCATCGCCGGCGGCCGCGACCACGAACTCGTCGTCGAGAAGATCGGCCACGAGAACAGCGTCACCGTGGCGGTGGGGCGATGAGCGGCGGGACGGGCGACGGGTCGTCACCTGATCGGGCGCCGCTCCCCGACTCGCGCGCGGCCGCCGGCGGCGACCCCGACGGCGAGGTGCCCGAGGGCTACGGGGCGCTGTACGTCGTCGGCATCGGCCCGGGGCTCCCGGACGAGCTGACGGAGCGCGCCCGGCGCGTCGTCGAGGAGGCCGACTGCGTGATCGCATCGAACCTGTATCAGGCGTTCCTCCGCGAGAACGGGACGCTCCCGCCCGAAGACGAGCAGGAGGACGCGGAGCAGGAGCTGGTTCGGTCGTCGATGGGGAAGCAGGTCGAACTGGCCCGCGAGGCGTTCGAGCGCGTCCGCGACGGACAGGACGTGGCGCACGTCTCCGGCGGCGACCCGAACGTGTACGGCAAATCTGACCTGCTGTTCACGATGGCCGAGGCGGAGGCGGCGACCGACGTACCGATCGAGATCGTTCCCGGCGTCACGGCGGGGCTGAGCCTCGCGGCGACGCTCGGCGCGCCGCTGTCGAACGACTTCTGTACGGTCTCGCTGTCGGACAAGTGGCGCGGCTGGGCGGAGATCGAGGAGAAGCTCCACGCCGCGGCGGTCGCCGACTTCGTGATCGTCCTGTACAACTGCTGGCGCGACTACGAGCGCGCGATCGAGGCGATACGCGAGGCGCGTCACGACGACGTGCCCGTCGCCATCGTCAACGACGCCGGCCGGGGCGACGCCGGCCGCAACGTCGACGGGGAGACGTACACCCTGACGACGCTCGGCGAGGCGACCGACCACGACGAGGAGGTCGGCGGCATGGGCACGTCGATCCTCGTCGGCACCCACGAGACCGAGGTCTGGCGCAACGACTACCGACCGTACCTCGTCACCCCGCGCGGCGGGCGTGACGTGGAGGACTTCTGAGGACACACCACACAATGAGCGACGCATGCGGCGGCACGACTGACGAGACGGACAGCACGGAGACCGAGACGGAAACGACGACCTGCGGCGCGTCGGCGGACGCGACGGGCGCCGACTCCGCGAGCGCCTGCGGCGGCGCCTCCGACGACACGAAAGAGAAGGTGGAGGCGACCGTCGACGACTTCGACGCCGACCCCGGCCGGCTGGTCGCCGTCGGGCTCGGCCCCGGCCACGCGGAGGGCATGACCGCGCGGGCGAAGTCGTCGCTGGCGGACGCCGACCACATCGTCGGCTACACCACCTACATCGACCTCATTCCCGACGAGATCACCGAGGAGGCGGACGAGCTGTACGACACGCCGATGTGCGGGGAGGTGTCCCGCACCGAGGAGGCGATCGACCGCGCGCTCGCCGGCAACGACGTGGCGATCGTCGGCTCCGGCGACCCGAACGTGTACGCGCTGGCGGGGCTGGCGCTGGAGATACTGGAGTCGAAGGGCGCGACCGCCTCGGCGGTCGACTTCGAGGTCGTCCCCGGCGTCCCCGCGGCGCAGTCGTGCGGCGCGCGGCTGGGCGCGCCGCTGGTGAACGACTCCGTGTCGGTGTCGCTCTCGGATCACCTCACCCCGATGGACGAGATCGAATCGCGGCTCCACGCCGTCGCCGGCGAGGGGTTCACGATCACCGTCTACAACCCGTGGAGCCGCAAGCGCCGAGAGAACTGGGAGACGGCCTGTGAGATCCTCCGCGAACACCGCGCAGACGACACCCCGGTCGGCATCGTCCACGGCGCCGGCCGCGACGACGAGGAGATCGAGATCACCACGCTCGGCGAGCTGGAGTCGTACGGCGAGACCGACCTCGTGGACATGACGACGACCGTCGTCGTCGGTAACGAGGAGACGTACGTGTGGGACGGCCGGATGGTCACGCCGCGCGGCTACGAGACGAAGTACGACTACTGAGATGAGCGAGCCAACCACTGCGACGAGCGACTCGACCGGCTACGCGGTGACGGTCGACCGCGACGCCTGCGACGGCGTGTTCGCGTGTCTCGTCCGCGACCCCCGGTTCGTGGAGGACGACGACGGGCTCGCGGCGTTCGACCCCGACGCCGCCGAGGCGGTCGAGCGAACGGAAACGAGCGTGACGGCGACGTTCGCGGACGACCGGATCGACGACGCCCGCGGAGCGGCCGCGGCGTGCCCGCTCGACGCGATCGCGGTCGCGCCGGCGGAGAGAGACGACGCTGCCGCGCCGGCGGAGGGGGAAGGGGAGGAGGAAGGGGAGGGGGAGGCCGAATGAGCGAGCACGCGGACTGGACGGACGACCCGCTGCCGGAGGCGCCGGACGACCTCCTCGCCGCGTCGCCGCAAGCCGCGTACCTGTGGGGACGCGTGGCCGCGGACGGCGCGGTCGACGGCGACGCGGTCCGGGTTCGGGTCGGCGGCGCGCCGGCGGCCGAGCGGGTCGCGGCGCTGTTCGGCGCGCGCGACGTGGACCGCGAGCGCGAGGTGACGGAGCGGGCGTACGCCCACGACACCGACGTGACTCGCACGAGCGACGAGTACGTCGTCGCGGCCGAGACGCCCGCGGCGCGCCGGGGGGCGGCCGCGTTCGGGCTCCCGACCGGCGGTGAGGCGTCCGGTAGGGGCGCCTCTGACGGGGGCGCCTCCGGCGGCTACCGCTTCTCGGCGCTCGACGACCACCGCCGCCAGCTCCTCCGCGGGATCGTCGAGGGCTGCGGGACGGTCTGCTACAAGTCCGAGGCGAACGCGGTCGGGATCTCGGTCGTCCACGACGACGAGGCGCTACTCGCGACCGTCCGCCGCCACCTCGACGCGGCGCCCGTCGACGCGCCCTACGGGGACCTGAACGAGTCCTCGTCGGGCGGGTACTGGTTCGGCGTCGCCGACGACGCCGGCCCCGCGCTCGGCGAGTGGCTGTACGAGGGGAGCGCGGCGTCCGGCCTGTTCGCTCCCCTCCGGCGGCGCAAGACCCTCCGGAGCGTCGAGCGCGTCCGCGGGGGAGCCGGCGACGGACGGCGGGGAGAGGAAGAAAAAGAGGAGGGGGAAGAGGAAGGGGAAGAGAAAGAGGTGGGTCCGTCGTGAGCAGCGACGCCGCCCCGACCCCCTCGTCGCTGTCGGACGAGGCGGTGCTGCTCGTCGGCCACGGCTCCCGGCGCGAGAAGTCGAACGAGCAGGTGCGGACGCTCGCGGCCGACTTGGAGTCGCGGCTGGGCGTCCCCGTCGACGCCGCGTTCCTCGAACTCGCGTCGCCGGCCGTCGACGAGGGGATCGATGGCCTCGCGGGAACCGTCTCCCGCGTGTCGGTGGTCCACCTCTCGCTGTTCGCGGCGAGCCACGTCAAGAACGACGTGCCGCTCGCGGTGAAGCGCGCGCGGGCCGAACACCCCGATCTGGAGATCCGGAACGGCTCGCACCTCGGGGTCCACCCGGCGCTGCTCGACCTGCTCGACGACCGCGCGGCGGCCGTCGAGCGCGATCTGGGCGTCGACCGCGCGGACGACGAGGTCGCGGTCGTGCTGTGCGCTCGGGGCTCCTCGGACCCCGACGCCAACGCGGACGTACACAAGCTCGCCCGGCTCCTGTACGAGGGTCGGGACTTCGCGGACGTGCGCGCGACTTTCATCGGCGTGACCGACCCGGTCCTCGGCGAGACGCTCCACCGGGTCGCCCGTCAGCGGCCGGACGCGGTCGTCGTTCTCCCGTACATGCTCGGCGACGGCGTGCTCACCGGCCGGATCGCGGAGGGCGCCGAGGCGTTCGACGAGGAGTACCCCTACGTCGCCGCGGCGCCGGGCGAGCCCCTCGGGACGGACCCGCGGCTGCTCGACGTGCTCTCGGACCGCTGGCAGGAGGCCCGGACCGGGAGCGTCGAGATGTCCTGTGACACCTGCAAGTACAAGGTGGAGCTCGACGGGTACGAGGCCGACGAGGGCGGCGCGCGGGCGATGCTCCGCGCGCTGACCCACGACGCGGCCCACGCCGACCGCGAGAACGTCGACGACGACCCGCACGCCCACGACGCCCCCGCCCACCACGTCGCGGTCTGCACGAACCAGACCTGCGCGGCCGCGGGGTCGCCCGCCGTGCTCGAACGACTCCGGCAGGCCGTCCGGGACTCCGACGCCTGCGACGCGCGCGTCACCCGGACCTCCTGTCTCGACCAGTGCGGCGACGGCCCGATGGTGGCCGTCTATCCCGACGGCGTCTGGTACGGCGGCGTCGGCGAGGCCGACGCGGACCGCATCGTCTCCTCGCACCTCGACCGCGAGCGCATCGTCTCCGATTTGGTCCACGACACGCTACAATAACATGAGCTGTCTCGAACTCGAAGCCCTACGACTCGGCCTGATGAACGTTCTCGGCACCGACGACCGCGCCGCGCGCGAGCACGCCGAGAAGGAACTGGACGGCGAGCTTGCGGGCCCCATCGAGGGGCTCGCGACCGCCGAAACGCTCGACGAACTGCGTCGACACCTCGACGCCGCGCTCGTCGACTTGGAGGAGGAGGTGGCGACGCTCGACGCGGACGACCCCGAAAGCGACTACGTCCGCGGCCGACTCGTCGCCGTCCGCGACGCCGAGCGGAGCCTCGCCCGCCTCGCGACCCACGGCGACGGCCTGCTCGACGGGCTGGGCGAGACCCACCACGACCTCCACGACGCGTTCCCCGTCGAGGAGTGAGCGGCGCGGGCGAAGCCGACTACCGCTCCGTGGCCCGGTCGCCCGTCGCTCCGCCGAGTTCACGGTCGACCCGCTCGGCCGACAGCGTCGATAAGGGCACGCGCTCTCCGCCGGTCGCGTCGACGAGGGTCGCCACGACCCCGTCCCCCTCGCCGGCGTCGACCACCAGCGTTCGGTCGGCGGCCTCGCGGAGCCGACCGCCGGCATCGCGGGCGGCCCCGGTGGGTCGGTCCGCGCCGTTGGCCCCGCCGTCGGTGACGACGACCGCCAGCGACACGTCGGCGTCGGCGCGAGCGATCGCGTCCGCCGCGGTCTCCACCCCCGCCGCCAGCGGGGTGCGGTCGCCCGTCGGGAGGTCCTTCAGGTGCCGGGCCGCCCGTCCCACGTCGTCGGTCGGCGGGAGCAGGACGGCGGCGTCGTCGCCGGCGAACGCCACCAGCGAGACGGCGTCACGGTGCTCGTAGGCGTCGCGGAGCAGGTCGATCGCGGCGCCCTTCGCCGCCCTCATCGGCCCCCGCATCGACGCGGAGGCGTCGACGGCGAAACACACCAGCGTCTCCGCGTCGGCGGCGCGGACGGACCGCCGGAGGTCGCGCTCCTCGACCGCCCGCCCGCCGCGCTCGGCGGCCGCCCGGATCGAGGCCCCCGCGTCGATCCGGTCGTCCGCGGTCGTGCGCTCGGTCCGGACCCGCGCCCCGGCCCCGCGTGCCGAGGGGGCGGCGCTCCCCCGACCAGCGCCGTCGCCCGCGGTCGTCGCCCCGGCGTCGGGCGCCTCCACCTCCGGCGCGACGGCGTCGCCGACGCCGGCCCGTTCGCTTCCCGGAACCAGCGGCGTCGCCTCGTCGTCGCCGCCCTCGTCGCTTCCGTCGTCACACTCACCGCCTTCGTCGCCCCTATCGCCGTCGTCTCCACCATCCTCGGCTCCGCCGTCGCCACCGCCGGCTTCCCCCGCCTCGGCAGAGCCGGAATCGGATCGCCGTTCCGAGCCGGAACCGGGTCCCCGTTCCGAATCGCCGTCTCCGGCCGCCGGGCGCTCCTCCTCGCCGGTCCCGTCGTCGGCCTCGTCGCCCTCGCCGTCGGCCCCGCTTTCGTTGGGATCGCTTTCGCCGGGCTCGTCACCGTCGGATTCGCCCTCGTCGAGGTCGCCTTCGTCGGATTTACCTTCACCGGGTTCGCTCTCGTCGGATCCGGCCTCGTCGCGGTCCTCACCTTCTCCCTGTCCTCCGTCGTCGAGGTGGTCGTCGATCAGTTCGTCGGCGTCCGCCTCCTCCTCGAAGGGGTCGGTGCGCAGGCGGTGCGGGAGCGCCCACGATGCGGCCTCGCGCAGGTCGCCCTCGATCACCCGCGTCCGCCCGTCCAACGCGGCGAGAGTGCGGGCACACCGGGCGGTCGCGATGTCCGCCCGGTGCCCATCGGCGCCGGCGTCGCGACATAGTTCCACTAGATCGCGGACGAACAAATCCGGCAGCGTCACGTCTGGGAGGCGGTCGCGGGCGTCGGCGATCGCCGCGGCCGGGTCGGAGAGGGCGGGTTCCGGGGAGTCGCCTTCCGCCCCATCGCCTCCCGCCTCGTCGCCTTTTGCCCCACCGCCTCCCGCCCCGGAGCCGCGGCCGAGCGCCCGGTCGACCACCGCCATCCGGTCCTCGGTCGCGTCGAGGCCGGTCACGTCGATAGCGAGGTCGAACCGGTCGCGAAGCTGCGGCCTGAGCGCCCCCTCCTCCGGGTTCATCGTTCCGATCAGCGTGAACGACGCGGGATGGGTCAGCGAAACCCCGTCGCGCTCCACCGCGTTCACGCCCGATGCGGCCGCGTCGAGCACCACGTCGACGAGGTGATCGCCGAGGAGGTTCACCTCGTCCACGTAGAGGACGCCCCGGTTCGCGCGCGCCAGCAGCCCCGGATCGAACGCGGCGTCGCCGTCGAGCGCGTCCGCGACCGACAGCGAACCCACGATCGATTCGCGGGTCGTTCCCAGCGGCAGGGTGACGAAGGGCGCCCGCCGGGTCGCGGCCGGGAGGCTCGCCCGCCGCCGACACCGCTGACACTGCCGGCTCGGGTCGCCGGGCGGACAGCCGTACCGGCAGTCCGCGACGACGCGCCGCTCGGGGAGGGCCGACGCGAGCGCGCGGGCGAGTGTCGACTTCCCGGTCCCCTTCTCGCCGCAGACCAACACGCCGGAGAGCGCGTCGTTGCTGCCGGCGGCCGCGAGCGCCCGCTTCAGCTCCGTCTGCCCGACCACGTCATCGAAACCGGCGTCCGGCGTCGGTGGGTTTTTGTTCCTACCTTCGTCAAGCACAGTTGACTTACAACAATGGTGCTTTACAAACCTTATGACGACGATCGGATTCTACACGGCGACTGAGAACGAGCTCGGGTCGGTAGCCGCCGCGGCGGGCGAGACGGAGGTCGACCTCCTCGCCCGGTCAAAGGGAGACCTCGACGACCCGACGGACGTGGACGACTTCCTGTCGGAGCTGGTGGCGGCGGACGCCGCGGCGGTCGTGCTGTGGCTCCACGGCGGCACCGACAGCATGCCGGGGTACGAGCGCGCGACGGAACGGCTCCGCGAGGCGGGTGTCCCGGTCGTCGTGAAGGCGACCGGCGACGCGTTCGCCGCCGAGGACACGACGGCCGACGCCGAGCTCGCGACGCGGACTCGCGAGTACCTGGAGCACGGCGGGACCGCCAACCTCATGAACCTCCTGCGGTTCCTCGCCGACGCCTACGGTGCGGCGGCCGACGCGCCTCCCGGCGGCTACGAGCACGACGACCCGGTCGCGCTGCCGTCGGAGGGGGTCTACCACCCCGACCACCCGGGCGCGAGCTACGAGGAGTTGACCGCGACGTTGGACCCGGAGACGCCGACGGTCGGCGTCTGGTTCTACGCGTCCCACTGGACCCACGAGAACACCCGCTACGTCGACGCGCAGGTGCGCGCGCTGGAGGAGCGCGGCGTCGACGCGCTCCCGGTGTTCTGCGACCCCGCGGGCGACGAGGAGGGCTGGGACGCCGAGCGCGTCACCGACGAGTGGCTGCTCGACGACGACGGCGACCCGGTCGTCGACGCGATGTGCTCGTCGTTCATGTTCGCGCTGTCGATGGACGAGCGCGGCCGGAACGCGAGCGACGAGGGCGACGGCGCCGCGGAGGTGTTCCTCGACCGCCTCGGCGTCCCCGTGCTTCAGACCGTGACGACGATGCGCTCGCGCTCGCGCTACGAGGCCAGCGACACGGGCGTGATGGGGTTCGAGCTCGCGCTCTCGGTGGCGCTGCCGGAGTTCGACGGCAACGTGATCACCCACCCCGTCTCGGGGAAGGAGCGCACCGAAGACGAGGCGGGGATCGGATCGGCTCCGAAACGGCACTTCCCGATCGACGACCGGATCGACCACGTCGCGTCGCTGGCGGTCAACTGGGCGCGGCTCCGGCACCTCCCGAACGACGAGGCGCGGGTGGCGGTCGTCCTCCACAACTACCCGCCGAGCGACGACGGGATCGGGACCGCGTTCGGACTGGACACCCCCGAGAGCACGGTGAACCTCCTCGCGGAACTGGACGACCGCGGGTACGACCTCGGAGAGACCGGCGGAATCGACGGCAGCGACGGGGACAGCGGCGCCGCGGCCGCCGGACCCCCGACCGACGGCGAGGCGCTCATGGACGCGCTCACGTCCCAGCTCACCCTCGACGACCGCTGGGTCGCCCCGGAGGACGTCCGCGAGCTGAGCGTCGACACGGTCGCGCCCGACGCCTACCGCGAGCGGTTCGCGGGCCTCGATTCCGACTTCCGCGAGGCCGTCCTCGCGGAGTGGGGCGACCCGCCCGACCGCCCCTTCGCGATCCCGGGCGTCGAGTTCGGGAACGTCCTCGTGACGGTCCAGCCCCCGCGCGGATTCGGGATGGACCCCTCGAAGGTGTACCACGACTCCGACCTCCAGCCGCCCCACGACTACGTCGCCTTCTACGGCTGGGTCCGCGAGTCGTTCGACGCCGACGCGGTCGTCCATATGGGCACGCACGGTTCGCTGGAGTGGCTCCCCGGGAAGACCGTCGGGCTGGACTCGTCGTCCGCCCCCGACCAGCTGGTCGGCGACCTCCCGAACGTCTACCCCTACGTGATCAACAACCCCGGCGAGGGGACGCAGGCGAAGCGCCGGTCGTACGCCGCCGTCGTCGACCACCTCACGCCGCCGATGGCGAATGCCGGGACGTACGACGACCTTGCGGAGCTGGAGGAGCTGGCCGACCAGTACCGCGAGGCCGGGACGATCGACGCGCGCCCCGACGACGGCGAGCGACTCGAACGCCGGATCCGCGAGGCGGTCGACGATCTGGACCTCGCGGTCGAGCTGGGGGTCGTGGGCGACATCGATCAGAAGGCCGACGTGCGCGGCCCCGAGGAGGCCGGCTCCACGCTCGCGGCGGGCGAGGTGGCGGGTGACGAACTCCCGATCGACGACCTCGTCGAGCGAGTCCACGAGTACCTGACCGACGTGAAGACCACCCAGATCCGGATGGGGCTGCACACCCTCGGCGAGCCGCCCGCGGGCGACCGGCTCGTGGAGTACCTCGTCGCTCTCACCCGGCTGGAGAACCCCGGGGCGCCGAGCCTCCGCGAGTCGGTCGCGGGCGTCCTCGGCGTCGACTACGACCGGATGCGCGAGCGACCCGGCGCCTACGACGAGGCCCTCGGAATGACGTACGCGGCCGCCGCCGACCGCGTCCACGAGGTGAGCTGCGACCTCGTGGCGACGCTCGCGGCGCACGACTTCGACGTGCCGGCGTCGGAGCGCGAGGCCGACCCCGACGACGAGGTCAACATGAACCTCCTCGTCGTCGACGTCGACACCCTCGGCGACGGCCGGGCGAAGTCGGGCGCCCACGACGACCTCCGCGAGGCGCTCCGCTACGTCTGCGAGGAAGCCGCTCCGCGCGTCGGCGGCGCTCGCGCGGAGGTCGGCAACGTCGCCGACGCGCTCGCCGGCGGGTACGTCCCGCCGGGCGGCAGCGGCGCGCCCACCCGCGGCGGCGTCGACCTGCTCCCCTCGGGGCGGAACTTCTACACGCTCGACCCGCGGAAGGTGCCCGCCCGCGCCGCGTGGGACGTGGGCAGGGAAGTCGCCGAGGGGATCTTGGACCGCCACGTAGATGACGCGGGAGAGTACCCCGAGGAGGTCGGCGTCGTCGCGTGGGGGACGCCCACCGTCCGGACGCGGGGGGAGACCGTCGCGCAGGTGCTCGCGCTGATGGGCGTCGAGCCGGTGTGGTCCGACGCCGGCCGCGTCGAGGACGTGGAGCCGATCCCGCTGGACGAACTGGGTCGCCCGCGGATCGACGTGACCACGCGGGTCTCCGGGCTTTTCCGGGACGCGTTCCCCGCGGCGGCGGGAGCGATCCACGACGCCGTCGACGCCGTGGTCGATCTGGACGAGCCGCACGACCGCAACTACGTCAAGAAACACGTCGAGGAGGAGGCCGACGAGCTGGCTGAGGCCGGGATTGACGACCCCGAGTCGGCCGCCCGTCACCGGGTGTTCACGACGACGCCCGGCGGCTACGGCGCCGGCACGAACAAGGCGGTCGACGAGGGCGAGTGGGAGGACCGCTCGGACCTCGCGGCGGTGTACACCCAGTGGGGCGGCTACGCCCTCGGGAAGCGCGGCCGCGTGAGCGAGGCGCATGACGCGTTCGAGCGCCGCCTCTCGAACGTCGAGGCGACCGTGAAGATCGAGGACACCGACGAGCAGGACGAGTTCGACTCCTCCGACTGGTACGCGTTCCACGGCGGGTTCATCACCGCGGTCACGGAGCACGCGGGCGCCGAGCCCGCCTCCTACGTCGGCGACTCATCGGACCCCGACGACGTGCGCATCTATACCAACGAGGAGAAGGTCCGGAAGGCGATGCGCTCGCGCGTCCTGAACCCGCGCTGGCTCGACTCGATGGAGGAGCACGGCTACAAGGGCGCTGGCGACCTCTCCACGACGGTCGACGTGGTCCTCGGCTGGGACGCCACCACCGGCGTCGTGAGCGACACCCTCTGGGAGGCCGTGGCCGACGAGTACGCCTTCGACGAGGACCGCCGCGAGTGGCTGGCGGACGTGAACCCGTGGGCGCTCGACTCGATCACCGACACGCTGCTGGAGGCGATCGACCGCGGCCTCTGGGACGCCGATTCGAGGACCGAAGAGCGCCTGCGCGACCTGAACCTCCGCGCCGAGGGAGCGATCGAAGAGCGCGAGTCGCGGGACGCCGGCGAGGCGGACGCGCTCGCGGGACACCCGGAAGCGGGCGAGTAAATTCGATTACGACCATTATCAACGCACATGAACGACGCATCCGACACGACGACGCACGACGACAAAAACGACGCATCCGACACGACGACGCACGACGACACGGACGACAGCGAGGCGTACGCCGACCTCGGCGCGACGACCGAGGCGGCGATGGACATCGCCGAGACCAGCATGGACCGGGTTCACGAACTCGTTCCGCAGGAGACGCTCGCGGACCGGCTGCGCGCGAAGTCGGTGCACGCGACCGGCGATCCGGAGTTCCAGCACCTCGTCCGGTTCACCGGCGGCGACGAGAGCGAGCCGGTCCGCGCCGGCGCGCGGGCGGTGCTCGACGAGCGACCGATCGTGACGGACATCACGATGGTGAAGTCCGGGATCACCGGTCGGGGGCACGGCTGCGCGGTGCGGAAGGCGATCGGCAACGGCGCCGAGCTGGCCGCCGAGACCGGGATGACGCGCACCGCGGCGGCCGTGCTCGAACTCGACCGCGAGGGCGTCTACGACGGGGCGATCGCGGTCGTCGGAAACGCGCCGACCGCGGCGCTCGCGCTCGCGGACTGCATCGAGAGCGGCACCCGACCGGCGGCCGTCGTCGCGACGCCCGTCGGGTTCGTGAAAGCCGCCGACTCGCGCGAGCGGATCCGGGCGATCTGCGCCGCACACGGCGTGCCCGCGGTGACGAACGTCGGCCGCCGCGGCGGGAGCGGCCTCGCGGCCGGGCTGACGAACGAACTCGTCCACGTCGCCAGCGACGCCCGCGACGGAGCGGTCGAGCTGTGACGGGCGACGAGACGGGTGACGAGCCGGACGACGAGGCGGACGACAAGGCGGACGACGAGCCGAATCCACCGACGCTTCCGGATCGCCCGGCCGAGACGGCGAGCGCGACGCCGGAGCCGCCGCGGACCGGTTCTGGGGGCGAGGAACTCGTCCACGCCGTCGGCATCGGCCCGGGGAACACCGAGCTGCTGACGCGGCGCGCGGGGCGGCTGCTCCGAGACGCGGATGTCGTCGTCGGCTTCGAGACGGTCGTCGACTTCGTCGCCGACGAGACGGACGCGGAGCTGATCACCTGCGGCTACCGCGACGAGCCCGAGGCGCTCGGGCGGTTCGCCGACCGCGTCGCCGACGGCGCGCGCGGGGTCGCCGTGCTCATGGGCGATCCGAACCACTCCGGCTACCAGTTCCTCGGGAAGGTCGAGGCCGCGGTCGACGCGCCGGTCGCGGTCGTCCCCGGGATCTCCTCGGTGCAGGTCGCCGCGAGCCGGGCGCGAACGCCGCTGGAGGAGTCGGTCTTCGAGACGCTCCACGTTAGGGGCGACGTTTCGCCCGCTCTCGCGCGCCTCGGCCGGGCCGTCGGCGACCGCAACCTGATCGTGATCCCGCGTCCGTACGACTGGATGCCCGAAGACATCGCGGCCGAACTCGTCAGCGGGGGCGCGGACCGGGGCCTCGACGCGCTCGTCTGCGAACGGCTGACTCACTCCGACGAGCAGATTACGCGGACCGACCTCGGGACGCTGGCCGACGGCGCCGGCGGCGACGACCCGGCCGACAGCGCCTTTTCCGACCTCACCGTGCTCGTCGTCCGCGCCTGATCCGGGAAGGTCGACGCGGAAGATCCGCCTGCTCAGTCGCGCCGGTGGTCGGGGGTTCCGAAGTCACCCCTCGTCGACTCGACGGCGACCCCGCAATCGGTCGGACTCGTCGGAGCCCGTCGCCGACATCGCGTCGAACCCGAGGTCCCGGTAGAACCCCTCCAGTTTCGGGTCGAACTCGGCGGTGACCGCGGCGACCTCGGGGTCGCGCTCGGCGCGTCGCACCGCCGCGGCGACGAGCGCGGAGCCGATCCCCCGCCCGCGACGCGCCCGCCTGACCGCGACGGCGTCGACGTGGAGCCGCTCCGGCTTCGGGCGCGTCGCGACCAGCGCGCCGACGACCGCGTCCGTCCTCTCGAACCGCGCGACGAGGGCGTCATCCGCGCCGATCGCGGCGTCGACGGCTTCGGGGGTCGTTTCCAGCATGGCGGCGTCGAGCACGCGGAGAACATCGAGGCGATCGTCCGGCGAGGGCGTCTCTATCGCGATGCCCTCTGGCGGGTCGCGCTCCCCGCTCACGCGCCGCCGTCCGCCGGGCTATCGTTCGCCGGGCTGCCGCCCGTCGATCCGCCCTTAATCAGCCGGAGCAGCCGAACTTCCTCTGCGTCGACGACGCGGTCGCCGGGAACCGGCGAGCCGTCGACCAGCGCCGACGCCTCCTGCGGGTGGTAGCCCGCTTCGCGGATGAGGTCGGCGTAGGTGGCGTCGTCGGGGAGGTCGTACTCCGCCGTCCCCTCGCCGACGACTTCGACGGTGACGTTCATCGGCGCGCGGCCTCGATGCGGGTACTCACGGAAGTTACTCGTCCAGCTCCTCGCGGAGCAGCCCGTTCACCTCGCCGGGGTCGGCGCTCCCGCCCGTCGCCTGCATCACCTGTCCGACGAGGAAGTTGATCGCGCTCTCGTCGCCGTCGTGGTAATCGTCGACCGCGTCGGGGTTGCCGTCGATGGCGGCCGCGACGGCGGCCTCGACTTCGCCGGAGCCGGCGACGCCGAGCCCCTCGCGCTCGATGACGGTCTCGGGGTCCTCGCCCTCGTCGAGCATCTCGCGGAGGACGACCTCCTCGGCGTTTTTCACCGTTAGCTCCTCGGCGGCGACGAGTTCGATGAGGCGTGTGAACTCGTCGAGCCGGTCCTCCACGTCCGTGATCGACATCTCCCGGTAGTTGAGCTCGCCGAGCAGGTTGTCGGCGACCCACGTCGCGGCGAGTTCGGGATCGAACGATTCGGCCACGTCCTCGAAGAAGTCTGCGACCGCCTTCGTGGAGGTGAGCTTCGAGGCGGACTCGCGGTCGAGCCCGTACGCCTCGCGGAAGCGCTCGCGGCGGGCGTCGGGCAGCTCCGGGATCGGAATCTGCTCTTTCCAGTCGGAGACTTCGAGGGCGGGAAGGTCGGCCTCCCGGAAGTAACGGTAGTCCTTCTCGGCCTCCTTCGAGCGCATCGAGACGGTGACACCGCGCGCTTCGTCCCAGTGGCGGGTCTCCTGTTCGATCTCGCGGCCGCGCCGGAGCACGTTCTCCTGTCTGGTGACCTCGTACGCGAGCGCCTGCTCGGCGCCCTTGTGACTGGAGATGTTCTTCACTTCGGCGCGGTTCACGTCCGCGAGCGCGTCCCCGGTGATCGTCCCGTCGTCGGCGACCGCGCTGTCGGGGACCAGCGAGACGTTGGCGTCGACGCGCAGGCTCCCGTCGCGTGTCGGGTCGAAGACGCCGAGGTACTCCAGTACCTCTTCGAGTTTCGCGAGGAACGCCCGCGTCTCCGCCGGCGACCGGAAGTCCGGCTCGGTGACGATCTCCATCAGGGGCGTCCCGGCGCGGTTGTAGTTGACGAGGGTGTGCGTCGCCGACTCGATGGAGCCGCCGGCGTGCTGGAGGCTCCCGGGGTCCTCTTCGAGGTGCGCGCGGGTGATCCCGATGGTGCGGGCCTCGTCGCCGACGCGGACCTCCAACTCGCCGGACTGGCAGATCGGGGCGTCGTACTGCGTGAGCTGGAAGTTCTTCGGCAGGTCGGGGTAGTAGTAGTTCTTCCGGTGAAACGTGGTCGTCTCGGGGATGTCGGCGTCGATCGCCTTCCCCACCTTCACGGCGGCCTCGACGGCGGCCTCGTTGAGGACCGGCAGCGCGCCCGGCAGCCCGAGGCAGGTCGGGCACGTGCGCGTGTTCGGCTCCTCGTCCTCTTCGGGCTCCGTCGAGCAGCCGCAGAAGATCTTCGTGTCGGTCTCGAGCTGGACGTGGACCTCCAGCCCGATCACGACCGTCCGCTCCTCCGTCGCGGCCTGAGTGCTCATTACCGACCCGTTGCGGGCGGGCCACCTAAATCGTGTCGGGACCGACACGCGGCGTCCCGGCGCGGGACCGCCGAGCCTCGGGCGGTGCGCCCGCCCCGGGGACGAGGGCCGCCGCCGTCCCGGGGCGCGCTTTTTAAGCCCGGGGCGGGCCGAACGGGACCATGCTCGTCGTCGTTTCCGACACGCACGCACGCGAGGAGTCGAAGCTCCAGGGCCGGACCCTCGACGCGGTCCGGGAGGCCGAGATCGTCGTCCACGCCGGCGACTTCTACCGCGAACCGGTGCTCGACGCGTTCGAGTCGACCGCCCGGACCCTGCGAGGCGTGTACGGAAACAACGACGACGCGGCGATCCGCGATCGGCTCCCGGAGGTGCGGACGGTGGAATACGCCGGCGTCCGGTTCGCGGTCACCCACCGGCACCGCAACGGCGACACCGGACTCGCGATGCTCGCCAGGGAGCGCGACGCGAACGCCGTGATCTGCGGCCACAGCCACCGTCCCCGGTTCGACGACGGCGGCGGGCTCCCGATACTGAACCCGGGGAGCCACGCGCAGCCGCGGGGGAACCGCCCGGCGCACGCGGAGTTCGAACCGACCGCCGGGGACGAGAACGCCCTGAGCGGTCGGCTCGTCACGCCGGACGGAGCGGTCTTCGAGGAGTTCCGGATAGCGCCGTGAGCTGCGGGATCAGGCGTGACGCCGTCTCGGAGCGACGGTCGGGACCGCCGCCGGTCGTCGGAGACGTGACGCCCGCCGAACGGGGAACGTCGGCGGGCGACGGCGACGCCCCGCGGGTCGGTCGACCGGTGGAAGAGGGGGGCAGGGGATCGGGAGAGAGATCCGAACGGGCGGACATCGCGTGCCGTCTCGATCGATGGCCGACCGAGGAGTGAGGGCCGAAGCGGGGGTCGCGTCGATACCTTGTGCCGGCGATAGCTTATAGCTAGCTTAGGCACAAAAGCGCGTTTTAGTCACCGCCCGGAGGGCGGGCGACCCGGCGGATCGTGGTGCCGAAACGCATAACACCGTTCCGACGGATTCGAGTGTATGCTCCCGGTCGAACCGTTGTTTGTCGTGATCCTCGTCGCCCTGCTCGGGTTCTTCTTCTTCGGGTTCCTTCTCGTCCGGCGCACCCTGACTGGACTCCGCGAAGGGTACGAAGACGGGCAGCAGTAAGATGATCATCGTAACCGTCGCCACCCTCGGGGTGGCCGCCGCCGCCAGCCTCTTCATGGCGTGGTCGATCGGCGCCGGCTCCTCCGGGTCGACCCCGTTCGCTCCGGCGGTCGGCGCCAACGCCATCTCGGTGATGCGCGCGGGGCTCGTCGTCGGCGTGTTGGGGCTGCTCGGCGCGATCCTGCAGGGCGCGAACGTGACGGAGGCGGTGGGGACCGAGCTGATCGGCGGCGTCACCCTCACGGCCGGCGCGGCCATCGTCGCGCTCCTCACCGCGGCCGCGCTCGTCGCGATCGGGGTGTTCGCCGGCTACCCGATCGCGACCGCCTTCACGGTCACCGGCGCCGTCGTCGGCGTCGGGCTCGCGATGGGCGGCGACCCCGCGTGGCCGAAGTACACCGAGATCCTCACGCTGTGGGTGCTCACCCCGTTCGCCGGCGGCGGCGTCGCCTACGTCGTCGCGCGCGGGCTCATCGGCGATGTGCTCCCCGAGCGACCGCTCACCGCCGCGCTCGCCGGGCTGGTCGGCGCGATCGTCGCGAACGTCGGGTTCGCGCTACTCGGGCCGGCCGGCGAGCAGGCGTCGCTGTCGGAGGCGCTCGGTCCCGGGCTCGGGGTCGGCGAGGCCGGGAGCGCGCTCGTCACGGCCGCGGTCGCCGCGGTCGTTGCGGTCGCGGTGTACGCCGACCTCGGCCGCGACCGCGAGGGCGCGCAGCGCCGGTTCCTCCTCGCGATGGGCGGGCTCGTCGCGTTCTCGGCCGGCGGCTCGCAGGTCGGCCTCGCGATCGGCCCGCTCGTCCCGATCTTCAGCGACGTGGGGGTCCCGCTGTGGGCGCTGCTCGTCGGCGGCGGCGCTGGGCTGCTCGTCGGCTCGTGGACCGGCGCGCCGCGAATGATCAAGGCGATCTCGCAGGACTACGCCTCGATGGGGCCCCGGCGGTCGATCTCGGCGCTCATCCCGTCGTTCGCGATCGCGCAGATCGCCGTCGCGTTCGGGATCCCCGTCTCGTTCAACGAGATCATCGTCTCCGCCATCGTCGGCGCCGGGTACGCCGCGGGCGACGCCGGTGTGAGCCGCGCGAAGATGGGGTACACCGTGTTCGCGTGGATCGCGTCGCTCGTCGGATCGCTTGGGCTCGGGTTCGGCGTGTACACGGCCGCGCAGTTCGTAGTGTGACGGGCGACGCGATCGGCGCCGAGTCGGTTCGCCCGCCTGACTCGTATACGCGGCGGCGGACGCGTTCGCCGACGAATAGACCCGTCGGAACCGGCGGTCGGTCCCCGAAGGGTTGCCTTTATCAGCGCGCCGGGCCAACGGAGCGTAATGCGAACACCGACTGGCGACCTCTCCGACGGGCCGGCCGAGGAGCTAGGCCGCGACCAGCCCGTCTTCGGACCGGAGATCGGCGAGTTCGAACACAGCGAACGCCGCGCGGCGCAGGCCGACGGCGAGGGCGAGATGAAGACCGGCACCACGACGGTCGGCATCAAAACCGCCGACGGCGTCGTGATGGCGACCGACATGCGCGCCTCTCTCGGCGGCATGGTCTCCTCGAAGGACGTCCAGAAGGTCGAGGAGGTCCACCCCCGCGGCGCGCTGACCATCGCCGGCTCCGTCTCCGCCGCCCAGAACCTCATCTCGACGCTGAAGGCCGAGACGAGCCTCTACGAAACCCGCCGCGGCAAGGACATGTCCATGGAGGCGCTGTCGACGCTCACCGGGAACCTCCTCCGCTCCGGCGCGTTCTACATCGTCCAGCCGATCCTCGGCGGCGTCGACGACGAGGGCGCCCATATCTACTCCATCGACGCCCTCGGCGGCACGACCGAGGAGGAGTACACCGTCACCGGCTCCGGCTCCCAGTACGCCCTCGGTGTCCTCGAACAGGAGTACCACGACGACGTGACCGTCGACGAGGCGACCGAGATCGCCGCGAAGGCGATCCAGTCCGCCGTCGAGCGCGACCTCGCGTCCGGCAACGGGATCAACGTCGCCGTCGTCACCGACGATGGCGTAGACATCACCCGCTACAAGGACTTCGACGACCTGCTGTAAGGCGGTCCGCGGAGCGTCCGCGAACTCGTTTTGCGATCCGCTCCGACCCGTTCTGCTCTGCTCCGATTCCGCGTTCTCCCGTCACGCGACACGGCGACAGCCTAGGCGCCGCGGTCTTCGGCGGCGTCGGCGTCAGTCGCGTCGGCCGCTTCTGTCGCGTCGGCCGCTTCCGTCGCGTCACCCACGTCCTTCGGCGACCGAATCCCGTCGCCCCAGTAGAACCGCGGGCCGAGGACGAGGTAGCCGACGGAGAGGAACAGCAGCGCGAACGCGAACCCCTCGCCGATCCACGCGGGGAGGAGGCTCGTGGCCATGTGGCCGATCGGAGTGAGGATCACGGCCGCCTGCACGACCCCCATCACGAGCGCGTCCTGTGCATGGAGGTCGGGGTACGTGACGGTCGACCCCATCAACAGGGCGAACGCGGCGGTCGCCGCGACGAGCAGCGCGGGGGCGGTGTAGCCGGCGATGACGGCCGCGGCGAGCACCGTGGCCGCCAGCGTCGTCGGCACGCCCACCGTCTCGCGCTCGCCGGTGTCGTAGGCCGTGTACATCCCGAGCCGGGCGACCGCCATCGAGACGAACAGGGCCGCGACGCCGAGGCCGGCGGCGACGAAGACCGGATCGGCCGCGAACGACCGCGCGTCGAGGACGACGAACGCAACGAGCGCGGCGGGCGCGACCCCGAACGACGCCACGTCGGCTAGCGAGTCGAGGTACGGCCCGGCGTCGGTGGAGCCGCGGTGGCGCGCCACGACGCCGTCGAGCCCGTCCGCGACCGCGGCGAGCAGGACGAGGCGGGCCGCGAGCCGGGGGTCGACGGCGGCGGCGACGGTCGCGAGGAACCCGACCGCCGCGTTCGCCACCGTCACCGCGTCCGCGAGGCCGAGCCGCCCGACGAACCGCAAATGCATACGGGATCGGTCGCCGAGCCGGGTTTTAGGGTTTGTTATCTGCGGAGCGCGCGGACCGGCCGGGAGCGGTCGGAGCCGCGTGGTGCGCGAAACTCGCCGCGTGGGGAGAAGTATTAAGAACGGGATGGCCCAAGTTCGGGGCATGGATCCGATCACCCTCCAATCCGGCCTCGGGTTCGGCCTAGTGAGCGTCGGGCTGCTCTTCCTGCTGCTCGTGGTCGTCACGCTCTGGCAGTCGTTCGAGATCGTCGACGCCTACGAGAAGAAGACGCTCACCGTCTTCGGCGAGTATCGCAAGCTCCTCGAACCGGGTATCAACCTCATCCCGCCGTTCGTCTCCCGCACGTACCCGTTCGACATGCGCACGCAGACGCTCGACGTCCCCCGCCAGGAGGCGATCACGCGGGACAACTCGCCGGTGACCGCGGACGCGGTCGTCTACATCAAGGTGATGGACGCGAAGAAGGCGTTCCTCGAAGTGGACGACTACAAGAAGGCCGTCTCGAACCTCGCGCAGACGACCCTCCGGGCCGTTCTCGGCGACATGGAGCTCGACGACACGCTGAACAAGCGGCAGGAGATCAACGCGAAGATCCGCAAGGAGCTGGACGAGCCGACCGACGAGTGGGGAATTCGCGTCGAGAGCGTCGAGGTCCGCGAGGTCAATCCCTCGAAGGACGTCCAGCAGGCGATGGAGCAGCAGACCTCCGCCGAGCGCCGCCGCCGCGCGATGATCCTCGAAGCGCAGGGGGAACGCCGCTCCGCGGTCGAGCAGGCGGAGGGTGACAAGCAGTCGAACATCATCCGCGCGCAGGGTGAAAAGCAGTCCCAGATCCTCGAAGCGCAGGGGGACGCGATTTCGACCGTCCTCCGCGCGCGCTCCGCCGAGTCGATGGGCGAGCGCGCCATCATCGAGCGCGGCATGGAGACCCTCGAAGAGATCGGCAAAGGCGAATCCACCACGTTCGTGCTCCCGCAGGAACTCACCAGCCTCGTCGGCCGCTACGGCAAGGCGCTCTCCGGCTCCGACGTGCAGCAGATGGAGGGGCTCGACGGCAAGGAGTTCGACGACGACACCCGCAAGATGCTCGGGCTCGACGATATCGACGAGATCCTCGGCCAGATCGAGGAGTCCGCGGAGATGGACGTCGAGGAGTTGGAGAAGGAGGCCGAGGCGGTCAAGGCCGGCGGCGCCGGCGCGGACATCAAGTCGGCCGACGAAGTCATTCAGGAGATGGACGAGGAGGCCGTCGACGGCGACGTGGAGACCGAACGCGAGGGCTGACTGACGGGCTCTCCTCGATTTCGTCGCCGGCAACCCCGTGGCCGGCGACGACCCGGCGGCCGACGCCCGGGGCGCGAAGCGGTCCGACACCGCCCCGAACGAAGTGCTTTTGTCGAGTCGACGATTATCTTGTCTCGTGACCGACGGGATCGACGGACGGAAACGCGAGACGCTCCGGCGGTTCGCCGCCGTCGGAGCCGCCGCGCCGTTCGTCGGGACCGCGAGCGCCGAGGCCGGAAACGACGACTCCGAGCGAACCGACGCGAACGAGACCCGCGAGGCGATCCGCGGGTACGTGCCGACGACCCCCGGTGCCCACTTCTCGAAGCTCCGCGACGACCTCCGGCTCGGGACCGGCGAGGCGCAACACCACCTCCGGAAGCTGGAGGAGGCCGGCGAGATCGAGTCGGCGAAGGACGCCGACTACCGGCGGTACTTCCCGGCCGACAGGTTCGACGACCTCGACAAGCGCGCGCTCGGGTACCTCCGGCGCGACACGCCCCGCGGGATGATCCTCGCGCTGTTGCGCGACCCGGAGGCGACCGGCGCGGAGCTGGCCGCCGAGCTCGGTGTCTCCCGGCCGACCGTGAGCGCCGCGGCCGCCGACCTCGACGAGGCCGGCCTCCTCGACCGGACCGACGGCTACGCGCTGACCGAATCGGAGCGGCTGCTCACGCTCGCGGTCCGATACGCCGACTCCTTCGACGCAGACGCCGTCGCCTTCGCGGACGACGCGGCCGATCTCGTCGCTTACGACCCGTAGCGGGCGGCGCTCGCGGGCGTCTCGCCTACGCCTCCCCCGTGACCATCCACGTCGTCCCCGACGAGTACCCCCACTTCTCGACGTCGATGTCGGCGGCCGCGTCGGCGACCGCGCCCATGTTCGCGCCGACCTCCTTCGCGGAGAGGTCGAGCTCGTCGGCGATCAGCCGTGACTTGAAGTACGTCCGATCGCCGGCATTCTCGCGCAGGTAGCGGAGGATTCGCGCCTGCTTCGCGGAGAGGCCGGCTGACTCGACGGCGACCGCGTCGGGTTGGACCGTGCTCATACCGGACACAGGTCGCGTCCCCCCATAAGGCGGTTGGTAGACCGAGTTAACACGCCGCAGTCGTGCGGTTTCGCTCACTGACGGTGGTCGCGGCGGCGGATAGGCGCCGCGTTTCGGTACGATCCTCGAACGTCGGGCGTGGCCGGTTCGACTCAGTACAGGTCGGAGACGAACGGGCCGAGCGCTCCCGCCACCGCCGCCGCCAGCGCGTCGGCGCGGTCGACGCGGCCGGCCGTGAACGCCCCCGCGGCGCCGCCGCGCCTCGCGATCCCCGTCGTGTCGAGCACGTCGTCCATCACGGGACCGAGCTCCTCCCCTTCCTCGATCCGTGCGGCCACGTCGGTCGGGAGCGCGACGCTCGGCCCCGCGCCGCGGCCGAGTCGGGACCCGTCCGAGACCGCCGCCCACATGACGAGGAAGAGCCCGTCCGCGCCGTCGAAGCGCGCGACGCCGCCCTCGATGCCGACGCCGAGGTCGTACGCGCCCGGCTCCGCGTCGAGAGCGGCTTCAGCACGGTTCTCCGCGCCGGCGACCGTCTCGGCGTGGCCGGTCGGCTGCTCGCTCACCCCGGACGGGACGGGGACCGACTCGATCGCGACGGTCGCCCGGTCTCCGGCGGTCTCGCCGGCGAGGTCGCGTCCCCGCGACGACTCCAGGACCCGTTCGACCGCGCGCCGCTTCACCGGGTTGCCGCTGCCGACGCCGACTCGCATACCCGTGATCGAGCGACGGGCTACGAATAGCTCTCGATCCCCGGATGGAACAGTCCGGCCAGCCGCTCGACGCCGTCGATCAGGGCGGGGCTCGGCTGGTTCAAGAGGGAATCGTCGATGACGTGGACGGGAGCGTCGACGTCCCAGTCGCGCCCCTCGACGGTCGCGGGATCGATCCGGTCCCCGTGCCCGCAGACGTGGACGACGACGTGGTCGGGGTCGGCCCGCTCGATCGTCGCGAGGTCGACCTCGCGGGAGCGCTCGCCGGGGTCGACGAAGGGGTATCGGCCGCCGGCGGCGCGCACGGCGCCGGGGACCCAGTTGCCCGCGGCCATCGGCGGGTCCGACCACTCCTCGCAGTAGACGGTCGGGCGCGGGCGGTCCGCGACCGCGTCGGCGACTCGGTCGAGGCGCTCTCGGGCCTCGGCGGCGAGGCGCTCGCCGGCCTCGGGCCGACCCACGTCGGCGCCGCGGGCGGCGAAGGTCGCGACCGCCTCGTCGAGCGTCGCCGGCTCGCGGTGACGGACGGCGAACCCCCGCTCGCGGCAGTCGTCGGCGAGATCACCCTGGAGCCCGTCGCTGGTGAGGACGACATCGGGATCGAGACCGGCGACGCGGTCGAGGTCGGGGTTGAGCCAGCCGCCGACGGCAACGGGGGGGTCGTCGTCCGTCGGCGTCGGGTCCGAGTGCGCGGCGCCCGCGTGCGCTTCGCCCGTGCCGTCCGGGGGCTCGCAGTGGTGCGTGACGCCGACGAGCGCCTCGGCGGCGCCGAGGGCAGTCACGGTCGCCGTCGCGCTCGGGGCCAGCGAGACGACGCGTGGGGTGCTCATGAGGAACGGGTCGGTGCGCCACCGGCCCAAGCGTTTCGGTCGTCTCCAACGTCGGGAACCGCGACGAGATCCCCGAAAACCCGTGATAGATCGTGTCCTTTCGTCGGGATTCCGGCGACGCGTTCCGGTCGTTTTAAGTTCGGTTCCGCTGTCTATCGGACAAGATCGCTCTCGGGCCGTGTTCAGTTACCGAGAGGGGGTTTAGCCATGAGTGAACGATTACACACGCGGGGGAGTCGCTCCCGAACGGAGACGGACGAGACAGAATCGGAACAGACCGACGAGACGCTGAGTTGTCCGGAGTGCGACGGCAACGTCATCAACGACGAGGAGCACGGCGAGAGCGTCTGCGCCGACTGCGGGCTCGTCGTCGAGGCCGACTCGGTCGACCGCGGGCCGGAGTGGCGCGCGTTCGACTCCCGCGAGAAGGACGAGAAGAGCCGCGTCGGCGCCCCGACGACCAACACGATGCACGACAAGGGGCTCTCGACGAACATCGACTGGCGCGACAAGGACGCGTACGGTCGGTCGCTCGGCGCGCGCCAGCGCCAGAAGATGCAGCGGCTCCGTAAGTGGAACGAGCGGTTCCGCACCCGCGACTCGAAGGAGCGCAACCTGAAGCAGGCGCTCGGCGAGATCGACCGGATGGCCAGCGCACAGGGGCTCCCGGACAACGTCCGCGAGACCGCCTCCGTCATCTACCGCCGCGCGCTCGACGAGGACCTGCTTCCCGGTCGCTCCATCGAGGGCGTCTCCACCTCCTGCGTGTACGCCGCCGCCCGGATGGCCGGCGTCCCGCGCAGCCTCGACGAGATCGCCGACGTGTCCCGCGTCGAGAAGGCCGAGATCGCCCGGACGTACCGCTACGTCGTCCGCGAGCTCAAGCTCGAAGTGAAGCCGGCCGACCCCGAACAGTACGTCCCGCGGTTCGCCTCCGATCTGGAGCTCTCCGAGGAGTCGGAGATGCGCGCGAAGAGCCTCCTGCGCAACGCCAAGGACAAGGGCGTCCACTCGGGCAAGTCGCCGGTGGGCCTCGCGGCCGCCGCCGTCTACGCCGCCGCCCTCCTCACCAACGAGAAGACGACGCAGGCCGCGGTCTCGGAGGTCGCCGACATCAGCGAGGTCACCATCCGGAACCGGTATCACGAGCTGTTAGAGGCCGAGGACGGCCTCGTCGCGTAAGCGCGACCGGACGGCGATTTTCTGCACCTGTCGATTCAGTTCCACCCCGGACGCACACAGCTAAGTCCCCGGCCACGGTATGCCGCCGTATGTTCGAGGAGTTCGTCCTGACCGCGAGCACGGCCGACCTCGCCGAGGAGCCGCGCGCCCGCGAGTACGCCGACGCCGTGGAGTTCCGGATGGATCTGGCGAGCGACCCGCTCGCCCAGCTCGACGCGTACGACGGCGAACTCCCGCTGCTTGTCACGAACCGGGCGTCGTGGGAGGGCGGCGAGGCCGACGACCTCGGCCGGTACGACGCGCTCTCGACCGCGCTCGGCCGAGACGCGGTCGCCGCCATCGACGTCGAGCTTGCGGCCCTGCGCGGGACGCACCCGGAGCCGTCCGAGGAGTCGCGCGCGGCAGCGCTGCGCGACACGGCCCGCGAGGAGGGGGTCGCGGTTGTCGCGTCCGTCCACGACTTCGAGTCGACCCCGGAGCCCGCGGCGCTCGTCGACCTGCTCGCCGACGCGGCCGCCGAGGGCGACGTGGGAAAGCTGGCGACGGCCGCGACGGCCCCGGCGGACGCGCTCGCCATGATCGAGGCGACCCACGAGGCGACCGCGGCGGGCCACCGCGTCGCGACGATGTGCATGGGCGAGCCGGGCCGGCACACCCGCGCGGTCACCCCGCTGTACGGCTCGCGGATCGGGTACGCACCCGTCGACCCCGCGAACGCGACCGCGCCCGGTCAGTTTCCCCTCGCCACGCTCCGGGACCTCGTCGACGGGCTGGGCGGCGGCGACGCGGACGACTGATCCGGACCGAGCGGGCGGCGGGACCCACGCTCGGATCAACATATTCACTACAGGCCGTCACGAACCGGGGTGTATGAGCACGGACGACGTCTCTCGGCGCACGTTCATCCGGACCGCCGGCGGCGCGGCCGGCGTCGCGGGAGCGACGGCGGCGACGACCGGGACCGCGGCGGCACAGGAGGAGCAGCCGGTCTGGCCGAGCGGGGCCAGCAGCGGGAACGTCGGATCGTACCAGGACGCCCGCGGCGAGAGCGAGGTCACCGTTCAGGTCGGCGCCGGCGACCAGGGGCTCGCGTTCGACCCGACCCTGCTGTGGGTCGACCCCGGCACGACGGTCACGTGGGAGTGGACCGGGAGCGGCGGCTCCCACAACGTCCAAACCGTTGAGGATGGCGGCCCGGCCAGCCTCGACAGCGGCGACCCGATCGGCGAGGAGGGACACACCTACGAGTACGAGACGAGCGAGGAGAACGTAGGGATCACTCACTACCACTGCGTGCCGCACACCACGACCGGAATGCACGGCGGCCTCGCCGTCGGCGAGGACATCGAAACCGAGTCCACGGGCGGTGGCGGCGGCTCGGACGCCGTGTTCGTCCCGCAGGGCGCCCGCGCGCTCAGCGTCGCGACGTTCGTCGCGATGGTGAGCACGCTCGGGCTCGCCTTCGTCTTCATGAAGTACGGCGGCACGATCACGCGAGACGAAGAGTAGTCGCTCGGCGCGGTTCGCGCGTTTCTCGTCTTCGGTTTCGGTTCACTCCTCGTTCCGGAGTTCCCGGTACGCGTCGACCACCCGGTCGAGCACCGCGTCGTGGTCGTAGGACGCGAAGTCGCGCTCGACGGCCTTCCGACCGAGGTCGCTGACGGCGACGAACTCGTCGGCGAGCTCGGCCGGGCTCGTGACGAGCCGCCCGCGCCGGCGGCCCTCCACGAGCTCGTGCGCGCTCGAGTCCGCCTGGTACTCGACGAGGGCGACGCAGCCGCACGCCAGCGCCCACAGCAGATCGGTCGCGAACGTCTCCCACGTCGCCGTCGCCACCGCGACGTGGGTCCCCTTGAACAGCGCCACCCGCTCGCGGAGCGGGAGGTCGCCGAGGAACGACACCCGGTCGTCGATCCGGAGGTCGCTCGCCACCGATTCGATCCGGGCGCGCTCCGGACCGTCGCCGACGACCGCGGCGGTCCAGTCGCGGTCGCGGAGCTCCGCGAGCCCGAGCAGGAACGTCTCGACGTTGGCGTGGCGGTCCAGCCGGCGCGCGTACACCGCGTCGAACCGCTCGTCGACGTCGGCCGATTCGACGAGGTCGAAGTCGATGCTCTCGGGGATCACCCGCACGTCGCCGCCGTCGGCGCCGTGCTCTCGGACCCGCGTCTTGACCGTCCGCGACGGGACCGTGACGGCGTCGTCCCGCCGGGCGAGCAGCCGGTACCGCCGGCGGGAGTCGGCGGGGTGGTCGCGCCACCAGTCGACGGTCACGGGGACTCTGGAGACGGTCCCCGCGACCGTCGCGGCGACGCCGGGCGTCGGCGGGGTGTTGACCGCGTGGACCACGTCGGGGTCGACCCGGCGAAGCGCGGCCGGGAGCCGGGCCGCGAACGCCGACGGCGACGGTTCGGCGGTCACCGACCGGTACGCGATCCCGTCGTCATCGAAGGCGTCGTGGTCGCCGCCCCACCAGCGGGCACAGAGCCAGATCACGTCGTGGCCGCGCTCGGCGAGCCCCTGAGCGAACCGTCGCGTTCGCGACCGCGCCGGCGTGTCGCCGTGACCGGGTGCGAAAAGCGAGACGAACGCGACGCGCATACGGCGACCGGACGGCTGGGGCGGATAAAAAGACACGGCATCCGGCGGAGGGAGGAAGGACGGACGGCGGAACGGCGGACGGCCGGCCGATCGGCGACCCGCTCACGGCCGTGCGACCGGTTCCCCCACCCGAAACGGTTTCACACAGCGCTCGGAACCGGACCCCATGCACCGGTACGACATCGAGCGATACCTCAACGTGCGGAACGCCGGCGGGGCGGACCTGGGGCCCGACGGGCGGCTCTCCTTCCTGTTGAACACGACCGGCACCGGACAGGTGTGGTCGCTCGACGAGCCCCTCGGGTGGCCCGAACAGCACACGTTCTTCGAGGAGTCGGTCTCGTTCGTCGACTCCTCGCCGGAGCGCGCGGAGGCCGTTTTCGGCATGGACGAGGGCGGTAACGAGCGCGCCCAGCTGTACCTGCTCAACTACGAGTCGGGCGAGATCACCGACCTCACCGATCGCCCGGAGGCGAAACACCGGTGGGGCGGCTGGGACGGCGAGGGCGACCGCTTCGCGTTCGCCTCGAACCGCCGCGACGAGGCCGTCTTCGACGTGTACGTGCAGGACCGAGACGCGACCGGCGACGACGCCGAACTCGTCTACGAGGGCGACGGCTGGCTCTCCGTCGCCGGCTGGTCGCCGAGCGACGATCGGCTGATCGTCCACGAGGCGCACTCCTCGTTCGACCACGACGTGTACACCCTCGACGTCGCTACCGGCGACCTGACCCACCGCACGCCCCACGAGGGGGACGTGCGGTACGGCAGCCCGGAGTGGGGGCCCGACGGCGAGTCGCTCTACCTCGTCACCGACCGCGACAGCGACACGCTGCGCTTGGAGCGACTCGACCTCGCGAGCGGCGAGTTCTCCGTGGTCGCGTCCGGCGAAGACGAAGCCGGGGCGGGAGATGCGGGCGACACCGCCGCGAAGCCCGGCGGCGACGACGGCTGGAACGTCGACGGCGTCGCGGTCCACGAGGAGTCCCGGCGCGTGGTGTACTCGCGGAACGTCGACGGTTACACCGAGCTCGCGGTCGGCGAGCTGGTCGAGCCGGACCGGATCGACCCGTTCCCGACCCCAGACCTCCCCGGGGGCGTCGCCGGCGGCGTGAGCTTCGGGCCCGACGGGAACCGCTTCGCGGTCACCGCGACCGGCAGCACCCACAACGCGAACGTCTACGTCGTCGACGCGACGACCGGCGAGGTGGAGCGCTGGTCCGCGGCCTCGACCGCCGGCATCCCGCCGGACACGTTCGTCGAGCCGGAGCTGGTCCACTACCCCACGTTCGACGGGCGGGAGATCCCCGCCTTCTTCTCCGTACCGGAGACGAAGCCGCCCGAGGACGGCTACCCCGTGGTCGTCGACATCCACGGCGGCCCCGAGTCGCAGCGCCGCCCCTCCTTCGCCTCGGTGAAACAGTACCTGTTGAACAACGGGTACGCCGTGTTCGAGCCGAACGTCCGCGGGTCCTCTGGGTACGGCAAGGCGTACTCCGCGCTCGACGACGTGGAAAAGCGGATGGACTCGGTCGCGGACATCCGGGCCGGCGTCGAGTGGCTCCACGACCACCCCGAGGTCGATCCCGACCGCGTCGCCGCGATGGGCGGCTCCTACGGCGGCTTCATGGTGCTTGCCGCGCTCACCGAGTACCCCGAGCTGTGGGCCGCCGGCGTCGACGTCGTCGGCATCGCGAACTTCGTCACGTTCTTGGAGAACACCGGCGACTGGCGCCGCGCGCTCCGGGAGGCCGAGTACGGGTCGCTCGAAGACGACCGGGAGTTCTTGGAGTCGATCTCGCCGATCAACAACATCGAGGCCATCGAGTCGCCGCTGTTCGTCCTCCACGGCGCGAACGACCCCCGGGTGCCCGTCGGCGAGGCCGAACAGATCGTCGAGCGAGCGCGCGAACAGGGCGTGCCCGTGCGCAAGCTGATCTTCGACGACGAGGGACACGGCTTCTCGAAGCTGGAGAACCGCATCGAGGCGTACCGCGAGGTCGTCGGCTTCCTCGCGGAACACGTCTGACGGGCGCGAACCCCGCCGAGTCGTGGCGGGCCTCTGCTTCCGCCGGGGGACCGCCTTCCGGGACGAGCCGGCGCTGTGACCGCCGAAGACACCACGAACGTGCATATAGAAAAGCATTAGAACCGGCTCGATAACCACGTAAGTGAATGAGTCTGTCCGAGCCGGACCACGAGCTCGTCGTCGCGGAGCTCGGTCGGGAGCCGACGACCGCCGAGGCCGCGCTGTTCGAGAACCTCTGGAGCGAACACTGCGCGTACCGCTCCTCGCGGCCCCTGCTGTCGGCGTTCGAGAGCGGGGGCGACCAGGTCGTCGTCGGCCCCGGCGACGACGCCGCGGTCCTCGCGCTGCCCGATCCCGAGGCCGCGGACGCGCCCGCGTCGGAGCGCGACGCCGACGACTACGGCGACCAGTACGTCACCTTCGGCGTCGAGAGCCACAACCACCCCTCCTTCGTCGACCCGTTCGACGGGGCGGCGACGGGGGTCGGCGGCATCGTCCGCGACACCATGTCGATGGGGGCGTACCCCATCGCCTTACTCGACTCGCTGTACTTCGGCGACTTCGACCGCGAGCGCTCCCGCTACCTCTTCGAGGGCGTCGTCGAGGGGATCTCCCACTACGGCAACTGCATCGGGGTCCCCACCGTCGGCGGGAGCGTCGCCTTCCACGACGGCTACGAGGGGAATCCCCTCGTCAACGTCGCCTGCGTCGGCCTCACCAACGAGGACCGGCTCGTGACCGCGACCGCACAGGAGCCCGGGAACAAGCTCGTGCTCGTCGGCAACGGCACCGGCCGCGACGGGCTCGGCGGCGCCTCCTTCGCCTCGGAGGACCTCGCCGAGGACGCCGAGACCGAGGACCGCCCCGCGGTGCAGGTTGGCGACCCCTACGCCGAAAAGCGGCTGATCGAGTGCAACGAGGCGCTCGTGGATGAGGACTTGGTCCTCTCGGCCCGCGACCTCGGCGCGGCGGGTCTCGGCGGCGCCTCCTCCGAACTGGTCGCGAAGGGCGGGCTCGGCGCCCGGATCGACCTCGACAGCGTCCACCAGCGCGAGCCGAACATGAACGCGACGGAGATCCTGCTCGCCGAGAGCCAGGAGCGGATGTGCTACGAGGTCGCGCCCGCGGACGTGGACCGCGTCGCGGCGCTCGCCGAGCGGTTCGACCTCGGCTGCTCCGTCATCGGCGATGTGACCGACGGGAACTACGTCTGCGAGTTCGCGGGCGCGGGGAAGGGCGACGACGCGGACGACTCCGACGCGGAGTCCGAGGTCGTCGTCGACGTGAACGCCGAGTACCTCGCCGACGGCGCCCCGATGAACGACCTCGCGAGCGACCCGCCCGCGCAGCCGGACCGCGACTTCCCGGCCCCCGAACCGTCCCTCGACGAGGCGGTCGAGTCGGTCGTTTCCGCCCCCTCGACGGCGAGCAAGCGCTGGGTGTACCGCCAGTACGACCACGAGGTCGGCGTCCGCACCGCAATGAAACCCGGCGACGACGCCGCGGTCATGGCGATCCGGGAGACCGAATCGGCGTCCGAGTCCGCCCCCGGGTCGGCGGGCGTCGGCCTCGCGCTCTCCTCGGGCGCGAACCCGAACTGGACCGAGACCGCGCCCTACGAGGGCGCCCGCGCCGTCGCCCTCGAAAACGCGACCAACCTCGCCGCGAAGGGCGCGGTCCCGCTCGCGGCGGTCGACTGCCTCAACGGTGGCAACCCGGAGAAACCGGACGTGTACGGCGGCTTCAAGGGGATAGTCGACGGGCTCGCCGACGCCTGCGACTCCCTCGACACGCCCGTGGTCGGCGGCAACGTCTCGCTGTACAACGACAGCGTCGAGGGACCGATCCCGCCGACGCCGACCCTCGCGCTGATCGGCACCCGGAAGGGGTACGACGCGCCGCCCGCCGCCCTCGACGCCGACCGCGCGGGCGACTCCGAGCTCCTGTTGGTCGGCGCCGGCGGCGCCGACGGCGGCGCGCTCGGCGGCTCCGAGTACCTCGCGCAGGCGGGCGGAACCGACCGGTTCCCGACGCTGCCGGACGCGGAGGGCGAGGGACTCGGCGGTCTCGGAGATCTCGTCGCGTCGCTCGCGGCGGTCGCCCGCCACGAGTCGACGCTCGCGACACACGACGTGAGCGACGGGGGGCTCGCGGTCGCGCTCGCGGAGCTGGTGACCGACGACGCGGGCGCCGACGTGACCCTCCCCGACCGCGTCGCCGCCTTCGAGGAGACGCCCGGCCGCCTCGTCGTCCAGACGACCGACCCCGAGGCGGTCGCCGAACTCACGGACGATCTGCCCGTCCTCCGGCTCGGCGAGGTGACGACCGACGGGACGCTCTCGCTCTCGGTCGGCGACGACGAGATGGCGCTCGACGCCGACGCGATCCGGGAGCTTCGCGGCGTCATCGAGCGCGAACTCGCCTGAGTCGGTCTCGCGAACCGGTTCTCGGACGAGACATCCACCGCCCCCGCGTTATCGCTGCGGGGGAGCGAGCGATACGCTTTTAGGTTTTCCTAAAATACGTAGTCTCAGTTACGGGACGCCGGTCGGCCCGGCGCCCGACACACCGATGTCTCACACGCAATCAGTCGAACGGACGCATTCGCCCCGGGACGCGAGCGAGCCGTCCGCGGACGCGAACGAATTGGGCGCCGACGCGACCGAGTCACCCGCCGCGGCGTCGGCGGACCCCGTGCTGTCGCTGTCGGGCGTGACCAAGGATTTCGGCCCGGAAACCGCCGTCGACGGCGTCTCGCTCGACGTCAGGCGGGGGGAGCTCCTCACCTTCCTCGGGCCGTCGGGTTGCGGGAAGACGACGACGCTCCGGACCATCGCCGGACTGGAGGAGCCGACCGAGGGGCAGATCACCCTCGGCGACGAGACCGTCTCCGGCGACGGCGCGTTCGTCCCGCCCGAGCAGCGCGACGTGGGGATCGTCTTCCAGAACTTCGCGCTGTTCCCCCATCTCACCGTTCGGGAGAACATTGCGTTCGGGCTCGACGACGGCGCGGACGCGACCGCGGCCCGCGTCGACGAGCTGCTCGATCTCGTCGACCTGCCCGAACACGGCGAGAAGACGCCGGACCAGCTCTCCGGCGGGCAGAAGCAGCGCGTCGCGCTCGCGCGGTCGCTCGCGCCGGAGCCCGAGGTGCTCCTCCTCGACGAGCCGTTCTCGAACCTCGACGTGCGGCTCCGCGTCGAGATGCGCGAGGAGGTCCGCCAGATCCTGAAGGCGGCCGGCGTCACCGCCGTCTCCGTCACCCACGACCAAGAGGAGGCGCTCTCCATCTCCGACCGCGTCGCCGTGATGAACGACGGCCAGATCGAGCAGGTGGGCCGCCCCGAATCCGTGTTCGAGCGCCCCGAGTCGAAGTTCGTCGCCTCCTTCCTCGGGCGGGCGTCGTTCCTCGAAGGCCACCTCCGCGACGGTAAGGTCGAGACCGGGATCGGCCGGTTCGACGCCGTCACGCTGGAGGGATACGACACCGTCTACGACGGGACGCCGGTCGACGTCTTGGTGCGACCCGACGACCTCCGGGCGAGCCCCGCGAGCGCCGAACTGGCCGACGGGACCATCGTCTCGCGGCAGTACGTCGGCCCCTCCTTCATCTACCGGGTCGAGCTCGATTCCGGGGAGGTCGTCCACTGCCTCCACAACCACGTCGAGGAGTTCGACCTCGACGAGCCGGTGAGCCTCGAACTCACCGCCGCGCACCCGCTGGCGTGGTACCCGCGGTAGGCGAATCGCGGTAGCCCGGCCGCTACCGGCGGTTCTCCGTGAGCCGACTGAAGCTGCGAGCGACCGCGTCGCTCAGAACGTGAAGAGGAACGGGATGACGTACGCGATCAGCAGGCCGACGAGCGTGACGGCCGCGCCGATGCCGACCTCGCGGCTGCCGAACCCCTGCATGGGGGCGGTCACGCGTTTGTCCGGATCTGGTTCGTGAGAGTGGTCGTCCATGCGCGGGGATGCGTACGGGGGACACATAAGCCCATCTGAACGGTCCGGAGATGCCGCAACGGGATCGATATCAGCCGACGTGCAGATCAATCGCCTTCGGTGTCGTCTTCGTCGGTTTCGTCGTCTTCGTCGTCTTCGTCGTCTTCGTCGGTTTCGTCGTCTTCGGTGTCGTCTTCGTCGTCTTCGTCGGTTTCGTCGGCTTCCTTGCACCTAATTACGAACGTCCGTGTTTTTTCCACAGAGGCTCCGTTGGTGTCCCCGCTGAACTGCAGCCTAAACTCCGCCTTCTCGGGCCGTACGCACGTGATCGATACCGACGTGCTCTCCCCCGGACCGAGTTTGAGCGAGAACTCGTCGCCGAGGTCTTCGTCTCCAACTGCGACGCCGTCCAC
Organism: Halorubrum amylolyticum; assembly: GCF_004114995.1. Lineage (GTDB taxonomy): Archaea > Halobacteriota > Halobacteria > Halobacteriales > Haloferacaceae > Halorubrum > Halorubrum amylolyticum. The sequence goes on from NZ_SDJP01000002.1 coordinate 48,590, forward strand.
CACCTCGTTCGTGTTCTTGACGGTCACGTCGAGCGAGAGAGTGTCGGCGAAGCTATTCGTGATCTCCACGACCTCGGCCGGTCGGTTGACGGTCGCGATCTCGCTTTCCGCTTCCAGCCCCAGATACGCCTCGGCATCGTCGACGACGTTCACCTCCACGCCGCGCTCGGCCTCGACGCTGCTGAACGCGCCGGTACCGGCGCTCAGCGCCCCAGAGCTTGCGCCGCCGAGCAGCAGGATGGCGTGCCGTCGTTTCATGTCGAGCGGAGTCGCACTCTGCGTTTACTTCTCACAACACCTTCCGATCTAAGGTTATGCGGCGCCGGAAACCGAGTAAGCGCCGCTTGAAACCCTCACCTTAGGCCAATTCTGGAGGCTCCTCCGGCTCGCCGACCTTCATCTCCGCGGTGTAGTACTTGTGCGTGAGCGCGGAGAACGCGAACGCCACGACGATCGCGACCGTCCACGCGAACTCCGGGAGCAGCGTGAACGGCCAGGCGCCGACCCAGACGGCGACGGCGAGCGCGACGGCGGCCCCCGAGAGCCCGAGGTAGTAGTCGCTCCACGGGATCTCCCTCCCCTCGACTACGTCCATGTACACGTCCATGTCGGTCAGGGCGGGCGTCGGCTCGATGACCCCCCGATCCTTGTTGAACTCGACGACGCCCGCGTCGTCCATCTTCGGCAGGTGCGACTGCTGGAGGGCCGTATAGACGCGCTTGCGCTCGTTGCCCGTGATCTCCGCCGTATCGATCTCGTTTTCCCACGCCGCGATCTGCTCGGCCATGTCCCCGATCGCGATCGAGTCGTCTTCCTCGCGTTTCAGCAGATGGACCGCGAACCGCCGGCGCTGATTCGCCAGCACGTCGAACAACTCGTCCTCGGACACCTCCGTTGTCGGTTCTACCCCTCCCCCGTCAATCTGCTGTCCCGACGACATTCTGTCTGACACATATGAACACGCCAACATAAATCCCGTGGTCGTGATAACTATCCAAAGCTTCTCGCCGTTCAAACAGTAGACAGACGAAACTCGCTATTTCCCCGTGTCAGGGTTTGATGGTGCTGAAAACCGGATAATCCGAGCTGACAACCCGGATGCTTCGGTCGCCGTTCGTCTGTTTTCATCAGACAGATCTCATCTACACGGAAACGAATTCGGCTTCAGCGCCGCCGTGAACGCGTTGCGAGTGTGTCTCAGGCCGGACCTGAAGCGATCGGATCGGCTTCAGGCGGGGGCGGAACCCGCGGGTCGAGTTTTCAGTCTCGCTCGGAAGTGTTTCTGGAAAATCATAACGATATGGGATAGGGTCTATGGGTGTGACAGAGCGACCTCGGGTGACGCGGGATGTCCCGCGTCGGCGGCCCGCGGGTCGCGTGCGGACAACACGAGGTCAACAACAATGGCAAACCGACGCAAGTTCATCGCCGGTCTGGGCGCATTGGCTACGGGTAGTGCGGCTGCAATGGGTACGGGGGCGTTCACGAGTGTGGAAGCCCAACGTAGCGTCTCCGTCAATACGGCGGGCGATGCGAATGCGTACCTCGGCTTCTCTAGTGATAACGACTTTGTCACCAACGACAACGGAGATCAGCTCTCGATCGACTTGGGTGGTCCTGGAAACGGTGAAGGTGGACTGGGATTCAACCGGAATGCAGCGACCGTCGTCCCTGAAGTGTTCAGGATCACCAACCAAGGACAGGACCCAGTCGATGTCTCGCTGGAATATTCCGGTGATGGTAGTGTCGTCGAGGAAGTCGACGACGTAGGCCTTGATAATTCCGAAGGCGTGTACTTCGAAGTGTCAGACGACGGTGGTGAAAGCACTATTTATCCGGGCAACTACACCACGGTGGATGTTGCTGTCGTTCAAAAGAATGGTAACTCCGTTTCCGGCGGAACACTCACGATCAACGCTGACAAATCCTAGCGAATCTCATTTTTCCAAGGGACGGTCCGCACGGCGACACCCGACCACGTTCCACGGTGACGTTCAAAGCAGACGGGTTCAAGCACGATCCTGAAACCAATCGCGTCCGACTCTCGAAAGGCAAGAACCTGAAAGACAGTCGTGCAGACTTTCTCTTGTACGAGTACCAGACTCGCCCGGATGTTACACTCTCAGAAGTCAACAGCGTACAGAACGTTCGGGCAGTCTAGACTGGTGAGAGATGAGAACTCCACTTCGTCTGCAAAGTCGAACTCGAAACAGCGGATTCGGCTGGCGACGGCGTCGCAGGAATCGACCCCGGCATCACGAACATCGCCACGGTCGCGTTCCCCGACGAATACGTGCTGTACCCCGGCAACTCCCTCAAAGAAGACAAACATTACTTCACTCGAGTAGAGTACGACACTGAGGGAGAGAACGGCCCCTCGAAGAAGTCGATGTGGGCGCGTCGGAAACTCGCAGATCGTGAGAGTGCGTTGAGCGCGGTGTTGGAACGCCCGCCGTGAGTTGGCCTGAAGACGTGCGTGAGTCAGATTGGGGCAAGACCGGCAAATATCCCAAATGCGGTACGGGACGCCTCGCCGTTTACCGCGAAGAGGATGTCACTTTCACCCATCAAGCACCCCCTTCAACGTCTTCAATCACCACATACTCAATAACCTCCTGCGTGTAACCTTTCCACAATAACTAGTATGCCCACCGCCCGTCGCACCCTGATCCTCGCCCTGCTCCTCGTAGCGGCGGGCTCTCTCATTTTCACCACGGGCGCGGCGGTCATCGACGGCGACGCCGACACCGTCGCGGACGGCGACCTCGCGGTCCAGCCGGCCGACGGTCCGAACGGGCGGTACGCCTTCTTGAACGACGACGAGATCGCGATCGACGTCTCGGCGTCGAACCCGAACATCGAGGACCCCTCGTTCGAGGGCGTGAACGTCGGAGCAACCGGAACGATCGACGACGTGTTCACGATCACGTACACCGGCGACGAGTACGCGCACGTGTGGATCGGCTACCCGACCGAGTCGGTCACCTTCGTCGCCGACGGCGACTCGATCGAGGGCGAGGCGAACAACGTCACGCTCGCGACGAACCAGACGGTCACGGTGGGACTCGCGCTCGACACGCGCGGCGCGGCCGTCGGGGCGCAGTTGGGCGCCGACGAGTTTACGATCAACGCGACGCTCGCGGAGTCCGAAGAGACGGGAGCGATGGGCGCATCGACTCAGCGGGCGGGCGGCGGCCCGACCACGACGGTCACGTCCCCGAGCGCGGACCACCGCGAGTTCGTCGCGAGCGACGTCGACCGCGGCGGGTCGGTCCAGTTCGTGGCCGACGGAATGCACCTCGGCGGAGATAACGTCACGCTCGACGGGATCGACCTGGAGGGCGTCGAGAACGAGCACGTCGAGCTGGACGCGGAGGGGAGCGCGGACGTCTTCGAGAACGGGAGCGCGGTGACCGCGCCGACGACGCCGCGCTCGATGGCGTACCTCGCTCTGGAGCACGACTTCGCCCCTGACGCGGTCGACGCGATGACGATCCGGTTCAGCGCGGACCGGGACCACCTCAACTCGACCGACACCGACCCGGAGAACGTGACGCTCTACCGCCAGACCGACTCGGGCAACTGGACCGAAACGGACGCCAGCGCCGTCGCCGACGACGCGGTCCGGATGCGGGGGCTCTCGAAGGACCGCGTCCACTTCCGATCGACGACGAAGGAGTTCTCCACGTTCGCGGTCGCGGAGCGCGTCCCACGCTTCGACGTGACCGAGACGGCCCTCGATCCCCCGGCGGTCGACCCCGGCGAGGAGGCGACCGTGCGGGCGACACTGCGGAACGGCGGCGGCGCGGCGGGCGAGCGGACGGTGGCGCTGACGGCCGACGGCGAGCCGGTCGCGAGCGAGACGGTCGCGCTGGCGCCGAACGAGACCGCGACCGTCGGGCTCGCGGACAGGTTCGAGACTCCGGGCGAGTACGACTTCGCGGTCGCCGGGGCGGATGCCGGAACCCTGCTCGTCGGCGATCCCACGGGCGACGACGGGGGCGCTGGCGGCCAGGACGCCGGGACCGGAACGGGGTCGGTGACCGACGGGGACGCGGACGGAACCGGAGACGGACCGGGCGAGAGCGCCGAGGGGCCGACCGAGGAGCCGGCCGGCGTCGACCTCGCCGAGCTGGGCGGCCTGCTGGCGCTCGTCGCGCTCGCGCTCGCCGGGACCGCGCTCCTCCGCCGGACGGCTCTGTCGTGAAGGGACCTCGCCGACAGGCCTTAACCGCTGGTCTGCGACGGTCAGAGCGTGACGGCCTCTTCGGACGCGCGGGGCGATCGGACCGCGGCGGAGCGGGGCGCCGCCGACGCCGGGTTCCGTCGCGAGCTGCTCGCGCGGGTCCGGCTCGCGGACCTGCTCGTGCTCGCGGCGGTGCCGGCGGCCCTCGGCGCCGTCTTCGCGCTGCCGGAGTCGACGCGCCGCTCGCTCGCGTTCGCGTACGCCGAGCCGACGGTGCGGACCGCCTTCACCGCCCACTACGTCCACCTCGACGCCGGCCACCTCGCCGGCAACGTCGTCGGGTACTGCCTCCTCGCCGGCGTCGGGTACGCGCTCGCGGTGTTGGCCGGCTACCGGCGGTTCTTCATGGTCGCGTTCGCGACGTTCCTCGCCGCCTTCCCGGTCGTCCTGTCGGCGCTGAACCTCGCCGTCCCGCGGAACGCGATCGGCTTCGGCTTCTCCGGAATCGACATGGCGTTCGCGGGGCTGCTCCCGCTCCTGCTCGGCGTGTACGCCCGCGAGCGGTTCTTCCCGGGGGCGTCGATCCGCGCGCTCCCCGCGGCCTTCTTCCCGCTCGTCGGCTGGATGGCGGTTCTGGCGCTGCCGGTCTCGCCGCGCGCCCTCGACGGCCCCGGGCTCGCCGGGCTCGCCGGGCTCGCCGGGCTCGCCGGGCTCGCGACGGCGGTCGCCGGACTCTTGCTCGGGCTGTTGTACGCGACGAGCACCGGGGTCCGGGTCCGGGAAGCGGTCAGAGAGGCGGTCCGCGCCGCGGTCTCGAACCCGGGGTACGGCGACCTGTTCGCGGTCGGAATCGTCTTGGTCGTCGGCTATCCGATCGTCGGGTTTCCCGGCGATCCGACTGGCTCTGGCGGCGTGGTGAACCTGTACGTCCACCTGCTCGGCTTCTGTCTCGCGTTCATCGGGCCGTTCGCCCTGCTCGCGGCCGGGGCGTTCGAGGGATGAGCGAATCTCACCGCGCTGCACCGAACCACGAATTTATAACGTATCGATGACATTCTCGGATGACGACTGATCGGCGATCGATCGCGACTGCGGGCCGCCGATCGGCGACGGACCGCGCCGTCCGACCACCGAGACAGGACCCATGTCCCTCAAACGCACCCTTTCGATAACGCTGCAGGTCGCGGCCGTGCTCGTCGTCGCCTCGCTGATCGTGGGGCAGTACCTCGGGCAGCCGGTGCTCCTGAGCTACGTCGAGACGGGGAGCATGCAGCCCGTGCTCGATCCGGGCGACGGGTTTGTCGCGATCCCCGCGCCGCTCGCCGGCGGGATCGGGGTCGGCGACGTGGTGACCTTCGACGCCCAGGAGATCGAGGGCGGCCGGCTGACGACCCACCGCGTCGTCGAGGAGACGGAACGCGGGTACGTCACGCGCGGGGATAACAACCCGTTCACGGATCAGGACGGCGGCGAGCCCGTCGTGCAGAATGCCGATGTCGTCGCGAAGGCGCTGACGGTCGGGGGAAGCGTGGTCGTCATCCCGCACCTCGGCACCGTCGCGATGGGGTTCCAGTCGGCGCTGGACTCCGTCCAGACGTGGCTGGCGGTCACGCTCGGAGTTCGGTCGCTGCAGGGCACCCAGGGGCTCGCGTACATCCTCTTCGGGCTCTCAGGCGCCGCGTACGCGGTCGACTGGTACCTCGACAGGGGAAGCCGGGAAACGCGGGAGCGCGACCGCTCCCGCGACGACGGCACCTCGGTGTTCGCGATCGTCGGCGTGCTCGCGCTGGTGTTGATGGCGACCGCGACCGCGGCGATGGTCGTTCCGGGCGGGACGCAGGAGTACGGCGTCGTGAGTGCCGAGTTCGAGTCCGAGAACCCGACCGTCATCGAGCACGGCACGAGCCAAGAACTGGAGTACGTCGTCCCCAACGCCGGGCTGGTCCCGGTGTACGCGTACGTCGGCCCGCAGAGCCCGGGCGTCGATGTCCAGCCCGAGCGCGTCGCCGTCGGCGGGCGGAGCGAGGCGTCGACGACCGTGACGCTCACGGCGCCCGACGAGACCGGTTACTACCGGCTGTTCGTCGCCGAACACCGGTATCTCGCCGTGTTGCCGCCCGGCGTGATAGACGAGCTGTACGGAGTCCACCCGTGGGCGCCGCTTGTCGCGATCAACGGGCTCCTCGGCGGCGGCACCGTCGGGCTCGGACTGCTGCTGCTTCGCGGCGAGCCCGCGCGGATACGCTCCCGAGAATCGCGCGCCAAACCGCCGCTGTACCGCCGCATCCTCCGCGAGATCTACAGGTGACCGAATGAGTCAAACTCCCCCCAGCGAAACTCGACTGCGCCTTCGAGCGGCACTGAACGCACAGTTCACCGCGATCCTCGCCGTCTGTCTCGTCGCCGCGGCGGTCGGGGGCGGGCTCGTCTACACGACCCACGTCGACCCCGGGACCGAGACCGAGACGCGGACCGTCTCGTCGCTGACCGTCGAGACGGAGTACGTCCACTCCGCGGAGGTGACCGAGCCGAACCCCGTGTTCGACACCGGGCGGATGCTCGACGACCGGACCACGTACTTCACGCGGGTCGCGCCCGTGCTCGACGTCCGACTGGAGACGAGCTACGCGGCGGGCGCCGCGAGCGACGTGGACGTCTCCGCCGACTCGGTGCTCGTCGTCAGGAACGTCGGCAGCGAGGACGGGACCGTCTACTGGGAGGAGCGCGAGACGATGGCGACGGAGGCCGTCTCGGGCGTCGAGCCCGGGGAGACGGTCGCGACGTCGTTCGCGATCAACGGCTCCGAGGTCGCCGCGACCGCGGCCGCGATCGAGTCGGACCTCGGTGCCTCGCCCGGCGAGACGGAGACGGTGGTCGCGACGGACGTGACCGTCGAGGGGACGATCAACGGCGAGCCGACCTCGTACGCGCGGACGGCCGAGATGACCTTGGACGCCGGCGAGGACACCTACACCGTCTCGGACCCGGGAGTTCAGTCTGACACGACCGAACGGACCGAACAGGTCTCGGTCGAACGGAGCTACGGTCCCCTCCGATCCGCGGGCGGGCCGCTCCTGTTCCTCGTCGGGCTCGCCGGGACCGGCGGGCTGGCGTACGCCCGCCGCGAGGGCGGGATGGCGCTCACCCCGGCGGAGCGCGAGTACCTCTCGTACCGAGACGACCGCGCCGAGTTCGCGGAGTGGATCACGGCGATCCGGCTCCCGAAGTTGGTCCACGAGCGCCCCGAGGCCGAGGCGTCGACCCTCCGGGACCTGATCGACTTCGCGATCGACAACGGCACCGGCGTCGTCGAGGACCCGGCGACCGACGCGTACCACGCCGTGACCGACGAGTTCGTGTACACCTACGTTCCGCCGGCGCTGGCGGTCCGGGGGGGCGACGGAAACGAGGTGCCCGAGGCGGACGCCGCGGCCGACGCCCTCGACGAGGCGGCCGCCCCGGAACCCCCGGTCGAGGGTCGCGGGGCGGTCGGCGGCTCCGCGGCGATCGACGACGACGTGACTCTCGCCGGCGCGTGGACGCGGGCCGGACACGACCCGGGGACCCTTCCCGACGGCCGGCTGTCGGCCTCAGATCGGGCCGAGTCGCGGTCGTCGCTCGACGACGGAGGGACGTGGGTAGACGCCGACGTGGGGTCGGCGTCGACGCCCGACGGTCGCGATCGCGGCAGCCCCGATCGCGACGCCGACGGGTTCGACCCCTCCGACGGGGCGAACTGACGAGGATGGTCGCCATGGGAGGCGGTCGGCGAGCGTCACACGTCACTCCGGCGATCCGTCGGGGGCGTGCGGTCGGCCGTCGGTGAAGGGTCGGGAAAGTAACCTACTTGAGTGCGGGCGGGTAACCGTCGAGTGCAGTCCCGTGGTGTAGTGGCCAATCATAATGGCCTTTGGAGGGAATCCGTCCGCGTCCGCGGCTGAGACGGGATCACGGTCCGTCTCTTCGGAGACGCCCGTCGGGTGCCCGAAGTCAGCCATTGACGGCGGTTCGAATCCGCCCGGGACTATGTTCGCTTTGACTCGGCTCCCCTTTTTGCGTATTCTGATCCGTTGAGTCCGCAGAGGGGGAGCATATCGCGTCGCTCTGAAGGTGGAAGGAAGTCGAAGAGCCGAGTATGCTTAGACTCCCCCTTCGGTTCGTTAAGCGAGAATCGAAAGCACTATTAATTTTTAGGCTGGCCTAAAATACATGTCAAACGATTCCAGCGGTCACAAGAAGCCGACGCGGCGTGACTGTATGCGATACGGCGGGACGATCGTGAGTAGCGGCCTGCTTGCCGGCTGTTCGAGCACTCCCCAGTCGGAGAATTCGTCTGCGGAGTCAGCCGCTCCGTCGACACAGTCAGACATCTCTGAGGCGGATGAAGAGAGTGCAGCAACCGAGTCGTACACCGTTACAATCGAACCGATGGGTGACGTTCAGTTCGACGGCCCGCCCGAGCGGTGGACCGCGTTATTACCAACTTTTGCGGATATGGGGTTCGCACTCGGCGGTGGACAAACGCTCGGAATTCAGAACCACGGCCGCTTTGCGAACGAAGCCTTCGAAGCGCTTCCGGGGATGGAATTCAACGCGGATGACATCGTTGAGCTGGTTGGAAACAACGTGAGTAAGGAACTGTTCTATGAGCTAAATGCGGATGTTCATTTCATAGACCCTCATCTGCTGCGACTCTGGTACGGCTGGGATCAGTCTGATGTCGATGAGGTTGCGGACAACCTCGGTCCCTTCTTTGGCAACTTCATCCGCCGCCACAGCGATGATTGGCACGATTATCGGTACTACACCCTGTATGAGGCCTTCGAGCTGATGGCTGAGGTCTTCCGGGCACAGGATCGCTACCAAGCTTTCGTCGAGCTCCATGAGGGAATGCTCGAATTGCTCGATGAACACCTGCCTCCGGCCGACCAGCGGCCGAGCGCCTTACTGATCTATCCAGCCGACGGACCGGGCTTTCAGTTCTATCCGTTTCGGTTTGATGATGGCGGGATCAGTACCAAGCAGTGGCGCGATCTCGGTCTAACCGATGCGCTGTCGACGACAGATGTGGGGCACTACAGCTTCTCTGACAGGGGGACACTCGACCTAGAAGGGCTGATCGAGATCGACCCCGAGGTACTGCTGGTTCGAAACCACGGGGGAGCGTCCGAATCTGAGTTCCACACGGAAGTTGTCGAACCATTACAGGCGGAGTCCGGATCGAATGGCATACAGGCAGTTCAGGACGGTGCCGTCTACAATGCTGGCTATCTCGACCAAGGACCGATCATTAATTTCTATCACACCGAGCGGGCGGCAAGAGATATCTACTCGGATTCGTTTGAGGACGTGACGCTGTTTGATCGTGAACGCGTCGCAGAGATCGTCGCAGGGAATGTCTGAACCCCTTCGTCAGTCAATTTCACCGTCTCTGTGCTTCGTTGAATCCGATGACGGCGTCGAGGTACCGCTCGATGGCTTGTACGAAGATGTAGACGACGGGGGTCACCACGGATTTGCGAAACTCGCGGTAGAGCGCTTGAGACAGCGAATCGACTTGCTAACGAAGCGAGAGTAAATCGGTCACATTCGACTCTCCCGCTTCCTACTACCTTCAGAGCGACACTATACCGCCGCTCCTACGAACTCAACAGAGCGGATCATCCCTTTTTGCCGGTGGTTCTTGGGCGGGGCAGCGTTGGCCATCCCATGAATGTCATTTTTTACCATGCAGGTCGTGGGATCGCCATGGACCCGACGCAGTACCGCGACGCGGTCGTCGCGAACCGGCGGGAGCACGGCTTCGAGGCGATCGACGCGCACGCGAACGGTTTCGACCCGGTGTGGGCGACCCGCGACGACGATCCCTCGGTGGGGGAGTGCGTGGCGCTCGCGACGCTCGTCGACGAGCCGGACCCCGATCCCGCCGACCTCACCGCGACCGCCGACGAGTTCCGGGACGTGCTCGTCGAACGGGTCGACGACCGGCGGGGGTCGACGACGCCGCTCGGCTACGTCGCCTTCGCGGTGCCGGACCCCGACCGCTCGGTCGTCGACGCGGCGCGGTCGTACACGGTCGCCCGCCGCCGGACCAACGTGTTCCCGATCCTGTACGACTGCGAGGCGGAACGGCTGCACCGACACGAGGTGCCGCGGCTGAAAGGGCGGGGGATCTACCGCAGACAGGTAACAGACGCCGAACGGCTGTTCGAGGTGTGAAAAAGCGAAAGACCGTGAGGTGCGAGTCGCCCGCTCAGATCAGGCGCTCGGCGATCCGCCCGGCGCCCTCGGCCGCGGCGGTCGCGGGGTCGTCGGGGGAGACGACCTCGACGTCGCGGTCGAGCTCGGCCGAGAGCCGCGTCTCGAACTCCTCGGCGAGCCCGGGGATGCAGGCCATGCCGCCGGTCGCCGCGATGGGGCGGCCCAGCGTGAGCTGGTAGGGTTTCATGTGGTCGTTCGCGAGCTCCGGGAGGAACTCGTTAGCGACGACGTCGACCGCCTCGTCGATGTACCGGTCGACCGGCTCTCGCACGCCGCGGTCGACGGTGAACTCGTGGCTCCCGCCGCCCGGCTGTTGGATCACGTCCGTGAACGGCTCGAAGTCGTACACGTCGGCGTGCTCCTCCTTGTACTCCCGGGCGGTCGTGCGGTCGATGTGGACGCGGCCCTGACTCTCCTCCTCGACGGCGGCGACGATCCGACGGTCGACCTCGTTGCCCGTCACCGAGCCGGTCGAGAACGGCGAGAGCTGCTCGCCGCGCCGGTAGGCGCACGCCTCCAGCGTCGTCGACCCCATGTTGATGGAGACGAACACCTCGTCGATGGCGGAGAGGTCGTCGCCGTAGGCGGGGATCGCCCCGCACAGCGACTCCGGGTAGCTCCGCGTCTCGACCCCCCCGATGGAGGAGCCCTCGATCACCGACTTGAGGTTGTTCACGCCCGCCTCGTTGTCGATGGTGGGGACCGCGTAGACGACCGCGCTGTCCTCGGGCACGTCGTGAGCGTCCACGAGCGCCTCGAAGAAGCGCTCGGCGTCGGCGACGCTCTCGTCGTCCTCGGGGAGCCCCGACCGGAGCATAAAGCGCACCGTGTCGGGGTACTCGATCGCGGCCTCGTGACCGAACAGCACCTTCTCTTCGCCCGTGATGGCGTCCTCGTAGGTCGCCAGACACGTCAGCGTCGAGTGTCGCTCGCGGCCGCCCCGTCCGTCGGGGAGGTCGAGCACCGTCCGGGTGCTGCCGAGTTTCACGCCGACCGCTGCGGGGCCGTCTGTACCGTTGATGTCCGTGGATTCGTCGTCGTCGCTCATGATTCACTCGCACACGAAGCGATCCGGACGATGGAGACGAGGCTGATCCGATGGTCCGCGGGGGTGAAGGGCCGGTCGTACCGCGGGGCGTCGAACCCCTCCAACCGGCGCCGGAGGGCCTCGACCGCGCCGTCGTCGACCCAGCCGAGCTCGGCGTAGTACGACAGCGCGTCCCGGCTCCGCACGTGGCCGCCCACGTCGACGAGGTAGCCGAGCCAGTCGCCGATTTCGCGTTCCGCCTCCGGCGAGGCCGGTACCGCCTCCAGATACGGGCGGTCGCCCGCGTCGGCGTCGGTCCGATCGCCTGAGAGCCGCTGTCCCCGCTGACGCTGGAGCAGTTCGGTGAACGCCGCCGAGCGGGCGGCCTGCTCCGCTCGGCTTCGGTTCGGTTGACGAAGCGACCGCTCCCGAGGCGCTTCGTCGGCGCCGTCCCGCGGTGCGTCCGCGATCCGGCGCAGCTCCCGTACGTCGTACTGCCGTGGATTCAGACTCATGTTCCGTCCGTCGTTCGCGTCCGTACCGGACCCTCACCGCCGGGATATATGATAGTTGCTACGCAGTTATCAGGGGTGAGAAACTACCGCGGACGGCGGCGCCGTCGTCCGGCCGGGGTCACTCCGCGTCGGCCCACGGGAGCGGCTCGGTACACCAGTGACAGAAGTCGAGGTCGGCGTCGGTCTCCTTGCCGCAGTGCGGGCACTCGACCTCCGTCGGTCCCGCGTCACCCCGGGAGTCGGTCGCGACCGGGACCGCGGCGTTCGCGCCGGAGGGCTCGGCGGTCGCCTCGCCGTCGTCGCTCGCGGCGCGGCGGCGGACCGCCTCGGCGGTCGCGTCGGCGCGCCGCCGCTCGGCGATATCGGCTCGCCCGACGAGGTAGGCGTCGACCGCGGAGAGGCCGTACAGGACAGCGATCGGGAGGGTCACGTCCGTCGGGAGCGCCGCGGCCGTCTCGGCGGCCTCCGTCACCGAACCCGTCGATCCGACGGGCACGTCGTAGAGGGCGAACAGCGCCACCCCGCCGCCGACGATCGTCAGGTGCCACAGCAGCGCCCGCCCCCACCGGCGCAGGGTGAGGTGGCCGAGGCCCGGCAGCGCCATCGCCAGTAGCGCGGCGAGCAGGGGACGGAACTGGTCTCGCATACCTCGTCGGTTCGGCCGGGCGATACTTAGGTCTGCGGTGTCGGCGCCGCCCGCCGGCAGCGGGGTCCGTCGGTTCTCACGACGCGGTCGTCGCCTCGCCGGCGCGGATAACAACCGTTAATCGACGGCCACCCCTCCGACTCGCCATGAGCAGGCAGCGGGCGACCGCGTTCGTTCCCGGTCACGTCACCGCCTTCTTCAGCGCGCACCCGGCCGAGCGCCCCGCGGCCGCCGGCTCGCGCGGCGCGGGGGTGACGCTCACCGACGGAGTGACGGTTCGGGTGTCCGCCGCGGACGAAGCGGGTACGAGCGACGAGTCGGCCGGCTCCCGCACCATCGACGGCGAGCCGGGGACGGTCGGCGCGGTCGAGGACGTGCTCGCGGAGCTGGGAGCTACCGAGGTCGACATCGCCGTCGAGACGGCCCTCCCGATCGGCGCCGGCTTCGGCGTCTCGGGCGCCGCTGCGCTCGGCGCCGCGCTCGCCGCGAACGACGCCCTCGACCGCGGGCGCTCCGGGAACGAGCTGGTCCGGATCGCCCACGAGGCGGAGGTGGGTCGCGGGACGGGGCTCGGCGACGTGGTCGCGCAGGCTCGCGGCGGGGTTCCGATCCGGTTAGAGCCCGGCGCGCCGGGCGTCGGCGAGCTCGACGGGGTCCCGGCGAGCGAGCGCGTGGAGTACGTCACGTTCGGCGAGCTGTCGACCGAGGCGGTGTTGGGCGGCGACACTACTGCACTCTCCGCGGCCGGCGAGGACGCGCTCGACCGGCTCCGCAGGGACCCACGGCTCTCGACGATGATGGACGCGGCCCGCGGGTTCGCCCGCGAGGCGGACCTCCTCGCTCCCGCGGTCGCGGAGGCGATCGCGGCGGTCGAGGAGTCGGAAGGCGATTCGGACGAGGGGTCCCGCGGCTGCGGCGCCGCCATGGCGATGCTCGGCCGCACCGTCTTCGCGCTCGGCACCGGGCTCTCGGACGCGGGCTACGACCCCGAGGTCTGTCGGATCGACGCCGCGGGCGCGCGGCTTGTTGAGCAGTAGTGAGGTTCTTGTGCGGTGGCGCGTGCCTCCGAGTGGCCGATAGGCCACGAGGAGCACGCGCGAGGTCGCCGGCGCTACGCGTCGGCTGCCAGAGGGACCTCCGGTCCCTCGCTGGACGCCGCGAGCGACGTGGACGACCGAAGGGAGTCCCAAGCGAGCGGCGAGGCTGGGGAGGCGTGAGGTGCGGTTGCGGTGCTGTGCGGGGTGGGACTCAAAGGGGCAGCCGGGAGGGCGAAGCACGGCGCAGTAAGCACCGCAGCGAAGGAGCGCCAGCGACTGAGCGAGGAGCGCAACAAGCCGCGCGAGTCCTCCCGGCTGGGGCTTTGGAGGCCTTCACCGACGATCCACAGTTCCCGACCGCGTACTACCGAGCGGCTTGGGCTGTGGCGGTATCCCTCGTCGATCTACAATCACAGACGTATCCCGCGCCCGCCGACGAACAAAGCTTTACCGCGTCGACCGCCTAGCTCCGGCAAATGGTACTCGACGACCTCGGTACGTCCCTCCGGAGCAGCCTCGACAAGCTCCAAGGGAAGTCCCGACTCTCCGAGAGCGACGTCGAGGAGATCGTCAAGGAGATCCAGCGCTCGCTCCTCTCCGCCGACGTCGACGTCTCCCTCGTCATGGAGCTGTCGGACGCGATCAAGACCCGTGCCCTCGAAGAGGAACCGCCGGGCGGCACGACCGCGAAGGACCACGTTCTCAAGATTGTCTACGAGGAGATGGTCGAGTTCGTGGGCGACTCCACCGAACTCCCCCTCGAAAACCAGACGATCCTCCTCGCCGGCCTCCAGGGGTCGGGGAAGACCACCTCCGCCGCCAAGATGGCGTGGTGGTTCTCGAAGAAGGGGCTCCGCCCCGCCGTCATCCAGACCGACACTTTCCGGCCGGGCGCGTACGACCAGGCCAAGCAGATGTGCGAGCGCGCCGAGGTCGACTTCTACGGGAACCCCGACAACGACGACCCGGTCGAGATCGCGCGCAACGGGCTCGAAGCGACCGAAGACGCCGACGTGCACATCGTGGACACGGCCGGGCGTCACGCGCTCGAAGACGACCTCATCGCCGAGATCGAGGAGATCGAGCGGGCGGCCGACCCCGACCGCTCGCTCCTCGTGTTAGACGCCGCGATCGGGCAGGGCGCCAAGGATCAGGCCCGCCAGTTCGAGGCGTCGATCGGCATCGAGGGCGTGATGATCACCAAGCTCGACGGGACCGCGAAGGGCGGGGGCGCCCTGACGGCGGTCAACGAGACCGACTCCTCCATCGCCTTCCTCGGGACCGGCGAGACGGTCCAAGACATCGAGCGGTTCGAGCCCTCCGGGTTCATCTCGCGGCTGCTCGGGATGGGCGACCTCAAGCAGCTCTCCGAGCGCGTCGAGCGCGCGATGGAGGAGGCCCAAGAGGAGGACGAAGACTGGGACCCCGAGGACATGCTGCAGGGCGAGTTCACCCTGAAGGACATGAAAAAGCAGATGGACGCGATGAACCGGATGGGTCCCCTCGATCAGGTGATGGACATGATCCCGGGCATGGGCGGCGGGATGATGGACCAGCTCCCGGACGACGCGATGGACGTGACCCAAGACCGGATGCGCCGCTTCGAGCGCATCATGGACTCGATGACCGAGGAGGAGCTGGAGAACCCCCGCGTCGTCGGCCAGTCCCGCACGGAGCGGATCGCGCGCGGCTCCGGCACCGACACGGAAACCGTTCAGCAGCTGCTCGAACAGCACTCGATGATGGAACAGACGATCGGCCAGTTCCAAGGGATGGGCGAAGGCGACATGCAGCGCATGATGAAGAAGATGGGTGGCGGCGGCGAGGGCGGCGGCCTCGGCGACATGATGGGCGGCGGCAAGGGGCCGTTTTAACTGGTTGATCGCGGGTAGTTGTTTATAGAGAATCAAGGAGAATACCTGCGCCTTTAGGCGCAGGATGAATCCGACAACGCCTACACACTCCACCGTCGATGGCAAGGCTGGATATTCAACGCCAACCGGCACTATTAACAAAACGGCGTTCATAACCAGTTATGAAGCCAGAAAATGAGTCGAACCATCCGAACATTCGAGGCCACGATTACGAACCAGCAACAGGTTCGTGACGACCTCGACCAACTCGGATGGGCCGCCTCAAAACTCTGGAACGTCGGTCGCTACTACGCACAAGAACAGTGGGACGAAACGGGCGAAATCCCCGATGACGGGGAACTCAAAGCCGAACTCAAAGGCCACGAACGCTACACGGACTTGCATTCTCAATCCAGTCAGCGCGTTCTCGAAGAACTCGCTGAAGCGTTCAACGGCTGGTTCAGCAAGCGTCGGAACGGCGACGACCGTGCCCGACCGCCCGGCTACCGCAAACACGGAGACTCCCATCCACGCTCCACTGTGTCGTTCAAAGCGGCTGGCTTCAAGCACGACGCACAGTTCACCCGTGTCCGCCTCTCGAAAGGCCGTAACCTCAAAGAACACCGTTCAGACTTCATCCTCTGCGAGTACCAAACTCGCCCGGACGTTGACCTGACCGAGTGGGACATTCAACAGGTTCGTGCCGTCTACAATCGAGATGAGTGGCGGCTACAATTCGTCTGTCGAACCACTATCGACCCGGAACCACCGGGCGACGAAGTGGCTGGTGTTGACCTTGGGATTTGCAACTTCGCCGCCGTCTCGTTCGGCGGGGAATCGGTGTTGTATCCCGGTGGCGCACTCAAAGAGGACGAATACTATCTCACGAAGAAGCGTGCCGAGACGGACGATTCGGCTTCACGCGAAGCGAAGCGTCTTGACCGAAAACGCACCGCTCGCCGGATGCACTTCTTGCACGCCCTCTCGAAAGCAATCGTAGAGGAGTGCGTCGAACGAGATGTTGGTACGCTTGTCGTTGGCGACCTCGGTGGCATCCGAGAAGACGACGAGACTGGTGAGTCTCGAAATTGGGGCGACCACGGGAACTTGGACTTGCACGGGTGGGCGTTCGATCGGTTCACGACGCTACTCGACTACAAGGCGGAAGCCGAGGGCATCGACGTGGAGTTGGTGTCGGAACGCGATACATCGAAGTCGTGTTCAGCATGTGGTCACACGGATGACAACCAGCGTGTGGAGCGTGGACTGTACGTGTGTGAGGAGTGCGACACGGTGGCGAACGCTGATGTGAATGGTGCGGAGAACATTCGACAAAAGGTACTCCCGAGTCTCGCCACGGATGGCGGTGATAGGGATAACGGCTGGTTGGCACAGCCAGCGGTTCGCCTGTTCGACCGCAGCGAGGGCAGTTTTGCCCCGCGAGAACAGGTCGTGAACCGCGAACCGTAATATCCCAACTCAGCGGTGCGGTGCCGTGGGATTCCCGCGTCTTCAGGCGCGGGAGGATGTCAACAGTGGGTGTCGCTGACGGCGGATCAACGAGGAACGGCTCTAAAGCCTCAGCGTTCGCTTATAAGCGGTCGACGGTGGATCGCCGGTGAACACCGCCAAAGCCCCAGCCGCGAGGACTCGCGCGACTCGCTGCGCGCCTCGCTCAGTCGCTGACACTCCTTCGATGTGGTGCTTGCGTCGTCGTGCTTCGCCCTCGCGACTGCCCCTTTGAGTCCCACTCCGCCCGCACAGCACCGCCGGAAGACGGTCCTGCTCGCTTCGCTGCGCGGGCTGCGACTTCCGTGCTCCCGCTCGCTCCCTTCGGTCGCTCACGGCACCGCATCCTCTCACCTCCCCAGCCTCGCGGTTCGCGCTCTCCGAGCGCTCACCGCGTCCCTCGCGCGGTGCCGTTCGCGGGCCTACGGCCCGCTCACGGGCACGCGCCACCGCAGACCGGTTATAAGGAAACGTCCGTCTCGATGTCCTCGGTCGCTTCTTCGAGCCCGTCTTCGCGGGCGGTCTCGGCGTGTGAGCCCTCGATGTCGGCGTCGGTGAGGCGGTCGCGGAACTCGTCGCGGAACCGGTCGTTCGCGCGGGTCGAGGTCAGGTCCACGCGGGCGACGCGGGCGTACTTCGCGATGGCGTCGGGGTCGGCGTCGAGGGCCTCGGCGCACTCGGGGATGGAGCACCCCTCCGCGGTCAGCTGCTTCAGGTCGGCGTACTCAAAGGGGGCGTCGTCGACCTCGCGGTCAACCTCGCGGACGAGGTGGAGGTCGAGCCGGGCGTCGCGGACGGTCGCGGGGTCAATGACGGGCGCGGCTCCCGAGCCGTCCCCAACACCGGCTCCCGCCTCCTCGCCGTTTTCGTCCATCTCGCGCTCCTCGACGAGCGCGGTCGCGATCGCCTCGTCGTCGCCTTCCTCGAAGCGCCCGCGGGCGATCCGGACGTAGGCCGCGTCGTCGAGGTCGGTCGAGAAGTCGTACCGCTCGCGCATCGCGGCGACGAGCTCGCGGACCCGCTCGTCGACCGCCGCCTCGTCGCGGTCGGTGAGCGTCCCGCGCGACTCCGCCTGCCGCTCGGTCACCGTCTCGGACCCGGTGGTCTCGACGAAGAGATCGCGGAGCTCGGAGGTCTTCTCGTCCATGGGCGGGGCGATACGTGCCGACGACAAATAAGCCTCGCGTCCGGTCCGACGGTTTCGGTGGTCTCCGGCGGAATCGAAGGGAGCCGTCGGCGACGGTCGCCATCGTCAACCAGTATCTTCAAGTTGGTTTACGAGAGTGGCAGAGACATGGCAACCAGCACGGAGTCGGTGGATCTCGTCGGCGACGAGGCCGCGACGAACCTCGCCCGCGCGGCGCTGTTCGCCGCGCTCGTCGGCGCGTTCGCGTACGTGACCTTCCCGAATCCCGTCTCGCCCGTCTCGGTGACGCTGCAAGTGCTCGGCGTGTTCCTCGCCGGGATCTACCTCGGCCCGGTGTGGGGGGCCGCGTCGCTCGTCCTCTACCTCGCGGCCGGCGCGGTCGGCGCACCGGTGTTCGAGGGGGGCTCCGCCGGCGTGGGAGCTCTCGTCGGCCAGACGGCGGGCTACCTCTGGTCGTACCCGCTGGCCGCCGCCGCGGTCGGCGCGGTCGTCCACCGCGGCGCGACCCTCCGCGACCTCGATACCGTCGGGCTCCCGACGCTCGTGGGCGCGATGGTCCTCGGCACCGTCGTCATCTACGCGCTCGGCGTCGCCGGGCTCGCCGTCGTGCTTTCGCTCGGTCCCGTCGAGGCGGTGACCGTCGGGGCGGTCGCGTTCCTCCCCGCGGAGGCGCTGAAGATCGCCGCCGCGGTCGGCATCGTGCGGTCCGACGCAGTCGCGGCCGCGTGAGGCCGTCGTGAGCACGCGCGAGGAGGTACCGTGATCGACGCCACCGGCGTCACCTGTCGGTACGGTCGAACCGGAGGGGGCGGGAGCGACGCGGACGGCGGCGACGCCGACACGAATGGCGACGGCGGGGTCGTCGCGGTCGACGACGTGAGCCTCACGGTCCCCGACGGCGAGTTCCTGATCGTCGCCGGCGCGAACGGCTCCGGCAAGACGACGCTCGTCCGGACGTTCAACGGGCTCGTCGAGCCCGATGCGGGGGCGGTCTCGGTGAACGGGACCGTCGTGAACGACGACCTCGTCGCCGCGCGCTCGGCGGTCGGGATGGTGTTCCAGGACCCGCGCGACCAGCTGGTGGCGGCGACCGTCGGCGCAGACGTGGCGTTCGGCCCGGAGAACCTCGGGTGCTCCCACGCCGAGATCGACCGGCGGGTCGCCGACGCGCTCGCGGCGGTGAACATGGACGGGCGCGAGGACGACCGGATCGCGGGCCTCTCCGGGGGCGAGCGCGAGCGCGTCGCGATCGCTGGCGCGATCGCGACGGAACCCGACCACCTCGTCCTCGACGAGCCGTTCACCGGGCTCGACGAGCCGGCCCGGCGGTCGGTGCTCGACCGCCTGCGCGAACTCAGCGCCGCCGGAACGAGCGTGATCGCCGTCACCCACGACCTCCGCGACGTGCTCGGGCTCGCGGACCGCGTGGTCGGGTTGTCGGCGGGGCGGATCGCGGTCGACGACGCGCCGCGAGCGGCGGCCGAGACGCTGCCGGGGCTGGACGTGCGGGTGCCGACGGGAGTGCTCGACGACCGATCTGCGGACGCCCCCGCCACCGGCGACACCGCCGACCCGTGACCCTCTCGTACGTCCCCGGCGACTCGCTCGCCCACCGGCTCGACCCCCGGTCGAAGCTCCTCGTGCAGGCCGGGTTCGCGGCCGCCGCGTACGCGTACACGACCCCTCGCGGGCTCGCCGCGCTCACCCTCCTCGCCGTCGCCTGCCTCTCCCTCGCCGGCGGCGGTCCGCGCGACCTGTGGACCTACCGGGTCGCGTTCCCGGTGCTCCTCCTCGCCCCCCTCGTCGCCGGCGCGACGCTCGGGGCGCCGTGGTTCCGGGTCGAGCGCGCCGCGGCCACGGGGCTCGCGAGCTACCGCGTCCTGCTGATCCTCGTCGTCGCCGCCGGCTACGTCAGGTCGACGCCGGTCCGGGACTCGCGGGCGGCGATCCAGCGTGCGGTTCCGGGCAAATCCGGGCAGTTCCTGGGGACCGGCGTCGCGCTCGTGTTCCGGTTCCTCCCGCTGTTGCAGCGGGACCTGCTGACGGCTCGCGAGGCGGTTCAAGCGCGTGGCGGCGGGGCGCTCCCGGTCCGCGAGCGCGTGCGACTCGTCGCCGTCGCGGGGATCAATCGGGCGTTCGGACGGGCCGACCGGCTGGGGACCGCGCTGAACGCGCGGTGTTTCGCGTGGAACCCGACGCTCCCGCGGCTCGCGCTCGGCCCCGCGGACTACCCGGCGCTCGCGGTCGGCGGGGGGCTGCTGGCGGCGGCCGCGGCGACCGTGGTGTAGGCGACCGGCCGCGGCGACCGTGGTGTAGACGACCGTCCGCGGCGGAGGCGTCCGGCGGGTGGCCATCGCGTAGCCCTTCCGGAAACGCTGGACGACGCGTCCCGCGTTGTGGCAAGTTTTAACTCGACCGTATCCGCCTGATCGATCATGACTCCCTTGCAGGCGGCCACCCGGGAGACGTTCTGGACGATCGGTCCGGTCGGGAAGGCCGCGTTCTACTGGCTCGCCGCGGTCGCGATCCTCGTGTTCCTGTACGGGGTGTACGCCCGGTTCGCGGCGTACGCCCGCGGGAGCGAGGACCCGCGCGACCGGCTGTCGAACCTCCCCGCGAGGACGGTCGCGGCGACGAAGGCGGTGCTGTCGAACGAGAACCAGTTCGACCGGGACCTGTACGCCGGCGTGATGCACACGTTCGTGCTGTGGGGCTTCCTCACCCTGCTGGTCGCGACGACCATCCTCGGGTTCGACATCGACGTGTACCGCCCGCTCGCGGGTGAATCGTTCTGGGTGGGCGATTTCTACTTAGCCTATCAGTTCACCGTCGACGCGTTCGGCCTGCTGTTCGTCGTCGGCGTCGGCATGGCCGCGTACCGCCGGTACCGCGACCGCGACGGGCGGCTGTGGGGGAAACACACCTCGCTGGAGGACGACGCGTTCGTCTGGACCCTCTTTCTCCTCGGCGTCGGCGGCTTCGTCGTGCAGGCGCTCGGCATCGTCGGCCAGCCCGCCAGAGCCGACGAGACGGTGAGCTTCGTCGGCATGGCGATGGCGGCCGGCTTCCGGTGGCTGGGCCTGACGCCCGCGGGCGCGGAGGCGATCTACGGCGTCGTCTGGTGGAGCCACTCGCTGTTGGCGTTCGCGTTCATCGCGTGGATCCCGTACGCGAAGCCGTTCCACATGATCTCCTCGTTCGCGAACGTCGTCGCCCGCGACGAAAAGGCGGGCGCGCGGCTCCCCAACGTGCCCGCGGACCTCGATCACACCAACGCCGAGTCCGTCGAGGACTTCACGTGGAAGGAGCTGATGGACGGCGACGCCTGCACCAAGTGCGGGCGGTGTACCGACGCCTGCCCCGCCGACACCGTCGGCCGGAACCTCGACCCGCGGGACGTCATCCTCGACCTGAAGGCGTACCGCGAGTCCGTGACCGACGACCCGGTGGCGGGTGCGGGCGGCGGAACCGTCGCGACCGACGGCGGGACCGCCGCCAGCGACGGCGGGACCGTCCCCATCGTCGCCGACGAGGGCGGCGTCGTCGCCAGCGAGTCGATGGAGTCGTGCATGTCGTGTCTGGCCTGCATGGACGCCTGTCCCGTCGACATCGAACACCTCACGTCGTTCACCAAGCTGAACCGCCAGCTTGTCGACGAGGGGGCGGTCGACTCGAACCTCCAGGACGTGTTCCAGGACGTGATGCAGAAGGGGAACACCTTCGGCGAGTCGCAGTCGGCCCGCGGCGATTGGACGGACGAACTGGACGACGTGGAGGTCCCGGACGCCCGCGAGCGCGAGGTGGAGTACCTCTGGTACGTCGGCGACTACCCGAGCTTCGACGACCGGAACAGGAAGGTCGCCCGCGCGCTCGCCCGCCTGTTCGACGAGGCCGACGTGTCGTTCGGGGTTCTCTTCGACGACGAGAAGACCGACGGCAACGACATCCGGCGGATCGGCGAGGAGTTCCTCTACCTCGAACTGGCGGGCCACCACGTCGAGACGTTCGCGGACTGCGAGTTCGACACGATCGTCTGTACGGACCCGCACTCGTACAACACCATCAAAAACGAGTACCCCGAGGTCGACTTCGCGGAGTTCGCCGACGACCCGATGATGCCGTTCGACCGCGAGGAGCCGTGGAACGCCGACGGCGAGATCGACGTGTTCCACTGGACGCAGGTGGTGGAGGAGCTGGTGGCCGAGGGGCGGCTTGACCTCTCCGGCGACGAGCTGGACTACACCGTCACCTACCACGACCCCTGCCACCTCGGCCGGTACAACGACGAGTACGAGGCGCCCCGCGAGCTGATCCGCGCGACCGGCGCCGACCTCCACGAGATGCCGCGCTCACGGAACGACTCGTTCTGCTGTGGCGGCGGCGGCGGCGGGCTCTGGACCGAGCACGACGAGGCGGTCAAGCCGAGCGAGGAACGGCTCCGCGAGGCGGTCGAGGACACCGATGCGGGTGCGGCGATCGAGAAGTTCGTCGTCGCCTGCCCGATGTGTACGACGATGTTCGAGGACGGTCGGAAGACGGGGAACTTCGAGGACGACGTGGAGATCGTCGACGTCGCGGAACTCCTGATCGAGGCGGTGGAGGCGGGTCAGTAGCGACGGAGGTAGTGGAGACGGAGGTAGTGGAGACGGAGGTAGTGGAGACGGACTCGTAGTCGCGCCGCGCCGTGTCTCTCAGGAGGTCGACGGCGACTCCGACTCCGACTCCGACTCGACCGCCTCGTCGACCCGACGCAGTAGCTCCCGCCCCGGCGCCCGGTCGCGCACGGGCGCGTCGCCGAGGTAGTCGACCAGGGCGTCGCGGAGGAGCGCGGCGCCGCGGGGCGCGAGGGGACGGCCGCGCTCGATGCGGCGGATCGGTCGGCACTGCGGGGGCGCGTCGTCGCCGGCGTCGGCGGCGGCCTCGCCCGCGTCAACGAGAGCGGCGTGGGCGACCCACGCCTCCTCGTGCGACAGCGACAGCGGGATCGGCTCCCCGGTCGTCGGTGGGGTCATCGTCCGGGCCTTCGCCCGGAGGCTCTTAAAAATACTCCCGGACGCTCGATCGACGCCGGGGGTGCTGGCCGCGCCCGCGACCCCGTCTATATAGAGTATATATCCACGGGGAGCGGTACTGCGACGGCAGTACCACTCATAGCATACTACTTAACCGGAAACCGCCCACGGTCAGATGATGGCATCAAGCCACGACGCGGACACCGAGGGGGTCACGCGGCGGAAATCGCTCGCGGCGCTCGCCGGCGCGGGGGCGCTGGCGCTCGCGGGCTGTACGCAGAGCACGGGAGACGGCGGCTCCGGAGACGGTTCCGACGGCGATTCGCTGTCGGGCGCGATCAACATCGCGGGGTCGAGCACCGTGTTCCCGCTGATGAGCGCGGTGCTGGAGGACTTCGCCGAACAGCATCCCGGCGTGGACCCCA
This sequence comes from Halorubrum amylolyticum, assembly GCF_004114995.1. Classification (GTDB taxonomy): domain Archaea; phylum Halobacteriota; class Halobacteria; order Halobacteriales; family Haloferacaceae; genus Halorubrum; species Halorubrum amylolyticum. The sequence continues at coordinate 72,208 of NZ_SDJP01000002.1, forward strand.
ACATCAGTTCGACCGGGTCCGGCGGCGGGTTCTCGAACTACTTCTGCGTCGGCGAGACCGACTTCAACAACGCGAGCCGGGGGATTCAGGAGGAAGAAGAGCAGCTCTGTGCCGACAACGACGTCGAGTACGTCGAACTGATCGCGGCGACGGACGCGCTCACGATCGTCGTCAACCCCGAGGCGGACTGGATCGACTCGCTCACCGTCGAGGAGCTCGCGACGATCTGGGAGTCCGACGCCGTCGAGACGTGGGACGAGGTCCGCGACGAGTTCCCGAACGAGGAGATCAACCGGTTCGGCGCGGCCGACACCTCGGGTACGTACGATTACTTCATCGAGGCGATCCTCGGCGAGCGCGGTCACACGAGCGACTATCAGGCGACCGAAAACGACAACAACATCGCCCAGGGCGTCATGGGAAGCGAGTACGCCATCGGTTACTTCGGGTTCTCGTACTACTTCCTGAACCCCGACGAACTCAAGGCGCCCGGTATCGACGACGGCAACGGTCCCGTCGAGCCGAGCCTCGAAACGGCGGCCAGCGGCGAATACACTCCGCTCTCGCGGCCGCTCTTCACGTACCCCTCGATCGAGTCGCTCGGCGAGGAGCACATCGCGGAGTTCGCCCGGTACTTCGTCGAGCAGACGACCAACGAGGCGCTCGTCGCCGAGGACGTGGGATACGTCCCCGCGACCGAGGAGACCCAAGAGGAGCAGATGCAGATCCTCGAAGACGCCATCGAGCGGGCGCAGGGCTGACTCGGCGCGATGAACCGGTGTATTGATTTACGACAGCGTGCGATACCCGACCGGTTGTGACAGATAGTACCGAGAGTCCCGATCTCCAGCGTCGGAGCGGGCTCAGACGACTGAAAGAGGGGACCTACGGCGGGCTCTTCGCCGCGTGCGCGGCGATCACCCTGCTCACGACGGTGGCCATCTTCGCGACGCTGTTGTATGACGCGGTCGTGTTCTTCCAAGAGATAGCGATCGCCGAGTTCCTGACCGGCACCAACTGGAGCCCCAATCCGGCGGGCGGCGGGCAGGCGTTCGGAATCATCCCGCTCCTGATCGGGACGATCACCGTGACGATCGCGGCGGCGTGTATCGCGCTTCCCGTGGGGACGCTGACGGCGATCTACCTCAGCGAGTACGCGAGCACGAACGCGCGCTCGATACTCAAGCCGCTGTTGGAGATCCTCGCCGGCATCCCGACGGTCGTGTACGGGTACTTCGCGCTGGTGTACATCACGCCGGCGCTGAAGGCGACGCTGTTCCCGGAGATGAGCACCTTCAACGCGCTGTCGGCGTCGATCATGGTCGGAATCATGACCATTCCGATGGTGTCTTCGATCTCCGAGGACGCGATGAGCGCGGTGCCCGACGAGCTCCGGCAGGCCGGCTACGGGCTCGGCGCGACGAAGTTCGAGGTGTCGACCGGGATCGTCGTCCCCGCGTCGATATCCGGGATCGCCTCCTCGTACATCCTCGCCGTCTCCCGCGCCATCGGCGAGACGATGATCGTCGTCGTCGCGATGGGCGCGCAGGCGCGGATGCCGGCGGTTCAGGAGTTCGCGTTCGGAATTCCGTTCATCAACCCCGCAGACGTTCTTCTGGAGTCGGGGATGACGATCACCGTCGCGATGGTCCAGATCGCACAGAGTGACCTCACCGGCGGGACGATCCCGTACGACTCGATGTTCGCGCTCGGCCTCTCGCTGTTCGTGGTGACGCTCGTAATGAACGTGATTAGTGACATCATCGCGGAACGCTACCGGGAGGAGTACTGATGGCGACGGACAACGCGAACGCGGACGGGTTCGGCGAGGTGAGCCGAGTCCGGGGGATCGTCTTCGAGTACCTTTCGCTCGGTGCGAGCGTCGCCGGCCTCGTCGCGCTCGGCGTCCTCCTGGTGTACGTCGCGATCGACGCCTTCGACTTGGCGAACGCCGGCCCGGAGTGGCTGTTGACGTACTTCCTCACGCTCGTCGCCCCGTTCCTCGCCTTCTGCCTGTACAGCGCGGGCGACCGAGCGGTGACCCGATGGGCACTCGGCGTGCTCGGCGGCGGCCTCGTCGCCGTCGCGGCGCTTTTCACCGCGTTCGAGGCGTTCGTCGCGCAGATCCCGCGGCTCTCTTGGCAGCTCGCGTATCTCTTCGTCGTCGCCGCGCCGACCACGGCGTACCTCGCGTACGTCGGGAGTCGCGGGCGCGCCGCCGCGGTGGGCTTCGGACTGTTGGGCCGACTCGTCGGCGGGGTCGCGATCGGACTCGCCGTCGGGACCCTGTTCTTGGTGTTCGACGAGCTGGTGTGGTTCCTCGCGTACACGCTGGGGATCGTCCCGGCCGCGGTGCTGTACGCGTACGGTCGCTGGCGCTCGGCTGGCCGAGCGATGACGGCGGCGGTTCCCGTCGGACTCGTCGGGGTCGTCGCCGCGGTGTTCCTCCGCGGCGTCATCGCCACGTACCCGTCGGACCTCATCATCTACGTCTGGACGCTCGCGGTCCCGATCGCGGTCGCCGGCGAGCGCGTCGTCGCCGACCGCGGGAGCCGGATCGCGGCGGCCGTCGCCGGCGGCGTGCCGCTCGCGGTCGCGATCGCCGGCGGCTTCCTCGCCGGCGGCTTCGGCGTCCCCGGCCCCACCGCGCTGATCGTCCTCGTCACGGTCGGCGTGCCGACGGCGGTCTACGTTCACCGAGTGATCGACGGGGGCGACGGACTGGTCGGACTCGGGCTCCCGTTCCTGCTCGCCGGCGGCGTCCTCGTCGGCGCGCTCGTCGTCGAGGCGTGGGGTGTGCCCGCGCCGAACCCGTGGCTCGACGTCGGCTTCGTCACGGAGTCGCCCTCGCGGACCGCGGCGGAGGCGGGACTGTACCCCGCGATCGTCGGATCGGTGATCATCATCGCGCTCGTCGCGGCGCTGTCGTTCGTCCTCGGCGTCGGGACCTCGATATTCTTGGAGGAGTACATACCCGGGAGCGGTCTCCTCGGGTCGCTGACGCGGCTGCTGCAGGTCAACATCGCGAACCTGGCCGCGATCCCGTCGGTCGTCTACGGCTTGCTCGGACTCGGGCTGTTCGCGAACCTCCTCGGGTTGGGCTACGGGACCGCGGTGACCGCCTCGCTGACGCTGTCCCTGCTCATTCTTCCGATCACGATCATCTCCGCGCAGGAGGCGATCCGGTCGGTGCCGGACGACCTGCGCCGGGGCTCGGACGCCATGGGTGCGACGCGGTGGCAGACGACGAAGAACGTCGTCCTCCCGGAGGCGCTGCCCGGCATCCTCACCGGGACGATCCTCGCGCTCGGGCGGGCGATCGGCGAGACCGCGCCGCTCATCATGATCGGGGCGGCGACGACCGTGTTCAACGCGCCGGACAGCCTCTTCAGCCGATTCAGCGCGATGCCGATGCAGATCTACGCGTGGGCCGGCTTCCCGCAGGCGGAGTTCCGGTACGGGGTCGTCGCGGCCGGCGTGATCACCCTGTTGATCATCCTCGTCGGCATGAACGGGACAGCGATACTGCTGCGGAACCGCGCGGAGCGGGGGACCTAACATGAGTAACACAGAGACGAGCGACTCGCTCATCACGACGGACGTAGAGACCGGATCGAACGAACGGATCGCGACGACGGACGCGACCGCGGTCGCCGCGCGCGACCTGAACGTGTTCTACGGCGACGAACAGGCGATCGACGACGTGTCGATGGAGATCCCCGAGAACCGGGTGACCGCGCTGATCGGCCCTTCGGGCTGTGGCAAGTCGACGTTCCTCCGGTGTATCAATCGGATGAACGACATGATCGAGGTATGTCGCGTCGAGGGCGACGTTGAGTTCGGCGGCAAGAACGTGTACGACGCCGACGTGGACCCGGTGGCACTGCGCCGCAAGATCGGGATGGTGTTCCAGAAGCCGAACCCGTTCCCGAAGTCGATCCGCGACAACGTCGCGTACGGCCTGAAGATCCAGGGGTACGACGGCGATGTCGACGAGCGCGTCGAGGAGTCGCTGAAGGGGGCCGCGCTGTGGGACGAGGTGAAAGACCAGCTCGGTTCCTCGGGGCTCGAACTGTCGGGCGGCCAGCAACAGCGGCTCTGTATCGCCCGGGCGATCGCGCCCGACCCGGAGGTCATCCTGATGGACGAGCCGACCTCCGCGCTCGACCCGGTCGCGGCCTCGAAGATCGAGGACCTCATCGACGATCTGGCGGAGGAGTACACGGTGATCATCGTCACCCACAACATGCAGCAGGCGGCTCGGATCTCCGACCGGACCGCGGTGTTCCTCACCGGCGGTCGGCTCGTGGAATACGACGACACCGCGAAGATCTTCGAGGACCCCGAAGAACAGCGCGTCGAGGACTACATCACGGGGAAGTTCGGATAGATGCCCCGCGAGAACTACCAGCAGCGGCTCGATCAGCTCCGGGGCGACGTGGTCGCGATGGGCGACCTCGTCCTCGATCGGTACGCGGCCGCGATCGAGGCGGCCGAAACCGGCGACGACGACCTCGCCGACGAGGTCGTCGAGGGCGATCACGAGGTGAACGAGACGTACCTCGGGTTGGAGGAGGAGTGCACGGAGCTGCTCGCGCTCCAGCAGCCCGTCGCGGGCGACCTCCGGCTGGTGACCGCCTCGTTCAAGGTGATCACCGACCTCGAACGCGTCGCCGACCTGGCGACCAACCTCGCGGGCTACGGCGGCCCGGAGGGTGGCGTCCACCCCGCCGTGGAGTTCCGCGAGCTGGGCGAGGACGCCGGCGAGATGGTCGCCGACGCGGTCGCGGCCTACGAGGCGGGCGACGCCGCGGCCTGCCGCGAGATCGCGGCCCGCGACGACGAGTTCGACGAGCGGTGCCGACGCGCGAGCGAGGCGGTCGTCCGCGAGCTGTTGGAGGCCGACCGCGCCCGCAACGAGGCGGCTCTCGACGAGACGGCGCCCGACGAGGCCGAGGGCGACGGGGACGCGGGGGCGGGCGGGGCCAGCGCCGACGCCGACGCCGAGGCGCTGGAGGCTTCGCTCGACGAGGTCTCCCGCGCGCTGCTCGCGGTCCGCGACCTCGAACGCGTCGCCGACCACGCGGTCAACGTGGCGGCGCGCACCCTGTACATGGTCGAGAACGACGACGAGCTGATCTACTGATGGGGACCACCTTCACGTTCATGTGCGTCCGCAACGCCGGGCGCAGCCAGATGGCGACCGCCTTCGCGGAGCGCGAGCGCGACCGGCGCGGCCTCGGCGACCGCGTCGAGATCGTGACGGGCGGGACGATGCCCGCCGACAGCGTGCACGACGTGGTGCGCGAGGCGCTCGCGGAGGTCGGCCTCGACGTGAACGGACGGACGCCCCGCGAGATCGCCGACGAGACGCTCGCCGCGTCCGACTTCGTCGCCACGATGGGCTGTTCGACGCTGGAGTTGGACGGCGTCGACACCGACGACTGGGACCTCGACGACCCCGGCGAGCGCCCGATCGAGGAGGTCCGCGAGATCCGCGACGAGATCGAGCGCCGCGTGATCGCCGTCTTCGACGAGCGGCTCGGCGAGCCCGACGAGCGCGGCGGGGCGTAGCCGGGGACCGGGCGCTCGCGCGCCGACCGGCCGGTCGCGGAGCCAAACCGCTTTAGGAGCGCCCCCGTAAGGGGAGGTAATGGCGACGTGCGACGTGTGTGGGGAGTACGAGAACCTCCCGTACCAGTGTAAGCGGTGCGGCAAGACGTTCTGCGCCGACCACCGCCTGCCGGAGAACCACGACTGCCCGGGGCTCGCCGAGTGGGACGACCCCGGCGGCGTCTTCGACAGCGGGTTCGACGAGAGCGTCGAGGGCGGCGGATCGGGCGGGTCGAGATCCGGTGCGTCGGCCGGTCTCACGGGCCGCATCAAGCGACGGGTCGACCGCGAGACGAGCACCGGCGGGATCGTGAGCTACGTTCGCGGGAACGCGACGTACGCCATTCTGGCGGCGATGTGGCTCACGTTCGTCGCGCAGTGGGCGGTGACGCTGTTGTTCGGCGAGGCCACTCACAGCCAGCTGTTCGTCCTGCGGTCGGACGCGCTCGGCAACGTCTGGACGTGGGCGACCTCCGTGCTCTCGCACTCGCGGTTCCAGCCGTTCCACATCATCGGCAACAGCGTCGTGATCCTGTTTTTCGGCCCGCTCGTCGAGCGCGCGGTGGGCTCCCGCCGCTTCGCCGGGTTCTTCTTCGCGTCCGGGATTCTCGCCGGCCTCGGCCACGTCCTGTTCGCGATCGCGACCGGCGCGCCGACCACCGGCGTCCTCGGTGCCAGCGGCGCCGGCTTCGCGATCCTCGGCGTGCTCACCGTCTGGCGCCCGAACATGCAGGTGCTCCTCTTCTTCGTCATTCCGATGAAGATCAAGTACCTGACGTGGGGGATCGCGCTCGTCTCGGCGGTGCTCGTGATCCAGACCGGGACGGGCGGCGTCGGCGGGATCGCGCACCTCGCGCACCTGATCGGGTTCGCGATCGGACTCGCGTTCGGCAAGCGAAACGAGAGCCTCGCGCGGTCCGCACGCGGTCCCGGCGGGATGCGGATGGGCGGGGCTGGCGGTCCGGGTGGTCCCCGCGGACCGGGCGGCCCCGGCGGGCGGTTCTGAATGGTTCCCGCGGCCGGCCCGCCTCGCGGTGACCTCGACGATATCGCACATCCCGAGTTCCTCCCGGACCCCGCGCTCTCCCGCGCGGAGATGGAGTCGCTCCAGCGCGAACTGGCCGCCACCGCGACGTTCGCGGACGACCACGGGATCGACCCGGCCGCGGTCGCGATCGACAAGTCCGCGGACCTGACCGACGGGCTGCCGGACGCGCGCCAAGAGACGCTCCCGGGCACCCACCTCGACGCCGGCGATCCCGACGCGCCGGTCGTCGTGGGTGTCGATCAGGCGTTCCTGACGCCAGACGACGGCGAGGACCGGGCCGTCTCCGCCGCGGTCGCGATCCGCGACGGCGCCGTGATCGAGTACGCGAGCGCGACCACGCCGCTCTCGATCCCCTACGTCCCGGGCCTGCTCGCGTTTCGGGAGGGCGAGCCGATGCTGGCGGCGCTCGACGCCCTCGAAGTCGAGCCTGACCTGCTGGTCTGTGACGGCTCCGGCCGGGTACACTTCCGCGAGGCCGGCGTCGCGACCCACGTCGGCGTCCTGCTGGACGTGCCGAGCGTCGGCGTCGCGAAGAGCCTGCTGTGCGGCGCGCCCGAGGAGACGACCGACGACCGGCCGGCGGGCTGGCGGACGCCGATCCGCGCTGACGAGTCGGTGGAGACGGCGGGCGGTGCCGGCGACAGCGATGTCGACGCCGCCCCCGTCATCGGCCACGCCTATCAGTCTCGACAGTACCCGAACAGCCGACGGGTGAACCCCCTGTACGTGAGCCCCGGCCACCGCGTGTCGCCCGCGACGACCGTCGCGCTCGTCGAGGCGCTGTGCGCCGGCTACAAGCTCCCGGAGCCGACCCGGATCGCGGACGCGTACGCCGACGCCGTAAAGCGGGACGCGGTGTGAGCGCGCCGCGAGAAGCGCAGAATCGTGCCACCGGTTGCCACAGACAGGCGGTTTATATACCGTGGGCCGCGAACGCGAACGTATGGGAGACGAGGAGACCGAGAGCCCGATGTCTGCCGAGGAGTTCCGATCGTTGACGGACGGACTGGTTCGACAGAGCTCCGGCGGCGGGACCACCGTGTACAAGAACGCCGCGGGGGTCGGCTGCCCGAACCCCGACTGCGACCGCGGCGTCTTTCAGACGCTGTTCGTCAGCGACCACGGCTGGCAGCAGATCGGCGCGACCCGCGACGGGATCGACCTGTGCCTCTGTAACACCGAGTCGAAGCGGCTCGTCTTCATTCACGACGAGTGAGTCGGCCGGTTCCCTCGGCCGATCGGTCAACGGTGAATCGCGATTTCGCTCCCTAATCAGCCGGTTACGACGGTGACCGGTCCATCGAAGTCGAGGAGCACGCGCTGCGTGGGGTCCCCGAACAGCGCCTTGCCCGTGGGAGACCGATCGCGGCCCGCGAGAAACACGTGGTCGCAGTCATGTTCCTCGGCCGCCTCCAGCAGCACCGACCCCTTCTCGCCGACGTAGCCCGCCGTCTCGTACGCCACGTCGACGTCCGCGAAGGCGTCTTCGGCGAAGTCGCGGGCGAACTTCGTCGCCCCCTCGTTGGCGTCGTCCGTGGTGTACGTCTCCGTCCCGCCCGACATCGACGCCATCGCCTGCCGGCGGGCGGTGTACTCGTCTTCGGTCGTGACGTGGACGACGATCACCTCGGCGTCGACGCCCGCGGCGAGGGTTCCGGCCTCGCGCGCCAGCTCTTTCGTTCCGTCCGTCGGTTCGATCGCGACGAGTGCACGCTCCATGGGCGCCGGGAGCCGTTCCGTCGGTTTAGTGTCACCGGACGGCGGTGATTCGATGCCCGATCGATCAGAATCTATCTGTCATAAACATTGTTGATTTTAATAAACTATCATATATAACTTTTTAACCCCAGAGTTAGCAAGTCCCGACTCGTATGGGACCGATACCGTTGCAGGCTGTCGAATTCTCGCATAGCCCGCTGCTGACGTTCGTCGTCGGGTTGATCGCGGTGGTCGCGCTGCTCGTGTGGCTCGACTTCCCGGCGTTCATCGGCCTCGTCATCGCGGGGTTCACCGTCGGGCTCGTCAACGCCGTGTTCGTCCCCGACTTCACGTCGACGATGGCCGCCACCGAGGTCGCCGGCGCGTTCGGTGACAACATGGCCGGGATCGGTATCCCGATCCTGATGGCGGCGGTCATCGGGAAGGCGATGCTCGAAAGCGGGGCCGCACAGCGCGTCGTCCGCGGGTTCCAGAACGTGCTCGGGGAGTCGAACTCCGACATCGCGCTGCTCGGGAGCAGTTCCGTGCTCGCGATCCCCGTCTTCTTCGACAGCGTGTTCTACCTGATGGCGCCGCTCGCCCGCTCGATGCGCGCCCGCGTCGGCCGCGACTACACGCTGTTCATCGTCACGGTCGGCACGGGTGCAGCCGCCGCGCACGTGTTCGTTCCGCCGACACCCGGCCCCCTTGCCGTCGCCGCGGAGATCGGGAGCGATCTCGGGATGACCATCCTCATCGGAATCATCACCGCCATCCCGGCGGTGCTCATCGCCGGCCTCGGCTACGGTCGCTGGATCAACGCCCGGCTCGACATCCCGCTGCGGGACACCATGTCGACGACGACCGAGGAGCTCGAGGCGGTCGCCGAGCGGCCGACCAGCGAGCTTCCCGGCATCCTCGAATCGCTCGCGCCGATCATCGTCGCAGTCGCGCTCATCGGGTCGGCCACCGCTGTCGACACGTTCCAGCAGTGGTACCCGTCGCTGGCGGCGCTGGAGCCGATCGTCGGCTTCCTCGGCGACAAGAACGTTGCGCTGATGTTCGCCGCCGTCGTCGCGTCGGTCTCCTTCTACCGCCACGACGATCTGATGCAGAGCGAGTGGAGCGACGAGCTCACCGAGGCGTTAAAAAGCGGCGGCAACATCGCCGCGATCACCGCCGCCGGTGGCGCGTTCGGCGCGCTGCTCGCGGCCTCCGGGATCGGCGATTACATCGCCGGATCGCTTCAGGAGGTCGGGATTCCCCTGCTGGTGACGGCGTGGCTCATCGCGGCGATCGTCCGCATCGCGCAGGGGTCCGCGACCGCTGCGATGTTGACCGCAGCGGGGATCATGGCCCCCCTCGTCGGCCAGCTCTCCGTCCACCCCGCGTACCTCGTCATGGTCATCGGGGCCGGCGGGAACATCTGCTCGTGGTACAACGACTCCGGCTTCTGGCTCGTCAAGGAGATCGGCGGGCTCACGCAGGAGGAGACGCTGAAAACTTGGACCGTCCTGACCACCCTCATCGCGGTGTCGGGGCTGGTGACGACGCTCGTCTTCTCGTCGGTGTTCCCGTTCGCCTGATCGACGCACGCGAGTCGAGCACGCACATCTTTCGTGAAAACCGACCGCCGACCGACTGCCAGCGGTAGGTCGAAATCGGTCGTCAGGTCTCGTTCCAGTCGTCTGCCGTCGGTTCCGTCCCGGCGTCGGCGGCGCACCGATTCGGACCGAGTTCCAACTCGATCGCCGCGGTCTCGTCCGGCGGCGACTCGACGCCCCGGTTCGCCGCGATGACGCGCTCGTAGTTCGGCGGCTTCTCCGGCAGCGTCGCCGTAATCCTCTCCACGAACGCCTCGCGGTCGAGCCCGAGGACGTCGAGCCTCCGGCGCGCCGCGCCCACCGTCGTCGTCACCGGCTCGCCGGGAACGACGTCACCGGTCGTCCCGTCGTTCGCGACCGCGAAGTGGCCGGGACAGACGACGACAGCGTCGGGCTCCGCGAGCAGCGTCCCGTGGAGCGAGTCGTAGAGGCGCTCGGCGCCGGTCGCCGCGCCGACGCTCTCGGCCTCCTCATCCGCAGCGCCGTCGCCGGCCGCGAACTGCAGCTCCGTCCGACCGACGCTGTCGGTGAAGAGCGTGTCGCCGGTGAGCAGCGCCGACCGTCCGACGAGGTAGCTCGCGCCGTCGTCGGTGTGTCCGGGGGTCGCGAGCGCCTTCACGTCGACGCCGCCAACACCGAGCGTCTCGTTGCGCGCGAGCGGCTCGAACGCGTACGCCACGTCGCGTTCGGCGGCCGCCGCCGGCAGGTAGTACGGCACGCCGAGCTCGTCGGCGAGCGCCCGACCGCCGGAGAGGTGGTCGGCGTGGACGTGCGTGTCCAGGACCGCCGCGATCGACGCGTCCCGCGCGGCGGCCGCCTCTCGCCACTCGTCGACGTGACGGGAGACGTCGACGGCGATGGCGACGCGGTCGGAGCCACCGAGACCCGTCTCCGCTTCGGATGGGTCCCCGCCGACCACGAGGTACCCGAGACACCCCTTCGCGCGCCGCTGAATCTGGACGACATCGAGCGGATCGTCGCCCGCGTCGGGGAGCTGAACCGCGGTCCGGTCGTACACCCTCGACCAGCCGCGCATCCCGTCCGCGACGACGGCGACGTCGCCGTAGCCAGCGGCCTCCAGCTCCGCGGCGAGGTCGAGCGAGGCCTTTCCCTTCGCACAGGTTGTGACGACCGCGTCGTCGGGGACAAGCCCGGTCTCGGCTTCGAAGTCGTCGACGTCGAACTCGTGGAACGGCTTGTGGAAGTAGTGAATCGAGTCGGCGATCCGCCAGCCCTCGTAGCTCTCGCGGGGGCGCGTGTCGACGACGGCGAAGGACCGCTCGCCGCGTCGTCGCTCGTCGATCCTGTCGCGGAACGCGTCCGCGTCGATGACGGTTGGCATGGTCGACGCTTGGCGCCGGACGGCAAAACGTGTCCGGTGGGGCTCCGGACCGGGTTCGCCCGCTCCTCTGCGCTCGCGATGGACAACTTTTAGCCCGGCGACCTGACACATCGGCGCATGGTCGAGGCGTTCGCGGTCGCCAGCGGGAAGGGCGGCACGGGGAAGACGACGAGTACGCTCGCGCTGGGGATGGCGCTCGCCGAGGAGCACGACGTCACCGTCGTCGACGCCGACACGGGGATGGCGAACCTGCTGTTCCACGCCGGGCTCGACGACGCCGCAGTCACCCTCCACGACCTCCTCGTCGAGGGGACCGCGACGGCGGTCTCGGAGGCGACGTACGACCGATTCGGGCTCTCCGTCGTCCCCTGTGGCACGTCGCTCGCGGGCTTCGAGGCGGCCGAGCCGGGTCGCCTCCGCGAGGTCGTCGCCGAACTCGCCAGCGATGCCGACGTGCTGCTGCTCGACTCGCCGGCCGCGCTCGGCTCGAAGTCGGCGGTGCTGCCGGTCGTCCTCGCGGATCGGGTCGTGGTCGTCGTCGAGCCGACGATCCCCGCGCTCTCCGACGGGCTGAAAGTTCAGGAGTACGCGCGCTCGTACGGGACGGAGACCGCGGGCGTGCTGTTCAACAGGGTCCGCGACGACGCGGCCGACGTGGCCGAGCAGGCCGAGCGGCGCTTCGGCGGCCCCGTCCTCGCTAACGTCCCCGACAGCGACGCCGTCAGGGAGGCGCGCCGCGCCGGGAAGCCCCTGCTCGCGCACGCTCCCGAGAGCGAGCCGGCCGTCCGCTACCGGCGGGCCGCGGCTCGGCTCGACGTGCGCGACGGCGACGGGGCGACCGTCGCCGATCGGTTCCGGAGCGCGGTCGTTCCCGACACGCCATGACCGGACCCGCGGACGCGTCGGAGCTTCGGATTCCCCGCGGTGACCTGCTGCGCTCTCGCGTCGTCTCCGACGTGGGCACGACGCTCGACCGGGCGCTCAACCGGGAGCTGACCGGCTACGCGACGCTCGTTCCACAGGAGACGCTCCTGCTGGAGGGCGAGGCACGCGGCGTCGTCACGTTCGCCGACGGCGTCCCGGTGCTCGCGTACAACACGGTGAGCGACAGCGGTGGCTCCGACGCCCTCGCGGAGCTCGCGGTCCCCGGCCCCTACCGCGTCGAGCTGTACGCGGTCGACGACCGCGCGCTCGAAACCGCTCACGAGGAGGACGCGCTGCGCGTCGCGCCGGGCGCCGCGGCGACCGAGCTCGCGGGCGATCAGGCGCTCGCCGACCGGACCCGCGACGCGGCCCCCGACGAGCGGTTGGACGCCGACCGCGACGACGACGGCGACGCGGTCGCGGCGTTCCTCGAAGACGACGAGCGGATCGAGGCGATCCGCGAACAGGCGCGATCGGAGGCGGCGGAGCGCGCGTCCGAGTGGGGGCTCGACGACGCGTTCGCGGGGACGGACGGAGGCGGTTTCGACGGGTGAACCGCCACAGCGGTTAGGTCGCTCCGCCCCGTACGTCGGTCATCACCGTCCTTCGTCTTCTCCGGCTGACGGAACCGAGCGATTTCGCCGACTGGTACGCCGCGAGCCGCGCGTACACCCGCCACGTCGCCGCGGAGATGGGGTTCGAGGGAGCCGACGCGCTCGATGGGGCGCGGATCGCGACCGACCTCCGCGAGGACCCGTCGGCGCTGTCGCCCGCGGCGGCCCGATCGGTCGCGGCGACGCTGCTCGCCGACGGGCGCTTCTCGGAGCCGTACTGCGAGTGGCTCCCGACGTGGTACGAACTCGGCCTGATCGCGCCGGTCCGATACGGGGAGTGGCGGCTCCGGCGCGTCGCCGAGACGGTCGCGGACGCCGCGAACGTGACGGTGACCGCACCGCGCTTCTCCCGGCCGCGGGACGCAACCGTCGACGGACGGCCCGCGCTCGCACGGGTCTCCGGCTTCCGCGAGCGGTTCCTGCTCGCCGACGCGCTGTTGCACCTGGAGTGGTTCGAACACGCCGCGGCCGCCGACGGCATCGAGGTCCCTGCGGCGCTCGTCGAGCGCACCCGCGCGGAGTCGCTGTCGTACTACGGCGGTGACCGGGATCGCCTCTCGGAGCCGGTCCGGCAGTTCCAACGGCTGCTGTTCGCCGACGACGCGTGGGTCCGCCGAGTCGACGAGGGCTACGGGATCGACAGCGGCCTGTTCGGCCTCTGGGAGCGCCTGCTGCGCGCGGAGCGGGAGCGGCTCGGCGGCGAGAAGTAGTTACAGGTCCTGTAACACGTTACAGGATCGATCGAGGACGTGGAAGGTAAGTATAGGTGGAGATATACCCAATCGTTCGATGCGAACCGATCGCAGGTTCGTCTCTCGCCCGCTCGCGTTTTCGGCCCTCATCCCCGCGTCCCCCCGCGATGGGTCGCCACGTCCGATTACTCGCCGCCGAGTAATCTTTTATTCACAGTTGCGCATTGCGGAAGCTTCATAGGTCGGCTCTCGGATCGTCTGAGCACACGAATGGCAGTACTCTGGCTCGAGGATGTCGATGCCGACGATGTCGGGACCGTCGGCGGAAAGGCGGCTTCGCTCGGTGAACTCATCGGGGCGGGGCTCCCGGTTCCGCCGGGGTTCACGGTCACGGCAGACACGTACCGCACCTTCATCGAGGAGGCGGGGATCGACGAGGAGCTGTTCGCCGCGGTCGATGTCGACCCAGAGGACTCCGCCGCGCTCCGTGAGGCCGAGGAGACGGCGGCGGAGCTAATCGTAGAGACGCCGCTCCCCGACGACGTCCGCGAGGAGATCGTCGACCGGTACCGGGCGATGGGCGACGACGGCGAGGAGGCGTTCGTCGCGGTGCGCTCGTCGGCGACCGCCGAGGACCTCCCCGACTCCTCTTTCGCCGGCCAGCAGGAGACCTTCCTCAACGTCCGCGAACAGGATCTGATCCGCCGGGTGAAGGAGTGCTGGGCGTCGCTTTTCACCCAGCGGGCGATCTACTACCGGCAGCAGCGGGGATTCCCGCACGCCGATGTCGACATCGCGGTCGTCGTCCAGCGGATGGTCGACGCCGAGAAGTCCGGCGTGATGTTCACCAGCCACCCCTCGACCGGCGACCCGCAGATCACGATCGAGGCCGCGTGGGGACTCGGCGAGGCGGTCGTCTCCGGCACAGTCTCGCCGGACAACTACGTGTACGACCGCGATCGAGGCGCCGTCGACGAAGTGACCGTCGCGGACAAGAAGGTGGAGATGGTCAAGGACGCGGAGACGGGCGAGACCGTCACGCTGGACGTCGACGACGACCGCCGGAACAGCCGGGTGCTCTCGGACGCGGAGATCGAGGAGCTCGTCGCCCTCGGCGAGCGCGTCGAGGACCACTACGGGACGCCACAGGACGTGGAGTGGGCGATATACGACGGGGAGATCTACATGCTGCAGTCCCGTCCGATCACGACGATTCAGGAAGGCGAGGGGGGCGCCGACGAGGGCGAACCCGAAGAGAACGCCGCCGGTACCGGCGGCGGTTCGGCCCCTAACGGCGCGGGCGACCGCGGCGCCGCGGACGACGACGCCGACGTGCTCGTCGACGGGCTCGGCGCCAGTCCGGGCGTCGTCTCCGGGACCGTCCGGATCGTTCACAAGCTCGACCATCTCGACCAAGTACAGGAGGGCGACGTGATGGTCACCGAGATGACGATGCCGGACATGGTTCCCGCGATGAAACGCGCCGCTGGGATCGTCACGGACGAGGGCGGCATGACGAGCCACGCCGCGATCATCTCGCGTGAGCTCGGCGTCCCCGCGGTCGTCGGCACCGGAAACGGGACTCGGCTCCTGAACGACGGACAGAGCGTCACGCTCGACGGCGACAAGGGAACGGTCCGCGCCGGCGCGGACGAGGACGCCGAGTCCGGCGAGGAGTTCGAGCCGGTCGAGGCCGCGCGGCCGGAAACCCCCGTCAAGCCGATGACGGCGACGGAGGTGAAAGTGAACGTCTCGATCCCCGAGGCGGCCGAACGGGCCGCGGCGACGGGTGCCGACGGCGTCGGCCTGCTCCGGATCGAACACATGGTGTTGTCGCTCGGGAAAACTCCCGAGAAGTACATCGCCGACCACGGGGCCCGCGCGTATCAGGACGAACTCATCGAGGGCGTCCGGCGGGTCGCCGACGAGTTCTACCCCCGGCCGGTTAGGGTCCGGACTATCGACGCCCCGACCGACGAGTTCCGAGAGCTCGAGGGCGGCGAGGGCGAGCCGGCCGAACACAACCCGATGCTCGGCTGGCGCGGAATCCGCCGGAGCCTCGATAAGCCCGAGCCGTTTCGACAGGAGCTGGCGGCGTTCGCCCGGCTCTACGAGATGGGGTACGACAACCTGGAGGTGATGTTCCCGCTGGTCAACGACGCGAGCGACATCGAGGGGATCAAAGGGCACATGCGCGAGTCCGGTATCGATCCCGACACGCACCGGTGGGGCGTGATGATCGAGACGCCGGCGAGCGCGCTGCAGATCGAGGAGCTGGCGGCCGCGGGGATCGACTTCGCCTCCTTCGGGACGAACGACCTCACGCAGTACACGCTGGCGGTCGATCGCAACAACGAGCACGTCGCCGACCGGTTCGACGAGCTTCACCCGGCGGTGTTACAGCTCATCGGCGACACGATCGAGACGTGCCGAGAGCTGGGCGTCGACACCAGCATCTGCGGACAGGCGGGATCGAAACCGGAGATGGTCGAGTTCCTCGTCGAGGCGGGCGTCTCCTCGATCTCGGCGAACATCGACGCGGTGCGGGACGTGCAACACGAGGTGAAGCGGACCGAACAGCGGCTCCTCCTCGACTCGGTTCGCTGACGCGGCCGCAGGAGCCGCTCGTCCGGCCGAGGCTTCCGGAGAGCCCGGAGCGGAACGGGTAAGGCCCTCCGCGGCAACGTTCGGTCGAATGCAGCAGCCCGAGCCGCAGTCGTTCGACCGGGTGCTTTCCTCGATGTGCACCGAGCCACATCCAGCGGCCCGGGAAGCGGCCGAGCGATTCCTCGCGACGAACCCGGGCGACCCGGCCACGTACGAGGCGGTCGCGTCGCTGGAGGAGCGCGCGGTCGAACTCCTCGCGACGCTGGCGGACCACCCGACGCCGACCGACGCCGCGGGGTACGTCACCGCCGGCGGCACGGAGGCGAACGTGCAGGCGGTCCGGTCCGCGCGGAACCGCCACGACGCGAGCGACGTGAACGTCGTGGTCCCCGAGAGCGGCCACTTCTCGTTTCACAAGGCCGCGGAGCTGCTCGACGTGGAGCTCCGGACAGTGCCTCTCGACGACGACTTCCGGACCCGGACCGACGCCGTCGCGGCCGCCGTCGACGACGCGACCGCGCTGGTCGTCGGGGTCGCCGGGAGCACGGAGTACGGTCGGGTCGACCCGATCCCGGAGCTCGCCCAAATCGCACACGAAGCGGGCGCGCGGATGCACGTCGACGCGGCGTGGGGCGGGTTCGTGCTCCCCTTCACCGACGCTGAGTGGTCGTTCGGCGACGCCGCCGTCGACACGCTGACGATCGACCCGCACAAGTTCGGGCAGGCGGCGGTGCCGGCCGGCGGGCTCCTCGCCCGCGACGACGCGGCGCTGGACGCGCTCGCGGTCGACACGCCCTACCTGGAGACGCGGTCGCAGGCGACGCTGACGGGAACGCGGAGCGGTGCGGGCGTCGCCGGAGCCGTGGCCGCGATGGAGGCGCTGTGGCCGGACGGCTACCGCGACGCGGTCGAGCGCGCGACCGCCAACGCCGACTGGCTCGCGAGGGCGCTCGGAGAGCGCGGATACGACGTGGTCGAGCCGGAGCTCCCGCTCGTCGCCGCGGCGCTCCCCGAGTCCGAGTTCGACGCGCTTCGAGGGGCGGGCTGGAAGGTCTCGCGGACGGGTAACGGCGAGCTGCGTGTCGTCTGTATGCCCCACGTAACTCGGGAGGGGCTCCGGGCGTTCGTGGCGGACCTCGATCGAATCCGGGAGTGATCGGCGAGGACGTTGCAGTAGCTGGCGGGAAACCGCGTAGCGAAGCGGTCTGAATGGCGAACAGGCGGCGGTCGTCGATCCCGGGCGGCTCGCCGCGCGGCCGCCTCGACCGCGCCGGGACGGGCGTCAGGTCACGGAACGGGTAGTTCCGGCATCCGGAATAAGGGGTAGGGACCGCCACCGCGGCCGGTGTCGTGAAAGCGATGCGGCGACAGCGAAGCCTCGCTACTCCCCGATCTTTTTCACCCGAACCGCCGCCAACACTCCTGTGACTCCCTTCAGCGACCTCGCCCGCGCCGCCTACTGCCCGCGACAGCTCTACTACGCGCGACGCGACGACGACCGAGACGTTCCCGGCGACGCGCAGTCTCGGATCGACCTCGCCTTTCGGTACCCGACGCTCGTCGACGCCCCGGACGCGACGCTCCGGCGGCTCCCGATCCGCCGGTCTCCGGCAGCGTATCGTCGAAACCTCTCGCGGCTCCGAAACCGCGACGACTATGACCGGCTCGCCGACCCCGAACACGAGCGCGCCTTCCGATCCGGAAAGGACTGTCACGGGACGGTCCACAAGGTGCTCGCGGGCGAGTCGGACGCCGATCCGCCGACCCCCACGGTCGTCTCCCCGGGCGAACCGCCGGAGAACGGGGTCTGGGAGCCGCAGGCGGTCAAGGCCGTCGCCGTCGCCAAGGCGGTCGCGTGGGAGCGCGAACGCGAGGTGCCGCGCGCGCTCGTTGAGTACCCGAGCGTCGGGACCGTCCGCGAGGTCCGGCTCACGACCCGGAAGAAGGCCGCCTATCGGCGAGCGCTTCGGGCCGCCCGCGCGATCGACGGCCCGCCGTCCCGCGTCGACGACGACCGGTGTTCCGCCTGCGACTACCGCGACCGGTGCGGCACCGGGCGGCGGTCGTTCCGGTCGCTGCTGGGCTAGCTCTGCCTACGGCGAGAAGGAGGTTCCGCACTCGAAACAGGTGAACCGGAACCGCCCCTCGTCGGTCAGCTCGGTCGCGTGCGGGAGTTCTTCGCCGCACTCGCGGCACTCGATCAGCGACTCGATCTGGTCCCAGTCGTGGCGGGCGCCGGGGGCGCCGAACGCCCACGCGACGACCTCCTCCTCTGCGTCCTCGCGCACGAAGCCGGACTGGAACTCCCCCGGCGCGAACCGGATCAGCTCGCCGGCCTCCACGTCGACCCGCTCGCGCTCCCGGCCCACCTCGAAGGTGGCGGTCCCCGAGAGCACGTAGAACACCTCCTCTTGGTCGCCGTGGGTGTGGAGCCCGCCGGAGAACGCGTCTCCCGGGGCGAGCTCGAAGTAGTTCATCGCGACGTGGTCGGTGCCGAGGTCCCGTGAGACCGGCTTTCGCACGTCGTGGACCCCCATCGGATTCGTGACGATGTCGACGTCGTCGATCGCGGTTTTTCGCATATCGATCCGTCCGAGGGCGGCCGTATAACCGTGTCCCCGGCCGCGTTCCTGACGGCGCCGGCGAGCGCGCCGGGGTCGCCGGCCCGGCCAAAGCTGTCGCGACCCGACGACTTATCCGTGTGTGACTCATCGGCACGGATACGAATGACACGAGACGATCGTGATCGTTCGGAGGATAGAGGAAGTCGCCTCGCGGCGGCTGGCCGCGAAATTCTCCGACGATAGCGACACCGGGGCGCGACCGCCCCGCGGCGGTACCGGCCCCGAACCCACTGACCAGCCGACGGACCCCCTTTTGACCCGAACACAACTCACCACACTCGACGAGGTACAGCTGTTGGACACCACCCTGCGCGACGGCGAGCAGATGCCGGCCGTCTCGCTGACGCCGGCCGAGAAGGTCGACGTCGCCCGCGAGCTCGACGCGGCCGGGATGCACCTGATCGAGGCCGGGTCGGCGTGCACCTCGGAGGGCGAACGCGAGGCGATCCGCCGGGTGGCCGACGAGGGGCTCGACGCGACCGTGACGAGCTTCGCCCGCGGCGTGAAGCGGGACGTCGACCACGCGCTCGACTGCGGCGTCGACGGGATCAACCTCGTCGTCCCCGCGTCGGACAAACACGTCGAGACGAAGGTCGACTCGACCCGCGACGACGTGGTCGAGACGACAGTCGAACTCGTCGAGTACGCCAAAGACCACGGGCTGTGGGTCGAGGTGCTCGGCGAGGACGGCTCCCGCGCCGACCTCGACTACCTCGAACGCCTGCTCGGGGCCGGCCTCGACGCCGGCGCCGACCGGATCTGCTACTGCGACACCGTCGGCGCGGCCGACCCGGAGCGCACCGCGGCGGTCGTCTCCCGGCTCGCCGACCGCGGCCCCACGAGCCTCCACACCCACGACGACCTCGGCTTCGGCGTGGCGAACGTCCACGCCGGCCTGAAGGCGGGCGCCGACATGGTTCACGGGACCGTCATGGGCGTCGGCGAGCGCGCCGGAAACGTCGCCTTGGAGGAGGTCGCCATCGCGCTCGACCGGTCGTACGACGTCGACACCGTCGAGCTGGAGCGACTCTACCGGCTTTGCCGGACCGTGAGCGACGCGACCGGCGTCGCCCTCCCGCCGAACAAGGCGGTCTGCGGCGCCAACGCCTTCGCCCACGAGTCGGGCATCCACACCGACGGGACGCTGAAGGACGGGACGATGTACGAGCCGTACCCACCCGAGTCGGTGGGGCGGGAGCGACGGCTCGTCCTCGGGAAACACGCCGGGCGGGCGGGGGTTAAGGCGGCCCTCGCCGAGCACGACGTGGCCGTCGACGACAACGAGCTGAGCGAGGTCGTGAGCCGCGTGAAGGAGCTCGGCGACCGCGGAAAGCGGGTCACCGACGCCGACCTGCTCGCGATCACCGAGGACGTACAGGGCCGCGAGCGCGACCGGCACGTCGAGCTCGTCGACCTGTCGGCCACCTCCGGCGGGAACCTCCCGACGGCATCGGTCCGACTTCGCGTCGGCGACGACGAGCGCGTCGCCTCCGGCACCGGGTCAGGCCCCGTTGACGCCGGATTGGAGGCGGTCCGGGCCGCGCTGGCGGGCGAGGCCGCCGGCGAGGGCGTCTCCTTCGAGCTCGACTCTTACCACGTCGACGCGATCACGGGCGGGACCGACGCCGTCGTCACCGTCGAGGTCGACCTCTCGCGGGGCGACCGGTCCGTGAGCGTCTCCGCGACCGACGCCGACATCACCCGTGCCAGCGTCGTCGGGATGGTCGACGGGCTCGACCGTCTGCTCTCGGCCGCCGCCGAGGGCGGGTCGTCGCCGGACGCGGCCTCGCTCGCCGACGACTAAAGGCGGGCCGACGGAGCGGGTGGCACGCCGTCGTCTGACGGGGTTTTTAAGCGAGGCCGCCCGAACGGCGTCCGTGAGCGTCGTCGTCGCGGTGAAACCCTCCGCCCGAAAGCGCAACGCGAAGGTGGGGCGGCTCGTCTTCGAGGACGGCTCCCGCCACGCGTTCGAGAGCCGCGCGGCCGCCGAGCGCTGGGCCGACGACCTCTCGACGGGAGACGGCCACGTCTGGGTCGCGAGCGCGCATCCCCGCGACGGCGACGACGCAGACCTCTATCTGGTCTCGCGGGCGACCAACGCGAAGCTCGAGGCCGCCTACGACAAGCGTCGGCGGCGGCTCCGCGGCGACGCCGCACCCGAACAGGAGTCGCTGGGCGGGGAGCCGTAACGCTCGGCGGCCGGCTACTGCTCTTCGACGATGTCGCCGCGGAACCCCTCCACGCCCTCCACGGCCTCCAGCACCGCCTTTCGGTCCGCGTCGTCGACGTCGGACTCCCTGAGGGCGTCGTCGAGATGGGTCGCGATCGCGTCGAACTCCGCGTCGGTAATCCCTAGTTCCTCGTGGGCCGTCTCCATGTCGTCGCCCTCGTACTCTATCGGGCCACCGGCGACCGCGCTCAGGAACGTCGTCTGGTGGGTTCGCTGCGCCGCCATATCCACGTCGTCGAAGTGGTGGGCCACCCGCTCGTCATCGAGGACGCAATCGTAGAACTCGTCGACGACCGCACCGACCGCCTGCTCGCCGCCGAGGCGGTCGTACAGCGTCGCATCGGACATACGATCCGGTCACGACCGCGACGTATGGATTTTCTGCCGACGGGTCGAGTTCAGCGCGACTCACGTTCGGGTCCGACGGCTACCCGTCGAGCGTTCGAAAGAAGCGCCGAGGCGGAGATTTGAACTCCGGTGTCCGAATGGACAGTAGATTTCGAATCTACCGCCTTGGCCAGGCTAGGCTACCTCGGCTCACTCTTCGGTTGGCCGGTTCCGCTGTTATGCGTTTCGATCGTCGACGGCGACGGTGGGATCGTGGCGGCTTCGTGGGGTGACCGTCCCGGTCGTTCGGCGGCGGCCGGCCGACAACGCTTTTCGGGAGGGATCGCGTGGTACCGGTATGGACGTCCCCGAAGCGGCCGACGCCTGCGTCCGCGTCGTCGACGAGGTCGGCGGCGCGGTCGTGGCCGACCGCGAGTTCCTCAACCGCGTCACGCTCGGCATCCTCGCCCGCGGTCACGTCCTCTTAGAGGACGTGCCCGGCACCGGAAAGACACTCTCCGCGCGCTCGTTCGCGGCCGCGCTCGGCTTGGAGTTCTCGCGGGTCCAGTTCACGCCCGACCTCCTCCCGAGCGACGTGACCGGGACCAACGTGTTCGACGAGCGCGACGGCTCCTTCTCCTTTTCACCGGGACCGATCTTCGCGAACGTCGTGCTCGCCGACGAGATCAACCGCGCGCCCCCGAAGACGCAGGCCGCCCTGCTGGAGGCGATGGAGGAGGGACAGGTGACCGTCGACGGTGAAACCCACGACCTCCCGAACCCCTTCTACGTCATCGCGACGCAGAACCCGGTCGAGAGCGAGGGCGCGTTCCCGCTCCCGGAGGCCCAACTCGACCGGTTCGCCATCAAGACCTCGATCGGCTACCCCGACGACGAGGGGGAGGTCGAACTGCTCCGCCGGCGGGCGGGCCGCGTCGCGCAGGCGCCGACGGTCGAGCGCGTGCTCGACCCGGACGCCGTCTCGGACCTCCGTGAGGTCCCGGAGGCGGTCCGCGTCGACGACGACGTGCTGGGGTACATGGCGTCGGTCGCCCGCGCGACTCGGGAGGACCGACGCGTCGATGTCGGGGTCTCTCCCCGCGGCACCCAGCGGCTCTTCGAGACGGCGCGGGCCGCCGCGGTCGTCGCAGACCGGGAGTTCGTCACGCCCGACGACGTGAAACGCGTCGCGGAGCCGGCGCTCGCGCACCGGCTCGTGTTGACCCCGGACGCCGCCGTCAACGACGCCGACAAGCGCGACGTGATCGCCGACGTGCTCGACCGGATCGCGGTGCCGACGGTGGACGCGGCGGAGGCGTGATTCGCCGAGCAACCGGACTACTCCGCGTCCCGCTCCGCCAGCAGCCCGGTCGCCGTGAGCAGCGACTCCAGTTCGACGTCGTGTTCGGCCAACAGCTCCGTCGCACCTTCCTCGCGGTCGACGACGACGAGCACGCGGTTCACCGTCGCGCCCGCCTCGCGGAGCGCCTCGACGGCGTCGACCGCTGACTGCCCGGTCGTGGCGATGTCCTCCAACACGACGACCTCCTCGCCCTCGTCGAGCCGGCCCTCGATGCGGTTGCCCGTGCCGTACTCCTTCGCCTGCTTGCGCGCGATGACGTACGGGCGGCCCATCTCGGCGGCCGTCACGGCCACGAGCGGGACCGCGCCCAGCGCGACGCCCGCGAGCTTCGCGTCCGTGCCGGCGAGGCGGTCGGCGAACGCCTCGCTCACGAGCCGGAGCGCGTCCGGGTCGGTCTCGAAGAGGTACTTGTCGACGTAGTAGTCGCTCGTCCCGCCGTGCGAGAGCTCGAACTCGCCAAATTTGACGGCGTCGGCCGCCCGCAGCGCGGCGATCAGCTCGCTCCGTCGCTCGTCGTCGGTCATACCGAGATAGGGCGCGTCGGCGACCATAAACGGGTCGGAACGCGAGCGGGAGCAGGCCGCCGTCGGCGCGGGTCCCGGAGATCCAGCGCCGACGCTGCTTCGCCATCGCGTGCAGCGACGGCGGCGCCTGGTTGCGGAACCGCACGTCGAGCACGGCGAAGGAGACGCCCATCTGGTCGGCGGCTCGCCAGATGAAGTTCGTGTCCTCGGTGATCGTCGCCGTGTCCCATGTGATCGCGTCCTTGAGTGAGTGGCGGACCGCGACGCTGCCGCCCCACGCGTAGAGGGGATACCCGAGCCGGTGGAACGCGAACTGTTCGTACTGGTAGCCGACTCGGAACACCTCGCTGAGGTACGCGATCCGCGAGCCGGTGTACAGCGACTTCTCCGTGAACTGCACCACGTCGGCGTCCGGAAGTCCCTCGAACCCCGCCATGATCGTGTCCTCGTCGAGGTAGAGTACGTACTCGCGGTGACAGGGGACGTTGCGCCGCGCCCACTCGACCGTCCGCCCCCTGTTCGTCGCCTCGCACTCGAACGCGTCGGGCACGACGTTGACCGAGGCCCCGTCTATCTCCATCGGCGCTTCCGCGATCACGCGCACGTCGTCGAGCCCGTCCGGCACCGAATCCACCGTCGCCTGCACCACGGCCTCCGAATCGATGGTGAGTATCCGGACCTGGACCTCGTCGTACCCCCACTCCACGTCCTCGGGGTCGACACGCCCGTCCCGAGCGAGCACCGCCGCCTCGAACAGCCACCACAGCGCCGAGAACCCGTACAGCACCAACGCGATCCACGGCGCGGCGACGACGGCAGCCGAGGTGGGATCGCTCGTGGCGAACTCGATCACGACCCGTTCGTGTTTCGAAATCGATATGAAAATCCCGACCCGTCGCGGCGTCGATTCAGTCCGCGATCGCTTCGGACTCCCCGGTCATCGCTGCCGGGTCCTTCACCCACAGGTCACCGAACAGGTCGTTCTGCTGGAGCCTGACCGAGCCGCGGTGGGCCATGAACAGCAGCGCGAGGTACGTCATGAAGGGCCGTCCGCCGGCGGTCTCGATCTCGGCGAACAGCACCTCCGTGCGCCCGCGGTCGAAGTGGGTCCGGAGGGCGTTGTCGATCTCCACGATCACCTCCTCGATGTCCTCGTCGTGGGTTCGGTCGGTCGCCTCGCTCGCGGTCGGCTCGCCGTCGCGCCGGAACTCGTCGCCGGCGTGGTAGTCGAGCGTCTGGGTGCCGCGGGCGTGGCCGTGCGGCGACTCCGAGGTGTCGTACTCGCGGGAATCCTTCCACCACGAGCCGCGCTCGGCCTCGCGGAGCTCCCGGACCAGCTCGTCGAGCGTCTCCGGCGAGCCCCGGGTGTTCTTCCGGTCGAGCCGGCGGTCCATCTCGGCCTCCAGCTCGTCGATCGGGTCGAAGTCGCCGTCGGCGGGGTCGGGCGCGCCGCCCTCCATCGCGACCTCCCACGGCTCCGGCTCGGGCTCCTCGTCGTCGTCGTCGTCGGCCAACATCCCGTCGCTTTTCATCCGGAGCAGGACGCTGGCGTAGAACAGCGCGCGCCCGGTCGTCCGGAGGTCCGTCTCGTCGAGCTTCTCCAAGAACGCGTCGGTCACCTGCACGATGTCGATGTCCCACGGCTCGATCTCTCCCTCCTCGGCGAGTTGGACGAGGAGCTCGACGGGTTCGACCTTCTCGTCTTCTCCGGGCACCTCGTCGCCCTCGCCGTCCCTAGCGCTCCGACCCGCGTCGCTCGCGGTCGGCTCGTCCGCTCCGGGCGTCTCCGGAAGCGACCCGTCCCGCGGCCCGCTGTCGCGCTCGCTCGTCAGGTCGAGATTCGGGACGCCCCCTGCAGACTCCGGCGGCTCAGTCATCCGCGGTCACCTCCTCGTCGCCGTCCCCGTCGTCGCCGAACTGCATCCCCGTCACCGCCGAGAGGTTGTCGCCCTGCATCGTGACGCCGATGGCGCGGTCGGAGCGCTCCAGCAGCGCCGAGCGGTGGCCGACGACGACGAACTGGGCCTCCTCGGCCAGCTCCTCGATCATCTCGCCGACGCGCTCGGCGTTGACCGCGTCGAGGAACGCGTCGATCTCGTCGAGCGCGTAGAACGGCGCGGGGTTGTGCCGCTGGATCGCGAAGATAAAGGAGAGCGCGGTCAGCGACTTCTCCCCGCCGCTCATCGCGTCGAGCCGCTGGACCGGCTTGTCGGCGGGCTGGGCCTTCATCGTCAGCCCCTCCTCGAAGGGCTCTTCGGGGTCCTCCAAGAGGAGCTCGCCGCTGCCGGCCGAGAGACGCGCGAAGATCTCCTCGAAGTGGTCGTTGATCGACTCGAACGTCTCCATGAACGTCCGCTTCTTCTCGGCCTCGTACCCCTCGATGCGCTCCTCGATCGCGTCGCGCTCCTCGACGAGCACGTCGCGGCGCTCCTGGAGCGTGTCCAGCGCCTCCTCGACCTCGTCGTACTCGTCGATCGCGAGCATGTTGACGGGTTCGAGCGCCTCCATTTCGGCCTCCAGCTCCTCGATCCGCGACTCCACCTCGTCGAGGTCGGGGATCTCGTCGGCGTCGTACTCGCCGACCTGCGACTCCAGCTCGTCGATCTCCCACGCCAGCCGGTCGCGGCGGTCGGTGAGGTCCTCTAGGTCGGACTCCGCCTCCGAGACGAGCGAGCGCTGCTCGTCGCGCTCGCGGGTCGCCTCGGCGATCTCATCACGGAGGTCCTCGCGGTCGGCCTTCAGCTCCGTCAGCTCCGCTTCGAGCTCCGCGATCGCCTCGCGTTTCGCCGCCAGCGTCTCCTCTCTCTCGTCGATCTCGGCCTCGTGCTCGGCGATCGCCTCCTCGGCCTCGGCCTTCCGGTTCTGCGCCGTCTCGACGGTGTCGTGGAGGTCGTCGACCGCGTCCTCGGCGTACCCCTTCTCCAGTTCGAGCTCGTTTTGCCGCCCGTCGAGCGACCCCATCCGGTCTTCGAGGTCCGATATCTCCCCGCGGATCTCGTCGGCGCGCTCCGAGAGCTCCGGGATCTTCGAGTCGGCCAGCTCCGCCTCGATATCGTCGATCTCGGCGTCCAGCTCGTCGATCTCCGCGTTCAGCCCGTCGATCTCAGCGTCGAGCTCGCTCATCTCCGCGTCGACCGACTCGCGTTCCGCCTCGAGCTCTTCGAGTTCGGTCTCCAGCTCGCCGATGCGCTCTTCGGCGTCCGCCAACTCGTCTTCGGCGCGCTCGACGTCGGCCTCCAGCGACCGGACGCGCTCGGCCGCGTCGGCCTTCCGGTCACGGGCGTCGTCGATGTCGGCTTCCAGCTCGTCGATCTCGGCCTGTAGCGCCTGCCGCTCGTCCTCCAGATCCGAGATCTCGGTCGCGAGCCGTTCGAGCTTCCCGCCGCCGGACTTCGTGAACGCGTACCGGGAGCCGCCGCCCGACCCGCCGGTCATCGCGCCGGACTTCTCGACGAGGTCGCCGTCGAGCGTCACCATCCGGTAGTCGCCCATCAGGTCGCGGGCGGTGTCCATGTCCTCGACGACCAGCGTGGAGCCGAGCACGTACGAGAAGATCGACTCGTACTCGCTGCCGTACTCGACGAGATTGCGCGCGAAGTCGACGACGCCCGGCACCGAGGGCTTCCGCGGGAGACTCCGGTCGTCCATCTCCGTGATCGGGAGGAACGTCGCCCGACCCGCGTTTCGCCGCTTGAGGTAGTCGATGCACGTCGAACCCACGCCGTCGTCGTCGACGACGACGTTGGCGAGCCGCCCGCCGGCAGCCGTCTCACACGCCTCGGCGTACTCGGCCTCGACGGAGCCGAGCTCGCCGACCGCGCCGTGGACGCCGTCGATCCCGCCGTTCTTCACCTCGGTCACCGCGCGGGGCCACGAGGCGTCGCCGCGCTCGTCGGCGGCGGCCTCCAGCTTCGCGTACTCGTTCTGCTTCTCGCGGAGATTCTCCTCGATCGCCTCCAGCCGTTCGCTCTTCTCGGCCTTCTCCGCGAACAGGTCGGCGACCGCGTCCTCGATCGTCTCCTCGTTCTTCCGGGCCTTGTCGAGCTCGCTGTGTAGCTCGGAGATTCGCGCTTTGTGCTCGGGGAGCGACTCGCGGGCCTCCTCCAAGTCGGTCCGCGCCTCGCTCACCGCGTTCGAGCGCCGGCGGGCCTCGTCGAGCAGGCGGTCCTTCTCGCGTTGCAGCTCGTTTTTCTCCTCGCGCAGCGACTCGATCGACTCCTTCTTCTCCGAAAGCTCGGCCTTCAGCTCGTCGAACTCGGTGTCGGCGCCCTCGATCTCGGCCTCCACGTCGGCGAGCTCGGAGCGCTTCGTGGCGATCTCCGATTTCACCGAGGCCTTCTCGACTTTCACCTCGCGGATCTCGGATTTGAGCTCCTCGATCGTCTCCTCCTTGCGGTCGATTTGGACGAACGCGTCGCGGCGCTCGGTCTCGGCCTCCGCGGCGCGCTCCTCGGCGGCCTCGATCCTGTCCTCCAGCCGCGAGATCTCGCCTTTCACCTCCTCGATCTCCGAGCGGATCTCGATCTGCTCGTCCTCGCCTTTGGTCTCGATCTCGTGATTGAGGTCGGCCAGGTCCTCCTCCAGCCGCGTGAGCCTCCCCTGTCTCGCGTCGAGCTCAGCGCGGAGATCCTCGAGCTCGGCCTCGGCGTCGTCGATATCGTCTTCGACGCCCGCGAGCGTCTCGCGCTTCTCCTCCAGCTCGGAGGCCTTGAGGAAGCCGCGGTACTCCTCGAGCTCGTCGCGGTACTCCTGATACTGGAGGGCGGTCTCGCGCTCGTCGGCCAGCTGATCGAGCCGGTCCCGCTTCTCGCCGATCCGGAGGTCGGCCTCCTCGATCCGGTCCTCGACGGTCTCTAACTCCTCGTAGGCGGCCTCCTTCTTCTCGTCGAACTCGGCGACGCCCGCGATCTCGTCGATGATCCCCCGGCGCTGGTAGGGGGTCATGTTGATGATCTCGGTCACGTCGCCCTGCATCACGACGTTGTACCCCTCCGGCGTGACGCCGGCGGCCGCGAGCAGATCCTGCACGTCGGAGAGGTTCACCGACCGCCCGTTGAGGTAGTAGTACGAGTAGTAGTTGTCCTCGGTCTCCTTGACGCGCCGCTTGATCGTGATCTCGGAGACGTCGCCGACGTTCTCCGTGCCGGCGGCGGAGACGACCTGCGAGCGGTCGAGGGTGCCGTCCTCGTTGGACAACACCACCGTCACCGACGCCTCGTTCGGGCCGTCAGATCCCTCGCCGCCGTCGTGACCGGGGTTGTAGATCAGGTCCGTGAGCTTCTTCGCTCTGATCCCGCGAGTGCGGGCCAGCCCGAGCGCGAAGAGGACCCCGTCGATGATGTTCGACTTGCCGGAGCCGTTCGGCCCGGTGACGACCGTGAAGTCGTCGTAAAAGGGAATCCTCGTCGTGCGTCCGAAGCTCTTGAACCCGTCTAAGACCACTTCTGTGATGTGCATGTGCGCGGGAGGGTGAGCGGCGGGTTACGCGACGATGATGTCGCTGTCGGACTCCTCGTCGCCCTCTCCGTCGGCGTCCGACCCCTCGGCCTCGGCGGCCTCGGCGTCGGGCGTCGTCGCCTCCTGCTCGGGGACGATCACGTCCCCGCCGTCCTCGGTCGCGTCCGCGTCCCCGTCCGCCGCCTCGGCGCCCTCGCCGGCCGCGGGGCCGTCGTCGGTCCGCTCGACGACCTCGACGTGGTCGTCGGAGTGGGTCCGGCGCTCGCCGCCGGTCGCCTCGGGCTCCTCGGCGGCCGCCTCCGCCGACTCCGCCGACTCCGCTTCCTCTTGTACCTTCGCCGACCCGGCGGCGTCGGCCGCGACGGATACCTCTTGGGCGTCTTCCACCTGTCGGACGCGCTCTTTCATCTCGACGAGCTCCTCGGTGAGCCCGTTGACCGCCGCCTGTAGCTCCGCGACCTGTCGTTCGAGGTCCTCCACGCGGTTACTCATTATACACACGTATGCCCACGCGGGCCGTATAAATCTGCGTCAGACATGTGTGTGCGTGTCACACGGTATCCGGAGGTCATCGGGGACAAACGCTTCACAAAACTGATGAGTGTCTGTCGATCGTCGGACACGAGGAGAAGATACTTGTAGTGGGGGTTGATACCGGTCCGGTATGAGCAAGATCACCTTCCGGGCCGACGACGACCTCGTCGAGCGGCTGGAAGCGTGTGACGCCTCCAAAAGCGAGGTGATGCGGAATGCCCTCCGGACCCACCTCGACGGCGCGCTCGACGACGACGGAGCCGGCGGCGACGCGGCGGCGTCGAACGCGACCGTCGACGACGCGCTGGCCGATCGGATCGACGACCTCATCGCCGATCGGATCGACGCCGCGTTGGACGAGCGACTCGGCGACCGCCCGGCGTCCTCGGCGGCGCCACCGGCGGCGCAAACGCCCGGAAACGCCGGCGAGATCAACGTAAACGTCACGCTCGACGCACCGGGCGTCGACGAGGACGACGTGAGTGTGACGCGTGAGACGACGGCGGACGCCGACGCGCAGACGCGTAAGACGCCCGCCGATCCGGACGTGCAAACGCGCGAAAACGCCTGTGGCGGATGCGGAGAAAACGTCCCGTCTGACCACGTTTACTGCCCGAACTGCGGCGAAAAGCAGTCCCACCGAGCGTTCTGCGAGTGCGGCGACGAGCTCCGGACCGATTGGGCGTTCTGTCCCGGTTGCGGACGCCGGACCCCCGCTGCCGACGTACTACAGGACCCTTGATTGGCGTTTATGTCGCGTATACGCCGATGTTGCGGCGTTTTCACGTATTGTCTTACACCCGCCGGTAGATTTATAACGGTGGCCTCGGTGAATTCAACTGCGTAAGACGGCCGTCTTACAGCGGCCGTCCGAGTCGGGGTGACCCCTCGTTCTCGGGCGATCCGTCGCTGTAAGACACACGCGCCGTGTGATCGCCGTCTTACCGGGGGAATACCAATGGAGCGTGTGACACTACGAATCCCGAAACAGCAGATCGACGAGGTGGAACAGATGGTCGAGACGGGCGAGTTCCCGAACCGGAGCGAGGCGATCCGGTCGGCCGTTCGCGACATGCTGAACGAACAGGACGGCGAGCGCGACGAGCGCGGCCGCAACCGCAACTGGGCGAAGGTGTAAACCGATGCAGGATCTCGTTCAGGACGCCCTCGACAACGCGGAAGCGGAGAAGCGCGACATGGACTCCGTCGACATGGACGACGACGAGTTCGGGGACCCCCGAATCGTCATCGTCGGTGCCGGCGGCGCCGGCAACAACACGGTCAACCGGCTGTACAACATCGGCGTCGACGGCGCCGACACCGTCGCGATCAACACGGACAAACAACACCTCAAGATGGTCGAGGCCGACACCAAGATCCTCGTGGGCAAGTCGCTCACGCAGGGGCTCGGCGCCGGCGGCGACCCCAAGATGGGCGAGCGGGCGACCGAGATGGCCCAGGGGACGATCAAGGAGGTGCTCGGCGACGCCGACCTCGTCTTCGTCACCGCCGGGATGGGCGGCGGCACCGGCACCGGCGCGGCGCCGGTCGTCTCGAAGATCGCCAAAGATCAGGGCGCCATCGTCGTCGGAATGGTTTCGACGCCGTTCAACGTCGAGCGCGCCCGAACGGTGAAAGCTGAGGAGGGGCTCGAAACCCTCCGCAACGAGGCCGACTCGATCATCGTTCTCGACAACAACCGACTGCTCGACTACGTCCCGAACCTGCCGATCGGGAAGGCGTTCTCCGTGATGGATCAGATCATCGCGGAGACGGTCAAGGGGATCTCCGAGACGATCACCCAGCCGAGCCTCATCAACCTCGACTACGCCGACATGTCCACCATCATGAACCAGGGCGGCGTGGCCGTCATGCTCGTCGGCGAGACCCAGGACAAGAATAAGACCCAAGAGGTGGTCAACGACGCGATGAACCACCCGCTCTTGGACGTCGACTACCGCGGCGCGAGCGGCGGGCTCGTCCACATCACGGGCGGTCCGGACCTCACGCTCAAAGAGGCCGAGGGCATCGCGAACAACATCACCGAGCGGCTGGAGGCGAGCGCCAACGTGATCTGGGGCGCCCGCATCCAGGACGAGTACAAGGGGAAGGTCCGCGTCATGGCGATCATGACCGGCGTCCAGAGCGCGCAGGTGCTCGGCCCCTCGACCCAGAAGCAGGCCGACAAGTCCCGCGCCGCGGTCGACGGCGACGACCTCGGCGACTCGCGTTCGCGCGCGGCCGAGACGAACGGTACCGCCGGCAACGCGGCGGTCTCGGGCGGCACCGACCAAGGCGCGTGGGAGTCAGACGGCGGCAGCGAGCCGACCGAGAAGAACAACGGCCTCGACGTCATCCGCTGACGCCGGACTCGACCGGTTCGGTCCCGTCGACCCGGCGTCCCCGCCGTCACCGCATCGATCTGCTGACCGCGGTTTTTTCGCGTCCGACCGACCCGTTCGACCTTCCCGTCCGCCGAGCTACGTCGCCTCGATCGAGTCGAGCAGCCGGCACTTCCGGCAGACGTCGCGGCTCGTCTTCGACCCGCAACGCTCGCACTCGCCGAGGTCGGGCGAGTCGTTGGCGGCATCGCCGCCCTCGCGGTACGTCTCGGCGGCGAGCGCGGACAGCTCCTCGTAGCCGGCCATGATCGAGTGGCGGGCGCCGGGGTGGTTCTCCTCTAACTCGTGGATCGTCGACTGGATCTCGCCGCGGTACGCCTCCGAGGAGTGCGGGCACTCCGCCATGTGGGTCGGGAGGTCGCGGACGTGACAGTACAAGGCGATCTCCTTTTCGGGCACGTCCCGCAGCGGCTTGGCGCGCGGGACGAACGCGTCGGTCCCCTCGCGCTCGTCGAAGGGGCCGAGCGAGGCGTCGAAGTGTTTCGCCACCTGTCGCACGTCGCCTTCGAGGAAGTTCATCATCGCCGTCTGGGCCTCGTCGTCGAGGTTGTGGCCGGTGAGCAGCTTGTCGGCGTCGAACTCGGCGGCGTATTCTTCGAGGAGGTCGCGCCGGAACACGCCGCAGTACGCGCAGGCGGCCATGTTTTCCGGGTCGCTCTCGACCACGTCGTCCATCTGTACGTCGAACTCCTCGTCGTAGGAGACGACCTCGTGGCGGAGCGAGAGATCCTCGGCGAGTTCCACGCAGGCGTCGAGGCTCTCGTCGCGGTACCCCTCGATCCCCTCGTGGATCGTCAGGGCCAGCATCTCGACGCGGGGGTCCTTGCCGAACACGTCGTCTAAGATCTGCGTCAGCGCGACGCTGTCTTTCCCGCCCGAGAGGCCGATCACCCATCGGTCGGGGTCGTCCGGCGTCGCGTCCGGATCGAGGAGGGTGTCCTCGCGGATGCGGCGTTTCACGCGCTTCTCGACCGACCGGCGGAGGTGGTCGCCACAGAGGTGCGCCCCGGAGTAGGCGGCGTGGTG
The DNA here is from genome assembly GCF_004114995.1 of Halorubrum amylolyticum. Lineage (GTDB taxonomy): Archaea > Halobacteriota > Halobacteria > Halobacteriales > Haloferacaceae > Halorubrum > Halorubrum amylolyticum. The sequence continues at coordinate 104,837 of NZ_SDJP01000002.1, forward strand.
GATCGCGTCGTCGCCGCACCTGTCACACTCCATCGGTGTCGGGTTGCGGACGCGCGGGGATACCCGTTTCGGGCCGCGACGAGGACGTACCCGTGTGACCGAATTCGTCCGTATCGAGCGCGGACGTCGTCGAACCCCCAGTCGATCGGCGATACTCGATCGTGGACGAGAACAGCTCCAAAGCCCCAGTCGGTGTCAGTACCCGTCTGAGCATCGACAACCGCCCGCGCGTTGTCGGCGGTTCCGACACGGGTTTGCCCGGGGGGCCGTCTCCCTCGGACGTGACCGACTCTCCGACCGGCGTCGACCGCGACCCCGACCCGCGCCCCCTCCGCGAGGACCCGCCGGCGGAGAGCCTCCGCACCCGGCTGTGGCGCCGCGGGTTCAACCTCCTGCCCGCCTACCGCGGCACCGGCGCCCGGGTCGACCACATCGCGGCGGACTGGCGGTACGTCCGCATCCGGGTCCCGTTCAACTGGCGGACGCGTAACGCGGTCGGCACGACCTTCGGCGGGAGCCTCTACGGCGCGATCGACCCGGTCCACATGACGATGCTCCGCCGGGCGCTCGGCGACGGGTTCACCGTCTGGGACAAGTCGGCCGCGATCGAGTTCCTCGAACCCGGCCGCGACACGCTGTACGCGGAGTTCGAGTTTACTGACGACGATATCGAAACGCTCCGCAAGGAACTGGGTCCGGGCGAGTCGACCGACCGGCGGTACCTCGTCTCGCTGGTCGACGACGGCGGGACGGTCCACGCCGCCTGCGAGAAGACGCTGTACGTCCGCCGCGACGAGTGATCGACGGGGTCGGTGAGTCGAATCGAGAGCCGCTACGCCGTCGCGCCCGCGACGAGGCTCTCCTCGACGGTCTCTACGAACCGGTCGGGGTGTTCGACGTGCGGCAGCAGCTTGGCGCGGTCGAAGACGACGAGGCGGGCGTCGGACGCGTCGGCGAGTTCGCGGCCGTCGGTCAGCGGGCTCACCTCGGCCTCGCGGCCCCAGACGATCGTCGGCGCGGCGTCCATCTCGGCGAACGCCGCCGCGAGGTCGAGGTCGCTGTTGAGATACCCCGAGACGAACGACGCGGGCGCGAACCGCGCGTTCTCGACGTGGCTCGTCCGCCACTCGTAGTCGGTCCACTCGTCGCTGGGGTTCGTCGGATCGTCGTAGCCGTGGTCGGCGTTGAAGTACCGGATCGACGGCTTCGAGGCGAGACCGTTGAACAGCGCGTCGCCGACGAGCGGCGCCCGGATCAGCTCCCGGAGCCACGACTTCGGCGGGCTCGGCCCGGCGACGGTCGTCGGGCAGACCCCGACGAACCCCCGGATGTCGACGCCGTCGGCCGCCGAGCCGTCGGTGTCGATCGCCGCGGCCGCGTACGCCGCCGACAGCGACGAGGCGACGACGGCGGGCCGATCGAACTCGGCGAGGAAGTCGCGGACGAAGCCCTCGTACAGCGCCGCGGAGTAGCGCAGCGGCGGGCGGTCGGAGCGGCCGAACCCCGGCAGGTCGGGAGCGACGACGTGGTGTTCCGCGGCGAGGTCGTCGAACACCTCGCGCCATTCGCCCGCGGAGCCGGCGGCGTTGACGCCGTGGAGGCACACGAGGTCGGGGTCGTCGGGGTCCCCGGCCTCGGTGTACGCCACGTCCATCCCGCGCCAGCGGAACGTCCCGTCGTCGCCGTCGAGCGGCGATTCCAACTCGCCCTCGTACCGGAGGCCGGTGTTGAGGGCGGCGATCGCGCCGACGCCGAGGAGGGCGGTCCCGGCGAGGTTCCTGAGCTTCATGGAAACCTGTTGGTCCGCTGGCGACTTATACCTCGTGGGCTCGCGGGCCTGCCGTCGCCCTCACATCACGTCTCGTCGCGGTCGACGCGCTCCGCGTCGGACTCGACGCATTCTTCGATCGGGTCGACGATCTCCGCGGCGACGCTGTACGGGTCCGTCTCCCGCCGCCGGACCGCGTCGGCGAGCGCGTCGATCCCGCCCCGGCGCTCGATCGCCGCGGTCGCGAGCGCGCCCACGTCGGAGCGGACCAGCGTGCGGATCTCCTCGGCGTAGCGCCGGCGCTTCGTCGACTCGATCGCGCCCGACTCGCGGAGGTGGGTTGCGTGCGCGTCGAACGTCTCGATCAGCTCCGCGACGCCCTCCCCGGTGTTCGCGACGGTTCGGAGAACCTCCGGTGTCCACTCCGCCGCCTCGTCATCGCCCTCCCCGTCCCCGCGGCTTCCGTCTTCTTCCCCGTCGTCCGGGTGGTCCGGAACCTCGAACCCGTGGTGTCCCCCGTCGAGCCCCTTCGTCGGACTCTCGCGGCGGTGGACCATCTCCTCTAACTCGGCGAGGGTTCGCTCTGCGCCGTCCATGTCGGCCTTGTTGACGACGAACACGTCGCCGATCTCCAGAATGCCGGCCTTCAGCGTCTGTACGTCGTCGCCGGAGCCGGGCTGGACGAGCACCGCGACCGTATCGGCGGTGCGGACCACGTCGACCTCGTTCTGGCCGGCGCCGACCGTCTCGATAACCACCACGTCCTTCCCGAAGGCGTCGAGCGCCTTCACGGCGTCCGCGGTCGCCATCGAGAGCCCGCCGAGCTGGCCGCGCGCGCTCATCGACCGGAAGAACACGTCCATGTCGCCGACGTTCGACCCCATCCGGATTCGGTCGCCGAGCACCGCTCCGCCGGTGTACGGCGAGGAGGGGTCGACCGCCACGACGCCGACGGTGTCGCCCCGGTCGCGGTAGGCGGCCGCGAGCTTGTCGACGAGCGTCGACTTCCCGGCGCCGGGCGCCCCGGTGATCCCGATCACGTCCGCGTCGCCGGTGTGCTCGTGGAGCGCGGCGACGATCCCGCGGTGTCCCGGCGATCGGTTCTCGATCCGGGTGATGACGCGCGCGAGCGCCCGGTGGTTCCCGGCGAGCAGGTCCTCGACGAGCGCGGCGTCGCCGTCGCTCAGCTCCGGCGCTCGCGGCGTCGTCGCCCCGTCGCGTTCCGTCTCGCCCATCTACGCTCGCTCCGGGACGTTGTGCCGGATGAACTCGATCGTCTCCTCCATCGGCGTGCCCGGCCCGAACACCTCGGCGACGCCGAGCTCCTTGAGGTCCGCCTCGTCGTCGTCGGGGATGATCCCGCCGACCAACACGAGGGTGTCCTCGAACGCGCCGTACCCCTTGAGCCCCTCGATCACCTTCGGGACGAGCGTGTTGTGCGCCCCCGAGAGGATGGAGATGCCCAGCACGTCCACGTCCTCTTGGACCGCCGCCTGCACGATGTCCTCGGGCGCGCGGTGGAGCCCGGAGTAGACGACCTCGAACCCGGCGTCCCGGAACGCCCGCGCGATGACGTGTGCCCCCCGGTCGTGGCCGTCGAGTCCCACCTTCGCGACCAGACAGCGGATGGCCCGCTCCTCCTGTTCGGCGCTCATGTCCGGTACTGCGTCGCGTATCCGTTTGATTCTAACGGAAGTTCAAGAAGGTTCTCGGCGGCCGGTCGAGCCGCGCCGCTCCCTTCCGGAACCGATGCGTTCAACGCGTCGGCGGCCCTCGTGTGGACCGAGCCACATGGACGCCGACCCCTCACGCGACGTCCCCGACGATCGACTCCCCGCCGGGACGCGGATCGGCCGCGTCGCGCTCCGGGTCGCCGACATCGACGAAATGACCGCGTTCTACCGCGACGTGGTCGGCCTCGCGGTCCTCGACCGCGGCGACGACCGAGCGACCCTCGGCGTCGAGGGGACGCCCCTGCTCGTCTTGGAACGCGACCCCGATCGCCCGGAGCGGGGTCGGACCGACGCCGGCCTCTTTCATGCCGCGTTCCGCGTTCCCTCCCGCGCCGCGCTCGGCGAGGCGCTGGCGCGCGTCCGGAACCGGTGGCGCCTCGACGGCGCCTCGGACCACCTCGTCAGCGAGGCGCTGTATCTCGACGATCCCGAGGGCAACGGCGTGGAGATCTACCGCGACCGCCCCCGCGAGGAGTGGCCGGTCGACGACGACGGAACGGTGCGGATGGCGACCGAACCGCTCGACGTCCGGGGTGTCGCCGGGGCTGCGGGCGATTCTGATCTCACCGAGCGCGCCCCGCCCGACACCGACGTGGGGCACGTCCATCTCGAAGTCACCTCGCTGTCGGCGTTCGAGGCGATATACGTCGAGGGACTCGGCTTCGATGTCGGGATGACCGGGCCGGACGTCCGGTTCGTCGCGGCCGGCGGCTACCACCACCACCTCGGCGCGAACACGTGGCGGGGGCGAACGACCCCTGCGGCGGGCCGCGGGCTCTCGTGGTTCGAGGTCGTGGTTCCCGACGCGGCCGCACTGGAGGCGGCGCGGGAGCGGCTCTCCGCGGTCGCGTCCGACGGCGAGGAAATTGCGGTGGTCGACGGCGAGAGAACCTCGGTGGTCGACGGCGAGAGAACCTCGGTGGTCGACGGCGAGAGAACCTCGGTGGTCGACGGCGGGGAAGTCGCGGTGACCGACGCCGACGGAATCGAGGTCAGGGTTCGGACGGAGTGACGCGGTCGCGGTCGGCGTGCCCTCGGGCTCGTCGGCCGACGCTACGCGCCGGTCACAGATAGTCGCCGAGAAGCGGTTCGACGCGCTCGCGGGTGTTTTCCGGGATCGCCTCGGTGGGCGTGTTGACGGTGCCTTCGAGCGCGGTGTGCACGTCGCACTCGAGATCGTCCGGAAGCGTCCGCACGGCCTCCTCGACGGCGGCCTTGATCGCTTTCTGGTTCCGCTCGGCGTTCTCTAACACCTCTTCGAGCGTCACCTCGCTGTCCTCTTTCCAGACGTCGTAGTCGGTGACGCCGGCGATCGTCGCGTACGCGATCTCGGCCTCGCGGGCGAGCTTCGCCTCCGGGATCGCGGTCATGCCGACCAGGTCCCACCCTTGGCTCTTGTAGAACTCCGACTCCGCGCGCGTCGAGTACTGCGGCCCTTCGATGCAGACGTAGGTGCCGCCCTTCACGACCTTCGTGTCGTCGCCGTCGCCGTCACTCCCCTCGTCGCCGCCCACGGCCGACTCGGCCGCCTCGGTGAGGTGATCGACCAGCTCGGGACTGTACGGGTCCGCGAACGGCTGGTGGACGACCACGCCGTCGCCGTAGAAGGAGAGGTCGCGGTGCTTCGTCCGGTCGTAGATCTGGTCGGGGACGACGAGGGTGCCGGGCTCCAACTCCTCCTTCAGGCTGCCGACCGCGTTCGACGCGAAGACGTGGGTGACGCCCGCCCGCTTCAGCGCGTACATGTTCGCGCGGTACGGGAGATCGGTGGGCGAGACGCCGTGGTTCGAGCCGTGCCGGGGGAGGAACGCGACCTCCGTGCCCGTGTCCGCGAACTCGCCGATCGTGATCGCGTCGCTGGGCTCGCCGTAGGGCGTGTCGTACTCGACCTCGCGCACGTCGTTCAGGGGCAGCGCCTCGTAGATGCCGCTGCCGCCGATGAAGCCGATGGTGCTCATATCCGAACTGCGTCCGCCCGCTACTTATACGGACTGAACGCGGGCCGCGCCGCGCGTCGACGCGCCGCACGGCGGCTCACAGCAGCCACCGCACCGCCGCCAGCGCGAGCGCGCTCACGACGAGCAGGTGGACGAGGACGGCGCCGACGGCGGCCCCGCCGACCTCGCGCATCTCGCGGAGCCGGATCGAGAGCCCGAGGCCGACGAACGCCAGCGTGAACAGGGCGTCCGAGACGCGCCCGATCGACTCCAGCGCGGCCGGCGAGAGGAGCCCGCTGTTCGCGACCGCGGCGACCGCGAGGAACCCGAGCAGGAACTTCGGGAACTCCGCCCACAGTCTGCGGACGCCGGGGTCGGTCGCCGAGCGCGCGGCGTACGCGAGCGAGTAGGCGACCGCGACGCCGCCCAGCAGGGAGTTGCGCGCGAGCTTCGTCACGGTCGCCCACTGGCCGGCCTCCGGCGAGTGCGCGAATCCCGCGGCCGCGACGGGACCGGTCGAGAACATGCTCACGCCGGCCCAGACGCCGAACTGCCGGCCGGTGAGCCCGAGCCACTCGCCGGCGATGGGGAACGCGACGAGCGTGACGGCATCGAAGAGCAGGACGGTCGCCGCCGCGAACGTGATCGCCGACCCGCGCGCGTCGAGCACGCGCCCGACGGCGACGACCGCGGAGACGCCGCAGACGCTCGCGCCGGCCGCCAAGAGCGAGGGGGTCTCCCCGTCGAGCCGGAACAGCCCGCGGGCGATCAGCTCCGCGAACAGGAGCCCGCCGGCGACCGTCGCGACGACGAGCCCGAGCACGGTCGGCCCCGCGGCGAGGAACTCCTCGACGACGACCGCCGCGCCCAGCAGGACGATCCCGGTCTCCAAGAAGAGCTTGTCGACGCCGACGCCCGGCTCGGCCGCCTCGGGCGTCCCGACGGTGTTGCCGACGAGCGCACCGACCGCGACCGCGACGACGAGCGGCTGGAGCCCGTCGACCGCGCCGGCGACGAGGTGCGAGAGGAGCGCGCCGGCGGCCAACAGCCCGAGTCCGGGGAAGTACGGCCGGGCGGCGGCGACGACGCCCATCAGAAGAGACCCGCGGCCTGTCCCGCGGCGTGGGCGGCGACGACGCCCAGCCCGAGCGCGAGCGCCCGCCAGCCGCGGTCGAGCGCGAGCCACCGATCGGCGAGGATGGAGTCGAATTTGTCGCCGTCGTCCGCCGGATCGCCCGGTCTCTCCGCCGGATCGCCCGGAGCGTCGGCGGCGTCCGATACCATGCGTGGGGATCGCCGCGCTCGCTATATATAAGGATGGAATCGAGGCGTTTCGGGAGGACGGAATCGGAGCGCTCGGGGAGTGGAGAGAGGCGAACGGCGACCGGCGGCCGGAGGGGACCGAAAGAGGCAGGTCGCGGGGCGGCCTCGTGTTCACAATCGATGCCCGCCACCCAGATCAAAGACCCCGTCCACGGCTACGTCGAGCTGCCGGACGCGCTCGTCGAGGGCGTCGTCGACACCCGGCCGTTCCAGCGGCTGCGGTACGTCCGCCAGCTCTCGGCCACGCACCTCGTGTATCCGGGCGCGAACCACACCCGCTTCGAGCACTCGCTCGGCGTCTACCACCTCGGCCGGACCGTCTTCGAGAACCTCCGCCAGCAGTCGTACTTCACGCGGGACGCGACCGTCGACGAACTGGAGGAGATCCAGCGCACGCTTGAGTGCGCCTGCCTGCTCCACGACGTTGGCCACCCGCCCTTCTCGCACCTCTCCGAGGGGTTCCTCGACGAGGGGGTCCTCCGGGAGCGCGTCGCGGAAACCGGGCTGGTCGACGCCTTCGACCGGGCCGGCGTCGGCGGCGCCCCGCTCCGGTCGGCGAATCCGCACGAGCTGCTCGGCTGCGTGATCATCGTCGAGGCGTACGGCGACGCGCTCCGCGCGTTCGACGTGGACCCCTTCGAGGTGTGCGCGTACGTGCTCGGCTACAGCCTCGCGTACGAGCGCGGCGAGCCGTGGCAGTACGGGGTCGGCGCCCAGCTGCTCCACTCGCCCATCGACGTGGACCGGCTCGACTACATCACCCGAGACAACGAGATGACCGGCGCGGGCGTGTTGAGCTTCGACGTGGAGCGCATGGTGGACGCCTACACCGCCCACCCCGAGGAGGGGCTGGCGCTCTCGGAGAAGGCCCTGTCGACCATCGGCAACTACCTCGAAGGCCGGATCGCGCTGTACATGTGGGTCACGCAGCACCACAAGTCGGTGTACGCCAATCGCCTCCTGCAGGCGATGCTCGGCGAGTACGAGAGCGTCACCGGCGAGAGCCCCGTCACGGTCGGCGGCATCCTCGACCGCGAACTCGACGACAACGCGGTGCTCGAACGACTCCACGTCGCCGCCCGCGAGCACCCCGACTCGACGCTGGCGTCGATGTACGACCGCTTCCGCGGGCGGCGCTTCCCGGCCACCTGCTGGAAACACCGGATCGCGTTGGCGGACCGTGTGGGCGGCGATCTCGACGGCGGCAGCGGCGAGGACGGCGAGGAAGGCGGGAACAGCGAAGGTGGACGCGGCCCCGACCTCGACGAGTTCACGGCGTGGCTCACCGAGGGCGACGACCGACTGGAGCGGCTCCTCGCGGACGCCCTCGACGTGCCGGTCCACGAGGTGTGGATCGACCGGTCGTACGTGCCCGCCTACGACCCGGACGAACTGGAGGACATCCCCATCGCGTACGGGGGAACGACGCGCTCCGTCGGCGACTGGGGGCTGTACGGCGACCGCGCGTTCGACGTGCCGATCCCCTTCGTGTTCGTCCCCGACGGAATGAAGCGGCGAGCGATCCGCGTGCTGCGAGAGGCGTTCGATCGGGAGGTCGGCGCCGCGTCGGAGACGTAGGTCGGACAGCGACGCCGGCGGACACTTCTCGGAACGCGGTCGGCACCGAGACGGTTGGGGGCCGCGGCGGGGGCGGGGCTGTTCGTCGTGACCGGACTGGTCGCGTTCGCGTCACACGCCGCCTTCGACGCGACGCCCGAAGCGGTCCTGTGGCTGTTCGTCCTGCTCGGCGCGCTGCTCGCGGTCGGCGCCGCGTACCGCAGAGGCGGACTGCTGGTCGGTTCGGCCCTCGTGTTCGGGCCGGTGTACGGGCCGTTGACGTTTTACGGTCACGGAGCCCCGGCGCTGTGGACGCCGATCGCGGTCGTGCTCGTCGCGGTCAGTTACGCGCTCGGCGCGCTCGGGCGTCGGGTCGCGAACCGCCCCGAGAACCAGTAAATCGGCCGCGTCAGTCGTCGGCTTCGGCGGGAACGCGATCGTCGGAATCGTCGTCGTCGGCAGCGTCTTCCTCGGCGTCGTCCCCGTCAGCGTCGGAATCGTCGTCGGCGTCGCCGTCGGCGGCCCCGTCAGCCTCTTCGGTCGCGTCGCCGTCGTCGTCGACCCGCGGGAAGTTCTCGATCGTCGCCTCGCGGAAGGCGTCCCCGTCGAACTCGTGGTCCGCGTCGAAGAAGTCGAGGACCGTCTGCACGTCGGTCATCGCGTTCTTCAGCGCGGTCGAGGCGCCCGGCGAGGGCGTGATGTTGAACAGAATCCCGTCGCCGGAGATCTTCGCTTCGCCCATGTCGAGCTCCTTGTTCTCCGTGTCGACGATCTGCGGTCGAACGCCGCCGTACCCCTTCGCGCGCTCGATGTCGTCGATGTCGACGGTCGGGACGACCTTCTGGACGTTCGGGAGGAACGCGCGCTTGCCGACTTCCGGAAGGTCGTACACGAGGTTGCGCACGACGTAGGGGAAGAGGATGCGGTCCGAGAGGATGTTAACGTAGCTCAGGACCGACGCCGGCGAGAAGCCGAACACGTCGGCGAAGTCGCTCACGGTGGAGATCCGGCCGCGTTCGAGCGTCGGGACGAGCTTCGCGGTGGGACCGAACCGCGTGATCCCGTCGTCGTGCACGTCGGCGTCGCCGTGGACCGCCGCGAACGGGAGCTTCTTCATCTGGAGCGTGTACACCTTCCCGTTCAGCAGGTCGTCGGCGAGGAAGAAGCTCCCCGCGACCGGCAGCAGCGACATGTGCTCGCCGTACCCCATCTCCTTCGCGAACTGGAGGCTGTGGGAGCCGGCGGCGACGACGACCGCGTCGGCCTCGAAGTCGCCGTCGTCGGTCTCGACCGTGAACCCGTCGCGGTCCTCGTCGACGTTCTCGACCGCGGTGCCGAGGTGGACGCCGACGCCCTCCTCCTCGCGGGCGGCGTCGACGAACGACTTCGCGACCGCGCCGTAGTCGACGACGTAGCCGTCGGGCGTCTGGAGCGCCTTGAGCTCCGTGGACGGGTCGCGCCCCTCGACGACCTTCGGCTCCAGCTCCTCGATCTCCTCGCGGCCGATCTCGCGCAGCTTCGAGAAGAGGTCGCCGAACCCGTTCTCGCGGTAGCGCTCCTCGAGCTTGGCGACCTCCTCGTCGCCGACGCCGAGCACCATCTTGCTGCGCTTGCTGTGCATCTCCCGGTCCGGGTCGGTCCCTTCGAGGTACCCCGCGAGCAGCTCGGCGCCCTCCTTGACCTCCTCGGCCTTCTCGAGGGTGTAGTTCGTCTCGATGTCGCCGAAGTGCAGCGTCTGGGAGTTGTTCGTCCGGTGGGTGTTGATCGCCGCGATCTCCCGCTCCTTCTCGATCAGCGTCACGTCGTCGACGTCGGTGAACTTCGCGATCGTGTACAAAAGCGACGCCCCGCTTATCCCCCCGCCGACGATGATCAGATCAGTGTTCTCGGACATGCGTGGTGAAAGCTCTCACTCCCGGGAACGGACTCGGCCGTTAACGTTCTTGCTATCTCTCGCCGCTGATCGGCCGGGAGAGGACCTACAGTCGTCGTTTTTGAGGTTCGACATATGTCGTATGTCGAGAGAGAGGATGATCGGCGCGGCTACCTTCCGTCGCGAGCAGCCCGATATCGCTCGCGGAGTCGGGCGAACAACTCCCGGCCCGTCTCGGTCCGGAGGCGAGGCTCGGTCGTCGCGAAGAACTCGTCGAGGGCGTCGTACTCGCGGAACGCCTCCGGGTCGCCGTCGGCGGGATCATACCGATCGCCGCGCTCGTAGCGCACCGCCTGCAGACAGACGTCGAGGAGGTCGCACTCCTTGACGAGTATCGCCTCCGGCGACTCGCGGGCCTCGTACGCCTCCCACGCGTCGCGGACGCGATCGGGGAGTCCGCCCGCGAGGTCCTTCATCGCCGCGCGCTCGGCGGCCTCCTTGGCGTCCGGGTCCACCGAGTCCGCGGTCGAATCGGCGCGCGTCGCGGTGTCGCCGGTCTCGGCCTCCGCGACGTCGTGGACGACGGCCAGCCGGAGCGCCCGGTCGAGGTCGACGCCGGGCAGGTCCTCGCGGAACCGGTCGCCGAGAGTCAACACGAGGTAGGCGACGCCCCACGCGTGGGCGGCCACCGACTCGGGGGCGTCGACGCCGCGAAGCTGCCAGCCCGTGCGCCGCTCGTCTTTCAGCGCGTAGGCGTCGAGGAGAGCGTCGAGGCCCGGATCGGCGTCTGCGGTCGGGTCCGGGTCGTCGTCCGGGTCCGGGTCGTCGTCCGGGGCCGGGTCGTCGTCCGGGGCCGCGTCGTCGTCCGGAGCCGCGTCGTCGTCCGGAGCCGCGTCGTCGTCCGGGGCCGCGTCGTCGTCAGCGGTCATCGCGATCCGCTACTCGGCGAGCGTCCACGCGTCGTCGCCGGCGCGGTCGGCCACGTCGCGACGGATCATCTCGTCGAGCACCTCGCCCAGGCGGTCGGGCTGTGCGACCTCCATCTCGATGCGGCCGATGCCGTGGTACTCCTCGAGGTAGTGCCGAACGTCCTCCCGGTCGAACACGTTCTGGTCGGCGCGCTCCATCGCGCCCTCGGTGAGGTCGACCATGTCTTCGAGGAAGTTCCACGGGTAGACGACCCACGTCCACTGTTCGAGTCGCTCGCCGACGAAGTCGGGCTGGAACTCGGAGGTGCCGAGCAGTTGGAGGGTGGCGGTCCGGACCTCGCCGGCGTCGCGGTCCTCGACGTACTCCTCGGCGCGGCGGATCGAGCCGCCGGTGTCCGCGATGTCGTCGATGATCAGGACGTTCTTCCCCTCGACGCTTCCCTCCGGCATCGGGTACCGGATCTGGGGCTCGTCGCTCTTCTCGGCGGCGCCGACGTAGTGTTCCATCTTCAGGCTCGTGAGGTCGTTGAGCCCGAGGAAGTCGCAGATACACCGGCCGGCGAACCAGCCGCCGCGGGCCAGCGCGACGACCACGTCCGGCTCGAAGTCGGCGCGCTTCACCGCGTTCGACACGTTGCGGCAGAGCCCGTAGATGTACTCCCAGTTTGTCAGGGTGCAGTCGAAGTCGTCCGGGAGGTCGCTCATACGACCGCCTCTCCCACCCGCGCGCTCATAAGGGTTTAGCAACGTCCTGACGGAGTGGCGACGGCGTCCGCCCCTACGAGCCGTCTCTCCCGGCTGTCCCCGCGACCCGTCCCCCGGGAGCGTCGGCTACTCCGACAGCGACAGCGACGCGAGCAGCGACTCCAGTTGCACCTGCTCGTTGGCCCCCTCGGCGATCCGATAGTCGGCCTCGCCGATCCGCTCCATCAGCGCGACCGCCTCGCGCTCGCTCAGGTCGAACTCCCAGACCGAGCGGTGGAGCTGGTCGATCACGTCGCCGCCGGCCATCCCCGTCTCCGTGAGGAGCTGATCGAGGGTCGCCCGCGCCCGCGAGAAGTCCCCCTCCAGCGCGTTCGTCACCATCGACTCGATCTCCTCGGGCCGCGCGGTCGCCGTGATCGCGTACACCGCCTCCTCGTCGACCACGTCGCCGGTCGTCGCCGCCGCCTGCAGCGAGTTGATCGCGCGGCGCATGTCGCCGTCCGCGGCGTACACGAGGGCGTCGACCCCCGCGTCGGTCACCTCGATCCCCTCCGCCGCCGCGATCTCGCGGGTCTGCGCGGCGACCGCCTCGTCCGAGAGCGGCGAGAAGCGGAAGACGGCACAGCGCGATTGGATCGGGTCGATGATCTTCGACGAGTAGTTACACGAGAGGATGAAGCGCGTGTTGTCGGAGAACTGCTCCATCGTCCGGCGGAGCGCTGCCTGAGCCTCATCGGTGAGCGAGTCGGCCTCGTCGAGGAACACGATCCGGAAGTCGCCGCCGAACGACGAGCGCGCGAACCCCTTGATCCGGTCGCGAACCACGTCGATCCCGCGCTGGTCGGAGGCGTTGAGTTCGAGGAAGTTGCCGCGCCAGTTCTCCTCGCCGTACACCTCGCGAGCGATGGCGGTGGCCGCGGTCGTCTTGCCGATACCGGCCGGCCCCGAAAAGAGCAGGTGCGGAATGTCGTCCTGCTCGATGTAGCTCTGGAGGCGTTCGATGACTTCCTCCTGCCCGTGGATGTCGTCGAGCGACTGCGGCCGGTACTTCTCGATCCAGATCTCCCGGCCGGTCGCGGTCGCAGCCGTCTGCTCGTCGGCCTCGCTCATGCCGGATCGGAGGGTCGGCGGGGTGATAAACGCCCCGAGACCGGACCGCGTCGGGTGGCGGAGGCCGGCGGTTCGCGTCGGGGCTTCGAGCCTCAGTCACTCCGCGAGAGCCGCTGGAGCTCGTAGGCGAACACCCAGACACCCATCAGCACGCCGACGGGCACGATGACCTCGGCGATCTCCCGCGAGACCGGGAGCTCCGCGACGTCGACCAGCAGGTGCGTCGTCGTCGCGACGATCTGCGCGAACAGCTCGTACTCCTCGCGGATCGTGTTCGTCAGTATCGACCCGACCACGAGCGTCATCATCGCGGCGACGCCGTGGACCGTCCCCCGAATATGTGGCATGGTCGTCACTTCTTCGACGGTCCTCAAAGGTGTTTCTCCGACGTGGCCCCCTCGCGCGCCTCTACGCGAACTCGTCGATCAGTTCGGGCACCACGTCGAACAGGTCGCCCACGATCCCGTAGTCGGCGATGTCGAAGATGGGCGCGTTCGGGTCGGTGTTGATCGCCACGATCGCGTCGGAACCCTTCATGCCGGCGACGTGCTGGACCGCCCCGGAGATCCCGATCGCGATGTACACGTCGGGCGTGACGACCTTCCCGCTCTGGCCGACCTGCCGGTTCTTCGGGAGCCAGCCGTTGTCGACGATCGGGCGCGACGCGGAGAGGGTCGCGCCGAGCGCGTCGGCGAGTTCCTCGACGAGTTCGAGGTTCTCCTCCTCCTCGATGCCGCGGCCGACCGAGACGAGCACGTCGGCGTCCGCGATGTCGACGTCGCCGCCGCCGACCTCCTCGAAGCCCGTGACGCGCGCGCCGGACTCGGGGCGGTCGACCTCGACCGACTCGACCGACGCGTTGCCGACGCCCTCCGCGGGCGCCCACTCGCCGCCCCGGACGGTGAGGACGAAGCGGTCGCCGGCCACGTCGACGGTCGTCTCCACCTTCGAGCCGTACATCTCGCGGGTGACGGTCAGCCCGTCGTCGTACTCGAAACCGATCGCGTCGGTCACAAGCGGGAGGTCGCGCGCCTCGGCGACGGCGGGCGCGTAGTCCAGCCCGTTCACCGAGTTCGGGATCACGACGGTCCCCGCGTCGGTCTCCTCGATCAGCGTCCCGACCGCCGACTGGTAGACGTTGTGGTCGAACTCCTCGCCGTTCGCGACCGCGTGGACCGCGTCGACGCCCTCGCGGTTCAGGTCCTCGGCGAACCGGTCGACGTCGCCGCCGATCGCCGCGACGTGGAGGTCGCCGCCCCGCGCGTCGGCGAGTTCGCGGCCGGCCGTGATCGCCTCGTGGGAGATGTCCCGAAGCTCTCCGCGCCGGTGTTCCGAGACGACGAGCACGTCGGCCATCACGCGCCCACCCCCTTCTCGCGGAGGATCTCGGTAAGCCGACCCGCCGCCTCGCCGGCGTCGCCCTCGATGATCTCGGCGTCGGACTCGCTCTCCGGCTCGTACATCGAGGTGATCGCAAGCGCGCTCTCGACGTCCTCGGCCGACAGCCCGAGGTCGGCCAGATCCGTCGCGTCGATCTCCTTGCGCTGCGCCTGCCGGATGCCCCGGAGGCTCGCGTACCGCGGCTCGTTGAGGCCGGTCTGGACGGTCAACACGGCGGGGAGGTCCACGTCGGTCAGCTCCTCGACGCCGCCCTCAAGCTCGCGGTGGACGTGCGCGACGCCCGCGTCGGCGTCGACTTCGAGGTCGTTGACGACGGCGGCGTGCTCGAAGCCGATCCGCTCGGCGAGCGCGACGCCGGTCGCGCCGAACCCGGTGTCCGCGGCCTGCACGCCGCCGAGCACGAGGTCGGGCGCCTCCGCCTCGACGACCGCCTCGAACGTCGTGACCTTCGCGGCCACGTCGGAGAACCCCGCCTCGAAGGCGTCGTCCCAGACCCGCACGGCGCGGTCGGCGCCCTTCGCGAGCGCCATCCGGATCGTCTCCTCGGCGCGCTCCGGCCCGATGGTGACGGCGACGACCTCGTCCGCGATCCCCGCCTCGGCCAGCTGCACCGCCGCCTCGACCGCGTAGTCGTCCCACTCGTTGAGGTCGTACTCGAGGTCGGACGCCGCGATGTCGGTGCCCTCGATCGCGAATTCGTCGTCCGGCTCCGCGACCTCCTTGACTGTCACCAGAACTTTCATGATCGACACTCCGTCGTTCGACCTGTAAGAGCTTTCGGAACGCCTCACCGCGGGCGCGCGGTTTCCGCTCTTCCCCACGCGACCGATCGCCGCTTCCCCACGCGACCGATCGCCGGCCGGTCTCGGGCCTCGGATCAGCGATCGTCGTCGGGCTCGCCGTTCTCGCCGTCTTCCTCGCCGTCGTCCGGGATCGAGATCAGGTTCTCGCGTCCGAGCCGGAGCTTCTCCACGCGGCCCGACTCGGCCATCGCGGAGAGCAGCTGCGACACCTTCGCGTCGGACCACCCGGTCTCCGCGACGATGTCGGCCTGCCGCATCCGCCCGCCGTTGTCTTCGAGGAGGCGCTCGACGCGCTCCTCGTCGGACAGCAGCGAGAGGTCCTCCTCGTCGGCCGCGTCGTCCGCCCCCGAACCGGCGCCCGTCGAGCCCGGACCGTTCGGATTGCCGGCCGCTCCGTCGCTGCGTCTGCGGTCGGTGCGTTCCCCGCCGTCGCTGTCGACCGCCCCCGCGTCGTCGCTCCCCGTCACCCCGGCGCCGCCGTCCATCCGCCGATAGCCGACGAGACTTCCGGCGATGAGCACCGCGGCGACGACGATGGCGGCGGTGAGCATCGTCCACGGCGGTGCGGCCGTGCCGGCGGGCACGTACACGACCGCGACCCGCTCGTCCTCGCCGAAGGTGCGCGGCCCCTCGACGATCACGGCGTTGTCGCTCAGCCGGTCCGTGGCGTCCGAGGTCCCGGTGACGGTGTACCCCTCCGGCGTCGCCACTTCGAGCGTCTGTCCCTCCTCCAGCGAGAGGAGCCACGTCCCGCCGTCGGGGGTCGTCAGCGCGTCGCCCAACAGCAGGTTCTCGCCGTCTTCCTCGAGGAACTCGGTCCAGACGAACGTCAACCGCAGTTCGCCGATGGCCGTCGTCTCGGCGTCCGCCACGTCGAACGAGGAGGCGTCCTCGTGGACGACGACCTCGCGGTCGACGGATTCGACCCGCATCGTCCGGTCGACGTTCCGACTGGCCTCGCGGGCGAACCCCTCGAACAGCGTCACGTCCGGTCCGATCTCGCCGTCGAGGAACCGGTCGCCGGCGGTCCGGAACGCCGTGCGGTCGATCTCGCCGTCGAGCGCGTACCGGACCGAGACGGTCCACTGGGCGTCGCGGTCCGGCGTCGGCTCGATCCGGATACGGGTCGCCGTGTTCGGATCGAGCGGCTCGTCGATCTGTTCGACGGCCGGCGCGTCGGCGTCGAGAGAGGGCGAAGACGGGGACGAGAGCGCGCCTCCGGCGACGGGCGCCGCGGCGCTCGCCACGAGCGCGACGGCCACCAGCCCGACGAGGAGGGCGCGAGACGGGGCGTTCCGCATACGGATCAGCGAACTCAGGCGCCGGGCAAAACGCTTTCCATCGCCGACCTCGTCGACGCCGTTCGCCGTGCGGCCGGGGGCGCCCGGCCGTCCCGATGGTTGATTTTTTTATATTGGGGCGCGAACCGGTGTGGTATGAGAGCCCTCCCGATCGCCCTCGCGGCCCTGCTTCTGATCGCGCCGATCGCCGGCGCGGTGTCCCCAGCGGCCGTCGTCGGGGCGGTTCCGGACTCCGATGCCGGAGATGCGGCCCCAGACTCCGCCGCCGCCGGAGACGCGGCCCCGGACTCCGCCTCCGTCGACGCGACAGCCGGCGCTCTCGCCCCGGCCGAGCCGGACGGCGAGCATCGACAGGTCGACGAGGGGAACCTCACGTTCCGGACACTCTCCACCCCGGACGGCGTCGACGCCCGCACCGGCGGCGGCGTCCGCGGCGCGGACATCGGATCGTCGCTCGGCTTCGCCGTCGACGAGACCGACGCCGCCATGGAGACCGCGGCGGTCGTCCGCCGGATCGAGTCCGCCGAGTCGAACACCGAGCGTCAGCGCCGAATCCTCGCCGCGATCAACCGCGTCGAGCGCGACGAGGTGACGCTCAACAGCCGACAGACGGAGGCGTTCAGCGCGCACGCCGCCGGCGAGCTCTCCGACCGGGAGTTCCTCGACGAGCTCGTCCGCATCGCCGCGACCGCCCGCGAGTACGACGAGCGGATCGAGGAGCTCGACGCGCTCGCCGAGGAGACGGACGGGTTCAGCCCCCCCGCCCGGCTCGACGAGCTGCAGGTGGCACTGCAGGTCTACGAGGGTCCCGTCCGCGAGCACGCGCTCTCGGCCGCTCGCGGCGAGATGTCGGCCACCGAGGTGTACGTCGAGTCAAGCGATCGGTCGGTCGTGCTCGCAGCGATCATCGACGGGCAGTACGTCCGCGAGGTCTTCCGGGTCGACCGCTGGGACCGCGGCGGCGGCGCGATCGGCAACGACGAGGCGATCGAGGCGACGGCCGACGCGTACCCCGAGACGACATCGCTCCGGGAGCCCGACGCGTTCGGCGCCGGGTCGGTCCAGCGCATCACCGTTCCGCACGAGTTCGGGCTCCTCCGAACCTTCGTCAGCGGCGGGACGCTCCGGGCGTTCGTCGAGCACCAGCGGATCGACCTCGACGCGTTCCCGGACACCGAGTCCGTCACCGAGAGCGGCGACGGCTTCGCCGTCACCGTCGACCGAAGCTACGCCGGCGGTCCGGTGACGGTGACCGTCCACGACGAGGAGACGGGCGACCCCGTCTCCGACGTCACGGTCACGAAGAGCGTCGGCGACGGGGACAGCCGGGCGATCGGCACCACGAACGCGGACGGCGTCGTCCGAACGGTCTCGCCCGGGGAGACGTACCGCGTCACCGTCGTGGACGAGCCCCGCGCCGTCTTCGTCGACGAGATCGAGCCGATCGCGACGCCGCGCCCGATCGACGAGGAGTAGGCGCCCGTCGCCACCCCGGGATTTTTACCGGGTCACGCGGCAGACCTCCCGTGCCAACCGACACCGACCAGTCGACCGGAACGGAATCGTCGACCGGAACGGAATCGTCGACCGGAACGGAATCGTCGACAGAGACCCGACCGACCGGCGATCGGTCGACCCGCGCGCTCGCGCCGGTCGCCGGCGTCCTGCTGCTCGCCATCACGGTCGTGCTCGCGGGCGGCGTCGTGACCGCGGCCCTCGCCGCCCCGTCCGAGCCGGCGCCGACCGCGTCGCTGTCGCTGTCGGCGACCGACGACCGGATCGCGGTCACGCACCGCGGCGGCGACGCGCTCGACGCGGCAGATCTGTCGGTCCGCGTGCGCGTCGACGGCGAGCCGCTCGCCCGACAGCCGCCGGTCCCGTTCTTCTCCGCGGCGGGGTTCCGACCCGGCCCGACCGGCGCGTTCAACGCCGCGACCGACGGCGATCTGCGGGTCGGGACATCGGCGTCGTTCCGGGTCGCGGGAACGAACGACCCGGCCCTCGAACCCGGTCTGACCGTCACCGTCGAGGTCTCGGCCGACGGGCGACCCGTCGCGACGCTGGAGACGGTCGTCGAGTCCGGATAGGGGGAGAGAAGAACGTTCGGGCGCTGCGTCGCTACTCCTCCGGGACCCGCGCGACCGTCGTGATCGCGCGCGGGCTCCGCGGCGTCGACCGCTGGATGTGGTGTTCGTACGTCTCGTAGCCGGCGGCCTCGAACATCCGGTCCGCCTCGCCCTCGTCGTAGAACAGCATGATCGCATCGGCGACGCGCTGGAGGACGCGGTTGCGCGGGTAGTCGGGGCCGACGACGAGCACCTGTCCGCCCGGCTTCGCGACGCGGCGCAGCTCCCGGAGCCCCTCGATCGGGTTCGGCCAGTACTCGATCGATCCCGAGGACCAGACGACGTCGAACGTGTCGTCGCGGAACGGGAGCCGCTCGGCGTCGCCGCGGTAGAAGTTCACGCGGTCGTGTCTCCCGAACTTCTCGAACGCCTTCTCCATCTGGTGAATGCTCTGGTCGAGCCCGTGAACGTCGTCGGCGTGTTCGAGCAGTCCCTCGGTGCCGAACCCGGTGCCGCATCCCACGTCGAGGACTTTCGGATCGTCGCCGAACTCCAGCCACGAGAGCGCCTCCGCGCGCATCTCCTCGTTCCAGTTGAACCAGTTGATCGTGTCGTACACCTTCGAGAGGTACTTGTAGAACACCCGGGCGTTCGACTTGTCCTCGAGAATCCCCATTTGCCGCTCGGTTGGGTCGCCCGACCCATAACGACACGGATTCCGCGGCCGCGGAGTCGTCGAGGCCGTCGGGACCGCGGCCGACGCCCGCCTCGGTTCCGACCGGCTTTTCCGCTCGGCGTCCGATATTCGGCTATGGAACCGACGACGAGCGGCCGCTTCCGCGTCCACGACCGCCGCCCGCGTCCCGACATCGACGGGACCGGCCCCTCCGATCCCCCCGAGGAGTTCGTCCTCGTCGAGCACCCGGAGGGACCGATCGACCCGACCGATCCCGACGCCGAGGACCGATTCGATCCGCTGTACGCCGCCGCCGAAGGGTACGAGGGCGAACTCGCCGACCGCGTGGCGTCGCTGGAGCCGGGGTTCGTCGCCGACGCGACGCTGGCGTGGACCGACGGCTCGGCCCGCTTCGCCGACGTCGCGGTCGTCCGCGAGAGCCGCTTCCGCTTCGCGGACGACGTGGAGGGGATGTTCGAGGCCGCCGTCGACGCGTGGGACCAGATCAGGTCCGCGGGCGAGGCGGTCGGCTCGGTCACGACCCGGTCGAACGACGGCGAGCCGAACGGCGCGCTGTACCTGTTCGCCGACGCCCCCGGAAGCGACGCCTTCGCCGACCTCCGGGCGGGCCGGCTCCCGATCGAACCGCTCGTCGCGCGCGTCAACGAGTCGCGCGAGGACGACGACCCCCGCGAGGACGACGAGTCGCGCGAGGACGCCGACCCCCGCGAGGTCTTCGTCCTCCGGCCCGCCGCGCACGACTTCGTCGCCGTCTACGTCGTCTTCGACCGCGAGGGCGTGCTGGCCCAGACGGTCCGCGACACCTACGACCTCGGCCCCGGACTCGCCGCGGGCCTCGACGACGGCGCGCTCGACGCGGCCAAAGCGGGTTCGGAGAGCGGCGACGACGGAGCGGATTCGGCCGACGGAGACGGCGGCGACGAGGACGGCTTCGACGCGCTCGACCGACTGTAGCTCGGTTCGCCATCTCCGCCTCAGTCGCTCAGAGCCAGTCCGCCTCCGGATCGACGCGGCCGTCGGGCGTTTCGCCGTTGAGCGCGGCGGCCACGTCGGCGGCGCCGCTCCGGTTCAGGTCGTCGCGGGCCTCCTCGCTGTACCACGCCGCGTGCGGCGTGACGACCGTGTCGTCGCGGCCGACGAGCGGGTCGTCCTCGGGCGGTTCCTCGGCGAGCACGTCGAGGCCGGCGCCCTTGATCGACCCCGACTCCAGCGCGTCGAGCAGCGCGTCGGCGTCGACGACCGGCCCGCGCCCCACGTTGACGACCACGGAGTCCTCACCGAGCCGAGCGAGCGCGTCGGCGTCGACCATGCCCCGGGTCGCGTCCGTCAGGGGGGCGTAGACGCCGACGTGGTCGGCGCGGTCGAACAGCCCCTCGAACGACGCCTTCTCGACGCCGTACGCCGCCATCTCCTCGGCCTCCACGAACGGGTCGTAGGCGACGAGGTCGGCGTCGAACCCGGCGAGCTGTTCGGCCGCGCGCTTTGCGATCGGGCCGAACGAGACGAACCCGATCGTCGACGCGCTCACGCGGCGGACCGGCTGCCCGGCCTCCCAGCTCCAGCCGCCGGCGGCGACGTCGTCGTCGTACGCCTTCAGCGACCGGAGGCAGGCGAGAAGCAGCGAGACGGAGTGGGCCGCCACCTCGTCGGTGCAGTAGTCGGGGACGCGGGTGACGGTGACGCCCCGCTCGGCGGCGGTGCCCACGTCGACGTTGTCCACGCCGACCGCCGACCGGACGACCACCCGGAGGTCCAAGCGATCGAGCGCCGCCGCGGTGACCGGCGTGTCGATGTCGGTCACCACCGCGTCGGCACCGTCCGCCGCCGCGATCAGATTCTCGGCCGACCCCAGTTCGGCGACCTCGATCTCGACGGGTTCGTCGACCGCCTCGTCGAGGACCTCGCGGTACGTCTCCGGGTCGATCATCGGGAACGCGGACAGCACGACTCTGGCCATACACGAACGTTTGTCTCGCCCCACTTGACGGCTTTCTTGCGTTTTCAGGACCTGAGACACCGATTTTCGATCGTGATGATCCGTCGCATATCGACCCCGGTCCGCCTCGCCTTCGCTCTCGAGTTTCGATGGCTCTATGCGCGCGCTCTCGCAAGGGCGCCCGTGAGCGACGACAGCTCCGCCGATCGGTCGACCAAACCGCCGATGCTCGTCCTCTTGGAGTCGCTGGCGTTCTACCGGAACGCTCGAATCGGGCTCGTCGTCGGCGCGCTCTTCGCGGTCCTCCTCTACGCGATCCGGACGCTGGAGCTGCTCGGTCCGGTGATCGACGCCCGGGACTACCCGCTGTTCGGCCCGGACGTGTGGTTCCTGCTGTTGGCGTTCGTGCTGGCGGCGACGTTCGCGCTGCTCGTCGCCGTCGCGCTCACCGTCGCCGAGGCCGCGCGGGGAGCGCGAGACGTGTCCGAAGAGGGCGGCCAGTAGAAGACCGGGAGACGCGGTCAGTCGGCGGTACAGGAGGCCTCGTTCTCGTCGCCGGTGAACTCCTGTGCGGGCTCGGTGAGCCTGTAGAGGTTCTGCCGGGCGTCCGCGAAGTAGACGTCCTCGTCCACGACCCCGATCCCCTCCAGGCGTTCGAGGGCGTAGCGGACGGTTCGAGCCGACAGCATCGACTCCTGGACGATCCCCTTCTGGGTCAACGGCCCGTTGTACTCGAGCACCTTGAAGACGAGCTTGGCGCTCGGCGGGAGGTCGTCGAGCCCCTCCGTTTGGGTTCCTTCCATCGTTACGAATCGAAACCGCACGCCGTGATAAATGTTGATGCGTCACCCCGCTCGACCGGGCGTTTTCTCGCAGTAGCCGGATCTTATTGCCGGTTTATGGCGAGAATACCGGCAATATATTCTGGCAACCCGGCCGTAGACTGACCGGTCAGTCAGCGATGGCGCTCGCGCGCGCTTCGCCGACCGCCCGTCCGGAGTCGTCAATCGCCGTCCGGGGTCGTCCCGCCCGTCCGGAGTCGTCGAGCACCCGTCCTGCGGCTCGGCGCGGCCGGACCGGTCCGTTCCGGTCGGCGGCGCCCGGAGACAGCCCGCCGGGCGGAACGAACGGCTTTTCACGGGCGCTCGCGGATCGACTCGTATGAGCGACGACTCGGGGATATCCGGCCACACTCGGAGCGTGGTCGTCACGACGATCTGCTGTCTGGCGGGGATCGCCGCCGGCGTCGTCTCGGCCGCCTACGCGGGCACGACCGTGGCCGCCGCCCAGAGCACCACGGTCGCGCTGGTGCTCGGCGCGTTCGTGCTCGCCCAGTACCCGCTGTACAAGGCGATCGGCGTCGGCGACTTCGGGGTCAAGGACAATCTCTACGTGGCGTTTCTGACGTTCACGCTGTGGTTCATCAGCTACACCGTGCTCGCGACGTCCGGCGTCGAACTGGTGGTCTGAGATGGCGGACGACAGCATCGCCGTGGTCGATCTCGACCGGTGTCAGCCCGACCGGTGTAACTACGAGTGTATGAACTACTGCCCGCCCAACCGGACGGGCAAGGAGTGCATCACGAAGCGCGGCGAGGAGGCCGCCGAGGGCGACCCGGACCAGATCCACATCTCCGAGGAGATCTGCCTCGGTGAGACCTGCGGGATCTGCGTCGAGAAGTGTCCGTTCGACGCGATCGAGATCATCAACCTCCCCTCCGAGCTCGACGAGGAGCCGGTCCACCGCTACGGCGACAACGCCTTCTCGCTGTACGGGCTGCCGACCCCGGAACCGGGCAACGTCACCGGCATCCTCGGCCCGAACGGGATCGGGAAGTCGACGGCGGTCCACGGGCTCGCCGGCGAGATGGTCCCGAACCTCGGCGACCACGAGTCGGAGGGCGACTGGGAGCGCGTGCTCGACCGGTTCCGCGGCACCGGGCTCCAGAACTACCTCGAATCGCTGAAGGAGGGCGACGTGACGGTCGCGCGCAAGCCGCAGTACGTCGACCAGATCCCGAACCAGTTCGACGGCAACACCCGCGAGCTGCTGGAGCGCACCGACGAGCGCGGCGCGCTCGACTCCCTCATCGACCGGCTCAACATCGCGCCGGTGATGGACCAGCCGATCGACTCCATCTCCGGGGGCGAGCTCCAGCGCGTCGCCATCGCGGCGTGTCTGGCCCGCGACGCCGACTTCTACTTCCTCGACGAGATCACGCCGTACCTCGACATCGGCCAGCGGATGGTCGTCGCCCGCCTCATCCGCGAGCTCGCGGACGACGACGCCGCCGAGCGCTCGATGCTCGTCGTCGAGCACGACCTCGCGATCCTCGATCTGCTGGCCGACACCCTCCACGTCGCGTACGGTGAGCCGGGCGCGTACGGTGTCATCACCGACCCCAAGTCGGTCCGCAACGGGATCAACGAGTACCTGAAAGGGTACCTCGACAACGAGAACATGCGGATCCGGCCGTCGGCGATCACCTTCGAGGAACACGCGCCGCGGGTCTCCTCGCGGAGCGAGACGCTGATCGAGTACCCCGAACTTTCGAAGTCGTACGGCGAGGGCGAGTTCGAACTGCACGTCGAGGCCGGCGAGATCAACCGCTCCGAGGTGCTCGGCGTGGTCGGGCCGAACGGGATCGGGAAGTCGACGCTCGCGAAGCTGTTCGCGGGCGCGCTGGAGCCGGACGAGGGCGCACTCGACTTCGCGCTCGACATCGCGTACAAGCCGCAGTACATCGACATCGACCAGCCGATGCGCGTCGACGCGTTCCTCTCCTCTATCACCGACGAGTTCGGCAGCTCCTACTGGAACACCGAGATCGCGCAGCCGCTCCAGCTCGACCGCGTGATGGAGCAGAACCTCTCTGACCTCTCGGGCGGCGAGCGCCAGCGCGTCGCCATCGCGGCGTGTCTCTCCGAGGACGCCGATCTGTACCTCCTCGACGAGCCCTCCGCGCACCTCGACGTGGAACAGCGGGTGCGCGCGACGACGGCGATCCGCCGGTACGCGGAGAACCACGACGCGACCGTGATGGTGATCGACCACGACATCTACATGATCGATCTCCTCGCCGACCGCCTGATGGTGTTCGACGGCGAGCCGGCCGAGCGCGGGCACGCGACCCCGCCACAGGAGATGCGCGAAGGGATGAACGAGTTCCTCGCCGACCTCGACATCACCTTCCGCCGCGACGAGCGGACGGGTCGTCCCCGGATCAACAAGCCGGGCTCGCAGCTCGACAGCCAGCAGAAGCGCGACGGCGAGTACTACTACTCCACCTGACGCCGTTTTCCCGCTCCCCGTCTTTTCGCCCCGCCACCCGCTCTCCGAATCCACCGATCCGCGGTATCGAAGCGATTAAGCGGGGTAGCCGCAAACGACGGGATATGCAACACCTCATCATTCGCGGCGACCCCGGGATTCGGCGGGACGCGGTGATCGAGTACGAGGGCGAGGAGCTGGTGTGTTTCGGCATCAACGTTCAGGGCGGCTGGCACGGCCCGGACGAGCCCCAGCTCTGGTGTACCGTCGGGGCCGAAGACGAGCGCGAGGCCTACGACAAGCGCGAGTACGTCCCCCACTGGCTCGACGTCGACACGATCGACGCCGAGGATCTCGACGTGATCAAAGCGAAGGGCGAACTGTCGGTCTAGCGGCGTCGCACTTCTGCGGTTTCGACTCGGTTCCTACACCGGCGGGTCGTCCAGCCACGCCTCGATCGCGCCGGCCATCGCGCCGCGGCGGTGGATCGTCCTCCTCTCGGGATCGACGACGGTGCTCTCGGTGCCCGGCGTCTCGCCGCCGTCGACCACGGCGGCGACTCCCTCGCCGATTCGGTCGTCGAGGTCGTCGGGGTGGGTGACGCTCCCGCGCCCGGAGACGTTCGCGCTCGTCGCGGTGAGCGGGCCGGTCTCCCGGAGCAGGTCGCGCGCGATCGGGTGGTCCGGGACGCGCACGCCGACCCGGTCGCGTCCGGCGGTGAGCGCGTCCGGGACCGGGTCGCCGCGCTCGACGATCACGGTCACGGGGCCGGGGAGGAACGCTCGGGCGAACGCGACCGCGAACTCGGTTGGCCGGGTGTGGCGGAGCGCGGCGTCGACGCTCGGAACGCCGAGCGAGAGCGGGTTCGAGCGCTCCCGGCCCTTCAGCTCGAACACCCGCTCGACGGCGGCGGGGTCGAGGGCGTCGCCGCCGAGCCCGTACACCGTTTCGGTGGGGTAGACCACGAGGTCGCCGTCGGCGACCGCCTCGGCCGCACGTCGGAGGACGTCGCTGTCCGTTGTCACACTGCCGCGTTCGTGACGGTCGCGAAAAAGGCTGACGAGTGGTGGCGGGAATGGGGGTCCGCGAGCGGGCCGATCGAGGTCGGCACCCTCGTCCCGCGATCAGCCGACGAGCCGGCCGATCGCGTCCTCGATGGCCTCGGCGTCGGGGAACTCGGGGTGTTCGCCCGCGACCCACGCGAACTCGACGGTGCGGTCGGCGTCGAGGAGGAAGACGGCCGGCCGCGTCTCGGTGATCCCGGTCATCCCGTCGATGTCGTGCGCGAGGCCGTACTCCTCGATCACGCCCGCGCCGGGATCGGAGAAGGTCCGGACCCCGTCGCCGCGCTCGGCGAGCAGGCGCTTGTGGGCGTACGGCGTCGAGACGGAGAGGCCGAACACGTCCAGTTCGTCGGCCCAGACGCGGTCGTCGACCGTGTTGTAGAGGTACGTCGCCTGAAAGGCGCCGTCCATCGGGTGAAACAGCAGGAGGGTCGGCCCGTCGACGACCTCGCCCAGCGCGCGGTCCTCCCAGTACTCCTCGTCGACCAGCGGTCGGGTGAAGTCGGGCGCCACGTCGCCCTCGGCGACGTGGTCCGTCTCGGGCAGGGAGACGACGTCGAACTCCGGCATCTCAGGCACCTCCCTCGCCGTACGTCCCCGTCAGGTACTCGACGATGTTCGCGCTCTCGGACATCGTCACGCCCGTCTCCCGGTCGACGATCGCCGGCACGCTACGGGCGCCCGAGACGCGCTTGACGACGTTGCGCTCGGAGTGCATCGGCTCGACGTACCGAGAGCGGTACTCCAGTCCCAGTTCGTTCAGGGTGCGGACGACGCGTTCGCAGAAGGGACACGCCTGCAGCCGGTACAGGGTGATCGTCGGGTCGCTCATGGGCGATCCGTCGGGCGCCTGCCCCCTAACCGTGTCGGCGGCGGCGGTTCGTTCGATCGACCGGCAGCCGCGGTGACCGTCACGCGAATCGCCGGAGCGGAGAGTAACGTTTTAACGGGAACCCGACCGATTGTAAGGGAGAATGGGCTTGTGGCCGATATCGCTGACGACCGGTGTTCCGCAGCTCCCCGCGATGGACGATCCGATCGTGACCGTCCTCGGGATCCTCACGATCATCGTGTTGCTCGGGATGTCGGCGTTCTTCTCCTCGTCGGAGATCGCCATGTTCTCGCTGCCGAAACACCGCATCGAGAGCCTCGTCGAGGAGGGCGTCGGCAGCGCCGAGACGATCGACAGCCTGAAGCAGAATCCGCACCGGCTGCTGGTGACGATCCTCGTCGGCAACAACCTCGTGAACATCGGCATCACGGCGATCGCGACGACGCTCATCGGCGTGTACGTCGAGAGCGCGGTAGTCACCATCCTGCTCACCACCTTCGGGATCACGGCGGTCGTGCTGCTGTTCGCCGAGACCGCGCCGAAGTCGTACGCCGTCGAGAACACCGAGTCGTGGGCGCTGCGGATCGCCCGCCCGCTGAAGCTCTCCGAGGGCGTGTTGTACCCGCTCGTCGTCGTCTTCGACTACCTCACCCGTGCGGTCAACAAGGTGACCGGCGGTCGGGCGGCGATCGAGTCGACGTACGTCACCCGCGAGGAGATCCAGAACATCATCGAGACGGGCGAGCGCGAGGGCGTCATCGAGGAGGAGGAACGCGAGATGCTCGACCGCATCTTCCGGTTCAACAACACCATCGCCAAGGAGGTGATGACGCCCCGCCTCGACGTCACCGCGGTCGCGAAGGAGTCTTCCGTCGAGGAGGCGATCGAGACGTGCATCCAGGCGGACCACGAGCGCGTCCCCGTCTACGAGGGGAACCTCGACAACATCATCGGCGTCGTGACCGTGCGGGACCTCGTCCGCGAACTCCGCTACTCCGAGGGCGAGCCGTCGCTGGCGCGGGTCGTCAAGCCGACGCTGCACGTCCCCGAGTCGAAGAACGCCGACGAGCTGCTCGCGGAGATGCAGGATAACCGTCTCCAGATGGTCACCGTCATCGACGAGTTCGGGACCACCGAGGGGATCATCACCCTCGAAGACATGGTCGAGGAGATCGTCGGCGAGATCTTGGAGGGCGACGAGGAGGCCCCGGTGGAGTTCTTAGAGGACAACGTCGCCGTCGTGCAGGGCGAGGTGAACATCGACGAGGTCAACGAGATGCTCGGGATCGACCTCCCCGAGGGCGAGGAGTTCGAGACGCTCGCCGGCTTCGTGTTCAACCGCGCCGGACGGCTCGTCGAGGAGGGCGAGGAGATCGAGTTCGACGGGGTCCGAATTCGCATCGAGCGCATCGACAACACCCGGATCATGTCCGCGCGCGTCACCGTGCTCGACGCCGCCGAGGCGGTCGACGCGGCCGACGATGACGGGGCGGCGGAGTCCGGCGCCGAGCCCGAAGCGGCCCCGAACGACGCGGAGTAGGGCGCGGTCGCCTCGTCGGCCTCGGCGCCGCCTGGGACCCGTCCACCGCAGAGCCCCCGGATGTCCACTCCCGTGAGACCGGGAGAGCTCAGTCCGCCGCGTCCGGCGCGGGCGCCTCGCCGTCGAGCCGGGCGCGGTCGTGGTCCGCCTCCCAGTCGAGGTCCGGGCCGCCCGCGATGATGCCGGAGGGGGTCACGTCCGGGTGGGTCGTGTAGTAGTGCTCCTTGATGTGGGCCATCTTCACCGTCTCGGCGCCGCCTTCGGTCTGGTAGAGGTCCCGCAGGTACGGCCAGAGGTGCTCGTACTGGTGGACGAACTGCTTGTTACACATGAAGTGGGTGTGGTACACGTGGTCGAACCGGACCAGCGTCGTGAACATGCAGACGTCGGCCTCGGTCAGCGAGTCGCCGACGAGGAAGCGCTGGTCGGCGAGGTGGTCGTTCCAGCGGTCGAGCGCGTCGAACAGGTCGTCGATCGCCTCGTCGTACGCCCCTTGGGAGGTCGCGAACCCGGCGCGGTAGACGCCGTTGTTGACCGGCTCGTAGATGTCGGTGATCACCTGATCGACCTCCGCGACGGTCGCCTCGTCGTCGGGACCGGGCAAAAGCGACGCGCCGTTGCCGAGGTCGTCGAACGCGGTCGAGAGGGTTCGGAGGATCTCTCGCGACTCGTTGTTGACGATCGTCTCCTCCTCGGTGTCCCACAGCACGGGGACGGTCACCCGGCAGGTGGCGTCTGGGTCGGCCTCGACGTACAGCTCGCGGAGGTAGTCGCTGTCGTGGAGCTTGTCGGGCGTACACCCCTCCTTCTCCGGGGTGAACTGCCAGCCGTCCTCGCCGCGCCACGGGTCCACCACGCTCACGTCGATCGCGTCTTCCAGTCCGAGCAGCGACCGCGCGAGCAGCGTCCGGTGCGCCCACGGGCAGGCGTACGAGACGTACAGGTGGTACCGGCCCGCCTCGGGCTGGAACCGCTCGTCGGGCTCGGCGTCGACGTGGTCGGGCACGTCGCTGCCGGCGATCCAGTTCCGGAAGGTCGTCTCGCCGCGCTGGAACGAGCCCTCCTCGTCGGTCGCCTCGTACGCGTCGGTCCGCCACTCGCCGTCGACGAGCTGGTTCATGTCCGATCGCACGGGAGCGAGCCCCATAACGTGGGCGGGGACGCGCGTGTCACCCGGGCGATCTTCCGGGCGAATGCGTCTCCTCCTGCCGGCGGCGCCGACCGCAATATTGCCGCGTCGCGACGGGTTTATGAGACGCACGCGACTACCGACTTCCAGTCATGGCCGCACAGGCGATGGATCGCGTTCCGCGATCGCGATGAGGTCTCCTTCGTGAGTATCGACACCGCGTGCCGAATCGACGCGCCGCTCCACGGAGCGGCCGCGCCGCCAATCGGGGTGATCGCCGGGTGCTGACCGGCCGCGAGGCGGTCGCTCAGACCGGTATCGACGCCGTGGCGCTGAAGCCCGCCGAGTGCGACGTGTCGCGGGCGACCGAACTCCCGGTCGATCGGGTGACGATCGACTACGAGGGTCGCGAGCACCTCCCGGACCCGGCGACGCTCGACCGGCTGGCCGCGGAGACGGAGCTGTACGTCACCACGCCGGTCCGCGCGGACGGGTTCGACCCGCTCGGCGACGACTCGCTGGTCGACGAGATACCGGACGCGGCCCGCCGGGTGCTCGTCGCGGGCCACGGAGCCTACCTCACGGACGGGGAGTCGTCTCGCGCGGTCGCCCCGCGGCTCGGGGCCGCGCGGCGCGACGCCCCCGACGCGTGGGTCGGCACGGAGGGCGTCGAGCGCGTCGCGCTGGCGGCGGGCGGGACCCAGTTCGAGCTGCTCACTCGGTCGACCGACCGCGACGTGCGCGCGCTCCGCGCCGCCGGGTTCGAGGGCGAGGTCGCCGTCTACGCGCCCACCGTCCTGACCGACGACGAGGACGCCGTCCTCGACGCCGTGGGCGCGTACGTCTCCCGGCGCCGCCCCGTCGCCCGCGCGCTCCCGGACGGGGGCGGAAGTGGAGGTGGAGGGGGAACCGGGGCCGACGCGTCACCGACCGACTCGGCGGAGACGGGGCGCGCCCGCGAGGTGCTCTCGGCGGCCGTGCGGGACTTCGCCCTCGTCGGGTCGCCAGAGACGGTCCGGGAGCGCGTCGACGACCTCCGCGAGGCCGGCGTCGACCACGTTGTCGGCTACCCGGCGCGCGGGATCGACGAGTTCCTCTCGTAGCGCGCGGCCATCGTTTTTAACACGACGCACCGCGACGCGTCCGCATGACCCGAGACGCGTCGTCGGGGAGCGCTCAGCGCTCCGCAGACGGAACTCCGGCGGTCGCGGTCGTCGGCGGCGGCGCCGTCGGCGTCACCGCGGCCGCCGACCTCGCGGCCCGCGGCGCCGACGTGACGCTGTACGACCGAGGCGACCTCGGCGCCGGAAGCTCCGGCCGCGCGGCTGGCGTGCTCTACGACGCGTACGCCGAGGACGTCGACGCCGCGCTGGCCGCCCGCGCGATGGATCGGTTCCGGGCGTTCGACCGCTCGCTTCCCGGATTCTCCTTCACGCCGTGTCCCTACGTCATCGCCGTCCGCGAGGGCGACCCGGACGCCGAGGCCGTGCCGGTGATGGTCGACCGAATGCGCGAACACGGCCGCGGCGTCTCGCTCGTCGACCCCGTGACCCTCGGCGAGCGGTTCCCCGTCGCGACCGACGACCTCGCGGTCGCCGCGGTGGCCGAGGGCGCCGGCTGGTGTGCCCCCGCGAGCTACGTCGCCGCGACGGGCGAGCGCGCGCGTCGAGAGGGGGTCGCGGTCGAGACCGACACCGCCGTCTCGTTCGCGGGCGACGGTCCCGAACTGCGGGTCGGCGGCGTGGACCGATGCGGAGACACCCGAGAGTTCGACGCCGTCGTCGTCGCCGTCGGCGCGCACACCGCCGACTTCCTCGGCGACGCGGAGATCGAGGTCCCCGTGGCTCCCTACCGCGTGCAGGCGCTGACGGCCGGACTCGACGGTGGCGGGTCGGCGGCGGAACGCGACGGGTCGGCGCGCTACGACGGCCCGATGGTCTACGATGCGACCGCGGGCGCGTACCTCCGCCCGCACCCGACCGGGCTGCTCGCCGGCGACGGCACGGAGCCGGTTCCGGCCGATCCGGACGGATACGACCCGACGGGCGACGACTGGTTCGTCGAGTCGGTCTCGGCGACGCTCCGCGAGCGGCTCGACGCGGTCGGGCCGGACGGCCCGGACGTGGAGCGCGCGTGGGCCGGGCTTTGCACGGCCACACCCGACGGCGACCCGCTCGTCGGGCCGGTCGGCGGCGGGAGGGAGTCGCCCGGCGGCGCCGACCGCGTGTTCGTCGCCGCCGGCTGGCAGGGCCACGGCTTCATGCGTGCGCCGGCGATCGGCGAGCTCGTCGCCGAGGGGGTGCTCGCGTCGCTCGCCGGGACCGAGGCGGGGGACCCGGAATCGCCGTGGATAGACGCGTTCGACCCCGACCGGTTCGACGGAAGCGAGGAGTTCGAGATCGCGGAGGGGATGTCGGTTGGGAGCCGGGCGAGGGAGTGAGGTAGGGGGAGTGAGGTAGGGGGAGTGAGGTAGGGGGAGTGAGGTAGGGGGAGTGAGG
>NZ_SDJP01000002.1:136456-284169 GCF_004114995.1 Halorubrum amylolyticum
CCGGGTTTCGTGTCGGGCTCCCCGTCGTCGGTCGGATCGGACTCCGCGTCGTCGTCCGCGTCGGGCTTCGTGTCTTCAGTCGGGTCTGATTCCGCTTCGTCCTCCTCTTCCACCACGGCCACGTCGCGGCCGTCGTCCTTCTTCGGGATCTCGACCTGAAGGGTGCCGTTCCGCGTCAGCGTCGCGTTCGCGCCCTGTGGCGTCACGTTCGCGTCGCGGGGGAGCTCGGCGCTCCCCGAGAGCGAGACGCCGCGGCCGGGGAACAGCATCTCGTAGCCGTCGTAGAAGTCGCGGAACCGGTCGAGCTCGACCTCGACCGTGTGGTCGAGGAACGTCACGGTCAGGTCCTCGCCGCGGACGCCGGGGGCGTCGAAGACGACGAGGTAGGCGTCGTCGCTCTCGAGGAGGTCGTACGAGAGCGGCCGCCGCTCCTGCATCTTGCTCCACCCGCGGCCGAGGCGTTCGAGGGCGCGGCGGACGACCGACCGCCCGGTCTCGACGAGTCCGCTCACGGGCTACACCTCGATCTCGGCGAGATCGCTCCCGCCGCAGTACGGGCACGACAGGTCCTCGACCGCGTGGTCGTCGGGCACGTCGTAGGTGTAGTGGTTCTCGAACATGTCGAGTTCGCAGTCGTCGCTCTCGCATTTGACCTCCGTCGTCGATGGCATATACCGACGTGTTGTGTCGGCGAGGGCTTAAACGGCGTGGCGGCGGCGGTCGAGGCGTGCGGAGCGCGCGCCGCCGTGGCGGTGTGATCGCCGCGGCGATCAGATTCCCGCTCCGCGCATGCGGTCCGGAACGACCGTCCGCTCCGCGAGCAACGCGACGAGGACCCCGAGCGTGACTCCCGCCATGAAGCCCGGCCCGTACGGGAAAAGCGCCGGGGCGAACGCGAGCGAGACGCCGAGCCAGACGGACGCGAGGAGAATCCCGGCGCCCGCGGCGACGTACGTCAACGTCTCGCGGCGGTCGCTCGGAATCCGGTCCCGCGCCAGCCACGCGATCGGTCCGAAGACGAGGGCCGTGCCGACCGCCCACGCGGCCGCGATGCCCCACGGACGCGGCTCGGCGGCGTAGAACTGTCCCGCGGCGAAGAGGCAGAATCCGGCGAGTACGATGTACCGCACGACGCGGAGCCGGGTTGAAATCGTCTCGGAGGGCATAGATCTCGTTTCTGAGCCGTCTGACATAAACGATTCCCCGCCGCGTTCCGCGCCGCCCCCGACGTTCCGCACGCTTTTCCCGTCTCGGCCGACTACGATGGGGCAACATGACCGATTCGCCCGCGTCGGGCCGGGGCTCGCTCCCGGCCGACCCGAACGACCTCTCCGTCACCATCGTCGACGGCTACGTCGACGAGCCGGCCCACTTCGGCGTGCCGCCGTACATCTCGACGTACCCGCGGTACACCGCCGGCGCGCTCGTCGACGCGGGCGTCCCCGAGTCGCGGATCACCTACCACACCATCGACGAACTCCGCGAGGACCGTGGCAAGCACGCCGACGTGGCCGACGCGGACCTCATGGTGTACGTCGGCGGGATGACGGTTCCCGGAAAGTACGTCGGCGGGACCCCCGCGGAGCCGGACGAGGTCCGGGAGCTGGGGTGGACCGCGGACGGCGTCACCCTGCTCGGCGGTCCCGTGCGGTTCGGCGTCGGCGACGAGAACGCGGGCGCGCAGGAGACCGAGCGCGACGACCTCGACTACGACTTCGTCGCCATGGGCGACGTGGAGGCGGCCGCGTACGACCTCGTCCGCGAGGGGTTAGAGGGGTTCGGCAACCGGATGCGCGACAACGCGGAGATCGACCGGTGGGCCGAGAAGGGGGCGTTCGTCGTCGAGCAACACCCCAACCACCCCGACTACCTCATCTGCGAGATGGAGACCTCCCGCGGGTGCGCCTACCGGTGTTCGTTCTGCACGGAGCCGCTGTACGGGAGCCCGGCGTTCCGCGAGGCGCAGTCGGTCGTCGGCGAGGTCGACGCGCTC
Organism: Halorubrum amylolyticum; assembly: GCF_004114995.1. GTDB lineage: Archaea > Halobacteriota > Halobacteria > Halobacteriales > Haloferacaceae > Halorubrum > Halorubrum amylolyticum. The sequence goes on from NZ_SDJP01000002.1 coordinate 138,450, forward strand.
TCCGACCGCGGGGTCAAACACTTCCGGCTCGGTCGACAGGCCGACATCCTCGCGTTCGGCGGCGACGGTGAGGCGCCGAACCCGGACGCCCTCCGGGAGCTGTACGGCGGGATTCGCGAGGTCGCGCCCGACCTGCAGACGCTCCACCTCGACAACATGAACCCGGTGACGATCACCGATTACCCCGAGGCCTCCCGCGAGGCGATCCGCGTGATCGCCGAGCACAACACGCCCGGCGACACCGCGGCGTTCGGGCTGGAGTCCGCGGACCCGGTGGTCCAGGAGGAGAACAACCTGCTCGTCACCGCCGAGGAGTGTCTGGAGGCCGTCCGCGTCGTCAACGAGGAGGGCGGCTGGCGGCCGGGCGACACGCCGGAGTCGACGCCCGGCGCCGACGACCGGGTGACCGGTCCCTCGACCGGGCCGGACGCCTCGCCGCGGCTGCCGAAGCTCCTCCCCGGAATCAACCTCGTCCACGGGCTCGCGGGCGAGCGGCCGGAGACGTACGAGCACAACAAGGCGTTCCTCCAGACCGTCTACGACGAGGGGCTCATGCTCCGCCGGATCAACATCCGGCAGGTGATGGCGTTCGCCGGCACGGAGATGGCCGAGACGGGCGCCGACATCGCACAGGAGCACAAAGAGCAGTTCCAAGCGTACAAGAAGGAAGTCCGCGAGACCGTCGACAACCCGATGCTCGACCGGGTCGTCCCGCCTGGGACCGTCCTCCCCGACGTTCACTTGGAGTACCATCAGGACGGCAAGACGTTCGGGCGCCAGCTCGGCACGTACGCGCTCCTCGTCGCCGTCCCCGGCGAACGGGAACTCGGCACCGCCATCGACGTAGCGATCACGGACCACGGCTACCGCTCCGTCACTGGCGTCCCGTACCCCCTCGACGTGAACGCGGCGTCGATGGACGAGCTGACCGCGATCCCCGGCATCAACCGGAGCAAGGCGGGCGACATCGTCGTCGGCCGCCCCTACGGCTCGGTCGACGAGGTCGACGCCGGCGTCGCCGATCTCTCGCGGTTCGCCGTCGCCGACGACACGAACGTGCCGATTCCGGGCCGCGAGCGCGCCGGATCTGGTCCCGGTCCCGCCGCGCGCTCCCTGCTCGATCGGCGCGACGGCTCCTCGGTGGGCCGCGGGGACTGAGTCGATGGCGGCGCCGGACCCGGAGTCGCCGGTCACTCGCGTCGAGGTCGCGGTCGACACCCGCGCGCCCGGCGGGACGACGAACGCCTACCTCGCGGCCGGACTCCTCGTCGACCCCGCGGCCCGCACCGACGCGCTCGACGCGGCGATCGGCATCGACGGAGCGGGCGGAAACGGAACGGAGAACGTCGCAGTCGACGCGATCGCGGTCACGCACACGCACCCCGATCACGTCGGCGCGGTCGCCGCGTACGCCGACCTGACCGGCGCGCCCGTGTTCGCGCACGCGGACCACGTCGACCGGTTCGCGGGGGAGACCGGCGTCGAGCCGGACGGGACGTTCCGCGACGGCGACCGCGTCGGCGACGCTCCCGTCCGCGCGATCGAGAGGCCCGGGCACGCCCCGGATCACGTCGCGTTCGCGGTCGAGTCGGAGAGTGAGTGCGGTAGAGGTGCCGGGGAGGGCACGGTCCGCGAACTCCTCTGTGGCGACCTCGCGGTCGCCGAGGGGAGCGTCGTCGTCGGCGCCCCCGAGGGCGACCTTCGAGACTACTTGGACAGCCTCGAACGGGTCCGAGACGCCGACTACGCGCGGCTGTACCCGGGACACGGACCCGCCGTCGACGACCCGGTCCCCGTCTGCGGGCGCCTGATCGATCACCGCTTGGACCGCGAGCGCGCGGTCCTCGGTGCGGTCGAGGCCGGCGCTGACGACGTTGACGCCGTGGTCGACGCCGCCTACGAGAAGGACCTGACCGGCGTCGCGGACCTCGCGCGGGCGACGGTCGTCGCGGACCTCGAAAAGCTGCTCGCGGAGGGACGGATCGGTCGGGAGTGGGCGGATCGGATCGACGGCGAGGCGCCCGACGAGTAAGCGCTTCCGTCGGCGTCAGGGTTCGTCGGCGTCAGGGTTCGTCGGCGTCAGGGTTCGTCGGCGTCAGGGTTCGCCGGCGTCAGGGTTCGGCTTCGAGATTGGCCGCCAGCTCGTCGAGCGGCGTCTCGGTCACGTCCACGAACCGGCTGCCGACATCCTTGACGCCGCCGTCGGTCTCGGGGTCGTCGCCGACGTGAACCAGCGATGCGGGCGCGACGCCGAGGGCCTCGGCCGCCGCCTCGAACGCCTTCGGGTGGGGCTTCCGCCAGCCGCAGCCGATGCTGGTCGTGACCGCGTCGAACTCGCCGCGGAGGCCGGCGCGGATCAGCGTCTTGGGGACTAACTCGGGCACCGCGCAGTTCGAGAGGAGGCCGACGGGGCCGCGGTCGCTCACGTCGCGGACGGCCTCTCTGGCGCCGTCGCGCCGGGTCACGTCCGGGTCGAACGCCGCGACGACCGCGTGCCGGACGACGTTGTCCGCGGCCTCGACGCCGCGGGAGTCGAGCGCGTGCGCGACGTGCGCGGGGAGGGGGACCTCGGCGCCCGCCGGGGCGTCCACGTGTCGCTCGCCGTACGCGACGTGCCAGTCGTCCGGCACCGCGACGCCGCGCGACTCCAGCTCGCGCGCGACGATCTCCGCGGGGTCGGACGGGTACTCGACGTCGACGAGGGTCCCGAACAGATCGAAAGTGACTGCCACAGTATCGGAACTACGGCGAAAGCGGGATTGAACCTGTCGGTCGGCGCGGTCGATACCGGGTTCCGGGATCGTCCGGACGCTCGGACCCCCGTCGGGGCGCGCTCGTCAGAACATCGGCGCGACGTGGAGCGCGTAGAACCGGTAGAGCCCGGTCACCCACGCGCAGAGCCAGAGGAGCATGAACCCGGCCACGCCGGCTCGGAGCCGGGCGCGCCAGTGGCCCATGTCCTCGTGGATCTCGTCGATGTCGACGTCCGGGTCCTCGTAGGCGTCGGCGTTGCGCTTCGCCTGCAGAATTCGGGCGATGCCGGTGAGCGCGAACGCCAACAGCGCGTACGCCTGCACCCCGAGGAACGCGTGGATCACGGCGAGCCCGGACAGGTGCATGAAGAGCCGCGGGATCATCCACCCGACGATCGGAACGGTCGTGAGCACCAGCCCGGCAGCGATGTACCGCAGGTGGCGCATGAGGACGGTCCACGTCACGGTCTCGGTGTCGATCATGATCCACGCCCCGTACAGCAGGAACGGGAGGCTCGCCGTCACCGACAGCCCGGCCGCCGCCGCGATAACCGACTCGTCGACCATTGTCCGCGGTTGCGTCTCCGGCGCGTAAAGCCTCGCGATCCGCGGCTCCGCGGTCATGGCATCCTCAGGGACCGCGCCGCCACGGATCGCCCCGCCACGGATCGCCCCGCCCGTAGACGAAAACAGTTAGCGTCCGGAGCGCGTACCACCGGGCGATGGAGGACACCTCGACGGGACCGGAGCCGGCGTCGCAGTCGGACCGGGCACCGGACGAGCCCGACGGCGACGGGTCTCCCGAAGGCGGCGCGTCCCACGGGAACGGAGACGCATCCGACGCCGCGTCCGATGCTCCCGACGCCGCGGACGACCTCGCCGCGCTCCGCGAGCGGGTCGACGAGGAGTACGACTTCGACGACTTCGGCCCCGCCGATATGGCCCGGATGAGCGCCGAGGAGTGGGACGCCGCGTTCGATCCGGACTCGTGGATCACCGGCGACCGGCTGCTTGACCGCGCCGAGGCGGAGCTGAAATCCCGGATCGCACGCCGGGAGGTGTTCGGCGTGTTGGAGCACGTCCACGAGGACGGCGACGATCGACTCCTCGTGTACTCCGACGAGGGGTACGTGATCGTCCGGCCGACGGGCGAGGTGACCGGTCAAGGGACCGTGCTCCGCGATGTCGAGCCGATCGTCGCGCTGGCGGCGATGGAGTCGTACGACGTGCCCGAACCCCCGGACGACTGGTCGCTCCCGCATCCCGACACCGTTCCGGAGGGCTCCGGCGAGTTCGGCAACCTGATGATCCAAGTGATCGCGGTCGTGCAGGTGCTCGCCGGGGCGGCGCTGCTCGTCGCCTCGCTTGTCGCCGACCTGAACACGATCGTCGCGCCGGTGATGGGGATCGTGTTCCTGCTCATCGGACTGTTGCTTTTCGTCATGGTCGCGAACGCGCGGCTCTCCGATCGGTTCCGTTCGGAGGAGTACCGCGAGCGGCTGCGGGCCCTCCGACAGGCCAAGGAGCGCCCCGACTTCGTCCCGGTCGAAGGCGGGGTCGTGAACGAGGAGGAGCAAGACGAGTGAACCGCCGATATCGCGGGACACAGGCCTTGTAAAGGCCTCCGAGTCGACGGGTTCAGTCGGTGGGTTTAAGCGCACCCCGTCCCGAGTGAACCTGTATGAAAAGGCGGGAATTCGTGCGCACGGCCGGCGGTGCGACCGCCGTGGCCGCGGCCGGTGCCGGGGGGACCGGGACGGCCGCCGCACAGGAGCAACAACCGGTCTGGCCGAGCGGGGTCACGAGCGGGAACCTCGGGACGTACCAAGACGCCCGCGGCGAGAGCGAGGTGACCATTCATGTCGGCGCGGGCGACAGCGGGCTCGCGTTCGATCCGACCATGCTGTGGGTCGATACCGGCACGACGATCACGTTCGAGTGGACTGGGAACGGCGGCGACCACAACGTCCAAACCGTTGAGGGCGGCGGGCCGGCCAGCCTCGACAGCGGCGACCCGGTCGGCGAGGAGGGATACACCTACGAGTACGAGGTGACCGAGGAGGATGTCGGCATCACCCACTACCAGTGCGTCCCCCACGCTGCTGTCGACATGCACGGCGGCCTCGCCGTCGGTGAGGACATCGAGACCGAGTCGACCGGCGGCGGAAACACCGGGTGGCCGGAGAACATCGCCCACGTCGGCGTCCCGCTGCACGCCCACTGGGTCGGCATCGCGGCGATTCTCGGCATCGCGCTGACCTTCGTGTTCACCTTCTACCTGCTGAAGTACGGTGAGTCCACCCACACCGGCCACGGGGGGGCCCAATGAGCTCCGGCGGCTCCTCGTACGGCGACATCCACCGGTACGAGCCGGCCCGCGAGAGCACCGCAGCCGCGATCGCGATCGTGCTTCTCACCGTCGTCGAGGTCGTGTTCGTCTCCCTGTTCGTCTTCGGCCTCATGTCCGCCTGGGCCTCGACGGAGTTCGGGAACATGTTCGCCGGCGCCTTGCTGGCGATGATCTTCATCGACCTCGCCTTCATCCTCCTCCTGTACCGCAAGGAGTTCTTGCCGGACGTGATGATCGTAAAGAAGCGCCGCCGCAAGTGGGAGGACCTCTACGTCCGCGAGGAGGAGAAAGACGGCGTCGGAGTCGACACCGGAGACCTGTCCGAGACGCTCAAGCGGGCCGTCTACCCGTACTACAAGAAGTAACCTGACAATGAGCCTCAAAAAACAAGACGAGATGGACCACACCGCGTGGCTCAAAAAGCAGGATCTGACGGTCATCGAGACCGCGTTCCTCACCACGCTCATCTGGCTCGACAAGCGGCTCCGCATCGTCGACTACCTCGAACTGCTGGAGACGATGTACTACCGCGCGAACCTCCAGATGCCGAAGAGCCACACCGAACAGTACGACCTCGACAACAAGTTCTGGTACTGGTACCCCCTGTACTCGCTCGGCTCCCTGTCGATCATCGCGTACCTGCTCGCCGCGGTCTCCGGCGCGCTGCTCGGGTTCTACTACGCCCCGTCGACCGCCGGCGCCGCCGCGCAAGGCGACCCCACGGCCGCGTACGACTCGCTCGTGATGATCATGAAGGACGTGCAGTTCGGGTACATGCTCCGCTCGATCCACCGCTGGGCCGCCCAGTTCATGGTGGCGGCGGTGTTCCTCCACATGCTTCGCGTGTACTTCACCGGCTCCTACAAGGAGCCCCGCGAGGTCAACTGGGTACTCGGGATCGTTCTCATCGGTCTGACGCTGCTGTTCGGCTTCTCCGGGTACGTGCTCCCGTGGAAGCAGCTCTCGTACTGGGCCGCACAGATCGGCGTCGAGATGGCGCTCGCGACGCCCCTCGTGGGCGAGTGGGCGGCACAGCTCCTGTTCGGCGGCTTCACGCTCGGACAGGCGACGCTCGTGAGAATGTACATCCTGCACGTCTTCGTGTTGCCGTTCGTGGTGACGGGGCTCATCGCCCTCCACGTCGGCATCGTCTGGGTGCAGGGCATCGCGGAGCCGCACTAAACCAATGACCGACGACGACACTCCCATGACGGACGGAGGCACCGACGCGGAAGCGCGCACGGACGGCGGTCCGCCGGCCACCGTGCCGCCGGACGACGAGACGCCCACCTGGTCGGAGCGCAAGGAGCGCTCGCAGGGGCTCGCCCAGCTCACCTACCAGTACTTCGAGCGCTCCCGCCGCGAGGACGAGGACCTCCGCGCCGAGTCGACGTACGTCGAGCGCGACGTGCTCGGCTTCCCGACGTGGCCCCACGAGACGCTCCGGAACCTCGCGATCACGAGCTTCTTCGTCGGGGTAATGATCCTCGTCGCGGCGCTGATGCCGGCGCACTTCGGCGAGCCCGCCAACGCCGGTTCGACGCCGGCGATCATCCTCCCCGACTGGTACCTCTACTGGTCGTTCGGCCTGCTGAAGCTCAACCCGCTCAACCCCGAGCTGGCCGTGCTCGGCGGTAACATCGTGATGTCGAACGAGCTGCTCGGCATCGTCGCCCACGGGATCATCTTCGGCGTCATCGGGCTCGTGCCGTTCCTCAACAAGGGGAGCGCACGCCGTCCCGTCGAGCAGCCGTTCTGGGCCGCCGTCGGCGTGACGGGCGTTATCCTGGCGTTCACGCTCGCGGCGCTCGCGATCCAGAACTTCTTCCCGATCTCGCTCGACCTGCTCCTCTCCCTCACGTTCGTGTTGCCCGTACTCGGCGGCATCATCACCTACGCGGTGTTGAAGACGATGCGCGAAGGGTACATGTACGACCTGAACCGCCGGTACTACATGCTGCGGCCCCCGAAGTAACGGGCCGAACTGCCCCGATTTTGCGGTCTCCGTCACGATGTCACCACCACCAGACACCGACGCCGACGCCGACGCCGACGACACCCAGTCGTACGACGAGACGGGCGATCCCGTCGCGACGGACGCCGACGAGGACCCGCGAAACGAACCGACCGGGCCGCGCGTCGGTCCCGAGGGTCGGGAGATCGTCGTCCCGTTCCGGCTGTACAAGGCCGTCACCGTCTTCTCCACGCTCGCCGCCGTGATCGCGTACCTGATCGGCTTCACGCTGATCGACGCGGCGACGCTGCAGATCAGCTTCGTCCGGACGACGATCGTCTACCTGCTCAACAGCGCCGGGCTCTCCCCGTCCGACGACCTGCTGGTGGCGGTCCTCGCGATCACCGGAATCGGGTTCCTCGTCGCCGGAACGGCGGTGTACGTTCTCGGCACGCGGTTCCGCGGGCAAGGGATGGGAAAGCCTCAAGGCGATTCCAGCGAAACCTGAGATAATGGCAGACGAGTTCATCAAGGGGTTCACCCTCTTCACGCTCGGCGGTCTCGGTTGGCTCACCTTCGGCGGGTGGTACCGGACGCCCTCGTACTACGACATCGTCCAGCTCGTCAACCCGGCCGAAGGGGTCAACACGGCGTACGGCGAGATCGGGTTGGTCGTCGGCGACGCGTCGTTCTGGCTGATGATCCTCGGGGCGCTCACGTTCTGGGTGTTCATCCCGGCAAGCCGCCAGCTCCGCGACGTGCTCGGTAACGAAGGCGAGGCTGCGAACTGACCGCGACCGCTCCGGCTTCGATCTTTCACCCTCTGCCTCGTTTCTGTCGTCGTGTCGGCTCCGCGTTTTGATCGCTCGGCTCGCTGTCGACCGCACGATGGGTTCGGTTCTGAGTCACAAGCGAATGAGTGGTGTTGCTGGCGGCCGTTTATCCGTGATCGACGATTCTGCGGCGAACACCTCCAAAGCCCCACCCGCCCAGCACCGCAACCGCACCTCACGCCTCCCCAGCCTCGTCAGTCGCCCTCCGCTTCGCTCCGGGACGACTGACTCCCTCGCACGCGCTCCTCGCGCCCTGCGGGCGCTCGGAGGCGCGCGCCACCGCACAGCGTTTATTTGTATAATTGTCGCCGCCGCTCACGGTTGTTCAAATGTCGTCGCTGCTGTCGAGCAGATTCACTCACTCCCGATATCGATCACGGCCGCTCCCGTACTCACCACGAACATGTCAGAGAACTCTTCTCGTACCATTCGAAGTGATCAAAGTGATAGATACAGAGCGTACGGCTATCTATCAGTTTATCCGCCGAGGGACAGGGTGAAAATAATTTTGCGGGGACGATTCTATGACACGCTCACCACAGCAAGTCAGAATCTGTCCTCTGTTGAGAATATCCACGGAACTCCTGCGTTCCCGATCGAGGCGATCGGGGACAGAACGGTTCGTCGGGTCGCGCTCGCCTAGGCGACGACGAACTGGTTCCAGATCCCCGAGACGAGGAAGAACAGCGAGTAGTAGCCGGCGAACACCAACACGATCAGCGAGGCGGCGATCGAGCTCTTCGGGGCCTCGATCGGCATGTCATTGCGGGCCTCGACGTTGCGCGCCTCCAGTTCGAACAGGTCGGCGATCAGCATCGTGATCACGATCACCGCGAGGATCGTCCCGCTGACGGGCGAGTCGAGGACGAACAGGAACGTCAGGAGCATCAGTCCGATGTTCGTGAACGCGTGGGGCGTGTACGGCTCGACGCTGTCGCCGTCGCTCCCCCGTTCGACGTGGTGCCGGTGCGCGATGTGCCGGGTCGCGAGGTTCGCGACCGCCATCACCAGTATCGCGTACGGCAGCATCGGTCCGACTTCGGACAGCCAGCCGAGCGGAACGAGGAACTGCAGTGGGTCCATACCGACACTTCCGGTCACGAGTTATTAGAGTGTTTCCGATCGGCGCGCTCGCGACGCCCCCTCGGCGCCGCGAACGCCACCCGATCGACCGCCTCGATCTCGATCGGCCGGTGCGGCTCGACGGCCCCGCGTCGCTCCCCGTCGACCACGAGCGCGATCGGCTCGCCCTCCCGTTCGACGGTGAGTCGGACCCGATCCGCTGTGACCCACGCGTCCGTCCGAGTGCTGAACGGGGCGATCGGCGCGACGGGGAGCCCGCCGCCGGGCTCCACGAGGGGGCCGCCGGCGGCGTTCGCGTACCCGTCGCTCCCCAGCGGCGTCGCGGCGACGACGCCGTCGGCGCGGACCGACTCGTCCCGACCGCGGGGGAACCCGACCGCGAACTCCGAGATCCGCGCCGGTTCGTCGGTGACGAGGGCCACGTCGAACGCGGCTCTGGTCGACGTGACCCCTCCGTCGTCGACGGCGAGCACCGGGTGCGTGACGTGCCTGACGGGCTCTCCGGTCTCCTCCCCGTCGAGCAGCCGACGGAGGGCGTCGACGGCGCCGTCGCGGTCGAACGCCAGCCGTCGATCGGCGACCGGGATCACCGTCCCGTCCGGCGCCGCGACGACCGCGTTCCGGATCGCCTCGTCGCCGACCGCCACGAGGAGGGCCGCGTCGCCGTCACCGATCGCCTCCGCCCCCGTGGTCGCCTCCGTCTCGGTGCTCGCTCTCGCGAGGTCCGCGAGCCGCCCCCCGGCGTCTCGGACCGCGTCCCGGAGATCCGACGCGCGCTCACTGCCGCCGACGACGGCGACGCGGCGTTCCGACGCTTCCATGCCCGGTGGTCCGGCCGGCGCGTGTGAAAACCTCCCGGTTCGCGTCGAACGGGGGGGGCTAGAACGGCCAGTCGCCGGTGATCTTCATCCCCGTCGCCTTCCCCTCCCGTTCGAGCGCGGCCGCGATATCGTCGGTCGGCCGCCGCGCGGTCGAGACGTCGTCGCCGGCGAGGTCGACGACGAGCGCCGTCAGGAGGATCGCCTGCTCCCGGAGGTTCCGCGGCTCCAGCTTGTCGAGCGTGTCCGCGCCGGTGTGCCCCCAGCCGCGGCCGCGCCCCTCAGTCTCTCCGGAGACCATGTATCCCGGGATTCCCCGCTCGACGAACGGCCAGTGGTCGCTGTGCGGGACCAGCTTCTCGCCGAGCGCGATCGGGTGATCGAACCGGTCGCGCACGCGCTCGCCGGCCGCCGCCAGCGCGTCGAACCCGTGGTGGTCGAGCCGCAGCGTGCGGCCGAACACGTTGCTGTCGACGTTGACGACGGCCTTGACGCGGTCGGGATCGACGCCCGCGGCGAACCGTGAGGAGCCGACGAGCCCCACCTCCTCGGCGCCGAAGCCGACGAGCCGCACTCTCGTGTCGAGTTCGTCCTCCCGAGCCGCGAGGGCGGTGGCGACCTCGACGAGCGTCGCGGTGCCCGCGCCGTTGTCCATCGCCCCCTCCGCGAGGTCGTGCGCGTCGACGTGACAGGAGACGACGAGGTACTCGTCGGTGTCGGGGCCCAGCTCGGCGACCGCATTCCCGCTCGTCGCGTCGGGCGTCTCGCAGTCGACGGCGACGGTGAGCTCTTCGCCCTCGCGACGGCGCGCGAGGCGCGCGCCGGTCTCCTTCGAGACGCCGACCGCCGGGATCTCGCCGATCGGCGCGTCCGCGGTGCCGACGCTCCCGGTCGGGGGGAGGGTCCCCTCGACGTGGTTCGCGAAGACGAACGCCGCGGCGCCGGCCTCGACGGCGTGGTAGTACTTCTCGCGGCGGTGGACGAACCGGTCGACTGAGTCGGGGGTGTCCGACGAGACCATCACGACCGTCCCGGTTAGGTCCTCGTCGAAGTCCTCGGGGACGCCGTACTCGAGATCGACGAACTCGCCGGTCGCCTCGCCGCTCGGGCTCCGCGGGAGCGCGATGCAGGCGTTTCGGCCGCTCGCGACGACCTCGTCGCCGCGTCGGATCTCGCTGTCGCCCCGCTCCCAACCCTGAATCTCGAACTCCTCGATCCGCGCGTCCCGGGCGCCGGCGTCGGCCAGCGCGTCGCGGGTCAGTTCCAGTCCGGCGCGCTCGCCGTCCGAGCCGGCCATGCGGTCGTCGACGTCGACGAGTGATACGAGGTGGTCCCAGCCGGCGTCGCTCGTGAAGGTGTCGCCGATCCAGTCGGTCATGCGTGTGAGTGTCCGGGATGCGAGTCAAACATTTCGGTGGCGGCGGACGGGGCCGGATTCGGTGGGGTGTCGCGGCGCTCGGAGGCGACCCGACGCGGGACGTTACGCGGCGGGAATCGCCGGGAGAAGCGCCGTCGCGGCCTCGGCGGCCGCGAACGTCGAGTCGTACGCGTGGTTCAACATGAGGTAGGTGACGACCCCGAGCACGAGCGAAAGGAGCCACGCGCTCGCGGCGATCCGACCGACCCGGCGGTGCGGGGTCTCGTTCCGGAGCTCCGCCTCCGAGTGGGTGAGCCCGAGGACGACGGCGTAGAGGACGACGGGCACGGCGACGACGGAGAGGACGATGTGGATCGCGAGCATGAGGAGGTACGCGTAGTAGATCCAATTCCACAGTGGGACCCACGCGTACGCCGACTCCAAGACGAACTCCCGCGTCCCGCCGCCGGCGACCTTCGGGAGGTAGAGCCCGAGGAACACGAGGATGAGGGCGAACGAGGTCGTCATCGCCGCGGCGTGTCTCTTCACCTCGCCGTTGCGAATCCAGTACCAGCCGAGCGAGAGCGTGATGATCGTGACGGTGTTGACGGCGGCGATGGCGTGCGCGAGAAGGTCGACGGTCCCCCGCGTCAGCTCGGGGAACAGCGCCTGAAACTGCGGGACGAGGAACACGCCCCCGACCGCGCCGTAGCCGACGACGGTGAGTAGCACGGTGACCGCGCCGGCCCGCTCTTTGACCCGATCGCGAACGCTGGCGGTGGACATACGCGCCGTTGTCGCGGGACCGTTAATTCGCTTTCGAGCGCGGAACGCGTCGCCGGCTGTCAGGGGGGCAGCTCACCCGTCGATGACGCCAGTTGCGGTCGCGACCTCGATCGCGGCCGCCTCGTTGATCCCGCCCTGCAGGATCGTGTACCGGTCGCGGATCTCGTGGGCGCTGGTGAGGGCGGCGATCAGCTCCGCGTCGTCGATCCCGAGTTCGGCGGCGGTCGTCGGGGCGTCCAGCTCGGCGAGCGCGTCCCGGATCGCGGTCCACTCGCCGTTCTCGCCGCTGTGGAGGTACTCCGTCATGATCGAGGCGACGCCGACCTGGTGGCCGTGGAGCGCCCTCCCCGGCGCGGTCCGGTCGAGCTGATGGGAGATGAGGTGTTCCGCGCCGGAGGCGGGCCGCGAGGAGCCCGCGATCGACATCGCGACGCCGGAGGAGACGAGCGCCTTCACGACGACCCACGCCGACTCCTCTAACCCGGGCCGGATCATGTCGGCGTTCTCGACGAGCAGCTCCGCGGTCATCTCCGAGAGCGCGCCCGCGTACTCGCTGTACTCGACGTTGCGGAGCCGCCGGGCGAGCCGCCAGTCCTTCACCGCGGTGTAGTTCGAGATGATGTCCGCACAGCCCGCGGTGGTGAGCCGCCACGGGGCCTCCGCGATCAGCGTCGTGTCCGCGACGACCGCCAGCGGCGGGTCGGCCGCGACCGAGTGGCGCGTGTCGCCCTCGGGGATCGAGGAGCGTCCCGAGACGATCCCGTCGTGGGAGGCGACCGTGGGGACGGAGACGAAGCCGACGCCGAGGTGGTCGGCCGCCATCTTCGCGATGTCGATCGGCTTCCCGCCGCCGAGGGCGATCAGGTAGCCGGGGTCGACCGCCTCCGCGGTCTCGGTGAGCTCCTCGACCGCCTCGAAGGAGGCCTCCTCGACGACTGCGGTCGCGGGGTCGTCGAACTGCGCGCGCACCCGGTCGCCGGCGATCTCGTTGGGCGTCGGGCTCGTCACGATCAGCGGCCGCCCCGTGAGGTACAGCTCGCCGACCGCCGCCCCGAGGTCGTCGAGGACGCCGTGACCCACGAGCACGTTTCGCGGGAGCTTGATCCACGTGGTCTTCTCGAACATACCGGGCGGTCGCGCCCGCGGGTGAAAGCCGTTGTCCATGCGGATCGTCGGCGTCGGCCCGGCTCTTCGAGCGGTTTCGGCCGCCGGAGACTCAGACCCCGACCGCCGCCAGCGTCGTTAGCGTCGTCGCCGCGTCGTAGAGGAAGTAGACGCCGAACCCGGCGAGCACGACCGCGGAGCCGACCGCGACGAGCGGCGCGAACGTCTCGATCCGGCGCTCGGCGGCGACGAGCCCGGTCGGGAACCCCACGACCCACGTCAACACGCCGAGAAAGAACCCGCCGATGAGCGCCGGCGAGCCGGTGGCGACCACGAGCGTCCCGGCGAGGTCCTCGCCGACGACGGGGAGCTGAGCGAGCACGTCGAGCTCGCCCGGACGGAGGAGCCCGACGCCGATCGTCAGCCAGAACAGCACCTGGTACGGGTTCGTCAGGGCGAGCACCAGCGCCTTGCGGAACCCCTTCCCCTCCGCGACGGCGGGCTCGTCGCCCGCGGTGGGTCGGAACGACGCGCGCGCGCCGCGGGCCGCGTCGACGGCGAAGTACAGCATCAGGACGCCGCCGACCGCGACCATGGCGCCCTGTAACAGCGGGAACGACTCCACGATCGCGACGACGCCGAGGTACGCGAGCACGAAGAAGATCGCGTCGGCGGTCGCGGCGCCGAGGCCGGCGCGGAAGCCGGCGAGGCGACCGCGCAGCACCGCCTCCTCGGCGATCACGGCGTTCATCGGTCCGGGCGGGGCCGCGAGCGCCAGTCCGAAGACGACGCCGGCGCCGAGCGTTACGAGGAGACTCACACCGTTCGAGAGGGTCGTTTTCGTGAAAAACCTCGCGAACGAATGGTGGTCGTCACGGCCGAGGAATCCGCATCGATGTACGAGTATGGGCGGTTGCTGTCGGGTGTTGCGGTCGGGGAGCGAGATCGGGTGTTGCGGTCGGCGGGAGCGAGTCGCCCTCGGCCGCGGTCACCTCGCGTCCTCGACCCGGATCGAGCGGGCGATCTCCGCCGGGAGGCTCTGCTCGCCGGTCGGCGTCGTCACGGTCACCATCCCGAACGGGGCGACGTCGACGACTTCCATCTCGGTGCCGGGCGTGATTCCGGCGTCGGCGAGGTACTCCAGCTCGTCCTCGTCGCGGTCGGAGACGCGGGCGACGACCACGCGGTCGCCCTCCTCGCGGTCCGCGAGCCGCGCGCCGCTGCCCTCGTCGACCGGTTCGAGGTCCGCGCTCGGGATCGGGTCGCCGTGGGGGTCGACGGCGGGATCGCCGAGCGCCTCCGCCACGCGGCGCTCGAACGCCTCGGAGATGTGGTGTTCCAAGGCGTCGGCCTCCTCGTGGACCTCGCTCCAGTCGTAGTCGAGCCGCTCCGCGAGAAACGCTTCCAGCAGTCGGTGGTGGCGGACGATCTCCAGGGCGACCACCTCGCCCTCCGCCGTCAGCTCCGCGCCGCGGTACGGCTCGCGCTCGACGAGCCCGCGCTCCTCCAGCTTGCCCAGCATGTCGGTGACCGACGGGGAGGTCTTGTCGAGGTACTCCGCGATCGCGGATGTCGAGACGGGAGGCTCCCGCTCGGACTGGAGGACGTAGATCGCCTTCAGGTAGTCCTCCATCACGTCGCTCAGCATTTATAAGCGATCGCGGGCGCCGGCGGAAATACCTACCGGGAAGCGGTACGGGTGCCGGCTCACCCCGACCTCACTCGTCCTGTAGCTCCGCGTCCCGCAGCGCCTCGTTGAGGTCCTCGCGGACGCGCTCGCCGGTCTCGCGGTCCATCGCGGTGGTGACGATCCGGTTCTCCTGCACGCTGGAGCCGTCCCGCAGGAGGAGCCGGACGTTCCCGTTCGTGCCCGCGCGCGTCGCCTTCGCGCGCAGTCCCGTCCGAGAGCCGGTGCCCCCGGCGTCGATGGGGCCGGGGACGATCTTCTTGACGTGGGGGTGTTGCGCGACCGTGCTGACCGCCTTCCGGCCCTTTCGGTCGCCGATGAGCGTCGAGTGCGACCCGCCGATCTTCTCGCGCGGCGGCGTCTCGACGACCTGTAAGGCGCGGTCGCCGCGGCGGTCGAGCACCCACGAGACGACGGGGCTCTCGCCTTCGCGTTCCGGATCGTCACCGGTGTCCTCGTCGACGCCGGCGTCGGGGACGCGGTAGAACTCGTGGTGGACCTGCGCCCGCGTCTCGCGGAGGGGCTCTCGGGCGCCGGCGGCGTGGACGGTGTCGGGCCGCTTCCGGCGGATCTCGTCGGCGACGCGCCCGGCGAAGTTGCGGAGCTGGATCTCCGTCAGCTGCTCGTCGCTCTCGGGGCGCGTGGTCACGGTCGTCTCGCCGACGACCTCGTCCTCGTCGAGCATCGTGAGCCGGGCGCGGTCTTCCTCGAACACGACGACGACGGCGTCGGCGTTGGCGGTGTTGCAGGTGAGACAGTAGTCCCCGGGCTTGCGGAGGGGGGTTCCACACCGCCGGCAGTTCATAGCGAAGACAGGGCCGTGGCGGATAAAAGCGCGTCCGTTCGGCGAAGCAACCCATATTAGTGGTCGCCGTCCCGATGAGCGGTATGGACACCGACCGCGGCGAGCCGGGGGATCCGAACGGCGCCGACGGGACGGTCGAACCGACCGATCCGAACGGCGCCGACGGGGCGGTCGAACCGACCGACACCGGCGACGGGTCGACGCTCCCGGGGCCGGACCCGCCCGCGGACCTCGTCGAGGAGACCGTCGACGAGGGGTGGGCGTTACAGCTGTTCCGAAACGGGCGGACGAACGCGGCGATCGCGTGGGCGATGGTGGCGGTGCTCGCGGGGGTGTTCGTCGAGAGCCTGCTCGACTTCGACTTGCTCTCGATGGCTCTCGTCGGGGCCATCGCCGCCGTCGTGGTCGCGCCGGCGGTCGCGGCGCGCACGCCGCGCGCGATGCTCCCGTGGGAGCTGCTCGGACTCGCGCTGCTGCCCATCCTCGTGCGCGCGCTGCTCGGCGGGGAGCTCGGCGTCTTCGCGACGTACCTCGCGATCGCCGCGCTGGCGCTCGCCATCACCGTCGATCTCCACATGTTCACCGCGCTGCGGGTGACCCACTGGTTCGCGGTCGTCCTCGTCGTGATGACGACGATGGCGACCGCGGCGGTGTGGACGGTCCTCCGGTGGAACGCCGACCGACTGTACGACACCGCCTACCTGACGACGAACGAGGTGCTGATGGTCGAGTGGATCTACGTCACGCTGGCCGGGCTCGTCGCCGGCGCCCTCTTCGACGCCTACTTCCGGCGCCGCGGGCTGCGGCTCCGACGCGCCCTCCGGCGGGTGGTGCGCCGATGACCGTCGCTCGCCTGTCGCTCCCGCGTCCGTCCGTCGCCAACCAGCGCCGCCTCACCCGCGGGATGCAGGTCCTCCTCGCCGCGATCATCGTCTACGGCGCGGTCGCCGGCGAGCCGAAGGCGATCACCAACGGGGGGCTCGGGCTGTTCGTCACGTTCGTGCCGGCGCTGGTCGACCGTAACTACGACATCCCGCTCGACCCGTGGCTCGGCGTGTGGATCACGTCGGCGGTGTTCTTCCACACGCTGGGGTCCGCGTGGTTCTACGTGCAGATCGGGTGGTGGGACCACCTCACGCACGCGCTCTCGGCGTCGCTCGTCGCGGGCGCGGGGTACACGACGCTGCGCGCTGTCGACCTCCACAGCGACGAGATCCGGATTCCGCCGCGCTTCGCGTTCGTCTTCATCTTCGTCGTCGTCCTCGCGTTCGGCGTCGTCTGGGAGCTGTTCGAGTTCGCCCTCGACATCGCCGCGGACGCGACGGGGGTCTCCATGCCGCTGGCCCAGCACGGGCTCGACGACACGGTGCTCGACCTGCTGTACAACTCGATCGGCGCCCTGCTCGTGGCGACCTTCGGACAGGCGCACCTCACGGGCGTGGCCGAGCTGGTCAGGGAGGGGCTGTTCCCGGGGCGCGACGAGTAGGGTCCGGACGGGGAAGGCTCAGCGCAGACACGCGGCCACGACCCGCAGCGCGGCCTCCCCGCGGACCTCCTTCGCGAGCAGCGGGACCCGCTTCACGTCGCGCCCGCGGAACAGGTCCGCCGCCCGGCGCAGCGCGTCCTGCTGGACCGCCCACCGCCGCGCGCAGAACTCGCAGGTGTCCGGGTTCGGCTCGACGATCCAGTCGGGATCGATCGCGGCCCCGCTCCCGTCGGTCACGTCGCCGACGCCCTCCATCACCCGGTTAACGACGAGGGTGTTCACCGGAATGCCGAACTCGTCGAGGCGTGCGACGAGCCGTTCGGACTCGGCGACGCTCATTTCCTCCGGAATCGTCACCACGCGGAAGTCGGTCTTCGCGGGGTCCCGAAGCACGCTCCGGAGGCGCTCGATCCGCTCGCGGAGCTCGTCGAGGTCGGCGGAGGGGTCGGGGTCGTCGTCCCCGCCGCCGAACATCCCCTTGATCCCGTCCATCATCCCGGAGAAGCGGTTGCGGAGCTTCATCACCCGGCCGATCATCGAGTCCATGATCTCGGGCAGCTGGAGCAGCCGGAGGGTGTGCCCGGTCGGCGCGGTGTCGACGACGACCCGGTCGAAGCGCGGGTCGTCGAGGTACTCCAGCAGCTGGCGCATCGCGGCCGCCTCGTCGGCGCCGGGCATCGTCCCGCCGAGCAGGGAGCCGAGGCCGCCCTCCGCTTCCTCGTCGCCCGCGCCGTCGGCGGGGCCACCCGCACCGCCCGCGCCGTCCATCATCCCGCCCATCGCGTCCCCCATCTCCCCCATCCCGCCGAGGGGGTCGCCGTCGGCGCCGAACATTCCCTCCTCCATCGCGTCGTCGGGGTCGATCTCGGCGGCGTACAGCGGGATCTCCTCGCGGATGCGCGACGGCTCCGCGGGGATATCCGTCTCGTAGGTGTCCGACAGCGAGTGGGCCGGGTCGGTGGAGACCACCAGGGTGTTGACCCCGCCCGCCGCCGAGGCGAGCCCGGTCGCGGCCGCCATCGTCGTCTTCCCGACGCCGCCCTTCCCGCCGTAGAGGACGTACTCCGGGGCGTCGACGCCGGCCGGGAGGTCGGTGGCGGCGTCGGTTTCGGTCGGGAGGTCGGACCCGTCGGCCGAGGCGTCGGGAGCGTCCCCGTGGTCGCTCGGGGCGTCGCCGTCCCCTCCGCGCTCCGACTCCTCGACGCGATCCACCGGCTCGACGTCGATGTCGTCCATACCGACTCGTGGGGGCGGCCCGCTTGTGTACCCGTCGGTCCCGAGAGACGAGCGTTCGGTGAGGCGGTCCGGTCGCCCGACCGCGCGGGCGGTCAGTCGGCGGCCGCGACCCGGTCCGCCGGGCGGAACCGCGCGTCGTCGAGCAGCGCCACGGTCGCCAGCCGGATCGCGTGGGGCCACCCGAGCGGCGTCGCGCTGTCGGGCGTCCCGTCGTCGAAGAACTGCTCGGGGAGGTAGCCGGTCGACTCGCAGAGCGCTCCGCCGGGCGAGACGCGCGCGAGCAGCTCCCGAGCCCGCTCGGCCATGCCGGTCGCGCGCGGATCGTCGCGGTCGGCGAGCAGGATCGCCAGCTCGGCGCAGGCGTTCGCGCCCCACGCGGTCGAGACGGTCCACACCTTCTCGGAGCGCTGACCCGCCCGCCGCCAGCCGTCGCCCTCGTACCGGATCAGTCCCGCGATCTCGTCGGTCTCGTGGGCGAGGCCGTCGACGACCGTCTCGACGTGCGAGACCAGCCGGTCGAGGCGCTCGGCGTCGACTGCGCCGCCCTCGTCGGAGTCGTCGCCGTCGCCTCCGTTCCCGTCCCCGCCGTCGCTCCCGAGCGCGTCGAACGAGCGGTGCGCGCTCGCCAGCGCCAGCGTCGAGGAGTCGAGCCGATCGTCGATCGCCCCCTGAGGCGTCTCGCGGAGCGCGTAACAGCCGCGCTCGGGGACCCAGAGATCGTCGAGGGCGCCGTACACCCGCGTCGCCTGATCGCGGGCGTGGCCGACGAGGTCGTCGGGGAGGGCGGGGTCGAGATCGGCGTTCGGATCGAGCGCGCCCGCGTCGAGCGCGCCCGCGTCCAGCCCCTCGCCGTGGAGGGCGAACTCGCTGTACGCCTCCAGGAACGTCGCGGTCGTGTGCGCGAACCGCCCGGCGCTGTCCTCCCACGCGTTCTGGCAGACGACCGGGCGACCGTCGGACGCGAGGGTCTCGTCGAGCCCGGCGAGCGCGGCGACGAGGGTTTCGTCGAGCCCCTCGACGCCGACGCTCGCGGCGCGCGCCTGCGCGAGGTAGGCGATGACGCTGCCGGTCTGGTCGGCCTGGTAGTCCACGTCGGGGCCGTCCTCGATGCGCGCGTTCGCCCAGCCGGGCGCGAGCGCGCCGTTCCGCGGCCACACGCGGTGTGGCCACGAGCCGTCGGGGCGCTGGGTGGCGACGTACATCTCGGCGGAGCGCGCGTGCCAGTCGTCGAGCCCGAGCCCGAGCCGGTCGTCGGCGTCGAGCGCGAACGCCGAGATCTCGGCGTCGTCGCGGAACCACGTGTAGCCGTAGCCGCCGGAGGTCGCGTAGAAGGGGTCGAAGTCGGGGCCGGCGATCCGGAGCCCGGACGCCGCGGAGAGCAGCGAGAGCACCCGGAGGTCGGCGACCGCCGACTCTCGGGACGGGACTGACTCGGGGACCGAGGGGGTCGTCTCGCCCGCGGCCGCGGCGAGCGCGTCGACGTCGTCGCTCTCGGCGAACAGCTCCGCGAGCCGGTCGCGGGCGGCCTCGCGCGTCGTCTCCTCGCGGTCGGTCAGCAGGGTGCCGACGGTCGCGACGCCCTCCTCGAACGGGGCGTCGACGATGACCTCGCCGGAGAGCCGCTCCTCCTCGTAGCGGTCGCCGTCGCGGTCGCGGGGGAGGTCGGTGGGCGCGTCGTCGAGCAGTTCCGGGAACGTCGCCGGGAGCTGGCCGCGCAGGTCGGAAAAGCCGGTGTCGCTCGCGAGGAAGTCGTGCTCGTCGTCGTGGTACACCTCGATGGCGTTGTCGTACCGGAGCTGCCCCACCCGGTCGTCGCGCCCGTCGGGCGCGAACCGGGCGTACACGACGAGCGAGAGGTTGGCGGGGTCGACGTTCGCGTGCCCGTCGTCGCCCACGTCGATCGCCGCGCGCGTGAGGTGGGCGTCGCCGATCGTCGCGTCGTGGCGGATCACCGTCCCGCGGTCGGTCTCGTGAACGGTTTCGATCAGGGTCGTGTCGCCGACGTAGCGCTGCTCGGTCGCGACCTCGTCGAGCCACGTGACCTCGTCGCCGACTGCGAGGCCGACGCGCGAGCGGACGAGTCCCGTCCGACCGGTCAGCGGGTAGCCGAAGTCCCGGATCTCGCCGTCGGCGTCGACGTGGACGAGCCGCCCCTCGCCGCCCGAAAACCGACCGGTGACGGTCCGGCGTTCGCCGGGAAACCGGGTGGCGTGCCCGGTGTTTCGCTTGTAGTCGTCGAGCGCGTCGCGGAGTTGCATTACGCTGGTAAACGACCCCTCCGCGTATGAAGTTTTGGTGTAATTATTATTCATTCATTTGAAAGACGGGGATCTCAACCCGGGGTGCCGCCGGTAGCCCGCATGCACGAACCCGGTTCGCCGCGCACGACGAGAGTCGGCGAATCCGTCGAGATGGCCCCGCGGAGCCCCGATTCCGGCGGAACCTACGAGCGGGCCATCCGCGACGCGCCCGCCGCCGCGCCGGTCCTCCGACTCTTATAAGTGGTCCCCTCGCGCATCTCCGCCATGGACGACCGGACGCTGACCGATCTCCTCCGCCGGTTCGGGCTCTCGGACAAGGAGGTCGACACGTACCTCAGCCTCTTGGCGCACGGCGAGGCGAAGGCGAGCACCGTCGCCGACGCCGCGGGCGTGTCGAAACGCTACGTCTACAGCGTGAGCGAGTCGCTCGCGGAGCGCGGCTTCGTCGAGGTGAACGACCACGTCGTGCCGACGACGATCCGCGCGAACCCGCCGGACGAGGTGGTAAACCGGCTCCGCTCGGACGTGGACGCGATCCGCCCCGGGTTGGAGGAGCGCTTCTCGCGGGTGGAGCGACAGACCGAGCAGTTCGAGGTGATCAAGTCCCGGGCGACGGTGATAAAGCGGGTCCGGTCGCTGCTCGCGGACGCCGACGACGAGGTGACGCTGTCGATCACCGCCGGTCACCTCCCCGAGGTCCGCGACTCCCTCGTCGAGGCGGTCGACCGCGGCGTCCTGGTGCTGCTCATCGTCTCCGACGCCGGCGGGGAGCCGGCGGACGTCGAAGGCGGCCTCGACGGCGTCGCCAGCGTCGTCCGGACGTGGAGCGAGGCGATGCCGACGCTGCTCACCGTCGACTCGGCGGCCGGCGTCGTCGTCCCCCCCGAGCTGTTGCGCCGGTCCGACACCGACCGACAGGCGATCCATTTCTCGCAGGAGCAGCTCGCGCCGGTGATCGTCGGCTCGTTCCTCGGGAACTACTGGCCGGCCGCGAACGAGGTCGCGACCGCGGCGCCCGCGCCGCTTCCGATCGAGTACGCGAACTTCAGGCACACCGTCCTCCAGGCGACGCTCCGTCTCCGGGCCGAGGAACCCCCCCGCGTCACCGTGGGCGGTCGGTGGACCGACGACGACGAGTCGGTCGAGATCAGCGGCCGCGTCGTCGAGGCGAAACAGGGGATGGTGGAGCCGACGACCAACGAGTTCCCCGTCGAGCACTCGCTCGTCGTCGAGACCGACGACGGCGAGACCGTCACGGTCGGGGGGCAGGGCGCCTTCGTGGAGGACGTTGAGGCCGACCTCGTGCGGATCGAGGCGGACGAGGAAGGGGCCGCGGAGACGGACGAAGAAAGCTCCGACGAGGCGGACGTGGCGGACGACGAGTAACGGCGAGACGGCAGCGGGCTCGCAGCCGGTTACGACCGGATCGCCGCGCTGGCGAGCCCGACCGGGCCGTCGCCGGAGCCGGCGGCGAGGCTGATCCGCCATCCCTCCTCGGCGGAAGCGATCCGGACCGCGTCGTGTCGGCGACTCGGCTCCGTTCTGCGGTACAGTTCGAGGACGAGCGGCAGCGTCGGGAACCGGCCGTCTCGGGGCGTGAGCGCGCAGTCGGACACCAGCACGGTGGCGCGTTCGGCCGCGCTCCCGGACGCCGAGTCGGACTCGCGGACGTAGCCGTCGACGACGCCGGCCCCCGAGAGGCGGTCGAACGCGCCGGAGACCGGATCGCCCCCCGAGACGGGCGGGAGCCCCGCCGCCGCGGCCGACAGCACCGACGCCTGTTCGTCCGGCGTGAGCCGCCGGTGGAGGGCCTCGGCCATCGCTTCGAGGAGGCACAGACAGAGGTCGTCCGGGTCGCTCACCCGCTCCGCGAGTTCGAAG
Source organism: Halorubrum amylolyticum (assembly GCF_004114995.1). GTDB lineage: Archaea > Halobacteriota > Halobacteria > Halobacteriales > Haloferacaceae > Halorubrum > Halorubrum amylolyticum. The sequence continues at coordinate 160,844 of NZ_SDJP01000002.1, forward strand.
TACGCGTCCATCACCGCCGACTCGGCGTCGTCGTGACCGCCCGCCGACAGCGCCTCGAACACCGCGGCCGCCGCCTCGTGGCAGAACTCGACGCGGTCGCGGCGCCGGTCGTCGCCCCCGCCCTCCACGACGGGGTCGGAGAGGCTCCACTCGGCCGCCTCCGTCGCGGAAAACCGACGCACGTCGTGGGGATCGTCCGGATCGCGGGGGTCGTCCGGATCGGGAGAGCCGTCCGAATTGCGGGAGCCGGCGTCGGTTTCGGCCGCCGGACCGCCTCGCCTTCCGGAGGTCAGCGCCGACGGCGTCGCTCCCGGTTCGTCGCCCACGAACTCCTGTCGGACGATCACGTCGTAGTACGGCAGCCGCGGGTCGTACCGGCGGAGCGCGTCGCGGTACTGCTCGGTGGCCCGCGCCGCGGCGCGCGCGACGGCGCGGCTCTCGAACCGGAGCCCGGCCGCCGGGACCGGTCGGTCGCCGTACCGCGCGCAGACGAGCGAGTACTCGCCCGTCTCGCTCGCGAGCGATTCGATGTGGTCGCTGATCTCGAGTAGCGTCGTTCCGATCACGTGGTGTCACCTCTTCTCGCGGCTCACTCCTCTAGGCTCGGGTGCGTCTCCTGCGGGTCCGGGTGCGGCGCCGCGAACCGCTCCCGGATCGCCTCGCGGGACTCCTCCTCGCGCTCGCGGCGCTCGCCGTCGCCGATCTCCTCGCAGCCCGGCGGCACCTGCCGGCCGCGGTCGGTGAAGTACCCCTCGGGCGCGACCCAGTCGTGGTAGAACCCGCGGTCGTCCGCCTCCAGTATCGTCACGCCGACCTCGGCCCCGTGGCCCGCGCACACCGCCGCCTGATGCGGCTTCTCCGCGAGCCGGCCGGCCGCGTACAGCCCGTCGACGCCGGTCCGCCCGCGCTCGTCGGTGTCGACGTACGACTTCCCCCGGTCGAGGATGCCGATCCCGTCGACGTCCGCGAGGTAGCCGACCTCGTTCTTCGTCGCCGCGACGACGTACCGAGTCCGGATCGCGTCGCCGCGGCTGTTCGCGTCGCCGTGGTCGTTCGCGTCGCCGCGGTCGACTTCGACGACGAACCGGATGTCGTCTCCCGGATCGGGGCCGTCCGCGTCACCGGAGCCGACGGCCGAGACGCGCGTCGCTCGGGCGTCGAGCCGGTCGGCCCCCGCGTCCCCGGCCTGTTCGCCGAGGAGATCGAGTAACTGCCGGGCGTTGACGCCCAGCGGGAAGCCGGGGAAGTTCTCCAAGTGCGCGTTCCGTCGGAGGAGCGACTCGCCCGGGTCGATGACGAGCGTGTCGAGCCCCTGCCGGGCCGTGAACACGGCCGCCGAGAGGCCGCCGACGACGACCACGTCACGGGGGCCGTTCGGGTCGCTGTCCGCGTGCGGGTCGCGGTCCGCACCCGCTTCGCCCCTCGCGGGCGCCTCGTCCCCGCTCATCGGTCGATCCCCCGTGCAAGTCGCGAGTCGTCGTTTCCGTTCGCCATACCCGTCGGCGCGCGCGAGCCGTCGTAGTCGCTTCGGTCCGAGACCGGTTCGGCTCCGGCCCGACCCGCGGCCTCGTCGGGACGGGGGCGCTGCGCGATCATCGCCGCACGCGAACCGGTCGCTCCGCCGCGATGAACGGCTCGTCGCGGCCGGCCGCCGCGAACGCGAGGTCGCCGTCGTCGCCGCGCTCGACCCGCCACGCCGGCAGGGCCGGCACGTCGTACTCCGTCGGGTCGCCGAAGGCGGCCGCGACCGTCCACTCGCGGGCGCGCATCTACGGCTCCCCGTTGATCGCGTCCGCGACGCGCTGGCGGTCGAACAGCCGCTCGGGCTCGGGGATCTCCGGGTACGGCCCCTCGTCGTACGTCGGCCACTCGCCGAAGGCGTCGGGGTACAGCTGCTTGGCGGTCATCTCCAGCTGGAAGAGGTTCAAGATCGGCCCCTGATACCGGGCGCCCTGCGGGTGGACCCGCTCGTTCCGGACCGCCGTGATCTCCGAGGCGACCGGATCGCCCTCCAGCGTCGACCGGACCTCGGCCATGCTCGTGCCGGGCTGCATCCCGCCGAGGAAGAGGATCACGTCGGGGTCGGCCTCGAGCAGCCGCTCGAAGTCGACCGTCGCGCCGGACTCGACGGACCCGTCGAAGGCGGGGTTCGGCGCGAGCGGGCGCGCGTGCGAGGTGAGGAACCCCGGGTTGTCAAGCGCGTAGGCGTACACCGTCTCCATGTCGCCGGAGGCGATCAACGCCGCGTTCGGCCGCTCCGACTCGGGCGGGAGCCGCTCGTCGATCGCCGCGAGCAGCTCCTCGCGGACCGCCGCGAGCGCCTCGTACCGCGCCCGCTCGCCGAACGCGTCGGCGACGCGCCCGAACTGCTCCCACAGCTCGTAGTACTCGTAGCCGTCGGCCCACTCCGCGGCGGGCTCCTGATGGCGATCGCTGAGAGAGTTGCCGAACCACGGCGAGACGTTCTCGGCGATCTCGTCGACGTCGGACCGGTCCCACCCCTCGACCTGCGTCACCCACGCCGGGTCCGCGAGGTGAATGTCGCTGTCGAGCTCGTACAGCGTCTCCTTGTCCGGCCCCCACGAGGAGTAGAGCCCCGACCAGTCGAGCGACACGCCCGGCAGGCGCGCGACGAACTGGTTCCAGAGCGCGTCGTAGTAGTCCGGCGCGTGCATCGCCGTGACCCCGTCGCCGCGGCCGAGCGCGAGCGCCATGTCCGCGTGGTGCGTGAGCCGCGTGAATACCGTCTCCGGCGGCGCCTCGAAGGTCACCTCGCCGACCGGCGAGATCGACGCCGTGTAACTCCCCGTTCCGTCGCCGCTTCCGTCGCTCCCCTCTTCATCGGCGGCCTCCCGGCCGCTCTCCTCCGAGGCGGGGGACTCGGCCGAACCGCCGGACTCGGTGCCGTCCTCCGGTGATTCCGCGGAGGAAGCGCCGCCGAGACAGCCGGCGAGTGCCCCGCCGCCGATCGCGGCGCCCGCGCACGCCAGGTAGCCGCGACGGGTCGGTCCCGACGTCGCGTCGGTCGCGTCGGCTGCGTCGATCGCATCGGTCGCGTCGGCCGTGTCGGCTGCGTCGATCGCATCGGTCGCGTCGGCCGTGTCGGCTGCGTCGATCGCATCGGTCGCGTCGGCCGCGTCGCTCACGCTTCGAACTCCCCGTTGACGATGTCCGCGACGGCCTGTCGGTCGAACAGCCGTTCGTCGCTCGTTACGGCGCCGAACTCCTCGGGATACAGCTGTTGTGCCGCCCGTTCGGTCAGGAAGAGGTTGTGGATCGGCCCTTGGTGGAGGTAGCCGCCGCGGTACACGCGGCCGTTCCGGACGGCCGTGAGTTCGCCGCCGACGGAGTGGTCCTCCATGTACGCGAGGACGGTGTCTCGGAACTCCGCCGGCGACTTGCGCTCGTGGCCTCGGACGAGGATCACGTCCGGGTCGATCGACAGCAGGTTCTCGTAGTCGAGCTCGCCGCGGTTGGTGCTGCTCAGGTTCTCGATGTCCGTTCCGGCGAGCGCGTCGACCGCGCCCAGATCGAGCCACTGCTTCTTGCTCGTCCCCTTGTCGACCAGCCGGTACGGCGAGAAGGTCTCCGGTTCGTCGGTCCCTTCGAAGGTGAGGAACACGTTCGGCCGCTCGTCCGCCGGGGGGAGGCGCGCCTGCACGTCCGCGACGAACTCGTCGTGAAGCTCGGCGAACGCCTCGTACCGCTCGCGCTCTTGGAAGACCTCGGCGACCTTCTCGAAGGCCTCGTACAGCGTGTAGTAACGGTAGTCGTGCCACCCGTCGGAGCGCCGGAAGATCAGGTTCCCGAGGAACGGTGCCACGTTGTCCCGTATCTCTGCGACGTCGTCGTCCCCCCAGTCGAACCAGTTGACGAGCATCTGGGGATCGTACAGGTGGAGGTCGGCGTCGAGTTCGTAGAACTCCTCTTTCGTCCTGACCTCCGGGTGCGACTCGATCGCGTCGCGGTCGACGTCGACGCCCGGGAGCTCGTCGTACACCTCCCGGTAGTACCGGCTGGCGTTGCCGACGCCGGCCAGCCCGCCGCCGCGTCCGAGCGCGACCGCCATGTCCGCGAAGCCGCCGTCGGACGCGACCCAGCGCTCCGGGACCGTCTCGAAGCGAACCTCCCCGGCGGGCGCCATCGTGACGGCGTACGGACTCCCGTCGGGCCCGTCGGATGCGTCCCCGCCGCTGGAGGCGTCCCCCCCGTCGCTCCCCTCGCCCGTCGTCGACGCGGCCTGCGAGCCGTTCCCGGCTCCGTCGGTTCCCCCGCCGTTTCCGGTGCAGCCGGCGAGCAGTCCCCCGCCGACGACCGCGCCCGCGTGTGCCACGTACTCCCGTCGCGTCCGCCGAGGTGCGGTCTCGCCGTTCCACCGCCGGGATGCGGTCTCGTCCTTCGACATATATTTTAGGCTCACCTAAAAGAACATAACCGTTCCGATCTTTAGGCCAACCTAAAACACTCGGTGATCCGGCGGTACCGTACGCGCCGGAGCGTCCGGTGGCTACTCGGCGCCCTCGTGTCGCGCGCGGAGGGGGGTGACGCGCGGTCCGTTCTCGGTCTGCACCACGTCGGCGTCGACGCGGAACACGTCCGCGAGCAGGTCCTCGGTGACGACCTCCTCGGGCGCGCCGCGGGCGCGGATCTCCCCGTCCTTGAGCGCGACCATCCGATCGGCGAGCCGGGCGGCCTGCTCGATGTCGTGGAGCACGACGACGACGGTCACGTCGCTCTCGTCGCGCAGGGTCTCGATGATCTCCATCACCTCCATCTGGTGGTGCATGTCGAGGAACGTCGTCGGCTCGTCCAACAGGAGCACGTCGGTGTCCTGCGCTAACACCAGTGCGATCCACGCCAGCTGTTTCTGCCCGCCGCTGAGGCTCCCGACCTCGCGGTCGCGCAGGTGGCCGCAGCCGGCCAGCTCGAGCGCGTCCTCGACCGCGATAGCGTCCTCGTCGGTCGTCCGCTCGAAGAACCCGCGGTGGGGGTACCGACCGTGGTACACCAGATCCTCGACCGTGATGCTGTTCGGCGAGGTGCTCTCCTGCGAGAGCAGCCCGATCTTCCGGGCGAGCGCCTTCGTGTCCATCGCGTGCACGTCGCCGCCGTCGACCAGCACGGAGCCGTCCTCCGGCGCGAGCTGCGTCGCCAACCCCTTCAGCAGGGTGCTCTTCCCCGAGCCGTTCGGGCCGACGAGGGCCGTGACCGCGCCGGGCTCGGCCGCGATCGACTCGCCGTCGATGACGGGCTCCGGGGCGTCCGGATACCCCAGTACGAGCTCCTCGCCGTCGAGGTTGCTCGCGTCCGTCGCGGCCGACTCGTCCGGAGTTTCCACCGCCGAGGCGTCCGCGCCGTTCGATCCGTCCGGTCCGTCCGTCGCGTCGATCTGTGTCGTGTCCGCGTTTTCCGTTGACATTCAGAGTTCACCCATGTTCTGCTGCCGCCGCATCAGGTACAGGAAGTACGGGCCGCCGATCAGCCCGGTGACGATACCGACCGGGATCTGCGCGTCGGCGCCCGTGATCACGCCCATCCCGAGGCGCGCGCCCACGTCGGCCGCGACCATCAGCGCCGGCCCGACGAACAGGCAGCCGACGATCACCCGCTTGTAGTCGCTGCCGACGAGGTTCCGCACCATGTGGGGGACGATGAGTCCCACGAAGCTGACGATGCCCGCGACCGCAATGCTGGCGGCGGCCGCCAGCACGGCGACGCCGGAGAGCGCGAACCGAACCCTCTCGATCGACATCCCCAGCGACTTCGCCGTCTGCTCGCCGAGGAGGAGGAGATTCAGCTGGCGCGACCCCGCGAGCGACAGCACCACTGCCACGACCGTCCACGGCAGCGCCATCCGCACCTGCTCCCAGTCGGTGCTGGTCAGCGACCCCGTCGTCCACTGGATCGCCGACTGGACGACGCCGATGTCGTCCGCGAAGAAGAACAGCCCCGTCTGGAGGCTGTTGAAGACGGTCCCGACGATCACGCCCGCGAGCACGAGTCGGACCGGGCTCGTCCCGTTCTTCCACGCGATCGCGTAGACGATCAGGAACGCGACCGCGCCGCCGAGCGCCGCGATCAGCGGGAGGAACGCCGAGAGTCCCCCGAACACCACGAGCGTCAGCAGGATCATCAGCCCCGCGCCGGAGGAGACGCCGAGGATGAACGGGCTCGCCAGCTCGTTTCTGGTGACCGCCTGGAAGATGGCCCCCGAGATGCCGAGGTTCATCCCGACGATGGCGGCGACGAACACCCGCGGGAGCCGGATGTTCCAGACGATGAGCGTCCCGTGCGCCAGCTCGGGCAGCTCCCCCTGAAAGCCCGTGATCGAGCGCATCAGTCCCTCGCCGACGAGGAAGTTCAGCAGCCAGCGCGGGTCGAGGAGGACCGCGGGGTCGAGGACGGCGCGCCACGCCTCCCCGACCGTCATCGAGTACGCGCCGAAGCTCACCTGCACGAGCCCGCCGGCGACGACGACCGCGACGCTCGCGAACGCGACCGTGATCAGCTTGGGATCGAACAGCCAGCCGATCCGCCCCTCCGTCGGCCGGCGCGCCGCGTCTCCCCCGGCGACCGACCCCCCGCCGCTCATCGTGCCTCCTCCGCGTACGCGGCGACGTCCTCGTCGTCCATCGCGTCGAGCAGCGCCTCGGCGCCGTGAGCGTCGACAAGGGCGTCGGGGTCGAGGTGGTCGGCGAGCGCGCGCCGCCCCTCGGACGCCCGCGCCTCGGCCTCGTCGGCGTCGACGTACGCCGACAGCGCGGCGTCGATCGCCGCCTCGCGGACCCGGGCGAACCGCTCCGCGTCCGGATCGACGGGGGCGTCGGCGTGGCGCTCGTCGAACCACTCGACCCACCGATCGCGGTCCGCCCACTCCTCCTCGCGCTCGGCCTCGCGGCGCACCCAGTCGACGCCCTCGGCCGCCGCGGGCCACCAGCCGTCCGCGATCCGGGCGTCCGTCACGACTCGCCGGGCCACGCGGGCGCCGCGCCCGGCCGCCGTGATCGCCTGCTGGGCGGCCTCGGAGGGCGAGGCGACGTAGAGCCCGTCGACCGGCGTCGTCCCGTCGGGGTCGGCGTACTCCCGGTCGAAATGCTCGTGCGTCTCGCCGCCGTGGTCGTGGGCCTCGAACATCGCCGCGTCGTCGTCGAGCCCGCGGAGGTACTCGCCGTCGTACCGGGTCGCCGCGACCACGCGGCGGGCGGTGACCGGCTCGCCCTCCTGCGGGGTGACGCGGAAGCGCGTCTCCGCCGCGTCGTCACCGCGCTGCTCGCCGGACTCGATCGGGTCGACCGACTCGATCAGGTCGTCGACGAGTTCGCCGCCCGCGCGCTCGACGTGATCGTGGATGAGGCCGTAGACGGTCTCGACGTCGAGCCCGGCCGGAAATCCGAGGTAGTTGCCGAGGTGCGCGCATCGCGCGATCGACGACCGACCCCGGTCGAACACGGCCACCTCGACCCCCTCGCGGGCGAGGAAGACGGCGGCCGAGCAGCCGGCGGGGCCGCCGCCGACCACGACCGCGTCGTAGTCGACGTCGGCGGCCTCGTCGCGGTCGATCTCGTTGCGGTCGGTGTCGTCCCGGTCTCTCCCGTCGCTCATTCCGAATCACCGGCGACGATCGCCGCGACCCGGTCGCGATCGAAGAGCCGCTCGGACTCCGGGATCTCGGGGTAGCCGTCGCCGAGTTCGTAGGCCGGCCACTCGCCGAACCGCTCGGGGAACAGCTGTTTGGCGGTCATTTCGATCTGGAAGAGGTTCATGATCGGCCCCTGTACCGGGTCCCCCGAGGGGTAGAACCGGTCGTTCTCGATCGCGGAGAGCTCGCCGGCGACGGGGTGATCGGCGAGCTCCTCGCGGATGCCGGCCACGTCGTAGTAGGACTCGATCCCGTACTGGTGGTGGATGACGTCGGGGTCGATCTCCAGCAGCTGTTCGTGATCGTAGGCGGTCTCGTAGCTCACGCCGTCGGCGCCGAACGCGTCGGGCACCCCGAAGGGGCGCACGTGGGCGTTTGCGAACCCCGGGTCGTCGATCCGCGAGGGGTAGTGGGTCCCGTCCATGTAGAGGAGCGTGCCGACCGTCGGGCGCTCCTCCGCCGGCGGGAGGTCCGCCTGCACCGTCTCGATCAGGTCGTCGTGGACCGTCGAGAGCGCCTCGAAGCGCTCTTCTTCCCGGAACACGCCGGCGACGCGCTCGGTGATCTCCCAGAGGGTGTGGTACTCGTAGCCGTCGCGACACGACTCCGGCGGCTCGGAGTTCCGGCGGCTGAGCACGTTGCCGAACCACGGACCGACGTTGTCGCGGATCTCCGCCACGTCGCCCTCGTCCCACCCCTCGAAGGAGACGAACAGACAGGGGTCGGCGAGGTGGAGGTCGGAGTCGAGCTCGTAGAGCAGCTCCCGGTCGACCGTGATCCCGTCGCCGGAGCCCGTGTTGAGCTGCCGGACTCCCTCTCTGTCGAAGGCGACGCCGTCGAGTTCGGCGTAGTAAGCGTCGAGCGTGTTCCCGCCGGCGTCCGCGTCGAAGCCGAGCGAGTTCACCGCGTCGCCGTGGCCGAACGCGACCGCCATGTCCGCGTACAGCAGGCTGTAGACCATCACGTCCTCGGGGACCGAGTCGAAGGTCACCTCGCCGACCGGCGCCATCTCGACGGAGTAGGAGTCCGTGGACCCGTCGCCTCCGTCCGACCCCTCATCGGAGCCGTCCGACCCGCCGGCGTCACCACCGTCAGATCCGTCGGCGCCGTCGGAGCCAGCAGAGCCGGATTCGCCCGAACCGCCTCCGAGACAGCCCGCGAGCAGTCCCGCCCCCGCGACCGCGCCGCCGTACCTGATCACGTTCCGGCGCGTCGGAGGGGTTCGGTCCGCGTCCTTTTCCATATTGATTAGGCCTCCCTAAAGAATTAAATCGCTTTCGAATCTTAGGTGGGCCTAAATCGAGAGGTTGCGCCCATCTCGCGCGTTCCTCCCCCGAGTGTCGACCGACCGACGAAATATAATATACTCTATATAAATAGAAGATTCAACGCCCACGTGGGCTCTGTTACCGGTGTGGTAGAGTTTTAGGTCGTACGAAAAAATGTTTTTACATTGATAACTTATAAGTAGGTAGAGGGCGTACGAGTTAGTGTTATGAGCACGCAAAAGGAGACTCGGCAGCGCGCCGACACCGTCGAAGAGAACGCTCTCAGGCTCGAACCCGAGAAGGCGGAACAGATCATCGAGGCGCTGAACGTCGACCTCGCGGACGCGTACGTCCTCTACCACCAGCTCCACAAACACCACTGGAACGTCGAGGGCGCGGAGTTCCTGGACATCCACGTGTTCCTCCAAGAGGTGTACGAGGACGTCGAGGCGGCCGCCGACGAGCTCGCCGAACGGCTGCAGGCGCTCGGCGGCGTGCCGCACGCCAGCATGACGACGCTCGCGGAGAACGCCACCGTCGAGCCGGAAGACGAGGACGTCTACGATATCCGCACGTCGCTCGCGAACGATCTGGAGATGATGGGCGACATCATCGAGAGCTATCGGCAACACATCGAACTCGCGGAGGGGCTCGGCGACTACGCGACCGCGGAGATGCTCCGCGAGCAGCTGGAGGACATCGAAGAGCACGCGCACCACATCGAACACTACCTCGAGGACGACACGCTCGTGACCGAGTCCGCGACGAACTGACGGAGAAACGGCTGCTTTTTACCGAACGTCCGGCGCTGTTTGATCGGTCCGCCCCGGCAGTTCGAGCTCTATCTCGAGTTCCGGCTCCCCGACTCCTTCGAAGTCGATCTCGAGCTCCACGGGCTCGCCGAACGCGAACGGTAGCTCCCACTCGTCGGCCTCGATCCGAAGCTCGTCGCCGTCGCGCAGCTGTTCGCCGAGCGCGATCAGGAACTCGCCGGCCTCGCTCGCGTCGAGTCGGTACTCCTGTTCGAAGTTCCGACCCGCGATCACCGTCCGGCCGTCGTCAGCGGCGGACGACGGTGCCTCGTCCGAAGCTGATTCGTCCGTCATCTCACCGAGTCACGTCGACGACGTGGTCGCTCGCGATCCACCCGTCCGTATTCTCGGATTCCATGAACACCGATCGGCCGGGACATCCCTCACAGACGGTGACAGCCGGGATCTGTTCGGATTCCGATTCGCGACGAGAGTCGGTGCGAGACCGAGCGCCTGCGGACATTACGTGTCTTTAGGTGGACCTAAAACAAAAAGGATGCGATCGACGGCGACGGTCATTCCGTGCGTGTCGGTGAGACGCCGAGGTCGTCGGGACGGGTCTCGGTATCGACGTCGATGTCTTCGAACAGCAGGTGGGCGAGCCGTTCGGCGACCGCGGGACTGACCAGCCCGGCCATCTCCATCGCCTCGCGCTCGTGCGCGTCGAGGTCGAGCACGTCGCGGAAGAACCACGACAGCGCGACGTACGTCTCGTGGAGCTCGTCCGCGCGCGCTCGGCCGGCGTCGGTGAGCGTCGCCCCCTCGTACGGTTCCCGAGCGACGAGCCCGTCGGCCGCAAGCCGCTGGAGCATCTCCGTCGTCGCCGCCGGAGAGCGGTCGAGCATCTCGGCGATCCGTCCGGGCGAGATCGGCGGCGACGCTCGGTGTTCCGCGATGTACAGCGCGAGAAGGTACCGGGCCGTCCGCGTGGACCCCGGTTCGCCGACGTGCGCCATGGTTTTAGGCCACCCTAAAAATATAAATCGGTTACGGATCGGGAACAGAAGCGCCGCGGGGGCGCGGAGATCGGGAACAAAACTGGAACCCCGACGGGCGCGCGAGGTCGCTAATCGATTCGATATAGCGGAGCGTGATTTATTCTTCGCCGAACGTCCGGATCGTGGTAAACGAGCCGTCGACGATCGCGTCGGCGATCCCGTCGATGTCCTCGTTTCGCGACACCTCGTGGGGGTACTTTCGTCCGAAAAACCGCAGGAGGTTCTCCACGTCGCGTTCGAGGAACTCGCGGGCGTTCTCGTGATCAACGGGGACCGCCTGCGGCCAGTCGAAGATCGTGATCCCGCTCTCCGCGACCGCGACGTTGTGCTCGGACATGTCCGCGTGGACCCATCCGAGGTCGTGGGCGGTGACGAGTTCCCGGAGGACGAGATCGAGGACGCCGATCGCCTGTTCGGGATCGAGTTTCGCGCGAGCGAGTTCGACGCCGTCGAACTTGTCCATCACGATGGCGTGGCGGTTGTGATCGACCGGCCGCGGCACCGACACGTCGGGGTACAGCGCCTCCATCGCCTCGTACTCGCGTTCGGCCGCCTTGCGCGCGGTGTACAGCCACGAGACGTGGTCGCGGTCGGCGGTGTACTCGCGCTCGCGGTTCACCTCGCGGAAGTTGGTGTACCCCTCGCGGTGGTACTTTAAGGCGAGCGGCTTGAACGACTGCGCCTCGTACACGTCTCCCTCCTTGCCGAACCCCAGGGGTGAGCCCACGCCGTCGATGGTCTCGCGCTCGGCGAAGGTGCGGAGGGCTAAGGCGTCGTACCCCTCGAAGGTGAGCTGGTACCCCTCGTACTGGATCGTCTTGCGTTCGATCAGCTCGCGGTCGAGACACCGGTCGATCCGGTAGTCGACCTCCTCGTGCGTCAGGTCGGCGTAGTCGGGGATCTTGTCCCGGCGGACCCATTCGGAGAAGCGCATCCCCTGCTCGACGCCCGAGAGGAGATAGAAGTCCTCGGGGTCGAGCTCGGCCATGTCGCCGGCGACGTTTCGAACCATACGCGCCCCTACTCCGGCGATTCCTAAAAGGGACGCGCGTTGGGTGGGCGGCGGGATAAATCGCATCACGCGATATCAAATGATTTTGGGTCGGCGCGCCACGTCGGAGCGAGTAGTCACGATCGCTTCCGATACTGTCGATCTGATATACAGATACATCAGCTGATGGGTTGGGGACTCGAGCAAAATCGGATCGCAGCTCGAAATCGAGACCGAAATGCGGTTTTCTCTCGAATGACGGCTTGTGATTCGTCAGATCGGTAGCTAATTCCGATCGAACGGCAGACCGAGGCAACTGAGCGTCGCGGTTGCTCCGACACCGGTAAATGTCGTTTCATCGGGCGCATTTGGCCCCGATCGTGTCGGTGACTCTCACCGAACCGACCGAGAATTGCGATTCTTCATTCAAGCACATTATTTTTGATTGTTGATGGAAAGAACACCTTTTGTGATATGAATGGGCGCTCACCGATCGACGACGGAGAAACGCGGACGGACACACACCGTCGTTGGATAGCACACGGGGAGAACCGGTACTCTCCGGTGCGTCAAGTCGACGATCGAGTTTGCACCGTCAGAAGCGCCAGAAGTACTCGTGGTCGGTGGCGACCCGGTATCATTAGGTCGCTGTACGTGCCATGATCCGACATGGTCTTCGAAGGCGACCGCGCACCCGATTTCACCGTTCCGCTGGCCGGAGGAGGACGCTACGACGATGTCTCCGAGTTTACGCTGTCGGAGGCAGTGGGCGACGGACCGATCGTGCTCGCGTTCGTGCCGGGAGCGTTCACCGGGGGGTGTACCGAGGAGATGCGTACCTTCGGGAGCGAACTCGACTCCTTCGAGGCGCTCGATGCGTCGGTGTACGGCGTTAGCGTCGACCTCCCGTTCGCCCAGAACGTCTGGATACAGCGGGAGGGGTTCGACGTGCCGATGCTTTCGGACTGGGATCACGAGGTCATCCGCGCGTACGACGTCGTCTACCCGGACATGTACGGCTCTATCGAGTCGGCTCAGCGAAGCGTGTTCGTGATCGATTCGGACGGGATCGTCACGTACCGGTGGGTTCGCGAGGGCGGAAACCCCGAGTTCGGGTCGTTCGTCGCCGACGTGCGAGAGCGGGTGGACGCGGCGCACCGGTAGCGGCCCACCGGTGGGCTTGACCGGCACCGTCGACGGCGGGAACGCCGACCGACACGCGTGAGTGGTCGGTCGTGCGCCTGCCTCGCGTCCTACCGCGAACAGAAATGTTACCTAGCCTCAAAGAGACAACAACCCATGGAGTTAGGACTCAGCGAAGCGTCCGTGTTCGTCGCCGCGGCAAGCAAAGGACTCGGACTCGGTGCGGCGACGCAGTTCGCCGCGGAGGGAGCGAACGTCGCGATCGCCTCTCGGAGCGCGGACAACCTCGCCGCGGCCCGCGAGACGATACTCGACGAGACCGGCTGTGACGACGACGCGATCTTCACCGTCGAGATGGATCTCACGGACGCCGACGCGATCGAGTCGGGAATCGCGGCCGCCGTCGAGGAGTTCGGCGGACTGGACGTGTTGGTGACCAACCACGGCGGTCCGAACAACGCCTCCTTCGAGGACACCTCGTTGGAGGCGTTCGACGCCGGGTACAACGACGTGCTCCGGAGCACGGTCGTTCAGTGCAAGGCCGCCTTGCCCGGGCTCCGCGACGGCGGCGGCGCGATCACGCACCTCGTCGCCGCCTCTGCGGCGGAGCCGACTCCACACGGAACCCTCGGAAACGTGTTCCGACCGGGCATCTACGGGCTCTCGAAGACGATCGCCAACGAGGAAGGAGAAAACGGGGTCCGATCGAACTGCGTCGCCCCCCGAGGAGTGCTCTCCGACCGGATCGAGTCGAAGATCTCGGCGCGGGCGGAACGCGAGGGGCTGACGGAGGCGGAAGTGCGCGATCTCCGGGTCGCGGAACTCCCGCTGCCGGAGATGGGAACGACCGAGGAGTTCGGGAAGGCGGTTGCGTTCGTCTCCTCCCCGGCCGCGTCGTACGTCACCGGGTCGGTGTTGCCCGTCGACGGCGGGTGGAGTTCGCGTCTACTGTGAGCGTGGCCGTGTTCACCGAGATACACCATCGCCCCGATCAGGTTCACGATCGACCCGCCGTCCCGATCGATCGTGTCCGGGACGACCGCTTGCGTCGTCTGGAACCTCTTCTGAAGTTGACGGCGAGCACGCGGTCGAGTTCCCGGGTCACCTCGCGACCCTCGCTCGGCCGGTCGCTGGGGTTAGATATCGAACTCCGCCTGGTAATCGGTCGCGTCGAGTCGGTCCTCCCGCAGGGGCCAGAAGGCGAGCAAGCGCGCCGGCTCCGACGCGACGGCGCGAGACGCGTGCGGGACATCCGGCGGGATCTCCACCGCGTCGTGTACGCCGAGCGAGACCCGCTCACCGTCGACGAGGAAGTCGACTTCCCCTTCGATGACGATCGTCGTCTGTTCCCACGGATGGGTGTGCTGCGGCTTGTCCTCCCTGTCCGGTCCGATCGTCGTCATGCCGACCATCTGGTCGACGCCTCGGAAGACGACCTGTTCGAACCCGGGCCCCTCCTTCGCGACGGGGGCGTCAGAGAGGTTGTACACCGACGGGATGCTTTCCGGGTCGTACTTGCGTACCATACCCTACCGAGCGGGGAAGAGAAGTTAAAAGCGGAGGGTCAAACGGGCCTCACATCCCCGTCGCAGACGGCGATCGTCGCCGCCGACGGCTGACGGTCCGCGAAGAATGGGTATCCGCGGTCTCCCGAAGGGGAACGAACCGATCGCTTACGCGAGCTTCTCGCCGCCCTCGATCTGTCGGTGGAGGTCGTAGGTGACCTTCCCGGACGTGATCGTCTCTTCGACCGCGTCGCGCACGAGGTCCGCGGCGTCTGACCAGCCGAGGTAGTCGAGCATCTCGCGACCGGAGAGGATCATCGCCGTGGGGTTTACCTTGTCTTCGCCCGCGTACTTGGGCGCGGAGCCGTGGACCGGCTCTGCGAGACACCTCCCGTCGCCCCGGTCAGTCGTCGATCGATCGTCTAGGAGCCGTCTCCGAGACGTACTCGGCCGCGGTGTCGGCGGATATGCGACCGTAGACCGCCGCGTTCGTCAGACCGGAGCCGCCGGGGTAGTTGTCGTAGAACAGCCCGCCCGTGACGTTGCCGGCCGCGAACAGGCCGGGGATGACGGTGTCGGTAGTGTCCAGCACCTCGCCGTCCGGCGTGATCGCGACGCCGCCGAAGGCGAACGTCATGCCGCCGGTGACGGGATAGCCGGTGAACGGCGGCTCGTCGAGGGGAAGCGCCCAGTTCGACTTGGGCGGATCGACATCGGTCGCCGCGTTCCCGTCCAGCGCGTCCGGGTCGTACGCCGCCGCGGCGTCGGCGGCGCAGGCCTCGTTGTACGCGTCGACGGTCTCGACCGCCCGTTCGGGGTTCTCGATGTCGAGCCGCCGCACCAGCGCCTCGATCGAGTCCGCGGTGATCGCCCGGGAGGGCCCCATGTGCGCCACGTCGTCGACCACCTTCGAGTCGACGACGATGAACGCCTCGTGGTACGGCTGTTCGAAGATCCGCCGACCGAACTTCGCGTACGTGTGCGCTCGCGAGTCCTCGCCCTCGTCGACGAACCGCTCGCCGTCGTGGTTCAGGATGAGCCCGTACTGGTACCCGTCGATCCGGGTGATCCCGCCCTCGACGTCGGGCGATCCCGCGTCGATGATCGCCATGTGGGCGTCGCCCCACTCGCCGTCGGACTTCGCGCCGGCGTCCATCGCGGAATCGATAACCTCGCCGGTGTTGTATCGGCTCCCGCGGACCTTCATGTTCCCGTACCCCGGCCCGAAGTACCGCGTCCGCTTCTCCTTGCTGGAGCCGTAATCGCCGGCGGCGAGGACGATGGCGTCCGCCTCGAACCGAACGCGGCGCCCGTCGACGAATCCGGACACACCGGAAGCGGAGCCGTCGTCGGCCCTGAGCACGTCCCGTACCGTGGCGTCGTACCGCACCTCCCCGCCGAGCGACTCGTAGTGCTCGACCAAGTCGTCGATCATCGTTTCGCCGTCGAGCCAGACGCGGCCCGCGGTGTACCCGGGATGGGGTGCCTGATACTCCCAGTCGAGTCCCATCTCGGTGAGCCACTCGAAGGTGTCCGCGGCCCCCTCGGTGACCGTGCGAGCCAACTCGTTGTCGGCCCGGTAGTTCGTCGTCTTCATCAGGTCCGAGTAGAAGTCCGCGGCGGTGTAGTCTTCGACGTTGAACTCGACGTCGAGGTCGATGTCCGCCGTGGGGATCCGGAACGATTCGGTGAAGCGAGTGTGACCGCCTCGGTGCGCTTTCGGGGATTTCTCGAGAACGACCACGGAGCAGTCGCGTTCCGCGAGACGGATCCCTGCGGCGAGCCCGGCGAGCCCGCAGCCGACGACGACCGCATCGTACTGTTCGTTGGACATATATCTCGATAACCACCTGCGACTGGAGGGCGGACTGCCGAAACAGTTCTCCCGAACATGTGAAGCGATATATACCGAGAGCTGCGGCGAGCCCACGATTCATCGGGTGACGGGAAGTTCGGCGACGGATAGATCGAGGAATTGGCGACCGAACGGCAACGGATCCCGCGAGCCGAAAACGGCGGGATCGACGGAGGCGTCCGCCGTGTGACTAGCTCCCGCCGGAGTCGGCGGGGGCGACGCGCGTTCCCGCCGCCGGATCGACCGCGACGAACCGCTCCGGAAGGGCCTCCCCGTCGAGGAACGTGAACACGCACTCCACGAGCGTCTCGATGATCGCCGAGCGCGCTCGAACCGACGACGCCGCGATATGGGGCGTCGTCACGACGTTCTCGAAGTCGTGAAGCGGCGAATCGGACGGGAGCGGCTCGGTTTCGAACACGTCGAGGCCGGCGCCCCCGAGCGTGCCGGCCCTGAGCGCGTCGACGAGCGCCTCGGTGTCGACGATGGGCCCGCGGGCCGTGTTCACGAGCACGGCGTCGTCGTCCATCGTCGCGAGGGCGCGCTCGGAGATCATCCCCCGCGTCTCGGACGTGTGCTCGGCGGTGACGACCACGGCTTCGGGTTCCGAGAGCACGGTCTCGAAATCGGTCAGCGTCGCGCCCGTGATCTGCGTGTCGATGTCATGGACGTACGGATCGTAGGCGTACACGTCGACGTTGAAGCCGTCGAGCAGGCCCGCGAGCCGCGATCCGACGTTGCCGAAGCCGACGATCCCGACCGACGTGCCCGCGACCGCCTGCGCGTTCGGTACCTCGTCGCGCCACTTCCCCGCCTCCAGCGCGCGTTGGCCCGTCAAGACGTTCCGCTTGACCGCCAGAAGCAGCGTCAGGGCGTGCTCGGCGACCGAGAGCGCGTTCATTCCCGGAGTGTACACGACGGCCACGCCGGTGTCCGCGGCGGCGTCGAGGTCGATCGTGTCGATCCCCGTCCCGATCTTCGCGACGAGCCGCAGCGAGTCGGCCCGTTCGAGCACCCGTCGAGTGACCGGAAGCCGGGACGTGGTAAAGAGGATCTCGACGCCGTCGAGCGCCTCGATAAGCGCCTCTTCGGTCGGCTCGACGCCGATTTCGAGCGCGAGGGCGTCGCCGACTTCGCGTTCGAGCGCGTCGCGCGGCTTCACGTCTTGATCGACGAGCGCGCGCGGCGCTCCGCCCGTCATTCCTCTCGATCCGGTCGTACGTGGGTGACGACGGGACACTCCGCGTTCAACAGCACGTCCTGGGTGACACTGCCGAACAGCGCTTTGCCGACCGCAGAGCGGCGGCGACTGCCGACGCAGATGTAGCTCGCGTCCTGTTCGTTCGCGTACCGAACGATCTCTTCGCCGGCGTCGCCGACGAGGCCGACGGCCTCGTAGTCGTCGGTCGTTCGACTCGCGACGCTTTCGGCCGTCTCTTTGGCGTACGCCCGAACGTCGTCGACGGGGACGGTCTTCCCCGTGTCGCTGAGGCTGTCCTGTTCGAGGTCGCGGAACGCGGACTGACTCAACACATGGACGACGTGGAGGTCCTCCCCGAACGCTTCGGCGTGGTTTCGCCCCTCGATCACGGCGTTGCTCTCCCGATCGATCCGTTCGACCCCAGCGACGATAGTCATGGTTGCCATCTTCTCCGTGGCGAGCACCCTTATAACTTTCAGTGGATCGCGATTTCAGTGGATCGCGACCGTCGCGCTTGCTGGGTCCGTGGTGTTTTTGAGGTGTACCCGCGTTGGTAGGGCAACATGCCACCCTCCCAGGGCGGATTGCGCGCTTCCGTCAATCGCATATCGCTCCCGAGCTTCGGCGTCGCGGGGATCTGGATATCGATCGCCGTGCTGGTGGGTGGGATTTTCGCGCCGCCGCTCGGCGGCCTCGAGCGCGAGATGCAGCTCGTGCTCGCGGTCTTTCTCTTCGCGCTCGTGTTGTGGCTGACGGAAGCCGTCCCGTACGTCGTTTCGAGCACGGCCGCGTCGGTCCTGCTGTTCGCTCTCGAACTCGTCCCGACGTTCGAGGACGCGGTCAGCGGATTCGCCTCGACGCTCGTGTTCTTTCTGTTGCTTCTGTTGCTCCTCGGCGGGGCGATCTCCGAGGTCGGTCTGGGGCGGATCGTCGCGGGGCGGATGCTCTCGACGCGGAGCACGCCGCGAACGACCGTTCGATCGCTTGCGACGCATCTGTTCGGACTGTCGCTCCTGATGCCGTCGGCGGTCGCCCGGACGGTGACGTTCATTCCCGTCGTCAACCGGATGACGGACGCGTACGGGCTTTCGGACGACGGGACGTTTCGCAGGGCCTGCTTCATCGTTCTCGGCCACATTAACCCGATCGGGTCGATGATGCTGATGACGGGCGGGGGGATGGCGATCATCACGTCACAGCTGATCAACGAATCAGTTCGGACGATCACGTGGGTCCAGTGGGCCGTGTACATGATCCCCCCGATGATCCTCCTGTTCTGGCTGTCGACGGTCAGCGTCCTCGTCGTGTACGGCGTCGACGACGACCTGACGCTCGAATCGGGCGAGCGGGACGGCGACGCCTCGTCGAACGGGGGGCAGCCGGAAGACGAGACGGGTGACGCGTTCGACGCGGACGGGATCGGCGATTCGAGCGACGGCGGGGTCACGCTGACGCGAGATCAGCGAATCGTCAGCGTCGTCATGCTCGGCGCGGTGGTGGCGTGGATCGCCGGCTCCTTCGTCGGCGTCCCGACGATCGTTCCGGCGGCCGCGGCGGTCGCAGTGCTCTCGGTTCCGGGCGTGGGCATCGTCGATCGCGACCTGATCGCCGATGTCAGTTGGGGCATTCTCTTTCTCATCGGAGCGATGTTCTCCATCCTCGACGCGATGGAGACGACGGGGACGCTCGATTACGTCGTCGAGACGCTCATCGAGGTCGTCCCGTTCGCGGCGATGGCGCCGTGGCTGGTGATCGGGACGCTCCTCGCGCTCGCCGTCGTCATCCGCTCGTGGTTCTCGACCGCATCGGCCGCGATCGTAGTTGCCCTGCCGATCATCATGGAGTTCGCGAACGTCCTCGAACTCAACCGCCTCTACCTCGCGTTGTCCGTGCTGATCGCCGTCGGCTCGACGACGTTCTTCCCGTTCAACACCACCTCGGTGCTGCTCTCGTACGACAAGGGACCGCTGGGGCTCCGAGAGGTGCTCGTCTTCGGCCTCGTGACGATGGTCCACGGGGTCGTCGTGATCGCGCTGTCGTGGCTCGTTTACTGGCCGCTCGTCGTGTGACGGGCTCTCCGGCGTGGTGCCGAGGACGAAGTCGACGCACCGGGTATCCCGTCCGGACGGCGCGGGCGGACCGTCGGAAGCGGCGGCGGCGCGCTCCGTCGCAAGCGGTCGAGAAGGGAGCCACCGGCGGACGGTACGGTCGCGACGGCCGATCAGAAGGGATGACGAACCGGACCCGCGCCCGGAACGGGGCTATCCGAGCCGCCGTTCGAGCGCGGGTTTGACGTACGGTCCGAGGAGGATCACGAGAATCCCCGCCGTGATGAGCAGCGACAGCGGCTTGGTGACGAAGATGTCGTAGGAGCCGCCGGAGATCTGAAGCGATCGCATGAGGTTCTCCTCGGCGATCGGTCCCAAGACGACCCCG
This sequence comes from Halorubrum amylolyticum, assembly GCF_004114995.1. Classification (GTDB taxonomy): domain Archaea; phylum Halobacteriota; class Halobacteria; order Halobacteriales; family Haloferacaceae; genus Halorubrum; species Halorubrum amylolyticum. Next base: position 180,692 of record NZ_SDJP01000002.1, read on the forward strand.
AGCACGAACGCGATGATCGAGTAGTTCTTCCGAACCATGATGTACCCGAGGAATCCGAGGACGAGAACGGTGATCACGTCGACCCAGTTGGATCGGAGCGTGTAGCCGCCGACCATCGACAACACGAGGATCAGCGGGATGATGACGTGGGTGTCGACCTGGGTGAGTTTCGCCAGGCGCGTCACGACGAGCACGCCGATCAGGACGATGAAGATGTTACCGAACAGCAGCGCGATCAGGAACGCGTAGGTGATGTGAAGGTCGGCCTCGAACAGCTGCGGGCCGGGGCGCAGTCCGTGCATCAGCAGTCCGCCGAGCAGCACGGCGGTCGAGCCGCTGCCGGGGATCCCGAACGAGATGGTCGGGATCAGCGATCCGCCGATGGTGCCGTTGTTCGACGCCTCACTGGAGATGACGCCGAGGGGCTCCCCGTTGCCGAACCGACCGGGGTCGTCGGAGCTCCGCATCGCCTCGCCGTACGCGAGGAAGTTTGAGACGGTGGCGCCGGCGCCCGGAATCGCACCGATAAACATGCCGACGTAGCCGGATTTGATGATCTGCCACGGGTGCGAAAGCGTCTCCCGAACGCCCGAGAACGTGTTTCCGGACAGATCGATCTCGGCGTCGGCGATCCCGCCCTCTTGGCCGGCGAGCTTCAACATCTCGGCGACCGCGAACATCCCGATGAGCGCCGCGATGAAGTCGATCCCGTCGTAGAGCCCGAGGCTCCCGAAGGTGTACCGGAGTTCCGGTGAGTTCGGGGCGATACCGACCGTCGTGATCAGCAGGCCGGCCGCGCCGGCGACGAGCCCTTTGACCATGGACCCGTCGGCGACGATGGTGATCATCGAGAGCCCGAGGATCGCCATCAGGAAGTACTCGGGCGAACCGAACAGCAGCACGACCTCGATCAGAATCGGCGAGATGAGCAGCAGCGTGAGCACCGAGAGGAACCCGGCGGTCGCGGACGCGGTCGCCGACATCGAGAGCGCGTCGACGGCTCGCCCCTGTTTCGCCATCGGATACCCGTCGAACGTCGTCGCGGCCGCTCCGCCGGTCCCGGGGACGTTCACGAGGATGGCGGAGATACTGCCGCCGTACATCGCCCCGCTGTACATGCTGACGAGAAGGATGATTGCGTTGATCGGACCCAACGGAAGCGTCAAGGGCAAGACGATCGCCATCCCGAGAGAGGACCCGATCCCGGGAAGCGCTCCGCCGATCATGCCGAGCGTTAGCCCGATGACGATCCAGATCGGCGTCGGCCAGCTGAAGACGATCGAGAGCGCCTCCGTGAAGGCAGCGAGCGCCGTCATTCAGAACACCCCGCTCGTGACGAGCAGTTGACCGCGATCGAGCGGGACGCCGAGCACCGACATGAATCCGTACGCGATCGCGAATCCGATGACGGCGAGCACCGCCGTGAGGTACCGGGGCAGTTTAAACCAGTAGCCGTACACGACGACGAAGATCGGGGTCGCCCAGAGGATGCCGATCGCGAAGCCGAGCGCGGCGTATCCGGTCGCGATGAGACCGGTAAAGACGGAGTCGTGGATCGGGCGCCCGACGGTGGACAGCTCGTTTCGGTCCGTCTCGGCCGCGTCGGGTTCGGTCGTGCCCCGTCCCTCCTGTTGCTGGTCCGTGGTCTTCTGTTGACGCTTCTCGAACTCCTCGTCGGCCTCGAAGACGCTGCTCGACTCCTCCACGGCGGCTCGGATCGGCCCCGGAAGGTACTTCGAGAAGAACAGCAGAAGCGCACCGACGAACACGACCGATCCCGTCAGTCGCGGGAAGCGTGCGGCTGAGCTGATGTCGAAGCGGAAGGTCTCGGCGAGTGCGATACCAGATCCGAGGATGAACACGATCAGGAGAAATCGCTCCTGATCGAACCGTTCGGACAGCCGTCGATACAGCGAGTTACGTGACATGCCTGTGTGATGCTGGAGGTTGACTGATATTAATACACATGGTCTCGACTGGTGGTGCGGCGGATGATAAACCCGGGGCGGGAAAGCGGTGCGCCTACTCGTCCGCGGCCTCGCGGACCGATTCGAGGTCGACCTGTTCGGGGATCTGTTCGAACGCGTCGGTGACCGCGTTGGACGCGCTCTCGGGACCGCCGTACTCGACGACGTTACCGGTCTCCTCGGACCAGTTCTGGACTTCGTCCGTCTGGAGGGCGGCTTCGAGGGCCTCCGTCAGCACCTGGATTTGATCCTCGGAGGTCCCTTCCGGAGCGAAGATACCGCGAACGAGTTGCCCGAGGAAGTCGATGTTTTCGTATCCGAGATCGGTGGTGCTCGGAATGTCGGGGAACACCTCGGATCCCTGACTCGATAGACACGCGATCACGTCGAGACGGTCGTCCTCGACCGCGCCGGCGGCGCCGGTGTCGGTAGCGATCGCCGCGGGTACCTCGTCGGAGATCGTCGCCTGAACCGCCGGACCGGTTCCGTCGTAGCCGACGTACCGGTCCCACTGGAAGTCGTAGCTGTCGTTCCCCTGCATCAGTAAGGCGAGCACGTGGTCGACGCCCCCGCGTTCCTTGCCCGAGAAGATCTCGAGCTCGCCGTCGGCGTAGCGGGACAGCAGGTCGTCAAAGTCCTCGATCCCGTAGCTGGGGTTGGCGACGACGACGAACGGCGTCCGGGCGTACGTCCCGACTCCCTCGAGTTTGGTCATGTCGAACTCCGGCGGGTTGACCATGGCCGAGACCGGCGTCGACGGCGGGTTGAAGCCGCCGATGGTGTAGCCGTCGGCGTCGGAGTTGTACAGCTGTCCGGTACCCCGAAGCGACGCCGCGCCGGGGACGTTCTCGATCGCGATGTTGACGCCGAGCTCGTCACCCATGTGGCTGATGAACTGACGGGCGTACGTGTCGGTTCCGCCGCCCTCCGAGAAGGGGATGATGTACGTGATGTCTTCGTTGGGGTACTCGCCGTCGCCACCGTCCGAACAGCCCGCGAGGCCGGTCATTGCCGCAGCCGATGCGGCACCGGCGTACTTGATGTAGTCCCGACGGGTAGCAGACGATCGATCGTTATTGTCTCCCATACATCGCAGCAAATGGAAGATACCTATTTGAACCTTTTGGTACAAGACTCTGTTACTAAATTGAGTTTATTAACAAATTTACTGTGGAGAGCTAATAAGTTCTGTATCTCAAGTTATTCGCGTTCATCCGGCAGTGAAAGTTGTGCTATAAAGAAATAGCGAACAGATCAGAAGAACGCGAACTCCCCGCCGTCGACGACGACCTCGCCGTCGAGTTCGAGCGTCGGCTCGGCCATCATCGCATCGAAGTGGACGGGCGCGCGAGTGGTGCCGCCGAGGTTGCTGCTGGTACCGATCCCGAAGTGGACGTTACCGTAGCGGCCGTGGTCGTTCGAGAACCAGCCGTTGAACTCGGGACACTCGGGGTTCATGCCGACCGCGAGCTGGGCGATGTTGTAGACCGCCGGATCGTCGTGTTCCGCCCAAACGCGCTCGATCGTCTTCGCCTCCTTGCCGCCCTCGACCGAGGTGACCGCGCCGTCTTCGATCTCCATCCGAACCGGCTCCTCGAGAACGCCGATGTCGAGGTTCGGGATCGCGCCGTCGAAGACGACGGTGCCGTCGGTGCCCCCCTCGACCGGCGCGATGTTCGCCTCGATATGCACCAGCGCGGTGAACTCTCCCGGCTCGTCCGCGATTCCCGGGTGCGCGTTGCCGTCTCGCCCCTCCAGATCGACGGTGACATCAGTCCCCTGCGGAGAGGTGACGCGCGCCTCGCTCGCCTCGGAGAACTTCCGCGCCATCTCCTCGCAGTGGGGGCGCATGCCCTCGTAGTCGGCGTACAGCCCGCCGCGGACGAGCTGTTCGTCGGTGAACTTCACCATGCTGATGACGCGCGCGCCGTTCGCTTTCGCCTCGGCGGTCGCGCTCGAGTGCGTGATCGACCGGTGGACCGGCGTGATGATCACGTCCGCCTCCATCATCGCGGCCGCGACCGTGTCCTCGGGCTCGTTCCCGTCGTACTCGCGGGGGTCCATCATCGTCATCGTCACGTTGGCGTCGCGCTCGTTGGCCGCCGCGGCGACGCGCTCGGCGACATCCGCGACCTGCCAATCGGTCACCACCAGCACGTCCTCACCGGCCTCGATCGCGGCACAGGTGTCGACGACGATACTCGCTCCCTTCATCTCCTGAACGGAGTCCATACACAGAGAACGGGCAGCGGGTTACAAATACGTTCCTGATACGATCGGGTTCGATCGTGTACATCGTCTTCCCCTGCCGCGTCGCTACTCGTGTAAGACCGACCGAGCGCCGCCGACCGAGCGCCGCCGACCGAGCGCCGCCGCCTAATCGACGCGGGCGCGGTGCGGACGGTTCGGCGAAACGTATAGCAACGACCAATTGAAATAAAATACGGTTGAACATTCTCGAGTATGAGGTGAGAAACGAGAAGAGAGCCTCCACCGGTGTGTTTATTATATCCGAGCGAATCTGGTGAATCGTTCATGTTAGATGTCGAGATGGCGGCGGCAGCACGGGGTATCGTCGAGGACTGTCTCGACGTGCAACCCGGCGAGGAGGTCCTCGTTATCGCGGACGCGAGAAAAGAACGGGTCGCCCGGAGCGTCGCTCGGGCCGCGTCGGGAGCGGGCGCCGAGGCGATCACGACGACGATGCCCCTCCTCGAAAGCCACGGCAACGAGCCGCCGGAGACGGTCGCGGAGGCGATGGCCGCCGCGGACGTCGCGTTCACCTGCACGAGCCACGCGATCACGCACACGCGATCGCGGCTGGCGGCCGCGGAGGCCGGTACTCGGTTCGGCATCCTGCGGAGCGTCACCGAGGACATGATGGTCGAGGGCGCGATGAGCGTCGACTTCGAGGAGCTCCGCCGACGGACCGAGGCGGTCCGCGACGTGCTCGATGCGGCCACGGAGGCCCACATCACGAGCGACAAAGGGACGGACATCTCCTTCAGCCTGGAGGGGTGTTCGGCGTTCTCGCTGGACGGCTACTACCACGAGAACTACGGCTTCGCGACGCTCCCGCCGGGAGAATCACCCACTCACCCGGCGGAGGGAACCGCGAACGGCGAGATCGTCATCGACGTCTCGATGGACAACCTCGGGCAGGTCGACGAACCGATCACCCTCGAGGTGGAAGACGGCTTCGTCACGGGCGTCACCGGGGGCGACGACGCCGACGAACTCCGGCGCATCATCGACGAGAACGACGAGAACGCCGGCAACATCGCGGAGTTCGCGATCGGGACCAACCCCGAGGCGAAGCTCATCGGGAACCTCGCGGAGGACAAGAAGAAGGCGGGGACCGTCCACTTCGCGGTCGGCGACAACGAGTCGCTCGGCGGCACGCTCAAAAGCGACATCCACCTCGACGGCGTCGTCCGGACGCCGACCGTCCGACTCGACGGCGAGGTCGTCGTCGACGACGGCGCGCTCGTCGAATCGCTCTTCGACTGAACGGCACGGTCGTTCTCGAAAACGTCGGGACCGGTGACTGCCACCGCCGCCGTCGGCACCGATTCGGGCGGCGATCGTCAGTCGAAATCGTCAGTCGAGGACGATCTGTGCGGGGCCGAGCGCGTCGTGTGCGCCCTTGTCGAGCGTGACATCGACGGCGGTCCCGAACGAATCGAGGCCGGGGAACTCGTGGGTGACGTACTCGCCGATCGGGACCGCGCCGCTCGCGATGAGGTCGCCCGCGAGCGTCCCCGTGTCGGTCCCCGGGCCGAGGTCGGCGACGCCCTTCCGCGGGTTCTCCCAGCGGACCGCCTTCGACCGGGCCGATCGCGGAGTCATCTCGACGTCGCCGGAGAGGTGACCGACCTGCAGGACAGTCCCGCCGCGGCGAGCCGCGCGGAACGCCTGTGCCAGGGGGTCGTCTCCGTCGGTCGCGTGCGACTGACCGCCGCCGACCGCCTCGATGGCCACGTCGGCTCCGAGGCCGCCGGTGGCCTCGCGGACCGCCGCGACGGGGTCTGTCTCGGTCGCGTCGATCGGGATCGCGCCGTTGGCCGCCGCGATCTCCAGCGGGCGGTCGCGAACGTCCGCGGCGTACACCGTCCCGGCCCCGAATCGCTTCGCGAGCAGGGCGCACTGGAACCCCATGACGCCCGCGCCGACGACGAGCACGTCGTCGCCGGGATCGATCTCGGCATCCGCGACGCACAGCACGGAACTCGCGAGCGGCTGGAGCGCAGCTCCCTCGGCGTCCGATACGTCCTCCGGGACCGGCCGGAGCGGTTCGGTGGGGAGCCGGACGTACTCCGCGAGTGCTCCCGGCCGATCGTAGCCGATCGCCTCGGTGTCCGGGCAGTAGTTCTCGTACCCGGACCGACAGTACGGACACGCTCCGCAGTGGATCTTGCCGGGGGCGTACACGCGGTCACCGACCTCGTAGCCGCCGACGTCCGGACCGCACTCGGCGACGACCCCGCAGAACTCGTGACCGAACAGCCGCGCACCGGGCTTCTCGTCCCTGATTCGCCGTCGCACCGCGTCGTAGTGCGCGACCGACTCGCCGCGGTAGAGCAGGCACTCGGTCACGCTCAACTGGACCCGCGACACGTCTATCAGGACCTCTCCCGATCCGGGCTCCGGACGGGGGGTGTCGATCACGTCGAACGACTCGAACTCGTCTATCACGACTGCGTCCATACCGCTCACCTCGACGGCCGCACGAATATATCCTCTGACGGCGACGGTAAAGGGACGAAACGTCTATGTCCGTTCATCATAGATGGTCAGCGGAGATGCAAATCGTCACCGACCAGGATGTCGTCGTTGTAGGCTGTGGGATCGCCGGACTGAGCGCGGCCAACCGCGCGGTCGAGCAGGGGTTAGACGTCACCGTCCTGGAGAAGTCGCCGAAAGACAAGCGAGGCGGACACACGCGGTACAGCGAGTCCTTCCGGGTCGCGTCGTCGGACTCGGACCTCGAAGAGCACGGGTACGAGTACAACATCGACGACTACACGCCCGACGACTTCTACGCGGACATCATGAAACAGACGAACGGGCGGGCCGACGAGGACCTGGCCCGGACCATCGTCGACAACATCGGCCCCACCGTCGACTGGCTCACCGGGCGCGGCGTCAAGTGGGACATGGAGCCGCTCAACGTCGGATACACGGTCGCTCGGACCTTCTTCGACGGCGAGGAACTCGTCGCGGACCTCGTCGAGGCCGCCGAGGCGGAGGGCGCGACGTTCGAGTATCGAACCGAAGCCCGCGAAATCCTGTTCGACGACGGCGTGGTGTCCGGCCTCCGCGCGCGAAACGACGACGGTGATGTCGAGTATCGCGCCGACGCCGTGGTCGTCGCCGCCGGCGGCTACGAGTCGAGCGAGGAGAAGCGGACCCGGTACTACGGCTCCGACTACGACGCGATGACGGTCCGCGGGAGCCGGTACAACACCGGCGAGGGGATCGAGATGGTCCTCGACGCGGGCGCCCGGGCAGACGGCCAGTGGGGCGGAGCCCACATGGCGCTCATCGACAGCGAGTCGCCCGAGTACGAGGGCGGCGCGAACCGGGTCGACGGCTACCAGTACGGGGTGCTGTTGAACAACGACGGGGAACGGTTCTTCGACGAGGGCGAGGACGCCCGGGCGCACACCTACGCCAAGCTCGGTCGGATCATCTTCGAGGAGCCGGGACACGAGGCGTTCATCGTCATCGACGACCCTCTCAAACAGCACATGCGTGCGACCGGTCCGGGCGACTGGGTCACCGGCGACACCGTCGAGGAAGTGCTCGAAGCGCTCGAATGCGACGCCCCCGACGCGGGCGCCTCGACCGTCGAGGAGTTCAACGCGGCGACGGATCCCGGGGAGTTCGACCCCGATTCGCTCGACGGGAACCGAACCGCGGGGCTCGACCTCGAAAAGTCCAACTGGGCGCTTCCGCTCGACGAGCCGCCGTATCACGGCTACCGGGTCACGGGCGGAATCACCTTCAGTTTCGGCGGTGCTGCGACCGACGACCGCGCCCGGGCGCTCGACACGATCGGCCGACCGATTCCGGGCCTGTACGTCGCCGGGAACACGACCGGCGGGCTGTTCTTCGACAATTACCCGGGCGGGACCGGCCTCGCTAACGGAGCGGTGTTCGGGAAGATCGCAGCCGAAGAGACCGTCGACTACGTCGGGTCGGGCGAATGAACGATACACTGGTCGGCGATCAGCGCGCGATCGACTGCGCCATCGTTCGCGGCGGCACGAGCAAGGGCGTGTTCATCCCCCGGTCGAACCTGCCGGAAGAGAACCGAGACGAAGCGATCCTCTCGCTGTTCGGCAGCCCCGACGACAGACAGATCGACGGACTCGGCGGCGCAACGTCGACGACCTCGAAGCTGATGGTCGTCTCTCCGAGCGATCGGGAGGGGATCGATATCGATTACACGTTCGGGCAGGTGGCCGTCGAGGAGGCGGTCGTCGACTACGGCGGCAACTGCGGGAACCTCACCTGCGCGATCGGATCTTTCGCCGTCGACGAGGGGATGGTTCCGGTCGACCCCGACGACGGGGAGGTCACGGTTGAGCTGTACAACACGAACACCGGCGCGGATATCACTCAGACGGTGCCGCTTGCCGACGGCCGCGCGGCGAGCGTCGGCGACTTCAAGATCCACGGCGTCCCCGGTACCGGTGCGAAGATCGACACGACGTTCCACGATCCGGCCGGCGCGATGACGAACGGGCTGTTCCCGCTCGGCGGCCCGACGATCGATATCGACGTCGACGGGGAGACGATCGAGACGACCGTGCTCGACGTCACGACGCCGATCGCCTTCGTCCGCGCGAAGGACATCGGACTCACCGCTACCGAGGGTCGGGCGGAGATCGACGGCGACGCGGAACTCCTCGAACGGCTCGAACGGATTCGGGGGACGGTCGCGGTCGAACTCGGCTTCGTCGACGATCCCGACGAGGCCTCGATCGAGACGCCCGGCTACCCGAAGTTGGTCTTCGTGGCTCCGCCGACGGACTACACGACGCCGGAGGGAGGCGACGTCGCGGCCGAGGAGACCGACCTGACGGCGAGGTACATGAGCATGGGGAAGCTCCATCCGGTGTACGCGGTCACCGGCGTTTCCTGTACCGCGGCCGCGGCGCAGATCCCCGGGACGATCCCCAACGAAGTCGCCGCGGACCCCGAGTCGACGGTGACGCTCGGGCACCCGAAGGGCACGATGACCGCGACCGCCGAGGTCGATCGGTCGATCCCCGATGTCGAGTCGGTCACCGTCTACCGGACGCAGCGTCGCCTGATGGACGGAACGGGATACTACCGCCCGGAGTGAACTCGTTCGTGCCACCGTCCGCCTGACGGCACGGATTCAGGAGGCGGACCGGTCGCGGACCGATCGCGGACCGACTTCGTGCGAGTCGATCGCACGGAAATGACCACAGCTCATCCCGCGGTGCGGGACAATTATCACACTCGGTCTCGTTGGAAGCGGCATGGAACACACGCCGGATCGCGGGCGGGTCAAAGCGGTCGACACGACGCTCGACATCGTCGAGTACCTCCACCGGGCGGGGTCGGCGAACATCGAGGAGGTTGCGGAGGGCGTCGGGGTCGGAACGAGCACCGCCCACCGCCACCTCACCACGCTGCACGAGCGCGGATACATCGTACGCGAGGGGAACGAGTACGAGTTGAGCCTCCGGTTCCTGACCCACGGCGGACGGCGACGGAAGACGCTCCCCGCGAACGAGCTGATACACAAGAAAGTCAGACAGCTGGGCGAAGATACGTCGGAACGCGTCCAGTTCATCACCGAGGAGCACGGCGAGCGGGTGTACATGTACACCCACGCGGGTCCGGACGCGGTCAAGACTGACGCGACGATCGGGAAGCGCGGCCCGCTTCATGTGAGCGCGGCGGGAAAGGCGATCTTGGCGAACCTACCGGCCGATCGCCGGAGGCGGATTCTCGACGGGGTCGCCGCGCCCGAAACGACCGAACGGGAAGCGCTCGACGAGGAGCTCGAAACCGTCAGAGAGCGGGGGTACGCGTTCAACGACGAGGAGTCGACGTCCGGACTTCGGGCGGTCGGCGTTCCGGTCCAGTACGAGACCGACACGGTGCTCGGGGCGATCAGCGTGTCGGGACCGGCGAACCGGCTGACGGGCGACTACTTCCGCGAGGGACTGCCGAACCTCCTCTTAGGCACCGTCAACGAGATCGAGTTGAACATCGAGTACCTGTGACCGCCCCGGGCGCCCACCGAGGCGACCGACTGTCCACCCTGCACGCGCCCGATCCGTAAACGACCGACCGGCGGACGGCGTCACGAGTCGGTCAGCGTGTTTCCCGCGATGCGGGATGAGGATAAACGGAACCGACCGACAGGTGTGGCGACTGGCGGAGCCATCTCCTCGTTTCGTCCGACATCCGGGGGATTCATCGAGGAAACTGACGCGGATCGAACTGCCTGGACGCGAACTCTGTCCCGCATGGCGGGTCGTAATATAGATGATCGTTAGTGATCGTGAATGCGTGCGAGAGAACAGCACACGTCGCGTGAGTCGCGTGGAGCGCCCGGCTGCTCGGAAGGCTTCGACGCGTTCTACTGCGATGTCGACCGTGCGCGTCAGGGAAGGGGCCACCGCGAGACGGCGCTCACGGTGGCGAGCCAGCGACGCATCGAATGGAAATCAATTACATCAGTAGTATTGTAATGCAGTAGTCGAACGCTCGGGGTTCGGATTCGGCGTGATTCGGTGTGCCGAACGAGCCGTCGAGTCGTATCCGACGACAACAGAAATAACTGTAATCATATATCTCCAAATATGTATCAAAATATAGAATTATTCTACCCCACCGCATTTATTATTTTAAAATTTATGCGATGTTTTTCACTATATCTCATATAATGATAGTATAGACGGGATATTCCGATATATTCCAAATATACTGTTGGAATATTTTAGTAGTGCCGGCGTCGACCCCGTTTCGATCGGAATATTCCCGATCGATATTCCGGCTTGAAATACCTAAACCCGGGTTTTTTCTCACACTCAAGCAGGTCTCAAGTCGACGAAATCTAAATATCAATTATAACTAATACATTCAATAACTATATTTCTGGGTATCAGACCGATCACTCCGTCGAACTGATTCGTCTCGCACGTGGGGGATGATGGTTCGCCGCGGCGGCCCCGCTTCACACCGAGGTGGCGATGAGCGCGGCCGGAGCGCTACGACCGAGACGCGTCCGGCGGTTCCGCTTGCGACGGTGCCGCGCCGTCGCAGCTCCCCGAACGCAACCGCTTTCGGATAGGGCGCCGACGGAGGACGTATGCACGCCGACGAAGCGCAGGGCGGAGGCGATAGCCGATCGCGGAGCGCGGGTGGTGGACGGTGAGCGCGCCGGCGGGCGACTGGCGGCTGATCCGCGAGGAGTCGCGGCCGGGACCGATGCAGATGGCGCTCGACGAGGTCGCCGCCGAGACGGTGGCTGCCGGCGGCCCGGCCACGGTGCGAACGTACCGGTGGGACCCGAGCTGTCTCACGCTCGGCTACCGACAGGACCCGGCAACGGTCGACTGGGCGTTCTGCGAGCGCGAGGGGATCGACGTGACCCGGCGCCAGACCGGCGGCGGCGGGATCTACCACGACACGCGCGGCGACGTGGCCTACTCGATCGTCGTCCCGGCCGCCGACGTGCCGGGCGAACTGCTCGACTGCTACCACCTGCTCTGTGAACCCGTCCTCGACGCGTTCGACCGGCTCGGGCTCGACGCAGGCTACGTCGAGGAGGGGGTGCCGGAGCTGTACCACCCGGCCTGCTACCTGCGGGAACTGCATCCGGCACACGACGTGGTCGCCGGCCGATCCGGTGACGGCGGTGAGAGCGGCGATCGTCGGCGGAAGATCGCCGGCAACGCCCAGTACCGAAAGCGGGACGCCGTCATCCAGCACGGCTCGCTGACGTTCTCGGTCGAGGCGGAGCGGCACCTCGGAACGTTCGCGGACCCACCCGTGACGGCGGACGGGTTCCGCGATCGGGTCGTCGGGATGGACGAACTCGCCGACCTCGATCGGGCGGACGCGGTGACCGCGGTGGAAGAGGCGCTCGTCGCGTGGGTGGTCGGAGAGGGCGGCGACCGCGAGAACGACGACCGCGAGGGCGGCGACGGAAGCGGGAGAGTTGCTCTCGGTCGCGACGGATCGTGGACCGACGCGGAGCTGCGACGGGCCGAGGAACTCGTCGAGACGAAGTATCGGGATGAAGAGTGGGTGCGGTCGCGTCCCGGGAAGGGGAAGGAGAACGAGAACGGGAACGGAGACGGAGCCGAAACCGGGTAAGCGCCGGGGGTTTAGAGAGCGCCGTGGGGGTTCAGAGAGCGCCGCGGGGGTTCAGAGGGGCGACGACGTCGCAGACGAGAGTCGACCGGTTCCGAAGGGGCTTTTTCCGGCGCCCACCTGGAGACGGTATGACTCACAAGGTCGGCGCACACGTCTCGATCGCGGGCGGCGTGGATAACGCGGTCGATAACCAAGTGGAGGTCGGCGGCAACTGCGGACAGATATTCACCCACTCTCCGCAGGTGTGGCAGGACCCGAACATCGGCGACGAGGAGGCCGAGCGGTTCCGCGAGGGCACCGAACGCGAGCTGGAGGGACCGTGGGTGATTCACACGTCGTACCTCGTCAACCTCTGTACGCCCAAGGAGGGGCTCCGCGAGAAGTCGCTCGACTCGATGCAGAAGGAGGTCGACGCGGCCGACACGCTCGGAATCCCGTACGTCAACGTCCATCTCGGCGCGCACACGGGCGCGGGCGTCGAGGGCGGGCTCGACAACGCTGCGTCGGTGATCGACGAGCTCGACGTGCCCGACGGCGTCACGATCCTGATCGAGAGCGACGCGGGCGCGGGCACGAAGCTCGGCGGCGAGTTCGAGCACCTAGCGGAGGTCATCGACCGCACGGAGACCGACATCGCCGTCTGCGTCGACACCGCCCACGCGTTCGCCGCGGGGTACGACCTCTCGACTCCCGAAGCCGTCGACGAGACGATCGCGGAGTTCGACGACGTGGTCGGGTTAGAACACCTCAAGTACGTCCACCTCAACGACTCGAAACACGCCTGCGGCACCAACAAGGACGAGCACGCCCACGTCGGCGAGGGGCTCATCGGCGAAGCCGGGATGGAGCGGTTCCTCAACCACCCGGATCTGGCGGACGTGCCGCTGGCACTGGAGACGCCGACCGAGGACGGCAAGAGCTTCGCGTGGAACATTGACCGCGTCCGCGAGCTGCGCGCGGAGTGAGGTCGGGGGAAACGACCCATCGCCGAGTGGGCCGTCACGGGGGCGAACCCGCGGAAATTCGTCGAATCGCTTAAAAGTGTCCGACGCGCCTTTATGTAGTCGGAGCCGTGATCCACGGATATGACCACCACGGAGGCGCTGCTCATCGGGCGTCGGCGCCGGTTGGCCCTCACGATGGTCGGGGGGTTCGCCGGCGTCGTGGCGCTGGCGCTGGCGGTCGCGGTCGTCGCCGAGCTCGCGGACATCCAGACCGCGGCGGCGCTGACCGATCGGCTCGTCCCGCTACTGGTGTTTTACGCTCCGGCACCGATCGCGGCCGCCGGTGCGTACGCGCGCTGCGGGGGCCCGGCGTGTCTGACGGTGGGCGTCGTGCCCGCGCTCGTGTTCGCCGCGCTCGTGGTCGTCGGCACCGTGTTCGGCGTTCCCGGAGTGGGCGGCGGCGACGCGGCGCTCGGCGGGGTGACGCTGTCGTTCGCGCTCGTCGGGCTGAGCGGGGCGTTCGTCGGCTACTGCGCCGGGGTCACCGCCGCGCTCCTCGCGGACCTAGCGGGGGTCGGCGGCGGAGACGGCGGAGACGGCGAGTCGGACGAGGCAGGCGGCGAGAAGTGAGTCGACGACGCCGCCGCCGCCGACTGAGTTCCGTGCGTTTATTCTCCCCTACGCCGAACGCGGGGGCGTGCGACGCTTCTCCGCGGACTACCTCGAACACACCCGCCGCGGGATGTGGACCGACGGCCGGGAGGCGCTGACGGACCTCGACCTCTCGAACCGCCGCCGCGTCCTCGACGCCGGCTGCGGCACCGGAGAGCTCACTCGCGTCCTCGACGCGGAGACGCCGCCCGACGCGACCGTGATCGGCGCCGACGCGGACCCGGCGCTACTGCGGGTCGCCCGCGAGGAGACCGGGCTCCCGTACGTCGTCGGCGACGCGACGCGGCTTCCGCTCTCGGACGACGCCGTCGACCTCGCGGCCTGTCAGGCGCTCCTCATCAACCTCCCCGACCCGGCCGCCGCGGTCCGGGAGTCCGCACGGGTCTCCTCGGGGCTGGTCGCCGCGATCGAGCCCGGCAACGCGGACGTGACGGTCTCGTCGAGCGTCGCGAGCGAGGAGCGCTTAGAGCGGGAGGCGCGGGAGGCGTACCTAGAGGGCGTCGACACCGACGTGGCGCTCGGCGACCGCGTGCGGGAGGCGTTCTCGGCGGCGGGGCTGGAGGGGATTCGAACCCGGCGCTACGTCCACGAGAAGCGGATCGCGGCGCCGTACGCGGAGCCCGCGCTGACCGCCGCGGCGCGGAAGGCCTCGGGCGCGGGGCTGGCCGACCACCGCGATGAGCTGATCGCGGCGACCTCCGAGGCCGCGTACGACGACCTGCGGCGGCGCTGGCGGGAGATGGGCCGGGAGGTGGTCGGCGAGATCGAGGCGGGCGAGTACGAGCGCGTCGAGCGCGTCCCCTTCGACGTGACCGTGGGACGGGTGGCGTGATTAGGGACGGGAGTACGTGAAGCGGACTGTCTGGGTGGTTGTTTATAAATCGGGTCGTGGCGTCGCTGTCGGCCGTTAATACGTGATTGGTGACTCTGCGGTGAACACCTTCAAAGCCCCAGCCGCGACGACTCGCGCGACTCGTTGCGCCCTTCAGTCGCTCGCTACGCTCGCTCCCTCCAGTGCTTGCGTCGTCGAGCTTCGTCCTCGCAGCTGCCCCTTTGAGTCCCACCCGCCCTCGCTTCGACTCACACCATGTCGCCGCGTACCGACGCCCCCTCCTGCTCGGCGCGCTGGCGCTTGAGCACGTCTGCGGCCTCGTTCGCCACGCCCTCGTCGGCGCCGAGCATGCCGAGGGCGGCGGGGAGTGTCGGCATCGCGAGCGAGGCCTCGCGCAGCCGGGTGAACGCCTCTTCGTCGCGGGTGCCGTCGACCCACAGGCAGACGCCGCGGGGGTCGAGCACCTCCTCGTAGGCGTCGCGGGCGAGCGCTCCCTTCAGGCGCTGGCGCACGTTGTCCTCGAAGCTCGCGTTGCACACTTCGAGGTGGATCGGCTCGTCGTCGCCGGGCTGCGTCCGGCTGCCAGAGGGACTACGTCCCTCGCTGTCGTCGACGAGCTCGGCCGCGAGGCATTTCTCGGGCGCGGCGTACCCGTTGTCGCTCACGCGCACGCGGTCCGGGTTGGCCTCGGCCCACTCGGCGCGGACGGAGGTGCCGACGCCCTTGACGCCGTACTCGGCCGCGAACTCGGCGGCCGCCTCGCGATCGCCGCCCATGATCACGTCTTTGGTGACGTACACGTCGAGGCGCTCGACCGGGTCGAGCCCGAGCGCCACGTCGCCGAACGCCCACACCTCGCGGACCGGGACCGGCATAGTCTCGCGTTCGACGTGGTCGACGAAGGTCTCCAGCCGGGCGACGGCCTGCTCGCGGTCCATTGCGAGTCCGTAGGCGAGTCGCGGGCAAACCGGTTTCGCTCGGCCGGCGGGGGTCAGAGCGCGTCGAGGATGACGCGAGGGAGTTCGCCGTCGCCGGCGGGCGTGTCGTCGCCGGCGGGCGTGTCGTCGTCGGCCGGCATCAGGCGTCGAGGAACGCCCGAATCTCCTCGTGCGAGCGCGCGTTGAGCACGTCTGCGGTTTCGGCCCAGCCGCGCCGGGCGGTGTGAACCCCGTACCGGGCGTTGTCGAGTTCTCGCGGGGCGTGCGCGTCGGTGTCAACGGCGATCGTCGCGCCCGCGTCGATCGCGGCCCGCACCGCGTCGCCGTCGGCGTCGAGCCGGGCCGGGTTCGCGTTCACCTCGATGGCGGTGTCGGCGGCCGCGGCCGCCTCGACCACGGCGTCCACGTCGGGCGCGATCCCGGGTCGGCTGTTGATGATCCGGCCGGTTGGGTGTCCGAGAACGTCGACGTGCGGGTGTTCGACCGCCCGGATAAGCCGCTCCGTGGCGGCGTCGGAGTCCTGCCCCAGCGCCGAGTGCGGCGAGGCGACGACGATGTCGAGGTCGGCGAGCGTCTCGTCGTCGGTGGTGATCGCCCCCTCGGCGTCGATGTTGGCCTCGATGCCGTGGAGGACCTCGATGTCGGCGTCGACCACGTCAACGGCTTCGTCAACGGCCTCCGCCTGCTCCGCGATCTCGGTCTCGTCGAGCCCGGTGTTGCCGAAGATCCCCGGGCCGGCGGCGTGGTCGGTGACCGCGTGTACGTCGTAGCCGCGCTCCGCGGCCGCCTCGATCATCTCGGCGATCGAGAACCCGCCGTCCGACCAGTCGGTGTGAGTGTGGAGGTCGCCGCGGAGGTCGGCGGTCTCGACGAGGCCGGGGAGGTTGCTTTCCGCGGCGGCCGCCGAGACTTCACCGTTGTTCTCGCGGAGTTCGGGCGGGACTGACTCCATGTCGAGCGCCTCGTAGACGCCGTCCTCGGTCGCGCCGGCGACGCGCTCGCCGACCCGCTGTCCCGCGTCCGGGTCGTCGACGTCGCTCACGTCGAACAGGCCGTACTCGTTGAGCTTCAGGTCCCGGTCGATCGCGCGGTTGCGCACCGCCACGTTGTGCGCTCGCGAGCCGGTGAAGTACTGGAGCGCCGACCCGAACTCGTCGCCGTCGACGATCCGGAGGTCCACCCGGGTGCCGCTCGCGCGGACGCTCGCCTTCCCGGTGCCGGCCTCGATCGTCGCGTCCGCCTCGGGCCAGTCGGTGAACGCCTCGACGACGGGCTCGCGCGCGTCGCTGGCGACGAGCAGGTCCACGTCGCCGATCGTGTCCTTCCAGCGCCGGATCGAGCCGCACACCTCGGCCTCAGCGACCGCGTCGAGGTCGGCGAGGTACGACAGCGCGGCATCGGCGACCGGGCGGGCGTCGCCGAGGCGGGTTCGCTTTCGGGCCTCGCGCGCGAACGGGATGTTGTCGAGGATGTTCTCCTCGGTCTTCGCGCCGAAGCCGGAGACCTCGCGGATCTTCTCTGTCTCGGCCGCTTCCTCCAACTCGTCGAGGGTGGTGATCTCCAGCGCCTCGTAGAGGCTCCCGACCGTCTTCGGGCCGACCCCCTCGACCGCGGTCAGCGCCTCGATGTCGGCGGGCAGCTCCGAGCGCAGCTCCTCTAACTCCTCGATCGAGCCGGTCTCGAAGTACTCGACGATCTTCGACGCGATCGCGTCGCCGACGCGGTCGATCTCGGCGACGGCGTCCTCGCCCTCCCCCGCGAGGTTCTCGATCGGCGCGGTGTGCTCGCGGACGTTCTCCGCGGCGCGCCGGTAGGCGGTCGGCTTGTACTCGACGCCGGTCGCTTCGAGCCGATCGGCGAACTCCTCCAAGAGGGCGGCGACCTCGTCATTGCGGCTCATTGGGTGGGGGTTCGGCCGGACGGTACTAATAAGTGAGAGCGATCGGGGCGGGTGACGATCAGGATGAGGTCGTTGATCCCTTTTAGGTGGTTGCCGAGAGAGCGTTGTCGACCACCGCTGAATACCCAGCCGCTTGCTTATAAGTGGTTGTCGGTGACGCTACGGCGAACAGCCCCAAAGCCCCAGCCGCTCGCTTATAAGCGGGTAACTGTCGATCGACGGTGAACACCGCCAAAGCCCCAGTCGCGAGGAGGCGCGCGCCACCGCAGATCGGTTTATAAAGAGCCGTAGTTACCCAGTCTTGAACCGATCGATGGACAAGACACTTGTCGGATCTCGCGAATCTTCCGCGTATGCCCTCCCCGCTCGCTCCGCTCTCCAGACTCGTCGGTAGCCTCCTCGATCGCTCGCGCGCCGCATTCCGCCGACTCAAGCCGGGCGGCGGGGGTATCGCGGTCGGCGTCGTCGTGGTCGTCACCTTCGCGACGGCCCTGGGAATTTTCGGACTCGGAGCCGCCTTCGACGCGACGATCGACCGCGAGGTGACGGTCGACAACCCCGACCGCCCGCCGGAGTCGACCTGCGAGGCGTTCGGGGATGACGACGACAACTCGGTCTTCGCCGAGCAGTGCGACCGACCCGAGCGGATCGACGTGGACGTGGGCGAGGAGCTACGGAGCGCGACGGGCGACTACGTCGGCTACGCGCTGATCGGGGTGCCGATCTGGTGGGTCGTGTTCGCGCTCGCACTCCACGGCGGGGCGCGCCTCGCGGGCGGCGCCGGCTCCCTCGGAGACTCGTTCGCGGTCGCGGCGTGGGCGCTCGCCGCGGAGCTGGCTCGGCTGGCCGCCGGGCTCGCGGCGATCTGGTACGCGCTCGCGTCGACGGAGGTTGGGGGGACCACGATGGAGGCGGTCTCGAGGGAGATCGTCGCCGCGATATCGGCGATGCAAGGACCGCTTCTGGCCGCCTCCGCGGTCGTGATCGCGGTCCAGTGGGTCGTGGTCGTCGGCGGACTGGAGGCGTATCACGACCTCGATCGAGGGGTCGCCGGCGCGGTCGCCGGCGGCTTCGCGGCGCTCGGGCTCCTGATCGCGGCGGTGTGATGCGCGCTCCGGTAACCGGCGGCGACCCGGCTCCGCGGGCGTCCGCGGATTCGGGAGTTTTTAACCCGGTCGGAGCCCCTCTCCCGACATGATCCTGTCGGACGCGGACATCCTCGACCGCCTCGCGGACGGGGACTTGGTGGTCGAGCCGCTCGACGACGTCGACCAGCAGGTCCAGCCCGCGAGCGTCGACCTGCGGCTCGGCGAGCGCTTCCTGGAGTTCCAGCGCACGAACATCCCCTGTATCCACCCGACCGAGGCCGACGAAGTCGGCGAGTACGTCACGGAGACGCGGGTGCCAGAGGGCGAGGAGTTCATCCTCCACCCGGGCGACTTCGTGCTCGGGACGACGACGGAGCGCGTCGAGATCCCGCCGGACCTGCTCGCGACCGTGCAGGGGCGGTCGTCGCTCGGGCGACTCGCGATCGTCATCCACGCCACCGCGGGGATCGTCGATCCGGGGTACAAGGGCCAGATCACCCTCGAACTGTCGAACCTCGGCACTGCTCCCGTCGCGCTCACGCCCGGCATGCGCGTCTCGCAGCTCATCTTCACGGAGCTCAAGTCGCCCGCGAACCGCCCGTACGGCGTCGAGCGCGGGTCGAAGTATCAGGACCAAGACGGCCCGCAGGCCTCCCGGATCGGCGCCGATCCGGAGTTCGATAGCGACGAGAGCGAAGAGGAGAGCGACGAAGCTGAGGCGAGGGGGGACCACAGATGAAGTTCATCGAGGAGGTCGTCGTCGACGAGTTCCTCCCGACGGTGCGCTCGATGCTGGCGGAGGACCTCCGCGAGCGCGGCTTCACCCAGCGCGAGGTGGCCGACGCGCTCGGCATCTCGCAGTCGGCCGTCTCGAAGTACGCCCACGGCGACGTGGCCCGCCACGACCGGATCGTCGCCGACGAGCGCGTCCGCGAACTTGTGGAGCGCGTGGGCGAGGGGCTCGCGGCGGGCGAGATGACTCCGGTCGCGGCGCTCGTCGAGATCGAGGTGCTGATCCGCCGGTTAGAGGAGGGTGACCTCCTCGCGGACCTCCACGAGGAGGCGATGCCCGCGCTCGCCGACACCGAGGTGGAGTTCTCCGTCCACGACCCGGACAGCGGGCTCCGCGAGCGCGAGCGCGTGCTCTCGTCGGTCCGGCGCGGGCTCCGGACCCTGACGAACGCCTCCGGCTTCGCCGGGCTGATCCCGAACGTCGGCGCCAACGTCGCGGAGTGCATCGACGGCGCGCAGACGATCGACGACGTTGCGGCCGTGCCCGGCCGGCTCGTCGACGTGAAGGGGCAGGCGATGGTGCCGGGCGAGCCCGAGTTCGGCGTGAGCGAGCACGTCGCGACGGTCCTCCTCGCCGCGCGCGAGGCGGGCGCCACCGCCCGCGGCGCGGTGAACGTGCGGTACGCCCCCGAGACCGTCGAGGCGCTCGCCGCCGAGCACCCGACCGTGGAGTTCGACCCCGAGCGGCCGACCGGCGAGGCGGTCGCCGACGCGGTCGCGGGCGCCGACATACCGGAGGCCCGCGACGCCCTCGTCCTCTATCAGACCGGCGCGGTCGGCGTCGAGCCGATCGTCTACGTGCTCGCGCCGACCGCGGCGGACGCGGCCCAAGTCGTCCGCGGGCTGATCTGAGCGCCGGCGCGGTCGCGTTCCTCTTCCTCCCCTTTCCACCGACGCCGACAGGTTTTAGCGCCGACCGCCCGAATCGACGGACGTGACCCGACGCGGGCGCTTCGGTATGCGGATGCGCCTCTCCTAGCGGCGGGCGGACCCGCCGCGTCGCCGGCGGCCGGTAGCGCGGTCGGCGCCGACGCCGCGGCGAACCCCGTCGCCTCCCCGTAGCGCCCGGTCCGTCTCCCCGGTAGTCGCGTCCCGAGCCGGCGACGCTCGCACTAGCGCCTTCCGGCGACGGCCCCGAACCAGCGGGCTTTAGGCCCGTATCCACGACACCTCGATACACACATCACATGAGCCACGACGACTTCCCCACCGACGATCCGGCGGTGGTGACCTGTGGACTGCCGTACGCCAACGGCGACCTCCACATCGGCCACCTCCGCACCTACGTCGGCGGCGACGTGTACCGGCGCGCGCTCGAACGACTCGGCCAAGAGACCGCGTTCGTCTCCGGCTCCGACATGCACGGCACCCCCGTCGCGGTCAACGCCGAGCAGGAGGGGGTCTCCCCCGAGCGGTTCGCGCTCGACTGGCACGAGCGGTACGCCGCGACGTTTCCGAAGTTCAACGTCGAGTTCGACAACTACGGCCACACCCACGACGAGACGAACACGGAGGTGACCCAGCAGCTCGTCCGCGACCTCGACGAGGCGGGCCACCTCTACGAGAAGGAGATTATGGTCGCGTACGACCCCGTCGACGACCAGTACCTCCCCGACCGCTACGTCGAGGGGACCTGCCCGTACTGCGGGGCGCACGCCCGCGGCGACGAGTGCGACGAAGGGTGTCAGCGCCACCTCGAACCCGGCGAGGTCGAGGACCCCGAGTCGACGATCACGGGCAACCCCGCGGAGTACCGCGAACGGACCCACAAGTTCTTCGAGGTCTCCGCGTTCGCCGAGTACCTCTCCGACTTCCTCGATCGCTTGGAGGGGACCTCGAACGCCCGGAACCAGCCCCGCGAGTGGATCGAGCAGGGGCTCCAGGACTGGTGTATCACCCGCGACATGGACTGGGGGATCGACTACCCCGGCGGCGAGGCGACGGAGTCGCCTCGGGAAGGCGGTGAAACCGCCGAACAGGACCTCGTCTTATACGTCTGGGTCGACGCCCCGATCGAGTACATCTCCTCGACGAAGCAGTACTCCGAGGGCGTCGGCGCCGACGCGTTCGACTGGGAGGCCGCGTGGAAGGAGGGCGCGAGCGACGCCCACCCCGAGGGCGGCGAGATCGTTCACGTGATCGGTCGCGACATCATCCAGCACCACACGATCTTCTGGCCCGCGATGCTGGAGGCGACCGGGCACGCCGAGCCGCGCGCGGTGATGGCGAGCGGGTTCGTCACTCTCGGCGGGAAGGGCTTCTCCACGAGCCGCGATCGCGCGGTCTGGGCCGACGAGTACCTCGACGAGGGGTTCCACCCGGACCCGCTGCGCTACTACCTCGCGACCAACGGCGGGTTCCAGCAGGACGTGGACTTCTCGTGGGAGAAGTTCCGCGACCGCGTGAACACCGAGCTGGTGGGCACGGTCGGCAACTTCCTCTACCGCTCCCTGCTGTTCGCCCACCGCAACTACGACGACGCCCCCATCGCGGACGCGACGAGCGACGAGGTCGCCGAGCGGATCGACGAGGCGATCGATGCGTTCGCGGCCGCCGTCAACGACTACTCCGTGCGCGCGGTCGGCGACGCCGTCACCGACCTCGCGCGGTTCGGCAACGAGTACATCCAGCGCAGCGAGCCGTGGAAGCTCGTCGACGACGAGCCCGAAAAAGCCGCGCAGGTCATCCACGACTGCGTCGCGATCGCGAAGGCGATCGCGGTCCTGTTCGAGCCGATCGCGCCGGAGAAGGCCGAGCGGCTCTGGGACCAGCTCGGCGAGGACGGCTCGGTCCACGAGACGACCGTCGAGGCGGCCCGCGAGGGGCCGGCCGGCGACCTCGCGGAGCCGACGGAGCTGTTCGCGCAGATCGAAGACGAGCGCGTCGCGGCGCTGAACGAGAAGCTCGAAGCGCGCGTCGCCGACGCGGAAGACGACGAAAGCGGCGAAGAAGACGGCGAAAGCGGCGAAGAAGACGACGAGGCAGACGGGGAGGAGAGCGGTGACGACGGCGGGACGGACGAGAACGACACCGCCGACGAAAGCGGTGACACCGACGACATGCCCGACATCGAACCCCTCAGCGACGACCGCATCGGCTTCGACGACTTCCAGGAACTGGACATTCGGATCGGCCGGATCGAGGAGGCCGAGGGGATCGAGGGCGCCGACGACCTCCTGAAGCTCCGCGTCGACCTCGGCGCGGAGACTCGGACGATCGTGGCGGGGCTCAAACAGCTCCACGACGTCGACGACTTGCCCGGCACGAAGGTCGCCGTGCTCGCGAACATGGAGAAGGCGGAGCTGTTCGGCGTCGAGTCGAACGGGATGGTGCTGGCCGCCGGCGAGGAGGCCGACCTCCTCACCACCCACGAGGACGCCGGACCGGGCACGAAGGTGAAGTGAGGCGGAGCCGACTCAGTCAGGGCTGACGTGAGAGGTGATCGCGGCGCCGATCAGGCGGGGTCGGTCTGACGGTCCGCCTGTGCGGCGAGAATCAGGAATGCGATCGTACCGAGAAAGAGGACCACGAACGGGAGCGACGAGGCGCCCGGACTCCCGGAGTAGGCCCAGACCGCCACCGGGCTGACGCTGAGCCCGAACATCCCGAGCGCGTAGCCGACCCTGTCCGATCGATCGGTGAACTCGAAGGCGCTCCCGAGCAGCGCCGCGTCGAACGCGAGGTAGAAGTAGCTCGCGGCGGCGTACACCGTCGCTACCGCCGTCGCGACGAACGGATCAGAAGCGAGGAGCACGTAGACGCCGACCGCGACCGAGAGCCCGCAGACCGCGGCCAGCGGGAGGTCCGTTTGCATGGTCTCGGATCGCGGCGTGTCGGCGAAAAACCACGGGTCTGCCCGCCCGCTTCAGGCGTCGAGCACCTCGATCAGGTTCCCCTCCGGGTCCCTGACGAACAGGATCGTCGTCCCGCTTTCCGTCGTGCGCGGCGGGCTCAGTGTCTCCACGTCGTCGTCGAGATCGGCGTAGAAGGCCGCCACGTCGTCGACGGAGAGGCCGAGGTGAGTCGCTCCCTGGCGGTTCAGTTCGGGGTCGGCGGCGTCAATCGACTCGGCGGCGGGGTCGTACGCGACGAGTTCGATGCGGGCGCCGTCCGCGTTGAGGTGCGCGAACTCGGCCGACGCGCCCTCGACGGCGACCGCCTCGGCGAAGGCATCGCCGCCGACGGTGAACTCCGAGCGGAGGTCGAGGTCGAACGTCTCGGTGTAGAAGTCGACGGCGCGGTCCAGATCGGCGACGGTGATCCCGACGTGGTGGGCGGTTGGATCGGACACGGTCGCTGGATCGGTGGTCGTCGAGAAAACGGTGTCGACCCCCGTACGTGGGAGATTGATAAGTGACTGACGGCGGCCCGCCGATGACCACCGCCAAAGCCCCAGCCGCTCGGTACTACGCGATCGGTGACACGACGGTGACCACCGCCAAAGCCCCAGCCGCTCGGTACTACGCGATCGGTGACACGACGGTGAACACCGCCAAAGCCCCAGCCGCTCGGTACTACGCGATCGGTGACACGACGGTGAACACCGCCAAAGCCCCAGCCGCTCGGTACTACGCGATCGGTGACACGACGGTGAACACCGCCAAAGCCCCAGCCGCGAGGACTTGCGCGCCTCGCTGCGCTCCTCGCTCAGTCGCTGACGCTCCTTCGCTGTGGTGCTTGCGTCGTCGTGCTTCGCCCTCGCGACTGCCCCTTTGAGTCCCGCCCGCCCGCACCGCAACCGCAGCCTCACGCCTCCCCAGCCTCGCGGTTCGCGCTCTCCGAGCGCTCACCGCGTCCCTCGCGCGTGCACCTCGCGCCCTGCGGGCGCTCGGCGGCACGCGCCACCGCAGTATCCGTTTATAAATCGTCGCTGTCGCCGGAAACCCGTCGATCGACGACCGGCAGCGTCCGGTCGGTTCCGTCCGTTTTTAAGCGTGACCGGGGTACTCACGGGCGATGAATCTCGGCCGGACCCGAGAGTACGACGTGCTCGTGCTCACGGCCCTGATCTGGTTTCTCGGGAAGTTCGTGCGGTACGCGTTCCCGCCGCTGTTCGAGCCCTTGCAGGCGAGCTACGGGGTGAGCAACGCCGCCGTCGGCGCCGCGTTCTCGGGCTTCATGGCCGTCTACGCCGCCCTGCAGTTTCCGAGCGGAGCGATCGCGGATCGGGTCGGCGCGGTCCGGGTGATCGCGGCGGGCGCGGCCGTGGCGGGCGTCGGTTCCCTCGCGCTGCTTTTCGACACGCCCTTCGCGGTGCTGGCGGGGGTGATGCTCGTGATCGGTGCGGGGACGGGCGCGCACAAGACGGTCGCGGTGCGGCTCCTCTCGCGGGTGTACCCGGTCCGGACCGGGCGCGCGCTGGGTGCCCACGACACCGTTGGCGCGCTCGGCGGAGTGGCCGCGCCCGCGGCGGTCACCCTCTTCGTCGCCGCGCCGCCCGCGCTCGCCGCCCTCCTCTCGCGGCTGCCGGGCGCTGACTGGCGCGGCCTGTTCGTCGTCACGGGCGTCGTCGCGCTCGCGCTCGCGGCGGCCTTCCACCTCCGCGTTCCGGGGCGGCTCCCGGCCGACGCCGACCGCGGCCCGGAGCGGGAGGGACCGGAACCGGGCGCGCGCGACTACCTCGCGCTGTTCGGCGACCCCCGACTCGCGTCGTTCGTGCTCGTGACGGTCCTCTTCTCGTTCGCGTACAACGGGGCCGTCGCCTTCTTCCCGCTGTACCTCTCGGAGGCGGCCGGGCTGTCGACCGCGACCGCGAACCTCCTGTACTCGGCGCTGTTCGCGGTCACCTTCGTCCAGCTCGTCTCCGGCGACCTCTCCGACCGCCTCGGCCGCTTCCCCGTGATGGCCGCTGCGCTCGGGCTCGCGGCCGCGGCCCTCGTCGGCGTCGTCGCGCTCGCAAGCGGGGAAACGGGGGCGGGGGCGGGACCGATCGCCCTCGGCGCCCTCGTCGTCGCGTTCGGCCTCGGGTCCCACGGGTTCCGCCCCGTTCGGGGCGCGTACCTGATCGAGGCGCTCCCCGACCGGCTCGCCGGCGGCGGGCTCGGCGTCGTCCGCACCCTGCTGATGGGCGCCGGCGCGCTCGCCCCCGCGACCGTGGGCGCAGTCGCCGACGCGTCCGGGTTCCGGCCCGCGTTCGGGCTGCTCGCCGGCGCGCTCGCGCTCGGGGCGATCATCGCGGCGGGGCTGTGGGCGACCGAGTGAACGGCGGACCGCAGAAGGGAGCGGGCCGCACCGCGGGGAAAGACGCCCGCCCGCCTCGCCGTCTCACTCGGCCGGAGCGTCGGCGTCGTTCCGGGAGGGACCGCCGTCGCCGAGCGGCGTCAGGGGGACCACCTGCGGCCCGTACTCCGTGTCGAGGACCGCGGCGTCGATCTCGAACACGTCCGCGAGCAGCTGTTGTGTGATCACCTCCTCCGGCGGTCCGCGGGCGTGCATCGAGCCGTCCTTGAGCGCGACCACGTGGTCGGCGTACCGCGCCGCCTGTGCGATGTCGTGGAGGACGAGCACGACGGTGATCCGGCTCTCGTCGCAGAGCGTCTCCACGATCTGCATCACCTCCAGCTGGTGTTGCGGGTCGAGGAACGTCGTCGGCTCGTCCAACAGCAGCACGTCCGTGTCCTGCGCGATCGCCATCGCGATCCAGACGAGCTGTTTCTGGCCGCCGCTGAGGCTGTCGACGTCGCGCTCGCGGAGGTGGTCGATCCCCGCGAGCCGGATCGCCTCGTCGACGGCCTCCCGGTCCTCGTCCGACAGCGAGTCGAAGAATCCCGTGTACGGGTAGCGCCCGCGCTCGACGAGGTCCTCGACCGAGATGCCGGAGGGGACGACGTTCTCCTGCGAGAGCAGGCCCAGCGTGCGCGCCAGCTCCTTCGACCCGAACGCGTCGATCGGCTGGCCGTCGACGAGGACGGTTCCGGTGTCGGGCGATATCTTGTCCGCGAGCCCCTTCAGGAGCGTGCTCTTCCCGCTCCCGTTCGGACCGATGAGGGCGGTCACCTCGTCCGGCGGGACCGCGATCGACTCGCCGTCGATGACTGGGTCGTCCAAGCCGGGGTAGCCCAAGACGAGGTCCGTCCCGGTGAAGCCGGCCGCCGCCGTCCCCGAGTCGGACCGCGCGGCGTCAGATCGCTCGGTGTCGGATCGCTCGGCGTCGGATCGCTCGGCGTCGGATCGCTCGGCGTCGGATCGCCCGGCGTCGGATCGCCCGGCGTCGGATCGCTCGACGGCGTCCTCGGTCGGTTCTCGCTCGGTCCGCGAGGGTTGTTCGTCGCTCGTCAGGGGCTGTCCGTTGCTCATCAGACTTCACCCAAGTTCGTCTTCTTCCGCATCAGGTAGAGGAAGTACGGGCCGCCCACGATACCGGTGATAACGCCCACCGGCAGCTGGACGGGGCTCAACGCGAGCCGCGCGCCGACGTCCGCGCTCACCAGCAGCGCCGGCCCGAGGAACAGACAGCCGGCTAAGAGTAGCTTCGAGTCGCTGCCGACGATGTTCCGGACCATGTGCGGGACGATGAGCCCGACGAAGCCGATGAGGCCCGCGACCGCGATTGCGGCGGCCGTGGAGAGCACGCCGATCCCGGCGATGGCAAAGCGCATCTTCTCGACGGGCATCCCCAGCGAGTCGGCGCGGTCCTCGCCGAGCGCCAGCACGTCCAGCTCCTGCGTGACGGCGAACGCGAGCACCATCGCGATCACCGTGAAGGGGAGCGCGATCCGCACCTCCTGCCAGCCGGCGTTCATCAGCGTGCCGGAGAGCCACGCCTGCGCGGCCATCGCGACGCCGAGGTCGTCGATGAAGAAGAACAGCGCGCGCTGGACGGAGCCGAAGACGGTGCCGATCACGACGCCAGCGAGGACCAGTCGGACGGGGCTGGTGCCGTTTTTCCACGCGATGGCGTACACGAGCAGGAACGCCAGTCCGCCGCCGACGGCGGCGAACAGCGGGAGAACCGGCATGAGCCCGTAGAAAAACGTCAGCGTGAGCAACACGACCAAGCCGGCCCCGTCGCTGACGCCGAGGATGTACGGGCTCGCGAGCTCGTTGCGCGTGATGATCTGGAACAGCGCCCCCGAGACCGCGAGGTTCGCGCCGACGAGGACGCCCACGAGGATGCGCGGCAGCCGGAGGTTCCACACGACGATCTGCTGGCGGGTGAGCCATTCCGGAACCGACGCGCCGAGGAACGCCCACCGCCAGACGTCGGCGCTGAACAGCACCTCCGCGTCGAAGACGGTCCGCCACGCCTCGCCCAGCGACAGCGGATACGCCCCGAAGCTCACCTGCAGGATCGTCGACCCGAGCAGGACGGCGAGGCTGCCGACGGCGATGACGGCGAGCTTCGAGGTGGAGTACCAGTCGACGCTCGCCGAGCGGAGCTCCCCGAGCCGGTCGAGTACCTGTCCCATCGCGCTAGAAGTTCCCGTTGATGATGTCGCTGACGCGTTGACGGTCGAACAGCTGTTCGTCCTCGGGCACGTCGCGGACGGGACCCGGCCACTCGCCGAAGCGGTCGGGCCAGACCTGCTTGGCGACCGCCTCCGTGGCGAACAGGTCGACGATGGGCCCCATGTACTGGCCGCCGGACCGGATGACGTTCCCCTCTTGGACCGCGGTGAGATCCTGCCCGTTCGAGTCGTTCTCGAACGGTTCCACGATGTTCGAGACGAACTCCTCGTGCGTGTCGGAGGTCAGGGAGCCGACGGCGGCGATGTAGTCTGGGTCGTGTTCGAGCAGCTCCTCGTAGCCGATGGTGCCCCCGCCGGGGATCTCGGCGTCGTAACCGTCCTCCAAGCCGAGCCGGTAGAATGGGAGCGTCTGGTTGTGGTACTGGTGGATCGGCGAGGGGTAAAACTGCCCGGCGGTCGGGTCGATGCCGCGCCACAGCGCGATGACCGAGGGCCGGTCGTCTTCGGGGGGAAGGTCCGACTCGATGGTCGACATGAACTCGTCGTGGAGCGATACCCACTGCTGATAGCGCTCCTGACGCTGGAACACTGTCGCGATCTTTTCGAAGACGTCGTACAGTTCGTAGTAGGTGTCCTGTTCGAGTCCGAACGGATGAGTGGGGCCGAACCGGATCCCCGACGCGAGGAACGGGCCGGTCGCGTCCTCGATCTCCCGGATATCGGCGTCGTCCCAGTCGGTGAACCGCCCCAGATCCCGGGGATCGATGAGGTTGACATCGGGGCCGGCGGCGTAGAAGTTCTCCTTGTCGTAGCCGGACTCGGAGCCGGCGGCGAGCGCCGTGATCGCCTCCTCGTCGAAGGCGACATCCGGGAGGATGTCGTAGAACTTCCGGGGCGCCCGCGCCATGTCCGTCGCCGCGACGGGCTGCTTGCCGAGCGCCATCCCGATGTCCAAGTAGACGCTCGGGATGACGGAGTACGTCTCCGGCACCTCCTCGAAGGTGAACTCCCCGTGAGGGTGGATCTCCACCGAGTACGGTTCGATCGCTCCCGAGTCCTCGGACTCGGCGGAGCTGTCATCGGCTTCGTCGCCGTCGCTCGATCCGTCGTCTGTCCCGGAATCGCCCGCCGCAGCGTCGGTCGATCCGTCCGCTCCGTTCAGACAACCGGCGAAGCCGGCGGTGACGAGTCCAGCGGTACTAGCCAACAGCTGACGCCTTCGTGGCATACGTCTTTAGGCCCGCCTAAAACGTATTAGTGATTCTCAGCGTTCACCGTAACACGCCGTGACGCCGTGTTCACCGCGTGAACGAATGTGCAGGCCGTGTCGGACGGCGGTCGTGGCGGTCAGATCGGTGGCTCGCGATCGGTGCGCTACTCGCCGCCTTTCGCGTCGGCTAGGTTCGCGAGCGGTGTCGCTTCGGCGCGGTACCGCTCGACCGTCTCGCCGGCCCACTCGACCACGTCCGGGTGGTCGGTCCGGAGGATGTCGAAGCCGCGTTCGGCCTCCCGGTCGACCGTCAGGAACGCGGTTCCGTCGACCAGATCGATGCTACAGGGGACCGCCTCGTCGACCGCGTAGTAGAAGTGACCGTCCGCGGCCGCCTCGAGGCGCTTCCACCGGGACCGGAGGTCCGGGTCGCCGAGCATCGTCGCGGTGACGTTCGGGTCGAAGACGACGGTACCTTCGAGGGCGTCCCCCGCGCGCACGGCCGCCTCGGCCGAGTACATGGGGAGCGCGATGAACGTCCCGAGCAGCGACCGGCACGACGAGGCCTCGCGGATCGCGTTCGCGACGACGCGGGCCGCCGACAGGGGGTCCGCGTCCGCGGCGGCGACGCGCTCCGCGTCTTCGAGACACCGAAGGTCGAACCCGAACCACTCCGTCGGCAGGCGGTTCACCAGGTCCGGGTGTTCCCGGCCGACCGAGACCGTGCCGAGCAGCCGCGAGAAGTCCCCGAACACGAGCCGTCCGAACCGGGTCAGCGCGTACGACCGGTCCGCGTGGTCGTGTTCGATCCACCCACGGTCCTCCAGATCGCCGAGGATGCGGCTGAGCGTCACGCGCGTCGCGTCCGTGCCCGCGGCGAGGTCCTCCCGCGTTCGCGGGCCGTCGGTCAGCAGTTCGAGCACCCGCACCCGGTGTTTCGAGCGAGCGAGGAACGCCACCGCGTCGATCGCGTCCCCGCACTGGCCCGGATCGTCGTCCGCCGCCGAGACCGCCCCCGCGTCTGCGATCGTCATCGTTGCCCGGCCGTTATTTAGGCTAACCTAAATCAGTTCGCTTCCGTCCGGCACTCCGTCCGCGCCGGCGCGGTGCGCGACCGAAACGACCATTCCCCGTCCGCGCGACTCTCGCGTATGCACGTCGTCGTCAACGCGGCCCAGAGCGTCGACGGGAAAATCGCGACGCGGCGCCGGGAGCAGCTCCGGATCTCGGGCGCGGAGGACTTCGACCGGGTCGACCGCGTCAGGGCGGCCGCAGACGCGGTGCTGGTCGGCGTCGGGACCATCCTCGCTGACGACCCGCACCTCACGCTCGACGAGGAGGACCGGCGGGTCGAGCGCCTCCGGAACGGCCGTCCCGGCAACCCCGCCCGCGTCGTCGTCGACTCGACCGGGCGGACGCCGGCCGACGCTCGGATCCTCGACGACGCGGCGACGACCTATCTGCTCGTCTCCCCCGCGACGCCGCCCGAACGCCGCGAGGCCCTCGAAGCCGCCGGCGCCGAGGTCGTCGTGGTCGAGGGCGTCGCGGCCGAGAGCGAGCCGGACGGAGACCACGTCGACCTCGCGGCGGGAGTCGACGCGCTGGCGGAGCGGGGCGTCGATCGACTGATGGTCGAGGGGGGCGGCGAGGTCATCTACTCGTGTTTCGCTGCCGGCGTCGTCGACGAGCTCCACGCCTACGTGGGCTCGATGGTGATCGGCGGCCGCGACGCGCCGACGCTCGCCGACGGCGAGGGGTTCACCGAGTCGTTCCCGCGGCTCGATCTGGTCGGTGTCGATCGGCTCGACGACGGGGTTGTGCTCTCGTACGAGGTCGGGAACGACGCGGCGTAGGCGTCGAGGCGCGGGCGGGGACGATTGATAAATAGCGGTCGGTGTGTGACTGATAATCACGGATCGACGGGTACACGGCCCATGCTACCGGTGTACACTCGAATCACCGAAGTATTTATATGTCGGCCCCCGGTAGTATCTGGTACCAGAACGCCTCCGGCGCTGGTGGGATCGCACGCTGAAATGAACGGGAGCTCTTGTGTACGGCTCGACGCACGACGGCGAGCGCTCGCCATCCCCGGAGCGGTGATGGAGAGATAAAAAATGGTAACGAAAGAAGAAGTCATCGAACAGTACGATATCGAGGCGATGGACGAGGCGGACAACGTGGACCTTTCTGAGGACGACCTTGAGAACGGGTCGAAGGGTCAGCTCATCAAACGCGCCGGACAGCTGCGCGACCGACGCAACGAGCTGAACCAGATGGCCTCCGAGCGCGCCTCCAAGCGCGACGACCTCAACGCGAAGACGCGCGAAAAGGTCGACGAGGCCCAGGAACACCGCGAGAAGCGCGACGAGCTCAACGAGCAGGTCCAAGAGCACAAGGACAAGCGCAACGAGCTCAACGCCGAGGCCAACGAGCTGTTCGACGAGGTCGAGGAGCTCAAACAGGACATGGAGCTCGGCTCCGGCAAGTCCATCGAGGAGCTCGAATCGGAGATCGAGGACCTGGAGTTCCGTCAGCAGACGGAGGTCCTCGACGCCGAGGACGAGCGCGAGCTCATCGAGAAGATCGACGAGAAGCGCGAGAAGCTCGCGGAGAAAAAGGAGAAGGTCGACGACACCAGCGAGCTCGACGACCTCGTCGAGGAGGCCGAGGAGGTTCGCTCCGAGGCGTCCCAGCACCACCAGAAGGTGACGGAGCTCGCCGACAAGGCCCAGGAGCACCACAACCAGATGATCGAGGCCTACCGCGAGGCCGACGACATCCGCGACGAGGCCGACGAGATGCACGAGCTGTTCGTCGAGGCCCAGGAGGCCGCCGACCAGCACCACGAGGACTTCGTGCGCGTCCAGAAGCGCCTGCGCGAGCTCGACAAAGAAGAGGAGGAGGAGCGCAAGGACGAGCGCGCCGAGAAGCGTGAGGAAGAGAAGGAGGAGGCCGAGGAGATCTACCAGAAGTTCAAGGAGGGCGAAACCCTCGACACCGAGGACCTGATGAAGCTCCAGAAGACCGGCCTGCTGTAACTCCGGACGCCGACATTCCCCCGATTTTGCGGTCTTTTTCGTCTCGCCAGCGACCGCGATTCGATTTCCCCGCAGCGACAGCATATAAACGGCGTCGCGTCCTACCGACGGTATGGCAAGCGACGCGCGTTCGACCGGACGGAACCTCCTCGCGGCCGCCGTGCTGGGCGCGACGGCGACGGTGGCGGGCAAGCGGCTCGTCGCCCGACTCACCCGCGGTCGGTTCGGCGAGACCGAGGAGTACAACGCGGCGAAGGTGACGGTCTCGGGACCGATCACCCGCGACACCGGCCGACCGTCCCCGCTCTCGGGACCGGGCGGGGCGACCGCCGACGACGTGGTCGAGCAGATCGAGGCGGCCGACGAGGACGAGGACGTGGAAGCGCTCGTCGTCGAGCTCAACACCCCGGGCGGCGAGGTGCTGCCGAGCGACGACATCCGGCGGGCGGCGGCCGACTTCGACGGCCCCACGGTCGCGTACGCCACCGACACCTGCGCGTCCGGCGGCTACTGGATCGCGAGCGGCTGCGACGAGCTGTGGGCGCGCGACGCGAGCCTCGTCGGCTCGATCGGCGTCGTCGGCTCCCGCCCCAACGCGGCCGGGCTGGCCGACACGCTCGGCATCTCCTACGAGCAGTTCACCGCCGGCGAGTACAAGGACGCCGGCGTCCCGCTCCGGGAGATCGAGGAGGACGAGCGCGAGTACCTCCAGGGGATCATCGACGGCTACTACGAGCAGTTCGTCGAGACCGTCAGCGAGGGGCGAGACATGGACCCGGAGGCGATCCGGGAGACCGAGGCGCGCGTCTACCTCGGGACCGACGCCGCCGAGATCGGGCTCGTCGACGAGCTCGGCACCGAAGACGACGTGGAAGACCGACTCGAAGCGCTGATCGACGCGGAGCCCGAGATCCGGGAGTTCACGCCCGACCGGGGGATCGTTGAGCGGCTCGGCATCGGTGCGGAGCGCGTCGCGTTCGCGGCCGGCAACGGCGTCGCGAGCGTGTTCGCGAGCGAGGGCGGCGACGTCGACGTCGAGCTGCGGTAGACCGTTGCGGTCGGCGGTCCCCCTCCCGACCGCGCCGATCTCCCGGCGACGGGGAGCTTTTTATTCGGGCGGATCGAGAGTCGGAACGTGACGACGCTGGTCATCTGCATCGACCGGTCCGGGGCGATCGGACGGGCCACGAACGTCCCCATGCCGGTCGCAGGCTGGGAGGCGGTCCGCTCGCTCGTCACGGACGCCGGGCTGAGCGACCCGGAGGACGCCGGCGTCAACTGCCTGCTCGAATCGCTACGGGTCGCCCGCGACCTCCGCGACGAGCGCGAGGAGTCGGTCGTCGCGGTCGTGTCGGCCGAGAGCGACAGCGCGGTCGGCGCCGACCGCTCGATCGCCGCCCAGCTCGACGACCTCGTGGACCGCTACGACCCGCGGGCCGCGATCGCCGTCGTCGACTCCGCGGAGGACGAGCAGGTGCTCCCGATCGTCGAGTCGCGGATGCCGGTCGATTCCGTCGACCGCGTGGTGGTTCGGCAGGCCCGCGACATCGAGTCGACCTACTACCTGCTCAAGCAGTTCCTCGCCGACGAGCAGCTTCGGTCGACGGTCCTCGTCCCGTTCGGCGTGGCGCTGCTCCTGGTGCCCGCGCTGTTCCACTGGTTCTCCGCCGGCGAGGCGATCGCGGGCGTCGCCGGGCTGCTCGGGGCCGCGCTCCTGTACAAGGGCCTCGCCATCGACCGGTTCGTCGCGGGGATGCCCGAGCGGGTCCGCGAGGCGCTGTACGCCGGGCAGGTGTCGATCGTGACCTACGTGGTCGCCGGGGGGCTCGCACTGGTCGGCGGCTTCTTCGGGGTGCTCTCCGCGTCGGATCTGGGCGATACCTCGACGCTCGTGGGGGCGGTCGAGTTCACCTACGCCGCGGTCCCGTGGTTCGCGGTCGCGGGCGTGACCGCGGCGGTCGGGCGACTGCTCGACGAGCTGATCCGCGACGAGGGGATTCGGACGCCGTACCTCAACCTCCCGTTCGTCATCGTCGCCGTCGCCCTCGTCGTCCGCGGGTTCGCCGGCTACTTCCTCGCGCAGGAGGCGATCCTCGACCCGTTCGAGCTGGCGGGCGTCGCCGTCACCCCGGTCCAGCGGCTCGCGGCGTTCATCGTCGGCGGCATCGTGGTCTCGCTCGTGGGCGTCAAGCTCGCGAGCGACGTGGGCACGGAGACGCTGGAGGACGTGATCGACGCGGACCGGGAGACCGACGGGGAATGAGGCGGGGAGCGGCTCGTCGAGGTGTTCCCGCTGTTCTCCCGGACACCGCACCCCTTTTGTCGGTCGCGGCCGCGTGGGCGGGCATGGACGTGTACGGACTGATCGGGAACCCGGTCGGCCACTCGCTGTCGCCGCCGATGCACGAGGGCGGCTACGGGACGCTCGGGATCGACGCGCGCTACGTGACGTTCGAGCCGGCCCCCCGCGACGCCGTCGCGGCGATCGAGGGGGCCGGGGCACTCGGGGTCGCCGGGCTCAACGTCACGGTCCCGTTCAAGCGGGACGCGCTGGAGGCGGTCGACCCCGCACCCCTCGCCGAGCGGATCGGCGCGGTCAACACGGTCGATTTCGCGCCGGTCCGCGCCGGCAACGCCGACCGCCCCCGCGGCCACAACACCGACGCCGCGGGTGTGACACGGGCGTTCACTCACCACGGGGTCGAGCTGGACGGCCGGGACGCGGTCGTTGTCGGGGCGGGCGGCGCGGGGCGGGCGGCCGCGTTCGCGCTGGCCGACGCGGGCGCGGCGGTCCACGTCGCGAACCGCACCGCGGAGCGCGCGGCCGAACTGGCCGATGCGGTCCCCGACGCGACCGGCGGCGGGCTCGACGACCTCGGCGACCGCGTCGCCGGCACCGACGTGTTAGTCAACGCGACCAGCGTCGGGATGGACGAACCGGAGGCGACGGCGGTTCCCGCCGCCCACCTCCACGGCGACCTCGCGGTCCTCGACGCGGTGTACGCCCCGATCGAGACCCGGCTCCTGCGGGAGGCGGCCGCCGCGGGCGCGACGACGATCGACGGGGCGTGGATGCTGCTGTTCCAAGGCGTCGAGGCGTTCGAGATCTGGACCGGCGCCGACGCGCCGGTGGAGGCGATGAACGCGGCGCTGCGGGCGGAACTGGAGTGAGCGGTGGAGAAGTAGAACCCCGACGTGAGCCGCGGCCGCGTCAGAACAGCGTCGGGCTCGCGAGCAGACCGGCCGCGACGACGAGCGCCGCGGAGAGCCCGGCCGCGGCGTAGAGGAACGGCTTCGCGTCGCGGGCGGGCTCGCGGAGCTTCCCGGCGTCGATGCCGTCGAGGAGCTTCCCGCTGCCGACCTCGACGAGGCCGGTGATCAGGAACCAGAGGGCGATCATCGTCAACACGAGGTACCCGCGGGCGCTGCCGGTGAGCGACTCGAACGTGTAGAGCGTGCCCGCCATGTGGCCGCCGGTGGCGATGAACGCGAGCGCGGCGATCCGGCTGATCCACCGGAGGCGACCGACGATCGATCCGAGGGCGCCGCCGTCGATCTCGCCGCGGAGGGCGGGCGGAAGCACCGCCAGCGCGACGAACAACACGCCGCCGGTCCACAGCACCGCGAAGGCGACGTGGACCGACCACATGACCGGGTTGAGAGCGTCCATACCATCCGTACGCGCCGGTGGTCCTTATAAACCGGCGAGACGCGACCGACGGGAGGCCGCGGCGGTCGGCGCCGATGGAGGTCGGAGAGACGTCCCGACGGCGACGGCGACGGCTTTTAAATATCCGACGTTCGTACCTGCCGACGATGGCCCTACTGCAGAAGCTCAAAGAGAAGCTCGGGTTCGGGAGCGGTCGCGCCGAACGCGAGGAGACGGACCCGGAAGTGACCGTCGAGCACGAACCGGAGCCGGAATCGGAATCGGGGACGGAACCGACGGAGGACTCCGATGACGCGGTCGCCGCCGAGGGGTCGGACGACGAGCCGGCGGTCGACGAACCGATCGCCGCCGAGACGGAGGCCGCCGCCTCCACCGAGTCGCTGGTCGACGAGGAGGGGGCCGCCGAGGACCCGTCCGAGGCGGCCGAGCCGGCGGAGGCCGCGGGGACCGGCGAGGGAGAGGTCGCGGTCGACGACGACGACGCGGGCGCCGACGTCGAGGAGCTGAAGGGGATCGGTCCGGCCTACGCGGAGCGGCTCGCCGAGATCGGGATCGAGACCGTCGCGGATCTGGCGGCCGCCGACGCCGAGGCCGTCGCCGAGGGCGCGAGCGTCGGCGAGAGCCGGGCAGCGACGTGGATCGACCGCGCCAAGGAGTTCTGACTCCGTCGACTCCGCCCGTTTCTGAGACGGCCGACCGCGACTGTTTCTGAGACGGCCGACCGCAACTGTTTCGTCGCCTCCGCCGAACCGAGAGGCATGCAGCGTTCGGTTCACACCGACCGGGACCGGTTCCGCGAGGTCGCCGCCGCGGCGTCCGCGGGCGCCCGGGTCCCGGTTGAGCGCCGGGTCGCCGTCGACGACCCCTTCGCGGCCTACCGGCGCGCCCGCGACGGGCCGGGCGGATTCCTCTACGAGACCACCGGCGGGCAGTCCGGCTGGGGGTACTTCGGCGTTGACCCGGTCGAGCGGCTCGCCGTCTCCGGGGACGCGGCGATCGCGTCGAGGGACGGTGGGTCCACCGGCGACTACCGACGCTCGAGTCCCACGCTCGCGGCGCTGGAGGGGCTGATCGACGGCGAGGCCCTCGCGCGCGGCGACTGCGACGTTCCGTATCCGTGCGGCGCGTTCGGGTGGCTCTCGTACGACGCCGCCCGCGAGCTGGAGTCGTTCCCGGAGCCGGTGCCGGCGGGTCCCGGCGCGGTCGACGACCGAGGGCTCCCGCGGCTCCGGATCGGCGTCTTCGACCGCGTGGCGGCGTGGGAGTGTCCGGTTTCCGCGGACGGCGGCGACGCCGATGACTCGCCCGATTCCACCGACGCCGACGGCCCCTCACTCACCCTCCGGGTGACCGCCTGCCCGCGCGTTCCGGAGGGGCTCGACGACCCGGACGACGACCGCGACGCGCTCGACGCGCTGTTCGACGAGGGCGCAGCGCGCGCTGACGACCTGATCGACCGGATCGAGTCGGGCGACCCCGCGGTCGGGCCGGCGCCCGACCCGGACGCGTCGACGGCGACCTTCGAGAGCGACGCGGGCCGGGAAGGGTACGCCGAGGCGGTCAGTCGAGTGAAGGAGTACGTCCGGGACGGCGACACCTTTCAGGCGAACGTCTCCCAGCGGCTGCGCGCCCCGGCCGCGGTCCACCCTGTCGAGGCGTACGACGCGCTCCGGGCGGTGAACCCGGCGCCGTACTCCGGGCTGATCGAGTTCTCGCGGGGAGATGGCGGAGTGGAGGACGGCGGAGGCGGGGACGGGGGCGCACTCTCCGGCGTCGACCTCGTGAGCGCGAGCCCGGAGCTGCTGTTGGAGCGGGTTCCGGCCGACGGCGCGATCGGGACGAGCGCCGGGCGCGACGGGGACGACCGCGGCGCCCGCCTCGTCACCGAACCCATCGCCGGCACCCGTCCGCGGGGGGAGACGCCGGCGGCGGACGCCGACATGGAGGCGGAGCTGACCGGCGACGCGAAGGAGCGCGCGGAACACGCCATGCTCGTCGACCTGGAGCGCAACGACCTCGGGAAGGTCTCGCGGTTCGGCACGGTCGACGTGGCGGAGTACCGCCGCGTGGACCGGTACAGCGAGGTGATGCACCTCGTGAGTCTGGTCGAGGGCGAGGCGCGGCCGGACGCGGGGCTCGCCGACGCGATCGCGGCGTGTTTCCCCGGCGGGACGATCACGGGCGCGCCCAAGCCGCGGACGATGGAGATCATCGACGAGTTAGAGGAGACGCGGCGCGGCCCCTACACCGGCTCGATGCTCGCGGCCGGCTTCGACGGCCGGGCGACGCTGAACATCGTCATCCGAACGCTGGTGCGGCGGGCCGCCGAGTACCACCTGCGCGTCGGCGCGGGGATCGTCCACGACTCCGAACCCGACGCGGAGTACGAGGAGACGCTCGCGAAGGCCCGGGCGCTCGTGACCGCGGTCGACGAGGCGCTCGCGGCCGGCGGGATGGCGGTCGAGGAGGGAACTGAGCGATGACGGGGACCGGCGGCGACGATGACGACGCCGGCTGGCGCCCCGGCGCCGGGGAGTCGGACGCGCGGGTCCTCGTCGTCGACAACTACGACTCGTTCGCGTACAACCTCGTCCAGTACGTCGGCGAGGTCGCCGGTGCGGTCGCGGTGCGACGCAACGACGCGGTCGATCTGGCCGGGATCCGCGCGCTTGACCCCGACGGCGTCGTCGTCTCCCCGGGACCGGGCACCCCCGCGGAGGCCGGCGTCTCGATCGACGCCTTCGAGCTTGGGCGCCCGGTGTTCGGCGTCTGTCTCGGCCATCAGGCGCTGTGCGCGAGCGGCGGGAGCCGGGTGGGCCACGCGCCCGAGGTCGTCCACGGGAAGCCGTCGACGATCACCCACGACGGGGAGGGCGTGTTCGCGGGGCTTCCCGACCGGCTCCGCGTCGGGCGGTACCACTCGCTGTGCGTCGAGCGCGAGGAACTCCCGGACGAGCTGGTCGAGACCGCGCGCACGGACGAGGAGCGCGAGGTCGTGATGGGCGTACGGCACCGCGAGAAACCGCACGTCGGCGTGCAGTTCCACCCCGAGAGCATCCTGACGCCGCGCGGGAAGGCGATGGTGCAGAACTTCGTGGAGGTGTGTGGGGATGAGTGAGGAACCGGTCGGAGGCGATGCGGGCGACGTGGACGACACGGACGAAGAGCTGCGCTACCACGTCGACGGCGAACTCGTTCCCGCGTCGGCGGCGACCGTCTCCGTCGAGGACCGCGGGTTCGCCTACGGCGACGCCGCCTTCGAGACGCTGCGCGCGTACGGCGGCGAGATCTTCCGGTGGGACGACCACGCGGCGCGGCTCGCGGACACCTGCGAGACGCTCGGGCTCGATCACGGTCTCGCGGATTCGGACCTGGAGGCCCGGATCGACGAGACGCTCGCGGCCAACGACCTCGCGGACGCGTACGTGAAGCTCTCCATCAGTCGCGGGGTCCAACCCGGCACGCTCGACCCGCACCCCGAGGTCGATCCCACCGTCGTCGTGATCGCGAAGCCGCTCCCCCGCGGCGGCGTCGACTCGGCGCCGGTCCACGACGGTCCCGCCGCGCTCCAGACGACGAAGACGCGCAAGCCCGCCTCGCGGGCGCTCCCGGCCGACGCGAAGACGCACAACTACCTCAACGGAATCCTCGCGCGGCTGGAGCTACGCGTGACCGGCGCCGACGAGGCGCTGATGCTCGATCCCGACGGGAACGTCGCCGAGGGGGCGACCTCGAATCTCTTCTTCGTCGACGGCACCGCCCTCAAAACGCCCTCGCTCGACGGCCCGATCCTCCCCGGCGTGACGCGTCGCGCCGTGATCGAGATCGCCGAGGAGGAGGGGATTCCGGTCGAGGAAGGGTCGTACGCGCCCGACGCGGTACGCGAGGCCGACGAGGTCTTCGTGACCAACTCGACGTGGGAGATCCGGCCGGTCGAGACGGTGGACGGGCTGGATGTCGACGGCGACGGAGAGGCGGTCGAGGGACCGCTGACCGCGCTGCTCTCGCGGCTGTTCGATCGGCGCGTGGAAGAGCGGTACTACGACGGCGAGCGGCTGTAGGGGACATCGCCCCGGCGACGCCCCCGGTCACTCGCGGTCGGTTTCGGTCTCGCGCTCTGGCTCGCCGCCGTCGGCGGGCTCCCGGTCCTCCCGTCCCGTCTCCTTCCGCGCCCTGTCCGCGGCGAGCTCCCTGTCGATGTCGTCCTCGACGTACCCCATCGTCTCCACGGTGACGACGTTTCCGCCGCCGGGGTCGACGACCATCACCTCCTCCCCCTCCTCGATCGTCCCCTCGATCGAGCGCGCGGAGTAGTAGGGGTTGAAGCCGCCGCCGGAGAGCTTCACCTCGCCGCCGGCGGTGGTCACCTCCTCGGTGACGGTGCCGGTTTTCCCCTTCAGCGAGTCGCTGTCGCTCGTCTGTCGTTGGCCCTTCCCGCCGTACAGGTCGAACTCGTGGTAGCCGTAGAAGGCCGCCGCGCCGAAGAGGAGCGTCAGCATCGCCATGACGAGAGTCAGCCCCGCGCCGACGACTCCGAACGACGTGAGGAGGAGGCCGCCGAGCCCCGCCCCGATCAGCGCGATCCCGACGACGATGAAGTTCGCGCCCGGCGCGAGCGCCTCCGCCATCGAGAGCAACAGCCCGGCCGTCAACAACAGCAGGGGGAGCGTGTCCGGAGAGAGGAGTCCGGACTGCGCGAGCACGTCCATGTCCGGACGTACGGCCGCGGCGGTATAAGTGGTGGTGCGGGACGGCGGCGGAGCGGGGGGACGCCCGAGACGCGACGCCGACCGATCAGAGCCCGACGAAGAGGACGCCCACAGTGAGCACGACCCCCAGCACGACGAAGACGGCGTGCTCGGGGTCGATCGAACCGGGTTCGATCGGCTCCGTCTCGGGCGTGTGCGTGTCCTCGACGACGCCGTCCGGTCCCACGTCGTCGACGGCGAACCGCCACTGGCTCTCGTCGTCGCCCTCGCCGTCGTCGTCCGGGCGGGTCTCGTTCGCCCGGCTCCGCACGTCGTCGCGGTCCCCGCCGTCGCGGCCGTCGTCGCTGCTCATGTCCCCGGCTACGCGGCTCATCAGTAAATGACTGGCGGGTAGGGAAGCGGTGGGGTAGGGAAAAACCGGGCGGGCGGGACGAGAAGGATGAGGAGACGGGAGCGAGTTCGTCGTCTACCGCTTCCGCGTCGCTGCGATCACGTCGCCGTCGTAGACGACGCCGCGCTCGCCGTCGACCGTCACCACGCTCCCGTCGGTCACGCTCTCGGGGAGGCGCGCGCCGGAGACCATCGGCACGCCGAGTTCGCGAGCGACCACGGCGGGGTACCCCGTCATCCCCTCGCGGGCATCGACGATCCCGGCGAGCGCGTCCAGATCGCCCGTGAACTCGCCCTCGAAGTTGGGACCGAGCGAGACGATCGATCCGTCGGGGATCTCGCTCAGGTCGCCGTCGGCGGTGCGGTACACCGGGGCCGCGACGCGGCCGGCGACGACCGCCTTCCCGGTCACGAGCGTCTCGGCGGCGACGTGGACCTTGAGCGTGTTCGTCGTGTTCGTCCCCTCGAACTCGGTCAGCATGCCGGAGAGCACGACGAGCGTGTCGCCGGAGGCGGCCCCGCCGCGGTCGAGCGCGGCGTCGACCGCGTTGTCGAGGATCGTCTCCATGTCGTGGGCGTACTCGGTCAGGACGGGGCGAACCCCCCACGAGAGCGCGAGCTGGCGTCGGACGCGGTCGTTCGGCGTCGTCGCGACCACGGGGACGCCGGGTCGGAACATCGCCGTTTTGCGGGCGGTAAAGCCGGACTCCGAGACGGCGACGACCGTGGAGGCGCCGATGTCGCGTGCGAGGTAGCGCGCGGACCGAGCCAGCGCCTCGGTTCGCGAACCTTCCGCGGCGGCCGGCACGCGCTGTTCGCGCGTCTCCGCGTACTCGTCGCTGGACTCGACCTCTCGGACGATCCGGTCCATCGTCTCGACGACGTTGACGGGGTCGTCTCCGATGGCGGTCTCGCCCGACAGCATCACGGCGTCGGTGCCGTCGAGGACCGCGTTCGCCACGTCGGACGCCTCCGCGCGGGTCGGACGGCGGGAGGAGACCATCGAGTCGAGCATCTCCGTCGCCGTGATGACGGGGACGCCCGCGTTGACGCACTTTCGGATGATCCGCTTTTGAATGACGGGTACGTCCTCCAGCGGGCACTCCACGCCGAGGTCGCCGCGGGCGACCATCACGCCGTCGGCGGCGTCGACGATCCCGTCGAGGTTCTCGACCGCGCCCGCCCGCTCGATCTTCGCGACGATCGGGATGTGGTCGACGCCGCGCGCCTCCAGCGCGTCCGCGATCTGATAGACGTCCTCGGCGTCGCGCACGAAGGAGGCCGCGACAAAGTCGGCGTTCGCCCGCGCCGCGAGGTCGAGTTCGGCCTCGTCTTCCGCGGTGATGAGGTCCACGTCGATGGCGACGCCGGGGAGGTTGACGCCCTTCCGCGAGCTGAGCTTCCCGCCGGAGACGACGGTAGCGACCACGGACTCGCCGTCCACGCGCTCGACCCGGCACTCGATCCGGCCGTCGTCGAGGAGGACGGTGTCGTCCGGCCCGGCGGCCGCGATGGAGTGGGTGAGGCCGACGCGGTCGGGGGTGGCGTCGTCGCCCTCGACGAAGGTCACCTCGGACCCGGTCGCGAGCTGGATCGGCTCGTCGAGTTCGGCGGTCCGGACCTCCGGCCCCTTCAGGTCGACCATCACCGCGAGGGGATCGGTGATCTCGTCGTCGACGGCGCGCGCGCGTTCGATGACCTCCTCGCGGTGGGCCGTCGTCCCGTGGCTGGCGTTCAGCCGGACGACGGACATCCCCGCGTCGGCGAGGTCGCGGATCGCGTCCCGGTCGTCCGAGGCGGGACCGATCGTACAGACGATCTTGGCGTTTCGCATGTCGCCGGATTCGGCGCAGGGGCGGAAAAAGCCACACGGTTGAGTCGCCGCCGAGTGAACGTTCGTGATGGTCGCCTGAACGGCCCGGTCGCGGTCCCGCAGTCGAGAGTCGTGACGATACTCTTTATAAATGAACGGTGCGGTGGCGCGTGCCGACGAGCGGCCGTAGGCCGCGAGTCGCACGCGCGAGGGAGTCGCTGGCGCCGCCGGCGCCAGCGACGAGGCTGGGGAGGTGTGAGGAGCGGTTGCGGTGCTGGGCGGGACTCAAAGGGGCAGCCGCCGGCGGCGTAGTACTCAAGATAACTTTTGGATATTCAAGAAGCGATCAATCCAGTCTTGTGCAAAGCTCACGCGGCGCGTTAACGTCTCGAACGTGCCTCGAATAACCTCGCGGAATTCCGCACATGAAGTAACCACAATTGGAGAGATATGCCACTTGAGACTTTTCCAGACCTGTTCGATTGGGTTCAGATGTGGAGACGCGACAGGGAGAAACACGAGATCGATGCCCAGCTCCGTCGCCCGTTTGCGTGTGTACTCGCACGTATGCGACGAGAAGTTATCTAACACGAGCAAAATCCGTTTTCCGGGATTTTGCTCGCGGATTTTCTCGAACGCCGCACAGATGTTCTCTTTCGTCTGCTTTTCCGGGAATGTGATGACGCTCTCACCGTTGAGCGCGTAGAATCCGACGCCTGGACAGTCAACACGCAGAAGTTGTCGTTCAATGTGCGGATCTTCCACAGACCACGTGCGGCGGCTGTTATCGGTCGGTTGCGGCCATGCTGCGTCGAAAGAAGCCGACCACCGTTCCGCCATCCGTTGAAACATCGTTATCAAGCGTCCAACCGCCTGATTCGTCGGTTTCACGCTGATTCTGCGGTGCGTCAGACGCCGCTACCGCGTCG
Source organism: Halorubrum amylolyticum (assembly GCF_004114995.1). GTDB lineage: Archaea > Halobacteriota > Halobacteria > Halobacteriales > Haloferacaceae > Halorubrum > Halorubrum amylolyticum. The sequence goes on from NZ_SDJP01000002.1 coordinate 224,363, forward strand.
CCAAGGCGGTCTTCGAGGATCTCGTCGGCATCATCTGGTCGAGAAGGACGCCGAGGCCGTGGTTTTGCGTACTTCAAGCCGAGTGAGCGAAGGAACGAACTGAGGTAATCTGGGTGGAACTCCACAGAAAATTCTTGATCGAGTAACTGTTGTATTTCTTGAGAGGTCCATGGTTCATCTTCGGCGAGGAGATCAAGAAATCGCTCTTGTTCCTGCTCGTCGAGTTTCGGCGGTCGCCCACCGCCGAAATCCGGTGCAAGTTCCTTCATTCCGCCGCGATTCCATTGATTCGCCCACCGACTGGCGGTTGCGTCAGATCGACCCACGCGGTCGGCTGCTTCCTTCAGTGTATCACCTTTGTAGAGGCTCTTCACGAAGATTATCCGCCGGAGAGCGTGTTCGTCGTCTGCCTCAGACAGCAACGTGTCAAGTTCCTCTTCAGTGAGGTGCCGCTTGATTTCTTTCCGTCGGTTTCTCTCCATACAACATGTCTGTCCTCTATCTCCAAAAGTTTTCTCACTCACTAAGCCGCCGGCTGCCAGAGGCGCGAAGCGCCTCGCTGCCGCGAGGACGAAGCTCGGCGACGCAAGCACTGGAAGGAGCGAGCGAAGCGAGCGACTGAAGCGCGCAGGGAGCCGCGCGAGTCGTCGCGGCTGGGGCTTTGGAGGTGTTCTCTGCCGACCCGTACTTGACTACTTATAAACGAGCGACTGCGGTTTTGCCGGTCTGCTTATCGACCTATCAGTCGTCCGCCGGCGCGGGGGCGTCGCCCGCGGAGAGCCGGACTTCGGGCTCGTCGACGCCGAGTTCGTCGAGCGCGGCCTGCGCGGCGCGCTTCCCGGAGACTAACATTGCGCCGAACGTCGGCCCCATCCGCGGGAGGCCGTGGGCGGTCGCGACCGCCATGCCGGACGCGATCAGCCCGTCGTGGACCACACCGGTGTGCTCGACCACGGCGTCCTCGCTTTCGCCGACCCACATCGAGTCGTGGCCGGGCGAGTCGTGACCGGGCGCGCCGTACTCGCCGTCGCCGGTCTGGTCCATCCCGGTGTTGTGCTCCTTCGCGTGCTCGATGCCGGGCGCCGAGAGGACGCCGCGCTCGTCGAGCTTGCTGATCGCGACCGCGTCGTGGCCCGTCGCGTCGATCACGAGGTCGGACTCGACCGCGATGGGGTCGACGCAGGTGATCTCGCGCGGGAGCGCGTGGACCGGCGTCCAGTTCATCACGATTCCCCCGACGCGGTGGTCCTCGCGGACGACCAGGTCGGTGAACTCGGTCATGTTCTGGACGCGCGCGCCGGCGTCGCAGGCCGCCTTGATCAGCCCGGAGCAGGCCTCGGGGCCGGCGGCGGTGTAGAGCCCGTCCACGTCCTCCACCGGCTCGTAGTCCACGTCAAGGTCGGCGAGGATCTCCTGTGCGGGGTCCCGAACCGTCACCGTGTTCATCAGGAACCCGCCGAGCCAGAACCCGCCGCCGAGGTAGTTGTTCTTCTCGACGATCATCACCTTCACGCCGCGCTCGGCCAGCTCCTTGGCGGCCATCAGCCCGGACGGGCCGCCGCCGAGGATGATCACCTCCGAGTCGGTGAACTCGAGGAACCCGTCGGTCCACTCGTTGCCGATCGCCTTCGTCACGTCGGTCTCGCTCACGTCGCTGAAGCCGTCGAATCCGTGCATACAACTTGGTAGTATTACTAAGTAGTGAAAGGCGTTGCGGTCGGGTGCCGCCCGTCGCGATCGGTGAGGCGCCGATCTCGGCGGTCGCGACGAGAGCTGATCCCTCGCGCTCTCCGGCGTCCCCGACTCGTAGCCTTTTTACCCGCGCTGGCGGTAGACGGAGTCACTATGGCTGAGGACAAGGCACGAAGCACCGGCAGCGCGGGCCGATTCGGCGCTCGCTACGGCCGGGTCTCCCGCAAGCGGGTCCAGGACATCGAAGAGGAGATGCAGAACGCCACCGTCGACGGCGACGACGTCACGCGCAAGGGCACAGGCATCTGGGTCAACGAGGAGACCGGCGAGACGTTCACCGGCGGCGCGTACCGCCCCGAGACGCCCGGCGGTCGCACCGTCCGCCGCTCCATCCGCGCCGCGCTCGCCGACGAGGAATAGGTCATGAGCTACAAGTGCTCCCGCTGTAAGCGCGACGTCACCCTCGACGAGTACGGCGGCGTGCGCTGCCCGTACTGCGGCCACCGCGTCCTCCTGAAGGAGCGCGGCGGCGACGTGAAGGAAGTCACCGTCGAGTAACTCCGGGTTCCGATCCCGACCCGTCACCGTGACCTCCGATCCCGTCGCCGTGACCGCCGACCGCGCGCACGAGACGCTCCTGTCGATCCGCTACCCCTCCGAGCGGCGCGCACGCCTCGTCGGCGACGCGCTCGAACCCGAGGTCGGCGAGATCGACGACGCCCGCTCCGCCGCGACCGTCTCCCGCGACGGCGACGCGGTCCGGGTTCGCGTCGTCGCCGACGACCTCGTCGCCCTCCGTGCCGGGATCAACAGCTGGTCGCGGCTCGTCGAGGTCGCCGAGCGCGTCGGCTCGGGGACCGGTCGAGAGTAGCGGCGATCCGCCGATACCACGGCACAACGGGCCTGTACCCGGCGAATCGATCGGCGGCGGAGAAGTCGGGGGTTTTTCCGTCCGGGACGCCTCGTTGCGCCCATGCAAGGGAACATGCCGCCCGAGGCACAGGAGAAGATCGAGGAGCTACAGGAGCTGCAGGAGACCGCACAGCAGGTCGCCGAGCAGAGAGAGCAGGCGCAGTCCGCGCTCAACGAGTCCAAGACGGCCCTCGACGCCCTCGAAGACATCGACGAGGACGCCGGAATGTACCGCGAGATCGGCGAGGTCCTCGTCGAGACGGACTACGAGTCCGCCTACGACGACCTCGAGGACAAGGTCGACTCCCTCGAAGTGCGCGTCGAGCAGCTCGAGAAGCAGGAAGAGCGCGTGCAGGAGCAGTTCGACGACCTGCAGGGCGAGCTTCAGCAGATGCTTCAGGGCGGCGCCGGCGGCGGCCCGATGGGTCCGGGCGGTCCAGGCGCGGGCGGCGCGTAAGCGCCGATGTCCGACGAACCGAGCGACGGATCGACCGACGGATCGCGTGACGCAGGCAGTGACGCCGGCGCCGACGACCCCGTGGGCGACGAGGCCGCCGACGGCGAGCCCACCGACGATCAGGTCGTCCAGACCGCTGCGGAAGCGGCCGAGGGCGTCGTGTTCGCCCACTACGACCAGTCGGCGGTGACCGATCTGGACGTGACGGTCACGTTCGAGGAGGGCGTCCTCGACGTCGACGTCTACCTGAACGCCCCTGATGACCCCGATCCGGACGCCGTCGCCCGCGAGGCGGCCGAGACCGCCGGCGAGGCGGTCGACGAGCTGTTCGAGGCGTAGGGCGGCGCGTCGTTTTTTCGGACCGTGCATTGATCGAGGTGATGAGCGGCGCACACGCCGGTTGCGTGGTCCCTGTCCACGACCTCACCGATCGATAATTATTAACCATGTTGTTGTGTATTGGTACCGTATGTCATCTAGCTACGGCGGCACCTCGGCCTTCGATCGGCTCCGCGCGCGGCTCGACGGGCGGTCTCGCGCCTGCGAGGAGTGCGGGTTCGTCGACGAGGAGGGTGCGTGGGAGGCGGTGACCACGGGCGCGACCGTCGAGTACCACCGGGAGTGTCCGAGCTGCGGGACCGAGCGCGTCCGGCGATACCGGCTCTGAAAGGGCCGGCTGGTCGGAGCCGTTCGCTTTCCTGCCAACCGTTAACACCTATCGGCGCGTGGGTCAGGCTGACATGTACGACGCGATCCTGTGTCCGACCGACGGGAGCGCCGGGAGCGCCGCCGCGATCGAGCAGGCCTGCGACCTCGCCGCGCTGACGGGCGCGCGCATCCATGCGCTGTTCGTCGTCGACGAGGCGATCGCCGGCGCCGACGAGTGGGACGTAGTCGTCGAACGCGAGGAGGAGCGCGGCGAGCGCGCGCTCGACGCCGTCGCCGAGGCGGCGACGGAACGCGGTGTCGAGGCCGAGCGCCACCTCCGGCGCGGCCGGCCTCACGAGGAGATCCTCGACGCCGCGGCCGACTACGGGGTCGACCTGATCGTGATGGGGACCCACGGCCGCACCGGGATCGGACGCTTCGTCACGGCGGGGTCGGTCGCCGAGCGGGTCGTGCGGTACAGCGAGCTCCCGGTGCTGACGGCGCACATCGGCGAGTAGGTTTCCCTTCTCCCGCTCGCTTACGCCGACTCGCAGACCGCGACGAAGTTCTCGAACACTTCCTCGCCGCGCTCCGTGTGGGCGACCTCGGGGTGCCACTGGACGCCGTACAGCCCCGCCTCGGCGTTCGACATCGCCTCCACGTCGCAGACGTCGGAGGTGGCGGTTCGGACGAACCCCTCGGGGACCTCTATCACCTCGTCGGCGTGGGAGGCCCAGACGCGCGTCTCGGGAGCCAGCGAGCCGACGAGCGGGTCCCCGTCGTCGACGATATCCACGTCGACGTCGGCGTAGCCGCCGTAGTCGCCGCCGCCGACCGCGCCGCCGCGCTCGACCGCGATCAGCTGCATCCCGAGACAGATCCCGAGCACGGGAACGTCCAGATCGAGGTAGTCGGGGGCGTTGCCGACGCGGTCCATGTCGGGGCCGCCGGACAGGACGATGCCGTCGGCGTCGAGCTCCGCGGGGTCGGTGTCCGCCGACACGATCTCGGTGTCGACGCCCACGTCGCGGAGCGCCCGCCGTTCGAGGTGGGTGAACTGGCCGTGGAGGTCGATGACGACGATCCGGGTCATAACGCTGATTGACGGCTCCCGCACAAAAACAGCTCGGAACGGAGCGCAGTATCGTGATGGTTTCGGCCGCTAGAACGCGACGATACTACACGAACGTGGATCGATCTTCGGAGGGGCCGCATCGATCACAGGTCGAGCGGCCCGCGCTTCGTGAACTCCCGGAGCAGCACCGTCGCGTACGACCCGCTCGGGAGCGCGAACGCGAACCGCGGGTCGCCGTCCTCGAACGTCACGTCGAGGTCGCTCCGGAGGAGGATCGCCCGGCGGGTGCCCGCCGAGTCGAAGTCGCCGGGGAGCGCGAAGTCGCCGGGCTCGATCCCCGCGTCGGCGAGGACTTCCCGCTCGATCTCGCCGGGCTCGCCGCCGCCGAGGTCGGTCTCCGTGCCGACGAGAGGCGCGGTGACGAACGCCCGCCCGCGCTCGCAGTGGCGGGTGACGACGGACACCCGGTCCTCGTCGACCCGCTGGAGCCGGTCGGTGTCGGGCGCGTACAGCTCGTCGGGGGCGTCGCCGTCGGCGAAACAGACCACGTCGCCGGCGACGGGGCGGTCGAACGGGAGCCCGCGGCGAAGCCGCTCGCTCAGGACCCGGTTGAACAGGAACGACTGGGCGGCGTTGACGAACAGCCGCTGGAGGTTCGAGGGAACCGCCTCCAGCGCGTGCCGCCAGTCCTCGTGGTCCGGCGGCGCGTCGGGAGCCACGTCGCGCTCGGCGAGCCGGTGGACCATCGAGCGCTCGAACCGGAGCTTGCCCGGAATCGCGTCGAGGCAGGCCTCCCAGTCGCCGTCGCCGGTGCCGTCTGCGGCGGGGTCGGCGGTGGAGTCGGCGACGGCGTCGGCGCCGCCCGCGTCGCCTCCGCCGCCCCCGAACGCGGCGTCGACGCGGTCGCGCGCGGCGCGGGTGTCGTCGGGCTCCGCCTCGGAGGGGTTGCCGGCGTACAGCCGCACCGCCTCGCGGAAGTCGTCGCGGACGACGGCGAGCCCGACGCGGTGGGTGACGGGTCGCCGGCTCCCGAAGCGCTGCTGGCCGAAGTAGTTGGGGACGCCGACGGTGGCGGAGACGCCGTCGTCCGGATCGCTCGCTCCCGGCTCCTCCCCGTCGCCCCCGAACGCCCGCAGGTCCGCCACCACGTCGGCGACGCGCTCGGGGGCCTCGCTCACCGCGTCGGTGACCCTGATCTCGAAGGCGTTGCCCGCGAGGTCGCCGAACGAGAGCCCGCGCCCGGCGCGGCCGAGGACCTCGATATCGGCGCCGCGGATCGCGGGGAGGTCGTCGGGGTCGACCTCGCGGAGCGTGAACAGCTGGGTGGTGACGGCGCGCTTGTCCTTCGTCCCCGCCCACGAGACCCGCTCGCGACTGATCCCGAGCGCGTCGGAGATCCGGCGCGCGAAGTCGTTCGTGTCCCAGTTGCGGAGGGTGACGCGGACGACGAGCGCGGGGTAGCTCCCGGTGTCCGCGTCGAGCGGTTCCGGCTCGAACGCCTCCAGCTCGCGGACGCGGAAGTCCTCGGGCGACTCGCGGAGCCGGCCACCGATCCCGTCGGCGTCGCTGACGTAGTGGTCGATGCCCGCGGCGCGCTCGGTCGGGTGCGCCTCGCGGAGGGTGTCGGCGGGGGCCATCAGTACAGCGAGAGGTCGCCGGTCACGCGGTCGACGGTGTCGTCGCGGGCGGGTCCCACGGCGAGCGCGGTGACGGTTCCCGGCTCCAGTTGGGTGTGGCCGGCGTCGCGGACGATCGCGTACGGTATTCCCTCCTTGTCGGCCTTGTCGGCCAGCTCGAACAGTTGGCTCTCGGAGTCGCCCTTGAGAACCACCTTCTTCTGTCCCTCCCCCTGCCACTTCTTGCGGGCGCGCCGGCCGGCGTCCTGATACGCCGACAGCGACGCGTGCGCGACCTGCGCGGCGAGCTTCCCCTCGCCCATCCCGATGTCGGTGCGGGCGACGATGGCCTGTTTCATACCCGTTCGCACCGCCGCCGCGGGTTTAGCGTTTGTCTCTCGCCGGTCGCTTCTTTCGATCGGTCGTCGACGGAGGACCTGCCGCCGTTCTCGTTCGGTGGGTGCAACCGCGGTATTGAAACGCCTGAGGAACGCAGTGCGACCATGCACCGCAGACGGTTTCTCCGGCGAACCGGCGCCGCCGCGGGCGTCGGCGCGCTAACGGGGCTCGCCGGCTGTGCCGGCGTCGGCGGCGACCCGGGCTACGACGTGGGGATGATGGCGTCCGCGTTCCAGCCGGTCGAGGTGACGGTCGCCGTCGGCGACACCGTGGTCTGGGAGACCACGAGCGCGCGCGGCCACACGGTCACCGCCTACGAGAACGCGATTCCGGACGAGGCCGAGTACTTCGCCTCGGGCGGGTACGACGGCGAGGAGACGGCCCGCGATGCCTGGTCCAGGGACTTCGGGGGACGCCTGGAGAGCGGCGACCGCTACTCGCACACCTTCGCGGTCGCCGGCCGCTACGACTACGTGTGTATCCCCCACGAGACCGGGGGTATGGTCGGGACCGTCGTCGTGGAGGAATGACGTGCGCCGGCCTCGTCACGGACCGTCGAACTCGTTCCCGAGGACATCGAACTCGTCTCCGAGGACATCGAACTCGTCCGCGACGAAACCCATTAGCGCGCGCGACTCCAACCGCAGGTGATTCGACTCATGGACCTCTCGCCGCTCCTCGGGACCGACGTGCTGCTGTTCCTCGCCATCGGGCTGCTCGGCGGCGCCCACTGCATCGGGATGTGCGGCCCGCTCGTCACGGTGTACGCCGGTCGGATGCGCGACGAGAGCGAGCGCGTTGACGGCGGGAGCGCGGCGACCGGCGACGCCGGACCCGGCCGCTCCGCCGACCGCCGCGGGAGCCACCTGACGACCTACGAGGTCCGCCAGCACGCGCTGTTCAACCTCGGGCGGGCCGCGAGCTACGCGACCATCGGCGCGGCGCTCGGCGCGCTCGGCGGGGCCGTCCTCGTCACGACGGCGACGCTGACCGGCGCGGCGGAGGCGGTCCGCGGCGTCGTCGGCCTCGGCGTCGGCGCGGCCGTGATCCTCGTCGGGGTCCGGTACGCCCTCGGCGGCGCGACCGGCGGGGTCCACCTCCCCGGCCTCGACCGCGTCACCGGCTGGCTCACCGGCCACGTCGACCGGCTCGCCAACGGCCCCGGGATCGTCGGGCTCGGCGCGGTCCACGGCCTGCTCCCGTGTCCGATCCTCTACCCGGCGTACCTCTACGCGTTCGCCAGCGGCTCCGCCGTCAGCGGCGCGCTCGCGCTCGGTGCGCTCGGCGTCGGCACGATGCCCGCCGTCTTCCTCTACGGCACCGTCATCGAGGGCGTCGACGCGGTCCACCGCCGCCGGGTCCACCGCCTGCTCGGCGTCGCCTTCGTGGCGCTCGGCTACGTCCTGTTCGCGCACGGGCTGATGGCGGTCGGCGTCCACGTGCCGCACCCGAGCCTGCCCTTCTGGAACCCACTCGACGCCGGGATGATGGGGGGGATGTGAGGATGAGCGCGCCCGACTGCACCCTCTGTGAGCTCCCGACCGACGGCGTCGACGTGGTCGACGACGCGGGCAACGAGTTCTGCTGTACGGGCTGCCGGGACGTGTACGAGACGCTCGGCGACATCGACGTCGACGCCGAGGCGGTGCGAGAACGGCGGCAGAGCGGCGAGGACCGGAGCGAGGATGGCGCGGCCGCCAGCGACGACGCCGAGGTCCCCGCCGCCCACGAGGCGACGTTTCTCGAAGTCGACGGGATGCACTGCGCCACCTGCGAGGCGTTCATCGAGACGGTCGCGGCCGAGACCGAGGGCGTTAGCGCCGCCAGCGCGAGTTACGTCACGGACACGGTGCGGATCGACCACGATCCCGACGCGGTCTCCACCGACGACCTCTCGGAGGCGGTGAGCGGGCTCGGCTACAGCGCGTACGACCGCGACGACGCCTTTTCGCGCCGGCAGGCGGACAACATGGCGACGGCGCGGCTCGCGGCCGGCGTGCTCGTCGGGATGTCGGTCATGCTCCAGTACATCGTCATCATCTATCCGACGTACTTCGCGTTCCCCTTCTACAACGAGCGCACCTTGGAGTACCTCAATCATGCGATGGCCTCGACCTCGGGGACGTACTTCTTCATCGTGATCGCCGTGTTGACGACGGTGGTCCTGTTCGTCACCGGGAAACCGATACTCAGGGGGGCGTACGTCAGCGCGAAGACGCGGTCGCCGAACATGGATCTGCTCGTCGCGCTCGCGGCGCTCAGCGCGTACGTCTACAGCACGCTCGCCGTGATATTCGTCGAGTCGCCGTCGGTCTACTACGACGTGACCGTCGCGATCATCGTGATCGTCACCGTCGGCAATCACTACGAGGACTCGATCAAGAAGCGCGCGACCGAACTCCTCTCCGATCTCACCGCGGTGCAGGTCGACAGCGCCCGGCGGCTGGTCGGAGACGGTGGGGACGGCGCCAGCGACGGAGACGGCGGAAGCGCCGCCGACGCCGCCGCCGGCGAGACCGAGGAGGTCGCCATCGACGACCTCGCGCCCGGCGACCGGCTGCTCGTGCGCGCCGGCGAGCGCGTCCCGGTCGACGGCGAGGCGATCGCGGGCGACGCCGCCGTCGACGAGTCGGTCGTCACGGGCGAGTCGATGCCGGTCCGGAAGACGCCCGGCGACGCCGTGGTCGGCGGCTCCGTGGTCGCGGACGGCTCGCTGACGGTCGAAGTCGGCCCGGACGCGACCTCCAGCCTCGACCGCGTCGCCGAACTCGTCTGGGACCTCCAGAGCGGGAATCACGGCGTCCAGAAGCTCGCCGACCGGCTCGCGACGATATTCGTCCCGGTCGTGCTCGCGGTCGCGCTCCTCGCCGCGGGCGCCAATCTCGCGCTCGGCAACGGGGTGACGGAGGCGATGCTCGTCGGGCTCACGGTGCTCATCGTCTCGTGTCCCTGCGCGCTCGGACTCGCCACTCCGCTCGCGGTCGCCGCCGGGGTTCGCGACGCGCTCGAACGCTCCATCGTGATCTTCGACGACACCGTCTTCGAGCGCCTCCGCGGCGCCGACACCGCCGTCTTCGACAAGACGGGAACGCTCACCACCGGCGAGATGCGGGTCGTCTCCGCCGACGTCGACGACGACCTCCTCCGGCTCGCGGCCGCCGTCGAGGAGCGCTCGGCGCACCCCGTCGGGCGGGCCATCGCCGCGGCGCGCGCGAGCGACAAAGCTCTCGGAGACGCCGGGGCCGCGTCGGACTCCGGCGCCGGATCGCCCGTGGTCGCCGACGGCGGGGAGACGAAGCCGGCGGCGGAGACGGATTCGAGAAAGGCCGACACCGACGACGCCCCCGCGGTCACCGACTTCGAGAGCCACGCTCGCGGCGTCTCCGGCGTCGTCGACGGGATCGAGGTCGTCGTCGGGCACCCGGACTTGTTCGACGAGCGCGGATGGAAGGTCTCAGACGGGATCCGCGAGGCGGTCGCGTCGGCGCGCGACGTGGGTCGCGTCCCGGTCGCGGTCGGTCGCGACGGCGCCGCGGAGGGGGTCGTCGTGGTCGGCGACGAGCTGCGAGAGGGGTGGGAGAAGACCGTGACCGAACTCGCCGACTCGGGCGTCGAGGTGGTCGTCCTCACGGGCGACGACGAGCGCGCGGCGACCGTCTTCAGCGAGCACGCCGCGGTCTCGTCGGTGTTCGCGGGCGTGCCGCCGGAGGGGAAAGCCGAGACGGTCGAGCGGTTGAAGGCGCGCGGGCGGACGGTGATGGTCGGCGACGGGACCAACGACGCGCCCGCGCTCGCCGCGGCGGACCTCGGCGTCGCGCTCGGCGGTGGGACCGCGATGGCGGCCGACGCGGCCGACGTGGCGATCGTCGACGACGACCTCGGCTCCGTGGCGACCGTCTTCGAGCTGTCGCGGGCCGCGGGTCGGCGCGTGAAGGGGAACATCGGCTGGGCGTTCTGCTACAACGCGGTCGCGATCCCGCTCGCGGTTACCGGCCTGCTGAACCCCCTGTTCGCCGCGGTCGCGATGGGCGCCTCCAGCCTGCTCGTCGTGACGAACTCCTCGCGGGCGCTGCTGGACGACTGACCGGCCGGGCTCGGGTTCGTTTCCCTCCCCCCGCGACGACCTCGACCACCGGGACCGCAAGCGACTTTCGGCTCACGCGACTACTTTCGCGTATGTCACAGGAGCCGCGGTCTGTCGAGGTACCGACCACCGACGGGATGCCGGCGCTCGGGCTCGGAACGTGGGAGAACGACGATCCCACGCAGTGTACCGAGTCGGTCCGGACCGCCTTGGAGACGGGGTACCGCCACGTCGACACCGCCCAGATCTACGGCAACGAGGCCGCCGTCGGCGAGGGGATCGCGGCCGCCGACGTGGACCGCGACGACGTGTTCCTCGCGACGAAGGTGTGGATCGACGACCTCGCGCCCGAGGACGTGGCCGCCTCGACCCGCGAGAGCCTCCAGAAGCTCGACACCGAGTACGCCGACCTGCTGTACGTCCACTGGCCGGCCGGCGAGTACGACCCCGAGGAGACGCTGCCCGCGTTCGCGGAGCTCCGCGACGACGGCCTGATCGACCGGATCGGGGTCTCGAACTTCGAGCCGCACCACCTCGACGCCGCGGCCGACGCCCTCGGCGAGGCGCCGTTCGCGAACCAGGTTGAGATGCACCCGCTGCTCCGGCAGGCGGAGCTGCGCGAGTACGCCGACGCCAACGATATCGAACTCGTCGGCTACTCGCCGCTCGCCCGCGGGGAGATCCTCGACGACCCGACTATCGCCGACATCGCCGACAAACACGGCGTCAGCGCGGCGCAGGTGAGCCTCGCGTGGCTCCGCGAGAAGGGCGTCACCGCCATCCCGAAGGCGACCGGAGAGAACCACCTCCGCGACAACTGGGCGAGCCTCGGGATCGAACTTGACGACGAGGACGTCGAGACGATCGACACGCTCGGCCGGACCGACCGACAGCTGAATCCCGACTTCGGCCCGGACTGGTAGCGGAAGCGCGCCCTCCCGACGGCGCCTCGCGAGCGCTCACGCGACGACGAGCGACGCCCCGTAGATCACCAGCGAGCCGACCGCGCCGACGGCCAGCGACTTCGTGTTCAGCCGCACCGCGCGCCGCCGGTCTGCTTCGAGCGCCTCTTCGTCGCGCACCTGCCGCGTCCCCTCGCCGACGTCGAAGACGCCGATCCCGGCGAAGCCGACGCAGAACCGCTCGCGGTACTGGAAGTAGCCCATCGCGGCGCCGTACAGGGGAAACAGCGACGCGATCAGCGTCCAGCGCGGCCACCCCATCGCGAGGATCGCGGCGACGGTGACGACCGCGAGCAGCAGCGATCCGACCCCGAGGAGGAGCCGCCGTCGCCGTTGGGCCGGTCCGATGTTGCACACGCACGGTTGGTACTCCATGCCGATCGCATGGGGGTCGGTCTCCGAAACGGGTCCGAATCGGCGCGGCCCACTCGCGGCGGTTCCGTCCCGGTGCGGAACGCGGTTCCGCGGTGCCAACCCTCAAAAGGGCTCCCGACGACCGATCCGTGTGAAACGGATACAGCTCGGTAACACCGTCTTCGAGGGCGAAAACGACGCGTACCTGCTCGACGGTGAGACGACCGCGCTCGTCGACACCGGCGTCTCGCTCCCGGACGTGCGCGCGGAGTTGGCGGACGGTCTCGCCGAGCACGGGGTCGCCTTCGCCGACGTGGACGCGATCGCGCTCACCCACTGGCACCCCGACCACGCGGGGCTGGCCGGCGAGATCCAGGCCGCGGGCGACGCCGACGTGTACGTCCACGAGGCGGACGCCCCGCTGGTCGACGGCAGCGAGGCGCCGCTGTTCCTCGACCGCGACCTCCAGCGCGAGACGTTCGATCGGTGGGGGATGCCCGAGGCCGATCGGGAGCGGCTGACCGCGTTCTTCGACGCGGTGAGCGCCGACCTCAGCGGGCGCCCCGCCGACGTGACGGCGTTCGGCGACGGCGACGTGGTCGAGGCTGGCGGCGTCGCCCTCGAAGCGGTCCATCTGCCGGGCCACACCGCCGGGCTCACGGGGTTCGCGTTCGACCCCCGCGAGGTCCCCGGTCACGAGCCGGTCGGGCGGACTGGTCGCGATCGCCTGAGCGATCGGACCGCCCCCGCGGAGCTGTTCGCCGGCGACGCCCTCCTCCCGCGGTACACCCCGAACGTCGGCGGCGCAGACGTGCGGGTCGACGGACCCCTCGCTGCGTACGCCGAGAGCCTCGCGCGGATCGTCGCGCGCGGCTTCGACGCGGCCCACCCCGGCCACCGCGAGCGGATCGACGAGCCGAGCCGGCGGGCCGCGACGATCCTCGACCACCACCGGCACCGCACCCGGCGGGTGCTCAGCGTGCTCGCCGACGACGGACCCGCGACCGCGTGGGAGGTCTCGGCCGCGCTGTTCGGCGAGCTCTCGGAGATCCACGTCCTCCACGGCCCCGGCGAGGCGTTCGCGCACCTCGATCACCTCGCGGACGCCGGCGTCGTCGAGGCCGACGGAACCGCCTACCGGCTGGTCGAGCCGGAGCCGGACGTCGACGCGCTGTTCCCGACCACCCCGCTCGACGACGCGGTCGACGGGTCGGAGGGGTAGATCGGGGGCGATCGCCCCACCGCCCCCGAGTCGAGCCGTCGTCCTCGCGTCACCCCACCGCCCCCGAATCGCCCCGCCGTCCTCGCGCCGAAAGCTATTCCTCCCGGACGGCGTATCCCCGAACGTGAAGCGGGACGCCCTCCTCGCGGTCCTCCTCGCCGGCCTCGCGGTCGTCGCGCTCGGCGCCGCCGCCGCGACGCTCGACTCGGCCGTCAGCGTCGGCGGTAGCGGCTTCGGCGGCGCCGAGGGCGAGATCCCGAGCGCCGGCGACGGGGCGGGGACCCCCGGCCTCTCACCGTCGGCGGGAGGAGACCCCACACTCGTGTTACAGCCCCTGTGCTACGACTTCCCCCGCGAGCCGCCGGCGCTGCTGTTGCTCGCCGGGGTCGCCGCGGGTAGCGCCGCGCTCGCGTACCGGGACACGCGCTCGCCGGTCGCCGCGGTCGCGGTCGCCGCGGCCGTCGGCCTCCCGGTCGGGCTGTTGTGGTGGGCCGCGGCGGCCTGCGGGTCGACGGGCGAGGGGGCGTTCGACATCGAGTTCGGCATCGTCGGTCGCGCCGACGGGATTTTCCCCGAGGGCGGGGCGGGCGGGGCGGGCGTCGGCGGCGGCGAGGGCGCGGCCTCGGCGCCGGAGTTCCTGTTCGCGCTCGTCGTGGTCGTCGCCCTCGTCGCGAGCCTCGGGGTGCTCCTCCTCGCTCGCGGCGACGACGAGGCGGCCCTCGACGACCCCGCGGTCCCGGCCGACGACGCCGAGGAGGCGGAGCCCGACCTCGGCGCCGTCGGTCGGACCGCCGGCGAGGCGGCCGACCGGATCGAGGAGTCGGACGCCGACAACGAGGTGTACCGCGCGTGGCGCGACATGACGGCCCCCCTCGACGTGGACCGGCCCGCCTCCTCGACCCCCGCCGAGTTCGCGACCGCCGCGGTCGACGCCGGCGTCGACGAGGGGCCGGTCGCGGATCTCACCGACGTGTTCGAGCGGGTGCGGTACGGCGGCGAAGACGCCACCGAGGAGCGAGAGCGCCGGGCCGTCGAGGCGCTCCGCCGGATCGAGGAGCGGCACCGAGACGCGAACCGAGGCGGCGGAACGCGCCGCGAGCCGGGGGACGGGACGCACCGCGAGTCGGGGGACGGAACGCGCCGCGAGCCGGGAGGCGGAGGCGACTCCGGAGGTGCGGACTGATGCGTCCGATCGCGCTCGTGGGGGTCGCGGCGGTCGCGGTCGGCCTCGTCGCCGCGGTCGACCGCGGGATCGCGGCGGCGCTCGATCCCTCGGCGGCGGTCGTCACCCTGATCGGCGTGCTCGGCGCCGCACAGGGGGTCCGGTACGCGGGGGGGCGCCGCGGCCGCGACCGACGGGCGGCGGACCCAGGCGATCCGGAGCGCCGGGTGCCCGCGACCGTGCCGGGGACCGCTCTCGACGACCGGATCGCTCGGGCCGTCACCTCGTCCCGCCGCGGTCACTCCTCTCGTCGGGAGCTCCGGGACCGGGTGCGGTCGGTCGTGGTCGCGGCCGTCGAGCGGGACCGGAACTGCGCCGCGGCCGCGGCCGCGACGGCGGTCGACGCGGGGTCGTGGACCGACGGCCCGACCGCGGCCGCGTTCCTCGCGAGCGGGGAGCCGTACCCCCTCCGCGTCCGCCTCCGGGCCGCCGTCAGGGGGCGCCCTCGCTACGTGTACGGTCTCCGCGCCGCGCTCGACGCGATCGAGCGGCTCGAAGCGAACGGGTCCGCGGACGCCGAGGCGGGAGACGCCCCCGCGGAGGGCCGGCGGTGAGCGAGCCCGGCGACGGTTCGGCGGCGGACGCCCCCACCGAGCGCACGTCCCTCCGGGAGATCGAGACGGGCCGCTGGGACGGGATCGCCGGCGTCGCCCTCGCGCTCGTCGGCGCGGGCGTCGTCGCCCGGCAGCCGGGGCTCGTGCTCGTCGGCGCCGTCGGGATCGGGTACGCCGTCCACGCCCGGATCGGCGAGGCGCGCGAGGCGACGGTCGAGATCGACCGGACCGTGAGCGACGACGCCCCGGCGCCCGGCGACGAGGTCGTCGTCACGGTCCGCGCGCGCAACGTCGGCGACGCCTCTCTGCCGGACCTCAGGCTCGTCGACGGGGTGCCGCCCGGGCTGGAGGTCGTCGACGGGCCGGCGCGGGCGGCGACCGCGCTGCGTCCCGGCGCGACGGCGACCTTCGAGTACGCCGTCCGGGCGAGCCGCGGGGAACACGAGTGGGAGCCGGCGCGGGCGATCACGCGGGACGCGGCCGGGTCGCGGGAGCGCACGACCGAGCTCGCGACCCCGACCCGGATCGCCTGTACCCCGGAGCTATCGGCCGGCGGGGACCTTCCGCTCCGGGGGCTAACGACGGTATACCACGGCCGCGTTCCGACCGACATCGGCGGGGCCGGCGTCGAGTTCCACGCCACCCGGGAGTACCGCCGCGGCGATCCCACCAAGCGGATCGACTGGAACCGGCGGGCGCGGACCGGAGAGCTGGCGACGCTCGAGCTCCGCGAGGAGCGCGCCGCGACCGTCGTGCTCCTGATCGACGCCCGCGAGTCGGCGTACGCCGCGAGCGAGCCCGACGCCGACACCGCCGTGGAGGCGAGCGTCGAGGCGGCCGGGCAGGCGTTCTCCGCGCTGCTCGACGGGGGGGACCGGGTCGGGATCGCGGCGCTCGGTCCGCGGGACTGCTGGCTCTCCCCCGGTGCAGGCACGGCGCACGCGGCCCGCGGCCGCGAGACCCTCGGGACCGACCCCGCGCTGGCGCCGACGCCGAGCGAGGGACGATTCTACCGGGCGCTGTGGCTCCGGCGGTTCCGCCGGCGGCTCCCGGCCGACGCGCAGGTGCTCTTCTTCACCCCCCTCGTCGACGACGAGGCGGCGTCGCTCGCGCGCCGGATCGACGCGCACGGGCACCTCGTGACGGTGCTCTCCCCGGACGTGACCGCCGCCGACACGCCCGGCAGGCGGCTGGTCGCGTTCGAACGCCGCGAGCGCCTCCGCGAGCTGCGCTCGGCGGGGATACGGGCGGTCGAGTGGGGCGGCCGGTCGTTCCCCGTCGCGGTCGCGCGGGCCACCGGGAGGTGGTCGCGGTGAGCCGGCGGGGGGCGGCCGACGACGACGCGGACCCCGGCGTTCGGGGCGCCTCTGACGCGGCTGACGACCGCGAACGCGACGCCCGTTCCCCGACGAGCGCGGTCGCCGCGAGCCTCGTCGCCGGCGCAGTCGCGGCGCTGTCCGCGTTCCTCGCCGCCCCGATGGGCGGAGCGCTCGTCGGCCTCGCGACGCTCGGCCTCCTCTTCGGGTCGCTCCGGCGGTCCCCCCGAACCCTCTCGTGGGCGGCCGCGATCGGCGCGGGCGGGATCGCGGTTGCGGGGTACCTCCGCGGGGCGGTCGAGCCCCTGCTGGCGGCCGGGGTCGCGCTCGCGCTCGCGTGGGACCTCGCGGACCACGGGATCGCCGTCGGCGAGCAGGTAGGTCGCGAGGCGCGGACCCGCCGCAACGTCGCCGTCCACGCCGGCACGTCCCTGCTCGCGGGCGGGCTCTCGGTCGCGGTCGTCTACGGGGTCTACCTCGCGGCCGCGGGGAACCAGCCGGTCGCCGCGCTCGCGCTGCTCCTGTTCGGCGCGGTGGCGCTGGCGTCCGCGGTGCGGTGACAGCCGCCTCGCGCGCACCGCCCGCGCGATCAACTAGCAGTAGCACGATCACTCCGCTCCGCCTCCCACGACCGCTCCGCCGCCGATCGGGGGTCCTTTTGTACTCCCTCGCCGACGCTTCGGTATGCACACCGAAGCGACCGCGGCGATCGCGCCGACGGGGTGGTCGGCGTGACGGATCTGGTGACGTTCGGCGAGACGATGCTTCGGCTCTCGCCGCCGCGCGGCGAGCGGCTGGAGACCACGCGGACGCTCGGCGTACAGGCGGGCGGCGCGGAGAGCAACGTGGCGGTCGGCGCCGCCCGGCTCGGCGCCGACGCCGTCTGGCTCTCGAAGCTCCCGGACTCGCCGCTCGGCCGTCGGATCGTCGGCGAGCTCCGGAGCCACGGCGTCCGGACGGGAGTGGCGTGGGCCGACCCCGAGACGAGCCGGCTGGGCACGTACTACCTCGAACACGGCGGGGAGCCGCGCGGGACGAACGTGATCTACGACCGCGCCGACGCCGCGATCACGACGGTCACGCCCGCGGAGCTGCCGACCGAGGCGCTGGAGTCGGCCGAGCGCTTCCACACGACCGGGATCACGCCCGCGCTCTCGGACCGGGCGGCGGAGACGACGACGGCCCTGCTCCGCGCCGCGGGCGAGGCCGGCGCGACGCGCTCGTTCGACCTCAACTACCGGGCGAAGCTCTGGGACCCCGAAACCGCCCGCGCCGCCTACGAGGACCTCTTCGAGCACGTCGACACCCTGTTCGTCCCCCGACGGGACGCCCGCGAGGTGCTGGGCCGCGAGGGCGACGCGGTCGAGATCGCCCACGGGCTCGCGTCCGCGTTCGGCTTCGAGACGGTGGTCGTCACCCGCGGCACGGAGGGCGCGGTCGCGCTCCGAGACGGCGCGGTCCACGAGCAGGGGGTCTTCGAGGCCGACACCTTCGACGCGATCGGCACCGGCGACGCGTTCGTCGCCGGGTACCTCGCGAAGCGCCTCGACGGCGGCGACCTCGCCGACGCGCTGGAGTGGGCCGCCGCGACCGCCGCCCTGAAGCGCACCGTCGACGGCGACCTCGCGGTGGTCACGCCGGACGACGTCGCCGGCGTCGTCGGCGGCGCGGGCGGTATCGACCGGTAGCGACGCGGGGGGCTCAGCCGGCGGGACGCAGAAGGTTGAAACGCGCCGCCGGTCACGGACGCGTATGGACGCGGACAGCCGGATCGCCGCCGTCGAGGAGGTCCCCGAGGACAGCACGCTGCTCGTGACGCTGCGGCCGGTCGACGCCGACGCGGTCGACGACGGCGAGGGCGACGTGGGCGAGGCCGAGGACGGGACGCCGGAGGCCGAAGCGATCCTCACGCGGGCGGCCGGCGAGGTGCGCGCGTTCCGCAACTCCTGCCAGCACTGGACCGACGTGCGCCTCGACAAGGACGACGGTGCGTTCGTCCGCAACGGGGAGGTGTTCTGCCAGAAGCACGGCGCCACCTTCGAGGCCGACGGCGGCTACTGCAACTTCGGCCCCTGCGAGGGGGCCGTCTTGGAATCGGTCGACGTGACCGTCGACGGCGACGCGGTGTACCTCTCCGACGACGCCTACGAGTTCGTCCGGCTCGGCCACGCGACCCGCGACGACGACGCCGGCGACTCGCGGATCGACTTCACCGGGAACTGAGTCGAGGGCGGAGCGACCGAGACCGGACCGAGACCGACCGGAGCCGCCCCCGGAGACGACAGCGGCTCCTTGTGCAACGCCGGCGCATTTATGCGGGGCGGACGAACGACGCGTATGAGCGATTCGAAGCCCTCCAGACGCCGTGTGCTCGTCGGCGGCCTCGCCGCGGCGGCGGGCGCGCTCGCCGGCTGTCTCGACGGGTCAGTGACGGGCGGCGCCGCGAACGACGACGGCGACGAGCGCGTTCTGTCTCTCACCCTCAGCGACGCGGGAGAGACGCTCCGGGACAACGCCGTCGTCGACCCCGCGGAGACCGATCCGAGGTGGGACGACGGGGCGTTCGCGGCCGTCCGGAACGGCGAGATGCACACCATCCAGTACCGGACGCCGTTCTTCTCGACGGAGGACGATCCGACCTACGCCCTCCACGGGGGGACGTACTACCGGTTGAGTTCCGTCGTCGTCGACGAGGCGGAGGCGACCCGTCCCGTGCTCCGGCTGTTTGAGGCCGACGGGGGCGACGCCGATGACGGAGCCGGCGCCGGTAACGGAGCCGGCGATGGTGGCGGAGCCGACGATGGTGGCGGAGCCGACGCCGTCGAACACTCGGCGCTCCCCGAAGGCGACCGCCGCGCCGTCGAGATCGCCCACTTCGCGGCGCGGGCGCGAGGCAACGTCGGGGGGATGCCGGTCGGACTGGTGGAGCGCGGCGGCTACGTCTACCGAGACGAGGACGCGCTCGACGCGAGCGCGCTGCTCGACGACGACGGACCGAACCGCGTCACGTACCGCGACACCGTCTATCGGGTCGATATCTCCCGCGAGCGGTTTAACGAACCCGTGTACCGCGCCACCGGCGAACCGGTCTCGGAGTCGCCCGAGGAGATGGAGGCGATCCTCCGAGCGCGGACTGTCGGCGCGCGGATCGACGACGACGACGACCTCTCGACCGACGCCCGGCGGGTGATCGAGGCCGCCAGACACGGCGGGTACGAGGAGTCGCACCCGTACTCGGACGGGTACGCGGAACTGCTCCGGGCGTTTCACGAGCGCCCGTACCTCGACGGCAACGTTCGGAAGGACGGAGGCTGGACCGAGTCGGGGTCGGAGCGAATCCGCTACGAGGACCGGTATTACGACTACCGACTCCGGTTCACGTCGGCCGATACTGGGGCGCCCTGACGAGGCGATCAGAACCGCGTCCGGCCGCTCGCGCCGTCCCGCCCCAGCGCCTTCTTCAGGAAGCTCATCCAGCGCTTCCGGTCGGCCGCCTCCTGCCGCTTCGCCTCCGTCTCCGGGTCGGGCGCGTCGAGCCCCTCCAGGGCGTCGAGCGCGCGGTCGATCCCGATGATCGACGCCGCCAGCTCCTCGCCGCGGTCGTAGCTCACCTCGTTCTCCTCGATGGGTTCGAGCCGCGCTAGGCGCTCGCGCCGGAGGTTCCGCTTCGCCCGCTCGACCCGGTCGCGCTCGCCGGGCGGGACCGTGTCGCGGCGCTTGATCTCGAAGACGAACGACTGCAGTTCGATCGGCTCCCCCTGGATCTCGATCGCCTCGGGGATCGCCGCGCCCACCGTCGCCGCCTCGCGGTTGACGCGTTCGAGGAGCCCCTTCCGCTCGTACTCCTTCACGCCCGGTCGGTAGGAGGCGGTCGCACTTCGCTCCTTCGCCCGGCGCGTCCGGATGTGACCCCGCGCACCGCCGACACGGTGCGGCTCGCGAAGGGACGGGGTTAACTCGGCCGCGACGCAAGCGATCCCATGGAATCGCTCGAAGCCGAGCTCGAACGCGCCCGCGACCTCGACGCCGACGGGCTCGCCGACGCCATCGAGTCGATCGGCTTCGAGTGTACGCGGTGCGGGGGCTGCTGTACGGGCTACGCCCCCGACGAGCCCGGCGGCGCGCCGGCGGGGGCAGGTGACGAGGGCGACGACGGCACCGACTGCCACGGCGACGACGGCGACGACGGCGACGACGGCGACGACGGCGACGACCACAGCGACAGCGACAGCGACGATTCGGCCGACCGCGAGCCCCACACGGCCACCGTCTTCCCGGACGAGGTCCGCACGGTCGCCGACGCCGCCGAGGCGGAGTTCGGCGAGCCGTACGACTGGCGCGACGCCGCCCGCCCCATGCCCTTCGGGCTCTCCGAGGGCGACGACGGGGAGCCCGCGGGCGAGACGTTCGAGTGGGCGCTCGCGACCGACGACTGCGGCGACTGCACCTTCTACGAGGAGACGGGCGGGCAGGGGGCCTGCACCGTCCACGACGCCCGGCCGCTCATCTGTCGGACCTACCCGTTCAGCGTCGCGCTCGACGGGACGAGTCAGCCGATGGGCGAGGCCGTCGACGCCGAGGGCGTCGTCCGCGCCCACGAGTGCGAGGGGCTCGGCCGCGACATCTCCCGCGAGGACGCCGAGGAACTGGCCGCGTCGCTGAAGGAGCGCGCGGTCCGCGAGCTGGAGGAGGCGATCGGCGTGCGCGACGGCTACGACCCGACCGCCGCCGAGCGCGCCGACGGCGACGCGGTCGTCTTCGACTCCGAGGGAGCGAAGGAGACGGACGGGACGCCGATCGACGGGGACTGAGCGCGAGAGCGCGCCCGACGGGTTTCAAACGACCTCCAGCGCCGCGTCGACGTCCGCGGCGATCGCCTCGCGCCCCGCCGCGTCGGGGAGCGTGAGCGGCGGCCGGACCCGGGGGTCGGGGATAAAGCCGCGGTGGGCCGCCGCGACCTTCGCGGCGGGCGCGAAGCCGTGCTCGGCGCACCGGGCGAACAGCGGGGCGATCGCCTCCCGGTGGAGCGCCAGCGCGCGGTCGTCGTCGCCGGCGCGGAGCGCCTCGCCGAGCGCGACGAACGCCTCGGGGATCACCTGCGAGAGCGCGTTGATCCCGCCGTCGACGCCGAGCGACGCGGTCGGGTAGAGCTGGGCATCGACCCCTTGGAAGACGGTGAAGGAGTCGGGCGTCCGGCGGAGGGCGGCGTCGAGCCCGGAGAGGTCGCCGGACGTGTCCTTCAGCCCGACCACCGACTCGCGTCCGGCGAGGTCGGCGACGACGCCGGGGCCGATCGGCTCTCCGACCGTCGACGGGATGTCGTACAGGTAGATCGGGAGGGGGGAGTCGTCGGCGACCCGCTCGAAGAAGGCCCGCTGGCCGTCGGGACCCGTCGAGGTGTGGTAGTAGGGGAGCGTGACGAGCCCCGCGTCGGCGCCCGCCTCGTCGGCGAACCGGAGCCGGTCTCGCGCGCCCGAGACCGTCGTGTCCGCCGCGCCGGCGATCACGGGCACGCGGCCGTCGGCCGCCTCGACGACGGTCTCGATCACCGTCCGTCGCTCCCCGTCGGTGAGGCTGGCGAACTCCCCGGTCGTCCCGCAGGGAACGACCCCGTCGAGACCGGCGTCGACGAGCGTCTCGACGTGGTTCGCGAGCGCGTCGCTGTCGACGCCGCCGTCGGCGTCGAACGGCGTCACGATCGGGGACGAAACGGCACCGTACTGGAACGCCGGACCCTTCATGCGCGCCGGTTCGGGAGGCCGCGAGAAAGACTTTGGTCCCGTGGCGGGGGTTGCCGGAAGCGGGAGCGCCGCGGAGCGAGAAGAGCGGAAGGGGATCGGAGCCGAGCGACGCGGCCGGGAGGGGATCGGAGCCGAGCGACGCGGCCGGGAGGGGATCGGAGCTGAGCGACGCGGCCGGGAGGGGATCGGAGCCGAGCGACGCGGCCGGGAGCCGCGATCAGTCGGTCCCGTTCGGGCCGTCGTCGGAGGCGGTTCCGTCGATGCGCCCCCGGTACCGGTCCCGGAGCCCGAGCGCGAGCGCGCCGAGCCCGAACAGGAGGACGAGCAGGTCGACGAGCCCGCCGACCCACGGGACCAGCCCGATCAGGGCGACCCCGACGACGCCGAGCAAGAGCGCGGCCCACCGGTTCGGCCTGTCGAGCCGGTCGAGCGCCCACGATCCGAGGGCGTACCGACCGTAGACGGAGCCGACCCAGAGCGCGACGACGTAGGCCGCGACCCCGACGAGCGCCAGCGGAATACCGACGATCGTGATCGCCACGAGGACGAGGAGGATCGGCGTGGCGATCAGCGCGAGGAGCCCGGCCCCGCCGCTGGCGAGCGGCCCCTCGCTGACTCGGCCCGCGACGTCGCGCGAGAACCGGGGGAACGCGAGCAGGAGGACCGCGCCCAGCGCGAGGCTGACGGCGACGCCGTACGCGGACCCGACCCACGACGGAAGGGGCTCGTCGCCCCCGATCCCGACTCCGGTGTCGCCGCGGAGGCTCGCGTCCTCCACGACGCCGCCGGCGACGGTCGCGTCCGGACTCTGTGCGAACTCGTCGGCGTCGTACCGGAACTCGCCGCCGACGTCCGCGTTGGGACCGAGGACCACCGAGTCGGCGGCCGCGCGAACGTCCCCGCCGACCGCTCCGTCGACGGTGATCGAGCCCGCGCCGGCATTGAGCGAGCCGTCGATCCGGCCCGTCTCCGTCAGATCGAGGGAGCCGGCGACGACCTCGGCGTCCCCGCCGACCGCGCCGTCGACGAGCACGGTTCCGGCGGCGGCCTGAACGTTCCCGTCGACCCGGCCCGTCTCCGCGATCCGGATCGAGCCGGCCGCGCCGGAGAGGTCGCCCTCGACGGTGCCGCGGACGACGATCGTTCCGGCGACGCCCTCGACGCCGTCGACCGTCTCTCCCTCGTCGACGACGATGGCTCCGGACGGGCCCTGAACCGATTGGGCCGTCGCGAGCCCCGTCGCGAGCGGCGAGAGGAGCGCCACGATCACGAGCGCGACGGCGATACGACGGCGAGTGCTGCTGTCTGAGAGGTTCATATCGGCTGGTTCTCTGTCGGAGTACATGTGTTTATCTCGTGTCGGACGGCCCGTCCGGGTCGCACGACGACCACTCGTCTCGCGCGTGGACGCGCACGCGAACCGGGCCGTCCGGTCGGGCGTTCGCGCTCGCCTGCACCGATAGCTCCGCCGTCACCGGCTCCAGCCGCACCCGGCGGAGCAGCGTCCCGATCGCGAGGCGGAGCTCCTGTCGCGCGAAGCGCATCCCGACGCAGTGACGCGGTCCCCCGCCGAACGGGAAGTAGGCGTGCTCGGGGCGCTCTCCCGTCGCCGGACCGGGACGGTCGTCGCCGTGAACGACCCCGCCGTCCTCCGTCTCGCGGAGCCAGCGCTCGGGGCGGTACGTCTCGGGGTCGTCCCACCAGCGCCCGTCGCGGTGGACCGCCCACGGCGAGAGCGTGAGCACGACGCCGGCCGGGACGCGGTACCCGCCGAGCGAGACCGGCTCGGTCGGCTCCCTGAAGAAGGAATGGACCGGCGGGTACAGGCGGAGCGCCTCGTCGACCGCCGCGGTCAGCGTGGGACACTCGCGGAGGTCTGCGGGGGTCGGGTCGGCGCCGAGCGACGCGACCTCCGCGTGAACCCGCGCCTGAAACTCGGGTGCGTCGGCGAGGCAGTAGAGCGCGTACGTCAGCCCGAGGGCGCTCGTCTCGTGGCCGGCGAACAGGAACGTCACCGCGTTGTCGACCAGCTCGTCGTCGAGCGCCCCCAGCTCCGCGGCCGCGACGAGGGTGCCGAGGAGGTCGTCCGCGGCGCCCGGGTCGGCGGGCGGGCCGGCGGCGCGGCGCTCCGCGACGAGGTCGCGTATCGTCTCGCGGAGGGCGTCGAGCCGCCGGCGGTATCGGCGGTTCGTCGGGGTCGGGAGCCACTCGGGGAGGAACGAGGTCGGCCGACGCATGTCGAACCGGTCGGTGATGGCCTCGGCCGCCGCCCGAACCGTCTCGCGCTCGCGCTCGATGTCGCTTCCGAGCAGGCTCTCCGCGAGGACGGCGAACGCGTACTCGGTCGCCGCCGCGTGCAGGTCGACGACCCCGCCGTCCTCCCACGAGGCCGCCGTCTCGCGGGCGCGCTCGACCATCGCGTCGCCGTGGGCGGCCACCCGCTCGCGGAAGAACGCCGACCGGATCGCCGTGCGCTGCTCGCGCCACGCCTCCCCTTCGGCGAGGAACAGCCCGTCGCCGAGGAGGCCGCCGAGCTGCTCGCGGGGCATCTCGCCTTTCACGAACCGGTCGTGGTCCGCGACGAGGATCTGTCCGATCGCCTCGGGATCGGTCACGAGGTAGCTCTCCGTGCCGAACACGTCGTACCGAACGACGCCGCCGTGCTCGGCGGACCGCCGTTCGTAGAACCCGAGCGCGTCGCTCGCGAGCTCGTGGACGTTGCCGAGCACCGGGAGCCCGCCGGGGTCCGGCGGCCGTGTCGTGTCACCCTCCGGCGGCCGTGTCGTGTCACCCTCCGGCGGCCGTGTCGTGTCACCCATACGAAGGAATCAGGGCAGGACAGCGCTGAGCCTTCGCACGGATCAGTCCGTGTCTTTTTAACTTTGAAGTAGCGGCGGACGCCACGAGCCGTATGCGCTACGTTCGCGTGGAGTTCGCGTTTCCCCCGTCGGTCCGACATCCGATGCACGGCTTCCTCGACGACGGCGACGGGTGGCGGACGGAGCTGCTGACGTGGCGGCGACTTCCCGACGAGACGCTCGTCACGCTGTTCCGCGTCGTCGCCCCCCGAGAGCGGTACCTCGAACGGCTGCGGACCGTCGAGCCGATCGATCGCTTCGAGACGGCGCCCGGCGACGACGCCTTCTACCTCAAGGCGTACGAACGGCTCGGCGGGCCGCTGGAGACGTTTCTCGGCGCGTTCGTCGACACGGAGTTCCTCTCTGTGCCGCCGATCGTGTACCGATCGGGCGGCCGGCTGTCGTTCGGGCTGATCGGCCCGCCGAACCAGTTGCGGGACGTGCTCGCCGCCGTTCCGGACCCGATCGAGATCACGGTCGAACGGATCGGGTCGTACGGGGGCGGGCGGCAGCCGGCCGGCGTCGAACTCACGAAACGCCAGCGAGAGGCGCTCCGCGCCGCGCGCCGCGTCGGGTACTACGACGTGCCACGGACCGGATCGGTGGCCGATGTCGCCGAGGCGATCGGGTGTTCGCCGTCGACGGCCGGCGCCCATCTCCGTAAGGGGGAGGCGGCGCTGGTCGGCGCCCACCTCGACGGGTGAGGCAGCGCTGGTCGGCGCCCACCTCGACGGGTGAGGCAGCGCTGGTCGGCGGTACAACTATACTGGTCCGTCTCCACGTTTCGCTGGAGTCTACTATGGAGATCTCAGAGAAGCTCCTTTGTTTGTTCAGCGCCGACGTTCGCGAAGAGGACGGCGAGTACGTCGCGGAGGTCCCGCGACGCGAGATCGAGACCGGCTCGCTGGAACCGGGCGAGACGTACCGCGTCGCGCTCATTTCCCGGTCCGAGTCCGAAGCGGCGGGGTCGTCCGGGACGGCCGACGACGGCGTCGACGCCTCTGCGTCCCGCGCCGACGACGGGCCGCAGCCCCCGGTCGAGCCCGGCGAGATGCGCTACGTCGAGATCGAGGACCTCGGGAAGCAGGGCGACGGGATCGCCCGCGTCGAACGCGGGTACGTGATCATCGTCCCGGACACGGAAGTCGGCGAGCGCGTGAAAATCGAGGTCACGGAGGTCAAATCGAACTTCGCGGTCGGCGAAGTCGTCGAGGAGTCGGTCTAGCTCACTCGCCGCCCGATCTCGCCGAACCGCTCTCGTCCTCGGAAATCCGGGCGTCCCAGTAGGAGACGGACGCCACGTAATCGCCCGGAATCGTGTTGCCGACGAGCCCGTCGATCACCCAGAACGGCTTCGCGACGGGACCCGGAAGCTCGCGGTAGAATCCGTACGGAAGCACGAAGTCGTGCTCCTCGCCGGCGAGCGTCAGGTCCGCCGCGCGGAGCATTTCGACGACCTGCCGCTCGGAGTAGAGCCGGGAGCCCATCGGGAGGAGCCAGGTGTACAGCGTCCGCAGGCTGCGACTGTTGAACGTGTCGAAGAACACCTGATCGGCGCTGACGCGGCGCAGCTCCGAGAGGAACGGGACCGGGTCGTCCATCAGGTGGAAGAAGCGCATCGCGACCACCGAGTCGAAGTGGTCGTCCGGGAACGGAAGCCGGGAGGCGTCGCCGCGGACGAACTCGACGGTGTCGGACAGCCCCGCGTTCGCCGCCTTCTCGCGTCCCTGTTCGAGCATCTCGCGGGAGATGTCGATCCCGACGATGTCGGCGCCCCGGTCCGCGAGCATCGTCGTGAACCGACCGGTGCCGCAGGCCACCTCCAGCACGCGGTGTCCCTCCTCGATCGGTCCGAGCGCGCCGAGGACGGCCTCCTTCTCGCGTCGGTCGATGAGCTCGCCGCCGCCGGAGAACCGCACGTCCTCGTACTCCTCCGCGACCTCGTCGGCCTGGTACCAGTCCTGTCCCTTCACGTTGTCCGTACTGGATGCCCGATCGACAAAACCGTACTGGATGCGTCCGGGGAGTCGCCGCGCGCGGAGCCGCCGCTCGAAGCGCGACCGTCCGGCGAAACGTCCCCGATCGATCGGGATTGACGGTCGTCTGAAGAGTGATATTAACACATTATATTATCCCAATCGAATTCCCCTATATGTAGCCAACCTTTACCACCGGTCAGGGGTTCCCCATGACACATGAGTACCAGTCCCGCGGAGACAGCCGACCAAGACCGCCTCTCGGAAGCCGAGTACCGCGACCGCTTGCGCGAACTCCCCCCGAGCGCCAAACTCGTCGCGAAGGTGCTTGAGGGCGACGCCCCCCTCTCGCAGGGCGGCCTCGCCGACGAGTCGCTGCTCCCCGACCGGACCGTCCGCTACGCGCTCAACCGCTTGGAGGAGGAGGGGCTCGTCGACTCCCGCTACAGCTTCAAGGACGCGCGCAAGCAGGTGTACTACCTGACCGTCTGAACGTCTCCCCGCCCGAACCGTTCGAACCGCTCGTCGACCGCTCGAACCGCCCGGACCGTCCGAACCACCCGAACCGCCTGTCGACCGCGCGCCGACCCGACCGTCGAGCGCTCGCGGACCGGTCGCACCGCAGCCGCGCGGCCGGTCCGCACGGAGCCCTTTTTAATCCTCGGCCTCGATACCCGACCGTATGGACCTCTCGGTCGTCGTTCCAACGCTCAACGGGCGGGACCGGTTGGCCGCCTGCCTCGACGCGCTGGCGGCCCACGCTCCCGAGGCGGAGGTGATCGTCGCCAACGGCCCCTCCGCCGACGGCACCACCGGGATGGTGCGGGACCGCGACGACGTCGACGTGCTGGTGGAGATCTCCGACCGCACGGTCAACGTCGCCCGCAACGCCGGCATCGAGGTCGCCACCGGCGACGCGGTCGCCCTCGTTGACTACGACAACCGGATCGCCGAGGGGTGGCTCGACGCCGTCCGCGCCGGGCTCGACGACGCGGACGCCGTGACGGGTCCGGTGACCCCGATCGAGCCGGAACACGCGGCGGACGACAGCGAGACCGACACCGAAAGCGACGACGAGCCCCGCGACGGCCCGGAGCGCCGGGCGATCGCGGGCACCGAGGTGACCTACTTCGAGGGCGGCAACGTCGCCTTCCGGCGCGAGGCGCTCCGGGACCTGGACGGCTTCGACGAGTACCTTCACACGGGCGGCGCGCGCGACGCGGCCCACCGGCTGGCGCAGATGGGGCGGGCCGTGACGTGGCGCGAGGGCATGTCGGTCGCCAAGGCGCTCCCGAGCCCGACGGCGGCGGACGGCGGGCGCAGCGCCCGCGAGTGGGGCTGGAAGTACCGGGCGCTCGCGTACCGACTCTTGAAGAACTACGGGGTTCGGCCGTCCGTGGTCGCGCGGGCCGGGACGCACGCGGCGACGGACGCGCTGGGGGCCGCCGGCGACGTGCTCCGCGGCGAGTCGACTCCCTCGCGGTGGGTCGCCACCGGCCGCGACGTGCTCCTCGGGCTCGCCGGCGGGAGCTCCGACGGGCTCGTCGCGCGGAGCCGGGACCGGAGCCCGGCGCGGAACCCGAACGGCATCTCGAAGCGCGCCGACCGCGCCGTCGCGAAGTACGACCGGCGATCGTCGGAGGAGTGACGGACCAGCCGAGGCCGACCCGCGATCGATCGGCGGCGCGGACCGCCCGCCCGTCCCCGCGCCTTTTAACCTCCGCCGCCGCCAACGACGGGTAACGAATGGGACTCACGAAGCGGATCATCCCCTGTATCGACGTCGACCTCGACGACGACGGGGACGCGGCGGTGTACACGGGCGTCAACTTCGAGAACTTGGAGTACACCGGCGACCCGGTCGAGCTGGCGAAGAAGTACAACGCCGCGGGCGCCGACGAGTTCGTCTTCCTCGACATCACCGCGAGCGCGGAGGGGCGCGAGACGATGCTCGACGTGGTGAACGCGGTCGCCGACGAGTGTTTCATCCCCCTGACGGTCGGCGGCGGCATCCGCACCAAGGCCGACATCAAGGAGACGCTCCGCGCGGGCGCGGACAAGGTGTCGATCACGACCGGCGCCCTCGAACGACCGGAGCTCATCGAGGAGGGCGCGGCGGCGTTCGGCAGCCAGTGTATCGTCATCTCCGTCGACGCGCGCCGACGGTACGACGACGCGGGGGACCACTTCTACGAGGACGAGGACGGCGAGACGGTGTGGTTCGAGTGCACCAAGAAGGGCGGCCGCGAGGGGACCGGCATCGACGCCGTCGCGTGGGCGAGGGAGGCCGAGGAGCGCGGCGCGGGCGAGCTGTTCGTCAACTCCATCGACAAGGACGGGACGAAGGACGGCTACGACATCCCGCTGATGACGGCGGTGTGCGACGCCGTCTCGACGCCCGTCATCGCCTCCTCGGGCTGTGGGAGCCCGGAGGACATGCACGAGGTGTTCACCGAGGCGAACGCCGACGCCGGGCTCGCGGCCTCCATCTTCCACTTCGGCGATTACACGATCGAGGAGACGAAGGCGTACCTCGACGAGCGCGGCGTGCCCGTCCGGCCGTAGGCGGAAGCCGATCGGTCGACGGTCCGCCGCGCGAAAGTCGTTACTCGACGTTGGGTTAATTTCCGTTTACAACGACGGTTGTTTCGGTTATCGCGAGAGAAAACCAATACTTATTATCCGATCGGGGACGAATCGTCACGTATGTCCACGTCATCGACGCGCGTCCGTGCCGAGCGGTCGGAGCTCGTCTGTAAGCGGACTGACGGCGACTCCGACGGCGGGGAGGTGACGTTCTTCGAGCGGGACCGCGACCCGGACGAGCGGACGACCCGGTGGATCACGGTCCGCGCGGCGGACTGCGTGCCGGAAGCCGACTGGCAGTAGGGTCGGCGCGGTCGGACCCGTGAGCGCCCTCGACGGTCACGTCTCCTCGGCGCTCATTCCTCGTCTCCGAGTTCGACGGCCATCCCGAGGTCGGCCATCGCCTCGAAGAAGTCCGGGAAGGAGACGTCGACGTGTTCGCCGCCGCGAATCGTCGTGGTGCCCTCGGCGGCGAGCGCGGCCACGGCGAGCGACATCACGATCCGGTGGTCCGCGCGCCCGTCCACGTCGGCGCCCCGGAGGTCGCTCTCGGAGCCGTGGATCGTCAGGGCGTCCCGTTCCTCGGTCGTCTCCGCGCCCAGCGTCTCCAGTTCCTCGGCCATCGCGGCGACGCGGTCGGTCTCCTTGTACCGGACGTGCTCGCAGTTCGTGATCCGGGTGTCGCCGTCGGCGACCGCGCCCAGCGCGGCGATCGTGGGGAGGAGGTCGGGCGTGTCGCCCACGTCGACCTCGACGCCCGACAGCTCCGAGCGCCGGACGGTGATGACGCCCGCCTCTTGGTCCCAATCGATATCTGCGCCCATGCGCTCCGCGATCTCGACGATCGCGGAGTCGCCCTGCGCGCTCGGCACGGCGCCCTCGATCCGGACCGCTTCGCCGGGCTCGGCGGCGACCGCGCCGGCGGCGACCAGATACGAGATGGAGGAGAAGTCGCCGGGGACGGTGTAGCTCCCGCCCGCCGGCGCGTACGACTGCTCGCCGTCGACGACGAAGCCGGCCGCGCCGGCCGCGCCGTCGAGCGCGTCGCCGTCGTCGTCGACCGGCGTGGCCTCGATCCCGAAGTCGCCGAGCAGTTCGAGCGTGATGTCGACGTACGGGGCCGATTTGAGGGGCGTCGTCAGGTCGATCGCGATCCCCTCCTCGGTGACCGCGCCGGCCATCAGCAGCGCGGTGACGTACTGCGAGGAGACGTCGCCGGGGATCGCGACCTCGCCGCCCGCGAGCGGTCCGGAGACGACGAGGGGGGCCTGTCCGTTCCCGCGTGTCGATTCCGCGCGCACGCCGAGGTCGCCGAGCGCCTCGAGGAGCGGTCCCTGCGGGCGCGAGCGGAGCGACCCGTCCCCCGTCAACACGGTGGTCCCGTCCGCGAGCGCGGCCGCGGCGGTGACGAGCCGCATCGTCGTTCCCGAGTTCGCGCAGTCGATCACGTCGTCGGGGACGGCGGGTCGGCCCCCGAAGCCGTCGACGGCGAGCGCGTCGGCGTCGGAAAGACTCTCTCCGGACCCTGCCTCAACGGCGCCGCCGAAGGCGGTCACGGCCCGGGCGGTCGCCTTCGTGTCGGCCGAGACGAGCGGGGAGCGCACGGTCGCGCCGTCGCTGTACCCCGCGGCCAGCAGCGCGCGGTGAGTGTAGCTCTTCGATGGCGGCGCGCGGGTCGTCCCCCGCACGGTCGAGGTGGTGACGTGAACGTCCATACCTCCTCTGCCGTCCGCGGCGACTAGTCGGTACCGGCCGCGGCACGATTCTGCGCGGGTTTCGCTGCGCGGTACCGCGGCGCGGATCGGTACCCCGGACGCCCGCCGGCGCCCGCGGCGCACCCTTTATACCACCGGGAGCGCTACCGTCGCGTATGCCCCAGTGTGAGATGTGTGGCGCCGACGAGGCCTCGCTGACGACGACGAAGGTCGAAGGCGCCGAGCTGGAGCTGTGCAGCTCGTGTACGGACTTCGGCACCGAGGTCCGCGACGAGTCCACCGGCTCCGGCGGCAGCAAGTACTCCACGAGTTCGAGCACCGGGAAGTCGTCCGGGTCCTCCTCCGGCTCGTCGGGCGGCTCGTCCGGTTCGTCCGGTTCGTCGGGCGGGTCGACGCGCCCCCGCGACATGTTCGACGACATGGACGAGATCGCCACCGACTACGACGACCAGATCCGAAACGCCCGCGAGTCCCGCGATCTCAGCCAGGAGGAGCTGGCCGACCAGCTCAACGAGAAGGCGAGCCTCATCCGGAAACTCGAGCGCGGCGACACGCTCCCGACCGACGAGGTCCAGCGGAAACTGGAGAGCGCGCTCGACATCTCGCTGGTCGAGGGCGAGTCCGTCGACGACGCCGACTGGGACAGCGGCGACGCCGGGACGATGACGCTCGGCGACGTGGTCAAGCG
Organism: Halorubrum amylolyticum; assembly: GCF_004114995.1. GTDB lineage: Archaea > Halobacteriota > Halobacteria > Halobacteriales > Haloferacaceae > Halorubrum > Halorubrum amylolyticum. The sequence continues at coordinate 256,440 of NZ_SDJP01000002.1, forward strand.
GAAAGACTGACGGTCAGGCCTCTCCGGGCCCTCTTTCTTCCGCCGATCACTGCCGTCCGACCCGACGCCACATTCCGACGAGCAAGACCGTGAGCAGCCCGAACGCGACGAGCGAGAGGTTCGGTATCGTGAGTCCGAGCGCCGGGCTCTGCCACAGAACGGCCGCGCACGGGCCGCCGAGCGCGCACTGCGCCGTCGTCGCTTGGAGGTACGAGTGGTAGGCGGCGAGGCTCAGCCCGAGCCCCACGAACGGGAGCGCGGTCCGGACGACCGCCGGACGGTTCTCCCACGCCGCGATCCCGAGCACCGCGACGAGCGGGTACATGGCGATCCGCTGGTACCAACACAGGTCGCAGGGCGTGAGCCCCAGCCCGAGGCTGAACCAGAGGCTCCCGGCGGTCGCGACCGTCGCGACGAGCGCCGCGGCCGAGAGCCAGAGGGTCGTCTCGGCGGGGCGGACCGTCACGCCGCCGCCCCGCCGTCGTCCGCCCGCTCAGATCCGCCGTAGCGCTCGGTCAGGTAATCGATGATGTAATCGACCGTCTCGGGGTCGTAGCTCCAGAACCCGTAGAACTCGCTCGGGGCGCGCTCCTCGGCGAGCAGCGCGCACTTCGCGTCGTCGTACCCGCCGCCGTCGTACGCGACGAACCACGTCTCGCGGAGCTCGGCGGTCTCGCCGACGTGAACGGCGTAGTGTTCCACGGAGGGAGCGTCGCCCTCGTCCGCGGCGTACGCGTGCACGTCGAGCCGCTCCTTCTCGCCGAGCAGGTCGTAGGTGTCCGACTCGCCGGTGAGCACGTCGAGCGTCTGGAAGCCGGCGTGGAGCTCCCCGTCGCCGACCCGCCACGCGCGGTCCTCGATCTCGCGGGACGCGGCAACCATGTCCGCGCGCGAGTAGGAGGTGAACATCGTCTCGTCGAGGTGGTCCAACACCGCCTCGCCGACGCGGCCGCCGGTCGACGCTCCGGCTCGCGGCTCGCCGCCTCCCGATCCGTTGCCTCTCGATCCGTCTCCCGACTCGCCGTCGCCGTCCGGCCCCGGTAGCAGCTCGCCGACGGTCACGGCCGTGACGAACTCCCCGTCCCGCGCGAGCACGGCGAACCTCTCCGGGCCGGCGGCGGTCTGGTCGTCGACGATCCGGACGTTGCGGTCGGCGAAGTGCTCTCGGAGCTCGTCCGTGACCGCCGGGTCCGCGTTGAAGACGGTCAGCGTGGCCTCGTGAGCTTCCACGCCGGCGATGAGCTCGATGAGGGACATCCCTTGTCGGACCCACAACAGCGGGGTATAAGGTCGTTTCTGCTCTCGGGGTCAGCGAAACCGCGTCCGGTTTCACGGCCCGCGAGGACGCTCCGAGGGGGCGTCGCCGAAGCATGAAGCTATTTGCGCCGCGCTCTCCCAGTGCGCGTATGTTCATCCTAGTGAACCTCAAGGCGTACCCGTGTGACCCGCTCGACGTCGCGACCGCCGCCCGCGACGCCGCCGAGGCGTCCGGCGCGCGGATCGCGGTCTCGCCGCAGGCCGCCGACATCGCCCGCGTCGCCGACACCGGCGTGGAGACGTGGGGTCAGCACGTCTCGCCGAACGCCCACGGCTCCCACACCGGGTCGACGCTCGCAGAGGCGGTCGCCGACAACGGCGCCGAGGGAACGCTCGTGAACCACTCCGAGAACCGCCTGAAGCTCGCCGACATCGACGGCTCCGTCCGCGCGGCCGAGCGCGCCGATCTGGAGACGATCGTCTGCGCGAACAACCCCGCGCAGGTCGGCGCCGCCGCCGCGCTCGGTCCCGACGCGGTCGCCGTCGAGCCCCCCGAGCTCATCGGCGGCGACGTCTCCGTCTCGACGGCCGACCCCGGGATCGTCGAGGACGCGGTCGCGGCCGCCGAGGCCGTCGACCCCGCCGTCGACGTGTTCTGCGGCGCCGGCGTCTCGACCGGCGAGGACGTGGCCGCCGCCGGCGACCTCGGTGCCGCCGGCGTCCTGCTCGCCTCCGGCGTGGCGAAGGCCGACGACCCGGAGGCCGTGCTCGAAGACCTCGTCAGCGGGATCTGAGCCTTCGTCACCCTCGGACCCTCGGCCCCCGAGTCGAAAACGGGCTGCTGCGCTTGCGGATCGGTATAAAGACATCGGTGAGACGCGTTCACACGATCGGAGAAATCGCATGACTGCGGTGGGATCTGTCGCGCGGACGAATCGCGCCGTCTAGTAACCTTTAACCGACACAAGCCGGTACATTTGGGCAAGATGGCGAGCAACAAGATCCTCGGTATCGACCTCGGTACCACCAACTCCGCGTTCGCGGTGATGGAGGGCGACGAGCCCGAGATCATCGCCAACGCGGAAGGCGACCGAACCACCCCCTCGGTCGTCGCCTTCGCCGACGACGGCGAGCGCCTCGTCGGCAAGCCGGCGAAGAACCAGGCCGTCCAGAACCCCGACCGCACGATCCAGTCGATCAAGCGGCACATGGGCGAGGACGGCTACACCGTCGAGATCAGCGAGGCGCAAAGCGCCTCTGGCAGCCGGACGGAGTCCGGCGACGGCGACGAGGAGTACACGCCGGAGCAGGTCTCGGCGATGATCCTCCAGAAGATCAAGCGCGACGCCGAGGAGTACCTCGGCGACGACGTCGAGAAGGCGGTCATCACCGTCCCCGCGTACTTCAACGACAAGCAGCGGCAGGCGACCAAGGACGCCGGCGAGATCGCCGGCTTCGAGGTCGAGCGCATCGTCAACGAGCCGACCGCCGCCTCCATGGCGTACGGGCTCGACGACGAGTCCGACCAGACGGTCCTCGTGTACGACCTCGGGGGCGGCACGTTCGACGTGTCGGTCCTCGATCTGGGCGGCGGCGTCTACGAGGTCGTCGCCACGAACGGGGACAACGACCTCGGCGGCGACGATTGGGACGAGGCGCTCATCGACCACCTCGCCGACGAGTTCGAAAACGACCACGGGATCGACCTCCGCGAGGACCGGCAGGCGCTCCAGCGGCTGAAAGACGCCGCCGAGGAGGCGAAGATCGAGCTGTCCAACAAGAAGGAGACGACGGTTAACCTCCCCTTCATCACCGCGACCGACAGCGGTCCGGTCCACCTCGAACAGTCCGTCACCCGCGCGACGTTCGAGAACCTCACCTCCGACCTCATCGAGCGCACCGTCGAGCCGACCGAGCAGGCGCTCGCCGACGCCGACTACGCCAAGTCCGACATCGACGAGGTCATCCTCGTCGGCGGCTCGACCCGGATGCCGCAGGTCCAGGAGAAGGTCGCGGAGCTCGTCGGACAGGAGCCGAAGAAGAACGTCAATCCCGACGAGGCGGTCGCGCTCGGCGCGGCGGTCCAGGGCGGCGTGCTCTCCGGCGACGTCGACGACATCGTCCTGCTGGACGTGACCCCGCTCTCGCTCGGGATCGAGGTGAAGGGCGGCCTCTTCGAGCGACTCATCGAGAAGAACACCACCATTCCGACCGAGGAGTCGAAGGTGTTCACCACGGCCGCGGACAACCAGACCTCCGTCAACGTCCGCGTCTTCCAAGGCGAACGCGAGATCGCCGACGAGAACGAGCTGCTCGGCGCGTTCCAGCTCTCCGGCATCCCGCCGGCGCCCGCCGGAACCCCGCAGATCGAGGTCTCCTTCAACATCGACGAGAACGGCATCGTCAACGTCGAGGCCGAGGACCAGGGCTCGGGCAACGCCGAGTCGATCACCATCGAGGGCGGCGTCGGCCTCTCCGACGAGGAGATCGATGAGATGCAGGAGGAGGCCGAGAAGCACAAGGAGGAGGACGAGGCCCGCCGCGAGCGGATCGAGGCCCGCAACGAGGCCGAAACGACGATCCAGCGCGCCGAGACCCTCTTAGAGGAGAACGAGGAGGAGCTCGACGACGACGAGCTCGTCGCCGACATCGAGGCGGCCATCGAGGGCGTCGAGGAGGTCCTCGAAGACGAGGACGCCGACACCGACGAGATCGAATCCGCCACCGAAGCCCTCACCGAGGAACTGCAGGAGATCGGCAAGCAGATGTACGAGGGACAGGCCGCACAGGCCGGTCCGGGCGGCGCGGGCGGTGCCGCCGGCGCCGGTCCCGGCGGGATGGGCGGCATGGGCGGCGCCGCCGGTCCGGGCGGTGCGGGTCCCGGAGGCGCGGGTGGTGCGGGCGCGGACGGCGACGACGAGGAGTACGTCGACGCCGACTTCGAAGACGTTGATGAGAACGACGAGTAGTCGTTCTCATCAGCCGACCAGAACTGCTCCGCAGTTCCGGTGACGTGGACGATGACGACGAAGAGTAGCGCCGACCCCTTCGATTCGCGGCAGCCCTCGGACGCGCCGCGTAACACGACGCAGCCACGAACGACTCAACAACGAACGTAACGCATGAGCGAGAACTTCTACGACGTCCTCGGGGTATCGCGGGACGCCAGCGAGGAAGAGATCAAGAAGGCGTACCGCAAGCAGGCCGCCAAACACCACCCGGACGTCAGCGACGACGACGACGCCGAGGAGCGGTTCAAGAAGATCCAGAAGGCCAAGGAGGTGCTCACCGACGAGCAGAAGCGCCAGCAGTACGACCAGATGGGCCACGACCGCTTCACCGAGGCCGACAAGCGCGGCGCGACCGGCGGCGGCCCCGGCGGCGCGGGCGGCCCCTTCGGCGGCGCGGGGGGCGCCGGCGGTGCCGGCGGTTTCGAGGACATCTTCAACCAGTTCTTCGGCGGTGGCGGCGGCCGCGGCGGTCGCGGCGGCGGCAACCGACCGCGACAGGGAAGCGACCTCCGGACGGGCCTCACGATCGACTTGGAAGAGGCGTTCGAGGGCGCGACCAAGGAGGTCACCCTCACCCGCCCGACCGACTGTGACACCTGCGGCGGCGCGGGTCATCCGCCCGACGCCGATGTGGAGACCTGCCCGCAGTGTAACGGGCGCGGGCAGGTCCAGCAGGTCCAGCAGACGCCGCTCGGCCGGGTCCAGCAGACCTCGACGTGTCCCCGGTGTGAGGGCGAGGGCGAACTGTACAGCGAGGACTGCGCCGACTGCGGCGGCGACGGCGTCGTCCGCGAGAAGGCGACGCTCTCGGTCGAGATACCGGCGGGCATTCGCTCGGGACAGAGCCTCCGGATGGAGCGCGAGGGCGCGCCCGGTGAGAACGGCGGTCCGAAGGGCGACCTGCTGATCGAGGTCAACGTGAATGTCGGCGACCGGTTCGAGCGCGACGGCGACGACCTCCGCGTGAACGAGGCGGTCTCCTTCCCGCAGGCCGTCTTCGGCGACACGATCGAGGTCGAGACGGTCGACGGCAGCGTGGAGATGGACGTGCCCGCCGGCACCCAGAGCGGCGAGACGTTCCGCCTCAAGGGGAAGGGAATTCCCCGCCTGCGCCGGCGCGGTCGCGGCGACCTCTACGTGCAGGTCGGGGTCGTGATCCCGGAGTCGCTCAACGAGGAGCAGCGCGAGGCGCTGGAGGCGTTCGCCGAGGCCGGCGGCGAGGACGTCGACGTCGCCGGCGGCTTCTTCGAGAAGCTGAAGGGCTCCTTCTGAGACGGGGCGGCGACCCGTTGCGGACCCCGCCCTCGCCGACCCGTACCTTTTCCGTGGTTCGGTCCCTGCTTCGGGTATGGGCTACGACGCGACCGCCTACGACGACGTCGAACCGCGCGCCCCGGGCATGTACTTCCTCCGCGACGCGCTCGACTGCGGGGGGCTCGGAGTCACGGTCGTTGAGGCTGACGACGGCTGGGAAGGGATGGAACACGACCACGGCGAGGAGGGCCACGAGGAGGTGTACGTGCTGCTCCACGGCGAGGCGACCCTCACCGTCGACGGCGACCCCGTCGGGCTCGGCCCCGGGGACGCGGTCCGAGTCGACGCCGACTCCACCCGCGATCTGGCCTTCTCCGCGGACGGCTCGAAGATGGTCATCGCCGGCGCGCCCTGATCGCCCCTCGATCGGCTCGCGACTCCCGGCTTCCGTTCCACGGCGCCCGGCTCGCGGCGCCCGGAACCGCTGCCGCGTTTTTAAGTCTCGGCCGCTCCGAGCCACGCGTATGGATGTCGTCGGCGATCTGCTCGATCGCGACCGACGGAGCCGCGAGGTCGCGCTCGTCACGGCCGACGGGCGGGAGCGCACGTATCGGGACCTGATCACCAACGCGTACAAGGCCGCCAACGTGTTGCGCTACCTCGGCGCCCGCGAGGGCTCGACGGTCGCCGTCGAGCCGAGTCCGGGGCTCCACACGGCGCTCGCCTTCCTCGGCGCCGCGGGGCTGGGCGCTCCGGTCCGCTTCGACCCCGCGGCGGGCATCGAGCGGGGCGACCGCGTGGTGGTCGTCGCCGTCGCGGACGAGGCGGAGGCCGAGCCGGCGCCCGGGACCAACCTCGCCGCCTTCGGCGGGCCGCCGAACCGCCCGGAGACGACCCACTGGGAACAGGAGCTGTGGAGCGAGAACCCGGGGATGCCGCCGAGCACGGTCGCCCCCGACGACCCGGCGGTCCGCGCCGCCGACGGCGTGGTCACTCACGGCGACCTCTTCGCGGCGGCCGCCTCGGTCGTCGATCGGCACGGGATCGACGCCGGGACGCGGGTCGTTCTCCGAAGCGACCTCTCGGACCCGCGGGCGCTGGCCGCCGGCGTGGTCGCGTCGCTCTCGGTCGGGGGAACGGTCGTGTTGACGGACCGGGATTCGGGCCGCGGGAGGGGCGAACCTCGCGGCGATCTGGCGGTGATCGTCGGCGACGAGACCGACCCGCCGGAGCCGCGGCGAGCGACCCTTCCGACCCTCAGGGACGGCTGACGCGAGAGCTTCGGGACGGCCGACGGCGAGGGTTTCGGGACGGCCGACGGCGAGGGTTTCGGGACGGCCGACGGCGAGGGTTTCGGGACGGCCGACGCGCAGGCTCCGGGACGGCCGACGCACGGACCCGTCTCAGTCGTCCGTTCGGTCCGGCGCGGCCGTCCGCTCCGACGCGTGGCGCAGACACGTCGACGCGTGTCCCTCGGCGTGGACGGTCCGCTCGGGTGTCGCCTCCTCGCACGGTGTCGTGAACCGCTCGGAGAGCAGCGCCGCTGCGCCCTCGTCGTCGCCGTCGAGGAGTCGGTCGATTGCCTCCTCCACGGCCGCCTCGACGCCGGGATCGCCGATCCGGCCGTCGATGTCGAACTCCCTGCGGAGCTCCGCCCTGACGGCGGCGTCCCCCGCGGTCCCGTTCGCTCCGCGGTCGGCGGAGGGGTCGCCGGCCTCGTCGACGACGGCGTTCTCGCGGACCCGACCGACGTCGACGTCGCCCGCGAGGACGCGGTCCCGGAAGTTCAACAGCCCTCGCCAGTCCGACTGGTCGATGTCGATCCCGTCCGGCTGGATGACGCGGTGACACCGCGTGTGGAACCGGCAGCCGTCCGGCGGATCGGCCGGGCTCGGCACCGTCCCGGGCAGCTCGATCCCGCCGACAGTCGACCGCGGGTCCGGCGCCGGGACCGACGACAGCAGCGCCTCGGTGTAGGGGTGTCGCGGGTCGGCGAAGAGATCGTCGGTCGGCCCGATCTCGACGATCTCCCCGAGGTACATCACTGCGACGCGGTCACAGATCCGCCTGACGACGGACATGTCATGGCTGATGAACAAAAGCGAGAGGTCGAACTCCTCCTGCAGGCCGTCGATGAGCGAGAGGATCTCCGCCTGCACCGACACGTCGAGCGCCGAGACGGGTTCGTCGGCGACGAGGAGGTCCGGGTTCAACGCGAGCGCGCGGGCCAGCGCGACCCGCTGTCTCTGCCCGCCGGAGAGCTCGTGGGGGTACCGGTCGAACTCCTCGGTCGAGAGCCCGACCCGTTCGAGGAGGTCCTCGACGATCGCCCGTCGCCGGCGGCGGTCGTCCATCCCGTGTATCCGGAGCGGTTCCCCGATCGCCTCCCCGGCGGTCATCCGCGGGTCGAGGCTCGACGAGGGGTCCTGAAAGACCATCTGCGCCCCCCGTCGGAACGCCTTGCGCTCCGCGTCCCCGAACCGGGTCACGTCGTTCGGGTGCGTGCCGTCCGGGTTTCGGGTCGCGCCGGCCCGGCCGTTGCCGTTGAACACCACCTCGCCGGCGGTCGGCTCCTCCAGCCGGACGATCGAACGCGCCGCCGTCGACTTCCCGCAGCCGGACTCGCCGACGAGCCCCAGCGTCTCGCCGGGGGCGATGTCGAAGCTGATCCCGTCGACGGCCTTGGCCGCGCCGACCCGTCGGTTGAAGATCCCCTCCCTGATCGGGTAGTGCTTCTTCAGGCCCCGGACCGAGAGGAGCGGCCCCTCAGTCATCGGTCGAGGACACCCCATTCGACTCCGGATCTGGGTCCGAGTTCGACTCCGGATCTGGGTCCGAGTTCGACTCCGGATCTGGGTTCGGGTCCAGCGGGTCGTCCCGGACGACCGTCGGGTCCCATCCGTCACGGTAGAGGACGCAGGAGACTCGCTGTCCGGGATTCACCGCCAGTTCCTCCGGCTGTCCTCCCGTCCGGCACGCCCGCTCGGCGTGGGCGCACCGCGGGGCGAACCGACACCCCGCCGGCGGGTCGCGCGGGTCCGGAAGCTCGCCGGGGATTCCCCCGTCGGTCCCACCGATCCCCGGGACGCAGCTTAACAGCCGCCGCGTGTACGGATGCGCCGGGCGTTCGAAGACGTCGAGCACGTCGCCGCGCTCCATCACCTTCCCCGCGTACATCACGACGATTCGGTCGGCGATCTGGGCGACGACGCCGAGGTCGTGGGTCACGAAGAGGACGGCCGTACCGAACTCCTCTTGGAGCCCGTCGAGCAGCTTCAGGATCTGCGCTTGCACCGTCACGTCGAGCGCGCTCGTCGGCTCGTCGGCGATCAGCAGGTCCGGGTCGCCGACCAGCGCCATCGCGATCACCGCGCGCTGTTTCTCTCCCCCGGAGAGTTCGTGGGGGTAATCGTCGAAGCGCGCGCTCGCGTTCCCGATCCCGACCCTGTCGAGCAGGTCGACGGCCCGGGCGCGGGCCGCCGCCTCGGAGACGTCCCGGTGGACCCGGAGCGCTTCGACGATCTGCCACCCGACGGTGTAACAGTGGTTCAGCGCCTCTTGCGGGTTCTGGAAGACGTGCGCGATCTCGTTCCCGCGGACTCGCCGCAGCTCCGGCTCGGACAGCGTCAGGAGATCGCGCCCATCGAACCGGACCGACCCCTCGACGCGGCCGGGCGGCTCCCTGACGATCCGCGTGAGCGACTCGGTCGCGACCGTCTTCCCGGACCCCGACTCGCCGACGATACAGACCGTCTCTCCCTCCCCGACCGCGAAGTCGATCCCGTCGACCGCAGTGAGTTCGCCGGTCTCGGTGTCGAACGTCGTCGTGAGGCCTTCGACTTCGAGCAGCGGCTCGGCGGCCGTCATCCGTTCTCGGCCTCCGGTTCGGGGCGTTTGGCCTCCGGTTCGGGACGTTTGGCCTCCAATTCGGGGTTCTCGGCGTCCAACAGCGCGTCGCCGAGGAAGTTGAACGCCAGAACGGTCAGGAACAGCGCGGTGCCCGGCGCGAGGACGATCCACGGTGCGAACGCGAGGTCGTTCCGTCCGGCGGCGATGAGCTGTCCCCACGAGGGGACGCCGGCGTCGCCGAGCCCGAGGAACGCGAGCTGCGCCTCGGCCAAGAGGACCCCCGGGACGAGCAGCGTGAGCTGCGTGACGATGCTGCTGGCCGCGTTCGGCACGACGTGGCGCCTGACGACGTGAGCCGTGCTCGCGCCGCTGATCCGGCTCGCATCGATGTACTCCGCCTCGGCGACCGAGAGGGACTTGCCGCGGACGTGCCGCGCAGTCCCTCCCCACCCGAACGCCGCGAACACGAGGATGAACGTCCCGAGCCCGGCGTCGTAAACGTACAGGACGAGCAGGAACATCAGCAGGGTCGGGAACGAGAGCACGATGTCGACGAACCGCATCATGACCTCGTCGACCCACCCGCCCGCTGACGCGCTCACCGTCCCGAAGGCGACGCCGATCGCCGCCACGGCCGCCGTCGTGACGAACCCGATCTGCGTGCTGACCGTCATCCCGTGGACGATACCGGCGAAGACGTCCCTCCCGCCTCGTGTGGTCCCGAGCGGGTGGTGCCACGTCCCCTGACACCGCCCGCCGACCACGTCGCCGACGCAGGTCGCCACGTTCGCGGCGTCGATGGAGAGGAAGACGGGCGGCTGGTGGCCCGTGAGGACGCTCTGTTCCGGCGCGCCGACGAAGAACGGCCCGACGATCCCCCCGACGAACACGACCCCGAGCCACCCGAAGCTGACGACCGCCGGGCGGCTGCGCCCTATCGCCCGCCGGTAGCGCCTCGCTCGCCGCGGGTTCTGGAACAGGGGCACGACGACGTAACAGACGAAACACAGCAGCGTGAACCCGAAGAGGTAGTCGACGGTGCCCACGTCCCACTCCGGTCCGACGGGCTCGAACGTCGCCGTCCGCGCGGGCAGGACCCGCCAGTCGTAGAGGCCGAGCAGGGCGAGCGGGAGCGCGGTGAGGAGCACGCCGACGGTGTTGATCGACGGCTCGAACCACCGCGACCGCGAGACCTCGGTCCAGTCGATCCGATCGAACCGTTCCGGTTTCTCTCCTGTCATGCGTCTCTCCTCGCTTATCTGTCGTCGTATCCGATTCGCGGGTCCAACGCCGCGAACGCGATGTCCTCCAGGAGGTTGCCGATCACGGCGACGAACGTGAACGCCAGCGTCGACCCCAACACGAGGTTCGTGTCCTGAGCGAGCAGCGCGTCGTACGTCACTCGGCCGAGCCCGGGAATCCCGAACACGACCTCCACGAGCAGCGACGACCCGAGGAACAGCGTCAACAGCTGGCCGACAAGCGTCGTCGACAGCGGCACCATCGTCGGTCGCATCACGTGGTAGGCGTACGTGCGCAGCGGTGAGACCCCTTTGGCCTTCGCCGTCTTCACGAACGCGGCGTTCCGGAACTCCGCGGACTCGTTGCGCGACACGCGCATGACCGCGCCGATCGATCCGGTGACCAGCACGAACACCGGTACCGACAGTTGGACCGCGTTCGCGACGCTGAACACCGGTACGTCCGTGTCGTACACGACGGGGATCACCTCGAACCACACTCCGAAGATCAGGAGGAGGACGATCCCGAAGAAGAAGTTCGGGACGGCGTAGCCGAAGAACGCGATCCCGGTCGCGAGGTGGTCCGCTCGGGAGTGCCTGTTCGCCGCCGAGTAGACGCCGACGAGCGGCCCGATCAGGACCGTGAGAACCGTCCACGGCACGGAGTACTGGGCGGTGTAGTAGAGCCCCTCGGCCAGCGCGGCCGTCACGGGCTGGCTCCGGCTGTCGGCCCAGCCCCAGTCCAGGGTGTAGACGCCCCGGAGGAAGTCGACGTACCGGACGCCGAGCGGCTCGTCGAGGCCGCGGAGATCGCGGGCGCGCTCCGCGGCCGCGGTCGGATCGCCGCCCTGTAGCGCGGCCTGCGTCGCCGCCTCACGGACACTCGGATTCGGCGCGGCGGCCAGCAGGAGGAACGTGACCGTGGTGATGACGAGCGACACCGCTACGGCCCACAGCACGCGAGCGGTGACGTACCTTCCGAATCCCATATGTGTGTGTCGGTGAACGCGGGTGAGGTGCGGTCGGCCCTACTCGCCGCCCGGGTGGAACTCGGACCAGGGGGGCTGCCAGGTGAAGTGCCCCGACGCGAGCCCTCGGTACACCCCGTCGATGAGCTGTCGCTTGTCGATCGCCGACGCCACCGCCTGTCGGAACTCGGTGATCCGAAACGGGTTCCCCGGGCCGGCGCTCCACCCGTTGTCGCGCTGGTTCACGGAGAGGATCGTGTTGTACGGCGTGGGGATCTCCTTCACCGCCACGTCCTCGTCATCGTCGAACGACCCGAACCGCTCCGGGGGGATCGCCGCGGCGTCGACCTCGCCGGTCTCCAGCGCCCCGAGCCGGGTCGCCTGCTCCTCGATGACGCTTATCGAGGCCGACTCGAACAGGGGTCCCTCGTCGAACAGGGCCGGCCCCTCGTCCGCCTCGCAGAGGTAGTACTCGTCGTTGCGGGCGTACTCCGTGCCGGTCCCGCGGTTCCACTCCTCGAGCGTGAACGCCCCGAGATTCCCGGTGAACCGGAGTTCGAGCAGCTCCTCGTCCCGCCGGAGCCCCTCGCGGTCCTCCGCCTCGACGTGGGGCTCGACGAGCCCGCGGGGGATCGGATACAGGAGGGGGTCGTACGACTCGGGCCACAGCAGGTTCGGCGACTCCAGCGTCGCCCGGAACTCGAGCTCGCCGGTCCGCTCGACCTCGACCCCCTCCCAGCTCGTCGCGGCGGGAGTGCTCGCCCAATCGCTCTGGTGGACCTCCCGGATCAGGTAGACGAAGTCCTCGGCCGTGACCCGTCCGTACGGGTCGCTGAACCGGAGGTTCTCGCGGACCTCGAACGTCCACGCCTCGCCGTCGTCGGTGGACATGTCGTACAGGAGCGGGAAGTAGTTCAGGTCCTCGTCGAAGACGTACCCCCGATCGAGCGCGCGGCCGATCGCCGTCTCGGCGTTGTCGTCGGTGTTGTACAGCGGGTTCAGGGTCGTGAAACTCGCGGCGGTGACCGTGTCGTACGACCCGGAGACACCGGCGTCGCCGCTGTGCCACGCGGGCAGGTCCCACCCGTTCGCGAAGCTCTCGACGGGACCGTTCAGGGCGGGGTCGTGGCCCAGCAGGTCGTCGCTGAAAACCAGCGTGACGTACGGCTGCTCCCGCGCGAGGTTCTCGAATATCTCGACGAACGACTCGCGGAGCCCCTCTCGGTCCGTCGCCCGGCGCGCCTCCTCGAACAGCCCGGTCGCGTCGAACTCGGGGTAGTAGCCGACCGGGTTGTAAAACGATGTGACGCCGTCGAAGAACACCTCGTTCGTGAGCGGGTTGAGCGGGTACGTGTTCAGCCCGAACACGATCGACATGTCCCACGGCTCGTCGCTCGTGACCGACCGCGGACCCGGGTTCTGCGGGGTCGGGTTCCCCCATTCGACCGACTCGCCGTTCACGGTGTCGGTGCCGCCGGTCGGCTCGGCCGTCCAGTACCCGTTGTTGAACCGGGTGGCGTCGATCGCCTCGACGGCGACGTCGATCCCGAGGTTGTCGCCGAGCTCCTGTGCGATGAGCTCCGCGGTGAGCTGGGAGGTCTGCTGCCCGGCGGCGTAGTAGATGTCGAGCCCCGCCCGGTCGCCGTCGGGGGTCACGAGGTCGCCGCCCTCGAAGCCGTAGTCGTACTCGGACTCCTCGAACGCCCGCCGCGCGAGGTCGCGAGCGACCGTCTCGCCGTACAGGTCGCCGACGCCGAACCGCGGAAAGTCGCCGACCGCGACCGCTCCGTCGCCGTCGGACCCACCGGTCCCGTCGGACCTCCCCGGGTCCTCGTCGCCCAGGCCCGCGCAGCCGGCGAGCGTCGCGGCGCCGGCGCCGCCGAGCGCGGAGAGCCACCGCCGCCGGCCGATACGGCGGTCGCTGTCGCCGCTACCGCTATTGTGTCGCCGAGGCATGCGGTAAATCAACGGGTGAACACACAAAAAACCCCAGATAGCCGATCGGCCGACGCGACGCGGTTCCGGCCGAATCCCAAAGCCCCTAACCCGCCGGGTCGAACGGGGCGTATGACCGAGATCCACCCCGATCAGCGCGTCGCGGTCCTCGCTGACTCGCAGAACCTGTACCACTCCGCCCAGAGCGTGTACTCGCGGAACATCGATTACTCGGGACTGCTCGAGGAGGCCGTGAACGACCGGTCGCTCGTCCGGGCCATCGCGTACGTGATCCGCGCCGACTCCCCCGAGGAGGAGAGCTTCTTCGAGGCGCTCCGCGACATCGGCTTCGAGACGAAGATCAAGGAGATCAAGACGTTCGCCGACGGGTCGAAGAAGGCTGACTGGGACCTCGGGATGAGCCTCGACGCCGTCTCGCTCGCGAGCCACGTCGACACGGTCGTGCTCTGTACCGGCGACGGCGACTTCGCCCGGCTCTGCTCGCACCTCCGCCACGAGGGTGTCCGCGTCGAGGCGATGGGCTTCGGCAACTCAGCCGCCGACGAGCTGATCGAGGCCGCCGACGACTTCGTCGACCTCGCTGAGAAGGAGGAGACGTTCCTGCTGTAGCGGACCGGGCGGCTCCGGTTGTCCCCCGCCGCTACGCGTCTCCGAGCAGTTCCGACACCGCGCGCTCGACCGCCTCCGCGGCCGCCTCCACCTCTCGGACCCGAACGTACTCCCGATCGGCGTGAGCCACCGCTCCGGCGTCGTCCGCGAGGCCGCCGGGTCCGAACACGACCGTCGGCGCGGGCGCGAAGTACGACGCCTCCGTGGCCGCGCCGAAGGGGCGGACCGCACCGCCGCGGTCCGTCGGGAGTCCGACCGAGTCGCCGGCCTCCCGGGCCGCGCCCGCGATCGTTCCCACCAGCTCGTGCTCGGGGTCCGTCGAGAACGCCTCGAAGAACGGCGACTCGCGGTCCGTCAACGCGACCGCGACGCCGACGTCGTCGGGCGTCGACTCCTCGACCGCGTCCGCGAGCGACGACCGGAACCCCTCGGCCGTCTCCGGCGGGACGCTCCGCCGGTCGACGGTGATCTCGCAGTCCGCGGGCACTTGGTTCGTCGCGCCGCCACCCTCGATAACGGTGGGGGTGAGCTTCGGCGGGCCGAGCTGGGGGTGCTCGTCGGCGCCGTCGTCGAACCGCCGGATCGCCGCGAGCGCGCCCTCGGCGGCCGCGACCGCGTTCGCCCCCGCGAACTCCGCGGCGTGGGCCGCGGTCCCCGACAGCCCGACGGTCCCCTGAAACCGCCCCTTCGCGGCGGTGCAGGCGTCGAGGCCGGTCGGCTCGCCGACCAGGAACAGGTCGCCGTCAAGCCGGTCCTCGGTCCCGGGCAAGCGACCGGTCAGCGCCCCGGCGCCGAGCGACAGCGACTCCTCGTCCGGGGTGAGCGCGAGCGTGAGCCGACCGCGCTCCGGGTCGGCGGCGAGGAAGCCGGACAGCAGCGCGGCGAGCGGCCCCTTCGCGTCGCAGGCGCCGCGGCCGCGGATCACGTCTTCGGGACCGGTATCCGTTCCCGCCGAATCGCCCCGCTCGTCCTCGCGGGCTTCCCCGCGCTCGAACGGGACGTGCGGCGTCACCGTGTCGAGGTGGGTGTTCAACACGAGGTGCGGCCCCCCGTCGGGCGCGTCCGAGCGCTTCTCGACGAGCACGCAGCCGCCGGCGACGACCTCGGATTCGACCCCGAACCGGTCGAGCGTCTCGACCACGAGCTCGCGGGTCTCGTCGATCGACTCGTGAGAGGGGATCTGAACCGCCCGCTCCAAGAACGAGACCGGGTCGAACGCCGCCTCGCTCATCGCGGGTCGGCGGGGAGCGTTCCCTCGTACTCGCGGGCGACGGGGCCGGTCAGGGTCGCGTGGCCGCGGTCCGGAACCGTGATTTCGAGCTCGCCGCCCGGCGGTCGCGCGACCGCCGACTCGCCGTCGATCAGGCCGAGTCGTCTCGCGGCCGCGACGACCGCGACGGCGCCGGTGCCGCACGAGCGGGTCTCGCCCTCGACCCCGCGCTCGAAGGTGCGCTGGTCGATGACTGCGGGGCCGTCACCGGACCCGTCGTCGACGACCGCGGCGAGGTTCACGTTCGCGCCCTCGGGGAACGCGTCGGCGTGACGGACCGGCGGCGCGACCGCGTCGAGGTCGACCGCGTCGATGCCGTCTGGGTCGTCGCGGCCGCCGTCGACGAACGCCACCGCGTGCGGGACGCCGGTGTTGACGGCGGTGACGGTCAGCCCCGCGACCGGCTCGTCGATCAGCGGCTCGCCCGCGAGCGCGCCGTCGCGGGCGAGCGGGACCCACGCGGGGTCGAACGTCGGCTCGCCCATCTCGATGGTGGCGGCGGTCGCGTCCGCGTTCACGGAGGCGCGCCGGGTGCCCGCCTGCGTGTCGATCATGAACTCGCGGTCGCCCGTCCGGTCGTGCGCCCACCGAGCGACGACGCGGGCGCCGTTGCCGCACATCGTCGCCGTGGAGCCGTCGGGCTGGACCAACGTCATCACGACGCGAGTGGGGTGGGACCGCTCCTCGACGCTGAGAAAGAGGGCGCCGTCGGCGCCGCGTCGGCCGGCGTTCCCGTCGCCGCCGCTCGCGGCGGCCGCGCCGAACTCCGCCCCGTCGACGCCCGTCTCGCGGTCGCAGTGGGCGCGCGCGAAGGCCGAGCGGTCGCCGACCCCCTCGGCGTCCGCGTCGACGACGAGGAAGTCGTTGCCCGTGCCGTGGTACTTCTCGAACGGGACGGCGTGGGCGCTCATCGGTCCGTCCCCGTTCGGTCGGTTCGGTCAGTTCGGTCGGTTCGATTCCGGTTCGCGTCCCGTTCGACCGTCGTCAGGTCGCCGAGCGTCTCCCGGCGGCGGACGACGGCCGCGGTCCCGTCGTCGACCGCGACCTCCGCCGGCCGCGGTCGTGAGTTGTATTGGTTCGCCATCTCGTATCCGTACGCGCCCGCGATCCCGACCGCGAGGAGGTCCCCGCGGGCCGGATCGGCGAGCGCTCGGTCCATACAGAGGGTATCGCCGGTCTCACAGATAGGTCCGGCGACCGTGACAGGGGTTGCCGACCGATCACCGGGGGTGGGAGCATCGCGCCCGCCGCTCTCCCGTCCGCCCCCGAGGTTCCGGATCGGGTGGTAGGCGTCGTACATCGCCGGGCGCAGCAGGTCGGTCATCCCGGCGTCGACGCCGACAACGCGCTCGTCGGGCGTCGGCTTCACCGTGTTGACGCGCGCGAGGAGGACCCCCGCGTCGGCGACGACGTACCGGCCGGGTTCGATCGCGAGGTCGACGCCCGCAGGCAGCGGCGCGACCGCCTCCCGCGTCGCCTCGGCGACCGCCGGGAGGTCGAGCGCGGGTGCGTCCTCGCGGTAGGGGACGCCGAAGCCGCCGCCGACATCGACGTACTCGAGATCGAGCGGGGCGGCGTCACCCGCCGCCGACTCTCCCGGCGCCGCGAGCTCCCGCGCCAACTCGCCCATCCGCGCCACCAGCTCGCGGTGGCTGTCGAGCTGGTCCGGGTCGATCCCGGACCCGGCGTGCGCGTGGATACCGACCACGTCGAAGCGCTCGGCCGCGTTCCGCGTCGCCTCGGCGGCCCGGTCGTATGGAACCCCGAACTTCGCCGCGCCGCCGGTCCGGACCTTCTCGTGGTGGCCCGCGCCGACGCCGGGGTTCACCCGGACGCAGACCCGGCCGTCGTAACCCCGCTCCGCCAGCCGGTCGAGGGTGTCGACGGCGCCGACGGTGACCGTGAGGTCCGGCTCCGCCTCGGCGACGCCGACGACGTAATCGAGGTCGCGGGCGGGCGGGTTGACCGCGGTGTAGTGGAGGCGGTCGCCGCCGAAGCCGGCCGCGAGCGCGCGGTCGACCTCGCCCGCCGAGGCGCACTCGGCGTCGAGGCCCGCCTCGCGGACCGCCTCCAGCACGACTCGACCGGTGTGGGCCTTCACCGCGTACCGCACGTCGGCGTCCGGGAAGGCGTCGCGCAGGCGCTCGCAGTTCTCGCGGACCCGGTCGATGTCCTGCACGTAGAGGGGGGTGCCGTACTCGGCCGCGAGGTCGGCGAGCCGGTCGGCGTTCCAGTCGCTCACGCGCCGGGCAACGGGGTTCTCCCCGACCGGTTCGGTCTCGCTCATTCCCGGAGCGCGTCCTCCCGCCGCGTCGCCTCCAGCGTCTCCTCCTCGACGTGGGTCGCGACGACCGCGGGCTTGTACGCGCCGCCCTCGAACAGGTCGTGGTCGCCGACCGACGACTCCACCATCCGGGTGAACGCCCGGCGCTCGGCCGGGAGGTGGCCGTAGATGACCTCCTCCTCGACGAGGTCGTAAACGGGGATGCGAGGGGTGAGAAGGGTGTTCTCGCCGACGATCGAGTTCTCGCCGACGCGGAAGCCCGAGGTGACCCGACAGCCCGCGCCGAGCGAGACGCCGTCCTCGACGATCACCGGCGCGTCCTCGACCGGTTCGAGGACGCCGCCGATCAGCGTGTTGGCGCCGAGCTTCACGCCCTCGCCGAGCTGGGCGCAGGAGCCGACCGTGTCACACGAGTCGACGAGGGTGCCGTCGCCGACGTACGCCCCCATGTTGACGAACGAGGGGCTCATCATGATGCAGTCGCTGCCGAGGTACGCGCCACGGCGGATCGCCGTGCCGTCAGGCGTGTTGCGGGTGCCCCGCTCGCCGAGGTCCGCGGTGTCGCGCAGCGGGAGCACGTCGTGGTAGGTCACGCCGCCGTACTCGCGCGCCTCGGTCTCGCGCAGGCCGAAGTTGAGCAGGATGCCCCGCTTGACCCACTCGTTGGCCTCCCACGAGGTCACGTCGTCGCCGGTCTTCTCGGCAGCGCGGACCTCGCCGGCCTCCAGCGCGGCGAGGAACGCGTCGATCACCGCGGCGTCCTCGTCCGTCGCGTCGGCGGCGGTCAGCCCCTCTTGATAGCGGTTCCACAGGTCGGATACGTCGGCTTCGAGCGTCATTGAATGGTGTATGGATGAGTGGTGGTATTTATTCGTCGATGTGCGAATGCTCCTCAGTTATCAGAACCCGCGTCCAGCACGTCGCCGAACTCGTACCAGCCGGGGTCGCGGCCGGCGAGCCAGTCGGCGGCGTCGAGCGCCCCCTCGGCGAACACGCCGCGGTCGCCGGCGCGGTGCGTGAGCTCGATCGACTCGCGGTTCCCGGCCAAGAGCACCTCGTGTTCGCCGGTCACGTCGCCCGCGCGGCGGGCGTGGACGCCGATCTCGCCGGACTCGCGCGGCGCGTCGCCCTCGCGGCCGTGGACGCGCCGATCGAGGTCGTCCCGGACCGACTCCACGTCGTCGAGGATCGACTTCGCGGTGCCCGAGGGGGCGTCCCGCTTGGCGTTGTGGTGCGTCTCCGTCAGCTCCACGTCGTAGCCGGGAAGCGCCGCGGCGGCCTCGCGGACAGCTCGCCGGAGCGCGGCGACGCCGCGCGCGAAGTTCGACGCCTTGAGCACCGGCACCGACTCGCTCGCGGCCCGGAGGCTGTCGAGTTGCGCGTCCGCGAACCCGGTCGTCCCGGTGACCATCGGCACGCCGGCGTCCGCGCAGGCCTCGGCGTAGGCGACCGCCGAGGCGGGGCCGGTGAAGTCGACGAGCGCGTCCGGCTCCGCGGCCGCGAGTAGCTCGTCGAGCCGGTCGGCGTCCTCGACCGCGACCCCCGCCACGGGGTCGGTCGGAGTGCGGTTGACCGCGACCGCGACGGCGACATCCTCGCGGTCGGCGGCGGCCGAGATTACCTCACGGCCCATCCGGCCGCCCGCGCCGGTGACGGCGATCCGGAGGTCGGCGGTGACCGGGTCGTCCGCGTCGCCGCCGCTCATTCGGCGCCCCCCGTCGCGGGCTCGACGCCCTCCGGTTCGACGGTTCCCGGCTCGCCCTCCTCGTACGCGGCCAGCAGCTCGCGCAGGACCTCGCGCCGGTCCTCGGAGAGCCGCGAGAGCGGCGAGCGCACGCGCGGGCCGCCGTGTCCGCGGACGTGCATCGCCTCCTTCACCGGGATCGGGTTCGTCTCGGCGAACAGCTCGCGGACGAGCGGCGCAAGTTCGTGGTGGAGCGTCCGCGCGCGGTCGTAGTCCCCCGAGAGCGCGGCGCCGACCATCGCACAGGAGCGCTCCGGCTCGACGTTGGCGACGACGCTGATGGTCCCGGTGCCGCCGATCGAGAGCACCGGAAGGGTGAGTCCGTCGTCGCCGGAGAGCACGGAGAACGCCTCGTTGCGGGTGCGTTCGATCACCTCGCTGATGAGGTTCAGGTCGCCGGAGGCGGCCTTGTACCCCTGAATATTCGGGTGTTCTGCGAGCTCGACAGTCACGTCGACGGGGATCGACTGGCCCGTCCGGCTCGGGACGTTGTAGACGATCTGCGGGAGGTCGACTTCGTCGGCGATGGTGCGGTAGTGCTCCAGGAAGCCGGCGGGCTCGGGCTTGTTGTAGTACGGGGAGATGAGGAGGAGCCCGTCGGCGCCAGCGTCGGCCGCGCGCCGGGACAGCGAGAGCGCCTCGGCGGTGTTGTTCGAGCCGGTGCCGGCGATCACCGGCACGTCCTCGACGGCGTCGCGGACGGTCTCGATCACGTCGATGTGCTCGTCGTGAGTCATCGTCGCCGACTCGCCGGTGGAGCCGACGGGGACGACTCCGTCGACGCCGGCGCGTTCGAAGTATCGAGCGTTGGCGGCGAGCTGCTCGTGGTCGACCTCGTTGTCGACGGTGAACGGGGTCGTCATCGCTGGGTAAACGCCCTCGAAGGGCTCGTCGGTCGTCTCTCGGTCCGTCTCGTCCTGCGTCGCGTAGGGTGTCGTGGTCGTGGTGTCCGTCATGGGTGGGCGGGTCGGGTCTGCGGTCGGGTCGGGTCTGTGTGCGGTCGGTGTCCGCGGTCGGTCGGAAAACGGTGCGCGTGCGTCGGGGGTCGTCCGGGACGGGGTCGCCACTCCCGCCGGCGGACGGCTCACGCGCGTTTTTTCGAGAAGAGCCGCGTCGCTACCGGCGTCGGCGAGCCGTGTTCGGACGCGGGTCGGGTCACACCACCCTATGTGCCTTTGGCTCGCTTATAGGTTGCGCCTCGGGTCGAAACTGCCGCACTGACCGGTTACGCCCCTCTCACTGACCGGTTACGCCCCTCTCGTCGTCGCGTCCGCACAGCCGAGCGCGTCCACGCGGCCGATCGCGCAGCTGTTCTGCACCCGCCGACCACGAACATCCTTTTAAGTACTCGTCGCGTTCTCATCGATCTCATGACCGACTCCCCCGACGGCCCCGCCGACCCCGACGCCGACCCCGACGCCGACCCCGACGCCGACCGCCACGAGTACCACCCAGACCGAGAGCACGCCTTCCCCGACGACCGGCTCAACGAGATGCTCGACCGGATCGAGTCGAACCCGGAGATCACGGCGTACTTGGAGGCGCAGAACGTCAACCCCGTCGACCGAAAGGGGTACAACGACCACGGCGCGAAACACGTCGAGATCGTTCGGGACCGCGCGCTCCGGCTGTACGACCTGTTGAAGGCCGGCGGCGTCGAGTTCAACGGCGCCCGCCAGCAGGGGCTCGACGAGGCCGACGAGCCGGTGATCATCGCGCTCGCGGCCACGCTCCACGACATCGGGCACGTCGTCCACCGCCACGACCACCCCTACTACTCGATCCCGCTCGCCGCGGACTTCCTCGACGACTTCCTCCCCTCCTTCTACGGCGTTCCGGAGCGAGTCCGGATCAAGGCCGAGGTGCTCCACGCCATCCTCTGTCACCACACCGAGGAGCAGCCGCTGACCCGCGAGGCCGGCGTCGTCCGGATCGCCGACGGCCTCGACATGGAGCGCGGGCGCTCGCGGGTCCCCTACGAGGAGGGCGGCCGCGGGATCAACACCGTCTCCTCGCAGGCGATCGAGCGCGTCTCCCTGCGCAAGGGCGAGGAGACGCCGGCGCAGGTCGTGATCCGAATGAACAACGCGGCGGGGGTGTATCAGGTCGACTCGCTGCTCAAAGCGAAGATCGAGGGGTCGCTGCTGGAAGACCAGATCCGAACGGTCGCGATCAACACCCACCGCGACGGCGACGGCAACGGGTCGATCGTCGACCGGATCGAGCTGTAGCCCGCGCCGCCCGCGGCGGTCCGCAGCCCGTGTCGCAACGGCTTTGCGGGTGGCCGCGATAGCCGGGGTATGAGCGACGACGCGGCCCTCGCTGACCTGCGGACCGGCGCCGACTACCAGTTCGGCGCGGGCGCGGGCGACGCGCTGTTCCCCCCGGACGAGACGCTGACGCTCCGCCGGTCGAGCGGCGGCCGCCCCCGACAGGTGATCGTCGGCGACGTGGCCGACGACCCCGGGAGCCCGGAGGGCGACCGGCTCGTCTCGTACGGCACTGACGGGCGGTTCACCCTCGGCGTCGCCGGCGGGCGCCGGCTCCGCGAGGCGTTCGCGGTCCCCCGCCACCGGATGGTCGTCGGGGAGGAGAGCGAGCCGTTCGTCCGCGAGGGGCGCAACACCTTCGCGAAGTTCGTCACCGCGGCCGACGACGGGATCCGCCCCGGCGACGAGGTGCTCGTCGTCGACGAGGACGACGCGCTGTTCGCGGTCGGACGGGCCGAGCTCTCCGGCGCCGAGGCCGAGGCCTTCGCCAGCGGCGTCGCCGTCAAGGTGCGGAACGGGGCCGGCGCGGACGACGGGAACGGGGCCGGCGCGGACGACGGGAACGGGGCCGGCGCGGACGACGGGAACGGGGCCGGCGGCTAGGTCGGCGCGCGCCGAGATCGACGGCTAGAGGCCCTGGAGCCGGCCGGGAGTCCGAGACGTCGGCGGACCGCGTCTGCCGGCTCACACCACTCCGGCGAGCCCGACCGCCTCGATCAGCGGGACGCCGGCGGCGACGGAGCCGATCAGGTAGCCGCCGATCGCACCGCCGTTCAGCAGGGGCAGCCCGGCGTGCGGGCGTCCCTTGACGACCCAGCCCATCAGCACCAGCAGCCCCGCGAGGCTGCCCCCCATCGCGAGCAGCGCGGGCAGGTTGATCCCGATCAGCGGCACCGAGAGGTTCGCGGCCGGCGAGAAGGTCGCCGCGCTCGCCACGAGCACCGTCGGAATCACGGCGTCGCCGAGCCCGATGAAGAACGCGTCGCGGTCCTCGATGTCGGTCGGCTCCGAGACGTCTGCGCCCCCGTCCGCGGAGTCGTCGCGGTCGGCCTTGGGGTCGGCCTCGGGGCCGACTCCGGCGTCGCGGTCGGCGGTGTCGTCTCCGGCACCGTCGTCTCCGGCGCCGTCGTCTCCGGCGCCGTCGTCGGCCGCATCGCCTTCCGGTTCCGACTGCTCCCCGAGAAGCGAGTACGAAAGCGACAGCGGGATCACGAGCACCACCGGGATGTTCAGATCCATCACGCCCTCCGCGAGCGACAGCATGTGCTCGGTGCCGTACACCGATATCGCGTCGTACACCGCCAGCAGGCTCAGCAACACCAGCGCGGGCAGCGGTCCGAACGAGATGCCGAACAGCCCAGCCGCGCCCGCGCCCATCAATACCCCGGCGGCGTCGATCACGTACCACTCGGGGTGGACGAGCAGGGCGGCGCCGACCGCGACCGCGGGCGCGACGGCCGCGAGCGGTGGGACCACCGCGGAGAAGACGTACCACGAGAGCCACGCGGAGACGCCGACGATCAGCAGCCGGATCGCCTGATCGAGGTCGTAGCGGAACGCCGCGAGCATCAGCCCCGTCATGACGACGATCGCGGCGATGTACAGGAGGCTGTTCGTCGGGTTCTCCGGGTCGTCGACCGCCTGATAGCCGCTCTCCGTGAACTCCGGGACCAGCGCCAGCGCGCCCAGCTGCACGGCGAGGAACAGGCCGACGACGACGGCGACGCCGCGGTACTCGCGGGGGAACATTCGACCGTCGGTTCGGAGTCCGAGGGTTTCGTCCTTGCGCTTCGACTCGACGGCCCGACCGCTGGGGGAGCCGACGTCTCGCGCGCCGAGAAACGGGATCGGGTACGGTGTGGGAGCGGGTGGACCCGAGCCCGAGAGCCGACGGACGACGGACGGTGGAAGCGAGTCTCCGACCGGTCCGCCCGGAAACGGGTTGGGGCCGGTCGGCTTCGCCCGCGGCGTTTACGACCTGCCCCGACCGGCGTAAGTAGCTATCGCCCGAATTATCAATGCAGATACCGACCGTGTCGGCGGCTTCGCGGTCCGTCGGTCTCACGGTCGGTTAATTCCGCAGTCCGTCGGTCTCACGGTCGGTTAATTCCGCAGTCCGTCGGTCTCGCGGTCCGTCGCGTGGATCGGTCACGCTTCCGCGTCCCGGCGTGGCTCCTCGTGCGACGACTGCGCGTCGGTCCGAGATGCGACGAAAGGGAGAGGAGGCGGAAGCGGCGAAAGGCGGACCGGAAGCGGCGAAAGGCGAACTGAACGATCGAACGACGGGAGGCGGGCGGGCGGCGGCCGAACAGCGGACCCCCGGGCTGTCACCGGCGTCGCCGCCCGAGTGGTCGGGACGGGCGCGTGGTTTGTCGCCGAACTCCAACGAGAAAAGCGTCGGACTTCGGCAATCGATCCTTGTCGCTTCTCCCGTATAAATGAGACGGTCCGCGGCTACCGGCGGTCGCGCAGCGCGGGGAACTCCTCGCGCACCGCGGCCACGCGGTCCGGGTCGACCTCGGCGGTCACGGTCGTCGGCTCCTCGCCCGCCGACGCCAGCGTCGTCCCCCACGGGTCGTAGACGGTCGTCCGGCCGCAGAGCGCGTCGTCCTCGAACGCGCCGCTCCCGTTGACCGCCGCGACGTACGTCAGGTTCTCGATCGCCCGCGCCCGCCCGAGCGTCCGCCAGTGCTCGACGCGCGGGTACGGCCACGCGCTCGGCACCAGCACGCAGTCGACGCCGTCCTCGACCATCCGCCGGAACTGCTCGGGGAACCGGAGGTCGTAGCAGGTCGTCACGCCGACGCGCACGCCCTCGATCTCCGTCACCGGCACCCGCTCGCCGGGGACCAGCCGGTCCGTCTCCTCGGAGCCGTAGCCGAAGAGGTGTCGCTTCCGGTAGACGAGCCGGCGCTCGCCGCTCCGGTCGAAAAGGACCGCCGTGTTCGCGAGCCCCTCGTCGGCCGGCACCTCGATCCCATCGGCCGCGGACGCGGCGAGGTCCTCGACGACGGTCCCCGCCAGCACGTTGACGCCCTCCTCGGCCGCGACCGCGGCGAACCGACCCAGCCGGTCGTCGGCGAGGCTCTCGGCCGCGCGGGCGTACGAGTCGAACGCGAAGTACCCAACGTCGAACAGCTCCGGGAGGACGATCAGGTCGGCCCCGTCGGCCGCGGCCTCGCGGACCGCCTCGATCGCGTCCGCGACGTTGTCCTCGACGGCGCCGCCCTCGACGCCGAGCTGGACGCAGGCGAGCCTCATGCGGTCGTCCCGAGCGACGCCCGCAGGGCGTCCTCCAAGTTGTCCAGCTCCGCGTCGAAGTTGCGCTCGAAGAAGGACTCGACGCCCGGCAGCCGGCCGTCGACCACGAACTCGTTGGCCAGCCGGCAGCCGCCGTCGGTCTCGGTGATCGTGTGCTCACCGGTGACGCGGAAGGCGCGCGACTTGCCGACGAACTTCACACGGGTCGGCGGCTCGCGCTCGACCTCCTCCGTCTCGACGGAGATGGTCGACCGGATCATCGGGACCGGGAGCGCGACGTGCCACGTCGCCCGCCCGTCGCCGTGTACCTCGAAGGTGTCGACGACGCTTATCGCTCCTGCGCGCTGCTCGGCGTCCGAGATGAACGCCCACACGTCCGCAGGGGGGGCGTCGAACTCGAACGTCCGGGAGACTCGGACGGTCATACGCTCCCGTTTGGGGCTACGGGAGTTAAAAGCACGCGAGTCGAGCGGGTGGAGTGAAGCGGACGGGGGCGGAGTCGAGCGAACGAGAGGGAGATCGCATCAGCCCTGCGGGGTCACGCGCCACGTCGTCGACCGCGAGCGGCCCCACTTCTCGATGTCCACGTCGTCGGACTTCTCCGCGAGCCGGGGGAGCCGAGAGCCGACCTGCTTGGCGGTGAGGCCGATGGCGTCGGCGATCGTCTTCGAGCGGACGTACCGCTCGCCACGGGTGACGCTGTCCGTGAGGTACGCGAGGATGCGTTGCTCCTCCTCGGTGTACTCGCTCATACCTCAAGGTAGGCGGCAAACGTCCTTAACGGTTTCTCGTCCGGCCCGCGCTCAGTCGAAAATCTGGACGGCGACGACCGAACAGAGGGCGAAGACGAACGCCGCCCCGAACCCCCAGGCCTTCCCGAGCTGGGACGGGTGGCCGAACATCACGACGGCGCCGACGACCGCGATCGCGCCCAGCGCGAGCGCCACGCCGACCTCCTTGTCAGAGTCGATGGATGCCTCGCTCATACTCGACGCTTTGCGGGGGGCTACTTAGTTCATGCGAACGCGGGAAACTCGGGGTCGAAACGGCGACGCTCGGCTAGATGATCTCGACGTGCTCCGACTCCTCGTTGAGCGCGAGGTTCGCGGCGATCTCGGCGTTCCGCATCGCGTACTCCGCGGTGTGCTGGAGGCTGACGAGCACCTCGCGGGTCATCAGCAGGGTGTCGTTGTCGAGATCGTTCGGCAACTCCCCGAGGATCTCCTGCTCGCGGTCCTCCAGCCGGGCGAACAGGTCGCGGCACTCGACGGTGAGGTCGTAGTCGCGCTCGACGACCGCCCGCACGGCCAGCGCCGTCAGCTCGTCCACCTGATCGGTGAACTCGCGGATCTGCCGCATCGTCGCGCTGTCGACGTCGAGCGTGTGGCCCTCCGCCTCCATCACGATGTCGGCGATGTCCTCCGCGTTGTCGGCGGTGAGTTCGAGGTTCTTCGCGACCGACCGGTAGCCGATCAGCGGGAACCCCTCCTCTAACCCGACCGCGCGGGCGAGGTTCGGGTTCTGGTACGCCGTGAAGATGAGCCGGAGCAGGAGCACGAATATCTTGTTCGCCTGCCGCTCGCGGTTGAGCGCGCGCTGCGCGAGGTCGGGGTTGCCGTGCGCGAGCGCCTTCACGGCCTCGCCGCGCATGGTCGATCCCGTGTTCTCCAGCCGTTCGAGCAGGTTGTCGAGGGTGAAGTCCTCGGGGTCGACGGAACACCGGATCGAGATGTCCGAGGGGGTCTCCTCGATGACGCCGAGTCCCATCAGCTGCGTTTCGGCCTTGTAGACGGCGTTGATGTGCTCGCTGTCGAGCGTCCCCTCGCTGCGGACGTGGATCACGCGCCGCCCGAGGACGTACTGCGCGACGATGGCGCGTTCGAGCGAGCGCGCGTCGAGCGCGTCGGCGTTGATCACGGCCTCCGACTCCTCCGTGCTCACCGACTCCGGTAGGACCGTGAGCGTTCCCTTGCCGCCCATCCGCAGCGACACCTCGTCGCCCTTGTTGACGCCGTGCTCCTTCGCCCACTCAGCGGGGAGGGTCATCGCCAGCGTCGACGGCCCCAACCGCTGGACTTTCCGCGTTTCCATAGACGCTGGTACCGCCGGATACTCCTTAACCTTGTTCCTATGTCCATTATACGCTTCGTCGAATATACAAGGTGTTCTTCTGCGAGATCGACGCGGAACACGGAGCGAGGAAGCGTCCACCGGGCACGGGTCGATCCGCGCGTTTATGATGTTCTGTCGCCGACGGACAGGCATGACCGAGCGGGTACTCGTCGTC
This sequence comes from Halorubrum amylolyticum, assembly GCF_004114995.1. Classification (GTDB taxonomy): domain Archaea; phylum Halobacteriota; class Halobacteria; order Halobacteriales; family Haloferacaceae; genus Halorubrum; species Halorubrum amylolyticum. The sequence goes on from NZ_SDJP01000002.1 coordinate 283,701, forward strand.
GACGACTCCTCGTTCCAGCGGACCGTCGTCCGGGACGCGCTGGAGGACGCCTTCGAGGTGGTCGACGAGGCGGAGAACGGCGCGGAGGCGGTGGAGCTGTTCGAGGCGTACGAGCCGGACGCGGTGTCGATGGACGTCGTCATGCCCGAGATGACCGGGATCGAGGCGACCGCCGCGATCAAGGACCGCTGGCCGGACGCGGTGGTCGTGATGTGCACGAGCGTCGACCAGCAGGAGAAGATGATGGAGGCGGTGAGGGCCGGCGCCGACGGCTACGTGACGAAGCCGGTCGACGCCGACGAGCTGGTCCCGGAGATGCAGAGCCACTTCGGGTGAGCGGTTCGGGGTAGCGGTGGTGGCGGGGGTCGTCCCTACCTAAAACAGCGAGAGAGTCCCGCCGTTTACGGCGGGCGTGAATCGCGTCACTCGACGACACGAACCACCGGTTACTCCCCGGCCGGAGTCTCCA
>NZ_SDJP01000020.1 GCF_004114995.1 Halorubrum amylolyticum
CTCATCGGGGCAGTCGGGGTGAGCCGCAACTGTCTCTGTTCCACAGGAATCGCACTGGTAGTAGTGGCGGTTGTACCGGGTGATTTCTGGGGGCTGCGGATCAGGAATCTCCTCGACGAGTCGGGGGCTGACGCCCACCGACTCGTCGAAGTGGTCGCCACACTCAGGACAACAGTCACAGGTGACTTCGATTTCTTCGTCGGGATCAGCTGTAGAACGCCACTCCGGATCGTGACCGTCCTTTCGACCAGGAGTACCGCCATCAGTTCGGACATCGTCGTCTTCGTCGTCCTGCGAGGTCGGGGACTCATCGGTCCCCGACCGTCGCTTGCTGGGTGGAGTGTGCGGATTCTCGTATTTGCGAAGACGTGTTTCGAGTTCTTCGACCCGCTCGTCTTTCTCTTGCAACTTCTCTCGGAGCTGTGTGTTCTCTTGTTCAAGCTCTTCGACTCGTTGTTCAAGTTGCAAAAACCGGGAGAGCAACTCGTCCTTGGTGAGATCATCTCCGTTCACAGATCCCACCTTCCAGTACAGACAGCGGAGGCAACGGGATGGGCTCCGCGACGGAGCCCATCCCTGTGGATCATCACGAACCTCCGCTGCCAGCTCATACAGCCCGATTTGTGCGCCTCCTATGAGATGGTGGCGAAATCAGCTCGGGCTAAACACATACGGATTTACGAACAGGGTGTCGACTCGGGTACTGAGGCAGATGCCACCGCTGCCGCTGAAGATGTGATAAACGATGCCTACGCGACCGTCGAACGGTCTATCTACAATTCGTTTAACATCCGTCTTCAGCGCGCTGAGGCTGTTCAGCAAATGCTCGGTGGGCAGCCGTGGGGCGGTGGTCTTCAGGGCGCTGAACTCTGGAATGCTAAGACTGATGCCCAAACTGATACGTCTCTGACTGCGATGGTAGTCGGGACGGATGATTACGCAGATAAAACGGTGACTCTGCTTGATGGTGAGTCTCTGAGCTACCGAGCTGCTGGATACGATGCTCAAAATGACTATAATTGCCGAATAGACCCTGAGCCTGCTGTTTACGAGGAGTCTGAGTCTACGGCTCCGTCTGATAGTGGGTTCGGTGATATGCTGGTCATGACGAAGCCTGACCCGGCTAACTACGACTCGGTAGACAGTGGTCTTGATGTCTCAAACGCTCGGGTAACGGCCATGAACGCTCGACGATGGTATCAGCTGCTTGTTGATCTCCATGATGCTCACTCTGCGATGATGAGTGAGGTCTCGACGATGGTCTCGTCCTACTACCAGCCGGCGAAGGACGGCGAGATCGACCTGTACGAAGCTGTCGGCCCGAAACACCTGACCGAGACGGCCTCGACCGCGACGGACTACCAAGAGGCGGCGATGGCGCTGCGCGCGATGGGCTACCCGATGAGCGAGCAGGTCGTCACGATTTCCGTCCCGAAAAAGGACGAGAGTGGCGACCTCGAACTCACGGGAAGACTCTCGTGGACGGCCCATCAGGGCAACACGCTCACGGTCGGACAGACCCACAACGCGAGCACCATCCCCGGCTCGATCTTCGCAGTGGTCAACACCCCGGAAGGGGTCGACTCGGTCACGGGCAACACGACCGACACGAACTCCACCAACACGACCGACGACGGCTCGACCGCCGACGGCCCCGGCGGGGAGATCGTCGAACTCACCGACGAGTTCGACATCGTCTCCGCGGAGGGCGCCGACGGCGTCTCGTTCAACGACCGGACGCTTGCCTCGTCTGACACCTCCAACGAGGAGGTTAACCAGATCTTCAAGGAGAACTACACCGCCAACAAGGAGGCGACCGAGAACGTCCACGACACCGCCACCGGCGGCGGCGGTGGCTGGTCCGGTCTCTCCGCCCAGGAGAAAGGTATCGCGCTGGTCGTCGGCGCACTAGTCGCGCTCGGCGTCATCAATAACTGACCATGCGGGTTCTTTCCATCTTTGCCATGCTGCTCGTAGCGACAGCCGTCGCGACCGGCGGCGTCGCCGCGCAGGAGGCGACGAACGCCACGTCGACGAACCAAACCGCGGAGTGTACCGAACGCATCAACGAGTACACGGCCATCTGCGGCGCCGAACTCGACGGCTCGGACGTGGTGATCGACATCCACACCGACGGCCCGCAAACCGTCGTCGTCACCGAAGCCTTTCGCAAGGGCTCGGGCGTCCTCGCCCAGCGGCGCGTCTCGCTCGACGAAGGCCGCAACACGATTCGGATGACGGTCACCGTCGACGGCGGCTCCGAGGGCGTCACGATCGCCGCGGGTGACGTGCTGTACCAGAAGGAGGTCCGCACCTCTTCGACGATCGTCGCCGGCCCGTTCACCGCGGCCGACGCGCAAGCCGCCGGACTCGGCGGCGGCGCTGGTGTCGCCGTCGTCACCATCTTCCTCGTCGCAAAGGTCGTCTACGGACGCGCTGAGGACCCCGAGAGGTTAGCATGAGGGACGCACCAAAACCGCGACCCGAGCCGCCCCGTCACGTCAAGATACTCGACTGGCTGCACGGCCGCGTCCCCGAACTCGTCGCCGGCTCGCTCGCGCTCGTCGGCGTCTCGATGATCGTCGGGTTCGACCTCGAAGTGCCGCGCTTCTGGTACGTGTTCACCGTCGCCGCCGTCGCGCTGTCGCCGCTCGGCTTCTTGGTCGGCAACAAGGTCATCTCGTGGCTCTACGATCCGGCGTGGGTCTACCTGATCGACCTCGACGCCCGCGTGCTCGACGGCGGGATCTACCGGCTTCCCCTCGAAGACTTCCGCGAGCTCGAAATCCTCGACGATGATGAGTTCGTCAACTCGACCTACGACCTCACCCAGCTGTCTCCGAACCTCTACGTCGGGAAACAGGTCGACCTCGAAGACATGACCGTCGTGGGGACGTGGCGCGGCACGCTCGACGATCGGGAGCTCACCCGCGCGCTCCGTGCCGTCCACGAGTGTCGCGGCCAGCTGCAAGCCGACGCCCAGCGCGGATTCATCCTCGAAAGCTCCGCGTTCGTCGTGGTCCGCCGGGCGACCCGCAACACGGTCGAGCGTATCGTCGAGCTGTTTGAGGACGGCTCGCTGCCCGACTCGGGTGAGGGTATCGAGCGCGCGATCGACCAAGAGCTAGAAGAATTCGGCCTCGACGACGCGGCCGACTCGGACCTCTCGGACCTCGTCGACGACGCCGACCTCGACGACCTCGACCACAAGTCCGGATTCGACTTCGGAACTCCCGAGGACCCGCCTGCTGACCGGAACGGCCACTCGGAGAAAACGGAGGTGACCCCGGATGCCTGAGCCGCAGCCACGCATCTGTCCGAAGTGCGGGCACTACGGTTGCGTGTTCGACAACATCAACCGACTCGCAGAGGGTGAGACCGATGCCTGACGTGGACGAGGGGATGCTGACCGCGGCGAAACTCGGCGAACAGCTCGCCGGTCGCATCGACACCCACCGCGACCTCGACTCGCGGGCGGGTGCGATCGACCCCGACGACGTGTCCGCCTCGGTGTTCCTGAACGACCTCGACCCGGACCTCGTCGAGAGCTCGCAACTGCTCGACCTCGTCGACCGGACCCAACAGTCCCGGCAGGCGTCCGAGGCGATTCGGTCCGGAAACGCCATGCTCCTCTCGCACTTGGTCGGCGTCACCGAACAGGACCTCGACGGCTCGGCGCTGCGGCTCCCGCTACGGCTCGACGACGTGATGACGAACAACGACGCGACCGCGTTCATCGGCGGCGCCGGCAACCCGAACACGGGGAAGACGAACCTGATGGCGCTGCTCGCCGAGCTGCGCTCCGCGACCGTCGACGATCTCCTCGTCATCTCGAACTCGCGGACGTGGCCGCTCACGGACAAGGTCGTCACCAGCGCCCACGACCTCGCCGTTACCTGTATCGAGCATCGCGACCGTCCGAAGTTCGTCTTCGTCGACGAAGGCTCGACCCACTTCGACGCCCGAACGAACTCCTACGAAGTCGCGGCGCAGTTCTCCCCGCTCGCCAAGCGGATGGCGAAGGTTGATGTCGACGTCTTCGGAACCGTGTTCCACACGGGGAAGGACTGCCACCCAGAGCTGAAACGCCTGTTCACGACCGCGTTCTTCAAACACTCGAAGAAAGACGTCGACTTCTTCGCCGACTGGCCGGCCGATGCTGACAAGCCGACCGACCAGCTGTTCGGCGGCACCGTCGAAAACCTCGAACCCGCGACCGTCGAACCGGACCCGGACGACGCCGCACCCTGGAAGTGGGACCTCGAACCCGACCTATTCAGCAAAGACCTCGACTGGCCCGATCTCCTCACCGAGCTGCGCGAACGCGGACCAGCTCCCTAACTCCACGGTGATCCACCCACCGACCCACCCACCCATGCAGTGGGCGGCCGCCCGCGCGACCCCTCCCTGCGGGGGGGAGCGCGGGTATCCTATTCTTTTGCGAATTCCAAGTTAGAGTGCTTGTACGTATACATTCGAATATCCTGGTCGTCGCAATATGAGGCTAATTTACCTGCGTCGATCGTTTTCCAGTCACCAGGTCCTTCATCAAGGTGGGGTGGAAAAGCGACGTTTACTGCTTCCTCTGTCATTGTGTTTCCGTAAATACTCGCCTCTGTCTCTGGAGGCAGCACTTCAATTACGACTGCAGGATCGCCTTGATGATCCTCAATCTTCTCAACCCGATCGCCCGGTGTGAACGGATTCTCAGGAATCTGATTCAGGTGTGCTGTGTTTGGACCGAGGTCGATCAGTTCATTCATCTGATTCATCGAAATTGGTTCCAGTTTGGCAGGAGTGTCCCCTGTATATTCCTCGTCCATCTCGACTTTCGTGGTGAGACTCTTGACCCACTCCCACCCTACGAGTATCAGCTCGTCCTCGTTGTCGCGGTGCCAAACCATCACAATAATGTCGTCATCTGAATCCGCCTCGACGAGCGCACCGGGCTTGAATGCGGAAATGTCTCGAGAAGTCTTCACGTCGACTTCGTATCCGAACACCTCGAAGTCATAGCTGCTGAAGCTCTCGGGATTGCATCTTCGAATTGCCTCCTCGTTCATCCATGTCCACATCTCCACAGGAAGGTACTCCCGACAGAACCTCTCGAAGGCGATTTCTCCGAGGTTCCCGATTCGTTTCTGCTTCCGCTCCCCTCCCTCGCATCCCTGCAGTAATGCTTGATGGGCAGCTCGTTGCGTATCTATCTCGTCTGGTTCGAAAGTGTACATTACTAATCCTCGCGTTCGTTCTCGGCGAGCCACCATGCTTTTGTCCCGCCCAGTTTCTTCGACTCGACCTTTCCGCCTTCCTCAAGCTTGGTCAATCGCTTGAACATCCCCGGTTGGCTGTAGGAGAGTGTAGCGGCTACTTCACCTGTGGAGAACACGAGGTCCTCTGATTCTCTGAAAAAATTGAGGATCTCCTCATCTGTCGTGTCCTCTGGTCGTCCAGCCATGCCTTCTCGTACTAAGACCACCCCTATAATTATCAGGAGTCCGAGATTAAGGACCAAGTGGTAACTAATTATTGAGCAATAACTAAATACTAGCCACCATACGATAGACTCAACGGAAGCTACGCATCGAGATCGACGACCCGACCAAAAGCGAACCCCGAGATAGGCCCTCGGGTTCGCGTGGGCTTCCGTGACTGAGGCACGAAAGCCATGTCAGCAAACACGGTCAGGGGTATTCAATCCCCCCACGACGGACGTGATCGCGCGGCAACCAGCCGACTTAACGCCCCGGAGGGCTACCTGTGAGCCGGGACCGCGCACACGACCCCGGCGACCTCCACCCGCGCGAAGCGGTCACCCGGTACCTCCGTCGACGACGTTCTGACTCGACTGACGCTAGCGTCAAGTCGTGGAAGTACCGGCTGAAGCTGTTCGTCGAGTGGTGCCAAGGCGTCGGGATCGACCGGATCGGCGACCTCCGCGGCTACGACATCGATGAGTACTACGAGCTGCGCAGCGGGGCGATCGCTCCGGCGACCCTCGAAGGCGAGATGTGGACGCTTCAGACGTTCGTCGAGTACCTCGAACAACTCGGCGCCGTCGAGGAGGACCTCTCCGATTCGGTTCGAGTTCCCGACCTCGACCCGTCCGACCGGGCGAACTCGGAGAGCCTGTCGACCGAAGCGGCCTTCGCGCTGCTGAACTACTACCGCGATTCGGAGGTTCATCGTGCGACCAGGAAGCACGCCTTTCTGGAGTTGGCGTGGCACACCGGCGCCCGGCAGGGCGGGCTCCGCGCGCTCGACGTTCGAGACGTGTACCCCGAAGAGGGATACGTCGAATTCCATCACCGCCCGAAGACGGGAACCCCCTTGAAGAACAAGCAACACGGGGAGCGTCCAGTCAGTCTCCGCGATGAGGTCGCCGCGGTGCTTCGCGAGTTCATGGGGAACCGCTACGACGTTCGCGATGGCCACGATCGGCAGCCGTACCTCGCGAGCCGATACGGGCGGCCAACCGAGAACACGATCCGCAATTGGTCGTACGTCGCCACCCAGCCGTGTCTTCACTCACCCTGCCCCCACGGAAAGGAGCGGCCCAGCTGCGAGTACACCGAGTACACCCACGCCAGCAAGTGTCCATCGTCTCGCTCACCGCACCGGATTCGCACCGGCGCGGTGACGTGGATGCTGAACGCAGGTATCCCCCCCGAGATCGTTGCCCAGCGCGTGAACGCCTCGGTCCAGACGATCCGCGATCACTACGATTGGGCCACCGACAGCCAGCGGTGGTCTCGCTATCACGACCAGATGAACAGCCGCCGAGAACACCTCCAGAAACTCGATTTCGCAAATGACACCGAATTCACCGCCGAGTAAGATGAATCGCCAGAGAAACACCACTGAGGCGCCTGCTCACAGGCCTAATTCGCCGTCGTGCCGGCCCACTTCTTCCCGCATCCGTTCAGGAGTCACGAGACGGCTGTCTACTCTTTATAAATCTAGTTATCTTTGCATCAATCAGAGCATATCGTCGGTCGTCTCTGCTGATCGAAGAGCTCCAAGCGTGGTATAGCGAAGCCCTTGCGGATACTTGGTCTCGTAGGGGACCGGATCTTCCAATTCGTATAGGCTCCTCGGTTCAAAACGAATCACCATCTTGTCGTCGGCGATCTTCGCACCGTCGGCATACTCATTGATAGGGCGAGATAATTCGGCTTCTTCCGGGGGTACTACGTCCTTAACCGTAGCCAGGTATTTGACCTCACGGACATCGCCGGTCACGTACATCGCGACATACTCGAACTCACTCCCGACACGAACGAAACCCCAGGCGTTGTTCTCTTTGAGGAACGGTAAACCGGACTCTTTCGTCGGAAACACTGCGACCTTCGCGTCGACATTGCCATCCACTTCAGAGCGTCTAATTCGTCCCACCAGATGGTTTTCTACTGGTTCGATACCACCACCTATCGAATCGTCTGTGTCACCACCATCGGTGTCTATTTCGGATTCAATATCCGCGATAAGCCGATCAATCATCTCCTTCGCCTGTGTTTCTGCGAGAGATAAGATAGAGTCAGAGACCCCGTCAGCCAGTGTGTTCGAAAGGTCGACTGCCAAGCCGTCTTTATTTGTTTTGAGGGTGCGGCGAGCCTCTCGTAGCTCATTGATTCGACCAAGGATTTTACCGGATTCTCCCGATTCGATAGCGTCCCTCTCGTAAGCCTTCAAAACAGCAAGGCGGTTGGGTAGGTCGTCGAGGGCTACATCGCCCACCTTCTGTACGTCCACGTTTGAGGCATCCACACGGCGCTGAAAGAATCGGTACTGCTTCCCGTTCGTGAGAATGCCGTATGTAACGTTTTTGTTCATCATGTACGACGACAACTGGTCTTCGTGGTCGTCGGTCAGGGCTGTGTCTGCACCCTTGGCTTCGAGGAATGCGACTGGCGTTCCATCGAGAATCAGAGCGTAATCAACCTTGTAGGTCTGCCCGAACGCCTCGACAGAATATTCGAGCTGAGTGTTCTGTGGAATCTGCCAGTCGAGAAGGCTCAAGAAGTCACGCAGAACGGCGGCTTTCGTGTTGGCCTCGTCCATTTGTGGAGAAGAGTCGAAAACGGCGTCAGATCCTTCGACATACTCCTCAACAGCGTCCCTCTTCATCTTATTCTGTCACGTCGCAGCGACGGCTTATCAAACCCTGCGAATGATTTGCTGTGTGGCGATATCTTGATACCCTGTCAGAATTTATCATCGACCGTATGGCGCAGTCATCCGTCCGGATCGCGACCGACTTTCACGCGGAGCCGCACATCGAGGGGCGGCGCGTGACGGTACGTCGCATCCAGGGGCTCGTCGGGGAGGCCGGACATTCTGCCGAGGGGGTGGCCGAACGGCTCGATCTCGATGTCGCCGAGGTCTACGGCGCCCTCCAGTACTACCACAGCCATCCCGACGAGATGCGCGACGCCGAGCGGGAACGAGCCGGCCGCGAAAAAGAGGCGTGAGACGACGGCGCGAAGACGCTCGCCGAGCTCAAGCGAGAGCAGACGTAGCGTCCGATAGAGTACCGGATACTCCTCGACGAGAACACAAGCCTGTGGGTCGCCGAATCGTTCCGGGGAAAAGGACACACGGCCGAACACGTTCACGAGATCCTCGAAGAAGGAGTCCATGACGAAGCGCTCACGGCGATATCTCACGACCGGAGATACGTGGTGCTGACGCACGATTCCGACTTTCTCGATCCCGAGAAGCGAGGGCCGGTTCCAGTCGTGTACTACGGCGACGACACGATGGACACCTACGAGATCGCGGACCGCGTCGACGAACTGATCTCGTGGGTTCCCGACCCTGGAGATCTGCCGCTGGTGACGAATCTGACTGAGTGGACGTAGGGGACCCAACAACTACGACTTTGACAAGCTTCAAGTCCACCGCTAGCCGGGAGTAACACGAATGAGACTCTTCGCCTCGGCGTCAGATAGACGGCGGGGGATCCTCGCGCTCGTCGCGGTCGCGATCGGGTTCGTCGGCCTCTCCCTCTTCGTCCGCGAGTACGCGGGGCTCATCACGGACGCCGAAGCGCTGCGGACGTGGCTCCGGCAGTTCGGCGTGCTCGCCCCGCTCGTGTTCATCGCCATTCAGGCCCTCCAGGTCATCGTCGCGCCGATCCCCGGACAGGTCGTCGCTCTGGTCGCGGGCTACCTGTTCGGCTCCTTTTGGGGCACGGTCTACAGCCTCACGGGCGTGCTGATCGGCAGCGCGATCGCGTTCTCGCTCGCGAAGCGGTACGGCCGGTCGTTCGTCGAGGACGTGCTCCACGAGGACGTGATCGCCCGTTTCGACGAGTTCGTCGACACGGTGGGCGTCCCGGGGCTGTTCGCGTTCGTGATCATCCCCGGGCTTCCCGACGACGCGATCTGCTTTCTGAGCGGGCTCACGAAGTGGAAGCTTCCCACCTTCATCGCCGTGATCAGCGTCGGCCGGCTGCCGGCGTACGTGTTCACGGTGTACGCGGGCGGCGAACTGGCGAGCGGTCGACTCCTCTCGGGGCTCGCGCTCATCGCCTTGGTCGTCGTCGCGTCGGTCGTCGGCTACTACAAACAGGAGACGGTCAGGGACCTCGTCGCTCGCATCGAGCCGCGGCTCCCGTTCTGACTCACTCGGCGGGCAGCCCGCCGTTCACCGCTATCCCCACGTCCACTGGGAGTCGAGAACGAACCGGTAGAGCCCGCTGAGGAAGATGGCGACCGCGTTGGCGACGAGGTACAGGAGGCTCGCCCACTCGACGAGCGCGTAGAGGACCGCGAGCTGGATCGGGATGGCGGTGCCGCGGACCAGGTTCGTCTTGAGCAGGCCGGAGAGGTACTCCGCGGTGCCCGTGTTCTGGCTCGCCTGAAACGTCCACGCGTTGTTGAGCACGTACGAGAGGACGATCGTGATCTCGATGGCGATCGTCGCGCCGATCAGGTAGTTCAGCCCCGCCGTGTCGACGAACAGCCAGAGCAGCCCCATCTGGATCGCCGCGGTGGTCGCGCCGACGACGACGAACCGCCGGAGCTGGACCGCGACCGGTCCCGTCGCGAGGTCCCTGAGAACGGCGCGGATCATCACTTGTAGCCGAGCGCTTCGAGGCGGGCCTCGAGGTCCTCGTCGACCTCGTCATCTTCGCCCTCCCCGGCCTCCGCCGCCTCCGCGTCGGCCTGTCTGTCGCGGAGCTCCGCCACGTGGTCCGCGGCGATCGGCGCGAACCGCTCGACGACCCCGAGCGCCTCGTCGGACGGGTCAACGGAGAGGTCCTCCTGCTGGGTCGGGTCCGACAACCGGTGGTACAGCTCCGTCTCTCCCGTGTCCGCGTTCTCGATGTACGTCCACTCGTCGTCGCGGACGCTCACGAGGAGGTCGCCGTCGGACAGCGACCGCGGGATCGGCTGTTCGGTCACCTCCTCTCCGCGGACGGTGACGGAGACGACCGGGTCCTGATCCGGCGACGCGCCGTCGCTGACCGTCGGCGCGAGCGACTCGCCGCGCCACTCGGGGGGCGAGTCGACGCCGAGCAGGTCGGCGACGGTCGGCGGGATCGCGTCGAGCCCGACGTGTTCGGAGACGCGGCGGCCCCCGTCCTCGCCGGGGACGTTCACGATGAGTGGCACCCGGATCAGCTCGTCGTACAGCTTCGGGTAGTGCGCGAGGTGGCCGTGCTCTTGGAACTCCTCGCCGTGGTCGCCGGCGACGACGATCGCCGTCTCGTCGGCGATCCCGGCCGCTTCGAGCGCGTCGAGCAGGCGTCCGACGCTGGCGTCGACCTGTCGCACCGTCGCCTGATACAGGGTTCGGAGCTCGCGGAGGGTCCGCTCACCGACCTCCCAGCCGAGGCTCGTGCGGGTGTGGGCGTGGAGCATCCGATGGGTGCCGACCAGCCCGTCGGAGACCTCGCGGATGTACCGCGGCGCGGGGACGTACGGGGTGTGCGTGTCCATGTAGTGGACCCACAGGAAGAACGGGTCGTCGGTGTCGTCGACGAAGTCGGTCGCGGCGTCCTCGACGTCGAACATCCGCGAGGCGTCGAGGAAGGGGCGCTCGTCGCTCTCCCCCCGGAGCTTGGAGCCGAGCCGGCGGAACGGCGACGTGACGAGCTGAATCCACGCCTCGACCGTCGGGTGCGCCGCGAGGTACCGGCTGTACCGGCTGTACCGGCTCGATCCCACGCTCGTGACGAACGGCTCGAACTCGTCGAACCCCTCGGGATACCCCCAGTGGGAGGTGAGAAAGCCGTTCGCGGCGTTGAAGCCGCCGGTCGCGATCCCGGCCTCGGAGAGCACGGAGGCGAGCGTCCGGGAGCCCTTCACGCCGATGTCGCCGTTTCGAGCGAAGACCGGATCGGAGGCGAGGAGCGAGGGGAACGAGAAGGGCGTCCAGTTACCGGTCGCGAACGAGCGGTCGAAGACGGTCCCGTCGGCCGCCAGCTCGGTGAGCACCGGGGAATGCCGGTCGCCGTCGTAGGGAGCGATCGCGTCCGCCCGGAGCGAGTCGATCGTGACGAGAAGAACGTTAGATATCGCACCGTCCGATGTCGAATCCGGGTCCGTCGAATCCGGTCCGGTCGAATTCGAACTACCAGATTCTGAACCGGCCGAATCCGACGACTTAGGGGCCGATGCCGCTGTGTCCGAGGCCGACGTGTCCGATACCATGTTATGCGAGAGTGGGGTCTGACGCCGCCGAACCGCGGGTCGGCCTGACCGGTCGCGCAGGGCCGACCGTCAGAATCACTAGTATACCTGACGGCGGTCTGCCAGCGGCTTGAGGATTTCGGTTCCCGAGACGACGGCGCGCGGCGCGAGTCCCTGACGGAACGTAGCTATTTGCCGCTTGCGACCCGAGAGGGACGCATGAGCGACGCGTCGACCGAGGCGAGCCGCGAGGGGGAGTCGACCGGCGACCGACGCCTCGGAGTCGGGGCGCTTGACGAGGCCGTGCCGCCGGACGAGATCCCCGAGGGAGTACCCGGCGAGTCGCGGGCGATCGACACCGGAGAGGTCCGCCTCCACGTCGTCGAGGCCGGCCCAGAAGACGGGAAGCTGCTGGTCCTGCTCCACGGCTTTCCGGAGTTCTGGTACGGCTGGCACGAGACGATCGCGCCGCTGGCCAACGCGGGCTACCGCGTCGTCGTGCCCGACCAGCGCGGCTACAACCTCTCGGAGAAGCCGCCCGCCGTGCGCGACTACCGGATCGACGCGCTGGCGCGGGACGCGGTCGGGGTGATAGACGCCTACGACCGCGAGACCGCCGCCGTCGCGGGTCACGACTGGGGCGCCGCGGTGGGGTGGTGGCTCGCGCTCCACCACGCCGACCGCGTCTCGGAGTTCGTCGCGGTCAACGTGCCGCACCCGACCGTCTTCGAGCGCGCGCTCCGGAGCTCGTGGGACCAGCGGCTCAAGAGCTGGTACGTGCTCGCGTTCCAGCTCCCGAAGCTCCCCGAGGCGGTCGCCAGCGCCGGGAATTGGCGCCTCGCCGTGCGGGGCCTCCGGGAGTCGAGCGATCCGGGGACGTTCGGCGACGAGGACTTCGGGCGCTACCGCCGGGCGTGGAACCGCGACGGCGCGTTCGAGGCGATGGTGAACTGGTACCGGGCGATCGTCCGCGATCGCCCGACCCCGGAGACGGAGACCGTCGAGGTCCCGACGCTCGTGATCTGGGGCGCGAAGGACCGCTTCCTCTCGACGCGGCTGGCCGGCGAGAGCGTCGAGCGCTGCGCCGACGGCCGGCTCCTCACCCTCGACGCGGCGACCCACTGGGTCGTCCACGAGGAGCCGCACCGCGTCGCCGAGGCGATCGCCGACCACGCCGACCCCCTCCCGCCGGGTGCGCGGGAGTAGCCCGCCGAGGGCGACCGTCCCCGCCTCGTCGGCACGTCTCGCCCGCCAAACGCCTTTTATATCGACGGCGGCGACGACACGGTATGACGCTCGATCGATACGCGGACGCCGTCGACGACCTCGCGCCCGACGCCGGAGAGGTCGAGACCGCGGAACTGGCCGTCACAGACGACGTGCTCGTCAAGGCGTTCGCGCTCGGACCCGGCGCGACCGTCGACCCGCACGAACACGGGGACGCCACCAACGTCTTCCACGTGCTCGAAGGCGAACCGACCCTCGTTCGCGGGGATGACGAGGAGTCGCTCGCGGCGCCCGCCGTCGTCCTGAACGAGCGCAGGACCGTCCACGGCGCCCGGAACGACGCCGACGTGCGCGCCGTCATTACCGCCAGCCTCTGCCCGCTCCCCTGATGGACGGCGAGATCGATCCGGACGAGCTGGCGGCGCTGCTCGCCGACGGAGATGACGACCAAAATGGCGGGACACGGGTGGACGACGGCCTCCGAATCGTCGACATCCGCGACCGGCGCGCCTTCGACCGCGGGCACGTCCCCGGCAGCGAGTGCATCCCCTTCCCGGAGCTGACGACCCGCGTCGCGGATCTGGAGGGCGCCGCGCGGATCGTCACCGTCTGTCCCCACGGGGTCGCCAGCCGGCAGGCGGCCCAGCTCATCGGGAGCTACGCGGGGATCGAGGACGCTCGCGTCGAGAGCCTCCGCGGCGGCATCGAGGCGTGGGAGCGCGACGCCGGCGAGTTGGTCCCGACGGCGGCCGACGGAACCCCCGGAACCGACGGCGAGGGGAACCTGACCGCGGACGCCGACGAGGGACCGGACGCGCCGTTTTAGGGGTTCGTCAGCTATTCTCCCGCCGACCGCGACCCGTGAACGCCGCGCCGGCGACGATCACCGAGACGAGGGCGACCGCCGGACCGAACCCGGGCGCCCCGTCGGTCGAGATCGGACCATCGCTCTCGACCGCCACCGTCGTCGACGCCTCGTCGACCGGGCCGACGACGCTCACGGTCGCGTCCGCGGAGCCGACGCCCAGCGGCCCCCCGTCGCCGTCGACGGTTATCTCGCGTTCGATCGTCGCCTCCTCGCCGGCGTCCAGCCGCACCGGCGCGGTCGCGGCCGTCTCGCCGTCGATCCGAAACGCGATCTCCCCGCCCGCGGGCACGCTCGCGTCGTTGCCGACGGTCGCGGTCGCGACGATCGTTTCGCCCGCGGTGACGCGGTCGCGGTCGGTCGAGACGCTGCGGACGCGCGGCCGCGCGGGCTCGGAAACGGCGACGGTCAGACGTTCGCTCCCGATCCGGACCTCGTACTCCCCGGCGGAGTCGAAGTGGTGCTCGAAGCGCTCGACCGTCTCGGCGCCGGCGCCGAGCGTCCCCGACCGGTTCGCGACCGGCTCACCGTCGATCGAGAGCGACAGATCGTAGCCCCCGGTCGCGCCGCCGGTGTTGGACGCGACGATCTCCGCTTCGAGCGACTCCCCGACGACGAGTTCGACGCGGTCGCGGGCGACGGTCCGGTTCCGGTACTCCCCGGTCGCCCTGATCCCGTCGTGCGCGAGCTCGTACCCCACCTGCGCGGGGGTTTCGCCGAACGCCGCCGCGTGGGCGTCTCGGTCCCAGGTCTCGGCGGTCGCCCGCGTCGTCGTCAGACGTTCGGCGTCGGCGCGGATCTCGGCCGCGGTCGCGTCGTCCGCGCCCTCGGCGGCCGCCGCCTCGACCGCGTCGAGGACGTCCTCGTTGGTGACCGGCCCGTCGGCCTCGTTGAGGTCGCGGAGGACCGTCGCCAGCGACGCGGCGCCGTCGGTCGCGGCCCGGAGCCGGCGGTCGATCTCGCCGGCGACGAGCGCGCCCTTCGTGTAGTCGGCGTACCCCTCCCACGTGGTCGGGTCGGAGAGCACCGCCGAGGCGTCGGGCTCGCGCTCGCCGCGCGCCAGCGTGCGCTCGAACTCCTCGAAGCCGGCGGCGCCGCGGTCGAGCGCGAACAGCGCGGCGTAGTGGGTCGCGCTCGCCTCCGCGATCCATCGGGCGCTCGCCTCGGCGCGGTACGCCTGCCGGGTGTGGACGTACTCGTGAGTCCAGACGTCCGCGGCCGTGCCGACGGGCTCCCCGTCCCGGACCCACAGGTCCGCGTCGCCGATCTGGAGCCCGCGGACGCCCCACGACACCTCGCCCGTGGGGGCGGCGAACGCGACCACCTCCGCGTCGCGGGCGCCGAGCCGCAGCGCGGTCGACGCGCCCGCGAAGGCGTCGAACACCTCGTCCGGGGGCGCGACCGGGTCCGCGGCGTCGGGGACGATCAGCCGGTAGCGCTGGCCGGCGGCCTCGCGGACGTACTCTTCGTGCGGTCCGAGGAACGCCATCGACCGCGAGGCGACGCCCTCGCCGGCGACGACCGTTTCGCGGTCGAGCCGGACCTGTCCCTCGTACTGCCCGGTGTACGACCACGCGGCGGCGACGCGGGGGGTCCGGACGAGCGCCCACTCGCCCGCGTCGACGAAGCGGTAGGCGCCGGCGGTCGCGAGCGGCCCCTCCTCCTCGGCGGTGTCGTTCGCGTCGATCGCGTAGGAGAGCGAGGGATCGGCGGTCTCGCCGTCCCACTCCCAGACCGACCCGTCCGGTCCGGCGTCGTCGGCCCGGACGAACCCGTCGGCCTCGACGTCGGCGTCGGCAGCGCTGAGCAGCGTCACTTCGAGCTCCGTGACCCGGTCGGGGATCGCCGCTCGCGTCGTGACGCCGACCGTCCCGCGCTCGCCGGTCCGGGCCAGTTCGTTGCGCAACCGGATCGCGTCGGCGTCGTCTCCGGCGGTCTGTGCCGTCGGACCCGCGGCGGCGCTCCCCGAGCGCGACTCGACGGCGGGGTTCGTCTCGCCGGCGACGACTGCGCCCCCTCCGTGGTCCGCGCCGCCCGCGGCCGGAGCGACTCCGGCGACCGTCAGGGCGACGGTCAGGAGCGCGGCGACCGAGAGCGCGACGACGGCGGTCCGAACGCCAGTAGACGGCTCGCGCCGGCTCATGGATGTCGTACCGCCCGGGCGGGATATAGGACTGTCCGTGGGCGCGTTGACACGAATCCTGGGCGCGCTGACACGACCCGGGCGGCGTCGGGTCGAGTTCGTGACGCGGGTGGTCGAGGAAGGGGGAGGGAGCGTGTGACGGGTCCCTCCGTGCGACGGGTATCGGAGGGGAGCCTTAGTTATACGCTCCTTGAAGGTGCATCGGTCCCGACGCGGCGCCCCGTTCGCGACCCCGGTCCTCAGATCGCGCGGAGCCGCGTCGTCCAGAAGCCGCGGAACGCGTCGTCGAGCGCGTCCCGCGGCTTCCCGGTCGCGTCGGAGACGTCGGTGACGTCGGCGTGCTCCCTGACCTCACCGAGCACGCTACGCTCGCCGACGACGATCGTCCGGTCGACCGGGGGAGCGTCGGCGGGGTCGTCGTCGGTAGCGTCGGCGGTGGCATCGGCGGGGTCGTCGGCGGTGGCATCGGCGGTGGCGTCGCCCCCGTCTCGGTCGTCGAGGGCCGTCAGGGCCGCGGTCGCCTTCTTCAGGTGGTCGTCGATCTGTCTCTCGCGCCGGCGTTCGAACCGCCCCTGCGAGAAGCCGCCCTTCGAGTGGGCCTCCTTCACGTCGGAGGTGAACCCCTCGAACGCGACACGTTCGTCCCCCTCGTAGACGCCGAGCGCGAAGGTGTCGGACCGGACGAGCGCGAAGGCGAACCGCCCGGTCGGGCGGAACCACGATTCGTCGAGCCGGAACCGGTCGCCCCACCGGTCGAACGGCGCCGGCTCGATCGGGGACGTCAGCGCCGCGCTCACGGCGCCGGTGTCGTCGGCGAGGACGACCGCGGGGGCGGCCCGTCGGACGAGCCGGGTCCGGTCGCCGAACCACTCCGCGACGCTCGACGGCACCGCGTCCTCGTCCGGGACGAAGGCGGTGAGAAGCCCCTCGGGGTCGTCGCTCTCGACCGCCCGGAAGCGCCCGAGCGCGTCGGCCAGCCGCGGGCCGCGGAGGTCTCCGACGCGGCGGAACTCGACCGATTCCTCCTCGCCTTCGGTGCGATCGAGACGCTCCTCCAGCGACTCGATCCGGTGTTCGAGCTCGTTGACGCGCTCCTCGGCGCGTTGGCGGTCGGCGACCGCGTCCGAGCGGCGCTCCTCCTCGGCCTCGGCGCGGCGTTCGAGGTGGCGCTTCTCCTCTTCCAGCTCCTCGATCCGCTCCTTCAGCTCGGCGCGCCCGAGCAGCCTGTCGATCATACCCGAACGGCGACCCCCCGAGACCTAAAAGGTGCGTCTGCGGCGGTCCGCGCTACTCCCCGGTCTCGATCGGCGCGCCGACGAGGTTCCCCCATTCGGTCCACGAGCCGTCGTAGTTGCGGACGTCGTCGTAGCCGAGCAGCTCGTGCAGGAGGAACCACTCGATCGACGAGCGCTCGCCGACGCGGCAGTAGGCGATCGTCGACTCGTCGCCGTCGACGCCGGCGTCCGCGTACAGCTCGCGTAGCTCGTCGGCGCTCTTGAACGTCCCGTCCTCGTTCAGCGTGGTACCGATCGGGACGTTGCTCGCGCCGGGGATGTGGCCGCCGCGCTGGGCGGTCTCGTTGAGCCCCTCGGGGGCGATGACTTCACCGGAGAACTCCTCGGGGGAGCGGACGTCGACCATCGGGAGCCCCTCCTCGATGGCGTTGTCGATGTCGTCCTTGTAGGCGCGGACGCTCTCGAAGGGACCGCGGGCCTCGTACTCGCGCGGCGTGAAGTCGGGATCCTCGGTCGTGAGCGGGTAGTCGTTCTCGACCCAGTACCCCTTCCCGCCGTCGATCACGCGCACGTCGTTGTGGCCGTAGTACTTGTCGATCCAGTAGCCGAACAGCGCGAACCAGTTGGGGACGCGGCCGCCGCCGTACACCACGACCGTCGTGTCGGCCTCGATGCCGCCCTCGCCGTTTCGCTCGGCGAAGTTCTCCTTCGAGACGATGTCGCGCTCCGTCTCGTCGGTGAACACTTCGTCCCACTCGAAGTTCAGCGCGCCGGGGATGTGACCCTCCCCGTAGGGCGTGTACTCCGACTCGTCGGTGACGGTCGGATTGTTGATCTCGACGAGCCGGTACGCCGGGTCGTCGCTCTCGAACTTCTCGAGGTTCGATTCCACCCAGTCCGCCGTGACGAGTGCGTCTTCGGACATCGAATCGTGTTACGTGCCCGACCGTTTTTGAACCCCCGGTATTGGTGGTCCTTGCCGTGGTCTCGGACGCGCCGACAATACGCCGGAGCCGGCGGACCGGGATCGGCCGCGCTACCGGATCACCGTCACGGGAACGTCGGCCTTGTCCACGACGCTCTTCGCGACGCTGCCGACGACCTGTTCGCGCTCCTCCGAGAGGCCGCGGTGGCCGACGTAGATGGCGTCGACGGCCTGCTCGGCCGCGTAGTCCGTGATCGCGTCGGCGGGACGGCCGGTGAGCAGTTGGGTCTCCACGTCGATCGGCTCGTCGCCGACCGCCTCCTCGGCGATCGTGCGGGCGTTCTCCAAGACCCCCTGGCCCGCCTCCACGGCGGCCTCCTCGCCCGGGAGGATGATCGTCCCGTCGACCAACTCCGAGTCCGGCGTCAGCACGTGGGCGATCTCGAGCGTCTCGTAGAACGCGACCGCCTGTCGCGCGGCGTACCTGACGGCTTCGTCGCTCTCCGTCGACCCGTCGGTTGCAACGAGATAGCTCATACCCGGAGATGAGTCCGAGAGCCACATAACTCCTGTCCGGCGTTCCCGGGTCCTGAGTCTCCGGCCGTCGGTTCGCCCCGAACCGGAGGGGGTCGATCACCTCGAACCGGAGGGAGTCGATCGCCTCGAACCGGAGGCCGCCGGTCTGACCGCCGGGCACCGGTCGAGAGCCTTATCCGACGCGGCTGCTGTGGCGGCGGGCGTACCCCGATCCGGAGTAGGGAGGACCCGCCGCGTCCGAGAGTCAGCCGTCGAGCGAGCGCGCAACCAGCTCGCCCCACGGCTCGAAGCCGTGGCGGTCGTAGAAGGCCTTGGCGCGCTCGTTCGCGGGATCGACGTCGAGGACGATCCGGTCGAGCGGGAGGTCCTGATCGCCGGCGAGGGCGACGGCGGCGTCCATCAGGTCGTCGGCGACGCCGGTCCCGCGGTGCGCGGGAGCGACGTAGAGCTCGTTGATCACGGCGGCGTCCCAGACCATCGCGAGTCGCTCTGGGAGGACGAAGACGTAGCCGACGAGGTCCGCGTCGCTTTCGTCGCGCCCGTCGCTTTCGTCGCGCCCGTCGCTTTCGTCGCGCCCGTCGCTTTCGTCGCCTCCCTCGTCGTCGCTTTCGTCGCTTCCCCCGTCGACCGCGACCGTCACGCACCGCTCGTCGTCGGCGACGCAGCGGTCGACCCACGCGAGCCACCGCTCGCGGTAGTCGTCGGTGAGCTTCCCCTCGTAGGCGGCGGCCTTCTCCTCGCCGCCGGTCGACTCGCCGAGCCCGCGCTCGAAGGCGGTCTTCAGCCCGGACAGCGCGTCGGCGTCGGTCTCGGGGTCGTACGGGCGGAGGTCGGCGGTCATTCCTCGCCGTCGTGAGGGTGCCCGCCGTCCGCGCCGTCCGCGCCGTCCGCGCCGACCGCGACTGCTCCGTCCTCCCCTTCCAGCACGAACTCCATGAGCGTGGGGACGAACGTCCCGATGTCGGTGACCATCCCGACCGCCTGCGCCGAGCCGCGGTCGAGCAGTTGGGTGACGGTGGCGGGGTTGATGTCGACGCAGACGGTCTTCGTCGTCGAGGGGAGGCAGTTCCCGACCGCGACCGAGTGGAGCAGGGTCGCGAGCATCAACACGATGTCGGCCTCGTGGGCCTGCTCGCGGATGGCGTCCTGCGCCGCCACCGCGTCGGTGATCGTGTCCGGCAGGGGGCCGTCGTCGCGGATCGAGCCCGCGAGCACGGTGTCCACGTCGTTTTCGACGCACTGGTACATCACGCCTTCCGTGACGATCCCGTCCTCGACGGCGGCCTCGATCCCGCCCGCGCGGATGATCTCCGAGATGGTCCAGATGTGGTGTTTGTGGCCCTTCCGCGGGTGTTCGAGCGTCTCCACGTCCATCCCGAGCGAGGTGCCGTACAGCGAGCGCTCTAGGTCGTGGGTGGCGAAGCCGTTGCCGGCCGAGAGCGCGTCGACGTAGCCCGCCTCGACCAGCTCGGCGAGCGCGTCGCCCGCCCCCGAGTGGATCACGGCGGGGCCGGCGACGACCATCACGTTCCCGCCGGCCTCGGTCACCTCGCGGAGCTCCTCGGCGACCTCGCGGATCGTCGACTCCGAGGGGCGCTCGGAGGAGACGCCGCCCTGCATGAAGCCGAACGCGCCGCCGCCGCTGCGCGGGCGTTCGGGGGGTTTCACGCGGATGCCCGACTGGTCGGTCGCCACGAGATCCCCCTCTTCGACCGCGTTGAGCACCTTCGTGTACGCCCGGGGGGCGCCGTCGGGGCCGCCGTGGGGATCGACGATCAGCGCGCAGTCCATCTCGATCCGCTCGACCTCGATCCACTCGCCGTCGTACAGCACCTCGGTCGGGTGGTTCGTGGTGGAGTAGAAGTCCGGCGGGACGACCTTGTCGGCGGGCGTCGCCACGAGGTCCACGTCGGTCGGGTCCTCGAGCACCGCGCCGTTCTGGTGCAGCTCGTGGAGGATCGCCTGCAGCGTCTCCGGGTCGTCGGCCGAGACCGCCATCCGGCAATACGACTCCGCCTCCTCGTGGGTCCCCACGTCGAACTGCTCGACGTCGAAGGAGCCGCCGAGATCCATCACCGCGCCGAAACAGCGCTGCATCGTCCCGCTGTCGATGATGTGGCCCTCTATCTCGACGGTGCGTGAGTGGCTCATGGGTTACGCTTTCGCCCCGCGGAGAAACCGGTTTCCCATTCGGCGAACGTCGCGGGGTCCTCCTGTGCCGCGAATCAGGGGACCTCCTGCGCCGCGATTCGGGACTACAACAGTCCGAGCGCCATGAGGATCTGGTTGCCGAAGATCATCATGACCAGCCCGGCGAGCATGACGAGCCCGGAGGAGACCGTGATCGTCCGGACCGCGGCGTGGCGGTCGGAGACGGGGGTCCGGCTCACCACCGCCTCGGCGATCATCCGGAGGATGCGGCCGCCGTCGAGCGGGAACGCCGGCAGGCAGTTGAACAGCGCGAGCTGGATGTTGATCCACCCGGTCCAGAAGAGGAGGTTCGCGAGCAGGAACGTCCCGCCGCCGAGCGCGGCGAACGCGCCCTCGACCGCGTAGAAGTTGGTCACCTCGCCGGTGAACCCCGCGAAGTTGAACGGGAGCCCGAACAGGCTGCCGAGCGGGAGAATGAGCGAGGCGAACACCAGCCCGAGCGGGGAGTCCGTGAGCCCGCCGAGCACGAGCCCGTCGGTCGCGCCCTCGTCGCCGTCGCCGCCGAGCAGTTCGAGGTACGCGCCCGCCGGGTACTCCGAGACGCCGAAGTCGTCGAGCGCGAGCCCGCTGGAGCCGGGGAAGACGCTCACGCCGATGAACCCGCCGCCGCGGTTCGGGTGCGGGTCGAGTTCGGCGTCGTAGCTGACGCGCTCGTCGTCGGCGTCGTACGCGACGACCTCGGCGGTCGTGCCGGGCTCGCGCTCGCCGAGCACCGCCGAGAGCTCGTCGTTGTTCCGGACGCGTTCGCCGTCGACCGCGACGATCGTCATCGGCTCGCCGAGGGGAGCGCCCTCCGCGTGGAGGGGGCCGTCCTCCTGCACGCCGAGGGCGTACGCGCCGACGGGGATCTCGGCCGTCTCGGAGTCGACCGTGGCGTTGGCCGCGCCGTCTGCGTCGACGGTCACCGTCGCGCGCTCGGCGTCGCCGACGGCGTCGAGGAACCCCCGCTCGGTCGCCACGGGCTCGCCGTTGACCGAGGCGATCGCCACCGGCTCCGACTCGATCGTCACGCCGAGCGGGTTCCCGCCGGCGGAGCCGATCACCTGGAGTTCGCGGTCGACCTCGACGGTCCGCTCCCCATCGCCGGCGTCGGCGGTGACGCTCACCGTCTCCCCGGCGTCGGCGAGCGCGGCCTCGAACTCCTCGGCGGTGTCGACTGGCGCGCCGTCGACCGCGACCAGCCGGTCGCCGGACGCGATGCCGGCGGCCGCGGCCGGCGACTCGGGCGTCACCTCGCCGACGGCGTAGCCGGGGGCCGGCGCGATCGCGCCGACGACGGGGCCGAACAACAGCGCGAAGACGAGGACCGTGAGGACCGTGTTCGCGGTGACACCGGCGGCGAACATCCGGGCGCGGGCGCCGCGGGAGGCCTCCTGCGTCGCCTCCTCGTTCGGCTCGACGAAGGCGCCGACCGGGAGGAACGTGAAGAAGACGAGCCCCATCGACTCGATGTCGATCCCCTCGACCCGACACAGCAGGCCGTGTGCCCCCTCGTGGACGACCATCGCGATCGCGAGCCCGGCGACGATCTCGGGCGCGACCGAGAGCGGGAGGAAGTCGTTCACGCCGGGGATGATAAGGAAGTTCTGCGGCTGCTGGATCGCGGAGGGCTGGACGGTGCGGATCGCGGAGAGCGCCGACGAGAGGATGAGGACGAACGAGCCCACCATCGCGACCAAGGCGCCGCCGAGCCCGAGGTTCGCGACGGCCCGCCAGAGCCGCTTCGGCGCGGCGAGTCGGTCGAGGAAGACGCGGCCGCGGAGGGTTCTGAGGGTCAGTACCGGTCCGGAGACGCGGACGGACTCGGGGAGGACCCCGCGGTTCCGGAGCCACATCGCGGCCGCGGAGTACGCGAGGACCCCCGTGAGGACCCACAACAGCGCGTTCGCGGCGAACAGGTCCGTCAGGGCGTTCATGACCGACACGTCCGTGTCGGTCGGGTGTAAGCCGTTCGGTTATCGGAGCCGGTCGCCGTCGGTCGCCGCCGCTGTACCAGTCCCGAGAGAGGGCCGCGAACTCAACACCCAAGTACCCCCCGGTCCAACTGCCGGCCATGATGGCGCTCATCGACGTGGTCTCCCGGCTCGTCGGGGACGTGGGACGGTTCGTGGACCTGTTCGTGAACGGTCTGATCCTCGGGGCCGGCGACCCGGTGTCGGCGTTCCTCGTCGTCGTCGGTCAGGTCCTGCTCGTCGCCTCGGTGCTCGCGTTCGGCTACGCGACGGTCGGCGCCCTCTTCCAGGAGATCGGCGTGACGCTCCCCTCGCTCGGCGGTCGCGGTCCGGCCGAGTAGCGCGTCACGGTCCCGGCCCCTCTCAGTCGTCGTCCGCGCTCCCCGCCGGCGCTCCGGAGCGTTCCGCCTCGGAGCGCCCGGTCTCTGACGCGGTCGTGCGGTCGATGTCGCTCCCGCCGTCGTCGGGAACCTCGAACTCGTCGAGCGTCGCGAGCAGCTCGTCGGACTGGTCCGAGAGCGCGTGGACCCGGCGGGTGACCTCCGAGACCGTCGCGGTCTGTTCCTCGGCCGCGGCGGCAACGGTCTCCGCCTCGGTCGCGGTCTGTCGGCTGACCGAGGCGATGTCGTCGACCATGTCGACGACCTCCTGGGTCGTCCGGGCCTGATCGTCGGTCGCGTCGCTTATCTCCTGGACCGTCTCGTCGACGGTCGTCACGTCCTCGACGACCTCCTCGAACTCCCGCAGCGTCGACTCGATCGTGTCGACGCCGTCCGACACCTGCGACTCCATCTCGTCCACGTCCGCGGCGGTCTCCGCCGACGCCGCCTGCACCTCGTCGATGCGCCCGGAGATCGCCGCCGCCTCCTCGCGGGTCTCCTCGGCGAGCGCCTTCACCTCGTCGGCGACGACCGCGAACCCGTCGCCGGAGCCGTCGGCCCGCGCGGCCTCGATGGAGGCGTTCAGCGCGAGCAGGTTCGTCTCCTCGGCGATCCCGTCGATCACGGAGGCGATCTCGTCGATCTCGCCGATCCGATCGACGAGGTCCTCGACCGCAGTCGCCGTCTCGGCGATGCGGGCTTCGAGCGCCTCAAGCTCCTCGATCGCCTCGGCCGCCTCCTCGCGGCCGGTGCGCCCTCGCTCCGCCGCGTTCCGCGCGGTTGCGGCCGCGTCGTCGGCCGACGCCGCGATCTCCTCGACGGTCGCCGAGAGCGTGCTCATCTCGCCGGAGACCGACTCCAGCTCCTCCGTCTGCTCGACGGCGCCGTCGGAGATCTCCTGGACCGATCGCGCGACCTCCTCGCTGGCCTCGTCGACCTCGTCCATGCTCGCGCGCACGTCGTCGCTCGCGTCCGCGACCCCGCCCGTGAACGACGCGACCTCGCCGACCGTCCCGCCGAGCGTGGTCACGAGCCGGTTGTAGTTCTCGATGAGCTCGACGTACCGGTCCTCGTCGGTCGCCAGCGTCCCGTCGTCGATCGTCGCGGTCAGGTCGCCGTCCCGGGCGCGCCCCGCCGCGTCGCCGAAGGCGTCGACGAGCGACTCGAGCTCCGTCGTGTACGCTTCGAGGTTCGCGGCCATCTCGTCGAGCGAGTCGCCGAACCCGCCCGGCACGTCCTCGTCGAGTGCGGGATCGTCGAACTCCTGTGCCGCGAGCGCCTCCGCCTGCGCGGAGACGGCCCCGAGGTAGCGCTGGACCTCGGTGAACGAGTTCACGAGGCTCCCGATCTCGTCGGGCTGATCGCTGCCGGCCAGCCCGGTTCCGGAGCCGCCGTTCGCTCCGACCGCGTCGATGTCGCCAGCCGCGATCGCGTTGGCGCCGGTCTCTAGCTGTCTGATCGGGGCCACGAAGTCGCGGCGCACGATGAGAAGCGTGTTGTAGATCGCGACGACGGCGCCAAGAAACAGGACCCCGGAGACGACGTACAAGAGCCTCCCGGAGACCAGAAACTGCGCCAGAAAGATCCCGACGGTGGTGAGAAACTGGAGGCAGACGGCCGTGACGACCTTGCGCTCTATCGACTCGGTGATCCCCAAGCGATCCATCATTCCCCACAGGAGGGCCTCGTACCGCCCCCGAATCCCCGGGCGCGACTGTCGTGTCGTCGACATACGGGACACTCGACGCAAGCGACTTATGAAGCTCCCCCCTGAGTTATCAGGCGCGATTCTCGATTCTCGGGCGGCGAGAACGCGGCGGACGGTTTAAAAAATCCCGTCGACGGCCTCGGCCGCGAGGTCGACCGCGCCCTCCAGATCCGGGCCGAGCGGCGAGCCGATCACGAGTCCGTCGGCGTGCTCGGCGACGGCGGCGGCGCGCTCGCGAACGGTCTCGGGGGTGCCCGCCATGCAGAACGCGTCGATCATCTCCGGGGTCACGCGCTCGAAGGCCGCGGAGAACTCGCCGGCCGAGACGCGGTCGCCGATATCGCCGGCGGCGTCGGGATCGATGCCGTGGCGTTTCAGGACGGGCGGGGCCGCACCGCCGGCGATGAACGCGACCGGCGGGCGGGCGGCCTCGCGGGCGGCCGCCTCGTCCTCGGCGATCGAGACCGCAGCGTACGCGATCAGATCGAAGTCGCCGCGGTGATCGGGGCGATCCGCGAGCCCGTCGTCGACCTGTTCGCGGGCCCACGCGAGGTCCTTCGGGTGCGACCCGTTGTACAGCAGGCCGTCGGCGTGTTTCGCGGCCATCCGGCACATGTGCGGCCCCTCGCCGCCGACGTGGACCGGAATCGACCCGCCCTGCGGCGGCTCGTAGTTGAGCCCGGCCTCGGTGGCGTCGAAGGTCCCCTCGCGGTCGACGCGCTCGCCGGCCCACAGCTTCTGGGCGGTCTTGAACGCTTCCAGCACGGGCCGGAGCCCGCGCTCGTCTTCGAGCCCGAGGTTCCGGAGCGTCGAGGGGTCACCCGGACCGAGCCCGAAGACGGCGCGGCCCCCCGACAGCTCGTCGAGTGTGGCGACCTTCGAGGCGAGCGTCACGGGGTGGGTCTCGGAGGGGTTAGCGACGCCCGGCCCGAGCCGGACCGACTCCGTGGCGGTCGCGAGCTGCGAGAGGAACGCCCACGGGTCGCGGTTGTTGTAGTGACACGTCGAGTAGACGGCGTCGTAGCCGGCGTCCTCGGCGCGGACGCCGAGGTCGACGAGGCGAGACGGGTC
The DNA here is from genome assembly GCF_004114995.1 of Halorubrum amylolyticum. GTDB lineage: Archaea > Halobacteriota > Halobacteria > Halobacteriales > Haloferacaceae > Halorubrum > Halorubrum amylolyticum. The sequence continues at coordinate 25,894 of NZ_SDJP01000020.1, forward strand.
GTGTTCGGGGGTGAGTTCGATGCCGAGCATGGTTATTCGTCGAATGTCCACTGTCGGAGGGCTTGCCGCACGAAGTCGCCCTCGACCGCGCGGAAGTGGTTGTCCGAGCCGTCGTGGTCGCCGAACGCCCAGTCGCGGACGACGACGACCGGGGTGCCGCCGGCGCCCTCGCCGGCGACGAGGTTCGCCGCCGACGCGAGTTCGTCGATCACGTTCTGGACGGTGACGCCCATCTCGCGGCCGTCGCGGTCGCGTTCGCCGCGCCAGTCGCGGCTGGCCGGCAGCCCGGCCCACCCGATCGCGACCCCGCGCTGGCCGTGTCTGAAGGGGCGCCCGCAGGTGTCGCTGACGACCACGCGGTCGGCCGCGAGCCCCTCGCGGATCTGCTCCGCGCTCTCGGAGGGGTGCTCCGGGAGCAACAACAGGTCGCCGTCGGGGACGTTCGACCGGTCGATCCCGGCGTTGACGCCGATGTGGCCGAAGCGGGTCGCGGTGAGGAGGAACGGGGCCTCCATGATCAGCTCCGTCGACTCCTCGATGACGGCCTGCGCGAAGCGCGGGTCCTTCTCCTCGCCGGAGATCCCCGCGAGCCGATCGGCCACCTCTTCCGCTCGCGGGCTCGCCGGGAAGTCCGAGAGGTCGGCGGTGCGCCCCTCGGCCTTGGAGACGACGGTGCTGGCGACGACGACCACGTCGTCCGCGCGGAGGTCGACGCGCTCGCCGATCATGGCCGCCAGATCGTCTCCTTCCCGGATCTCCGGCAGGTCCGGGACGGCGAACAGCTCCATACACGCACCTGCGTGGCGATGAGGAAAAACCCCGCCGGTACCGGGCCGGTTTGACGGTATCGGGCTGTAGGAATGGGGTAGTGGGTTCGGCACAGTTGGCATCGACGATCGCTTATAAAGACCGGTGCGGTGGCGCGTGCCGGTGAGCGCCGCACCGCGGCGCGAGCCGCACGCGCGAGGGATGTCGCGAACGCCCGCAGGGCGTGAGCGACGAGGCTGGGGAGGCGTGAGGTGCTGTGCGGAGCGGTGCGGGGTGGGACTCAAAGGGGCAGCCGCGAGGCCGGGGCAGGCGATGCAAGCACTACAGGGAGCGAGCAACGCGAGCGACCGAAGCGCGCAGCGAGCGTGCCCCGGCCTCGCGGCTGGGGCTTTGGAGGCGTTCGTCGTCGATCCGTCCTCAATCGTTTATAACCGAGCGGCTGGGACAGTAGAGGGATCCACCGCCGCTCCGCACGGCTTATCACCGACACCGCCAATCTCGTACCGTGGACCTGCACGTCCGGTACGAGGGCGACGACGACCCCGACAAGTGCACGGCGCGGAAGCTCGCGCGGTTCGACCTCGCGGAGCTCCACCGCTCCGACCGCGCCACGCCCTACGGCGTCGTGCTCAATCCCCACGCCGAGCGCGCGCTTTCGCCCGCGGACGCCGACGACGCGACGGAGAACGCCCTGGTCGCGCTCGACTGCTCGTGGGAGTCGGCCGGTGAGAAGATGTTCAGCCTCCCGGGCGAGCACCGCGCGCTCCCGTATCTGGTCGCCGCCAACCCCGTGAACTTCGGGCGCCCGATGCAACTCACCACCGTCGAGGCGTTCGCGGCCGCGCTCGCGATCCTCGGCGAGCCCGACCACGCCGGGCGGATCATGGCGAAGTTCACGTGGGGCGAGACGTTTCTCGAACTCAACGAGGAGCCGCTTCGGCGGTACGCCGACTGCGAGGACTCCGCCGAGGTCGTCGCGATCCAACAGGAGTACCTCGACCGGGAGTGAGCGCGATACAGCGACGACGACCCGGCTCGCCGAACGCGAGCGCGACAAGCCTTTTGGGCGAATCGGCCCTACTCGACAACGATGGTATCCACAGGCGACGCCGCACCCACGTTCACCGCGACGGTCGGCACGAGCGACCACGAACCGTTCGACCTCGACGACCACGTCGGCGACGGGCCGGTCGTGCTCGCCTTCTTCCCGGGCGCGTTCACGCCCCCGTGCACGAACGAGATGGTGGCGTTCCAGGAGCGCGCCGCCGAGTTCGATGACGCAGGCGCAACGCTGTTCGGCGTCAGCGCCGACTCCCCGTTTTCGCAGGGCGCGTTCCGCGAGGCACACGGGATCGAGTTCGACCTCGTGAGCGACATGGCCGGCGACGCGATCCGGGCGTACGGGCTGGAGATAGATATCGCCGATCTGGGCCTCCACGGGATCGCGAACCGCGCCGTGTTCGTGATCGACGACGACGGCGAGATCGTCTACGACTGGGTCGCCGACGACCCGACGAACGAGCCGGACTACGACGCCGTCCTCGACGCGGTCGAAAGCGCGTAGGACGCGATTGGCTGGGGAATAGTGGCTTCGGGCGATTCTTCATTCGATCGGGTAGAAACGGTTGGCAGTAGATCGACGGTGAGAACTTCTAAAGCCCCAGCCGAGCGCGGCTGCCCCTTTGAGTCCCACCCCGACCGCACCGCAACCGCAGCCTCACGCCTCCCCAGCCTCGCGGCTCACGGCTCGCGGCTTCGCCGCTCGCGTTCGCCGCGTCCCTCGCACGCGCTCCTCGCGCCCGGCGGGCGCTCGGAGGCGCGCGCCGACAGCAGGTCACACTCGGTCACACTCACTAATCGGTCTGCCCCGGATCGAAAAAGCGACCTCAGTCCCCGAGCACGCCGCCGATAGCGCCCGCGAGCGCCGAGTCGATCGCGAACAGGAACGTCACGAACAGCCCGACGACCAGCACGCCGGCACCGCCGAGCAGACTGCCGACGGGGCCGCCGATGAGCCCCACGAGCCCGCCGAACGCAACCAGCAGGAGGGTGACGACGATCCCGCTCACCGATCCCGCGAGCAGGCCGTGCCACGTCCCCGAAAGCAGTCCGCCGCCGGCGACGTATCCCGCGACGAATCCCCCGAGCAGGCCCGCACCGATGTGCCCGACGACCGGGACGAACGTCGCGAGCAGTCCCGCGATCAGCATCACGACGAATCCGTAGCCGACGGCGCGCCAGTCGGTCATACCTCCCGTATCCGGCCGAGAAGTAAATACTCGCCGCCGCATCCGTTCACATCGCTGTTACCCGGACGCCGGGGGCAGAGCCGCCGGGGGCAGAGCCGCCGCCGGCCATTTCCCGGTCGGCGCGGCGGCCGGAATTTAAGCCGCCACCGGTCCAACGCGCCCCCATGTCCTCCGAGTCCGGCGCGTCGATCGACGGGAGACAGTCGCCGAGGGACCGAGAGCGCGACGCGGGCTCCGAGGTCGGTCCCGACATGGTCCCCAACTCCGGTCCCGACATGGCCCCCATCGAGTGGGGACCGGTCCGCTTCGAGCGCCTGCGGTCGCTGGCGCTCGGCGCGAGCGTGACCGTGGGCGGGCCCGTGCTCGCGGCGCTGCTGTTCGTCGCCGTCGGCGTCGCCGCCTCGCTGCTCGGGGGCAGCGCCTCGCTGTTCGGCGGCGGCGGACCGCCGACGTCGACGTGGGCGCTGCTCGTCCTCCTCTTCGTCGGCGGCCCGATGTCGCTGTTCTACTGGCTCGTGGCGTACGACCGGACCTCCCCGGAGCGCCGCCGCGAACTCCTGTCGCAGTTCGGCGACTACACCTTCGACCCCTCGCAGTTCCGGCTCGGCTGGACCGTCGCCGGGGCGGGCGCCGTGCTCGCCGTCGTGGCGGCGGCGATCGGCCCCGGCCCCTTCCCGACTGCGCCGTCGCTGTTCTCCGGGTTCGCCCCGCTGCTCGTCTCGCTCATCGCATTTCTCCCGATGCTCGCGGGGTCACGGGGGACCGACGTGCGGCTCGATCCTGCCGCCGAGATGATCGAGCGGACCGACCGGAGCCACGACCGGACGCGCGCGGACGACCTCGGGTCCGTGGTTCGAACGCGCCGGATCGACCTCCCGTGGACGACCGTGTTCCTGCTCGCGTACCGGGGGAACGCGTGGTACCGCTCGACCCCGTGGCTGTTCGTCCCGACCGACCTCGCCGACGAGGTCGAGCGGGGGCTGGACGCGGCGCTCGCGCGGAGCGACGGGCCGGACCGGGCCAGCGTCCCGGAACGGGTCATCCTCGCGATCGTGGGCTCCGCTTCGCTCGTCGTCGGGCTCGCGATGGCGCTCGCGGCCGGCGAGCCGGCGGCCGGCGCGCTGTTGACGCTCCTGACGGCGCCGTTCAGCGTCCTCTTTCTCGCGCTCGCGGCCCGGCTGTGACGCGGCGGGCGGGCTCGTGACCGCCGACCACCGGCTCCCCGACACCGGACGTGCCACCCCCTACCACGCGACTCATATAGTCGGGACTCGTAGGTCCGCCCATGGACCGACAGCGTCTGGAGAAGGCCCTCGAGGCGGAGTTCGGCGGGACCGAGGCCGAGCGGCGGGCGGTCGCCCGGGCGGCCCGCGACCTCGCCGACTCGGGGCGACCCTCCCGAGACCGCGGGCACGCCCTCACCGTGCCCGGCGTGATCGACCACCTCGAAGACGCGCCCGACGGCTCCTCGATCGTCGAGCGCTGGAACTGGTGGCTGGGTGCGCTCGACGCCGCCTACGGCGGCTACGACTACTTCACCGTGCGGTTCGTCGAGGGCGACGAGGAGGCGGGGCTCCGGCGGTAGCCCGGATCGGCAGCGAAAGATCGCTCCCGCTTCGGGACATTCCCGGAGTCACGCCCCAACGCTTCCACTTTCACTTTCACTCCGCGGATGGCTCGCTTATAGGGGCGTTCCGGCCCTCGGTGGCGGTATGAGCGCGACGAGCCGCGATCGACCCCGATACGCGACGCCGACCCGCGTCGACGTTACCGACTGCCGGACGGATCGGATCGCCGACCGCGCACGGATGAACCGCGTGCAGGACAGCGAGGTCCACCTCGAACGTCGCGGGGGGCGGACGTTCCTCGTGACGACGCCCGCAGAGTGAGGGACGACCCGAGGATCGAGTCGGGCGACCTCCCCGATCAGTCGTCCGCGGCGACCTGATCGCGGGCGGTTCCGCCGTCGGACAGCAGGCTGTCGAGCCCGATGTCCAGCACCTCGTTCGTCCGCGCCACCGACTCCTCCCGGGGAACGTCGGTCGCCAGCGTGCGGACCGCGTCGACGTTCTCGGGCACCACGTCGGCCTCCTGGTGGACGTTCTGGAACAGGTACAGGTCCCGCCCCTCGACGCTTATCGACTCCTCCCAGACGCAGTTCTCCCAGAGGTCGCCGCGGGGGCGTCCGAGGTCGGACGCGTAGTCCTTCAGGGTCCCGGCGCCGTCGATGCCGGCGCGTTCGGGGATCAGGAACAGCCGCGTCTCGCCGCGGAGCAGTTCCCGGACCGCCGACGTGGTCGGCTTCCCTTCGAGCGTGACGTTGACGCTGTGGGTGTGCATGCCCGTGACCGGCGCCTTCAGCGCGGCCGTGTCGACGTTGATCTCGGGCAGGATCGCGTTCACGTCGGGACCGTGGTGGGAGGGGACCGTCGCCGGGTCCGGCACCACGTCGTTTATCGGCCCGCGGTCGGTCTCGCTCGGGTCGCCGCCCCGGCGGACGAGGGTCACCCGGGCCTTCTCGATGCCGTACGCCTCGTCGAGCGGGGCGAGCAGCCGCGAGAGCCCGGTCGTGTTACAGGAGACGACGCGGAGCGAGTCGGCGTCGCGGATCTCCCCGCTCGCGCGGGCGTTGAAGGAGCCGTCCGCGATCGCGGCGTCCTCGCCGCCCTGGTAGACCGCGGGCGTGTCGTGAGCCTCGTAGGTCGGGCGGTTGCGCTCGCCGATCCCGGCGGGCGCGCAGTCGACGATCACGTCGACCGCGTCGAGCAGGTCGCCGAGGGTCCCGACGATCACGATGCCCGCGTCCTCGAACGCGGCGGCCCGGTCGTCGATCGCTGCGTAGAGGTCGTATCCGCGGCGGAGCGCGGCCTCGGCGCCGTAGTCCGGGCTCGCCTTCGTCACGCCGACGAGCTCCATGTCGGGCTGGGCCGCGACCGCGTCCGCGACGCGTTTCCCGATCGTCCCGTACCCGTTGATACCCACGCGTATCATGGATCACGGTCGCTCGGGGAACAGCATAATGTTTTCGAGTGATGCAATAAGAAATTAACTACGCCGAGAGTAATCGGTCGGTAAATTCGCGCGCCGCGAAGGTGAAACTGAATTTCGAAACGGAGTAAATCAGTCGTCGATGGGAAGGACTAACGCCCGCCGTCGCCGATCGGCGGACATGTCGAGCGAACTCGCGGAAGCCGCCGAGACCGCCGTCGAGCAGTGCCTGCGCGTCGCGCCGGACGAGTCCGTGGTCGTCGTCACCGACGACAGACGCGAACGCATCGGCGAGGCGCTCTACGAGGCCGCGAGCGCGGTCACCGACGACGCGACGCTCCTCCGGTACCCGCCGGCCGACCAGCACGGGACCGAGCCGCCCGCGCCGGTCGCGGCCGCGATGGCCGAGAGCGACGCCTTCCTCGCGCCGACGACGAAGAGCCTGAGCCACACCCGCGCCCGCGGGAGCGCCTGCGAGGCCGGGGCGCGCGGCGCGACCCTCCCCGGGATCACGGAGGACGTGTTCACCACCGGGCTCGACGCCGACTACGCCGCGATCGACGCCGCGTGCGACGACGTGCTCGCGCAGGTCGCCGACGCCGACGAGATTCGGGTGACCTCGCCCGCGGGCACCGACATCGCGTTCGGGATCGGCGACCGCGAGTGGCTCGCCGACACCGGATTGGTCCGCGAGCCCGGCGGCTTCTCGAACCTGCCGGCCGGCGAGGTGTTCATCGCACCCGAGACCGCGACCGGCACCTACGTCGTCGACGGGACGATGATGCCCCACGGGCTGCTCGGCGAGGACCAACGCCTCACCTTCGAGGTCGAGGACGGACTCGTCACGTCCGTCGGCGACGACGCGGTCCGCGAAGAGCTCGAAGCCGCCGCGGAGTCGGTCGGCGACGCCGCGTACAACCTCGCGGAGCTGGGGATCGGGACCAACGTCGGCGTCGACGAGCTGGTCGGCTCCGTCCTCTTAGACGAGAAGGCGGGCGGCACGGTCCACATCGCGATCGGCGACGACGCCGGGATCGGCGGGGAAACCGACGCCCCGATCCACCTCGACGGAATCCTCCGGAACCCGACGGTCTACGTCGACGGCGACGAGATCGAACTGCCGGGCGCGTAGAGGGTGGGAGTCGGACCGAAGACAGGTTTTGCATTTATAAGTGATCGAGGCGGTGGCGCGCCCCGGTGAGCGGCCGATAGGCCGCGAACCGCCGGCGTGAGGGAGTCGCGAGCGGAGCGAGCGACGAGGCTGGGGAGGCGTGAGGTGCGGTTGCGGTGCTGTACGGGTGGGACTCATAGGGGCAGTCGCCGGCGGCGGAGCCGCCGGCTGGGGCTTGGCGGTGTTCACCGCCGATCCGCTGTCAACTATTTATGGTCATCACACCACGACCGCGAGCGCGACGCCCGCGATCCCCCGCACGCCGACGACCTGGTGGCGCCAGCCGTCGCCGGCGTCGACGCAGAGGGTGCCGGCATCGGTGACCGCGACCGACACGCCGGGGCCGTAACCGAGCGCGACCGGCTCCTCGTCGACCGGGAGCTCCGCCGCGGTCCACGCCTCGTCGTCCCACCCGTCACCGTCGCTCGCGTGGACGAACAGGTCGCCGTCGACGACCGCCATCGCGTGACCGTCGCCGTCGGCGGCGACCGCGCTCGCGTCGCCCTCCAGCGCCGTCATCCAGCCGTTTCCCAGCCAGTAGACCCCCGCTCCGGTCGCCGCGAGGGGCATCCCGGCCCCCGCCGCGTCGCGGGCGTCGTCGAGGCCGACCGCTGCGAGAGCCGGCGCCACACCCGCGCTGCCGCCCTCGGTGACCCGGTGGACGCCGTCGCCGGCGGCGACGAGGGGGCCGTCGATCGCGCGCGGCTCCGACACGGCTCCGATCGAGATCGCCGTCGGATCGGAGCCCTCGTCACCGACCTCGATACGGTGGATCTCGCCGTCCCCGCCCGCGACGAGGAACGCGCCGTCGTGGACGCCGATGGCGGCGAGCGCCTCGGAGTCGACCGGATCGGCGTCGACGGGCTCGAACGCGAGGTCGTCGCCGACGGGGGCGACCCGAAATCCGTCGGGGGTCGCGACACCGAGCAGGTCCGGAGCGCCTCGCCGCGGGAGGACCGCCGCGTCGCGGGCGGGATCGCGCGCGACCATGTCGAACGCGCCGATCTTGTCGGCCGAGAGCGCCACGCGAACGACGCCGCTCTCGGTGGGGACGTACGCGTCGGTGCGGCCCGCCGTCCCGGCGTACACGCGCTTCTCCTCGATCGAGATGTCGTCTTCGGCGGGTGCCATTGCCGGGCGTTCGGCCGGAGGTCTCATAAGCCCCGCGCGGCGCGGCGGGGGCGGGTGGACGCCGGCCGCCGGTCGCCAGTTCCGATGCCCATTAGGTCGCCGACCGCGAAGGGCCGATCGTGCAATCGGTCGTCGCCGAGCTCGTCGCCCTGCTCGCCGAGGTGGCCCCGCGGCTCGCGCGCATCGCGGCGTTCATCGCGGTCGGCGTCTTCGCCGCCAACGTCGCGGTCGCGTTCGGGCTGATCCGGTACGTCGCCGGGCTCGCCGGGTGGCTCACCCGGCCCGCGAACCTCCCCGACGAGGTCGGCACCGCGATCCTCACGACCGCGGCGTCGACCACGGCGGGGTACGCCACGCTCGCCGAGTACCGCGAGTCGGGACTGCTCGACGACCGGGCGACGCTGGTCGCCGTGACCATCAACACGTTCTTCGGGTTCGTCCAGCACGTGTTCACCTACTACGTCCCCGTGATGATCCCGATCTTGGGGGTCGAAACGGGGACCGTCTACGTCTCCGCACGCGCCGGGATCGCGCTGGCGATCACCGTCACGGGCGTGCTCGCGGGCGGGGTCCTGCTGTCCGAGCGCAACGTCGACCGGAGCGCGCTCGCCGAGGTCGACGCGAGCGGTCCCGACGCCGACGATCGAACGAGCCGGGAGCGCGTCCGCGAGGCCGGCGCGAAGTCGTGGTCCACCCTGCGCCGGATCGTCCCGCGGCTCGCGGTCGTGTACACCCTCGTGATCGGGCTCGTCACCAACGTCGACGTGGCGGCGCTAACGAGCGTCGCCGAACCGATCACGGGTGTCCTCGGGCTCCCCGGCGCCGCGGTCCCCGTGATCGCCGTCTACACCCTCGACACGACCGCCGGCGCCGTGACGCTCGCCGGCACTGCCGAGGGCATCTTCACGGTCCGGACCGCGGTCGCGAGCCTGCTCATCGGCGGTATCCTCTCCTTCGCCGTCTCCACGTTCCGGCGCTCGATCCCCTTCCAGTACGGGATCTGGGGCGCCGAGTTCGGGACGAAGGTGATCGCCGTCAACACCGCGCTGAAGCTCGTCTTCATCTCACTCACGGTCGGGCTGTTGCTCGCGCCGGTGTGGTGACACATGCGGTCGGCGCGCGCCTCCGAGCGCCCTGATAAGGGCGCGAGGAGCGCGTGCGAGGTCGTCGGGCTTCGCCCGACTGCCAGAGGGACCGTCGGTCCCTCGCTGGCTGGGGCTTTGGCGGTGTTCACCGTCGATCTGTCGAGAACCGTTTATAAGTGACCGTCGTGGCATCGCTGATAGTCGCGATCGAACCGCCGACGACCAGCTAGAACCAGAACCGACGTACGAAAATCGGGAGCTAATAGACCGTATCCTCGACGACCGGTAGATAACGATTCAAAAACTACATCGCAAAAACCGAAAACTCGTCGACCGCTAGAGGTCGAAGCGGTCGAGCGTCATGACCTTGCTCCACGCGTCGGCGAAGTCCTGCACGAACTTCTCCTCGCCGTCGGCGGCGCCGTAGATCTCGGAGACGGCGCGGAGACGGGAGTTCGAACCGAAGATGAGATCGAACCGCGTCGCCGTCCAGTCGACCTCGCCGCTCTCGCGGTCGCGGAGCTCGAAGACCTCCTCGTCCTCGTCGACGGGCTCCCAGTCGCGGTCGGAGTCGAGCAGGTTGACGAAGAAGTCGTTCGTCAGCGTCTCCGGCTCGTCGGTGAACACGCCGCGGTCGGAGCCGTCGTAGTTCGCGTCGAGGACGCGGAGACCGCCGACCAGCACCGTCAGCTCGGGGACGGTCAGCTTCAGCAGCTCGGCTTTGTCGACCAGCTCCTCCTCCGGCTCGTGGGGCAGGTCGTCACCGAGATAGTTGCGGAAGCCGTCGGCGTCCGGTTTGAGCGCCTCGAAGGACTCCTCGTCCGTCTGCTCCTGCGTGGCGTCGACGCGACCCGGTTCGAACGAGATGTCGACGTCGTGGCCGGCGGCCGCGGCGGCCTGCTCGACCGCGAGGTTACCGCCGAGGACGATGAGGTCCGCGAGCGACACGCGGGTGTCGTCGTCGCGCAGCTCGTTGAATTCGGCCTGAATCCCCTCGTAGGTCTCCAGCACGGACGCCAGCTCTTCGGAGTCGTTGACCTCCCAGCTCCGCTGGGGTTCGAGGCGGAGCCGCGCGCCGTTCGCGCCGCCGCGCTTGTCGCTGTAGCGGAACGTGGAGGCGGACGCCCATGCGGTCTTGACTCGCTCGGAGATCGAGAGGTCGAACTCGGTGATCAGCTCTTCGAGCTCGGCGACCTCCGCGTCGCCGACGATGTCGTAGTCGGCGTCGGGAAGCGGGTCCTGCCAGAGCATCGTCTCCTCCGGGACCTCGGGACCGAGGAACCGTTCCGGCGGACCCATGTCGCGGTGGATGAGCTTGTACCACGCTCGTGCGAACGACTCCTGAAACCCGTCTGGGTCGTCGCGGAACTCCTCTAAGACCGCCCGGAAGTCGTCGTCGTGTTTCAGCGCCACGTCCGTCGTGAGCATCATCACGTCCTCCTTGTCGGAGGGGTCCTGCACGCCGGGGGCGGCGTCGTCGAGCTCGTCGTTCTTCGTGGTCCACTGCCACGCGCCGCCCGGACCCTTCTCCGGCTCCCACTCGTAGCTGAGCAGGTTGTTGACGTAGCTCAGGTCCCACGCGGTCGGCGTGGCGTTCCACGGCCCTTCGATCCCGCTGGTGATCGTGTCGGGGCCTTTCCCCTCGCCGAACTCGTTGTCCCAACCGAGTCCCTGCAGGTCGATCGGAGCGTCCTCGGGCTCCGGGCCGAGGTTGTCGCCGGAGTCGGCGCCGTGGACCTTCCCGAAGGTGTGCCCGCCGGCGATAAGCGCGACCGTCTCCTTGTCGTCCATCGCCATGTGGCTGAACGTGTCGCGGATGTTCTCCGCGGACCCGTCTAGATCGGGCTCGCCGTTCGGCCCCTCGGGGTTCACATAGATGAGGCCCATGACGGTGTTACCGAGCACGTCGTCGAGGCGTCCGTCCTCCTCGAAGCGCTCCGCCGAGGTCGACTCCCACTCGTCTTCGGGGCCCCAGTCGACGGCGTCGTCGGGCTTGAAGTCGTCCTCGCGCCCGCCGGCGAAGCCGAACGTCTCGAAGCCCATGGATTCGAGGGCGACGTTCCCGGTCAGAACGATCAGGTCCGCCCACGAGAGCTTGCGGCCGTACTTCTGTTTAACCGGCCAGAGCAGTCGCCGCGCCTTGTCGAGGTTGACGTTGTCCGGCCAGCTGTTGAGCGGCGGGAGTCGCTGCCGCCCGCCGGAGGCGCCGCCGCGGCCGTCGTGGGTCCGGTACGTCCCGGCGCTGTGCCACGCCATCCGGATGAAAAGCGGCCCGTAGTGGCCGTAGTCGGCCGGCCACCAGTCCTGCGAGGTCGTCATTACCTCCTCGATGTCCTCTTTCACCGCCTCGAGGTCGAGCTCCTCGAACGCCTCCGCGTAATCGAACTCCTCGTCGATCGGCCCGGAGGTGCCCGCGTGCTCGTCGAGGATCTCTAGGTCCAGCTGGTTCGGCCACCAATCGGTGTTGTCTCTTGGCATTATGATTGAAGTTCCGTGGGTAGTTCGTTCGCAACCGCACCGAAAGCGTCTGCACGGGGACTTCGCCCGCCGAAAACGGATGTCCCGAAATCCGGTGCCGGCGGCGCGAGTGCGACCGGCGCGCGGAGGTCGGCGACGCCCGTTCCGGAAGCGGAGTCGTCACGCATTCGGCGTTATCAATTCTTTATCGACCTCAAATAAAAGGCTGGCTACTGACCGGCGTGCCATTTATTAAACAGAAGTTAACTTCCGACTTTATAAATAAGACTTTGAAGAAACAAAATCACATCGGGACGCTCCGCAGCCCCGATCCGTCGATGCCGCTACTCCCGGTCGGCCCGCGGATCGAACTCTCCGCGTCGGATTCCCTCTCTGACGGGGTCGTGTTCCGCGTCGGTCGGGGGCGGCGCGGTGACGAGCGTCGCCTCCAAGCGCTCTCCGTCGCTCGCCCTCACGCCGCGTGCGGTTCCGGCCGCCACGACGACGACGTCGCCGGGGCCGACCGGGCGGTCCGTCTCGCCCTCTCGGACGACGCCGGAGCCCGAGCGGACGGTGATCGCCACGTCGCTGTCGGGCGCGTGGACGGGGATGAACTGTCCCGGCTCGAAGTAGCCGAAGACGACCTTCATCCGGTCGCTCCGGAACACCTCGCTGGTCGAGAACCGCTCGTCGTCGTAGCTCCGCTCGGCGTCGAAGTCGGTCGCCGGCACGTCACTCACCCCTCCAAGCGGGCGACGCGCGGTGGTCCCTCTCGATACCGGTCGACGGCTCGGACGTGGTGTCGATCACGGGCGAGGGTTCGGGGCGCGCCGGCGAGTGCGTGTCCCCGAACGTATTCGGCTCAACACGGAATCGGGCAGGGGCCCACCCTCCGATCGCATGCCCAGACTCGACGTCCGAGAGATCCCGCCGGTGAACCGCCACGACAAGATACACGAGGAGTTCGACGGGATGGACCCGGGCGAGACGCTCACCATCGTCAACGACCACGAACCGAAGCCGCTGTACTACGAGATGGCGGCCGAGGTCCCCGCGTTCGACGAGGAGGCGTACGAGGTGCGACAGAACGCGCCCGACGAGTTCGTCGCGGAGTTCCCGAAGGCCGAGGAGTGAGGCGCCCGGCGGGACGACGGAGGCGTTTTTCTGGAATCGAAGCTACGTCACATCGACCGGAAGCTACGCCTCGTCGAGGTCGAAGAGCCGACGTATCGCTCGGGTTCGCTCTCGCCCTCCTAGGCCCTCAGCCCGAGCCGCCCGCACCAGCGTCCGCTCCGGGGCCGCGGTCAGCTCCTCGACGAGCGCGGACCCGAGCTCCCGGACGGTCTCGCGCTGTTCCTCGGTGAGATCGCCGCGCGCGTCGAGCGCCGAGACGGCCTCCTCGACCTCGCGGCGTTCGATCTCGTCGGTCCGGCGGCGGAGGCGTTTCCGGAGTCGCTCCGGATCGGGAGACGATTCGGACCGGTCTGAATCCGCCTCGGTCCGATCTGTCGCCGACCCGGTCGGGCCGGGCGTCCCCTCGGACCGGTTGGTGCTCATGCCCGAAAATCGGTCAGCGTCGGGGTGTGTGTTATCCCGAACGTATTCGGGGACCGGTCGGGTGACACGGCGTCCCCCGAACATGTTCTTTCGGAGGCGTCTTCCGTCGGAACGAAGTTGTCGGACGTGATGCCCGATTCCCAGTCGATCTACGATTCCGTCGGCGGTCGCGAGGCCGTCGAGGCCGTCGTTTCGGACTTCTACGACCGCGTCTTCGACGACCCCGTCCTCGAACCGTACTTCGAGGGCATCGACCGCGAGGCGCTGTACGCCCATCAGGTCCAGTTCATCAGCGCGGTCGCCGGCGGCCCGGTCTCCTACGAGGGCGCGGACATGCGGGCGGCCCACGAGGGGATGGGAATCACCGAGGAGGCGTTCGGTCGCGTCGCGACCTACCTCGGGGAGGCGCTCAGGGAGAACGGCGTCGCCGAGGGGAACGTCGAGGCGGTCCTCGAAGCGGTCGGCGCGCTCGAACCCGACGTGGTCGGGCAGTAGTCCGACCGGAGTCGGTCGGTCCTCGGTCTCCGACGAGCCCCTCGTCGTCGAGCGTCTCCGTGATCAGCTCGACGACCCGCTCGTCGTCGGCCTTCAGGTAGTTCGCGCCGTAGTCGTACGTCAACTCCCCGTGGCGGCGGGTCGCCGCGCGACCACAGAGCCCACCGGACTTCTCGAAGACCGTCACCTCCGCGTCCGGGACCGCGCCGTCGACGGTGAACGCGGCGGCCGCCGCCCCCGCGCCGACGATACCGATGTGTGTCACGGGAACGACGAGAGGACGCAGTCACTTAACCGGTCGCTCGGGGCCGCCTCGGCCGTCGGTGTCCGGCCGACCCCGGATGTCGCCGGCGTCGACCCGCCTCAGTCGCTGTCGGGGCCGACGACCATGACGGGGGCCGAGGCGCCGCGCTGGACCCGGACCGGGAGCGGCTCGGGGTGGACGAGCCGGTCCAGTCCGGTCCGGCGTGCGGAGCCGACGACGATCAGGTCGGCGTCGTGGGCGGCGGCGAAGCCGAGCACCTCCTCGTGGGGGGTACCGTAGCGGAACCACTTCTCCACGTCGACCCCGACGTCCGCCCCGCGCTCCGCGGCGTTCTCGACGAGCGCCTCGCCCCTGCGCTCGCGCCGCTCGACGACCATGTCCCATCCGACGGCGGTGTCGACGACGTACAGCGCGTCGACGGTCGCGCCGTGGGCCGCCGCGATGTCGACGCCCGTTTCGACCGCGGCCCGCCCCGCGTCGTCGTCGCGGGCGACCACGAGGACGCGCTCGAAGCGGGCGGCGGAGGAGGCTTCGGCGGGCGACGCGTCGACGGTCGCGTCGGTGGGTGCGGCGCCGGGCGACTCGACCGCGTGCGACTCGACGGCGGTCGTTTCGGTCGTCGTTTCGGCGGTGTCTGGGTCGGCGGACATGGGTTCGTGCTCCAGGCGTCCCGGTCTCGGGACGGTGCGGTTCTCGGTTTCAGGTTGTACGAGGCGCCTCTTAACGATTTTTGACAGTATAGACGATTATCATTATCCATCCGCAAACACGATCGATCCGTCATGATTCGGAGTTAATCCCTCGGCAAACGGCTTCTCGAAGGACGAGATGGTGAACTACCGTCATCGCACAGATCGCCGATCGGCGACCGGTTCGGCGCCTCGCCGACGAGGGGGCAAGAACCTCCCCGACGGCGCGTTTTATTCCCGCGTGTCGACAGCGTCGGAACACGAACCACCGGTCCGGCGGACGGGACGGGCCGGTCCCAGACATTCCCATGACCCACGACACGACCGGACGCGCGACGGACGGTGACGATGGCTGACGAGGGCGACGCCTCGGAACCGGACGACGCCGACGTCAACGTCAACGCCGACGTCAACGTCAACGACGACGGCACCGACGGCGACATCAACGTCAACGACGACGACGGCGTCGACTACGCCGGACGGGCCGCCGACGCCCTCGGCTTCTCGCGCTGGTGGCAGATCGTCGCCGCGGCGGGGATGATGGCGGCGGTGAGCCCCTACCAGTACGTCTGGTCGTCGATCGAACAGCCGCTGGCCGAGAGCCTCGACCTCGCCCTGCCGGCGCTCGGCGCGGTGTTCTCCTTCTACGTCGTCTTCCAGTCACTCTCGCAGTTTCCCGCCGGGAAGTGGCGCGACAGTCGCGGCCCGGGCGCGCTCACGTTCCTCGCGGCCCTGCTCGCCGGGGGCGGGTACGTCGGGCTCGCGTACGCGACGACGCTCTGGCAGCTGTACCTGCTGTACTCGCTCGGGGCGATCGGCGTGGGGATCGTGTACACGGTCGCGGTCAACACCGCGGTCAAGTGGTTCCCCGACCGGACGGGGCTCACCACCGGGGTCGGGACGATGGCGTTCGCGGGCGGGAGCGCGCTCGTGGTCCCGTACGTCCGCGCGAACGCCACCGTGGCCGCCTACGGCGACGTGCTACGGAACGTCGGGCTCGGCATCCTCGTCGTGACGCTCGTCGGCGCGTACCTCCTTCGAGACCCGCCGGACGACTGGCTCGGGCTGGACGGCGACGGTGCGGAAGGCGACGGCGCGGAAAGCGGCGGAGCAGGAGGCGGCGACGGAAACGAGGGGGGGAGCGACACCCTCGCGGCCTCGCTCCGCGGCCGCGCGTACACGACCCGCGAGATGCTCTCGACGTGGCAGTTCTGGCTGCTGTACGCGATGTTCGTCGCGACCGCCGGCGCCGACCTCGTCGTCATCGCGAACGTGGTCCGGTTCGCGGAGCAGTTCGGGCTGGCGGCGGTCGTCGCGACCGCGTCGGCGACCCTGCTTCCCGTCGCCGCCGGCGTCTCGCGCATGATCCTCGGCGAGGCCTCGGACCGGTTCGACCGCAAGCGCGTGATGGCGGCCTCGTTCGTCCTCGCGGGGCTGTTCCGCCTCGCGCTCATCGGGGCGGGGTCGGCGGGGTCCGGCGTCGCGTTCGTCGCGCTCGTGATGGGCGCGATGTTCTTCTCCTCGCCGCTGTACGTCTACTTCCCCGCGCTGCTGGCCGATTACTACGGGGCGCGGAACTCCTCCGGCAACTACGCGGTCCTCTACACCGCCAAGGTCGGCGGCGGGGTCTTCGCCGGCACCGTCACCGGCTACCTCGTCGCGACGGCCGGGTGGGTCCCGACGTTCGCGCTCGGGGGCGGGCTCGCGATCGCCGCGGGGCTGGCTGCGCTCCTGCTGCGACCGCCGAGCGGGTCCGGGCTGGAGGCGGAGGGGACGACCGCAACCGAGTAGCCTCCCCGATCGCTCGCGTGCGATCGGCTGGTCCTACGCCCCGGCCATCGCCCGCTCGATCCGGCGCTTCAGGTCGTCGAGTCGGTCGCCGACGGCGCCGACCGTCGCCAGCACGGGGTACGTCGCGGAGAGGTCCTGATACAGGTACGTGGGGGCGTCGAGATCGCCGTCGATCGCGAGGGCGCGCTCGTGGGACGCGAGTTCCCGCTGGCGTCGCGCCGCGATCCGGTCGCAGTCGTCGATCAGGGCCTCGGTCCGTGCGCGGTAGGCGTCGAGCGTCCCGAACCCGTCCTCGGAGAAGTCCGTCCGTGCGGTCGACGCGACCTCGCTTCGGATCGGGGTGAGCCGCGAGGCGGCCCGCTCGACCGACTCGGATTCCGACTCGACGGTCTCGATGAACCGCTCGCGCTCCTCGATCGCGGTCTCGGCCGCGGCGAGCAGGGAACGCTTGCACTCGGCGTGGAACCGCGCCCCCCGAGTGAGCGCGTACGCGATCTCGGGGCCGAACTCCTCGGCGACGCTCCGCTCGTAGGTGTCGTCGTACTCGGTCTCGTAGTGCGGAACCGACATCACCGTCTCTCGGTACGCGTCCCGCACCGCGACCAGCCCCGATCCGGCCGGCGCCCCCGAACCGGCGGACCCCAGCGTTCCGTCGGTTCCGACCGCTCCAAACCCTCCGGTGACCCCGATCGATCCGCCGCCGCCCGCCGCCGTTCCCGCGCCGCCGTCGGTTCGGATCGGCTCAGACGGGACGGACGCGACGCGTCCGCGGAAGGCGCGGAACGCCTCACGCTCGTCGGCGACCCGACGACGCTCGACCCGGAGCGCCTCCCGCGCGTCGTCCAGCAGTTCCGGGCTCCCGTCCGCCGGCTCGGTCGTCGTTGCCATACCGCATCGGTCGCCCACCGCTCCCGTAAACGCTTATAATAGGGGTACGAGACGCGCGGGACCGGTGTGGAGCGCTCAATAGGGCTCCGGAGGCGAGTCGGCGCGTCGCGTCCGACGGGAAACGCACATCTGTGCGCCGCCCGTACCGTCGAGCGATGGAGGTCGCGCTGATCACGGTCGGCGACGAACTGCTCGCGGGCGACACGGTGAACACGAACGCCAACTGGCTCGCCGCGGCGCTGAGCGACCGCGGCGTCGCCGTGAAACGGGTCCTCTCGGTGCCGGACGACCGCGCCGTCATCGCGGAGCGCGTCCGGGCGTACGCCGACGCGTTCGACGCGGTGATCGTCACGGGCGGGCTCGGCGGCACCCCGGACGACGTGACGATGGAGGCGGTCGCCGACGCGTTCGACCGCGAGCTGGCCCCGACCGACCTGACGCGCGAGGCGGTCGAGCGGCGGCTGGCCGAGATCCGTGATCGACTCCCCGACAGCGACGTCGACGTGGACGTCGAGGCCGAGGCCGCGGTGCCGACCGGGAGCCGCCCGCTCTTGAACGATCCCGGGCTCGCGCCGGGGTGCGTCGTCGAGGGGGTCTACGTCTTGCCGGGCATCCCCGAGGAGCTGAAGGCGATGTTCGAATCGGTCGCCGACGAGTTCGCGGGCGACCGGCGGTCGCGGTTCCTCTACACCGTCGAGCCCGAGTCGGACATCGTCCCCGCGCTGGAGGCGGCGGGCGAGCGCTTCGACGTCGCCGTCGGCTGTTACCCCGACCGGGAGAGAGAGCACAACCGCCTGAAGGTGACCGGGACCGACGAGCGCGCGCTGGAGGAGGCGACCGCGTGGCTGCTGGCGAACGTCGACGCCAGCGAGACGCCGGTGCGGCGCGACTGGGGCGGGGAGTGACCGTCGGCTTCGGTGTGAGGTTTATACGCTGAACAGGCGCAATACCACGGCGTTCACGCCGTGGATACGCGCTGTCAGTTGGGAGAGAATCCACGTTCGACGATTCCCCTGAGTTTCGGAATACTGGCGCTTAAATGACAGGCAACCTTATTCGCAGGTAGGAATCGGTCGGAATAGAGTGGATTCCAAACCGTCCTTCGGAGGCGGCCTGTCCGCCCACGTAACGAGGCAGTATCCGAAAGAACAGTCGGTGAACGCCACATTCTCGAAGGGTGTGCCGATGTGCCGACTGCTCAAAGCACGCGACACGATACCCCCGACTCTACTGACGCCTGCTGGCGTCCCCGTGGCAAAAACAACACCGGGACGCCAAATAGAGCCGAAGATAGGGGGAACGGCGGCTTGGCACCGCCAGCAGTCCACCAGCCCGAACCCGTGGGACTACCCGTGCCCGAAAGGACTGGTAGTCCGGTGATTGGACTACAAACCTGAAACTCCCACCGCTCGGGATTCCTCCCCGTTCACGCGGAGGAGGATGTCAACACCGCTGACGACGCTACGTTACCGCGGATCATCCACGGGTCCACGATGTCGACGACGCACACCTCGAAACCGATCGGCTCGACCGACCCACGCGTCCCGATACGCTCCCGCCGATGACTGACTCCCTGCGCGGCTTCTTCGACGAGATCGGCGCTCCGAGCCGGTCGTGGTCGCCAACCGGACCGAACCGGAGCCGGTCGTGGTTCGTCGTCTTCACGCCGCCACCGGTGGCAGACGCCGGCCGCCACGCCGCGCTCGTCGCCCTCGAAGACGAGCCCGAACGTGTGGGACGGGTTCTGGACGTTCCGCCCGACGCTCATCGACCGGGATCGATCGCCACATCGCGACGGCGCTTTGAGGGGCGTCAGCGGAACCGGTGAGTGGGTGCCGCCTCGTCGCCTCACTCGTCCGGCAGTTCCGCCCGCGCCGACCGCCACCCCTCGAAGAAGGCGCCGGCCGGATGGTAGTCAGGCTCGACGCCCGGCGGGTCCTGCGCGACGCGGTCCCCGTCGGCGTCTGCGGGCAGCCGCTTTTCGTACCAGACGCCCGCCGGACCGCGGAACAGGTCGGTCCGGACGAGGAACCGCCGGTGCCAGTCCCGGAACCTGTCGGCCTCATCGGCATCGCCGTGCGCCGCCGCGCGCTCGGCGAGGGCCGCGGACGCGCCGATCGCCTCCGCGAGCGCCCAGCCGTACCGGTCTGAGACGATCGGCGACCCGTCGGCCGCGTGGGTGTACACGAACCCGTTCTCCGCCCAGCCGCGGTCGACGGCGGCGTCGAACAGCTCGCGGGCGCGGACGTACCAGTCGGTGGTCGCGGCCGGGTCGTCTCCGGATGTTGTTCCGTTGTCCTCCTCCCCCTCGTACCGATCGAGCAGCGCGAGCAGCTTCGCCCACTCCGCGTGGTGACCCGGCTGGTACCCCGGGGGTCGGAACCGGTGGCGCGGTTCGTCCGCGTTGTACGCGAAGTCGTGCTCCCAGTCGGCGGTGTAGTGCTCCCACAGCAGGCCGTCGGTCTCGGCGGCGAGCTCGACCGTGATCGCCCCGGCGACGTGGCGCGCGCGGTCGAGGTACGCCGCGTCGCCCGTCGCCTCGTAGGCCGCGAGGAACGCCTCGCAGGCGTGCATGTTCGCGTTCTGGCCGCGGTACGGCTCCCGCTCGGTCCAGTCGGCGTCGCAGTCGCTCCGGAGGAGCCCCCGGTCGTCGCGGAACCGGTCGTCGATCAGCGCGCGGGTCGCGTCGAGGCCGCGCTCGGCGCCGTCGATCCCGGCGTCGACCGCCCGGGCGTACGCCAGCAGGACGAACGCGTGGCCGTACGCCGACCGCGTCCGGTCGACCGGCTCGCCGTCCGCGTCGACGACGAGGCGGTACCCCCCGCCGTCGGCGCGGTGTGCCTCGCGGAGGAACCGCAGGCCGTGCTCGGCGGCGGCGAGACACCAGTCGGGGCCGTCCGCCAGCGCGCCGACCGCGAAGTTGGCGACCGACCGGCAGGTCGCGACGAGGTGGCGGCGGTCCCCGGCGTACGGGTCTCCCGTCGTCGGGTGGAGCAGGCGGTAGCCGCGGTCGGCCAGCGCGTCGGGGTACTGCACCCGCAGGACCGAGAGCAGCCGCGCACGGTGCGATTGCGCCCGCGTTTGGATCGCCTCTGGCGTCGTCTCGTTCATCGGGAGGCGGTTGGGCCGCCACCGGGTAAATCTGGTGCGTTCCAGTCGCCGTTTATTATCGGACCGGCGAACTGGTTCGGCTACCTTCCCAAGGGGTTGGAACGCGAATCACGATTCACGGGGCTGGTCCCGTACGACCTCTACGGGGTCGACACCGGTCCCTCGGCTGGGAGCCGCGCTCGCAGCCGGACGCTGACACAAACACAAGCTCATGAGCACAGACGAGTCACCACCACCCGGAGACGACGAGGAACGGTACAGGCGCCTCCTCGACGAGACGGAGTACGACACGGAACTCGGCTTGGAGATGGGCCGCGACGCGCAGCGCGTGTCGGCCGGCGAGCTCTCCGAGCTCGAGTTCTACCGGCGGTACCACGACCGTATCGTCGAGGAGTTCGACATCGACGACCGCGAGATCGACCTCCCGGACCCGGACGAGGCCGACCCGGACGACGTGGGGTTCCTCGACCGGATCGGTTCCGCGCTGGAGGGGGTCGACCCCGAGAGCGACGAGTCCCGCCGGTCCGTGATGAAGAAGGGCACGGCGGCGGCCGGCGCGCTGGCCGTCGGCGGCTGGGGAACCGCGCAAAACGCCGCGGGCCAGGACGACGGAAGCGGCGGCGCCGCCGGAGGCGGCGGCGAAGGCGAGGGCACCCGTTGGGGGATGACGATCAACCTCAACAACTGCGACGGGTGTCTCGCCTGCATGGTCGCGTGCAACCAGGAGCACAACCTCTCGCGCGGGGCAAACTGGATGTACGTCTTCGCCTTCGAGGACGAGGGCCAAGGCGACGAGACCAACTTCCTGCCGCGCACCTGTCAGCACTGTACGGACTCGCCGTGCACGAAGGTGTGTCCCGTCGGCGCCCGGCACACCCGCGAGGAGGACGGGCTCGTGCTCACCGACTACGACATCTGTATCGGCTGCCGGTACTGCGAGGTGTCGTGCCCGTACGGCGTCAACTACTTCCAGTGGGGCGAGCCCGACGTGCCCGAATCCGAGGTCGACGACGACCACCAGATCGACGACCGCGGCCGGTGGGTCGGCTCTCGTCCGCCCGAGGGCGTCATGGGCAAGTGCACGTTCTGCGTCGACCGACAGGACGGCCAGATGGGCGAAGAGAAGATCGGCACCACCGCCTGCGAGGAGGCGTGCACCATGGACGCCGTCCACTTCGGCGACCTCAACGACCCGGAGAGCGCGCCGAACCAGCACCTCAGCCAGTACCGCGACGGACAGGAGAACGACCGCTCGGAGTTCCCCAACCGCAAGGAGCACACGGTGTCGACGTTCAAGCTGATGGAGGAGCGCGGCACCGAGCCGAACGTCACCTTCGTCGGCAACGAGCCCTCGCCGCACGCCGAACAGGTCGAAGGCCCCGTCGCCTACGAGGACATGGGGCTCACGGACAACCGGAAGGAAGTGCTCGACGAGGGGGCGGCCGCGACCCAAGGAGGTGAGAGCGCGTGAGCGTCGACGTGACTGGCGTCGACCGCGACACGCTCGTCCGACCGATCCGGTCGGTCTCGAAGCGGTACCTCGCCGCGCTGGCGGTGGGGCTCGGGATGGTCGGCGTGTGGCTGGCGTTCTACCTCCAGCAGCTCCAACACGGGCTGATCGTCACCAACCTCGCCGACTGGGGCTCCGGCGGCGGCGTGCCGTGGGGGCTGTACATCGGCGCGTTCATCTGGTGGGTGGGAATCGCTCACGGCGGGATCATCCTGTCGGCGGCGGTCCGCCTGCTGGGGATGGACACCTACCAGCCGGTCGCGCGGCTGGCGGAGCTGTTGACCATCGCGGCGCTGACCTGCGCCGGCCTGTTCATCCTCATCCACGTCGGTCGTCCCGACCGGCTGGTGACGAGCGTGATCCCGGCGTGGCCCACTCGGGTCCAGTGGTCGCCGCTGATGTGGGACGTGACCGTCATCACGGCGTACTTCGTGTTGACGGCGACGTACCTCGCGTTGACGATCCGCTACGACATCCACCGGCTCCGCGACCGCCTGCCGAGCCTGCTCGATCCGCTGTACGACGTGCTGACCCTCGGCTACTCCGAGACGGAGGACGAGGTCGTCGAGCGGATGGTCTGGTGGATCGCGTTCGCGATCATCATCATGGCGCCGCTGTTGCTCCACGGGGG
Source organism: Halorubrum amylolyticum (assembly GCF_004114995.1). Classification (GTDB taxonomy): domain Archaea; phylum Halobacteriota; class Halobacteria; order Halobacteriales; family Haloferacaceae; genus Halorubrum; species Halorubrum amylolyticum. Next base: position 48,680 of record NZ_SDJP01000020.1, read on the forward strand.
GGTGATCCCGTGGCTGTTCTCGCTGCTGCCGTCGATGGCCGGCTGGCACGGCGGCGTGCAGGGGCCGTCGTTCCTCTCCATCGCGCTGACTTCCGCGGTCAGCGGGATCATCATCATCTCGGCGGCGTTCCGGTACGCGTACGGCTGGGAGGAGCTCATCCCCGACGCGGTGTTCCGGGGGCTGAGCCAGTGGCTCGGCTTCTTCAGCCTCATCTTCCTGTGGCTGCAGCTCCAGCAGGTGATCAGCGGGATCTTCGCCGCGCCGACGACGCTCCAGCACGCGACCGAGGTGAAGATCGCGACGCCGCTGTACTGGGTCGCGATCGGGCTCGTCGCGCTCGCCATGCTGTACGCGTTCGCGGCGTCGCTGCGCCCCGAGCTGTTCAGCATCCGGACGATGGTCGCCCTCTCCGTCGGCGTGCTCGCCGGCACCCTCGCCGAGAAGGTGCTGTTCGTCGTCGAGGGGCTCCAGCACGCGCACTTCGCCCTGTACGACGGGGTTCCCGGCGCGTACGTCCCCTCACCCGTCGAGCTGTCCGCGGTGATCGGGACGATCGGCATCGTCGTGCTGTTCTTCCTCGTCGTCTCGAAGGTGATCCCCGTCGTCGAACTGCACGCGATCCAAGACGACCACGAGGAGGTGAACCGATGACCCTGCCAGCGACCGCGCTCGCGGCGGCGTCGCTCGCGCTCGCCGCGGCCCCGGTCCCGCTCGCCAGTTCGCCGGAGTACACGCTCTCGTTCGTCGGCCCCGGCACGTACCTCATCTTCGGCATCGTCCTCGCGCCGGTGTACGCGATGGTCGCCGCGTGGTTCATCGGCGACCCGAGCGATCGCGCGAAGGGGCTGCTCGGGGTCGGGTACCTCGCCGGCCTGACGACGGTGCTGTGGGGCGGGCTGTTCGTCGCGACGCTGGTCATCGGGGCGGTGTTCTTCTGAACGCCGCCCCCGCCCCTCTCCGGGATCGCTCGCCAATCAACCGCCGGCCGCAGATGCGCCGCCCGACCGCCTGTCGACCGCGGCCGCGCCGCCCGATCACCACCCATCGCCCACCGACACCACCATGACCGACACAGACACCGACACCGCGACCGAATCCGACCTGCGCGACCGACTCGTGACCGTCGAGGACCCGCAGAACGACGACGACATCGTCTCGATGGGGCTCGTGAACGACGTGACCGTCAGCGGTGACACCGCGGAGGTGTCGCTGGCGTTCAACGCCCCGTACGCGCCCGCCGAGATCGAGATCGGCAACGCGGTCCGCGACGTCGTCGAGGACGCCGGGCTCGACCCCGAGCTTCGCGCGCAGTTCGGCGCCGAACACGGCTTCGACGCCGACGTGCTGCCCGGCGTCCGCAACGTGATCGCCGTCGCCTCCGGGAAGGGCGGCGTCGGCAAGACCACCGTCGCGGCCAACCTCGCGGCCGGGCTGAAAGAGCGGGGCGCCCGCGTCGGAATCCTCGACGCCGACGTGCACGGGCCGAACGCTCCCCGGCTGCTCCCGACCGAGAACGAGCCCGGCATGCTGCCCGAAGGCGACATCGTTCCACCGCGCTCTGACGGGGTCATGGTGATGAGCACGGAGCACCTGCTGCCCGACGGCGACGACCCGGCCGTGCTCCGGGGGCCGATGGTGAACAACGTGATGATGAAGTTCATCAACGACGTGGAGTGGGGCCAGCTCGACTACCTGATCGTCGACCTCCCGCCGGGGACCGGCGACGCCTCGCTGAACCTGCTCCAGACGCTCCCGATCGCCGGGGTCGTCGTCGTGACGACGCCACAGGAGATGGCGGTGGCGGACGCCCGCAAGGGGCTCCGGCTGTTTGCGGACCACGACGCGCCCGTCCTCGGCGTCGTCGAGAACATGAGCGCGTTCCACTGTCCCGAGTGCGGCGACACCCACCGGGTGTTCGGCGAGGGCGGCGCCGACGAGATCCGCGACGACTACGACGTGCCCGTGGTCGGAACGCTCCCGGTCCATCCGGACTTCGACACGGAGACCGCAGACGGCCCGACGGTCCGCGACGACGACAGCCCGGTCCAAGCGGACCTCGAAGCGATGGTCGAGACGATCGCCGACCGCGTCGGCGAGGTGAAGCGTCGACAGGTCGCGAGGCGCGTCGGCGAGTGGGAGAGCGACGGAGACGACGAGGGCAGCGATGACGGGGAGGCCGCCGACCGCGTCCCGGCCGAGGCCGACCCGGAGTGACCGACGCCGACCGAGTCGCCCCCGTTCATCGACCGACCCGGAGTGACCGACGCCGACCGACCCGCGTCCGCCGACCGACCCGCGCCTACCACTCGACGTAGGCGAGGTACTCCGACCCCTCGTACTCCAGCAGCCACGTCCCGTAGAAGTCGTCCTCCCTGATTCCCTCGTGTTCTCGGATCGTCTCGACCACCGATCGGAAGGCCTCGTCGTCCTCGAAGTACGCGCCGTCGATCGACTCCTCGACGACCTCGCGCTCGGCGTCCGAGAGCCCGGAGAGTACGAACAGGTACCGGTCTCGAACCCGGTCGGCGAACGTTTCCACGTCGGGCGCCACCTCGGTCGCCTCGTACCGGTACTCGACCTCCGACGCGGTGCGCGACTCGACCGCGACCCGGTACCGCTCCCCCTCGTGGACGAGCACGTCGTACTGCCGCTCCGGCACGAACACCGAGTCGTTTCCGACTTCCGCGGCGCTTCCGTACTTGACGCCGACGTCGTAGCCGTCCTGCTGTGGCGGGTCCGCCTCGGAGACGATCGGTTCGAGTCGCTTGCGGTCCGTTTCCGGGAGATCGGCGAACGATATTTCACCCTGCTCGGGCGTCGTCTCCTCCGGATTGAAGTCGACGAGCACCTCGTACACCGTCACCTCGCTGCTCGCGACCCGCGTCTCGGTGACCTCGTAGAAGGCCCCGTCGACCCGGACGGTGTCGGTGCGGTCGAACAGCTCGTGTCGTCCGCGGCGCGTGGCGGAGCCGTTTTCGAGCGCCGACGTGACGAGGTCGTGCTTCTCCGAGTCGGGGTCGGCCGTCATCGACACCTCGTCGGCGACGTCGTCGGCCGTCGCCGCCTTCAGATCGAGAACGACGGAGGGGTGGCCGCAGCCTGCGAGGGCCGCCCCCGCGCCGGCCGCGAGCGTCGCCAGAAGGGACCGTCGGTCCATGGGGACACACGAGGGGACTGGCGCATAAACCTCCCCGTAGGGCAAGCGCCGATTGTACCCTCGGCCGAGCGACCCCGACGCGGCTCCGCCGCAGTCGATCCGCGATCTGGCGGCCACGGCGGTCGTCCGTGACCGCCGTCCGCTTGGCGGTCCGTGGTCGTCACCCCCTGAGCGCGTCGACGGGCCGGTCGTTGGCGGCCTTCCACGCGGGGTACAGGCCGCTCAGCGCGCTCGCGACGACGGCGAACCCGAACCCGAAGACGAGGTACCGCACGCTGCTCCACCCCAGCGCGCCCAGCGCGTCGCCCGTGATCAGCTGGAAGATCGCGGCCCCCGCGACGAGCGAGAGCGTCACGCCGACGAGGCCACCGAGAATGCCCATGAGCGTCGCCTCGATCAGGATCATCCGCAGGACCTCCGATCTGCGTATGCCCACCGCGCGCAACACCCCGATTTCGCCGCGACGCTCGACCGTGCTCATCAGCATCACGTTGAGGATGGCCACGCTCGCGACGACGAGCGAGATCCCCCCGATGCCGAGCAGCGCGAGCGACAGCGTGTCCATGAACCCGCCGATCTGCTCTTGGTTGCCGAAGGTGCTGATGCTCAGTGCTTCGTCGTCCTCGGCGTTGAACCGGGCGTCGAGGGTGTTCCCGATGACCGTGGCGGCGTCGCCGTCGCTCGCGATGATCGTCACCGTGTCGTAGTGCTTCTGGTCTGAGAGCCCCGATACCGGGACGACGAGCTCACCGCCGACGTACCCGAACGAGGGACCTTCCGACTCGATGAACCCCCGAATCCGATACAGCTGCCCGTCGTACTCGACGGGGTCACCGATCTCGAGGCCGAGCGCGTCGGCGGTCTCGCCGCCGATCAGGGCGCCGGACTGCAGCCGGTCGGGGGCCGGCCCCGTCGTGAGGTTGTACAGCGCGCTCGCCTCGGTCACCCCAGTGACGCTCACCCTCGCCTCTTCCCCGTTTCTCGCCTCGAGCGTCGTCGCGTTGGTTTTCTGCGGGACCACCTCCGCTCCGGTCACGATGCTCCGGATCTCGTCGACCTGGTCGCGGGTCACCCCGTCGGTGTCGCTGTCCTGTCCCGAGGAGATCGTCACCTCGTTCGTGATGTCGCCGAGCTGCGACGTCGCCTGTTGTTCGAGCGCGACGGTCGTCATGCCGAGCGAGCAGATGGCGACCACACCGATGATGATCCCGAGCGCCGCCAGGGCGGTGCGGAGGCGGTTGCGTCCGAGGTTCCGCCACGCCATGAGCAGGCTCGGAAACCGCCACAGGAGGTCCGCCAAGCTCATCCGCGCGTCACCTCCCGGACGACACCGTTCATCCGCGCGTCACCTCTTGGATGACGCCGTCGATGATCCGGACGGTGGTGTCCGTGTAGTCGAGCATCTGGTCATCGTGCGTCACCGCGACGATGGCGACGTTCTCGTCCTCTTTCAGCCGGATCAGCTCTTCGAGGATCGTCTCTCCGGTGTCCTGATCGAGGTTCCCGGTGGGCTCGTCGGCGAGCAGGATGTCGGGCTCGTTGATCAGCGACCGTGCGATGGCGACCCGCTGCTTCTGGCCGCCCGACAGCTCGCCCGGGGTGTGATCCAGCCGGTCGCCGAGACCGACGCGACCGAGGAGGTCGACCGCACGGTCGCGGCGGTCGACCGAGGTGTCCCACATCGACGGGAGCTCGACGTTTTCGGTCGCCGTCAGCATCGGTAAGAGGTGGTAGTCCTGAAACACGAAGCCGATACCGGTGCGGCGCTCCTCGGTGAGTTCGTCCACGGAGAAGTCGGTGACATCGCGGTCGTCGAGGCGCACGGACCCCTCGGTCGGGGTGTCGAGCAGACCGATCAGGTTGAGCATGGTACTCTTTCCGGAGCCGGACGGTCCGATCACGGTGACCATCTCGCCGCGCTCGGCGCGGAAATCGATCCCCTTCAGCGCCTCGATCAGTCCCTCTCCGCTCTGATACCGCTTCACGATGTCGGAGAGCTCGATGACGCTCATTGGTTTCGCCAGCGATAGACCGCGAAGCTCCCCCCTCCGACGAGCGCCATGCCCAGCACGGCGCCCACCTCGGTCAGCGGAAGCCCCGGCGAGCCGCCACGGTCCGGCGCCTGTCCGCCGTCGCCCGCGGCCGCCGGAGCCCCGGTACCGACCTCGGACGCATTCTGTGCCGGAATGGACACGCGTTGGGTCGTCGTCACTCGCTCGTCGTCGACGATGTAGGACAGTTCGATCGGTACCGAGTCGGCGTCCTCCCCGATGTCGGCGGTCAGTTCGAAGGTCGCGAACTCGCTGGCCTCGACGGCGCCGATGAAGTACTCGCCGGACGGCGCGACCGGGTCCGCGTCGTCCGTGTCCCGGACGCTGAGAAGGACGGATTCGGTGTCGGTACTCCCGACGTTCGCGGCCTCACCGCTGATCGTCACGCCCGTTCCGGAGCGCGTCGGTTCGAGACCGGTCAGCCGGATCTCGCCCTGCACCTGTTCGTCGCCGAGGTCGACGGTCTCGGAGAGCGTTCGGGACCGCCCGGCCGCCCGATAGGTGGCGTTGACGGTCACCGACTCCTCGGAGACGTCCGCGGTGTCGAAGGAGGTCGATCCGGTCGCGTCCGGCGCGACATCGAACAGGTAGTTCCGGTCGAACGTCTCCCCGTTTGCGCTCGCCGTGATCGCCACGTCCTCGAAGTCCGTGTTGCCGTAGTTCGTCAGCTCAACGGTGGTCCTGTCGGACGTGTTGGTCGTCTCCACCGAGAGGGCGCCTCTCACGTCGGGAGCGGTGACGTCCACGTACACCGGGTGTTCGACGGTGTAGCTCGATCCGCTCTCGTCTTCGATCCTGAGGAACACCCTCAGCTCCTTCTCGCCGGTCGTCTCGAAGCTCGTTCGCAGCGAGACGGAGACGGAGCCGCCGGGGGCGACCGAGCCCACGTCCTCCGCCCGGGCGTGCGTTTCCGAACTGCCGGCCGTTCGCAGATAGATGTCCGTTATCTCGGCGGCGTCGTCGCTGCTCTGCAGGTTCGACACGGTCGTTTCGACCGTGACGGTCTCATCGGTTATCGGATCGGACGGCGTTGCCGTCACGTTCGACACCTGAACGGGAGGCGTGTCGGCCGCGACGGTCCCGAGCGTGACCCCGGCACCGCCGATCAGGAGGGCGAGAACCGCGGCCACCGCGATGGAACGCCGCCGACTCATCTCCGTACCCCTCCGCGGCGCCGACGTGTTTCGACGGCATTCGGCGTGCGACGGCGATCAGTCGGCCTCGGTACACGGCGGCCGTCTGTCGGCCTCGGTACACGGCAGCCGTCTGTCGGTCGGAACCGGTCGATCCGAACGTGCGGGGACACTGCACTTTTCGAACTCACGGGTGGACCATGGGAACGAAGGGTTAAATGACATTTCCGAAATTACGCCCGAATCCGGGATAAGAGAAGCACAAATTCGACACGAGACGGGGAGCACTCCACGGACCCAGTTGACTCCCTAGAGGTGACTGGGTCCGGGAGGGTCGTCGCGGAACGGTTCGACCGGGAGCTGTCGAGGCCCCGCTCGCTGGTCATGCACCCACCGAACGGTAATCCGGACCCTACCGTCGCCGACCTCGATCGATCGAGCGGAAAGACGGGTATATATAAACAAGTGAACTCTGGTAAGATCAAATGCGACAGTTGCTATGGTGGCTCATTGGGGGCTCCCGTGGCGGACGAAACCGTCTTCGGATCGTCCGTGCGCTGGAGGAGCGTCCGAGGAACACCAATCAACTGTCGAACGACTTGGATTTGAATTATAAAACGGTACAACATCACTTAGAGGTGTTAGAGGAGAACGATATCGTGACGACTCAAGGAGAGAACTACGGGAAGATGTACTTCCTAACGAATCGGATGACCTCCAACTTTGATATTCTCGAAGAGGTCGCTGAACAAGCGGACTTCGAAACCGATGGAACGTAAACTCACACCGCGGATGACAGTTGGGCTCTCGACACTCATCGCGACCGTGATCGCTTTGGGGATCACGGTGACGATCTCCGAGCTATGGCTTACTCCCCCATCGAGGGGGATTCCGGAGGAGGTAGTGATCCTCGTTCAGGTGAAGGTGTTCATTACGAGCTTCAATATGTTCCTCCTGACCGTTCTCGCCGGGTCATACATCAGCCTTTACGTAGACTTACCGAACAAGTACACCCGGAGCCTCCTGTTGATCAGCGGTGCGCTTCTCCTGTATGCAGTCACGTCGCACCCGGTCGTGCAGGTGTTGTTCGGGTTCCCGCCGCGTCCCAATCTCGGTCCCTTCGGTTTCTTGCCTGATCTGTTCGTGGGCGTGGCGATCGTGATCCTGCTCTACCAGAGCCAAACCTGACTGAGCCGGCGCAATATTTATCATGGATAATGGTGTATGCTATCACATGTCACTACGGGAGACGAACAGGCGCATGCGGCTCCGACGCACCGGTACGGTTCCGGCGGACGCGCGGGTCCGCCACTACGACGAGCTCGACGAGGAGACGCAGGTCGCCGTCAGCGAGCTCGCCGGGCGGCCGCGAACGGCGCCGGAGGCGGGGGACCTCGATGACGGCGACGTGGTGAAGTTCACGGACTACTACGAGGTCCGCGCGCGCTGAGTCGGTCGCGTGTTCGGTCGTCGCGGTCGGTTTCGGTAAGGCGGACGGTCCCGGAAGCGAAGTTGTTTTCGCCCGCCGCGAGAACACCGATCCATGGACAGTGGCGGATCTACCGACATGACGCTGGCGTTCGAGCTGAAGGCGCTGAAGGCCCTCGCGGACCCCAACGACGTGTTCAACAACGCGCGGCAGTGGACGGAGTACGTCGGCGTCGTCAGCGAGAAGCCGACCTACGTCGTCACGAACTTCACTCGCAAACACCGCGTCCGCCAGGACTTCTTCTCTGGCCCGCGCGGCGTCGAGGAGAGTCTGGAGAACATCGCCCAGCAGTTCGACACGGAGCGGCACGTGTTCGTCGGCGTCGACGACGAGGACGAGGCGCTCGCGGAGGCGACCGACTGGGAGTTCCTCCACGTCGAGGACGCGGCCGACGCCGCGGGCTGGACGCCCGCCACCGGCGAATCGGAGGCGGAGCCCGCCGAGGACACCTCGCGCGACGACTGGCCCTGACGCGACGACCGATCCTGACGCGACGACCGACCTGAGACCGATCGGGGTCGCGGACCGCGTCCCCCGCTCACTCGTCGAGACCGCCGGGTGTTTTGGCCGTCCCCGTCGAACGGCCGGCCATGAGCGACGACGGTGGCGGTCATCACCACGACGAGCCCGATCACGACGACACTCGCGGCGACGTTCACGACACGCACGACGACCACGGCCACCACGGCCACGACGCCGACTCCGTGGCGATCGGGGTCGTGACGGTGTCCTCCTCGCGGTCACTGGACGACGACCCCTCCGGCGAGTACCTCGTCTCGGCGTTCGAGGAGGCCGGCCACGAAGTCGCCGTCCACGAGCTGGTCCCCGACGAGTACGACAGCGTGCAGGGGACCGTCGACCGGCTCGCGCGGCGGAAGGACACCGACGCGGTCGTGACCACCGGCGGGACGGGGGTGACGCCCGACGACGTGACTCCCGAGGCCGTGAAGGGGCTGTTCGCCAAGACGCTCCCCGGCTTCGGCGAGCTGTTCCGCCGGCTCTCCTACGAGGAGATCGGGACGCGGACGATCGGCTCGCGGGCGATCGCGGGAGTCGTCTCCGCCACGCCCGTCTTCTGTCTGCCCGGCTCCGAGAACGCGGTCCGGCTCGGCGCCGACGAGGTTATCCTCCCCGAGATCGGCCACCTCGTGGGGCTCGCCGGGCGGGGCGTGGAGGACGAAGAGGAGACGGGCGCCGACGAAGAAGCCGAGGCAGCGGACCCGAAGAACGAAGACGCCGAGTAACGGGGCCGACCGGGCGGTCGCCCGCCCTCAAACCGACGCGAGGAAGTTCCGGATCAGGTCGTGGCCCGCGGCGGTCAGCACGCTCTCGGGGTGGAACTGCACCGCCTCGATCGGGTGGTCGCGGCCGCGGATTCCCATGACGATCTCCTCGCCCTCGTGGTCCGTGGTGGCGGTTATTTCGAAGGCGTCGGGGACCTCGGTGGCGGCCAGCGAGTGGTAGCGCCCCGCACGGAACCCCTGATCGAGTCCGGCAAACACACCCTCGCCGTCGTGGTCGACGGGGAACGCCTTGCCGTGGATCGGCTCCGGCGCGTGGCCGACGGTCCCGCCGTACTCGTAGACGGCGGCTTCGAGGCCGAGACAGACGCCGAGCGTCGGGACCTCCTGAGAGAGGTCGCGCAACACGTCCATCGTCACGCCCACGTCGCGCTCGTTCTTCGGGTGGCCGGGGCCGGGGCTGACGAGGATCGCGTCCGGATCAGCACCCCGGATCTCGGCGAGCGACGCGGTGTTCTTGAACACCTCGACGTCGATCGCTTCCCCGTCACCCGCGATCTCCCCGTTCTCGCCGTCGATCGGCTGGTCGGAGACGTACTCGACGAGGTTGTACGTGAACGAGTCGAAGTTGTCGACGACGACGACCCTCATTCGTCGACCTCCGTTCCGGCAGGGAGGGGGTCGTCGGCGGACTCAGCAGAGGAATCGCCCTCCAGAATCCGGTCGATCGCGGTCAACACGCCGTCCATCTTCTGTTCGGTCTCCTCGTACTCGGCGGCCGGGTCGGAGTCGGCGACGAGGCCTGCGCCGGCGCGGACGGTCACCGCGGTCTCGTCCGGGTCGCTCGCGTCCGGCGGCGACTCGTCGAGCGTCGCGGTCCGGATCACGATGGCGAAGTCGGCGTCGCCGGTCCACGCGTAGTAGCCCACGCCGCCGCCGTACGCCTCCCGCGGAGTCGTCTCTAGCTCCTCGATGATCTCCATCGCGCGCACCTTGGGCGCCCCCGTGAGCGTGCCCGCGGGGAACGTCGCGCGCGTCGCGTCGAAGGCGTCGGCGTCGCCCGCCAGCGTCCCCGTCACGGTCGACTCGATGTGCTGGACGTGGCTGTACTTCAGCACGTTCATGAACTCCTCGACGCGGACGGAGCCCGCCTCAGAGACGCGCCGCACGTCGTTGCGCGCGAGGTCGACCAACATCGTGTGCTCGGCGCGCTCCTTCGGATCGGCGAGCATCTCGCCCGCCAGCCGCCGGTCATCGACCGGGCTCGTCCCCCGGGGGCAGGTGCCCGCGATCGGGTTCGAGACGACCCGGTCGCCGCGCACCGACACCAGCGTCTCCGGGCTCGCGCCGACGATGCTGCGGTCGTCGTGGCGCAGGACGTACATGTACGGCGAGGGGTTCACCTCGCGCAGCGCCGCGTACAGCCCGAGCGAGTCGACCTCGCCGCGGAGTTCGCGGCTCCGCGAGATCACGCCCTGGTAGATGTCGCCGTCGAGGACGTGCCGCTTGGCGGTCCGGACCGCCTCCTCGTACGCCTCGCGGGGGCCGGCGGACTCGTCGTCCACGCGGATTCCGGCCGGTTCCGGCGGCTCGGCGTCCCGGAGCGCGTCGCCGACCCGCTCCGCCTCGGCGACGAGGTCGTCGTAGACGGCCGCGGGGTCGTCGTCGACGCCGACGACGGGGGTAAAGACGAGTTCGACCGTCCCCTCCTTGTCGTCGAAGACGACGGTCCGGGTCGTCAGCGCGAACTCCGCGTCCGGGAACTCGGTCTCGGGGCGGTCGACGCCAACCTCCTCCAGCCAGAGGTCGTAGACGGCCTCGTACGCGAGGAAGCCGACGAAGCCGCCGGAGAGGATCTGCCGGTCGGTGTCCGGGAAGCCGCGCAGGCTCACGTCCGGGAACGCGGCCCGGATACGGTCGATCGCGTCGCCGGCGTCGGGACCGAGGTCGGGCGCGGCGTCGTCCCCCGCGGCGTCGGCCGCGCCCTCGCCGACGAACTCCGCCGCCGGACCGAGCCGGGTCACGTCCGTCCGGTCGGGGTGGACCGAGACGATCGCCTCGGGGTCGTAGCCGACGAACGAGTAGCGCGCGTGTTTGTCGGCGTCGCCGTCGGCGGTGAACGCGCCGTCCGGGTCGCTGGAGGCGACCTTCTCGCCGGACTCTAAGAGGAACCCGTACGGCCCCTCGCCCACCAGCGTCGCGTACGCCGAAAGCGGGGTCACGTCGGCGTCGAGCGACGCGGACGCGCGGACCACGACCGGCTTCTCGGCGTCGGCCGCGAGGTCGACGAACTCGGCCTTCGAGCGGTCGAGCGGGGTCGCGGATTCGGTCATGCCAGCTCCATCTCCCGGCCCGCGTTCGCCACGAAGCGGGCCACCGCGTTGTGGTCCTTCCGCCCGTCCGACAGCTCGACGCCGGAGGCCACGTCGACCGCGAACGGGTCGACGGCGCGGACCGCCTCGGCGACGGTGTCGGCCGTGAGCCCGCCGGCGAGGACCACCGGCGAGGTGAGTCGGTCCGCGAGGTCGCCGGCCCGTTCCCAGTCGTGGGTTTCGCCGGTACCGCCCGCGCCGGACTCATCGGTCGAGTCGATCACGAGCGCGTCGGCGACCGCATCGAACTCCTCGGCCCGGCCCGGGTCGTCAGCGTCGACCGCGAGCAACACCTTCCGCTCCGTCTCCGCGCGGATGTACCGGATCTCGTCGGGCGTCCACTCGCCGTGGAGCTGGACGGCGTCCGGGGCGATCGTCCGCAGGAGTTCGACCGCGCGCTCGGCGGAGTCGGGCATGGTGACGAGCGTCGCGGTGACGAACGGCGGCACGTCCGCGAGCAGCTCCGCTGCCGTCGCCGGGTCGACTTCGCGGGGGGAGTCGACCGGAACCTCGGAGATGACGCCCACTGCGTCGGCCCCGGCGTCGACCGCGGCCCGGAGGTCCGCGCCGCGCATGAGCCCGCAGATCTTCACCCGCGCCATCAGTCGTCGTCCTCCGGGGCGGCGGCCGCTTCGCTCCCCTCGGCCGCCTCGCCGTCCCCGCAAAGCGCTGCGAACTTCTCCGCGGCCGCGCCGGAGTCGATCGCCTCGGCCGCGCGCTCGACGCCCGCCGCGAGCGTGTCGGCCTCGCCGGCGACGTAGATCGCCGCGCCCGCGTTCGCCAGAATGAGGTCGCGCTTGGGGCCGGTGACGGAGCCGTCGACGATCCCGCGGAGGTCGGCCGCGTTCTCCTCTGGCGTCCCGCCCGAGACCGCGTCGATCGGGGCGTGGTCGAGGCCCAGGTCCTCGGGCGTGATAGTGAACTCCCGCACCTCGTCGCCGTCGACCTCGGCGGCGACCGTTTCGTCGTGGATGCCGATCTCGTCCATCCCCGCGCCGTGGACCACGAGAGCGCGCTCGACGGGCATGTGCGCGAGCGACCGGGCGATGAGGGGGACCAGCTCCGGGTCGTACACGCCGAGCACCTGCGCGTCGGCGCCGGCCGGATTGGTGAGCGGGCCGAGCACGTTGAAGATCGTCCGCATCCCGATCTCCTTGCGCGGGCCGATGACGGCCTTCATCGCCGGGTGGAAGACGGGCGCGAGCATGAACCCGATCCCGTCCCGCTCGATCGCCGTCTCGACCGCCGGCGGCTCGGCCTCCACGTCGGCGCCTGCGACCTCCAACACGTCGGCGCTCCCCGAGGAGGAGGACACCGAGTAGTTGCCGTGCTTGGCGATCGGGACGCCCGCGCCCGCCGCGACGATCGCGGCCGTCGTCGAGACGTTGATCGTGTCGTAGTCGTCGCCGCCGGTCCCGCAGGTGTCGACGAGCGGCTCCCCGTCGGGATCGATCGTCCGGGCGGCGTCGCGCATCCCCTGCGCGAACCCGGCGATCTCCGCCTCGGTCTCCCCCTTCGCGCGGAGCGCGGCGAGCAGGGCGCCGATCTGCGCCTCGGTCGCCTCCTCGAAGACGAGCCGCGCGGCCTCGCGCGCCTCGTCGACCGTCAGGTCAGCCCCGTCCGTCACGCGTTCGACCGTGTCGTTGATATTCATTGTGTACACCGATGTGGTGTTTCGCGTTGTGATGTACAAGTATGTACATCGGTATAACGCTGTCGCCGGGGCGAGAATCGGTGACCTCCTCCTCGCCGTTAACGGCGAGGCTTCCCACGGCACTGCACCGCTGAGTTGGGATATTTGCTGGTTGACGACCAGTCGGCATGACCG
>NZ_SDJP01000021.1 GCF_004114995.1 Halorubrum amylolyticum
TCATCGGGAGCATACTCCCACTTACAGCCCACGGACACCGCGTCCGTGGGCTATTTTCATGTGTAGCGAGCGGCCACACCACCACACCCGACCGCTAGGCTTAAACGCTCGACTGCGGTACGTTCGATAGCGCCAAGGTGGCAGAGTCTGGTCAGACGCAGCGGCCTGCAGAGCCGCCCAACGCCGGTTCAAATCCGGCCCTTGGCTTTCCTTCGAACTCCGAGGTCCGGTCGCTCGGTGAGTCGGGCGGTCGACTACTATTCGGCGTCGTCTCAGAGGTCGCCCGCGTCGAGCACTTCGTGCGGGATGTTTTCGTCGCGGAGCCGCGCGGTGTGTTGCGGCAGTTGGTCGGCCGTAACCACCAGTAACACGTCCAGTCCCCGCACTGCGGCCTCGGCGACGGCGTCGGCCGTCCCGAACCGGATGTCCGGGCGCGCGTCCGCCCGCGTCGCGAGCGCGTATGCTTCGGTTCCGGCGACGGCGAGGAGGCTCTCCGGGGTCAGGGTTTCCGTGAGCACCTCGGTGTTCACCGACTCGGTGTCCGTGACGGCCGGGACGGGGAGTACCGTGACGTACCCGGTGTCGTAGTCGACCACGCCGTCGAAGTCGGCGACACCGACGGCGTCGCCCGCCGTGGCGGCGGTGACGGTGACGGCCGTCGCCGTCCCGCCCGCGGGGTTCGCGTGGAGGACGCCGTTGCGCATGACGAGACCGACGTTGCTCCCCTCGGAGACGTCGTCTATCGCGATCGCGGCGTCGACGTCGACGCTGCCGAGGACGTCCGAGCTGACGCGGTCGAGGTACGCTTCGAGGCTGTCGGTCCGAGAGATCAGCCAGTCGACGCCCTCCTTCGTCACCTCGTAGCGTCCCCGACCTTCCTTCTGGACGTAGTCGTGCTCCACGAGGTCCCTGACGTAGTCGCTGACGGCCTGCGATGTCACGCCGATCGCGTCGGCGATCTCCGTTTGGCTCACCGCGGGCTGTCGGGCGGCGATCTCAACCAGAACTTGGTACCGCGTCGCGTCGCGCTTGCTGTCGAGGACTTCCGGTGGCGCCGCCCCGTCGGGATCTGTCATTGCCGGTGTTCGGCGGCGCGCAATTAAAGTACTGTTGCAGACCTCTCCGTCAGGGAGCGTCTTTCGACCGATCGACGACTCTAGTGAAGATTCTATTGTACCGGATCAGTCTTGATTGTTCGCTGTTCGCGTTTACTTGCGCTCTCTCGGGAGTTCGTTCGCCGCCACTGACCCGGTGGGCCGCCGCCACGGATCGGGGTCCGTCGAACCGCGTCGATCGATGCCGCTCCCCGACGCCGTTTCGCGCTTCGGGAGCACGGCTTAGTAACCGTTATACACCGGGTGACCCATGCTGGAACTATGCAACGACGCGCTGTGGCCGTGTACGCCGCGCTCTTCCTTCTCGTTGCGGGCGTGGCCGGTGTGCTCACTGTGACGGCTGAGAGTCCGGAGGTCGCGTTCGAGAACCCCGATCTCGAACTGTCCTCCGGTGACACGTTCGAAGTGGACGGCGCGGAGTACGCCGTCGCCGACATCTCCGAGGTCGAAGAGGGTGGTGGCGGCCACGGTGGAAGCGCCGAGACCTCGATCGTGGCGACGATCGAACGGGGGGTCACGGTAGAGCAGTCCGAGTCCTGGGGGAACGGGTCCACGGTCACCGTCGACGACCGCGAGTGGACCGTTGAGATCACCGGAGACGACCCGTCTGCGTTCACGCTCGTCGAAGTGCTTGACCGGCAGGCGATCCTCGAATCCGACGACGCCGCGGACAACGAGACCGTCGAGCGCGACGACGGCGAGTACGTCGCGGTCACCGAGGACGGTGAGACGACTCTCGTCCCGGCGGACGAGTACTTCCCGGCCCCCGAGGAGCAGTCGTACGCGACGGGTGACTCCTTCGAGTACGACGGACAGTCCGTGACCGTCGATCAGGTCGCCACTGATCAGGCTGTTATCGTCTGGGAGGGAACCCAGACCAACTCGATCGAGGTCGAAGAGGAGTCCACGGTGACGCTCGGTGAGACGGACTTCGTCGCGAACTTCCCGGACGCGTCTACGCTGACGATGTCGAGCGACATCGAGGGGTACGAGGCGCAGGTCTCGGAGATCGATCGGTTCGAACAGTACAACTCCGGGCTGACGCGCGTGGTGATCCTCGCGCTGTTCTCGGTCGTGCTCCTGCTCGCGGCGGCGTTCGTCCCCTCGCGGTACTGATCTCCGGCCCCGATCGGCCCTCTCGGTTCGCGGTGTCTGTTCGGTTTCCGTCTCCGTTCTCGGCGCGGTATCGCCTCTCCGCAGAGCGCGTCGCGACCGGCAACCTATACTCTTCGGACCCGTTGCGGGGCGTATGATCGAGACCGCGGAGAAAGTCCGCCAGCTCGCCCCCCACTGGGGCGTGATGTTCGTCGCGATGTTCGTCGTGTTGGCGCTCGTCGAGCGCGTCGTCGGATCGCTATCCGTTCTCCCGTCGATGCTTCTCGTGTTCGCCGTCGCGTTCGGCTATCCGGTCGTCGTCCGGGCGCTCGGCGTTGCCCCGCCGGTGTGGCAGCGGTCCTAGCCTCTCCGTCTGGCGGACCCCGTCTCCGGGTCGGGCCCTCGCGGTCACTCCTCGGCGGAGTCTCGGAACGGGGCCGCGAGCCGCCGGCCGTACGTGGCCGAAACGACGCCGAGAACGAACGAGACGACCGCGGCGATCGCGATCCACAGGGTGTTCGGATGTTCGAGTCCGGAGTGTAGCAGTATCTCCATGCCTCCCGGTTCGCGCTGTCCGGATTAAGGGGTTCGCTTCGGCGTCGACGCTGCTTCGGGCGCGATGTTCGATCCCCTCCGCGCCCGCTTTTCCGGCGCCACCGACGCTCGACCGGATAACACCGATGTCAGCCGGTGGCTCGGCGGTCCCTTTCGCTTTTATACGTGTTCGTCTCGTATCGGTGGTATGAGCGACGAAGACGCGGCTCCGGTCACGCCGGAGCGCCCGGACGCACCGTTCCACACCACCGGCACCGACCACATCACCGTCTGGGGGAGCAACGAAGCCGACACGATCGCGTTCTACCGCGACCTGCTCGGCATGCCGCTCGTCCTCCGCCAGCCGAACCTCGACGACCCCTCGCAGACGCACCTGTTCTTCGACACCGGCGACGGTCGCATCCTGACGTTCTTCGTGAGCGACGACCGTCCCTCGGCCCGCGGCCAGCGCGCCGGCACCGGCGCGGTCCACCACCTCTGTTTCAGCGTCGAGCCTGACGAGTACGAGGAGATCATGGAGGCGCTCGAAGAGGCCGGCAAGGGATACAACGTGTTCGACCGGGGGATATTCCACTCTATCTACACGCAGGACAACAACGGCCTCGTCATCGAACTCTCCGCCGACAAGTACGAGATCCCCGACGACCGCAAGGGCGAGGTGCTCGCGACCGCCCAGCGCCTCCGCGAGGAGGACGGCGCCGACTTCGCGCAGGACCGCCACATGAAGGGTGCCTTAGAGGAGCTCGGCCTCCCCGTGAAGAAGCACGACCTGCCCGACGCGGACGCGGGCGTCGGCGTATGAGCCGGGGATCGCCGCACGCGGGCGACGACCCGCACGCGGACGAGCCGCTGGTGACCGCCGGCACCGCGATTGAGGCGGCAGACGCCGCCGTCGTCCTCGTCCACGGCCGCGGCGCGACCGCGCGGAGCATCGTCGAGTTCGGGGAAGAGGTCGCCGGCGACCGCGAGGTCGCGCTCCTCGCGCCGCAGGCGGCGGCGAACACGTGGTACCCGAACTCCTTCCTCGCGCCGGTCGCGGACAACGAGCCGGGCCGGAGTTCCGGGCTGCGGGCGGTCGGTCGCGCGGTCGGGACCGCGACGGACGCGGGAATTCCGGCCGAACGGGTCGTCGTCGTCGGCTTCTCGCAGGGCGCCTGCCTCGCGAGCGAGTTCGTCGCGCGGAACCCCGCTCGGTACGGCGGGCTCGCGGTCCTGAGCGGCGGGCTCATCGGCGAGTCGATCGATCTCGACGGCTACGTCTCCGACGCGGCGGCCGCGATCGATGGCGACGCCGCCGACGCGCTCGCGGGGACGCCGGCGTTCCTCGGCTGCAGCGACGTCGACCCGCACATTCCGGAGGAGCGGGTCCACGAGACCGCCGAGGTCTTGGAGGCGCTCGGCGGCGACGTCGAGACCCGGATCTACGAGGGGATGGGTCACGGGATCAACGAGGAGGAGACGGCGTCCGTCTCCGAGATGGTCGCGGATATGGCGTAGGGCCGCGGTCGTTCGCGACCGAGCGCGCCGTTTCTCGACCGCCAGTCACGCCAGCCAGTCGTCCGGTTTCGTGTCGTAGTCGATCTCGTCGGCCGCGATCCGCGCTCTGATCTCCGGATCGAGGTCGTGTTCGGTCACCTCGCCGCCGTCGTACTGGAAGCGCACGCCGACCTCCTCGCCCTCCGGCTCGGTGCCCCGCCGCTTGGCGCGGCGGAGCGCCTCGTCGGAGTACTCGACGCGGATCGTCGCGAGGTTCACCGGGCGACCCCACAGCTCGAAGACGCGCTCCAAGGTCGCCTTCGCGGACTCCTCGTCGAGAGGGACCCCGTTGTACCGGTGGCCCAGGAGGAGTTCTCCCCGGTTCCGGTAGTTGCCGTCGAGCACGACGACCGTCGGCTTCCCGAAGTTCGTGAAGCGCAACAGGAGCTTCTTCCGCACGTCGTCGGCGTCGACGCTGGCGACCCGGTGCTCCTCGGCCGCCCGGCTGTACTCGTAGGTGAAGTAGTTCCCCTCGCGCACGAACTCGTCGGTGAGGAACGCGTCGATGAACGTCACGTCGTTGTGGCTCTCGCGGACCTCGAGCATCCGGTCCCAGCCGGCCGCGCGGTCCGCGTCGGCGAGCGCCTCGTCGACGGTCGCGTACCGGTCGACGTCGAACATGTACCGCGCGCGCTCGGCCAGCGTCTCCCGCGAGACGTTCCGAAGGGCGCCTCGGTGTTCCGGCCGCGAGAGGACGTAGTGGCGCTCGGCGAGCCCCTCGCGCGTGAGCAGTTTCCACGGGTACCGCTCGATGTCCGGGCCGGCGTCGGGATCGGTCTCGCCGCCGTCGCCGCCGGACGCCGGATGGTCACCGCTCCGGGCCGACAGCGCCCGGTCGACCGCCTCGGCGTCGACGCGGGGGTCGCCGTCGGCGGCGAGGTCCGCGAGTTCGTCGAGCGTCGCCGGTCCCGCCCCGGCGATCGCGGGCTGCGGTTCGAGCGCGTCGGCGACCTCGTCGAGGTCGACCCGCGAGTGGAAGTTCTCGGGCGTCACCCCCTCGACGCGGAGCAGCCTGTCGATCACGTCGCGGCGGGCGGCCCGCAGCTCCACGTGGGTCCACAGCTCGAACCCGAGCTTGTAGGGGTTGACCCCGGGCGAGCCGAGCACCCGCGACATGTGGTCGGCGTACGTGAGGAACTCGTCGGGGCCGGCGAACCCCTCGCCGCCCATCATAACGGATTCCCAATATGTTGCCCATCCCTCGTTGAGCACCTTCGTCTGCTTCTGTCCCGCGAAGTAGTACGCCTCCTCGCGGAGCGCGTCGATGACGGTCGTCTCCCACGGCTCGCGGTCGACCGCCTTCCCGCTGTCGGGGTCGTACCGCTTCCCGTGGTCGCGCAGGAACGCGAGCACGTCCGGGCGCGGCTCCTCGGGCTCGACGCCCTCGCCTCTGGCTTCGAGCCACTCGTCGTCGAACACGTCGCGGCGCACCTCCTCGGAGAGGTCCAGCTCCGCGATTCGGTCCTCGATCGCCGCGAGCGCGTCGTCGTCGGGGTCGTTCACGTCCTCCGCGATCCCCGGCTTCTCGACCGACCGCGCGGCGTCGATCGGGCTGTGCTGGTCGATCGTGTCCTCCAACGCGGTCACGGCGTCGATCAGGCGCTCGACCTCGTCTCGCTCGACCCCGGGGCGGTCGGCGATCGCAGCGATCCGGTCGGCGTTGCGCTCCAGCCGCGCCGCGGCGTTCGGGCCGCCCTCGCCGCGGTCGGCGTACAGCCCGAACCACCCGTTGTTCGCGAAGAAGTCGGCGTGCGCCTCGACGTGGGTGATCACGGCCTTCTGGTCGGCCGCCGAGTTCGACTCCTGCAGGAACGCGTGGCTCGGGTCGTCGTTGTTGACGATCTCGAACGCCTTCCCGAGCCCGTGGCGGTCCAACTTCGCCTGCCGCTCGTAGTTCATCCCCCAGCGCCAGTGGGGGTACCGCCGCTGGAACCCTCCGTACGCGATCAGCTCGTTCATCTCGTCGTGATCGACCACCCAGTACCGGACCGGATACGGCTCCAGCCCGAGCCGTTCGGCGAGTTCGCGGGCCTCCTCGGCGGGCTCGTCGAGCGATTCCGCCTCGCGTTTCGCCTCCACGCGCTCGTCTCTCATCGGTCCTCACCCCCGTCGATCCGCCCGCTCGTCGCCCCGCCGGGGGTCGCCCCCCTGTCGCCCTCCGCCTCCGTACTGAGGATCTCGTAGATGGCGTCGGTCACGTCGTCGGGCTCCGAGACGCGCGCGACGGCGACGTCGTCGGCGTCGCCGAGCGCCTCCTCCACCTCGTCTGCGTGGCGCGCGTTCGGCGCGGCGCCGCCCGGCTGGGTCTCCACGTACGCGTGGAGGTTGGCGTCGATCGACTCCATCATCGGGATCACCGCGTCGGTCGTGTCGCTGCCGGCGTTCTCGGAGTCGCCCGCGGCGAACACGTAGCGGTTCCACTCGCTGTACGGGTACTCCTCGAGGATCTCCGCGACCAGCTCGTAGGCGCTGGAGATCCGGGTCCCGCCGCCCGACTGAATCCCGAAGAACTCCTCGCGGTCGACCTCCCACGCCTCCGCGTCGTGGACGACGTAGCGGAACTCCGCGGCGTCGTACTTCCCGGTCAGGTACCAGTCCATCGGGGTGAACACGCGCTCGACCAGCTCGCGTTTCGTCTCGCGCATCGAGCCCGACGCGTCTCGGACGTTCACCACGACGACGTTGCGTTCGCGCTTCTCGATCACCTCCGGGTGGCGGAACCGTTCGTCCTCCCGCCGGAAGGGGACGCTGTCGAGCCCCTCCCGGCGGATTCGGTGCGCTGTGGGCTCGCGGTCGACCTCCTCGTCGAGCGCGTCGAAGCTCTGCCACCGATCCAGCGACTCCGCGGGCTCGCCGTGCTCCTCGGCGAGGGTCGCGGCCGCGTCGGCGATCCACGCCCGCGAGACGGGAACCTCCTGGTCGCGCGCCCACGCGAACACGTCGTCGACGTCGGCGCCCGCGACGAACAGCCCCTCGCGGACGTACGCCTCGTCGAAGTCGGTCGCGAGGTGGCGCTTCAGCCCGCGCTTGAAGAACTCGTCGACGTCGAGGGTCCCCCGCGGGCCGGCGCGGGCGGTGTCGGTGAAGTCGCCCTCCACCTCCTCGACCACGCGTTTCCCCTTCGGTTCGAGGTCGAGCCCCAGCTCCTCGTCGAGCTCGCGCGCGAACTCCTCCGGGTCCATCTCGTAGTACTCGTGTTCGCCGCCCTCCTCGCCGGGGTCGCCTTCCTCGTCGCCGCCGGGCTCGGGATCGACCGGCTGGCCGGGCTGCGGCTGGCCCTCCTGTCCCTGCCCGACGCCGCCGGCCGCCCGCCGGTCGTACTCGAACTCCGGGAGGTCGACGATCTTCACCGGAATCCGGACCCGGTCGGGGTCGGAGCCGCCCAGGTCGCCGTGGCTGATGAACTCCGCGAGGTCCTCGCGGCGCTTTTCGCCGGCCTCGCGGAAGCGCTCGCGGTCCTCGGTCAGTCCCACGTCCGCCCACCCCCGTTCCGGCCGCCGCGGTCGTCTCCCGGTCGGTCCGAGGCGTCCCCGCCGCCCGCGTCGCCGTCGGCGGTCAGGTCCGTCCACTCGTCGCGGACGCTCCGCATCACGGCGCGGCTCGTCAGCTCGGCGGACGCGGGGCTGTACCCCCGGTCGACGAGCCGGTCTATCGTCGCCGCCTTCGCGCGCTCCGTCTCGGTGTCGGCCGGCGGGTCGGCCCACTCGGCGGGGTCCAGGTCCGGGAACCGCTGTTTCACGTCCGCGAGGTCGTTCGACTCCAGAACCGCCTTCAGCTCCGGGATCTCGCCGAGCTCGACGTCGTCGACGCTGAACGCGTCGCCGCGGTTCCGCCACGCGTACCGGGTGAGCGCGCGGATCACCCGCTCGCGCCGGAACGTCGCGACCGACTCGCCGGGGTCGGTCCCGCGGTAGTCGCTCTCGTCGAACCGGCCGAGCGTCTCCGTCTCGAACACCTTCATCGCGAGCGCGTCCGGCTCCTCCGGGCCGCGCTCGGTCTCGACCGGCTCGTCGGCGTCCCACGCGTACACGTGCTCGACGTACTCGGCCACGGTCTCCTCCGGGACGGTCTCCGCCGCGAGGACCGCGTCGACCACGTCCGCCCGCTGGCGCTCGCGCACGCGCTCGGCGACGGGCGACTTCCGGCTCTCGAACTCCGCGACCTCCGACCGCGAGAACACCGGCGCGTCGGAGAGCCCCTCGGCCATCGCGTCGAGCACGTCCGTCGGCGTGACCACCCGCTCGACCGGCAGGTCCGGATGGCTCCGATCGGCGTCCGACCCGAGCAGCTCCGCAACCGCGTCGCGGACGTAGGTGACCGGAATCCCGTTCCGGCCGTCGCCGTCGCCGAACGCGATGTCGTCGACCGTAATCTGCCCCTCCTCGCCGCCCCGCTCGCGCCGGATCTCGCCGGTCTCGTACAGGTCCGCCTTCTCTACGAGGTCGATCTCCGCCGGGAGGTCGTCGGTGTCGAGCCGCGTGACGACCGCGTACAGCGCGGCCGCCCCGACCGCGTGGGGGGCGAGCTCGCGCTCCGTGACCCCGCCGTCGCCGTCGCGGACGCCGATCGTGAGGGCGGCAGCGCCGGGATCGCTCGCGGGGTCCCGTTCCGGGTCGCCGTCGCTCTCGGCCGGGTCGCCTGAGGTGGCGGTCTCCCCGTCGCTCTCGACCCCGTCGACCGTCGGCACGCCACGCGGCCCGCCGACCTCGCGGCGCAGCAGCTCCGCCTCCAGCCGCCGGTTCGTGAGGTACCGGAACTCGTGGCGCGTGAGGCGGCGCTTCAGCGCCTTCAGCGGGTCCGCCCCCTCGCGTTCGGCGTGTCGGTCCAGCTCGGCGTCGAGGTCGGGGTTCGAGATGACGACGAGCTGGGTGTCGAGATCCATCCCGATCCCCTTGTCGAGCTTCACCCGGCGCTCGTCGGGGACGTTGAGGAGCCGGCGGAGGAGGTCGGCGTGCTGGCTGGCGTCCTCGACGACCGTCGCGACCCCGTTCCCCTGCGAGAGCACGCCGTCGTAGCTGAACGCCTGCGGATTCTTCCGCCCGCGCGAGTCGAGCTCGCGGAGCATCCCGCCCATCCACGAGCCGACGAGGCGTTCCTTGGGGCTCCCGTCGTCCTCGGCGTGGAGCACGCCGATCCCCTCGCCCACGTCGACGACGTAGCTCGTCACGCGGAGGTGGTCGCGGTCGGTGATCGCCGAGAACAAGTCCCGGCGTCCCTCGTCGCGGTACACCGATTCGAGGTGGTCGTACGCCTCGCGGCTGAACGGGTCGAGGTCAACGTCGGCCGCGATCGGGTAGGCGTCGTCGTCGACGGCGTCGGCGATCGACTCCCGGACCGCCTCGGGGAACACCGAGAGGGGGTGCGTCTGGACGGGGCTCCGGTACCACGCCCCGGCGTCGCCGCCGTCCCCGTAGGAGAGTGACGCGGCGCCCGCCCCGCCCCCGCCGCCGGCGCCGCTTCCGGCCCCGGTGACGTTCCACTCGACGGTGTAGCGCCGCCCGGCCTCGGTCTTCGAGAACTCCCGGAGCCCGTTCACCAGACACCGCTTGAACTCCGACTTCCCGGTGGCCGTGGGGCCGTCGATCCACACGATCGTCTCGTCGTTGCCGCGCCCCGCGGCGGCGGCCCGGAGGTCGTCGACGAACGCGTTGAGCGCCGCGGTGTTGCCCAACACGGCGTGTTCCCCGTCGTTGAACGGGTCGTCGAAGAACCGGCACCGCTCCAGCCGCTCGCCGCGCTCGCGCACCTCGCGGGTCCCCTGCGACTCGACCGCCGCGAGGAGGTACCGCGCGCCGGAGGCGGCCGCGGTCGGGTTCGCCAGCACCCGGTCGACGTACTCCTCGAGGCTCATCGGCGGGTCGTACGCCCCCCGAAGCGTCTCGTCGGCGTCGCGGACGAACGCGTCCCCGTCCGGCGTGTCGCGTTCGGTCATCTCAGCCCCCGTCGTCTTCGATCTCGGAGCGGGCGACGGCCGCGCCCGCGTACTCTAACACCTCGGCGGCGCCGTCCTCGGAGTAGCCGCGGTCGACGAGGGCGTCGACCCACGCGCTCCGCTCCTCGTCGTCGAGGTCGGTCGCGGAGACCAGCGCCGAGAAGTTGATGTTGTGCTTCTTGTCCTCCCAGAGCTTGCGCTCTAAGGCGCGCCGGAGCCGGTCGTTCTCGCGCGGGTCGAAGCCGCGGCCCTCGCGGGCGCGCCGGGAGACCCAGTTCGACACCTCCTGCCGGAAGTCGTCCTTGCGGTCCGAGGGCACGTCGAGCTGTTCTTCGACCGCGCGCAGGAACGTCTCGTCCGGCTCGGTCTCGCGGCCCGTCAGCTCGTCGTCGACGGTGTCGTCGTCGATGTACGCCATCACGTGGTCCATGTACTTTTCGCCCTGTCGGCGGAGCTCGTCCACGTCGTACGCTAACGCGTGGCGCACGTCTTCGATGGCGCGCTCGCGGTACTCCTCGCGGACGGTCTCCAAGAGCCGCTCGTAGCGGTCGAGGTCCGACTCCGCGATCGAGCCGTGGCCGCCGAGGTTCGCCTCGAAGTGGTCGAAGACGGACAGCGGCGAGAGGTAGCCGCGGTCGCGGTGGGTGGCGTCCATGATCGCCTCGGCGATCTCGTCGCCGACGAACCGCGCGGAGACGCCGTCCATCCCCTCGCCCACGTCGGCGGATTCGGCGGCGTCCTCGCGGAGCTTCCGGCGGTCGATCTCCTCGTCTTCCAGCTCCCCGTTGTACGCCTTCGCCTTGTCGAGGAGGCTCACCGTCTCGTCGGTCGGCTCCTCCAAGCGGGTGAGCACGCCGAAGAGGCCGGCCATCTCCAGCGCGTGCGGCTCGACGTGGACGTTCGGCACGTCGGCGTTGTCGAGCATCTTGCGGTAGATCTCCGCCTCGCTGTCGTACTCCAACACGTAGGGGTAGTCGATCCGCTTGGTACGGTCGTTGAACGCCTCCATCTTCTCGTCGCCCGTCTTCTCGCGGTACTCCGGCATGTTCGTCCGGCCGACGATCACCTGATCGATGTCGATCCGGGGGTTGTTCTTCGGCTTGATCGTCGACTCCTGGGAGGCGTGGAGGAAGTCGTAGAGGAACTCCCGCTGGAGCTTCAGCAGCTCCTCGCCGGAGAACAGCCCGCGGTTGGCGTTACAGAACGCGCCGGCGTAGTCGAACGCGCGCGGGTCGGACTCGCCGTAGACGGCGAGCTTCGCGTAGTTGACATCGCCGGTGAGCTCCGTCTCGTCCTGGTTCTTCTTGTCTTTCGGCTCGAACGTCTCGATGCACTCCCGGCGGTTCTCGTCGGCGACGAGCCGGACCACCTCGACGTGTTCGTCGAGGACGCGCTCTAAGTCGTCGTCGTAGTGCGCGAGCAGCTCGTTCAGGTAGAACTCCGAGGCCGGGTCCGGGTGTTGGTCGTTCCGAAGGGTGTAGGGGGCGTCGAGTCGTTCGTTGACCCCGTCGATCACGTCCTCGCGCTGCGGGCGCGGGATGAGCACGAGCGGGTCCTGATTCATCGGCGACCGGACCACGTCGTCGCCGGGGTCCTGGTCGTCGATCACGGAACACAGGTCAACCCAGCGGAAGGTGTACATCCGGCCGGCCTCCTCGTGGGTGTACGCCTCGAAGTACCGGCGGACCAGCCAGTCGAAGTGCGACTTGCCGGAGCCGACGGGACCGAGCAGGAGCTTGATCCGCTTCTCCGGGCCGAGCCCGCGGGCGCCGGACTTCACCTTGTTGACGAACTCGTGGATCGCCTCGTGGACCTCCCGGCCGTAGAAGACGTTCTCGCCGTCGTGGAGCGGGTCGTCGGCGGCGAGCCCGTACTCGACGACCCCGCGCTCCTCGTCGTACCGGGTGCCGTAGTGGTCGAACATGTCCGCGACGCGCTGGTGGGCGTTCCGCGCGATCCGCGGCTCCTCGTACAGCGCGTCGAGGTACCAGTCGAACGAGCGGGGCTCCCGGAGGTCGTCCGGGACGTTCGTCCGGTACTCCTCGCTGAGCCGTTCGAGCGTGTGTCGGTTTGGCATTGTATCACGTTTCTCGGTCGGGCGACCCGACGACCGGGACGCGATCGATCGCGGCTCGCGACCGCGGCGCGCGGCGCGCGGCGCGCGGCGCGCGGCGTCGGAGAGCAGCGCGGCTCTCCGTGCCGGAACGACGGCTCATGAAGCCGCGAACGCCGCTGTCGTCGAGGGAACCCGCCGCGGGTCGCCGTTTCGCCCGTAACCGAGGCCATATGTATGGGAGGGATTCTCACCCATAAGTGTGTCGCCAGTTCACATGTACCGCGCGTCCGCGGACCCCTCCGCTCCCTGCGGTTTCACTTCCCCGAACCGGCCGTAATCGACACGCAGCGGGCATAAAACGGAGGTGTGCGATCAACGGTCGACGTCGGGCCGGTCGGAACCGGAAACGCCGCCCCCGGTGCGCAGTCTTTTGCCGGTCGCCGCCCCACGACCGGTGTGACGTTCAGCATCTGCGTTCGCGAGCGGTACACGGACGCCGACGGCGGCGATCGGGTCCGGTTCGGCGTGGCGGTGACCACGCGCCTGCCGGGGGTCGGGACGCTGTGTCCGTTCGCGTCGGCGGACGGCGCGGTGGCGACCCAGTCGCTCGTCAACGTCGAGCTGGGGCGGAAGGGGATCGAGTACCTCGGCGACGGGCTCGCGGTCGACGACGCCTTACGGGCCCTCCTGAGCGCCGACGATGGCAAGTCCCAGCGCCAGCTCCACGGCGTCGACGCCGACGGGACGTTCGCCTTCTCCGGCGAGGAGTGCAACGGCTGGTACGGCCACGTCGTCGGCGAGAACTACACCGTCGCGGGCAACCTGCTGACGGGGGAGGAGGTGATCGAGGACACCGCGGCCGCCTACGAGTCGGACGCCCACGGCGACGCGCCGCTCGCGGAGCGACTGATCGACGCGCTCGCGGCGGGCCACGCCGCCGGCGGCGACAAGCGGGAGGATCTGGAAGTCCAGTCCGCGGCGCTGCGGGTGACGAACACGGAGAGCGAGGCCGACGACCCGTACTACGACGACCTCCGGATCGACGCGAGCGAGACGCCGATTGCCGACCTCCGCGAGACGTACGAGACGGCCAAGCGCGGCTACGAGACCGTGATGGAGAAGTACGCGGACGGGGGGTAGCGATCGGCGCCGCTCGTCGCCCGTTACACGTCCAGCCGCGCGAGGATCGGCAGGTGATCGGAGGGGTATCGCCCCCGATCGTCGCGGTCCGCGAGGGTCGCGAACGCGTCGACGCCCAGGCCGGGCGAGACGAGCGCGTGGTCGATCCGGCGGCCGTCGATCAGCCGCGCGAAGTCCGTGAGGCTCGTCTCCGGGCCGTGCCGGAGGTCGGCCGCCGCGGCCGCGTCGCGGAGCGCCACCCCGGCCTCGTCGCCGGAATCCACCGCGTCTCCCCCCGGATCGTCGCCGACGAGAATCCGGTGCGGGTCGGACCCCGGCGTGCAGTTGAAGTCGCCGACGAGCGCAACCGGGGGCGTCGAGTCGGGAGCGTCGGCGTCCCTTCCCGCCGCGTCTCCCGCGATCTCCGGGAGCCGCTCGCGGAGCAGCCGCGCGGACTCCCGGCGCGCATCCGCGCTGACGTGGTCGAAGTGCGTGTTGACGACGAGGAGCGCGGCCGAGCCGTCGACCGCGCGGACCCGCGCCCACGTCGCGATCCGCGGATGGGCGGCGCCCCAGTCGGTCGACGGCTCCGCCGGGGTCTCGGAGAGCCAGAACGTGCCGCCGTCGGCGACCTCCCAGCGATCGGTCCGGACCGCGATCGGACACCCTTCGCCCTCGCCGTCGGTCTCGCGGCCGCGCCCGACGAACTCGTAGCTCGGGAGCCGCTCGCGCAGGTCGCGGCGCTGGTCGGGCAGCGGCTCTTGGAAGGCGGCGACGTCCGGGCGGTGGAAGCGGACGAGCCGCGCGACGGCGTCCCGCCGATCGTGCCACGCGTCGTGGTGGTCGCCGCGGTTGGCGTAGCGGACGTTGTAGCTCAGCACCCGGATCGCGGTCATTACCGTGGGGGTCACAGGGGAGGCGATTAAAAGGCGCGGAGCGATCGCGACTGTGAGGGAAACGGTGTCGACGGCGCTCCTGTTGACGCTCCAGTTGGTCGCTTATAAGTGACTGACACCGGATCGACGGTGAACACCGCCAAAGCCCCAGCCGCGACGACTCGCGCGCCTTGCTGCGCGCCGCACTCACTTCGCTCGTGCGGTGCTTGCTGCGGCGTGATTCGTCCTCGCGACTGCCCCTTTGAGTCCCACCCGCCCCGCACAGCAACCGCAGCCTCACGCCTCCCCAGCCTCGTCGCTGGCACCCTCCGCTTCGCTTCGGGAGCCAGCGACTCCCTCGCGCACGCTCCTCGGCCGCAAGGCGGCCTCGCAGGCACGCGCCACCGCACCATTTCTTTACGAATGCTCGTCGATATCGCCAGCATCATTTATATAAAAAACTCCGACCCCGCTCTCACTCGTCTACGCTGTCTACGCTGTCTACGCCGTCTACGCTGTCTACGCCGTCTACGCTGTCTACGCCGTCTACGCTGTCTACGCCGTCTACGCTGTCTACGCCGTCTACGCTGTCTACGCCGAGAACTCGTACAGCTCGTCGCCGACGTGGTGGATCGACTCGACGACCTTCCCGCTGTCGCCCGCCATCTCATCGCCGTCGACCAGCGCGCGGCCGACCGCGAGCACCTTCCCGTGGGTCTCCTCGGCGATCACGACGAGGTCGCCCTCGCGGATCGCCGGGTCGGCCTCGACGATGCCGGGCCGCATCACGTCGGCGCCGTCGGAGACGAACGAGATGGCGCCCGCGTCGACCGTGACGATTCCCGTCTCCGGCTCGTAGTCGTTCGCGCCCCGCACGGTGAGGAACGGCTCGTCGTCGTCGACGTAGAACACCGCCGGCTCACCGTCGACCAACACGAGTTCGTAGTTCGCGTCCACGAACTCCACGAACTCGAAGGCGTCCCCGTCGATGTCGACGCCGAGGTGATCGGCGACCGCCTCCCGGATCGCCGCGATGTCGTCGCTCCGGAGGTGGTGCCGCGATTTCACTTCCATGCGGGTCCAGTCGACCGCTCGGCCGATAAATGGACCGCTCCGTCGGTGGGCGTCCGGGACCGACGCCTCGGCGCCCCGATTCCGGCGTCTCGACGTTCCGATTCCGGCGTCTCGGCGTTCCGGTTCCGGCGTCTCGGCGTTCCGGTTCCGGCGTCTCGGCGTTTCGGCTCCGACGCCCCGGAGACCCTCTTCCGACGCCCTGTCGCCGAGCCCTCTCACGCAATTGGACCGATCAAAACGGCCTTAAACCACCTCTCCTAATCCGTTCGTATGCTCAATCCGCTTATCGCGAACGTCGCGAACGCGCCCGCGATCGTTCTCGCGGTGATCGCGACGCTGCTCGTCGTCCTCGTCAGCTCGCTGAAGGGGACGGGTTGGGAGCCCGCGACGGACATCTCGGACGAGGTACTCCAACGACGCGCCGCCGCGGTGCCCGAGACCGAGTTCCCCGAGCCCGGAAACCGCTCGATCGGCGGCGGTGGCGGCGGCGGGGCGATCCCCGCCGGCGGCGAGGGCGAGGAGGGCGAGCTGGAGGACGGCGAGGCCGGCGGCTCCGGTCCCGGCGACATCCCCGAAGACGAGGTCGAGTACTTCGAGATCGAGTTCGTCAAGCAGGGCGAGACCGTCGAGCTCTCCAACGACGAGCCGATCTTAGAGCAGGGCGAAGACGAGGGGTGGGACCTCCCGTACGCCTGCAGACAGGGCCAGTGCGTCTCCTGTGCCGGTCGGATCGCCGACGGCCCCTCCGAGGACTTCGTCGAGCACGACAACCAGCAGATGCTCGAAGACGCCGAGATCGACGACGGCTACACGCTGACCTGCGTCGCGTACCCCCGCGACTCCTTCAGCATCGAGACGGGCGAGGCGCCGTAGGCGTCGCGCTCTCTGGCCGGCCTCTCCTTCCCTCCGTTTCGCCTTCCGCCTCGGTTCGATCTCCCGCCCGCTCGCGACACCCTTTTTCGCCTCTCGACCGAACGATCGGTATGTCTGCTATCACGGTCCTCAGCGCTGGAATCGCCGCGCTCCTCGCCGCGGTCGCGGCCGCGCTCGTCCACCGCGATGCCGAGGCGGTCGGCGTCGACCTCGGATCGCCGCTCCTGTGGGCCGCCTTCGTCCTCGTCACGTCCGGCGTCGCCGGGATCACCGCCCTTCTCGTCCCCGACGCGCCGATCCCCGGCGTGCTCGTGGTCGCGGCGCTGGGGCCGCTGTTGTACCTCCTCGAACGCGACGACTCGATACACGGCGACGACCCGGCGGACCCGACGCGGCTCCCGAGCGACGGGGAGGACGCGGACCGGCCGGACGAGTGACCGCCCCACCGATTCCAGACGGATCGACGATGATACAGTTCCTTTCTCGCTTTTGCCGTGCTCTCAAACCGCAAGCTTCCATAGGCTCGGCCGCGAAGGTTCGGTGATGAGCGACGAGAGCCTCGCG
Organism: Halorubrum amylolyticum; assembly: GCF_004114995.1. Classification (GTDB taxonomy): domain Archaea; phylum Halobacteriota; class Halobacteria; order Halobacteriales; family Haloferacaceae; genus Halorubrum; species Halorubrum amylolyticum. The sequence goes on from NZ_SDJP01000021.1 coordinate 16,795, forward strand.
GACCGGGTCGAGGAGTGGATGGTCGGACAGATGCCGATCATCCAGATGCACGGCGGAACGAGCGTCGTGCGCGAGGCGGACGCCGAGACCGGCGAGGTCGTCGTCGAGCTCGGCGGCACCTGCTCCGGGTGCGGCATCTCGAACATCACCGCCGACAACATCCGCCGCGACCTGATCATGGACTTCGACGAGGTGGAGAACGTGACGGTCCGAACCGCCTCCTCCGGCGATCAGGGCGCCTCAACCGTCGAAGGGGGCCGCGGCGGCGAGCTCAAACACGAGACCGAGTCCGCGAACCACTTTTAAGACATCCCGGCCCGGAGCGCCGTCTCCGGCGTCTCCTCCTACTCCCCGTCGACCTCCTCCCTACAGCGCGTTCTCCAGCGCCGACGCCACGCTCCGCGCCTTCTCCGCCAGCGGCTCCGGAACCGTTCCGGCGGCCTCCGCCTCCCGAAGCTCGTCGTCGTCGACGCGCTCGACGGTCCCGTCGGGGCGTTTCACCACGTCGACGTGGAGGTCCACGTAGCGGGCGGCGTCCGGGAACACCTCCACGGGGGTACAGATGTTGACGTAGGTCCCGCGCACCGTCCCGTCGCGCCCGCGGTACGTCGTCGGGTACCACCAGCGGCCCTCCTTCAGGCTCGTCTCCGCCACGTCGCCGGCCTCGCGGGGCACGTCCAGCCCGTCGTAGGTGCCGCCGCCGGTCATCTCCCGTTCGACCGTGACCGAGCCGTCGGCGTCGACCGCGGTTACCGCCGCCTCGCCCAGCGTGATCAGCCGCCCGTCGGGCTTGCCGTGGTCGAGCCGGAGCGCGTCGCCCTCGGCCGGGCCGAACGCGTCCGTCACGACCCCGAACGGGAACGCGGCGTCCGCGTCGGGCTCGCAGAGCGCCTCCGCGAGGTCGACGCCGGCGGACGCGTCCGCCGACCCCGCCTTCACGCGGTGGTGGCCCGGCATCGTCGCGGTCGCCTCGCGGCGCCGGTCGTCGAGCGCGAACCGGCTCTCGCGGCCGAACCAGGCCCAGAAGCCGGCGTTCGGGGTCGCCAGCGGCTCGTCGCGAACGGGGTCCGACCCGTCGAGGACGCCGACGCCCCCGGCCGCGTCAACGGCGGCGTCGAGCCCGTCCGCGGCCGCGACCGCCCGGTCCAGTCCGGCCTGCAGCTCCTCGGTGTCCGCGTCGACCGCGGGCGGCTTCCAGACGGCGCGCCACCCCTCCGGCGGCTCCAGCCCGAGCAGGTCGAGCATCCCCGAAAGCTCCCGGGCGGCCTCGTCGTTCCGCACGTCGACGCGGGTTCCGGAGCCCGGTTCGAGCGCGACGAGCCCGCCGCCCGCCCGCAGCGCCCCGTCCAGCTCGGGGCGGCGGTCCGTCCACGGCGCCGCGGACTCGCGGACCTGCACCCGGACCGGGTCGCCCGTCTCGACCCGGTCGTCGACGCCTCCGTACGGGAGGTACCCCTCGGCGGTCTCGGCGGAGCCCCCCGCGGCGGTCCCGGCGTCCCCGACGCGAAGCCGCACCACCGCGCCCCCGCCGAGCGTCTCGGTCACCTCGCCGTCGAGGACGGTCCCGGGCGGGGTCGGGTCGGTCCACGCCAGCGCGTCGAGGCCGGCGTCGGTCAGGAGGTCGCGGAGCGACCCCACCGCGTCCGGGTCGCCGTGGACGCCGACGCCCTGTCGGTCGTCTGTCGTCGCGATCCGAACGTCGGGCGGTTCGCTCCCGAATTCGGCGTCGAAGCGCCGCCGGATCGGCGCCGACGCGTCGACGACTTCGTGGCCCGCGTCCAGTAGGGTCTCGGTGAGCGCCGTCGCGTAGATGCCGCGGACGCGGGCCTTCATAGCTCGTTCGAGTCGCGCGCGAACCGGACGCGGTCGTGGACGGTCGCGCCGAGCGAGAGTTCGACGAGGGCGGGGGTCTCGCGGGTATCCTCTCCCTCGTCGTCGCCTTCGGCCTCCGCGGTCCGCAACACCCGCCCGCCCTCCACCGGGACGCCCCAGCCGTCGAGCGAGAGGTAGCCGCGGAGGTCGCTCCCGTGAGTGAACAGGTCGACATCTGCGGTCGCGTGCTCCTGTCTGTCCGTCGCGCTGTGTGCCATCTCCATGTCGGAGTGGTAGGGGCCGGCCGGCTCGAAGAACTCCCGGAGGCGGTCGGCGTCCTCGTCGACCAGCTCGGCGACCCGGTCGGACGCGGCCGCGATCGCGTCCGCGTCGAGCCACGCCTCGCGGAGGGCTCGTTGGGTCCGTGCGTCGAAGTGCATACCCTCCCTTCGGCCGCGGCGGCTTCAATCCTGTCGGGTCGTCGCGGCGCCCCCAATCCCGCCACGGCTTAAGTCACCCCGGTCCGAACCCGGTGACATGCCATCTCGGTCGGACCCGGTCGAGTCGCGCGCCGACGACGACCGCGACCTCTACGACATCGCCACGTGGGAGGAGCGCACCTCCCTCGACGGGCTCTCCGTCGCGTTACACTGGCTCATCACCCGGTCGGCGAAGGCGCTCGTCGTCTTCGTCGCGCTCCTCGCGCTCCTCGCGCTCCTCGGGTCGTTCGGGCTCGGGCTCGTCTTCGACCCGGCGGTCGCGGTGCTCGTCGGGCTCTCCGCGGTCCCCGCGCTCGGGCTCGCCGCGTACGTGTACGTCTCCGACGTGACCACCGGGGAGCCGCTCTCGCTGCTTGTGGCGACGTTCCTGCTGTCGATCCTTACTGCGACGTTCGCGGCGATCCTCAACAGCGTCGCGCAGCCGTACTTCGAGCCGCTCGGGTTCCCCGGGCTCGTCGTCTTCTTCTTCGTGATCGTCGGCCCGATCGAGGAATCGGTGAAGCTGCTCGCGGTCCGGCTGTACGCGTACACCGACGACCGGTTCGACGCGGTCATCGACGGCGCGGTGTACGGCGCGATCGCCGGGCTCGGGTTCGTCGTCATCGAGAACCTGGTGTACATCGCGCAGACCGTCGAGCTGGGCGAGCTGTCGCTCGGTCTCGCGGCTCTCGGCGCGGGCGACGGAATCGCGGCGCTCCGCGCGCTCGCCGGCCCGGGACACGTCATCTACTCCGCGTTCGCGGGGTACTACCTCGGGCTCGCCAAGTTCAACCCCGAGCACCGCGGGCCGATCGTCGTGAAGGGGCTCGTCATCGCGGCCGCGATCCACGCGCTGTACAACTCGCTCGTCGGGCCGGTCACCACCGTGCTCTCGCTGGCGACCGGGCTCCCGCAGGTCGCCGCGCTGTTCGTCTTCGTGATCCTGTTTCAGGGCGCGTTCGGCTACGTCCTCTTACGGAAGCTCCGCCGGTACCGGGACGCGTACGTCGAGACGCGGGACGCGGTCGATCCGGACGTCGAGCCCGAACTGACTGAGTTCGAAGACTGATCGGATCTCTGCCGGTCTCTCTCCCGATCCGCCTCCTCGCCTCCTCGCCTCGGCTCTCCCCGACCCACCGCTCACCCCGGCGGCGACTCCACCCGCGACCGGTCGCCCGTGCCGCCGGTGAGCGCGCTCGCGAGCGCCCCCTTCACCACCACCTCGTCGCCGAGTTCGGTGAGCCGCACCTCGGGGACGTTGATGAACACCATCTCGGCTAGCTTCTCGCGGATCGGGTCGAGCACCCGCTCGGGGTTGTTGAGCGCGACCGCGCCGCCGACGCTCACGACCAGCGGGGCGTACGCGTGGATCACGTTCGCGACGCCCATCGCGTTCCAGTGGGCGACCTGCTCGATCACGTGGTCGGCGAAGGTGTCCTCGCCGGCCGCGCCGAACACGTCGACCGCGGAGAAGTCGGGGTCCTCGATCGGGAGCGAGGTCTCGATCGGGTCCTCCTCGTGGAGTTCGCGGGCGTACTTCGGGATGTTGTTGCCAGAGCAGTACCCCTCCCAGTGGCCGTCGTGGCCGCACCCGCAGGTCATGAAGCCGTGCGGATCGACGGTCATGTGACCGACCTCGCCGGCGTTGCCGTCCCATCCCGAGAGCACGTTGCCGTCGACGGCGACGCCCGCGCCGATCCCCGAGGAGATGGTGAGGTACACCATGTCGTCGGGGTTGCGCTCGGCGTGGAACCGCTCGCCGATGACCCCCGCGATGGTGTCGTTGTGGAGGTGTACCTCGTCGGTGTCCAACAGCTGCGAGACCGGCCCGACGAGGGGGATACGCTCGACGGTATCCGGGAGGTTCGCCGGCCCCTGCACGACCCCGGCGGCCAGATCGAGGGGGCCGATAGAGCCGATCCCGGCCGCGACGACCGCGGTCGGGTCGATTCCGGCGTCTTCGCACGCGCCGCGGATCACGCCGAGAACGGCTTCGGTGACCGCGATCCCGTTCGGCCCGCGCGGGGTCCCTCGCGAGTCGGACCCGAGGACGGTCGCGGTCTCGTCGCCGACGACCGCCCGGACGTTGGTCGCTCCGAGGTCGACGCCCACGTAGTACATCGGGTAAAACGGCGACCCGGTATCACTTAAGCGGGACGCTTCGGGGGACGGGATCGCCGCCGGCGACCGCGCCCCCGGTCGTATTCGATGGCGCTCTTTACTCCGAGCGCACGAACGTCACCGGGCACGGCGACGAGAGGATGACCTCTTGGGCGACGCTTCCGAAGACGGCCTTCCCGGTCGGCGACCGGCTGCGCCCGCCCACGACGACGCGGTCGGCGTCGACCGCCGACGCCGCCTCGACGACCTCGTCGGCGTGATCGCCGACCGCGCCGCGGACCGTGTGCGACACGCCGGCCTCGGTGAGCGCCTTCGAGAGCGCCCGCGTGGTCGTGTGTCGCTCGGCGACGGCGTCGGGGGTCGACCCCTCGCTCGACTCGTCGACGCCCAGCCGCGACCTGACCTCGTCGAACTCCTCGTCGGTGAACACGTGGGTCAAGACGACCTCGGCGCCCGCGGGCTCGGCCACCGCGACGGCCTCCTCCGCAAGGCGCTCGGTTCGCTCTTCGTCTTCCGTTCCGACCGCCAGCATGACTGTCTCGATGCTCATACTTCCCTTTCACCCCCTGACAACTTAAAACCACCGGGCAATTAACTCGGTTCTGAATAAATTTTTCTACCGATCGATTCTGACACTCATCCGACCGACGGTGTCGCCGCTCGCGACATCGACCTGTCGAAAAGCGAAATCGCCGTTCAGTAGTCGGGCGCGTCGTCCTCGACTTCGCGCTTTAGCGAGTCGCGCCGGGACTTCGCGTCGCGGTCCGTCGCCTCCAGTAAGAACTCGTTTTTCGCGTCGACCGCGGCGGCGGCGGCGTCGGCGTTCCCCTCCGCGATCACGTCCTCGGCGGGGCGCTCCTCGAAGTGGACCGCCAGCTTGTCCTTCTTGCTGCCGTACTCGGCCGCGCCGGCCACGATGCGATCGAACACGGGATTGTCGGGGTCCTCGACGACGTACAGCTCGTGGCCCTGCCACTCCTCCGTGTCGGTGATCTCGCCGAAGTACTCCTCGACGGAGCCTTTCAGGTCGGGCATGCGGTCGTCCAGATGCTCACCGCGGCGCATCTTGTACTCCTTCATGCCGCGTTCGTTCGACAGGGGGCCGTAAACCAGTTTCGTCACGGGGTCTTCGCCCGGTTTGCCGGCGGTTCGAAATCGCCGGTCGGGGGAACGCCCGGGGACGGAGAACCGGCGACGGTCCGCCCTCAGAGCGGTCGCTCGTCGACGTACCCGCGCTTGCACTCCGGACAGATGTCGCCCGCGCGCATGGAACTGCCGTCGGCGACGCGTGTCATCTCGCACTCGGGGCAGTAGAACTCCGTCGTCACCTCCGAGGTCGACGTTTCGAGATCAGGGCTGTCGCCGCGGGTGATCCCGACGCCCTCGTCGGCCGCGCCGCCGGTTCCGGCCCCGCGGTCCGCCTCGCCCCCCGGCGCGGGCGCCTCGACGTACTCGGCGTCCTCGTCGTCGGCCGGCGGGTCGGCGGCCTCCGGCGTGAGCCCTCCGCCGAACTCCACGTCGCCCGCGTCGCTCTCGCCGATCTCGGCGCTGAACCCCTCGTCCTCGCCGCCGTGTTCGGGCCACGGGCTCGGCCCCCCGTCGTCTCCCGCCGACTCCTCCACGTCCGGCCACGCGCCGTGCTCGCGGTCGTCCGCGGCTTCGCCCTCCTCGTCGAGGATCACGCCGTCGTCGGTCTCCGCGCGCTCCTCCTCGGCGGGCGCGTCCGCCGCCTCGGCCTCCGGGTACGCCGCGTACTCGCCCTCGTCGCGTTCGAGGCCGTCGCCGGCGTCGCCACCGCGGTCCCCGCCGCCGCCCGCGCTCGACGACCCCTCGTCGATCAGCTCCGCTCCGCCGTCGTCGTCGGCCGCGTTCGCCTCCACGTCCGCTTCCGCCGTCGACGCGGTCGGGCCGTCCGGCTCCGCCTCCGGTGTCCCGGCGTCGGTCGCACCGGGCGCGCCGGGGCCGTCGGTCGCGGCGTCGTCGGCCTCGGAACCGTCGTCGATGATCACGGCGTCGTCGCCGCCGTCGTCGCCGAGTCCCGCGGCGTCCGCGGCCGCCGTCCCCGAGTCGGCTCCGACCTCGACGCCCTCCGGACCGGCGCCCTCGACCCCGGTCATCGGGGCCTCGCGGTCCGAGTCGGCGTCGGGTCCCGTCCGCCCGTCGCCCGCGGCGGTGGCCTCGTCGGTCAGCTGTTCCATCGTCGTGACCTCGGTGTTCTCGCTGACCACCTGCGTCTCGCCGCAGCGAGCGCAAGTCTTCACCTCGGTGACGGTGGTGACGACCTCGTTCCCGTCCTCCTCGCGCTCGCGCCGCAGTTCGGGCTCGTCAAAATCATGCCCGAGCAGACACCTGAGTCCCATTACGCTTCACCTGCGGTTCCGAGGGTAAAAAACGCCCCGTCCGGCGTCCGACGCCCGGCAGACGGGATTCGCGTCGGATCGCGAGCACTCCGTCCCCGTCCGTGCGACGATCCGGCCGCGCCGTCCGACGGTTCTCTTCTGGCTGCCGTCCCCGACGATTCTTTGTGGCTCGGTCACGTACCGCCCGGTTGTCCATGCCGACCGTATCCTACCAAGGCGAGGAGATCGAGTGCGAGGAGGGAGAGATCCTCCGCGACGTGCTCAGGGAGGCCGGCCTCTCGGTGTACAACGGCCGGGCCGAGCAGCTCAACTGCCGCGGAATGGGGTCGTGCGGCTCCTGCGCCGTGCAGGTCGACGGCGAGGTCAGCGAGCCCGGGAGAAAGGAGACGGCTCGCCTCTGGGCCCCTCCGCACCACCCGAGCCACGACGTGCGCCTCGCGTGTCAGGTCCGCGTCGAGGGCGACGTCGAGGTGACGAAGGGTCGCGGGTTCTTCGGCCAGCACGTCTGACCCCTCGATCGTCGAACGCGGCCGAGGCTCGTCGCCGCGAACCGCTCTCCCCCGCTCGGCGGGTCGACGGCAGCGGCGCTCGGTGTCGTGATAAGAACCCGCATCGGACGTGAATCCGGGGGCGGGCAGAAGTCTCGTTGTCGCGTGTCAGAGTCGCGTTCGGCGTCAGCCGGACCGACCCACCGTATCGGATCGGCTTACTGCCGAACGACGTTGGACGCGCGCGGCCCCTTGGGCGAGGACTCGATGTCGAACTCGAGCTCCTGGCCCTCTTCGAGGTCCGGCCCTTCGACGTCTTCCATGTGGAAGAACACGTCGTCGTCAGCGTCGTCAGTCTCAATAAATCCGTAGCCGCCAGTGTCGTTGAAGAAATCAACCTTTCCGGTCGCCATTGCATCCCAGCGGACGCACCCTCGGGGGATAAGGATTGCGAGTGTACAGTTACCACGGGCGTTGCCGGATATTGTTCCCACAACGTTTGCTCATCCAGACGATCGGTGACCGTACACGCGGTCTCACGGAGAAAAGAACGACCGATATGGCGATTCAGGGACGGAAACACTCCGAAGCAGAGATTCGATCTCTCGGGAGACGCGGTGGTCGGCGGCGCCCACGGACCGCCGACCCGACGCTTATGTTCGACCGCGCCGAACCGCCTCGCCGTGTTCCGACTCCTCCGCGAGAACGGGCCGGCGCTGCTCGTGCCGGCGGCGTGGCTCGTCGTCGCCGCGACGGTGCTCGACGCCGGGCAGACGGCGGGCATTCTCGACGCCACGTTGCGGTACTGAGCGCTCTCGCTCTCGCCCTCCCCCTCGTCCGAGACAGCGTGGTGTGAGATCACCCCACACTATCTCCCGCTGCGGTCCGTACGGTCCGTATGGTCGACCCCGGACTCCTCTACCTCGCGGTCATCGGTATGCTCCTGCTCGTCGCGTTGGGCCTCGGGGTCCGCGTTCTCCGGGGTATCGTCGGCGACGCGCGCGAGATCCGCCGCAAGCGTCGGTCCGGAGAGCTGGAGCCGTACGCGGAAGACGAGGAGTACGATCGGGTGCCCCGCGATCCGGCGGAGGGCGACGGCGAGCGCGGCGGGACGGCCTCGACGACGTGCCCGCAGTGCGGGGCGGACAACGACGCCGCGTTCGACTACTGCCGCCGCTGCGCGTCGCCGCTCCGGCCCGGCGGGTGACCGTCGCCGTCGGCCGCGTCGGGACGGGTGTACCACCACGCCCACAGCAGCAACGCGCCCTGCAACGGGAGCCGCGCCCACGCCGCCGCGCGGGCGACCCCCGAGAGGCGGTCGGGAGCGAGATCGGCCGCCACGCCGTCGGTCGCCATGTACACGTTCGCCGGGAAGACGGCGCCGAGCAGCGACATGATCCCCCACGCCGACCCGCGTCGCGTCCGGTCGAAGGCGACCCCCAGCCCGAGACCGATCTCCGCGATCCCCGAGAGGTACACGAGGGCGCGGGGCCGCGGGAGCCCGGGCGGGACGACCTGCGCGAATGCCTTCGGCGCGAGGAAGTGCGCGATCCCTGCGATCACGTACGCCGCGCTCATCGCGTAGCGAAGGGGGCGCTTCCGCCGGGCGAGCGGTCCGTCGTCGCGGGCGTCGGGGTCGTCGCGGTCGCGTTCGTCGTCGGTCATCCGCGTGGGTAGCGACGGCGGCGTAAAGGGCGTTCCTCTAAATCGGCTCGGCGTCGTTTTCTCGACGGTTCGCTACGCTCACCGTCTCGAAATATGCCGCCTCCCCGATTTGAACGCCGGAAGACTTCGCTCCGCTCGTCTTCCGAGCCCCCGCTCGCTGCGCTCGCGGGGACGGGAGACAGCCCGATCTTCAGTCGAAACTCACGAATGTGGTTCGCGCGGAAAAGGTATGCCGCCTCCCCGATTTGAACAGATGAGAGACGGTCGCGCTCACTCCGTTCGCGCGCTGCGACTTCCGTGCCCAAATCGGCTCGGCGTCGTTTTCTCGACGGTTCGCTACGCTCACCGTCTCGAAATATGCCGCCTCCCCGATTTGAACGGGGGACAGCTCGATCTTCAGTCGAGTGCTCTCCCAGTCTGAGCTAAGGCGGCTCGCAATCGGACCAACGCCGATTCGAGACAAAAGGATTTCGAAAGGCGGCGGTCGGATCGTCGACCCGCGTCGCGATCGCCCCCCGCCCGCGCGCCGGCTCCGCCACCGGTACGCCTCGACCCCTATCCCGCCCGTTGACGCCGCCAGATCACCTTCCCTACTTCAAAGCACCGTCCGTTTCGATCGCTTACTTGAAAGCAACGACCGTTGATCCGACCAACTCCGATCAAGTCGCCCGAACTCGGTTCAATTCACCGCCACGGTTTCCGGTTTTTACTACCCTCCCCGGCAAACGCCCAGACGCGATGACCCGACACACTCGACGTTCGGTCGTGAAGCTCGCAGGCGCATCGGTCGCGGCCGCCGCGGTCCCCGGCGTCGTGTCGGCGGACGCGGAGTCGGCCTCGGACTGGACCGCCGCGAAGACGCCGGTCGACGGGACCCTCCACGACGTCCGGTACACCGCCACGAATCCGCACGCGGTCGGCGCGGGCGGCGTGCTGATCGAGCGGACGGCGGCCGGCTGGGAGATCGTGCTCCGCGGCGGCGTCTCCGGCAACGGCAACGGCCTCTACGGCGCCGCGGTGACTGACGACGGAAAGCGCCTCTGGATGGTCGGCAACAGCGGAGCAATCGGTGAGTACGACGTGACGACCGGCAACCTGGTCGACCGGTCGCAGCCGGATGACACCTCCAACCAGTTCAACTCCGTCGCCGTCACCGGCCCCGCGGGCGACGCCGACGTGTACGTGGTCGACGACTCCGGGCTGGTGTACTACAGCTTCGCGAACGGCGAGGAGGGAACCTGGAACTACCTCACGCCCGGCTCCGGCGCCGGCATCCCCGCCGCCGAGTTCTACGACGCTCGCGCGGGGACCCTGATCGACACGAACGGGAAAGTGTTCGCCACCGACGACGGCACGACGTGGAACGCGTTCGGCATCGCGGACGCGGACACCACCTTCGCCGGGCTCGACGCCGACGCCCCCGACGACGTGACCGTGGTCGGCGGTGGCGGCTCGCTGTACGTCTACGACGGCGTCGAGTGGCGGTCGGACCGGATCGCCGAGGCCGGCCTGAAAGACGTGATCACGGGCGACGCCGGCGGCGTCGCGGTCGGCGGGAGCGGCACCGTCGTCGAGCGCGAGGACGGCGTCTGGAGCGTCGCCGACACGCCCTCCGGCCAGAACCTCTGCGCCGTCGCGGCGTTCGACGGCGACCGCGACTACGTCGTCGGCGCCAGCGGGACGGCGCTGGAGCGGTAAGGTCCCTTTTCGGTGCTGATTCTCTGGAGAATCGCCCAGACGGCAAGTCCGTTTATACTGGCCACGATTTTTCTAATAAGTAGTCCTCCGCAAAATTAATCCGGCTATCTTCTTTTTCGGGCGGCTCTATTCGAAGCGAGACGGAGTTCTCAAACGAATCATCTGACACGAGATTCCACTCCTCTTTTTCTGGATTCTTGAACGCATAGTACTCGGCATTGTTGCCGCTTGCATTGAACCGGAGTAGCCCCTCTTCTATCCATGCCGGCTCGACGCGGACTCGGAAACCCGACTCCTCACAATACACCTCCGCCGTCTTTTCCCCGTCGCATTCTACTCGGTCGTACGCCATCTGACCTTCTTCCAGTCTACTGATGAACTGGGTCAGTTCGGGCGTTGGATCTGTCGGTGAACTCCCGACAACTACTGGAGGCCAGTTGTTCTCGAACCTATACTCCTCGGCTGGATTCGATCTTATGTTTCGAGTATTCTTGGTGTCTACCCGGAAAGAGATCGACTCATCAAATTCATCCGAATGTACAGACAGTAGGTCATCTAAGTCATCACAATATATGAGATGGTACTCCGCGGTTTCACTCGGCGTGAACCTGACTCGACCATCCACGATCCATCCGGTCTCGACTCTAATCTGATATGTTTCACCGTCTGTGTCCACAAACAATAGGTTCCGGCTGTCCTCTCTGGTCGGATCAACGTATACGGAGCCCTCCACGCTCTCAAGCGTGTCGATAGCCGCGGAAACCGCTGGCGCATGTCTGTTGTGGTTACTTGGTGGCCACTGTTGATCGAGACGATAGTTCTCGGCCCAATTGATCTGATTAGTTTTCTGAGTGGGCGGATCGATCCGTAAATGCATCGAGGTGCCGACCTCCTCTGAATCGACAAGATAGGTCTCCTCTGTCTCGCCGCAGTGTACGAGGAAACAGTCGACACCGTCGCCGTACTGTTTGTAGACATGGCCAGACGAGTTCGTATGCTGACTTACTCCCTTGAACCGGACGACCCCGTCTTTCAATCGCCCCGTTTTGACTTGTGCACGCAACAGTTCGCCGTCCGGCTTTTCCAAGACGAGATCGTATCGCTCGTTGTTGCCTACCGGTGTTGATACGCTAATATCTCGTTTCTTCAACTCCGTGATGACAATTTGCTCGGTGAGATCGCCTCGCCTGTGTGGTTCCATATCTGTCGTGATTCGGTATCCGGTTTGAGAGTCATGGCACTTATATTTGTATATTTGCAAACCTCTTCGATCGAACAGCGTCAAACAGTTACCAGACAGAAATGTACACGGACTATGGCACGAACACGTGCTCTGCTTACCGAAACCGAGCGTGAACACCTCCGATCGGAAAACACTGGTTCGGACCAGTATCAGGCCGTGTCACGAATCCGAAACCGGATTCACGAAGAACTCCAGACTGACGTAGAGGTTCTCAGACAACACCATCCGGATCTTCATGCAGAACTTGAACAGATCGTCTGTACCGGACAAGAATAATGGATGGGGCCGCTGAGAGTCGAACTCAGGTCCACTGCACCCAAGGCAGCGAGGATACCACTACCCCACGGCCCCGCACCCATACCTACCCGCATCGACCGGTAAAGCGTTTCGTTGCGCGGGCGGATTCTCATTCCTCGTCGTCGCGCAGTTCGAGGTCCGCGACGATCTGGTAGGGATCGGTCCCCTTCCGGATCGCGTCGAGCATGAAGAACGCCTCGTCGGGCGCGAGGAAGTGCCTCGTGATCCCGCGACCGAGCGGCGTCGGCTCGAAGCCGTCGATGAACTCCCACTCCAGCAGCTTGCCGATCGCGTGTTTTGTCGGCACCTCGCCGATCATGCGGTCGTTGAGGCGCTTGGCCTTCTTGCCCGCGACGACGACGTTCGCCAGCGTCTCCTCGACCGCGGCGGTCTCGTCGTAGTGGGTCGCCACGTCCTCCATCTCCCCCTTGAGGAGGGTGAACGCGACCTCGTCCTCCGTGCGCTCCATGGAGTTGTGGTAGACGCCGTCGGGCTCGACGAGGAGGTAGACGCGGCCGCGGTCGTGGTAGTCCGGGCGCCCGGCGCGACCGAGCATTTGGGAGAACTCCTGGACCGAGAGCCACTCGATCCCCATCGCCAGCGAGTCGAAGATCACCTGCGAGGCGGGGAAGTCGACGCCGGCGGCCAGCGCCGCGGTGGTGACGACCGCCGAGAGGTCCTGGTTCCCGAACTGACGCTCGACCGTCTTCCGGCGCTTGTAGTCGAGTCCGGCGTGGTACGGCGCGGAGTCGTACCGGAGCTTCCGGCTGATCTCGTGACAGCGCCGCCGGGAGTTCGTGAAGATGATCGTCTGCCCGCGGTACCCCTTCGACGATTTCGTGTCGAACTCGCGTTTCACGAGCTTGTCGGCGATGTCGGCCTTCTCGCGGCTGTCCGCGAAGGTGACGTGGCGCTCGATGGGGACGGGTCGCTCCTCGTACTCGATCAGCGTCGCCCGGAGCTTCTCGGCGAGCCACTCGGGGTTTCCGACCGTCGCGGAGAGGTAGACGAACTGGGTGCCACCGTACCCCGAATGCGTCTCCATCCGGTTCTCGCTGTAGTACTTCAGCCGGGAGATGAGCCCGTCGAGTCGGTGGCCGCGCTCGCCCTCCTTCAGGGTGTGTACCTCGTCGATGACGACGGTGCCGATGTCGCCGAGGTCCTTGCCGGTCCGGAGCGCGTGGTCGATCCCTTCGTAGGTGCCAACGATCACGTCCGCGTTCGGGTCGAAGCGGTTGCCGTCGTCGTTCACCCGCGAGGAGCCGACCCGGATCGAGACGTTCAACAGGTCGCCGTACCGGTCCTCGAAGTCCTCGTGTTTCTGGTTGGCGAGCGCGACGAGCGGGACCAAAAAGAGGAGCTTCCCGTCCCCTTTCAACGCCCGATCGATCCCGGTCAGCTCGCCGACGAGGGTCTTCCCCGTCGCGGTCGCGCTCACGACGAGCTGGTCGTCCCCGTCCAAGAGGCTGTTCCGTACGGAGAGGCTCTGGACCGGCAGCAGCTCCTCGAAGCGCCCCTGCAGGTGCGCGGAGAGATCCGGATGCAGGTCCAAGTCTTCGGTCCGGACCGGCGAGATGTCGTCGACGTTGGCGGAGACCTCGTCGTACTTCGTGAGGTCGGGGTCGAGCCCCCCCTGCAGGAGGTTGACGATCCGGTCTAAATCGCCGGACTCGTACAGCAGCTCTTCGAGGCGCTCTTCGGCGGCGCCCGTGAACTCGCCTTTGTACGACAGCTCGCGCTCCAGCTCCCGACGGGCGCAGTCCCGGCAGATCAGCTCGCCGTTGTGCTCGACCGCGCTCTCGCTCGTGATGGGGCCGTATCGACCGTCGCTCGCGCAGCGCCGGCAGGTCCGGACCGCCGTCGCCTCCAGCTGGTAGCCGTCGAGCATCTCCTGTAGCCGCTTTCGGTTCTCCGGTGAGGTCTGCTCGGAGATCCGGATCCGGCCGGCCGCGCGGGCGAGTTCGACGAACTCGTCGGGCTGGCGGGGATGGTCCTCTCCGTCGCGGATCACCCGGAACTTCCCCGGACGCGGGCCCGCGGAGGTCTCCTTGAGTTCGAGCCGTCCGCGGAGCACCCGGTTGCCGTCGCGGTTCGCGACGATGGTGTAATCGCTCCGCGCCTCGTGGAGGAACAGCGTCTCGACCTCGGCCAACTGCTGTGACACTGCCGTTCGGTACGCGAGCGAGGTATTTCAGGTGTTCGGCTCGGCACGCGGCACGGGAGCTATGCCCGCGGTGTCGACGCTACGCGACGCTACGCGAAGCGAACGCACGGAAAAGGGCCCGCCTCGAACGGACGGGGAGCGCCGGCGGTCGTTACGAAACGAGGAGTTCTTCGCCGCTGTCGACCGTGATCCGGCACGGCGGCGAGAGCTTGTTGTACGCGCGGCGGAACGCCTCCTTCACGGTGGACGCCTGCTCGACGCCGCAGTACGCGGTGAAGACGATGTCGCCCTTGTTGAGCCGTGCGGCGGTTCCGACCGGCTTGCCGAACGCCTGCCGCATCCCGTCGGAGACACGGTCCGCGCCGGCGCCGGTCGCCTGTTTGTTCTCCCGGATGACCTGGTGGGGGAACTTGCGGAGAGTCATCTTGTAGTTGCCCTCGCCGAGCTCCTTGATGAGGTGACGGTTCGCCGAGAGCCGGGAGCTCTCAAGCGAGCCGTGCCGGATCTGAAGCTCCTCCTCGACGCGGAGGCTGATCTGGACGGGGTAGTCGTCCGGCTCCGCGGAGAGATCGCCCATGTTGTGCTGGGCGATCTTCGAGCCGGGAATGCCCGTGATGTATTCGCGGCGGGTGTACGACGGCTTGTCGATCGTCCGATACATAGAGGCGGGTTTGTCAGACATGGCTACTTGCCCGATGTAGCCCGCGCTGCGGCGATAAAGCCTTCGATACCACGGCGTCATCGTCGGTTCGTCGGGGGGAAGCGCCGGCTCTCCGGCGGATCGCGTCGGGCGTTGACACGCCCATCGGACCGCTTCGTGTCGCCGGATCACTCCACGCCGCTCGATCACTCCGCCGGCGTCGGGTCGAGCGCGACGTGGCCGAACCCGCGGTCCGCGAGCCGTTCCGCGGCCCGATCGGTGACCGAGGGCGCGACGAGGATGCCGCGAATGGCGGGTGCGGTCTCGTTGCGGTCGGCGCCGGAATCGTCGTCGCTTCCTTCCTCGATCCCCAGCTCCTCCCGAAGCGCCCGCACGTACCGGGCGAGCTGCCCGACCGCGTCCGGGCCGACCCGCCGGCGCTTCAGCTCGACGACGACCGGGGTCCCGTCGGCGTCCACGCCGAACACGTCCATCGGGCCGGCGCTGGAGGGGCGTTCGGTTTCCTTCGGCTCGAACCCCGGCTCGACGAGGTCGGGTCGGTCCAAGATCCGGGTTCGGAGGTCCTCCTCGCTCCCGTGGAGCGTGAGGTCGCGCCCGCCCGTGACGGCCATCGCCGAGAGCTGGTGCACGTCGGAAAACTGGACCGTCAGCGTCTCATCGGGGTTGCTTCGCGTGGAGCGCACGCGAAGCCGCCCCTCGCGGATCGCGGCGTGGTGCTCGGATCCCGGCGGCTGCCAGTTGACGGGCTGGCGCCCCTCGTCGGTGTGGACGAGGGCGGCGCCGTCGGGCTTCAACACGAGCAGCCGGTCGCCGGCGCCCAGATCGGAGGCGGCGCGGCCCTCGTAGCTGACGGTGCAGCGACCGAACACGCTGATCAGGTCGCCGCGCTCGAAGGCGTCTTCGAGTTCCCAGAGGGCCTCGCGGTGGCTCGGATCGTGGACGCTCGTGACTGTCACTGATACGTGTAGGGGGTTGCGGCTCAAAAAGGGCGCGAGGTCGAGATCGGTGACAGTGGTCGGTCGTACGTTGTCGCTGTTGACGGCGATGCGGTGAAGACCTCCAAAGGGGCAGCCGGGCTCGGCTCCCACAGCTCGCTGCGCTCCTCAGTCGCTCACTTCGTTCGCTCCTTACGGTGCTTACGTCGCTGGGGTTCGCCGAGCCCGGCTGCCCCTTTGAATCCCACTCGACCGCACAGCACCGCACCTCGCACCTCCCCAGCCTCGCGGCTCGCGCTTATCAGCGCTCGCCGCGTCCCTCGCACGCGCTCCTCGTGGCCTGTCGGCCACTCGGAGGCGCGCGCCACCGCATTCCCGTTTAAAAGTTGCTACGGGCGTTTATGTACCGTGCTCCCAGCTGTCCATGTACTCGCGCTGCTCGTCGCTGAGGTCGTCGTACTCGACGCCTTCCGCGGCGAGCTTGATGTCCGCGACCTCGCGGTCGAGCTCGTCGGGCACGTCGTGGACTCCGGGCCCGTACCCCTCGCCGTTCGCCGCGAGCTCGCGGACGACGACCGCCTGCACGCCGAAGCTCTGGTCCATCACCTCGACCGGGTGACCGAGGGAGATGGGCGCGGCGAGGTTGACGAGCCGCCCCTCGGCGATCACGTTCAGGACGCGGCCGTCGGGCATCTCGAACCCCTCGACGCCGTCGCGGACCTCGTAGCGGTCGACCGCGAGTTCGTCGAGGTCGTCGAGGTTCACCTCGACGTCGAAGTGCCCGGCGTTCGCGAGGAGGACGCCGTCGTCCATCTCCTCGAAGTGCTCGCGGGTGATCACGTCGCGGTTGCCCGTCGTCGTGATGAACACGTCGCCCGTCTTCGCGGCCTCACCCATCGGCAGCACCTCGTACCCCTCCATGTGGGCTTCGAGCGCCTTGCGGGGGTCGACCTCACAGACGATGACGTTCGCGTTCTGGCCCGAGGCCTTCTTGGCGACGCCCTTCCCGCACTGTCCGTAGCCGCCGACGACGACGTTCTTGCCGGCCCACGAGAGGTTCGTCGTCATCGCGATGGTCGCGAGCGACGACTCGCCCGTCCCGTGGACGTTGTCGAACAGCTGCTTCATCGGCGTGTCGTTCACGGCGAAGACGGGGTAGTGAAGTTCGCCGTCGGCGTCCATCGCGCGCAGGCGGTCGACGCCGGTGGTCGTCTCCTCGGCGCCGCCGACGATGGAGTCGATGAGATCCGGGTACTCCTCGTGGACGAGCTTCACCATGTCCATCCCGTCGTCGACGGTGATGGTCGGCTCGTGGGCGATACAGGCGTGCATCGCGTCGTAGTACTCCTCGTCGTCGACGCCCCGGACCGCGTAGGAGGTGATCGACTCGTGGGTGTCGAGCGCGGCCGACACGTCGTTGTGCGTCGAGAGGGGGTTACACCCGGTGATCGCGACCTCGGCGCCGCCGTCAGCCAAGAGTTCGACGAGGTTCGCCGTCTTCGCCTCGACGTGCATCGCCATCGCGATCGTCTCGCCGTCGAGCGGCTGCTCGTCGACGAACTCCTCGCGGAGGGCGTTCAGGATCGGCATGTGCTGGAGCGCCCAGTCCATCTTCCGGCGTCCCTCCTCGCGGGCCGTTTCGAGGTCCGAGAGGTGGTGTGACACCGGCGAGTACGCGGTTTCGCTCATGCCTCTCGGTTCGCTCACGGCGCACTAAACCCTGCCGACACCGGGCGCGTCGCGAAAAGGTGGCCGCCGGACGCGGCCGTCAGACGAGACCGTCAGCTACTACGGACCGCTGCCCTGACCGTTGCCGTTCCCCTGACCGTTGCCGTTGCCCGGCCCGTTCCCGGCGCTGCCGTCGGCATCGTCGTCGCCGTCGTCAGCGTCGTCAGAGTCGCTGTCGGTCTCATTTTCGTCGTCGTCGCCGTCGTCAGCATCCTCGTCTTCGGCATCGTCGTCGGCGTCGTCGTCTTCGGCATCGTCACCGTCCGGGCCGGCGTGGGACGGCGGCCCCTGCTCGTCGTCATCGCTGCCGTCACCGTCCTCACCGTTGTCACCGCCCGGACCGGCGTGGGACGGCGGCCCCTGCTCGCTGCCGTTTCCGCCGCCTTGCCCGGCGTGGCCGGGCGCGTTACCGGGACCGTCGCTGGCGTTGCTCGCATCGTTCCCGTTGCCCGCCCCGTTTCCGTTACCGGCGTCGGTTCCGTTACCGGCGTCGTTCGGGCCGCCCGGGCTCCCCGCGTGGTCCGGGGCGTTCCCCGGGTTGTTCTCCGTCGCGAAGTCCGAGACGGCGTCGCCGATGCCGCCCTCGCGGTCCTGCAGGCGGTCGACGAAGTCCCGAACGAGCTGGCCGAAGGGCTGATCCGCTGCCACGTCGCCGTCGGCGAGTAGATCGACCGTCGTCGAGACGGAGTCGTTCCCGTACTCGGCGGTCACGTCGATCGTGACGTTCTGCCCGGCGGCGGGGAGGGTGACGGTGCCGTTCCCGTCGGTCTCGTAGTCGCCCGCCCCGACGTAGGTGGCGTTCTGACCGTCAGCCGTCGTCACGTTCACCGAGGCGTTCTCCGCGGCCTCACCGTCGTCGGTGACCGTCACGACGGGTTCCCCGTCGGTGTCCTCGACGTCGAGTTCGAGGCCGTCGGGGGCTTCGAGGTCGACCGTCGTCGAGACGGAGTCGTTCTCGTGCTCGGCGGTCACGTTCACCGTGACGTCCTCCTCGGCGGCGTCGAGGGTGACGGTACCGTTCCCGTCGGTCTCGTAGCCGCCCTCGCCGCCGTAGGCGGCGTCCTGACCGTCGGCGGTGGTGACGTTCACCGAGGCGTTCTCGACCGCGGCGTCGTTGTCCGTCACCGTCACGACGGGCTCGCCGTCGGTGTCCTCGACGTCGAGTTCGAGGCCGTCGGGGGCTTCGAGGTCGACCGTCGTCGAGGCGGTCTCGTTCCCGGAGGCGGCGGTCACCTCGACCGTCACGTCCTCCTCGGGGACGGGGAGTTCGACCGTGCCGTTGGCGTCGGTCTCGTACTCGCCTCCTCCCGCGTACGACTCGTTCTCGTCGTCGCCTTCGTCGACCGCGCTCACGACCACGGTGGCGTTCTCGACCGCGGTGTCGTTCTCGGTCACCGTCACCGTCGGTTCTCCGTCCGCGTCGTCGACGCCCACTTCGAGGTGGCCGTCGGCGGCCGCGACGCCGGTCATCGCGCCCAGCGCGACGACCGCGATCAGTAGGATGGCTGTCGTGCGTTCTCTCATGTCCACTCGGGTCGTGTCGCCGTTACCCTATAAAAAGAGAACTCCGTTAACCCGGTTTAAACCGGATTTCATTCGGGTTAACGGCGCTGTCTCGGCTGTTTCGGTGTTCCAGCGGGATCGGGTAGGTAATCGACCCTGATCGGCGTCGATTCGGGTTCGGATAGAGCCGGTTCGCGGCTCAGGCGCGGCTCGATCATCGATCGATGGTGTCGGTGGTGAGTCAGACCGGGAGTACGTGAATCACTGTGGCGGATCGGTTATTTATAACTGATCGAGTGGTGCTGCTGTCGGCTGTGTATCGGTGATCGACGGCTCTGCGGTGACGACCTCCAAAGCCCCAGCCGGGCTCGGCTCCCACAGCTCGCTGCGCTCCTCAGTCGCTCGCGTTGCTCGCTCCTTGCGGTACTTACGTCGCTGGGGTTCGCCGAGCGCGGCTGCCCCTTTGAGTCCCACCCGACCGCAACCACACAGCGCCTCACGCCTCCCCAGCCTCGTCGCTGGCGCCGGCGGCGCCAGCGACTCCCTCGCACGCGCTTCTCGCGCCCAGTGGGCGCTCGAAGGCGCGCGCCACCGCACCGCCGGGTTCATTTATAAGCGATCGTCGCCCTCGCTCAAACGCGTTTAAATATCTCATCACCGCTGACGAACTGCAACACTCACTCCCGCTATCGATCACACCCGGCGGATACGCCTAATCCCTATTCGCCGACCCGATCGACGAGGTCGCTCGCGGCGGTCGCGGCGCGCTCCTGAACGGCTTCGGCGTCGAGCGTCAGGACCTCGCGGTCGCGCATGAGGATCTGGCCGTCACAGACGGTGTGACGCACGTCGCTCCCGCGGGCCGCGTACGCGAGGTGCGAGACCGGGTCGTGGACCGGTGTGAGGTGCGGCGCGTCGAGGTCGACGACCGCGAGGTCGGCGGCCGCACCCTCCTCGATCCGCCCGCCGGGGAGGCCGAGGGCCTCGGCCCCGCCGGCCGTCGCCATCTCCACGACCGCGGCGGCGGGCACCGCGCTCGCGTCGTCCGCGGCGAGCTTCCCGAGCATCGCGGCGTCGCGCATCTCGTCGAAGACGTCGAGGTCGTTGTTCGAGGCCGCCCCGTCGGTGCCGAGCGCGACCGTGACGCCCGCCTCGCGGAGCCGCTGGACCGGGGCCATCCCGCTGGCGAGCTTCATGTTCGAGGCCGGGCAGTGGACGACCGCGGTCTCCGAGCCGGCGAGCCGGTCGATCTCCGAGCCGTCGAGGTGGACCCCGTGCGCGAAGAAGTCGTCCGGGCCGAGCGCGTCGAGGTCGTCCGCGTACGCGATCGGTCGCTCTCCCCGATCGTCGACGATCGGGTCGACCTCGTCGGTCGTCTCGTTCGCGTGGAGGTGGATCGGGACGCCCGCCTCGCGGGCCTCGGCGACCCCCTCGCGGAGGTGCGCCTCACCGACCGTCGTCAGGGAGTGCGGCATGAACGCGGTCCGGATTCGGCCGTCCGCGGCGCCGTCGAGTTCCTTCGCGACCGCGAGGCTCTCCTCGACGTCGTCCCGGGCGGCCGCGTCGTCCTTCCCGACCGTGACGACGCCGTGACCGAGGCGCGCCCGCAGGCCCGCGCGGTCGACCGCGCTCGCGACGCGATCCATCGCGAAGTACATGTCCGCGAACGCGGTCGTCCCCGACCGGATCATCTCCAGCGCGCCGAGCGCGGCGCCGGCTTCGATGTCGTCGGGCGTCAGTTCGGCCTCCGCCGGCCAGATGTCCTCTCGGAGCCACGGGTCGAGCGGCTTGTCGTCGGCGTACCCGCGCAGGAGCGTCATCGCGACGTGCGTGTGTGCGTTGACGAGCCCCGGGATCACGAGCCCGCCGTCGGCGTCGAGGGTTTCGGCGGCACCCCCGCCGATCGCGTCCCCGATCCCTTCCGGGGCGTCCACGGCCCGAATCGTTCCCCCGTCGCGATCGACCGCGACGTCCGCCCGCTCGACGCGACCGTCGGGGCGGAGCACCCGCCCGCCCGTCACGAGAAGCGTGTCCATGTCCCCCGGTTCCCGCCGCCGGTCCTAACGCCTTCCGTTCGACGGCGACGGCGTTTCTCCGAACCTTCTTGCCCCGTCGCCGCCGCGTATCGCGTATGGCAACCGACGCCCAGCAGGCGTGCTTCGAGGCCGGCATCAAGTTCGGCTCGCTGTACCACCAGTTCGCGGGGACGCCCGTCAGCCCGTCGAGCGCGCGGAGCCTGGAGGCGGCGATGGCGGAGGCGATCGAGAACCAGCCGTTCTGCGAGTCCGTCGACGTCGCGATCCACGACGACCGCGTCGCGGACGCGGTCGACCACGAGAACGGGTACACGGAGCTGACCGGCTCGCTGATGGACGTCGAGATGCGGATCGACTACGAGGGCGTCACCGTCCGAACCCGAATGGCGATGCGGGACGAGTACCCGCTGATGGAACTGGTCTCGGTCGGTGACCGGTGAGATGCCCGAACAGACGAGGTGATCGTGATGGTGCAACGGCGTCACGACGGGCAGACGGACAGAACCGGGTTCGACGAAACGAAGAACTACCTCACCGACGCCGTCTCTCGGATCGCCCCGAGGTGGCTCGCGCGGCGCGCGGTCGACGTTGACGTCCGGACCGATCGGGCGGAGTACGACGCTGGCGATCCCGTCGAGATCACCGTTCGGCTCCGAAACCGGCTCCCGGTCCCCGTGGAGGTGGCGACCGTCGGCCGGCGGCGGTGGGGATGGCGGGTCGACGGCGTCCTCGAAGCGACCGACGAGCCGCGGTACGTCCGCGACGACCCCGATTCCGTCTCCTTCCGCGCCGGCGAGACGAAGACGGCCACGGTGACGTGGACCGGTCGCTTCCGACGGTCGAACGCGGACGGACTCGACCGCTCGGTCCCCGCCGATCGCGGGGAACACGTCGTCTCCGCGTTCCTCCCCGTCGACGACCCGGCGCCGCGACACGAGGACTCGACGCGGATCTACATCCGCTGAGGGGCCCCTCGACTCAGTCGTCGGCCTTGGCGTCCGCGGCGTACGGCTCGTCGGCCGCCCCGGCGAGGTCGGCGTCCTCGCCGGCGGCGACCGCCGCCTCGCGGTTGCGGTGGCACGCGGCGTAGTGCCGGCCGTCCCCGAACTCGGGGGTAACCTCGTAGGCCGGCTCTTCCGCCGCACAGACGCTCGCGTCGGCGAACGACTCCGTGAGCAGCCGCTCCGCCGCGTCCCACTCCTCGGCGGCGATGCGGTCGAGCGCCCGATCGACGCGCTCTCCCGCGTCGCCGTCGGGCTCCGCGTCGTCGAAGTAGCGGCGGCGGAGCGCGGACCGGTCCGTCGTCTCGAACGCGCGCCGCTTCACCGCCCGCTGAAACTCCACGGCGTTCTCCCACTCCGCGTCCGTCATGTCGTACGCCTCCGGCTGGATCAGCGACGGACACCGCGTCCGGAACCGACAGCCGGAGGGCGGGTCGATCGGCGACGGCACGTCCCCGGTCAGCAGCGCGGTCCGCCCCCCGCTCCGGGGGTCCGGCACGGGGATGGCGTCGAGCAACGCCTGCGTGTACGGGTGCTGCGGGTTCTCGAACAGCTCCGCCTTGTCCGCGAGCTCGACCATCTGTCCGAGGTACATGACCGCGACGCGGTCGGAGATGTGCCGGATGACGCTGAGGTCGTGGGCGATGAAGAGGTAGGTGAGGTCGAACTCGTCTTGGAGGTCCTGCATCGTGTTGAGCACCTGCGCCTGGATCGAGACGTCGAGCGCGGAGACGGGCTCGTCACAGACGATGAAGTCCGGATTCACCGACAGCGCCCGGGCGAGGTTCACCCGCTGCCGCTGTCCGCCGGAGAACGCGTGCGGGTAGCGGTTGTAGTGTTGCGGGTCGAGGCCGACCTTCTCCAGCAGTTCCTTGGCGCGCGCTTCCCGCCCCTCGTCGTCGAGCATCCCGTGGGCCTTCATCGGTTCCTCGACGATCGGACCGACCTTCATCCGGGGATCGAGCGAGGACTGCGGGTCCTGGAAGATCATCTGCATGTCCTTGCGCTTCCGGCGCAGCGGCTCGCCCGAGGTAGTCGCGAGGTCCTCTCCCTTGAAATAGACGCTCCCCTCGGTCGGTTCGAGCAGCCGGAGGACGGTGCGCGCGAGCGTCGACTTCCCGCACCCCGACTCGCCCACGAGCCCGAGCGTCTCTCCCTTCTTGATGTCGAAGCTGACGTCCTCGACGGCGCGGACGTTCGTGCCGTCCCGCGTGACGAACGGGAACTCGTCGTCGAGCGAGATCCCGCCGAACATCCCCCCGTCGTTGTCGAAGTACTTGCACAGGTTCCGCACTTCGAGCAGCGCCTCCCCGTCGGACCCCGCCCGCGTCGCCCCCGGCGCGTCGCTCATTCCGACTCACCCCCGGTGTCGGTGAACCCGGCCGAGAAGCCGCCGCCCGCGGTCGTGTCGATCGGAGCGCTCTCCTCGTATCCGACCTCGAAGGGGTCGTACTTCACGCACGCGGCCGTGTGCGGCGCGGCGTCGTCGTCGCTGAGATCCCGCGGCTCGGGATGGACCTCTCGGCACACCGCTCGCGCGTCGGGACAGCGCGAGTGGAACCGACAGCCGGAGGGCGGGTCGATCGCTTCGGGCATCACGCCCTCGATCGGCCGCAGCTCGTCGACCGTCTCGTCCGGACGCGGCATCGAATCGAGCAGCGCCTGCGTGTACGGGTGTTTGGTCTCGTAAAACAGGTCGTCCACCTCGGCGTGTTCGATGACCTCGCCGAGGTACATCACGTTCACGCGGTCGCAGATCTCCGCGACGACGCTCATGTCGTGGGTGACCCAGATGAACGACGTGCCGTACTTCTCCTGTAGGTCCGTCACCATCTCGAGGATCTGTCCCTCGACGGTGACGTCGAGCGCGGTCGTCGGCTCGTCGGCGATGATCAGGTCGGGCTCGCACGCGAGCGCCATCGCGATCAGCACGCGCTGGCGCATCCCGCCAGAGAACTGGTGAGGGTACTCGTCGTACCGCGACTCCGGCGCGGGAATCCCCACCTCCCTGAGCATGTCGATGGCCTCCTCCTTCGCCTCCTCGGCGGAGAGGTCGCGGTTGAGTTCGATGAACTCCCGGAGCTGTCCCCCGACGGTGAACACGGGATTCAGCGACTCCATCGGGTCCTGAAAGATGATCGCGATCTCCCGGCCGCGGATGCGTTCGCGCATCTCCGTCTCGGAGAGCATGTCGTCTCGACGACGGAGTTCGCCGTCTCCGTCCTCCTCCACGCCGAAGATCGTCTCGCCTTTGAACGTGATCTCGCCGCCGACGATCTCGCCGGGGCTGTCGACGAGCCGGAGGATGCTCGACGTCGCGACGGACTTGCCCGCCCCCGACTCGCCGACGAGGCCGACGATCTCCCCCTCGTGAACGTCGAAGGAGATGCCGTCGACGGCGCGGACCGTGCCGTCCTCTGTGAAGAACTGTGTCTTGAGATCGCGTACGCTGAGTAGTGGTTCGCTCATGTCAGTTGTTGATTCGGGGATCGAGTGCGTCCTGCAGACCGTCGCCGAGGATGTTGAAGCCGATGACGGTGATCAGAATGGCGACGCCGGGGAAGATGCTGAACGTCGGCGCGGGCAGCATGTACCCCCGGGAGGCCGACAGCATCTGTCCCCACGACGGCGTGGGCGGCTGGGCGCCGAACCCGAGGAACGAGAGCCCGGCCACGACGAGGATGCTGACGCCGACCTGCAGGGTCGCCTGCACGAGCACCGGCGCGAAGCTGTTCGGAATGATGTGTCTGAGGATGATGTTCCGGTCTTTCACGCCGGCCGCGCGGGCGGCCTCGACGTAGTCCTCCTCGCGGATCGAGACGACCCGCGAGCGGATGAGGCGGTTGAACACGGGGATCGCCGTGATCCCGACGCCGATCATCGCGAACCGGAGGTCGCGGCCGAACGCGGTCATGAAGGCGATGACCAAGACGAGGAACGGGATCGCGTAGATGGTCTCGGTGAACCGCTGGAGGACGTCGTCGATCCAGCCGCCGTAGTAGCCGGAGACCGCGCCGACGAGGGTCCCGCCGACGAGCCCGATTCCGGTCGCCATGAACCCGACCGACATCGCGACGCGCGTCCCGTAGATGACCCGCGCGAGCAGGTCGCGTCCGCGGTGGTCGGTGCCGAGGGGGTGTTCGAGCACGCCCTGACCGAACTGGTTCTCCATCCCGACGGGCGGGAGCAGCCGCCTGACCTCCGCCGGGTCGGTCTCGGGGTTGTACAGCAGCGCCTCCGCGATCGCGTAGTCGAGCAGATAGTAGTCGACCGCGGCGAACGCGGCGAGCAGGGTAATGAACCCGACGATGTAGGTCCCGATCCGGGCCGTCGTGTCGCGTTGCACCTGCTTGAGCGTGTACCGGAGCCCGACGCGGGCCTCGACGCCTTCGGCGCCGTCGTTCCCGTCGTCGCTGTCCGGCGTGTCGTCGTCCGCAGTTGCGCTGTTAATCGACATCAGTCGTCACCGTAGGTAACCCGCGGGTCGAGGTAGCTGTACGTGATGTCCGTGATGATCACGCCGATCACGTACACGAACCCGAACACGAGCGTCGTTCCCATGATCAGCTCGTAGTCTTGGTTGTTGATCGCGGTGATGATCAGCCGGCCCATCCCCTGGATCTCGAAGACGGTCTCCGTGAGGACGGCCCCGCCGAGCGCCGTCGACAGCCCGAGACCGATGATCGTGATCACCGGTAGCTGGGCCACCTGAAAGGCGTGTTTGCGGACGATCGTCGACTCGGGGACGCCGTACGCCCGCGCGAGCTTGACGTACTCGCCCTGCAGGGAGTCGACCATCGACGACCGCTCGATCCGCGTGATCTGTGCCATCTGGAGCGTCCCGAGCGCGATCATCGGCAAGAAGAGGTGATGGGCCGACTGGCGTATCACCTCCCACTGGGTCGCTGCGCCCCGGACGTCCGCCGGGTTGGCCCACGGGAGGATGAGGCCGCGCGCGGGGAACCACCCGAGGTAGAACGCGAACACGATGATCAAGACCAGCCCGATCCAGAAGGACGGCGTCGAGACGCCGATCAGCGAGACGAACCGGGAGAGGTGGTCGGCCGGCTCGTTCCGCCGCTTCGCCGAGATGACCCCGAGCGGGACGGCCGTGGCGATCGCGAACGCGAACGCCGACAGCATCAGGAGCATGGTCACCGGCAGCCGGAGCATGATCATCTCGGCGACCGGCCGGTCGTAGTAGATGCTGACCCCGAGATCGCCCGTCGCCACGCTGGCGAGGTAGGTGATGTACCGCTCGTGGATCGGCCGGTTGAGCCCGTACTGGGCGCGGATCGCCTCGACCTGCTCCTGCGCCGGCGTCGGTCCCAGCATGATCTCGACCGGGTCGCCGGGGATCTGGTTGGCGAGGAAGAACGTTATTGTCACGATACCTATCAGTACGGGTATCGCCTGTGCGAACCGCCAGAGTGTGTACCGGAGTAGCCCCACTGTGTGTTACCTCGTTGCGTGTTTCGGTTGTCGGCTGTCGCTTGTCCGTTTCGTGCGGAAGACCCGCCGGAACGCCGGGCACCTCGGCGCGACCGGCCGCCCGGCAGTCGACGGTCTGTATCCGGAACGCCCGTGTCGCGAACAGCCGCGACGGGACGCGTCGAACGCGTCCGCGCTGTCAGTTCACCGGGTCACCGAGACGCCGCCGACCTGGATCTCGGTGGCTATCGGGTGTGCGCTGTACCCCTCGACGGCGCTGCGGACGCCGTAGGAGTTGTTCAGGTTGTACGCCGGGAGGTGGACGCGCCCCTCGAGCAGCTCCGTCGTCGCGTCGACGTAGAGCTGCCGCCGCTCGTCGCGGTCGGCGGACTCGCGGGCCTGCGTCAGCATCTCGGAGGCCTCGTCGTACCCGTGGAACGTCCCGTTGGTGATGCCGTCCGCCTCCTGGCTCAGGAGGTTGTACGCGAACGCGTCCGGGTCCGGATTCCCGGACCACCCGAGCGTGTACATGTTGTACTCGTCGTCGCTGTTCGGTCCGTCGTCGCTCTGGTACGCCTCGGTGAACGTCCCCCAGTCGAGCCGCTGGACCTCGACGTTCTCGAAGCCGGCGTTCTGCAGGCCGTCGCCGACCGTGATGCCGATCTGTTCGCGCATGTCGTCCGGCGGCACGATGATCCGCCAGCTGTAGTCCATCGAGACGCCGGCCTCGTCGAACAGCGCCTGCGCCTCCTCGATGTTCTGATCGTGCGGAATGCTCTCCCACTCGTCGACCGGGAAGTTCCACTCCTCCGAGATGGAGGACGGGTACGGGCAGTACTGCCGCACCCCGGAGGGCTCGACGAAGTTCTCGATCGCCTGGTCCATCGAGAAGCAGTAGTCGACCGCCTCCCTGACGAGCGGGTCGCTCGTCGGCCCGTTGGCGCAGTTGAACGCGAGGTAGAAGTACCCGACGCCCGGCTCCTCGGTGATGGACGCGTTCTGGTTCCCCTCGACGGTCTCGTACAGCTGCGGCGGGATCGTCTCGATGATGTCGACGTTGCCCGTCTCGAGCTCGGTGACCCGGGTCGTCTGCTCCTCGATCGGATCGAACTCGATCGACCCGATCTCCGGGAGGCCGACGTCGTCGTCCCAGTAGTCGTCCCACCGCTCGACGGTCGCGTTGTTCTCCGGCTCCCACTCGACGAGCTGGAAGGGTCCAGACCCGACCGGGTCCTGGTTGTACGCCTCGGTGTCCTCCTGTCGCACGGAGGCGTTGACGACGCTGCGGACCATGGCGATCGTGAACGCCCCGTAGGGGTACGACAGGTCGAACTGCGCCGTGTGATCGTCGATCGCCTCCGCGGTGTCGATCATGTTGACCTCCGGGGCGTTCTCGGTCTGCTCCTCCACGGGGGCCAGCATCGTGTGGATGACGTCCTCCGCGGTGACGGGGTCGCCGTTCTGGAACTCGGCGTCCTCGCGCAGCGGGACGATGTACCGGGTCCCGTCGCGTTCCACGGTCGGCTCCTCCGCAGCGATCTTCGGCTGGATGCCGACGCCGTCGCCGTACTCGTAGATGCCGTCGAATATCTGTCCCGTGATCTGCGCGGACGGAACGTCGTTCATCACGACCGGGTCCATGTCGAGCGGTCCCTTCACCTGCGCGACGTACAGGGTCGGGTCCCCGGACCCGCCGTCGCCGCCGTCGCTGTCACCGCCGTCAGTACTGTTGCCGTCGCCGCCGTCACTGCCGTCGCCACCGCCGCCGCCGGCACACCCGGCCAGCAGGAGGGACGTGGTTGCTGCGCTCCCAGCGAGAACCTCTCTCCGCGAAACGTCGTTCGTACGTAGTCGACGCATACAGGGCGGTACGGTCTTATTATCATAAATATTTCGCATTCAATCACTCGAATGCCCAATTCTATCGGTGAGGCGCCACTCTTGCACAACCAGACCCGATCGAATTTGGAACGTTCCGGTATACGACGGCGGTGGCGGTGTGGAAACGCAAGACGGCACGCCCCCCCGGGGGTCACCGCCTCGGACCGTTCGGGCCGATCCGGGCCGCTCCGGGTCGCGCCGACCGTTCGCATCGCCCGAACCGACACCGCCGGTCCGGCCGTTCGTCACCGCTCGCCGTCGGTCGACGGCGGACCGTCCGCGACCGGACGCGTGTCGGTCACGGTGCCGACGCCCTTGCTCGACCCCTCGCGGAAGACGAACCGCTGGCCCTCCTCGACCAGGTACGGACGGAACTTGAACCGGACCGTCGTTCGGCCGGTGTCGCCGGGGAGGAGCCGCCCTCCCTCCGGCTCGAAGACGGCCGCCTCCGAGACGGTCTCGACGTGGACGACCGGCTCGTACCCCTCCCGTATCCGCGTCGGGTGGTTCAGCACCATCACCTCGGCCTCGAACTCGCGGACCGGGGCCGGGTCGCTGTCGCGGGGCACCAGGGCCATCCCGCGCTCGATCTCCGACTCGTCGACGCCCTTCAGCGCGATCCCGACGATCCGGCCGGCGGTGGCCTTGTCGACCCGGTGGTAGTGCATCTCGATCGAGCGCACCTCCACCTCGCGGAAGGAGCCGTCGGCCATCGGCCCCAAGAGGAGCTCGTCGCCGGCCTCCACGGTGCCGGAGTTGACCGTGCCGGACGCCACCGCGCCGACGCCGGTCACCTTGTAGCTCCGGTCGACGTACATCCGGAACTCCGCGCGCTCCGGCGTCGCCCGCTTCGGGAGCGTCTCGAACAGCCGGTCGAGCGACCCGACTCCCTCCTTCGTCACCGCGCTGGTCCGGAGCAGGGGGACGACGCCGTCGCCCACCTCCGCGACCGCCGTGTCGATCCCGTGGCGGTCGACG
Organism: Halorubrum amylolyticum; assembly: GCF_004114995.1. Lineage (GTDB taxonomy): Archaea > Halobacteriota > Halobacteria > Halobacteriales > Haloferacaceae > Halorubrum > Halorubrum amylolyticum. The sequence goes on from NZ_SDJP01000021.1 coordinate 46,276, forward strand.
AGCAGCGGGGTCTGGCCGGCGTCCCGCAGCATCGACTCGGTCTCGCGTTCGACCGCGACGAGCCGCTCGTCGCTCACGGCGTCCGCCTTCGTGATCGCGACGATCGTCGGCAGCTCGGTCGCCAGCAGGATGCCGAGGTGCTCGCGGGTCGTCTTCGTCGGGCCGTCGTCGGCGGCGACGACTACGAGTCCGTAGTCGAGCTTCTGGCCGACGAGCCCGCGGATCGTCGTCCGGAGCCACGGCTCGTGGCCGACGGTGTCGACGAACGAGACCAGCCGGTCCGCCTCCTCGACGATCCGGGCGCGGTCGGACTTGCGGTGCGGGTTGTCCATCCGGATCGGCTCGTCGCCGTCGTCGTCGAAGCCGTAGGCGGCGTACGACAGATCGGCGGAGAGCCCGCGTTCGACCTCGTGGGGCTGGACGTCGAGGAAGCCGCGCGTGCCGCCCTGCCCGTCGTCGGCTCGGCCGGTGACGAGAGTGCCGACGAGGGTCGACTTCCCGTGGTCGACGTGGCCGGCCGTGCCGACCACGAGGTGGTCGTCGTCCGCCTCGAACATCCCGCCGTCGCGGAGGGTGGCGAGCCCGACGAGCCCCTCCGTGTCCCCGCCACCGGACTCCGTCCGGCTGCTCGCGGCGCCGTGCGACGCGCTGCCGGAGCCGGCGCTCCACGTCTCCACGTCGGCGATGTGGGCGTCCGCCTCGTCGGCCAGAAGCGAGAGCACGTCCATCGTTTCGGAGAAGGCGTCGGGCGAGACTCCGGCCAGCCCGCCGTCGTCGGTGACGCCGAGGACGTAGGTGGCCTCGCCGTCCCCGGAGAGCACGCGATGGCGGAGCTGGGCGACGAGCGACTCCATCCGCCCGTCCGCGAGGTGGACCTCGCGAGTCAGCCGCTCCTTGAACTCGATGGCGCCACCGTCCCGTTCGCCGCGCTCGATGGCCCGCCGGAGGGCGGACCGGTCAGCGCTCATACCCGCTCGTAGGCGACAGCCGGGCTTAACGGTTTTCGTGCTATGCGCCCCCACGTCACGTGATCGGTACCGAGGGCTCGGGAGCGGACGGGAGCCGTCCGGACCGCTTCCGAGCGCCGATCCTTTCTCCCAACAGCCCCGACCGCCGACCCGCGACGCATCTTTTAAGCGATCACCGGAAGGAACGGGTGTATGGACACATCGGTCCCCAGCGTGGCCGAACGGCGCGTTCACGTCGCGCCGCTCGGCCACGAACGAGACCGGATCGTCGAGCCCCTCCGCCGCCACGGCGCGGACGTGGTGTACCTGCTTGCGGACGCCCCGGACCGCGAGGCTCCTCGCGGCGCCGTCGACTTCGAGGCGGCCGGGGCCGCGGACCCGGCGGACACCCGCGTCGACCCCGACCGGCTCACCGACTACCAGCGCGACGCGTGGACCGCGGCCGCGGAGTTCGCGTCGGTCCGCGCGCTCCCCGTCGAACTCGCCGACGTGTACGACGTGCTCGGCGTGACGACGACCGTCGCCGCCCGCCACGGCGCCGGCGAGGAGGACGGCGACCGGCTGTTCGCCAACGTCTCGACCGGCCCGCGGATCGCCGCGGTCGGCGTCGCGATGGCGTGTATGATCGTCGGCGCACGCCCCTACAGCGTCGAGCCCGAGCGCCACCGCCACGACGTGGACGAGGAGCCGCTCACCGAGGGCGTCGAGCGCACCGTCGACCTCCCCTTGTACCCGATGGACGCGCCCACGACCGATCAGGTCGCGGTGCTCGGTCGGCTGCTCGACCGCGACGACGACAACGTGACGACCGACAAGTGGAACCTGATCGAGTGGGCGCACGAGCGCGGCCTCTCGTTCCTCCGCGAGGCGGGCGCGAGCCGGACGGCGAAGTACCGCGCGCTGGAGACCCACGTGCTCTCTCCCCTCCGCGACCGCGGCTACGTCGAGTTGGAGGACGTGGGTCGCTCCGACACCGTCCGACTGACGGAGACCGGTCGCCGGGTCTTCTTCGCGTTCCAGCACAAGCTCGGCGAGGAGTGAGCGCGGTACGCACGACGCGGTTCGTCGGGGCTGAGCGGATTGTTCGGTCCATCCGGACTATACACGGCTAACGTAGAACGGGGAACCGCACCTCGATTCGAGTGCGTGACGCCCGCCGGGCGGTCGCGGTGCCCTCCCTGCCCTCCGCCTTCCGCCCTCCCACTCGCCCGCCGTCGGCCTCCGGCCGTCGCCGGTCCCCTCGGCGACGACCGGTCACCGTCGGCTTCCCCGCCGCCGGTTTCCCCACCGGCGGCGGCCCCCGCTGACGCCGCCGCGGCCGCCCCGCGGACCGTCACGAAACGGCGGCTTCGCCGTCGTTCTTCCTTTTAACCCGCCCGCTCCGCCGACACCGAACCGCCGGGTCGCGGGGTCGAGCCTGCTGGTCAACTTCGTCTGGAGCCCGCTGCTGGCGGTCGGGCTCGGCGCGGTCTTCCTCCGCGACCAGCCCGCGCTCTGGGTCGGGCTCATCATGCTCCTCGTGACGCCGTGTACGGACTGGTACCTCGTGTTCACCGACATCGCCGACGGCGACGTGCCGCTGGCGACCTCCCTGCTACCGTACAACCTCGTCCTCCAACTGGTGTTGCTGCCGGTGTACCTCTACGCGTTCGCGGGGACGCTCGTCGACCTGCCGCTCGCACTTTTGGCCGAGAGCGTCCTGCTCGTCTTGGTCGTCCCGCTGCTCTTCGGCGGCGTCGCCCGATGGGGGCTCACCCGGACGAAGGGGGAGACGTGGTTCAGAGAGCGATTCCTGCCGCGGCTGAGCCCGGTCCAGATCCTCTTCCTCGCGCTGGCCATCGGCGCGATGTTCGCGTCGCAGGGCGCGGTGATCGTCGCGAACCCCCGCCTGTTGGCGCTGATGGCGGTCCCCGTCGTGCTGTTCTACGCGATCAACCTCGCGGTCGGGTTCGCCGCCGGCCGCCTGCTCTCCTTCTCGTACGGAGAGCTAGTCTGTTTCACCAACACGATCCTCTCGCGGAACTCCCCGACCGCGCTCGCCATCGCCGTCGTCGCGTTTCCCAACGAGCCGCTGATCCCGCTGGCGCTCGTGATCGGGCCGCTGCTCGAACTCCCCCTCTTAGGACTCATCTCGCAGGTTCACCTCGCGGTCAGAGGGCGGTGGACGACCGGTTTCGACGCCTCGCGGAACGATCGATAGACCGGGTGCTCGCGCTCGTCCTCACTCACGCTCTCGCCTTCGCTCGCACCCTCGTTCTCGGGGGCTCTCGACTCGCGGCGCAGAAGATGACGGGCTCTCGGCTCGGTGTCATGGCGTCCGTCTCGCGACTCACTCGCGGGCGGCGTCGGCCGCTCCGGTCACTCCTCGGTCAGATCGGCGTACGTCCGACGGACGGTCACCGGCGTCACGTCGGCCGCGTCGGCGGCCTCCTGCTGGGTGCAGTCCGCGTCCAGCTCGCGGGCCGCGGTGTACAGGCAGGCGGCGGCGACGCCGACCGGGTTGCGGCCGTTCGCGATCCCCTCCTCGACGGCGCGCTCGGCCAGCTCGCCGGCGCGGCGCTCCACGTCGGCGTCGCAGTCGAGGTCGCTCGCGAACCGCGGGAGGTACTCGGCCGGGCCGGTCGGCGCGATCGGTAGCCCCAGCTCGCGGTTCATCGCGTCGAAGGCGGCCCGGTGCTCGTCCTCCGTCGCCTTCGCCTCGGCGCAGATCTCGCCGACGGTGCGGGCCACGTCGGCGGTGCGGCAGGCGACGTACACGCAGGCGGCCGCGAACCCCTCCAGCGACCGGCCGCGGAGCAAGCTCTCGGCCTGCGCGGAGTCGAACAGCGCGCAGGCGGCGTCGCGGACGCTGTCGGGCAGTCCCAGGGCGCCGGTCAGCCGCCGGACCTCGGTGTACGCGTACACCTTGTTGCGGTCGCGCTTCGTCGAGATCCGCGCGCGGTTGTGCTGGGTCCGCATCCGGGCGAGCCGCCGGCGCTTGCGTCCCTTGACCTTCGTCGACCGCCCGATCTCCGTCGAGAGCCCGCGATCGTGGCGCGAGCGCGTCAGCGGCGCGCCGGTGCGCTTGGGGTTCGTGTCGTCGTCGCCGAACGACCGCCACTCGGGGCCGTGGTCGATCCGGTCGGCCTCGACGACGAGCCCGCAGTCGGTGCAGACGCGCTCCGCGGCGTCGACGCGCGTCCGGCCGCCGCACTCCGGACACGTCTCGCGGGCGGCGGCCTCGTCGGCGCCCGCGGTCTCGTCCCCGCCGGTCGTCGCGGCGCGGTCGACGGTTTCGGTGCGGGGCGAACGGGTCTGGGTCGAGCGTGCCTCACTCATCACACGTCGAACTCGGGCCCGATGCCTTACTTAAACCCGGGAGAATTCGGGGTGGATCGGCCCGATCGGCGCGCTCGAACCGACCGGTAACCGATCGGTGTTCAGCGCGGTTCTCCCGCCGCAGTACGGTGGTTTTAACCCTCCGAGCGAGCCAGCGGTTCGCATGACGCTGTCGGAGATCGCGGACGGCCTCGAAGTGACCGCGAGCCAGCGCGACCGAGGGGTCGCCGTCGCGGACGACACGGAGACCCCGCTGGTCGATCGGCTCGCGGAGCACGCGGACGACCTCCCGTGCACGCCGGCGGCGACGGCGACGCTCGTCGACGCCTACACCGCCGGCCGGAGCGTGGGCGACGCCGCCCGCGAGGCCGGCGTGACGCCGATGACGGGCGCGAAGGCCCTCCACCGCTGCGGCGTCGAGGGCGTCTGTCCGCTCGCGCCGACCCGCCGAGACGCGGTCCGCGACTGGCTGGACGGTCGGCTCGCGCGCAGCGAGGCGGTCGCGCTCGCCGGCGGCGACGAGGCCGACTTCGCGCTGGCGACCTACGTCGAGACTCACGATCCCCTGTCCGCGGTCGACGAGGCGGTCGACGCCCACGTCGCCGGCTCCGCCGGGTCAGCTGGTTCCGCCGGAAGCGACGACGCGCTCGGCGGCGCGCTCGGGTCGCCCGACGGGCTCCGCTGAGCGCCGCGGCGTTCTCTCCCGCCTTCGGCTGCTTCTCCCCGTTTTCGCTCAGGGCGTCAGCCGATCGACCAGCCCGGGCTCCTCGAACTCGATCCCGACCGTCGCGTCGAAGGCGTCCTCGAACACCGCCGCGACGGCGCGGGCGTACGCCCCCGTCCCCGTCGCCGCCGTCGGCGCGCTCGCGACCGCGGGGTCGGTCGGGGGAAGTCGGACGTCCGCGTCGCTCTCGTCTCCCCCTTCGGCGGTTCCCTCTCTCCCCACGCCCCGCGCCACCGCGATCGACCGGTCCAGCCCGGCGCCCACGTCGGCGACCCGGCCGCGGAGCCGCTGGAGGGCGTCGCGGCCGTGGGCGGTCGACGAGTACACGGCGGCCGCGCGGTCGACCGCGGTGACGGCCGCGACCGCCTCGTTCGAGCCCACGGGCGCGGCGTCGACGATCACGGCGTCGTAGCCCGTCGCAGCCTCGTCGATCCGGCGTTCGAGCTTCCGGGCCGCTTCCGCGGTCTTCGCCCGCGCGACGCGTTCGAAGGGCGCGCGGGCCGGAATCGCGTCGGCGCGGCCCGGGAGGTCCGGGGCGTCGGAACCGGCTCCGGCGCCGGTGCTCCCGACGGCTCCTCCGCTCTCGCCCCCCGCAGCGATCGGATACGTCGCCGCCGACAGCGACGCGCCGGTCTCGTCGGTGACGAGCGTCGTGAGGTCCGTTCCGATCCGACCCGACACGTACTCGGAGAGCCCCTGCGTCGTGAACGCGGCGTCGACGATCGCCACGTCGCGGCCGTCGCGCGCGCCGAGCGCCGCCAGTTCGACCGCGGTTCGCGTCGTTCCCGTGCCCCCGGTCGCACCGACGAGCGCGAGCGTCGTCGCCTGCATGCCACCTGTTTCTCGCCGTTCGGTTCTTAAGCGCCGCGAAGCGGCGCGGCCCCGGGCCTCACCCGTCGACCGCCGCCGCCACGTCCTCGGCGACGGCGTCCAGCTCGTCGTCGGAGAGGTCCGGTCGCTCGCCGCCGACGGCGTGGAGGGGCGCGCCGCCGTCGCCGTCGAACCGCGGGATGATGTGGACGTGGACGTGCGGGACCTCCTGTCCGGCCGCCTCGCCGTCGTTGATCCCGACGTTCGCGCCGTCGGCGCCGACGGTCGACTCGACGCGCGGCGTGAGCTCGGTCACGGCCGCGAAGAGGTCGCTCGCGAGGTCGTCGTCGAGGTCCCCGACGTGTTGCGCGTGCGACTTCGGGATCACGAGGGTGTGCCCCCGCGCGAGCGGGTTGGCGTCGAGGAACGCCAGCACGTCGTCGGTCTCGTGGACGGTTCGGGCCGGGATGTCGCCGTCGGCGATCGAACAGAAGATACAGTCTGCGGACATACGCGAGGGGTCGTCGCGGCGACCCATCAAGGTTTCCCGGAGCGCGGCGGTTTGCGGTTCGTCGCCCGATCCGGTCGGCGGGCTACTCCTCTTCCTCTCCGTCGTCCTCGCGGACGGTCCCGCCGACGACGAGCGCCGCCCCGATGATGACGAGGTTTTTCACGATGTACTGCCCCTCGACGGTCAGCTCGTGGGGGAACGTGGCGAACACGACTTCCGGGAGCAACACCATCGGAAGGAACGTGCCCGGCATCTGGAGGAACAGCAGCAGCACCCCGACCCGGATCAGCGGTCGGTACAGCAGGCACAGTCCGATGAGGACCTCCCAGACGCCCAGAACCGGCACGAACAGCTCCGCCGGCACCACGTACACCGTCGCGGCGACGAGGTCCGCGGCCGGGCTCCCGCCGACCACCTTCAGCCCGCCGAACCACACGAAGACGACCCCGAGCGCAACCCGGAGCGCCGGAATTCCGAACCGGTCCATCTGCCGCGTGATCTCGCGGTCGACGCGGTCGAACCGCTCTCGGGCCGCACGGAGCCGGTCCGAGTCCGTCGAGTCGCCGTCGGCGGTCTGTGGTGTCGCCATGATCGCTCGCGACCGCCTTCGGGCCAGAGACGCAAAAACCCTCGATAGAGGCGCTGATACCGCGAAATGTGGGCTTCGTTCGTGACGGATTCTCGAACCGGGCCGTTCGCGGCCGTCACCGTCGTCGGAGCGCCCGGCCGCAGTTCAGGTGTCACTCCTCGGCGTCGGGGAACAGCACCTCGATCAGGTCGCCGTCGTCGGGGAGGAGGCACTCGCCGCCGAACGCCTCCCGTGCGTCCCGGAGGATCGGCGAGGCGTCCGCGGCGTACCGCGAGGAGACGTGGACCAGCGCGAGCCGCTTCGCGCCGGCGCGCTCGGCGATCGAACCGGCCTCCCGGCCGGTCGAGTGGGCGGTGTCGCGGGCGCGGTCCGCCATGTCGTCGGCGAAGGTGGCGTCGTGGACGAGCAGGTCGGCGTCCGCCGCGGCCTCGACGGTTCCCTCCCGCGGGCGGGTGTCAGCGGTGTAGACGAGCTTCCGGCCGGGCCGCGGCGGTCCCACCACCTGATCGGGCTCGACGATCGAGCCGTCCTCGGCCTCAACCGGCTCGCCTGTGTGGAGCCGCCCGAACTTCGGGCCGACTGGGACGCCGAGCCCCTCGGCCTTCGGGCGGTCGAACCGCCCGGGCCGGTCGTCCTCCTCCAGCACGTACCCCTGCGAGACGGTCCGGTGGACCGTCTCGAACGCGCGGACCTCGTACCCGTCGGCGTCGAGCGCGACCTCGCCGGGGGCGACGGGTTCGATCCGAATCCGGAACGCGGGGTCGTGGCCGACCGCGTGCACGAGGTCGTGGAGGTCGTCTTCGGTCCCCGGCGGGCAGTAAATCGTCAGAGGTTCCTCTCGGTCGTTGAAGCCGAGCGTCTGGACCAGCCCCGGAATTCCGAGGACGTGGTCGCCGTGGAGGTGCGAGACGAACAGGTGATCGATCCCGAACCCGGTGCCGTGCCGCATCATGCCGCGCTGGGTGCCCTCTCCGCAGTCGAACAGCAGGCGGTCGCCCTCGCGGTTGACGAACAGTGCGCTCGGCGCGCGCTCGGTGGTGGGGACGGCGCCGCCCGTCCCGAGGAAGGTGACGCGAAGGGACATACCCGCCCTGCGGCCGGCGGCGATAAACTCCTTTCGAGGTCGCCGTCGACGCCGAGGGGGGTGACGTGACCGGCCCGGCGGCCGAGGATCGGTCGAAGCCGACATGTGTCCGCCGCCCCGAACGGGACCGTGCACGACTCGATCGCCGCGCTGGTCGAACAGGAGGGGTGGCGCGCCGAGGGCGACGCGGCGCGCGTCCACTACGACGGCGGGGGCGACCGGTTCGCGGTGGAGTTCTACGCGAGCGTCGAGCGCGTCCTCTACTGGACGGTACCGGCCGCCGGGAACGAGGACTCGGCGACGACCGCCACGGCCGCCCCGGTCCCCCGCGACGACGTCCCCGACCCCCTCCGGCGGCGCATCCGCGAGGACCTCGTCGCCGCGGGCGCCGATCCCGACGCGGAGCGCCGCGGGGTCTGACCCCGCGTCCGGACCGGTCTCATCTCGTTCCGTTTCGCCCGCCTCCGATACCTGATCGTGCGCTTCGGCGCCCGATAGCGGAGATTTCCGCCGGTGTCTCCCGCCCCGAAGGAAACCCATTTGCCGTCCGATACGATACGAACCGGTAATGAGTAGCGCCGAGTGGGAGGACGACGACCCCTTCGAGGAACAGCGGGACAAGATCGAGAACCCGATGAAACGGCTGTTCCTCGCGTACGGCCGCGACTACCTCCCGCAAGTGACGGTCGGCATCCTCGCCAGCGTCTTCGCGCGGCTCCTCGACCTCCTCCCGCCGCTAATGCTCGGGATCGCCATCGACGCCGTGTTCTACGAGGACGCCCTGTTCAGCGAGCAGATCCCGCTCGTGGTCCTCCCCGACGCGTGGCTCCCGACGGGACAGGAGGCGCAGTTCTGGTTCACCATCGGCGTCATCGGGGCCGCGTTCGGCATCGGGGCCGCGTTCCACTGGATCCGCAACTGGGGGTTCAACGCCTTCGCGCAGAACATCCAGCACGACGTGCGGACCGACACCTACGACAAGATGCAGCGGCTCAACATGGAGTTCTTCTCCGACAAGCAGACGGGGGAGATGATGTCCATCCTCTCGAACGACGTGAACCGGCTCGAACGGTTCCTGAACGACGGGATGAACTCGCTGTTCCGGCTGTCGGTGATGGTCGTCGGCATCGGCGTGCTCCTCTTCTGGATCAACTGGCAGCTCGCCTTAGTCGCGCTCCTTCCGGTCCCGATCATCGGCGGGTTCACCTACCTGTTCATCAAGACGATCCAGCCGAAGTACGCCGAGGTGCGCTCCTCGGTCGGGAAGATGAACTCCCGTCTCGAGAACAACCTCGGCGGCATCCAGGTGATCAAGTCCTCCAACACGGAACCGTACGAGTCCGACCGCGTCGACGACGTGTCGATGGACTACTTCGACGCCAACTGGGACGCGATCACGACCCGGATCAAGTTCTTCCCCGGGCTCCGCGTGCTCGCCGGGATCGGTTTCGTGGTCACGTTCGTCATCGGCGGCCTCTGGGTGTTTCAGGACGCCCCGCCGGGGCCGTTCACCGGCGACCTCTCGGTCGGGATGTTCGTCGTCTTCATCCTCTACACCCAGCGGTTCATCTGGCCGATGGCGCAGTTCGGGCAGATCATCAACATGTACCAGCGCGCCCGCGCCTCCTCCGCCCGGATCTTCGGGCTGATGGACGAGCCCTCGCGGCTCGCCGAGGACCCGAACGCCGATGATCTGACCGTCGACGACGGGGACGTGGTCTACGACGACGTGAGCTTCGGCTACGACGAGGAGACCATCGTCTCGGACATCGACTTCGAGGTCGAGGGCGGCGAGACGCTCGCCTTAGTCGGCCCGACCGGCGCCGGGAAGTCCACGGTGCTCAAGCTGCTCCTCCGGATGTACGACGTCGACGAGGGGTCCATCCGGATCGACGGGCAGGACGTGCGCGACGTGACGCTCAAGTCGCTCCGCCGGTCGATCGGCTACGTCGGGCAGTCGTCGTACCTGTTCTACGGCACCGTCCGCGAGAACATCACCTACGGCACCTTCGAGGCGACCGACGAGGAGATCCGCGAGGCCGCCAGAGCGGCCGAGGCCCACGAGTTCATCGAGAACCTCCCCGACGGCTACGACACGATGGTCGGCGAGCGGGGCGTGAAGCTCTCCGGCGGCCAGCGCCAGCGCGTCACCATCGCGCGGGCGGTGCTGAAAGACCCCGATCTCCTCGTCCTCGACGAGGCGACCTCGGACGTGGACACCGAGACGGAGATGCTGATCCAGCGCTCGCTCGACCGGCTCACGGCCGACCGCACCACGTTCGCGATCGCGCACCGCCTCTCGACGATCAAGGACGCCGACACCATCCTCGTGTTGGAGGGCGGCGAGATCGCCGAGCGCGGCACCCACGACGAGCTGTTGGACAACGGCGGGCTGTACGCGCACCTGTGGGGCGTGCAGGCCGGCGAGATCGACGAGCTCCCGCAGGAGTTCATCGACCGCGCGCAGGAGCGCACCGCGCGCCTGATCGAGGACGCCGAGAGCGACGACGACTGATCGAGGACGCCGAGAGCGACGACGACTGATCGACGCCGAGAGCGGCGGGCTACTCCGACAGCCGGCTCCAGTCGCCGGCCCGGTCGATCTCCGGCGCGTCGCGGTCGTCGTTCCCTCCCTCTCCCGGCTCGCCGCGGTACCCGATCACCGCGTCGTCGTCGAGCCCGCCGAGGATCGCGTCCCGGACCTCCCACGGCTCGGCGAACGTGGTCGTCTCACACCCCTGTAGCGCCGACTCCAGCCGCCGCTCGCCCGCCACGGTCTCCAGCTCGAACCCCCCGTACTGCTCGATCAGCTCGGCGGCCGACACCGGGTACCGGTGCTCGCGGAGCGCCCGTTTCAACGGCCCGAACGTGATCCCGTACGCCCGCGATTGCTCCCCGTTATCACTGGCCATGATCGGTCTCTCGTCGCCCGTCGGATTAATTCCCCCGCCCGAGCCGAGCGCGGGTGGACGGCCTCGTCCCAGCCGCTCGGACGCGTTTGGCCCCTTCCCGGCTCGACTGCGGACCGTCGCCTATACGGCGCGTCCCCCCGAGGGGCCGGTATGCGACTCGCGGACGCCACCTGGACCGACGTGCGCGACGCCGACGTCGACGTCGCGTTCGTCCCCGTCGGCAGCACCGAACAGCACGGCCCCCATGCCCCGCTCGGGACCGACACGCTCGACGCCGTCGCGGTCGCGGAGGCGGGCGCGGCGACCTCCGAGGCGGCGAGTGAACCGTCCCCTGAGGCCGCCGTCACCCCGCCGATCCCCGTCGGGGTCGCCGAGGAGCACCGCGCGTTCGACGGGACGATGTGGGTCTCACCCGACACCTTCCGGGCGTACGTCCGCGAGGCGGCCGAATCGCTGCCGACTCACGGGATCGATCGGGTGGTGTTCGTCAACGGACACGGCGGCAACGTGGAGGCGCTCGCGGAGGTCGCCCGCCGGTTCTCGCGCGACGACGCTCACGACGGCTACGCCGTGGCCTTCACCTGGTTCGAGGCGGTCGGCGAGCACGCGGGCGACATGGGCCACGCCGGCCCGCTGGAGACGGCACTGCTGCGCGCGACGAACCCGAGGCTCGTGCGGGAGGACCGGATCGACGCCGCCCGCGAGGGCGCCGCGGACCGCTGGGGCGAGTGGGTCTCGGGCGTGAACCTCGCGCACGACTCCGAGGAGTTCACCGACAACGGCGTGGTTGGCGACCCCGCCGCGGGCGACGCCGAGCGCGGCGAGGTCCTGCTCGACCTCGCGAGCGACGCGCTCGCGGAGCTGGCGACGGCGATCGTCGAGCGCGAAACGCGGTAGCCGCGGCGTCGCTACTCCTCGTCTTCCTCGCCGTCGCCGCCCTCGCCGTCGCCGCCCTCGCCGTCGTCCGCCTCCGCTGCGTCCTGTAGCGCGCCGCGGATCGCGGGGACGGTGCCGGTGAGCGAGGCGACCTCCTCGGCGGCGGCCTCGATGTCGCCGACGAGCGATTCTAACTCCTCGATCTCCGCCTTCAGATCGTCGGCGTCCTCGAAGGCGTCGGCGCGCTCGCCGAGCACGTACGCCTTCTTCGCCGAGCGAACGCTGTCGACCGCGTCACCGACGTCGAGCGCCGACTTCAGCCCGTTGAGGACGCCAAGCACGTTGTCCGCGTCCGTCTCCCACACCGCGTCGGCGTCGGGAAGCTCCGCACGCGCGGCCCGCAGGTGTTCCTCGACCTCGGCACGGGTCTCCGCGGCGGCCTCGCCGAACAGGTCGTCGTCGTCGAACGTGGACTGGCTCATACCCGAGCCGTCGTGCCGACGCCTTTTAAAAACGCGCCCGAAAGCGAAAGTGAAACCCGAGACGACGCGGCGTCTGCGGTCCGGTTCGGTGCGGTCGGGCGTTCAGTTCCGCTCGGCAGAGGTCCGGAGTCGCGGCCGATCACAGCCGGACGACGAGCTCCAGCGCGAACAACCCCATCAGCAGGCCGAGCACGCCGGCCAGCAGCGCGAGCGTCCGGAGCCATCTCTCCACCCGCTCGGCGCTCGGCGTCGCGGCCAGCAGCGCGGGCCGCCCGGAGCGTTTGGGTTCGGCGTCGGTCACGGGTACGGGATCGACAGCGTGTCACGTAAAACCGACTATGAGGGCCGCATAGCGTCTCATACGGGTCAGTACGGCTATCTTTCTACGAGGAGAGAATCCCGTCGTTTACGACGGGCGTGAATCCGACAACGCCGACACAAACCACGTTCAGCAGCAATGCGGATATTTA
>NZ_SDJP01000022.1 GCF_004114995.1 Halorubrum amylolyticum
AGCGTCCACCGTTATCGACGGGAACGGGAAACTGGTGATGCCGGGGTTGGTGAACGCCCACACGCACTTGGAGATGACACCGCTCATCGGTGCGTTAGGGAATGGCAGATTGCGGTCGCGTTCGCTTTTCTCGCCAACACATCAACGCTCGCTGCAAAACGCTAGTAGCCTACGGGCTTCTTGTCCACCTCGGTAACGGTGTCTACGACATAACCCGAGAAGGGGAACAGTACCTCAATGGCGATCTAGACGCTCGAGAATTAGTACGTGGAGGATAAATTCCCTCTTCTGGAGCTTGGAGTCAACAGGGCAGCGTAATTCCGAGTGGTAACTAGGTTGAGGAACGATTCCAATGCGAGTCTCATATAGAACCTCCTACGGAACAAAGTGGAATATGAGCCTACAGAGAATCGGTGACGACAGGTGAAGCTGGCCTTGCGATGCGAACGTTAGATAGCGGAATCATCATAGATGAGAGGCAGTCGATTCCGTTCACACCAGAGTCCAACAGTATTTTGAGCGGCTTGCACCCGTAGACCGCTTCGTTCTAGATAATGCGTCTGGATTCTCCCCTGTCACACAGGAATATGCCCAGAATCGCCGGATACAGATCATCAAGGTTCGCACATAGTACGCTAATATCCGCACTCTTCACACTCCCACCGGTACCCCTCACTACGTCTTTTATCACTAACCGGCACTTGTAGAGATCCGCATCGGTAGCACTCATCAAAATTATCGTCGGGGAACGCCTCCTCGAATTCGTCTATACAAGCCTCTAACTGCCGTCGTCGTGTGGATTTTCTAAACCATTCGTTCGAGTCCAAGATTCTCTTATCCAGTTCGTTTGCCTCCTTCCGCCAATCCGCTAACGATTCTAAGAACTCATCTATCGAGCTACTCTCTTCGAGATCCTCAATACAGTCCTCTATGGCTTTCCGTTTTATATCTGGTTCTGCGCGTTCACGGGCAGCATCCCAACTCCCTTTGTAGAAGCTGTCTTGCTGTTCTTTAATTTCCTCAGGTCTATCCTCCAGTTCACCAGCTTCCTTACGCCACTCCTGACAAAGAGAGTCTACGACATCCGATACACTCATATCAAGAACTGTGTTTTCAAATGAAATAAGAATCCGGGTGAAAATACTGCTCTACCCTGCCTAAGCGAAGACTGCTAACTCCGGTGACTCCAGCTCCCATTCGCAGGCTTCACCAGCAAATAAATCGTTCTCGTCGATGAGAAATACCAAATCGATCCGCTGGAAGTGTGATGAATTGGTTTGAGGGATACTGCTTGATGAGGGGAGAACACTCAATTATTCATGGTATCTATTACCATACGGAATGGCGGCATTCTGCCGAGGCGGCGAGGAACGGGTCAACGTCTTTGAGGTCGATGAGAGGTATCTGTTCAAGGATTATTTTGACAACGAGGAGGTGTTCGATCGCCTCAAGCACTACTACAACAACCAGCATTATCGCTTCGAAGTCCCTCCGGACGAATTTACCCAGCTCCGATCGTTCCTCAGTGATCAAGGATACGGGCTAGTCATCATCGATACGATCGAAGAATTCATCGTCGTGGTGCAAAAATACACGACCCATCCCGACAACATCTTTAAACAGTCCGTGATCCAGCGCAGCGTCAGTAACTACAATTGTTTCTTGCTCACAGACCAAGCAGCCGTCGAACAGGCAACCCGTGACCACGCGACTCGGCTCATTGACACCGACCTAGCCAATCCATTCTAAACGAGAAACAACAGAATCACAGCGTTCGAGGGTCCGGCTCAACGATACTGGCAAACGCAACGTTCTGTTGCACCTGTTCGATCTCGACAGTCGGTACCTCACCGGGCTGAGCCTCCGGAACAATCACGACGTACCCGCGGTCCACCTTCGCGATGCCATCCCCCTGGTCGCCAACCGCCTCAACCGACACGTCTCGAATTTTACCCTCCTCAACGGGTGGCTCAGGAGAACCGTGTTCACCGACAGCTGAGGAAGATCCTGACGCCGAATCTGAAAGCTGGGATTCGGATCGGGCTGTTGTAGCCTCGGCTTCGAGAACGGCGATTCGATACGTCTCACCGGGCTGAATGGCATCGTGACGCACCTCACTCGCAGGAATCTCGAATGTATAGCTCTCATCGTCGGACTCAATAGTCGCAGTAAATACCGAGCGAAGTGTGTCAGGGATCTCGACCATCACGAAAAGATTCAGCATCCGACGCAAATAGTCGTTCCTCACGCCGTCAGTCGGGCGCGTAGGCATCCTCAATATAGTCACGAAGGTCCTCGGGCGTCGTCCACGTGTACGCACGGTCCACCCGCTCCATCGAGAGGAGATAGTGTGCGAACATCCCGTCGTAGGCCGCGTACTGTTCCTCCTCAGTCTCGTAGGTTCGATAAAACGCTCGCGTTCGCTCCCGATAGGTCGGCTGGTCGATGTAGCCCGCTTCCCACGCGTGCC
Organism: Halorubrum amylolyticum; assembly: GCF_004114995.1. Classification (GTDB taxonomy): domain Archaea; phylum Halobacteriota; class Halobacteria; order Halobacteriales; family Haloferacaceae; genus Halorubrum; species Halorubrum amylolyticum. Next base: position 2,471 of record NZ_SDJP01000022.1, read on the forward strand.
CGCCCTGGGAGTGTTCGTACACCCCCACGATATGATCCGCGTAGCTGACCAGCAGCTTGAATTTCGACGTGAAGAACTCCGAGACGTCCAGAATATCGTCCATCAGGAACGCGTCGACCCCGTCATCGGAGTTCGAGGCTGCGGCATCACTCGCGAGTTGGTCGCGAACAGCCTCCAATCGTGGCCGCTCCTCCTCATCGTAGGAACCGAGAACAAAGTAGGACGTGTTGTTAATGAATTGTCCGAGGTCCTCGTGCATCGCGGTCTGGATCGCCTCAACCCGTTTGGGTGTGAGCGTCTCGCCCGGCTGGTCACCCAATTTATCGATGACTACACGGGTAGCGTCGTCGTTGTTCATACTGGACAGGATTCACCACCGCCACCTAACGGTACGGAAATACGACTGGAAGTGGAATACGCAAGCACTTTGGCCATCACTTCGAGTTTCACCGAAATGGTTATCCGATCGGGGGAGAAACACAGAGACACAATGTCCCGGCCCGACGCCACCCCGCTCACGCCAGCCGAGAGTTCGGCCGGACTCGATCCGATCGCAGCGTTGAGTGTCCTCGACGACACGACCCGTGCGAATATCATCGGGACGATCGTCGGTCACCCGAAAGGCGCACCCTCGAAGAAGGAACTCGAATACTACAATCCGAGTATCGCAGCGTCGACGCTCACCGACCACCTCATCCGGCTGGAAGAAGTGGGACTGATCGAGGCCATCGAACGGGATCGTGAGGGGCTCGAACGGGGTCAGCCGTACCGGTTCTTTCAGTTGACCGACGCCGCTCGCGAGCTGTTCGATCGAAACAACCTCTTTGAGCCCGACGCATACCGAGAACTGTTCGCCGAAGTCGAGAAAACAGACGAAATCGAGGCCGCAGAGGGGGTCGAGCGGCCGAACGGACGAAACTGAAATCCACCTCAAGGCGTACTTCTGCCGGACAGGGAACTCGACGTCTGGGATATTCCGGAAGCGGAACCAGCGTAGAGCCGACGCGAGAGATCAGTCTCGATTTCGATTCAGAACAGATGAATCGAACAGAAGGCACGCATCAATTCCATCCTCCGAGGCTGTGAGTTGCCCCACAGTTTCGGAGGATAGGCCAGTTTCAGGTCGAATTAGCATCAATTCGTGATTCTTCTCACCGATCAATCCTGATTTGGATCCCTACCGGTCGCATCTACTAGACGAGCGTGTAAAATTGCGTAGATTCTGTCGCTCCTGATTATGGTTGTCACTCCCAAACAGCGGACTCAGGGGGGGATCAGTCGGTTAGTCGTGTGGAATCAACGCGAGGCAACGAGCTCAACACACTCACCGCAGTAGTCACAGGTGAGTAGTCCATCTCGCCGTCGATGTCCGCTTTCAGTAGGAAGTCGGTGAGCCGCCAGATATTGTACAAGAGGACCGCGATCACGAAGTAGAACAAGCGAACGCGGTAGTCTTTCGAGGAAGTCTTGGCGAGAAAATCGCCCTTGATCGATTTGTACTCGCTCTCGATCTGCCACCGACGGCTGTAGCGTCGACAGAACGCCTCGGCCTCGTCGGGTCCGACTCGGAGGTTCGTTGCGAAGACGATTGTCCCTTCACCACTCGTCGACGGCACGTACAGGATCCTGACGAAATGGCCGAGACTTACTGGCATCTTGTCGAACAGGATGACATCAGCACACAGCCGTTCGAGATTCACATTACGAACGGTCCGCAAAATTCCGAATTCATTTAAACAATCTTCGAAGGCAAGTTTCCTCCAACAAGTGCTTGACGGAGTACGCTTGAACTGCCGAACAATGTCCGCAGGACCGCGTTTCGCGTCGCACTTGACGAACAGATGTACGTGGTTGTCCGCGATCTCTATCGCCAGAATTTCGTGTCCGAAGTGGTCGGCGGTCTCACCGTCATCTCTACTCTGTACTATCATGAGCCAGCGTTGTCCGCGAACTACCACATCCCGGACATTTCCTGAACTCGTACATCCCCCACCGATTTTTTGTCTCGAATTCGAATATATTCCCACAAGTGTGACATTTATATTCGGTTATAGCCATATGACTTGATAGCACACCTGTCGTTTATATTTTTTGTCATAAAATTATCATTTAGATGATGTTTCTACATTTATCCTCCGATAATAGGAGGAAATGGCTAACTGACTTTCGAATTTGCCGAGCAGATTGACTGGATGGAACGAACAAGAACGTGACCCCGAAGGGATTCGGCACAGAAGCAATAGCCCAAGCGCGAAAACGGAATTAAGAGATGGAAACGAAACTTGATCTGCGAGAGCAGCCAGAAGACAGGTACCGCCGGATACTGTTCAATACGCTGTCGGAGACTGATGTAGGGGATGACGTCGAAATGGTGGCTGATCACGATCTCGATCCCCACTTGGTCCGCTATCAGATCGAACACAACCGGAAAATAACGTGGACCTACGCGGATCCAGACGAGGAGCCACGGGAACTCACGGTGACCAAGGGCGATCCGCTGGACGGTGAGCTGGGAACGATCGACGTTCGCGATCTGAAGCCCCAGCGGCGCCACGAGGCACTGCTCGCCATCTTCAACGAATTGGGAGCAGACGAAGGGTTCGTATTGGTCAACGACCACGACCCCAAGCCCCTGTATCACGAACTCAGGTCGATGCACGGCGGAGTAGTCGACTGGGAGTACCGGAGCCGCGGCGACGACGGCTGGTGGGTCGAGGTCCGAAAAACGGCTGAGTCCGACGCCGACGACGAGGACATCGTTACCCGATACGACGTCCGCGACATTCCCAAGGAGGAGCGTCACCCGACGATCCACCATCGATACGGGATGATCCCCGATGGTGGAACGATGGAACTGATCGTCCCTCACGAGCCAAGACCGCTCTGCGGGGAGTTTCGGGAACGATACGGGAACGCCTTCTCCTGGGAGGTCGTCGAGAACGAACCCGGGCGCTGTCGCGTCCAAATAACGAAGGAGGGAGACGGCAACGCCAATGATTCCGAGAAATTGAGTGAAGAGGGGACCGATGACGAAACGGTCGAGGTCATCGAAGAACTGGACGTGCGTGACCTCCCACCTGCCCAGCGACACGAACAGATCTTCGCCGCGTACGATGATCTGGCGGATGGGACAGGATTCATACTGATTAACGACCACGATCCCAAGCCGCTATACCACCAGTTCGAGGCCGAAACGGGGCCGGAGTTCCGCTGGGAGTATCAGCAGAAGGAGCCCGGGGAATTCAGGGTGTTGATCGGCAAGACGAACGCGGTAGACGGCGAATCAACCACCGGCCGCGGATCACCCGGCGGCGTGTCGGACGCGTCGTTCTGACGATGGCCGACGCAAACGAAGCGGATGGTACTGACTCCGACGCGGGGAGAGTTGCCGTCACGTGTCGCCCCCGGAACGGATCGACTGGCCGGGAGCGGCCCGCGACCGGAATCGACGACGGCCGATTCCCGCATTCGAGCGGGATGCGGCCGCTTACTGTGTCACGCGAGCGAATACCGCCGGCGATGCGGGGAACCCATATCCAGACGAGTCCCGCGAGGCCAACCTGCTGGCGGACCATCCGACAGCTCCCAACTATGTCAGGGGTGGGACGGCCCGTACTACGTGACCGTTACCGAGAACTGATCGACAACAAATCCAACGCGAACCATGACTGAGATAGACCCGAACCGTACGCTCGCATCGCTCGTCGAGGAATCGCCGACCTGCGCTCGCGTCTTCGAGTCGCTGGGACTGGACTACTGCTGTGGCGGCGACCAGACGCTGGCGACTGCCTGCGAAGAGGGTGGCCTTGCCGTGGACGATGTCTGCGACCGGTTAGCCGAGGATCGCGACCAAAGCGACGGCGACGCCGCCGACTACGAGTGGGACAACCTCGAAGACCTCGCCGATCACGTCGTCGATGCACATCACGACTACCTCCGTGAGGAACTTCCGAAACTCGAGGACATAGTCAAAACGGTCGCAGACGTTCACGGCGAGGATCACCCCGAGCTCCGCGACGTCGAGACGGAGTACCGAGAGCTCGTGGCGGAGATGCGCGAACACATCGACGAGGAAGAGGAGGAGTTGTTCCCCGTCGTGGGGAAACTCGACCGCGGCGAGCGACTCTCGGTCGAGGAAGTCGAGCGCCTACGTGAGGCGATCCGGACGTTTGAGGAAGATCACACTGCGACGGCCGACCGCCTCGAACGGATCGCGGAGTTGACCGATGGTTACGCCGTCCCCGAGGACGCCTGCCCGAGTTACCGAAGCATGCTTGAGCGCCTCGAACGGCTCGAACGCGATACTCACATGCACGTACACAAGGAGAACAACGTGCTGTTCGATCGGGTCGACGAGCGGCTGGCGGCCGCGTCGGTCGAATCCTGAACGAACGGGACAGCGCGGTTGCGTCCGCCGTTTCCGGCCGTCGGATCGCTGTCGCCTCTTTCCGCCGACCGCCTGGACGGTTCGATAATTCGAAACAAGCGACGCAGAGCGGTCTGTCTTAAATCCGGGACATATCATATTCGGCCGTATCCGTATGTCCGCTCGTCGCTAACGATCAGATGCTATGTCACGGCACGACCGTGCGTTCGACTTCTTTCACGTCAACGACCGTCCGGACAAGCCACGTGAAACGGGGATCACGGAGATCCGAGGTCCGTACTACGATCCGATGGGGCCCCGCGAACTGCGGGACATCCTGGAGACCATGGGAGAGTACGTGGACATCTACAAATTCTCGGGTGGATCGTTCGCACTCATGCCCGAGGACGCGGTCCGGGAACTGATCGACGTCTGTCACGAGTATGATGTCGAGGTATCGACGGGTGGGTTCGTCGAGAACGTCCTCGTCAGGAATAACGACCTCGTCGAGGAATACGTCATCGAGGCGGACGAGCTCGGATTCGACATCGTGGAGATCTCCTCCGGATTTCTCGCGGTCGATACCGACGATCTCGTCGCGCTGACGGAACTTGTCGCCGAGAACGGACTCAAGCCCAAACCCGAAATCAACGTCCAGTTCGGTGCAGGCGGGGCCTCCAGCGAGGAGGAATTGCTTTCGGAAGTCCAGCAGGACCCTCGTCTCGCCATTGAGGAAGGACGACGGCACCTCGATGCGGGAGCTTACAAGCTGATGGTCGAAGCCGAGGGTATCACGGAAAACGTTAGCGACTGGCGGACGGACGTCGTCTACGAAATAGCGACCGAGATCGGTATCGAGAACTTGGTGTTCGAGGCGCCGAGTCCTGAGGAATTCGAGTGGTACGTCAAGAATTTTGGCCCGAACGTGAATCTGTTCGTCGACAACTCGCAGATCGTCGAGCTCGAATGTCTGCGGTCGGGTCTCTGGGGCAAGTCGACCTCGTGGGGACGGACCACGTCGTTCAGCCAGGGTTGATCTCCGAAAACGGTTTTCACCTGTTTTTGGATCATCGACGCTGATTCTCAGTCCACACGTGCTTACTCCTTCCAGATGACGGTGACAACTGTATCTCCGTCTTCGAGCGTCTCGTAATTGTACTTCCGGTCGTCTAGCTTCGGATACAGGTGTTGTGGGCGGCGGTCGTTCAACTGGACTAACACGACCGAATCGTCGATGTCGGCGAGCTGTTCCAGCGTGTTCCGGAGCGGCTGTGGGGGCGGGAGTTCACGAGCGTCGATGGTTTCACACGGGCGGGTCTCCGGCGCGTCCGTCTCCGAAAGATACGACACGACGTTCTCCATATCTATCTCTCCGTCCGTCACTGTATCAGTCGTTGGGCCGAATATATTCCCGACAAGAAGGTTGATCCTTCAGTGAGTACGACTGATTACGGAGGACGGCCCCTACCGAGGCGTACGTGTCATACGGACTTGATCCCTCCTGATGGCTTTCGAACCATCGGCCGTCCTCCCCCATTCAGATGTCCACCGAATCCCAACCCGACGGCGCGAAGTACCTGGTCGAAACTAGAGACGGGACCGAAGGATACGTCGTGTCCACGTTCGAGAAGTACTACGGCGACCTACTCACCGATGTGGTCCGAGACCCGGACGACCGCAACGGCGTTTTGCTGCTCACGACCAGCCACGAGCTCCCTTCGGACGCGTTCCGTCGCTATTTCGAGGTCGATGACGTCGTACAGACTGACGTCGTGAGACGAGGTAAAGACCCTGAGAGTGTCGCAGACGGCTGTAGGGAGGCGGTTTCACACCTCCCGGAGGGAACCACGGTCTCGCTCGTGATGAACGGTACGGCGATGTCAGCAGACGATTACGAACTCCGTCGGCGGTGCGAGGACGCGTTACGTGCTGCCGGGCTACTCGTCGACGAGGACGGGACCGCCGAAACAGAGATCCGGGTTTATATTGTCGGTGACTGGGTGGGCGTTAGCGTGAATCGATAGTACGAGCGGAACCCTCTCTGGGAAGCAGAAAGAGCCTCCGTATCGCAGTACTATCCGATCCGGAACATACCACGGCTATCCGCGTGTATGCCTACGTGAAGCTAATATATTCGTAATCGAACTCATCGGGCTTCGTCGACAAGGTAGGAACATGGAGGAATTGGCAACACTACCCGCGGGATGGGACTGCGTCACCGAGCACACGAATTACGACTCGATTATGGACCGCGAGTACACGACCGTCGCCTACGAGCACGCTGACACCGGACGGAAGGTGTTCATCAACGACGTTCAGGAACCAAATAGTTTCGGCGGATGGGGGTATCTCGTTCGAGCGGATGGCCCAAAATACGGCGAATTGGGCCTGGTCGAAGACATCGAATCCGCGAAAGAACTGGCTATGGAGTTTATGAACGAATACGAGAAACCGAACTAAAAGGAGAAACTGCGAGTTCCGTCTCACTGGGTGGTCGAAACTGACACTCGGTAGCTTGGTCCGACTCCGGAGTACTGGATGTGGAGGGGTGACCTGAACTACGAGTTCCGAAGAGATGCCCACAGTCACCCCCTCCAGTCATTCATTATTGATCGAGGGATTGAAATTTTTGACGGGATTCATAAGAAAGCTGTAAATTGTATTTCTCGGTGACGACCGGTACGAGTGGGACGACACTGAAATCCGTCGCTGAGATATACGGACGGGCGAACATATTCTGCCCAATTTATTTATAATAGTCAACCGTCAATTCTGACTATGCCTACCGTCGAATATCTCAATTACGACGTGGTCGACGATCAGAGCTGGGATGTTCACGACGAGGAGAACTTCGAGCGGGCACAGGAAATGGACCTACCCGATGAGGACTACGGCACGTTGGACGTCAACCAGGGCGAATATATCCTCGAAGCTGCCGAGGCAGAGGGATACGATTGGCCCTTCTCGTGTCGCGCCGGCGCGTGTGCGAATTGTGCCGCGATCCTCGTCGAGGGGGAGATCGAGATGGATATGCAACAGATCCTCTCCGATGAGGAGGTCCAGGAAAAGAACGTCCGGCTGACCTGTATCGGCTCGCCGGCGGCCGACCATCTCAAGATCGTATACAACGCCAAACACCTCGACTACCTCCAGAATCGTGTGATCTAACTCGTATGCGCGTCGAGTTCGACCGCGACACGTGTATCGGGATGTTCAACTGTGTCGCTGAATGGGAGAAGTTCGTCGAGGACACCGACGCCGGCAAGGCGACGCTCGTCGGGAGCGACGAAGCGGGAGACGATCTGTACGCCCGCGAGGTACCCGAGGGCGAAGAGTTCGAGGCGAAGATGGCCGCTCGTGTCTGTCCGGTCGATGCGATCACCGTTTACGACGACGACGATCAGATCGTTCCGTGAACCGCCTCGGGGTCAAGCCCCGAGGTACTCGGCCTACCCCGCCCGTCGAACTCGGCCGGTCAGCGAGAGGGGAGACAGGCGGTCACTGGTAGTCGATTTCACCGTCGCCTTCCCCGATCCACGCGCCTCTGTCCGGTTCTCGTGATTCGAGGGGGTCGGGCAGGTCCCTGTACCAGGGGACGTTCTTCAGTTGCTCTTTGTTGTAGGCGAATTCGTCCTTGGTGTCGGCCGTGAACTCGAACTGCTGCGTGAGGATGATCGCGTCGGTCGGGCAGACCTCCTCACAGAGCCGACAGTAGATGCACTGTCCGATGTGGAGGTTGTACTGTTCTCCGTTGCGCTGGTCGTCCTGCACGATCTGGATCGTGTCGTTGGGACACACGTTCTCGCACTGTCGACACCAGATGCACCGCTCCTGGCTGAACTTGTGGACCCCGCGGAACCGTGGGCTCACTTCGGGGGCGTCCTCCGGGTATTCCACCGTGAACGTCTTTCCGTCTAAGGCGTGTTTCATTGTCGTCGCCATGGATTTCATGATCCCGATCATTAATGATAATCAGCGGCAGCTGTACTTAGTGGTGACCCCGAAACGGTTCTTTTTCGATAGATTTTGATAGAGCACATATTTCGCCCCGGTGATACGGCGTTCCGTAACGTGAATCCCGGGACGAATCGATTCGGAGAAATCGACTGGGGGTTGCAAGCCAAACCCGGAAGTGGCGGGATCGGTCGATCACCATGTACGATTCGAGACGCCGCATGAGCGGCGTTGTCACTGGATGACTGAGTGCACGGACGAACAGTGGTCGAATCGCGGTGCCACGGTGATACGTCACGGCGAGAGAGATACGGCGCTCCGGCGAACGATGGGTCGGCCGCGAGGCCGAACGCCTGACCCCCGGATCGAACGACGCCACCGAATCAACAAATCACGATAATGAGTTCAGATACGAGTGATCTTGAAGGAACAGGCTTCGAGAACCGATTCGGATTCAAAAACGAGGAGCGGGCGGCCGTCAAATCGGGGAGCGGGCTCACCGAGGAAACGGTCCGACTCATCTCTGAAGAGAAGGACGAACCGAAGTGGATGCTGGAACGGCGGCTGCGCTCGCTGGAACTGTACCAAGAGATGCCGATGCCGACCGACTGGCCGGGACAGCCGGACCTCTCGGCGATCGATATCGACGAAATCGTTCCTTATCTCCGGCCGGATGTCGAGACGGAAGACAGCGTCGACTCTTGGGAGGACCTCCCCGAGGACATTCAGGACACCTTCGACAGGCTAGGAATCCCCGATGCCGAGAGGAAGGCGCTCTCGGGCGCCGGCGCCCAGTACGAGTCTGAGGTCGTCTACCAGAACATGCAGGAACAGCTCGAAGAGAAGGGCGTCGTCTTCTGTGACACCGACGAGGCGGTACAGGAGTACCCCGAACTCGTCAAAGAGCACTTCATGACGGAGTGTGTCCCACCGACGGACAACAAGTTCGCCGCGCTACACGGCGCGGTCTGGTCGGGCGGGTCGTTTGTCTACGTCCCCGAAGGCGTCACCGTTGAGATGCCCCTCCAGGCGTACTTCCGGATGAACTCGGAGGGTATGGGTCAGTTCGAGCATAAGATCATCATCGCCGAACCGAACTCTGAGGTGCACCTCATCGAAGGCTGCTCGGCGCCTCATTACGGCAGTCACAATCTCCATAGCGGCTGTGTCGAGGTGTTCGTCCGCGAGGATGCGCACGTCCAGTACTCGACGGTCCAGAATTGGTCCCGAAATACCTACAACCTCAACACCAAGCGCGCTATCGTTGAGGCCGACGGCACTATGGAATGGGTGTCAGGGTCGATGGGTTCGAAGGCCACGATGCTGTATCCCGCGTCGATTCTCAAGGGCCCTGGCGCGACGGACAACCACGTCACTATCGCGTTCGCCGGCGAGGGGCAGAACATCGACACCGGCGCGAAGGTGTATCACACGGCACCGAACACGCACTCGACCATCGAATCCAAGTCGATCAGCAAGGACGGCGGCCGCACGAATTACCGTGGTCTCGTTCATATTACCGGTGGCGCGGAGGGGTCCTCGACGAGCGTCGAGTGCGACGCGTTAATGTTCGATAATGAATCGTCGTCCGACACGATGCCCTTCATGGAGATCAGGGAGAGAAGCGTTGACGTCGCCCACGAGGCGACCGTCGGTAAGATCGATGACGAAGACATGTTCTACCTGCAAAACCGCGGTCTCGATGCCGACGACGCCAAGCAGATGATCGTCGCCGGGTTCATCGAACCCCTCACCGAAGAACTTCCCATCGAGTACGCGGTGGAGCTCAACCGGCTCATCGAACTTGAAATGGAGGGAAGTCTCGGCTGAGTGGGAAACGACGGCGCATCGCTGGATGCTTTCGGTTCTGACTTATCAGACGAGAGGACTCAGACCTTCTCTCCTACTTAAAAGGAGGAGAGAAGATATTCGTGGTAGATATTATCAAAGTGCACGAAATATGTGCTTACAATCATGGTTTCAACGACTCAGATTCGCGTTACCGATTCCGTTTTCGCCTGCGAAAACTGTGCGAACACCATTGAGCGGGTCCTGCTCAAGAAAGGCGGCGTCGAAGACGTTACCGTCGACGGCAGCGAGAAGGAACTCGAAGTCCGATTCCACCGATCCCGGATGGACGAGGATCGGATCGTGGAACTCGTCGAGGAGTGGGGATACACGCCGGAGGGATCTTCTCCATAAATACCGACGGGAACATCTTCCGGGAAATCGTCTCCCGGGGCCGGAATGTGTGTACACGTATGACGACGACTGGGGAGCTCGCGACGTTCTTGAATGAGGTACAGTACGACGAACTTCCGGACGACGTGATCGACGCCACTAAGAAACGGCTACTGGACTCGGTCGGTATTGCCCTCGGTGCCGTGGGCGAACCTGCAACGGATGCGGTCCTCGAGACGGTCCGCGCCGAAGGCGGCGACGAGTGTTCGCTCTGGGCGCGTTCGGCGAGGACGTCGCTCTCCGGGGCAGCGTTCCACAACACCGCGTTGGTCCGCTATCTCGACTTCATGGATTCATTTCTGGCACCCGGGGAGACCCCTCACCCGAGTGACAACGTCGGCGTGGCGCTGGCAGCCGCCGAACACGCCGACGCGACCGGCGAGGAGTTGCTGGCCGCCGTCGCGGCCGCCTACGAGTTGCAGGGGGAACTGGCCTGGAACGCTCCGGTCCGCGACCGGGGGTGGGACCACGTCACGCATACGGTCATCACCCAGGCCGCGGCAGCGGCGAAACTCCTCGGTCTTGACCACAAGGAGACGCGCAACGCCCTCGGGATCGCTGGGACCGCCCACAACGCCCTGCGGGTGACCCGGACCGGTGGGATCAACGAGTGGAAGGGACTCGCCTCGGGGAACGCCGCTCGGAACGGTGCCTACGCCGCACGACTGGCCGCCAATGGGATCGAGGGTCCGACGAACCTGTTCGAGGGACAGAAAGGCTGGAAGGACGTCGTCGCCGGGGAGTTCACCGTCGATCTCGACCCGGAGTGTTCACGGCTCCACGACGTCATGTGCAAGCGGTACGTGGCGGAAACGTACGCCCAATCCGCCGTCGAGGGAATCATCGAACTCGCCGACTTCCACGACATCGATCACGAAGCCGTCGAGTCGATCCATCTCGATACGTTCGGTGGGGCGAAACTCATTATCGGTGGTGGCGAGGGCGATCGGCACGAGGTCGAGACGAAGGCTCAGGCCGATCACTCACTGCCCTATATGCTCGCCGCGGCGCTCGTCGACCGACGGCTGCAGACCGAACAGTACGAGCCTGACCGGATCCGGTCGGACGACGTACAGACGCTGCTCCGGACGGTGACCGTCGAAGAGGACGAGGAACTGACCGACCGGTTTGAGGCCGGCGAGATGCCAGCCAGGATAGCAGTTACAACCGAAGGCGGGTCAACCGACACCGTCGAGAAGGACGACTTCCGCGGGCATCCGAATAACCCAATGGACTGGGAGGACCTAGAGACGAAGTTCCACGCGGTGGTTCCCGACGACGTCGATCGATCACGTCGGGTCGATATCATCGAATCTATCAAGCGAATCGACGACCGTTCTGTCGACGAGCTGCTTACGCTCCTGACCGATTTCGAAAATGTGGGGACGGCCTGAGCGATGCAAGCTCGCCAGACCGTTCGGGAGTTTGGTAACAATGCCGGTCGAAGCGGAACGTTCGGGCGAGCCTATTCAGACTCGGATCGGTCGCGGCTGACCTCTTCGATACCGGCATTCGGGGAACAGTTCGGACAGGCGTACACCCGACCGTCCTCGATCCCAAACACGCGCTTGAATCGCTCCGAGACGTGTTCGCCGCAGTTTTTACAGCGGGGCATGAGTTTTGGGCGAAGCGACAACCTCCAGTTGCCACTCTAAGCCCCACGAACATAATTTTATCTATTGAGAATGAAATTCAGTTTGATACAAAATATTATAGGGTGACTGTTTTTTATTTTTAGTATATATTAATATGATGTCAGAAATCAACCCCTGCGATACAGTTCCGAAGCTCGCGGCTACGCGGGTAACGAGCGTTCACGAGTGGTTCGATCTCGTGAGCGACATGACCGGCGACGCGATACGGCAGTACGGCCTCGGGATCGACATCCCGGAACAGGGTCTACACAGCATCGCCAACCCCCCGGTGTTCGCAGTCGACGAGGACGGGACCATCGCGTACCGCTGGGTCGCCGATGACCGACCAACGAGCCCGACTACGAGGGACTTCTCGACGCGGCCGAATCGACGTAGGCCGGTCCGCTCGGAGCGGTCGTCACTCGCTCGGACCGCCTCTCTTTCGCGCCCGCCTGAGGTTGATCGCGACCAGTCCCGTCAACAGGGCCAGAACGGCGAACTTGACCGCGACGAGCCGACCGGCAGCCGTGCCGACAGGCACCGAGGCCGAGTACCCGAGGAGACGAACGGCCTGGTAGACCCCGGTCGCGAGGAACACGGCGATAACGACCGGCAGGTGCCGGCGGAACCGGCGCGCCCCCGCTTTGATCTCGTCGGCCGCATCCGGGTGAGCCCGTAGCGTGGGGAGGACGACGAAGTTGTGCCAGCTCGCACCGCCGATCCAGAGTGCGAACGACCCGACGTGACCGAAGCGGACCGCCTGTTCGAAGGGATGTCCGCCCGTCTCCGTCCAGACGAAGCCGACGAGCGACCCGAGGACGGTTGCGAAGAAGAGCCAGCGAACGTATGCCGACGTCTGGCTCCACTCGTCTCCGGAGTATCGACCGAGAACGACCCACAGGAACGGCGAGAGGGCCACTCCGAAGCCGACGGCGACCTCTCCGGGGTCGAGCGGTCGACCCGCCGCACCGGTCGCAACGCTCCCGACGCCACCGATCAAGAGCGCCAAAACGGCGAACGCTTCGACGTGCCGCCACCGCTCGCTGACCGCACGGGTCGTTTCGTCGTGTTCGAAATCGCTCGCGTCGAACAGGACGAGTCGCCAGTAGAGCCCGCCACAGAGCGTGCCGAGCGACACGACGAGGAGCCACCAGAACCCGCGTGTAACAAACGGGGAGCCCCAGCGAGACAGCCAGATCCCAGCAGCAGACCCGACCAACAACAATGCGAATACAATCCTAGGCTGGAGGTCTTTCAGAGACACGTCCAGCCCGAATGGAGGCGTTTTCTCGTCGTGATTCCCGCGAGTTCCCATGTTTGTCTTCCCTGTTTTCGCCCGCACGGAAAATGCTCCGTGGGAAGATATTCGAGGAATATACGGGAAAGTTCGTACGAAGAAATTCGGCGGCACGCTTTCTAGTGAGTATGATTGATGATTGTGTATGTCCTCGGACTATCGAACGGGATCGGCCCCAAACCCCTCGCCCGAGATGCCGGACGTTGAGCGGACGACGGCACGCTATCTCTTCGTCATCTCGACGCTCTCGAACGACACCGAAGAGCGCATCGCGACCGGCGAATTGAACGAGCATCTGGACGTCACTCCCGCGAGCGTGACGGAGATGGTGGCCAAACTGGACGAGCGGGGACTGGTCGACTACGAGAAGTATCAGGGGGTTCGACTCGCTGACCGTGGAGAGGAGTTCGCCTCGTGCATCGCGTGGCGACTCTGTATCGTCACTAGTTTCTTCGATTCGGTCTTGGACACGAACCTCGACGAGGAGACGGCGTTCGATATCGGGTTCACACTCCCCGAAGACGGAGTGTATCGCCTCCGAGAACGGATAGAGACGTCGTGTCTCGAGATTTGCCCCGAATCCGGACGACACGAGACTCGCTGCCTCGCGTAGCAGGATGATGACCCGCTCACGTATTTTCACACGATGTGGAGTTCGTAGCCGTCTTCGACGAGCGCGTCCACGTCGGGCTGGTGGTCCTCGCCGGTTATCTCGAATCCTTCGGCCTCGATGTCCTCGACGACTCCCTTGTGGGTCGCACAGTGGTTACAGACGCCGGCGATCAGGCCGCGTTCTCTGGCCGTCTTGTAGGCGTCAAGTGCGGGTGCCGGACGACTCTCTAGGTCCTCGAACCAGAACGTCGACCCGCCATCAAACCACACGATAACGTCGTGGCCCGCGTTGTCGAGCTGAGCCGCGTATTCGAGTGGATTTGCGATCTTTCCAGGATTCTCCGGTGACGACAGCAACAAGAACGCGTGTTTTGACATTACGTCCGGAGGTGTGGTCGGGAACGAGGTAATGGTGACTGCGAACATCTTCCGGTCCAGTTTTGTCTCTGGACGCTCATCCGTCGAAGAATCCCTGTGGTTTTTCGCGTACGGGTGGACCGATCGGTCGCCAAGCACGGAGATTGCGTAACTTCAAACGTGAATTCGGACGACGTGCCCGCCACAGCCGCACTGTTCGATATATTCCCAATCAACGTTATCGTCGAATTCGGCTGCGAGTTCGTCAAAGAGAAATTCCGAGGGGTGGCCGTGGTTCTTGTGGGTGACGAGGTTGACGTGATTGCCTTCGGCGGTATGCCTGATAGCCTCTATCCCCTGTCGGACAACCAGGTCCCGATCGTCGGCATGCTCGGGCTTTTCGAGATTCGCGGACCAGGAGTTGTCGTGAATGTTGTCAGTCACCGGTTCGGCGTCGTGATCGTGGTCGTGATCGTGAGGGGTACTCGACATCGGTGCTCGGATCTACGTGCTCAATATTTAAAAGGGCCTCCACATGTCGCCTAAATTACCAATCTCGAAGGTCGTCGTAGAGTGGATCGGCAGACGATGTTCGTATTGCTCGCGTCACCCGGCGAAGCGCGTCGTGAGCGTCCCCGGGTGGGAGGTGAGATCGGTCATCGAGTCACCTGACGGCGTCCTCGGAAAGCGTCTCCGTCAGTCCTCCCAGAACCGCATGTCGCGCTTGACCCCTTCGCGTTTCATCTCCTGAATGTACTCGGTGATGGGAATGTCCTTCGGACAGACTTCCGTACAGGAGAACTGCGTTTGACACCGCCAAACGCCGTGTTCCTGGCTCAGGATTTCAAGCCGTTGGTCTCGCGCTTCTTTGCCCTCGCGCTCATCCATGTAGAAGCGATAGCCCTTCACAATCGGTGCGGGCCCGAGGTAGTACTGGTCGCCTTGGACGATGTTACAGGAAGACATGCAAGCGCCACACCAAATACAGCGGGTCGACTTCTTGATCTTCTCGCGGTTCTCCCGCGACTGTCGTTGCTCTTCGAGATTGCCGTCAGGCAGTTCGTCGGGCTGGAAGTACGGCTCGACGGCGTGCATTTGATCGTAGAAGTCCTCCATGTCCGTCACGAGGTCCTTGATGACCTCCTGATGGGGGACCGGCTCCACTCGGACAGGGTCATCAAGGTCGCCAATCTGGGTCTGACATCCGAGCCGCTGTTGTCCGTTGATGAACAGCGCGTCCGAGCCGCAGATTGCCTGCCGACAGGAGTGACGGAAGGTTAGCGACGAGTCGTAGTGGTCCCGCGCATAGATGAGCGCGTCCAGAACCGTCATCCCGCGACTGTACGGGATGTGGAAGTCGTCAAACCGCGGCTCCGCTTTCGCCTCTACTTCGGGGTCGTATCTGAAAACCTTCAACTGGACGTGTCTGTCGCCCCCTTCCGTTTGCTGGTCACGAGAAGGTTCATGACTGGCGACCTCGCCTTCGGGGCTCGATCGTTCAGTTGACGAAACTCCGGGCTTTTTCGACGTTTCCCGTTCGGTCACGGCCTCCTCACGGGCCTCCGCCTCCGGTTCGGCGGAATTCATGCGTACTGATACGCGCCCGTGGAAAGTAAGCGTTTATCCGAATCGCTTCGGATATGCTCGTTCGACATCACCGTAGTCGCGGACCGCTCTCCCGTCATCAGAGTCACGCCGATGCCGAACCCCGGCGAGCGACGCGTGGAACGCACGCGTTCTTGAAACCGCAGGGCCGCGCTCGGACTGAACTCCCGTGGCGGGACTCCCGCGTCTTCGGACGCGAGCGGAAATTAATCGCTTCCGAGGTTCCCCGATCGAGGAGCCCGAGCGTTGTTTCGGAGATATTCGCGGTGCGAAATATGAGTGTCTAACGTGTGTGGTTCAGTACGGAGGCGTCCCGATTCCCATGACAAACGCTGAACTCATCTGGCGGATCGCAGGCGGGTCGGGCGACGGGATCGACTCGACGAGTCAGAACTTCGCGAAGGTGTTGATGCGGTCCGGGTTGGACGTGTTCACCCACCGCCACTACCCCTCGCGGATCCGAGGCGGACACACGTACGTTGAGATCCGGGCGCAGGCGGACGGCGCACGCTCCCGGGGCGACGGATACAATTTCCTTCTGGCACTGGGTGACTCGTTCGCGCGCAGCCCCGAACAGGAGGCCTACTACGGCAACGAGGAATTGAAGCCGCTCACGGAGAACCTTGACGACCTTCGCGACGGTGGCATCGTCGTCTACGACGAGGGACTGATCGACATCGACGACGCCAACGCCGAGTTAGAGCGGCCGCTCGAGGACCTTGCGGCGGAACACGACTGGCACGTCTACCCGCTGGACCTGCGAAGCCTCGCAAACGAGCACGGCCGCGAGGTGATGCGGAACACGGCGGGCATCGGTGCGACCGCGGCGCTGCTGGACTTGGATCTCGAACCGTTCGAAGGGCTGATGAGCGACGCGATGAGCGGGGATACTCTCGAAGCGAACCTGACGATACTCGAAGCCGCCCATGAGCGGGTCAACGAGATCCACGATGTCGACCACGACATCGACGTGCCCGCCGGCGACCACGACGAAGACCAGATACTCGTCACGGGGTCACACGGCGTTGCCTACGGTGCGTTGGACGCCGGCTGTCGGTTCATCTCCGGATACCCGATGACGCCGTGGACGGCCGTGTGGACGATCATGTCCCAGCATCTGCCGGACTTCGACGGCGTCGCCGAACAGGTCGAAGACGAGATCGCTGCGGCGGGACTGGCGATCGGCGCCTCCCACGCCGGTGTCAAGGCGATGTCGGGATCGTCGGGGGGCGGATTCGCACTCATGTCCGAACTGTTGGGAATGGCCGAGATGACCGAGACGCCGGTCGTTCTGGTCGAAGCGATGCGGGCCGGTCCGTCGACGGGCCTACCCACGAAGCCGGAACAGGGCGATCTCGATCACGTCCTCTACTCCAGCCAGGGCGACTCGAATCGGATCGTGTTCGCGCCTGCCAACCCGGCGGAATGCTATCGACAGACTAGACGCGCATTCAAACTCGCCTACGAGTACCAGCTCCCCGCGATCGTCGTTATTGACCAAAAGCTGTCGGGTGAGTACCGAACCATACCAGATCGGGTGTTTACGGAGCGTGAACCCAATCCGGACCTCGGGACGGTCCTCACCGAGGCGGAAATCGCTGACGCCGCCCACGACGAATCGGGCAAGTATCTTCGGTTCCAGCACGACGCCGACGACGGCGTCGTCCCGCGAACCCTGCCCGGGCAGGAGGGCGGGCACTTCCTGGCTAGCGGCAACGAACACAACGAGGCGGGACACATCGAGGAAGACCCGGCGAACCGGCGTATGCAGGTGGACCGCCGGATGGCTAAGCTGACGGCGGTACGCGAGGAGCTAAACGAGAGTGGCACTCATCAGACGCGTCACGGACCGGACGATGCAGACCTCGGTGTGCTCGTTTGGGGGAGCCAGCAGGACACCGTCTTCGAGGCCGTCGACCGGCTCAACGACGGCGGGACGACGATCCGGGCGCTCGGCGTGAGCGAGCTGATGCCCTTCCCCGAGCGGGACGTCGAGTCATTCTTGGCGGCCGTCGACGAGGCGGTCGTCGTCGAAATGAACGCCTCGGGCCAGTTCCGCGGACTGATCCAGCGCGAACTCGGCGCGTACGGTGACGAACTGACGAGCCTGCTGAAGTACGACGGTAACCCGTTCGAACCCGCCGAAGTGGTCAACGGAGTACGGGCCGTTGTGACGGCTGACTCGACCGAGGCGCCGGAGACGACGCGCCTCGAACCGGGCGCGGCAGACTGACAGGTGGTCACAATGAGTACATTCAACGCTATCGGATCGGATCGCGACGCCACCACAGACGACTTCACGCCGGGTATCGAACCACGGGCGACGTGGTGTCCGGGATGCGGGCACTTCTCCGTGCTGAAGACGCTGAAGCAGGCGATGGTCGAACGGGGTAAGAACCCCGATGAGGTGATGGTGGTATCCGGCATCGGCTGTTCGGGCAAACTCACCAGCTACTTCGAGAGCTACGGATTCCACTCGATCCACGGGCGGTCGCTCCCCGTCGCCCGGGCGGCGAAACTCGCTAATCCCGAGTTGGAAGTCGTGGCGGCCGGCGGCGACGGCGACGGCTACGGCATCGGCGGCAACCACTTCACGCACACCGCACGCGAGAACCACGACCTCGTCTATATTGTGATGAACAACGAGATCTTCGGGCTGACCAAGGGCCAAACCAGCCCTACCAGCCCCAAGGGACACAAGTCCAAGAGCCAGCCCTACGGATCGGCAAAAAGTCCGATCCGGCCGCTCGAGTGGGGTCTCAACGCTGGGGCATCGTACATCGCCCGCACCGCCGCGGTTAACCCGCGACAGGCCACGGAGATTCTCGTCGAAGCGATGGAACACGACGGGTTCGCCCACGTCGACTATCTCACGCAGTGTCCGACTTGGAATAAGGACGCTAAGCAATACGTCCCGTACATTGATGTCCAAGACTCCGAGGACTACGAGTTCGACGTTCGCAACCGCGACGAGGCCGCACGTATGATGCGCGAGACGGACAAGCGCCTCCACCAGGGCGAGATCCTTACGGGACGGTACTACGTCGAGGAGGGACGCCCCTCGTACGGGGATGAGAAGCGCCGGACGGGACAGATGCCCGAGGAACCGATCGTCGAGCGGTACTTCGACGACGATGCCGACTGGAAGGCCTCGGCCGACCTGCTCGACCGTCACCGCTGACGGCGCTTATCCGTTTCCGGTCCGTACAACGAGACGTCGTCGATTCGATATCGTGTCTGCGCGAGGGAGGCGGAACCGAACGGACGAACGCGCGGTCGACGGTCGGAGCTCACAACGCTAATGTCTTCACCCACCGATACGCGAGACGAGGAGTACGTCGCGGTTATCGACCAGGACGAGGTCACCGACGAAGTGCGCGACATCGCGGTCAAGTACGACCCGCTCAACCGGTCCGGCGGCGAGGGCTTTCGCGTCACCGAGGACGGCGAACTCCACATCGACGACTCGAAGGTGATGGCCGAACACGGGCTCATCGAGAAGAAGATCCCCAACGACGCCGTCCGGATCGTCCCGTTGCCCTCGGAGTCGGGCCAACTCGTCCACCAGTACGGCGAGAACGGCTTCAGGCTACACGAGTTGCCCATTCCCGAGGAGGGGTCGATCGTCGGCCTCCTGGGTCGCAACGGCGTCGGGAAGACCACTGCACTCCGGATCCTGGCGGGCGATCTAGTCCCGAACTTCGGCGACCCCGACGAGACTGACTGGGAGCACGCGGTCGCATCGTTCCGCGGAACGACGCTCCAGACGCATCTCCAACGCCTCGCCGACGGCGACGTCGAGACTGCTTATAAGGACCAGCGTATCGACACACAGCCGGGGACTGACGGGAAGACCGTGCGTGACCTGCTACCGGAGAGTTCGGACGTACGGGATCGGTTGGTCGACGACCTCGACGTGCGCCCACTCCTGGACCGGTCGACGGCCGACCTCTCGGGCGGAGAACGCCAGCGGGTCGCGATCGCCGCGACGCTTGCCGTCGATGCAGACCTGTACCTGTTCGACGAACCGTCGTCGTTTCTGGACGTCAGTCAGCGACTGTCGGTCGCACGGGTGATCCGTGAGCGCGTCCGGGAGGCGGAAGCGGCCGGCCTCGTCGTCGAACACGACTTGGCGTCGCTGGACTTGCTGGCGGACGCGATTCACGTCCTGTACGGTGAGCCGGGCGGGTTCGGTGTCGTCTCCGGACGCCTGTCGACGCGTACCGGGATCAATCAATTTCTCGACGGCTATCTGTCGGGGGAAAACGTCCGGATCCGGGAGGAAGCCATCACGTTCCCATCGCCGTCCGATCGGGGTGGGCGGAACGCCGATCCGGTCGTGGAGTACCCGACGCTCGAAGCCGAGTTTCCGGCGTTTTCCCTGACGGTTGACTCGGGTCGAGTTCACGCCGGTGAATCCGTCGGCATCGTCGGTGAGAACGCGCTCGGAAAGACGACGTTCGTCAAACTCCTCGCGGGAAGCATAACGCCCAACTCGGGTACGGTTCCGGACGGCGTGACCGTCTCGTATAAGCCGCAGTACATCAGCCCCGGCGGGCAAGGGACGGTCCGCGACCGGCTGGCCGCGGTCACGGACCTTCGGTCGCAACGGTTCCAGACGCGGATACGCGACCCGTTCCATCTTGAAGAGCTGTACGACCGATCGTTGGACGCACTGTCCGGCGGCGAACTCCAACGCGTCGGCGTCGCGCTCTGCCTCGCTCGGGACGCGGACCTGTACCTCCTCGACGAACCGTCGGCGTTCCTCGACGTCGGCCAGCGCGTCGCACTGGCCGACCGGATCCGCCGGTTCGCCGGTCGGACCGAACGTCCTGTCCTCGTCGTCGATCACGACCTGTTCGTCATCGATCGGATCGCCGACCGCTTGGTCGTCTTCGAAGGGACGCCCGGGGAGCGAGGACACGCGACCCCGCCCCAGTCGATACGAGACGGGATGAATGCGTTCCTGTCATCGCTGGGAATCACGTTCCGGCGCGACGAGGGGACCGGCCGACCGCGGGTTAACGACCCCGGCAGTCGACTCGATAGGGAACAGAAGGCCGACGGAGAGTACTATTACCCGGGATGAACCGGAGATACGGATAGAGTTGGCCCGATACCGGTCGTGAGAACTTGCATCCGTGAGTACCGGGTCAACCGCACGCCCGAATACGGGAATTTCGACCGAATCAAACGGTTCGTACCGGTCGAGGCCGGTATCGAATTGCCAGCGGCACGCGAGGGGCCACGGGGCGACCTTCGATCGCGTGTCGAAACCGACCGCTTCTCAGGCCCCTTTTGTCCGCGTGCGAGTACAAGAGGTGGCGGGCGGATATATTCCCGAGAACACCTACGGTCGTCGCCTACTGACAATAAACCATGGCGGACCGAGTTTCGCCGACCGACCGCGCGGAAACGCTCGACCGGATCCGGGGGACCGAATACGACGTCGCCGTCGTCGGAGGCGGGATCGCCGGGGCGGGCGTCGCACGGGACGCCGCCATGCGAGGCCTAAACGTCGTGTTGGTCGAGGCGAACGACTTCGGGTCCGGGACGACCGCGTACTCGACGCGGCTCGTCCACGGCGGGTTGCGATACCTCGAACAGTACGACTTCGGGCTCGTCTTCGAGAGCCTACAAGAGCGAGAAACCCTCGCCGAGATCGCTCCGCACCTCGTCGACCCGCTGCGGTTTCTCATCCCCCAGTACGACGAGTCCCGGTTGTACCGTCTCAAACTCCGTCTCGGGATGACCCTCTACGACGCCCTCTCGTACGGTAAGACGGTGCCCAACCACGAGCGGCTGTCGCCGTCACGCCTCCGCGAGGCGGAATCCACCCTGCCCGAAGAGGGGCTTCAAGGCGGGTTCGCCTACTACGACCGTCAGGCCGAGTTCGTCGAACGCCTGTGCCTGGAGACGGTCATGGACGCCGACGCGAACGGAGCCGACGTCGTGAACCACACGGCGGCCACGTCGATCCGGACGAACGGCGACTCCGTCTCCGGTCTCACGATCGAGGACGACCTTACAGGAGAGATGATCGAAATCGAGAGCACCGCCGTCGTCAATGCGGCCGGGCCGTGGGCCGAGGAGGTGGTCGCCGGTCTCCCCGACGCCACCCTCGTTCGCCCGGCGAAGGGGATCCACCTCGTCGTTCCGCGGCTGACCGAGAACGCCGTCACGCTGCCGACGACCGACGGACGAGTGGTCTTCGTCGTTCCCTGGAACGGGAAGTCGCTCGTCGGGACGACCGACACCGACTACGACGGTGACCCCCGCGAGGCTCGCGCGACCGCGTCGGACGTCGCCTACCTCCTCGAGGAGGTCGGTCGGTTCTTCCCAGACCTCGACGAGAGCGACGTCCTCTACGCCTACGCCGGCGTCCGTCCGCTGTACGACGCCGGAGGCGCTTCCGATTCGGCCGCGGTCTCCCGGGACCACGAGGTCGTCGAACACGGCCGCCCCTACGCGGGACTGCTATCGCTCGTCGGAGCCAAGATCACGCCGTACCGCGCGGCCGCCGAGGATGCGACCGACGCGGTTGCCGAGTACCTGGGCGTAGAAACGCCCTGTTGGACCGACGCGACGCCGCTCCCCGGCGGGCGCGGAAAACCGACGCTCGGAGACGATCTCCCGACGGCGACGGTCGATCACCTCGCGTCGCTGTACGGTAGTCGGGCGGAGGCGGTCGAACGGCGCGTCACGGAGGACCCGTGGCTCGCCGAACCGCTCTGTTCCCACACCGACGACATCCTCGCACAGGTCACCGTCGCCGTGGAGGAGGAGTACGCACGTCGTCTGACCGACGTGATGTTCAGGCGGTGCACCGTCGGATTCGAGGGGTGTGAGGGACGGGATGCCGTGGAGACGGTTGCGGACCACATGGCGACGCTACTCGACTGGGATGAGGAGCGAACGCGGGAGGAGATCGACCGGTACGAAACGGTTATCGATCGCCGGCACGCATTCGAGGACGATCACCGGACGCGTGTCTCGACGTGAGTCGTATTTCGATCCGTTTCGACGCCGGAAGCGACGGGCTGCGGCTCAGTCGTGGATCGATTCGACGAACTCACGGTCGACCCGTCGGGCGGTCGGGAGCGCGCCGTCGAGTCGGACCCGCCCTGCGTCGAGCACCGTCGAGTCGTCCAATCCGCCGCGCAAGAGATCGCGAACCGCGGGAACGTCGACGCCGTAGAAGTCGTCCGGAACGTCCCGGAGGTACGTCAGTGACGTCTCGAACAGGCGGACCATCCCGTCGTCGTTCTCGAAATAGAAGTGCTTGTACGCACCGGCGGCCAGCTGCACCATCCCGTGACAGAACTTGCTCTCGACCGTCCCGTTCGCGTAGTTGAACCATTCGTGTTCGAAGCAATCGGCCGATTCGTGGTGCTCCCCGCCGTTGTAGAGGCGGACACCGTGGACGACGGCTCGGCGGAGGGTCGGATGTTCCCACCGCTCCGCGCCATCGAGCCATCCTGTGGGATTGCCGGTATCGGGGGGTTCCACGCCTCCGACTTGAGTGTGATTCATCACGTGGTAGTACGGACGAGACCGTCAAAGGCATCTCCCGGAAGGTATTCGACCGATCGTTTATTAGTCACTGCCGGACTTGCTAGTCTGATTCTTGGAGTCAATACAACCGAATGTCGGACTGACCAACCTGTTTTCGAGACGGCCTCATGGAGTCGTCTGGAGTCGGGTACAAGCCTGTGTCCACGATATCGTCGTGGATCCCAACTGTGTGTCTTAAGATACCGAAGACTGATATCGATCGTCTCGTTTGTCCCTATCGTCGCTTGATTTCGAAATCGGCTCTCGTCGATATTGAGATGATCGATCAAAAGAGCACAATACGATCGGTGGCGTGACCAACCGTCGATCAAAAGTGTGTGTCAACAAAACGCCGCAGGTGACGGCCTGTCTTGGCATCAATCAGAAAACATCGCGAATTCAGACGAAATGGTATCGTCGCCGTTTCTGTATTCTTTCAACACTCGTTCCTCTGCGCGATGGAGAACCTCGCTGCATGTTGATTTCGCGATATCTAGGTCCTCGGCCAGACCGACGAGAGTCGTGCGCCTTGGCGTGTCATAGTAGCCGTGTTCGATCGCCTCATCGAGCAACCACCGTTGGCGTTCGGTCAGGAGCGAATCCGATTCAGTCTCTTGTTGAATCCGTTCGACCGTGTACTGGATTCCGAACTTGTCGAGTGTTTTCCCGAGGTTCGAGAGCGTCTCCTGTGGAATCGTTGCTTCGAATGTCATTTGGCCATCCTTGACTTCGAACGGCATCTCCAGAGGGACACCAGATTCTTGTAAAGAAGTTAGTAGTAGCGGAACTGTGGTCTCAACCTGAATACGGTTCATTTCGGGTTTGGTTTCAAAAACCGTCAAATCGGTCACCGTATCGTACTCTCGGAGTTTTTCACTGATGTTTTCCGGATTTTCACCGAGTATTTCGATTCGAGCGACTCCGGTTGCAGTATTCGCAGTAGCTGCGAGTACTCGGAACCGGGTGTCAGGATGGGTTCGGGAAACCTCACTAATCCACACTGACTCTGGTATCGTGATCGTGAGTTCTGCGTAGGGCATGATTGGGGCTGTATTTACGGTCGTGTTCGGCCGAGCCGTTCCGAACTACTTCACAGTTTGTATTTTTTAGGCCCTCCTAAAAACATGCTAGCACGAACATATTCGGGGGCGATTGAAGTGATGTCGTGAGATCTTGACCGAGGTTTCTCGACATTTATAAATGAATTTCACTGATTCTCCATCCCGCCACGCCAATAGTAGCGATTGTCGTCGATCTCCTTGATCGTGACCTTCGACAGGACGTCATCCGGGAGGTCGTCTGCTTACGGAAGTTCGAGGAGAAAGCCTCGCGCTTCAGCGCGGGGATGAATCCGACAACCCCTCTACACGCTACGCTCTACGTTCTGAACGGATGTTTTAAGTAAGTAATTACCGTACTAACAGATAACCGAGGCGGCCTGTCCGCCCACCTAATTGGACAATATCGGGATTCTCCGATCCCACGCAGAAAGCATCCCTTTCTGTACTTGGATTTCGGGATGCAGGCAGTAAAAGTATCTCTGAATCCCATGCCGGGATAGGAGTAACGGCTGGTTGGCACAGCCAGTAGCCGTCTTTCGAGGCCGCTACAAACCATAAACATCCCAACTCAGCGGTGCGGTGCCGTGGGAATCTTCCCCCCTTCAGGGCGGAGAGGATGTCAATCCTCCACTTCGTCTAGGCCTGTCTCCTCTTCAAGCCAGTCGAACTGGGCCGTGAGTTCCTTTCGACGTTGGCGTTTGATGACCGTTGAATCAAGTACGTCCCCGACGATCGCAACGTCAAGCGCGAACTCTGTCGTTGCCACCAGTTCACTCCCGTTGGCAACTGGTGTGACGGTGTACGCCGTCCGCATCTCCTTGAAGATGCCCTCACGCTGCTCGTAGGCGAGGTCGGCGTCAGGACGGTCAACGAATTCGAGTGTGAGTTCGATAGTCGCAATCCCCACCTCGTTCGCGACACGAACCGTTTCGCCGTCTACGTGAACCTCGTCGAAGCCCGACGCTCGCATGAACTGCTCGAGTTCGTTCATCGATTCGCGGACAACAGTCGGAGGTACATCGATCGTTCGCGAAAGCGTCACCGAATTCATGGGTCGGGATTTCCTTCGGAAAGCAGCAGAGATTTTTGTACTGGATTGGTAAGCATTCGGTAATTCTTCTCTCGACTCCGTCTCGTTTTACAGATATCCCGAACAAGTTCGGCTGAGAGACCATCCTTCTTCGCGACCGTACTCTATCCTAAAGATGGTCACTGAAATTGACCTGCGGGATTCCGTGCCTCACGAGTTTCAACGCCGGATCTACGACGCGCTGGACGAGACCGAGACAGATGCCGAAGTTCTCGTTATCGCTGATCGAGATATCGACGCTCATCTGATCCAGTATCAGATCGAACGGGACTACGCCCTTGACTGGGACCACGAGGATCCTGACGCGGAGCCCCGCGAGGTTCGGGTGTCCAAACAGAAACCACTCGGTGACGATGAGTTAGGGACGTTCGACGTGCGTGACCTGATACCGCAACGGCGACACGAGGTGTTGCTCGATACGTTTAATCGCCTCGGCCCCGGCGAGGGGTTCGTACTGGTCAACGACCACGATCCGAAGCCGCTCTACTACGAACTTCGATCGATGCACGGCGATGTCATCGATTGGGAGTATACAAGTCGTGAGTCGGGTGAGTGGCGCGTCAAAATCGTGAAGACCGACGCTTCGATAGCCGACAACGAGGGCGTAATCACGCGATACGATGTCCGGGAGATCCCGAAGCCGGATCGCCACGAGACGATCCACCACCGGTACGGAATGATACCCGACGGGGAGACGATGGAGCTCATCGCTCCACACGAGCCGCGACCGCTCCGTCGCGAGTTTCGGGAGCAATATGATGACACGTTCGACTGGGAGGTAGTCGAAAAAGAGCCCGGTCGCTGTCGGGTACGGATCACAAAGTCTGAACGAAGTGAATCTACAGCTGACGGTGAGGATCTCACATCTGCGATGTCTGACAATGACGAGGTGTCCACGGAAGCGTCCGTCGAGATCCCAGAGAGTACGGCTGAGCTCGACGTCCGCGACCTTCCACCCGCGCAACGACACGAGAAGATCTTTGAGGCGTACGCAGATCTCGACGACGGAGAAGGATTTACCCTCGTGAACGACCACGACCCGAAGCCGCTGTACCACCAGTTCGACGCCGAGGCTGGCCCGGAGTTCTACTGGGAGTATCGCAAGCGTGACCCCGGCGAGTTCAGGGTGCTGATCGGGAAGGCCGAAACGTATGACGACGACCCGACTGTCGCGGAGGATCCAAACGCACCGTTCTGACGAGGCGGTTTCGAAAACGGACTGATCCGGAGCGAGACCCGAATCGCGGTACCGATCACGCAGTGGCCGTTGCCCCGGGGGGACCAGATCCTTTCAGAACGGAGCGTCCGGCGATCCGCGGCTCGGTCCCTCGTTTTTCATCGAACGTTCCATCGGGTTCGACCCGATTTCGCTGTCGCCCTCCGGATCGGCGGTCACGTCTCCCGTCTCGAGATACGTCTGCTCGAGGTCGGCGAGCTGCTCGTTGATCGCCTCGCTTTGGTGGTGCATGGGTGCCGCGCGGACGCGGATGAGGTCGTACTCATGTCGTTCAGAGAGCCCATTCCACGCGCGGAACGACCCGATCGTCAGCGTGTGGGTCTGTGGACAGAATGGAGTCGTCGGCGTGAACTCGGCACGGAGTACGCGGTCGATGTCGTCCGCCTCGACGGCGTCATCAGCGTCGTCGCGTTCGACGGCGTAGCGGTAGCCGGCGCCCGTGTGCCGCGTGTCGAGATTCAGCCGGGCGAGATTGTAGTTGAACGTCATATCGTACACCTTTCGCTCCTCGAAGCAGTCGCGCGTGAGACGGTGAAACGCGACGTGGTCCGCCCCGGTGAGCAGATCATGAGGTTCGAGGAACTCGCCCGGTCTCGGGACGTGGTCCGAAACGAACTCGTCGTACCCGTCGAACAGGTCGTCGTCGTCGGACCCGAACGGAGACGGAAAGCTGGGCATACCCAGTTGTTCGAGATCGTGAGGGGTACTCCTACTCCCGTACATGTTCGGATGACGGTCTCCTCGCTCGAAAACGGTCGGGCCCTCGTCTTCGACCGGTCGGGTATCAACCGTTCACAAACCGGCGTCCGAGGAGGTAGCCACATCCGATCGCCCCGATTACGGACCCGAGAATTCCGATCACGCGTACCGGTTCGTACTGAAGAGCAACTCCCACCGATTGTACCGCGACGCCGGCCCCGAGCACCCCGATCGTCGCACGGGCCGTTTGTGGGTTCGCTCCCCTGAACTGACCGCCGGTAATTGGGAAGAATAGGTACGCGTATCCGACGATTGTGAGCGGAAAGAACCCGGCTAGGATGAGCGTTCGATGGACGGCAAGCGACATCGGGTTCCCAAATCCGAACGCCACCGGAACTACCGACACGACGGCGGTCCCTCCCGCGATCGCACCGAGTGCGATCCCCGATATGCCGACCCGTCTGCGATTCGTTTTCAGAACGACAAGCAGTACGAGGCCCACATACCCGAGCATTGCGAGTGTCGCGAATACGCCGCCGACCCGGAACCACGGATCGATCCAGAGGAACGTTCCCAGAAAGGCCGGTGCGATGGCTCCAGCCATGAGCACGAGCCAGACGACGGCGCGAGGTAGCGAGACGTGGAAAAAAGCCGTCAGCAGCCGCGTGCCGAGCGCGTAGATTAGCAGCGTTGCGAACCCGGTAAGGTAGTAGTGGGTGACCTGTGCTACAGTGACCGTCCCGATCCCCCGCGAGACGTCGGTCACGAAGAAGGCAACTGTTCCGACGACGAGATAGCCGACGGCAACCGGTATCATCGCTGTGGCAAGTCGGGTCGTGCGTTGGGATCGTCCACTTTCTCCAAGTGTCCCAGCTACTGTACTGACCGCCGTCGGACCGACAGTCGCCAGCAACGACCCAACGAAAATGAGGACACCGGTCGTCCAGAGCGTCACACCAAGGGGCCTCAGGAGAATCCCCGCCGTAACGAACTGATCCGCCACGAGAAGAGTGACACCGACATAGGCGAGCCCGAAGTGAATCCCGGCGAGTCGCTGATCGACGAGCGTCTCGCCGACGTACGAGGGGAGCAAAAGGTACGCCATCCCGAACACCATCGGACAGACGAAGCCGAACACGCTGATCAGGACGGCGACCTCATCTGCCCCACCGAGAAAGGCGAGAAGCGAGCCCACGAACGACCCGACGCTCGCCACCGTGAAGCGTTGTGTCCACGTCCGCAGTCCAGTTGATCCCGTGTTCATGAGTGTTGTCAGAAGCTCAGGACGATCTCCGGGCTTTCTGCTGGCAAATCTAATCGTCGGCCGCCTCATCAAGATCGCGCGCTCGGCGCGGCGAGAATGAACCCAACACGATCCGATCGATTGAGTGCGGGCTGTGACGGACCAACACGAGGATCATGTTGGACACGAACACCACGACACCGACGCCCACCAGCAGTCCGCCGAGGAGCGCCGGCGTGCCGGGGAGTTCCAGGAGGTCTGCGCTCACGATCAGCGCGCTTCCGGTCCCGAGGAGTAGCCCGTCGATCGCGGCGATCCGGTCGTCGTAGAGGTCGTCGATCATCGGGACGTCCTCTAATCCTAACAGATCGCTGTACCGGTTGACCCAGATGACGAAGGGAATGATGTGATAGAGCGTTCCCACGACGACGAACCCGATCGCTCCCAACAACAGCAGATGGCCGGCGTTCGCCGCGCCGAGCAGATGCTCACGCGTCAACGGATCAGATATCCACGCGGGTACTGTGACGGCGATCCACAGCGCGAGTGCGCCGGCTGCCACCATGTACCGTGTGTGCATCGGGGTCCGCTCAACCTGCATCTCGTACAGTTTGCGTGCCAAAACGAGACAGAACACCGACGCGGCGAGCAGGATCAACAGACCGCCGACCCGCGCAGTAGGGGCATGAGCCACGAGCCGACCGACCGCGAGCACGACCACGCCGATGGGATGCGCGATCTCCTCGATGGACCGAAGCCGGTGATCGATCCCGTGTAGTTCCGTCTGCGTGAACATTGTCCCGAGCTGGTATAGCGCGCCGTACACCGTCGTGAGCACGGCGCCGAAGACCGCGAGGGTCGCGTGAGCCCCAACAACCCCGGACCGGCTGACGCCGACCCGCGAGAACGTCGGCACCGTGAAATCGATTGCGAGGAGAACGCCGAGCGCGGTCAACAGGAGGAAAAAGCCGAGTGCGCCGATAAAGTGTCGTTCGGTGACATCGTACTCCTCGACGGTGGCGAGCGTTCGGATGATGTTGTACACGAACACCCAGAAGCCGACGAGCATGAGCGCTGCGAACGGGATCAGCCACGCCGTCTTGACCAGCAGAAACGCGACGATGAACCCGGAGAGACCGGCGACGACCAGCCCCAGCTGCAAATTCGCGAGTCGTCGCGAGTGGAGGGTCGCTCCCGACCAGACGGGCACGAACTGCGTCATCGCCCCCATGATCGTAATACAGATCCAGCCGGCTAACAGGAGGTGGACGTGAGCGAGCCGGCCCAGTCCCGGGACGGCGTTCAGGTGTAAGCCGATCCCGACCCCGATACCCGCTACGAGAAAGGCGAGCCCGACGACGAAATGTCGTAACGGGACCGTCATCGGGGGCTGTTGGTCCGTTTCGATGTTACCCGGAATCGCGCCCATGGGATCGGGTACGGGCTCCGCACCCCTGACAGTACCACCGAAGATGTTCCCCTTCTCCTGACCGCGGTCCTCCCCGTATTCGGATGGACGTGACAACTACCACGGTTCGGTCGGGTACCAGAGCGAACTTGTCTCAATAGAACGCGACGTCTGTACCCGAACACGTTCGCGGATAGCGACTCCCGGGTCGCCGGACAATCACGATCGATGGCTGATTGCCGCCTCTGTGATCTCCCGACTCCGGACTCACCTATCAGGGCTGCCGATATCGATGGGGAGTTCTGTTGTCGCGGCTGCTTGGAGGTGGCCCGTCGCCTTGACGACTTGGAGCGCATGACGGATGCGGGCGGGGTCGGGACGGACTCAGGGCCGGTGAGAGATTCGACGACCGAAAGCCCCGGATCAGCAACTGAGACGGCACGTCCGTCGGGCGCCACCGAGGCCTATCTGGCGGTCGACGGGATGCACTGTACGACCTGCGAGGCGTTTCTCGGACTACGCGGTGACGACCAAGCCGGCATCCACACCGTGGAAGCGAACTACGGCACCGAGACCGCCCGCGTCGTCTACGATCCGGGGGAGATCCAACGGCCTGCCCTCCCGGAGGCGCTCTCCGGTTACGGCTACACCCTCCGATTTCGAGACGCGATATCGGCAGACAACGATGCGGCCGCCGGTGACTCCCGCACGTCCTCGCGGAACGATCGGTCGGTCGAGCGACTCGTCGTCGGCGGCTTCCTCGCGATGCTGATCATGCCGTGGTACGTCCTCTCGCTGTACCCGAGGTATCTCGGTGTGGAGACGAACGTCCTCGCAATCGATACGACCACGGCGGTCGGGTGGTACCTTCCGCTGGCGTTCATCGCGCTCCTCACGACCGTGCTGTTAGCGTACACGGGCGCGCCGCTCCTCCGAGGTGCGTACGTAAGTGTTCGAGCACGTCGGCCGAACATGGACCTCCTCGTTGCGGTTGCCGCGCTGTCAGCGTACGCGTACAGTACCCTCGCGCTCGCGACCGGCGGCACGCACCTGTACTACGACGTCACCGTCGCCGTCGTGATGGTCGTCTCGCTCGGTCGGTACTACGAGCGACGAGTCCGATCGCAGGCGACCGATCTCCTCGAGACCGTCACGGCCGCTCGCGTCGAAACGGCCACGCGGATCACCGAAACCGGATCGGAAACCGTCCCGATCGGGGAGCTGGAACCGGACGATCGGGTTCGGGTCGCACCGGGCGAACGCGTGCCGATCGACGGCACCGTGATAGAGGGAACCACCGACGTCGACGAGTCCGTGATCACCGGGGAATCGCTCCCGGTGCACAAGCAACCCGGTGAGACCGTAATCGGCGGTGCGACCCTTCTCGGCGATATCGGTCGAGCCGACAAGGGGGAAGCCGAGGGGAACGGGCTGGCCGGTGCGATCGTGATACGGGTCGGTGAGGACGCGGAGAGCACCGCGGATCGCCTCGCCGCCGCGCTCTGGGAGGTCCAGACCGCCACTCCGGGGATCCAGCGGTTCGTCGATAGGCTCGCGACGGCCTTCGTCCCGGTCGTGCTCACACTCGGGCTGCTCGTCGCCGGCTGGCAACTCGCGACCGGGGGTACAGTCGCCGCCGCGATGCTCGCCGGACTGACCGTTCTCGTCGTCTCGTGTCCGTGCGCGATGGGACTCGCGACGCCGCTCGCTGTCTCCGGGGGGTTGCGCGACGCGCTCGACCGCGGCGTGGTCGTCACAGACGCCTCGATGTTCGAGGTTGCACAGGAGGCGGAGACGGTTGTGTTCGATAAAACTGGGACGCTCACCGCCGGAGAGATGCGCGTCAGCGCGACGTACGGCGACGCCCGGACGCTCCGGCGTGCCGCCGCGGTCGAACGCCGTGCCGATCATCCGGTCGCGGACGCGATTCGGGAGGCGGCTGCCGACGATCGGCCGACCGACGTCCACGCCACTGAGGCGCCGATAGTCGAATCGTTCACCTATCACCCAGGTTCCGGGGTCTCTGGATTGCTCGTCGAGGAAGCTCCCGACAGATCGGGTCCTCAATCGAGTGGGACACGCGTCGTCGTAGGGACCGCCGCGCTCGTCGAACGGGAGTGTGGGCCGGTCCCCGAAGAACTACGGGAGGACGTCGACGCCATCTCGGAACAGGGTACGCTACCGATCGTAGTGGGATGGAACGGCGCGGCCCGTGGGGTGATTGCCGTCGAGGACCGCGAACGAACGGGCTGGACGACGACGCTGGAAGCGTTCGCCGACCGAGAGGTGGTCGTCTTGACCGGCGACAAGGGCCCTCGTGCCGATCGGTTCCGGGACCATTCCGCGGTGGACGAGGTCTTCGCTGGCGTGCCGCCAGATGGAAAGCTCGAGGCGCTCCGCGGGTTCGCGTCCGCCGGCCCCACCGTGATGGTCGGCGACGGAACCAACGACGCGCCGGCGCTCGCGGCGGCCGACCTCGGGATCGCGATGGGCGACGGGACGGCTCGCGCCATCGAGGCTGCAGACGTCGTGATCGCCGACGAGGACCTCCGAGCGGTCGAGATCGTCTTCGACCTCGCGGCTGGGACACGGCGGCGCATCCGTGAGAACGTGGCCTGGGCGCTGTGTTACAACGCGGTGGCCATTCCGCTGGCGGTCCTCGGAGCACTCAACCCCTTCTACGCCGCGCTGGCAATGGCCGCAAGCAGCGGCGTCGTCGTGACGAACTCGACGCGCTCGGTGCTGCGGGATTAAATCGAACTACGGCCGTCTGATGTCGGATCGGGCCGAATCGCGGCCGTTCGATGCTTGACTCGGCCGCCGCGACGTGCTGTTTCGACCCGCCCATCAGACGGTCCGAATGAACCGCCGAAGGGTTTCGCCGTCCGAGTCGCGAAGCTCGATCACGAACTGTGGCCCGGAGGGGCCGTCGGAGAGCGACTTGCGGGGCGCCGAGACGCTGTACGGCGGCTCGTCGCTGCTGTCGATCTCCTCACCTCCAGTAAGAAGGACGACGTGGTCGACGCCCTCGGCGGTCTCGAGCTCACAGGTGATCGGATCGCCATCCGTCTCACAGACGATGTCAGCGGTCACGTCGCCGCCGTCGGTTCCGAATCCGGACGAGAAGTCGAACAACATCACACCCGGCGCGAGCGTCCCCACGACCGCGACGATCACGAGGAACGTCGTGAAGTTGATCTTCGACCCGTGGCGAACTATCTGCCGTATTGCGGGGTTCTCCGCGGTGCGCCGCAGCCGGATTACGGCCGGCACGACGAGCAGGTGGGTGAGCGGTCCCCACGCGATCAGGACGAACCCGTAGGCGATCGCGTACCGGAGCGCGATCGCGTCAGTCCAGTAGGCCGTCAGGACGTTCCCGCCCATCCACAGGAAGAGCCCGAGGAAAACGAGCGCGCCGCTCTTGAGCCAGCGCCAGACGGGCGTGTTGGAGTAGTAGACGCTCAGAAAGTCCCGCCAGGCCCGGCGAACGATACCGCCGAGTCGCGTCCGAGGATTCGTTCGAGAGGTGTCGGTCATTCTTTGGGGTCGGACAGTGGTTGGTCGGTAGTTCGGGCGGTCGGCGGCTACGCGCCGATCGCCCACAGCTGGGTCAGCAGATACCAGTTCAACACGTAGACAGCCGCGAACACGCCGAGGAAGATTAGACAGAGCGTGAAGGTTCCGCGGAGTTCCACCGCGTGAACGGGCTCTCCGCCGTCGGCGTGGAGTCCGCCCTCCGGCAGCATTCCGCCGTCGTCGCCGGCGGGGAGTTGCCGGCCGAACAGCAGCGAGCCGACCGAGACGATGACGAACAGAACCCCGGAGAGGATCGCCAGCAGCGCGAAGATCCCGAAGATCATGAATATCGGAATCGCGGCCGAGAGGTTGAACTCCGAGCCGGGGATGTTCCGGACCACTTCGGCGGTCCGGCGCGGCACGCCGTAGAGGATCCCGGCGTACATCAACATCAGCGTGGCGACGCTCATCGCGGCCCCGTAGGCGTACGGGATCGCGGTCGCCAGCGTGTCCGAAACGAAGTCCCGGCGGAACATCGTTTTAATCACGAAAAGAACGAGCCCGAAGAACGCGAGCGTTGTCCCGAGCGCGACGGTGGCGTGGAAGTGGCCCACCGTCGCAAGGGTGTTGTGCCAGGTCATGTTCACCTGGATCTGGCCCATCACGACGCCGGTGATCCCGCCGAGGAAGCCGAAGAGGATGATGCTGAAAACCGTCGCAGCGAAGACAGGGTTCCGCCACGGCGCGGAGGTGAGCCAGCCGAAGAGCCCGCCGCCCTGCCCCCGACGTCGGCGGCCGGCCTCGATCCCGGCCGGGATCGCGAACGCGTGAATCATGCTCGCGAAGGCCGCGCCGTAGAAAGCGTAGGAGGTGTTCCAGATCCGCCACCCGGCGGAGACGCCGGGGTCAACGAGCAGGTGATGGGCTGCCCCCAGATTGATGAAAAAGAGATAGAGAATGAACGCTGTCCTGGAGACTTTTTCGGAGACGACGACGGCACCCCCCACGACGTGGGTGAGGAAGTACCACACCGTGATCATCGCGAGCAAGTTGATCTGTTGGGTCCCGTGGCCGACGATCCAGTAGAGCTGCCGGTAGATCCCTGGATCTACCGAGGCGATGAGGTCGACACGCCAGGCGAGCGCGTACGCGAACGCGGCGATCCCGCCGAGAATCGCTTCGACGGCGATGATCCCGGTGACGAACGCGCCGAACGCGACGAGCGGGAGCGTTCGTCGGCTGTCGCGGGTCTCCATCCAAATCGTCGCGAAGAACGGGAGCGCCGCGATCGTGGCCCCGAGCAGGAAGACGATCGCCGTGCCGTAGAACCACGGCGTGACAGGGAGTGGGACGTACGCCGTCAAAAGCGGTGCTTCGTTCGGTGCCTCGGACAGCCAGATGGAGGCGTTCACACCGATCGCGCCGGCGATCATGGTGAGCCACCCGACGGTCGCAAGCCGCCGAAGCGGGAGCTTCCGACCGAGCACCATTGGGCCGCCGACGTAGAGGACGGCGATCTCCATGAACACCATCCAGAAGATGAGCAGGTTCCACGCGTGTATGCTCAGGTGCGTGTAGTAGCTGCTCGGATCGAGCAGCCCGATGAACTCCCAGCGCGTCATCGCGACGGAGAAGGCGAAGCTCCCGCCGACAGCGAGCGCGATCACCGCGGTCAGCCCGAAGAGCTTCACGTAGTTCTCCACGGACCGATGGACGTCGAGTCCGGTCACCGAGCACGTCCGGAAGCCGTCCGCGTCGTAGTCGTTCCCGAACAGGGAGGTGCTCACCGACATACTATTCCTCCACCACGGTGAAGCGACCATGCATCGTTCGGTGTCCCTGTCCACAGAACTCGTTACAGATGACGTGGTAGGTGCCCGCTTCGTCGAAGGTCATCGGAATCACCCACTCAGAGCCGGGAAACACCTGGAGGTTGATCTGCTTGTTCAGGTTCTCTTCCGGCCTGACCGAGAAACCGTGTTGGACGTCGTAGGCACCGAGATGGATGTCGTACTCCCGTCCTACCTCAAGGACCGCTGGAAGCCCGTCCCAGTTGAATCGCATCGCCCCGATGTACACGTCGTCATTGGGTGGGATCAGTCCGTCTTCGGTCTCTTCGGCAGCCTCTTTGTATTCGCCGACGCGTTCTTGGTACCGATCTGGATCGACGTCGTACGTCGTACCGATCGGGTTTTGGTCCCCAAACTGAGTGAAGCCGGCCATCCACGTGAAGATGCCGAGCGACCACGCACCTACAAGTCCCAGCCAGACGCTTTCCCGGCGGTTTATCGGAGAGTTCCACCAATCGTCGTCCGGATCATCAAGCGGATCACTCATACGAAAGTCACCTCACGGGTACCGAGAGGAGGTCGAGGAGTCCCCAGCCGACGTACGCCACGAGGAAAAACACCACTGCGGCCGCAGCCAGTAGCCAGATGCGATTGTATAGGCGTTGCATCGCCGGAACATCACCGCTGTCGTGTGTCGGTTCGTTGCTCATTGGTCACTCACGTGGCCTGATACACAGATGATCATGCTGAGTGTTCTCACGCACATGTTCGCTGCCGAATTCACAGCGCAAACGTTTCGACGAGAATCGCCACGAGAACGGCGCCGAGGAAAACGTTCGAGGCGTAGAAGCTTCGATAGGCAGCGGCCCGTTCGTCGTCGGATCCTCGTTGATCGATATCGTATTGTTTGACGACGCTTCGAACGAATAGCGCTCCGAACACCGTCGTGGTGAGCGCGTAGAGGACACCTAGGTCAGTCGTGGCCCCCAATAGCACCGCAGCGATCAGCGTGACTCCGAGCCAAGCAAGAATCCGCTGGCGCGCGGTCCGTACACCGGCCACGACCGGTAACATCGGATACTCCGCTCGAGCGTAGTCCTCACGGTGGGCGATCGCGAGATTGTAGAAGTGTGCCGGGGTCCAACAGCAGACGACGAGCGCGAGGAGAACGGCAGAGAGGCCGATGCTCCCGGTCACGGCGGCGTACCCGATCAACGCGGGCAGCGCCCCGGATCCGCCGCCGATGACGGTGTTCCACCGGGTTGTCGGCTTCAACAGAACCGTGTAGACGTACGCGTAATAGACGATCGCTGCCGCCGTGAGCGCGGCCGTGAGCATGTTCACAAAAACGACCAGCATCGCCATCGAAACGATGCCAAGAGCGACGCCGAAGCCGATCGCACGTTGAACGCCGACCCGATCGGTCGCGATCGGCCGATCCGAAGTCCGTCTCATTTTCCGATCGCGGTCACGCTCGTACACGTGATTGAATGTCCCCGCCGCACCGATAGCGAGGATCCCACCTCCGAGCGTCACAACAACGGTCACGCCGCTCAGTTTGGCGCCGGTCGCGACAGCGAGGCCCATTCCCGCCAGCGCAAGCAGGCACAACAGCCACATCAACCGGGGCTTGGTCAACTCGAGATACGCCCGAACCCGGTCGCGAACCTGGTCCGAACCGTTTTCGGGTGCTGGTGGGTGAATGTCCTCGGTAGACGCGATCGGTGGCACGTGGTCGTCTGGCCCGTTTAGAGAATCGTCACTGGATGGTACGCCCGCGGTCGTCTCCACTCTGATCACGAGTGT
The DNA here is from genome assembly GCF_004114995.1 of Halorubrum amylolyticum. Classification (GTDB taxonomy): domain Archaea; phylum Halobacteriota; class Halobacteria; order Halobacteriales; family Haloferacaceae; genus Halorubrum; species Halorubrum amylolyticum. The sequence continues at coordinate 39,941 of NZ_SDJP01000022.1, forward strand.
CACGAGGAGGACAGTGAACACCGCGATTCCGCCCAGCAGGTGGAGTCCACCGTCGAACGGCACCATTTCGGTTTGCCCCGCGAGTCCGATCCCGGCTTGTACCAAATACGTGATCAACACGGCGATCGTTCCGATGCGGACCCCGCGCGAGGTCGCCGTTTGGTGCGCAAGAAGGGTCGTGACGGTGAGCAGAATCCCAACAGCCACGGCGGAGGCGTGGTGAACGAAGACGACTGCGGAGCCGACGCCCGTCGCGGCGGTCGCTCCAAGTGCAACGAGCAGGTACGTCCCCACGACTGACCAGATCAAAAGCGCCGTCAGCCGTGATCGATCCATACGCTCCAGTCACACTCGATCCCCGCGTTCCTTATGCCGAACATATTCGGAGGTACTTTCATCCCCAGAACGTGTCGAACGCACGATAATGACTCGTGAGTACTCCCAGGCCGCCGTCTGCGACTGCGCGCGGCCCACCGCCTGCGTCGATCAGAACGGGGGGCTGTATCTTGTCGCAATCAGGCGCATCGGTACTGGCCGCGACGGTCGGGTTCGTACCGGTGAGGTGAGCGATCGCCTCGACGTCGCACCGCCAAGCGTGACGGAAATGTTCGACCGACTCGCCGCGGCTGGATTCCTTCGATACGAGAAACGAACGGGAGTCGTTCTCACTGACCGAGGGAGAGAAGTCGCGCTGGAATTGGAACGGCGCCAGTGTGTCGTCCGAACGTTCTTCCGCTGTCGAACGGGGTTCGACATGCCCCTTGAAGTGGGCTACCGAATCGGATACATCCTTCCGGACGGCGCGATCGATCGCCTCGGGGTTCTCGTCGACGAGACGCCGACCACGTGCTCTGTGACTCCGTCGACTGGAGTCGAACAGTGTCCCTTCTCAGAAACCGGGTGTTGACTCTCACCATCGATGAATCCCGAATACGTTCGGGGGAACACGCACCTCCTCACCGAGGCACACACAGATATGGCCACTGAGCGACCTGAGGCCGGTCGGCACCTGGACGTCCGAGATATCGATGGCGAACCGTTCGGAGACATCATGGCCGAGCTCGAAGCGCTCCCCGACGACGAGACGCTACTGTTGATCAACAGCTTCGAACCGGAGCCGTTGTATGAGGTCCTCGAAGAACGCAGCTTTCAGTACGAAACGACGTCTGACGGGGCCGACGTGTGGTATATCGAGATCCGACACGAGTGACCTAATTTCGAGAAATCTGTCGATTCCCAACATGACCGCTTTAGAACCGGTACCCACGTGGATTCGATTCTCTCCGAACATGTTCGTGTAAAGCTTATCCTTTGGCAAACAAGAAATGTATCCTGATGGTTCAACGTTCAGATACTGCACCGCTGTTCACCGCGACGCGTGGAACGAGTGATCACGAGACGTTCGAATTGGAAGACCACCTGGGTGAAGGACCGACTGTGCTCGCGTTTTTCCCGGGCGCGTTCACGCCGCCGTGTACGAATGAAATGGTCGCGCTTCAAGACAATCTCGAAGCCTTCCGAGAGGCCGGAGCGACGGTCTTCGGCGTGAGCGCCGATTCACCGTTCTCTCAGGGTGCCTTCCGCGACGAACACGGAATCGAGTTCGATCTCGTTAGCGACATGAGCGGTGACGTGATCCAGCAGTACGGCCTTGAGATCGATATCGAAGAGCTCGGACTGTACGGGATCGCGAACCGAGCAGTCTTCATACTCGATGAGACGGGGACGGTGACGTATCGCTGGGTCGCAGACGATCCAACAAATGAGCCGGATTACGAGGAACTGCTCGAGGCCGTGAAGACGGCAACCGAGTAGAGCGATCCACTACGACAGACAGATCCTTGCTCATGATCGCGTAATTCTCCTTCCAAGGGTACTCTGGATTTAACTATGACCTCTGAACGGCATAACACGGAACGGCGGCGAAATCGTCGCGACAACGTATCTGATACTGAGATCGACGCCCGCCGCGTCCGGAGACGGTTACAACATCATACGGCACGGATCGAACGCCGTGAGGTCGGCAAGGCGCTCTCCAAACTCGAGACGCAGGATGGCCTCACCGACGAACAACGGCAAACCGTCCGGCTGCTCGGGGACACTCTCTCTCGGCGGCTAATTGCGAACTTTGAGTCACCACTGAACGAACGTACTCAAAACAAGCAAGCAACTGCCCGCGCTGTCGCACGACTGTTTAATCTCATTCCAGAAAGCCATTTTGACAATAAGTGCAAGCAGCCGTGATACGTTCATCTTCGTGTGGCCCGGGTGTGTTCATGGACCACGGCTCGAGAATCACTTCCGTTTGATTCCGTACTCACCATTCTTATTAAGTATTTAAGGCCCCGTATATGGTGGTAGATAGTCGTTTTAACCCCGATATTAGGGAATAGTATATATTATATATGTCACTAGGGCGCCTCTGCTGAGATGGGAAGCATCATGTCACAAGACCTCAGCAGGCGGAAGATGGTTGCAGCACTCGGGATCGGAGCGGTCGGCGCCGTGGCCGGCTGTATCGGCGCGCCGGTGAACGCGGAGACACCGCCATCGGAGGACGCGAACGAGGAAGTCGTCCCTGAACTGGACCCCGCACGCGAGATCGATGTCAACCGGATTGCAGCGGACCCGACAGACGTGCCGGCCCCCGTCGACTGGGACGAGCCGCGCGAACACGACATCACCCTTCGCACGAAGGAAGCCGTCGCGGAAATCGAGCCCGGAGTCACGTTCAAGTACATGACGTTCGAGGGGCAGGTCCCCGGGCCGATGATCCGGGTCCGCCGGGGCGACACCGTAAACCTCCGATTCGAGGTGCCAGCCGACGACAACAGCGACATCCACAACGTCGACTTCCACGCCGTGTACGGTCCGGGCGGCGGAGCCGTCGACACAACGTTGGTACCCGGCGACGACGCCGCGGAACTGAGCTTCCGCGCCGCGTTCCCCGGTCTATTCACCTACCACTGCGCGGTGCCGGCGATGGACCACCACGTCAGCTCCGGCATGTTCGGCGCAATCCTCGTCGAGCCCGAAGAGGGACTGCCGGCGGTGGACCGCGAGCTCTACCTCGGCCAGCACGAGCTGTACACGACGGGTGACCTCGGCGAGAAGGGCCACCACGCCTTCGACCACGGCGCGATGCTCGCCGAGGATCCGACGTACGTCGTGTTCAACGGCGAACACCACGGCTTCACGAAGGATCGGCGCGGCGCGATCGGCGCCGAGGTGGGCGAGACCGTTCGCGTGTTCTTCGTGAACGGCGGCCCGAACCAGTCCAGCTCGTGGCACCCGATCGGCAACGTCTGGTCGCGGCTGTACCGCGACGGCGACCTTGTCTCCCCGCCAGCGCGATACGTCGAGACCACCCCGGTTGCGCCCGGCACGGCGACCGTCGGCGAGATGGAACTCGCGGTCCCGGGCCCGATCAAGATTGTCGACCACGCGCTCTCACGGGCCGGACGCCGCGGCGCACTCGCGGTCGTCAACGTCGAGGGCGAATCGAATCCGGACGTATACGTTCCCGGATCCGACGAGTAGGGTCGGATAAGTCGTTGGGTTTTGTTTCCAAGAAGCTTGTCCGGTGTCTTGATTCAGGACGGTCGAATGAAGAGGATATTCGTGGGCTCAGTTGTCAACAGAGGATTTTTGACTCTGACATCCCGTCTTTGTCGGCGAACATGTTCGGGCGGATCCTCATTAAATGAGGTTTGTCCGATCCCCTATTTGTATGAACCGGCTAGCGCGTACATGGTTGGTGATAAGGCTGAACGCTCCCAAAATGATGTTGCACGGCGGCGATTTCTCGCAGCCGTGGGTATCACCGGTACCGCGGCGTTCGCGGGCTGTTCCGCAAAAAGTATCGGCGCTCCGGTAGCTGCGGACGACTCAGAAGACGCCGAAGAAGTGTCCGACGGGACCCATTCCTCACCGGATCTTGAACGATGGGTCGATGAGGTACCTCGTCCGGGTGTCATCGAACCGAGCGGAACGAAAGATGGCCAACCTCATTACGAAGTGGAAATGGCCGAGATCGAACAGAAGCTCCACCGCGACCTTCCGCCGACGACTCTGTGGGGCTACGGCGGGCAGTTTCCCGGGCCGACGATCGAAGCCGAACAGGGCAAACCGATCTACGTTCGGTGGCAGAATCACCTCCCAGACGAGCACCTGCTCCCGGAGGATCCGACGATCCACGGCGATATTATCCCGTACGACGAGCCGGGCGCCCGCGTCGTTCCGCACCTCCACGGTGGCAACGTCGAACACGAGAGCGACGGGAAACCGCAGGCGTGGTTCACCCGCGACTTCGAGCAGACGGGCCCCGACTTCGAGAAGAAGGACTACTACTACGCGAACGACCAGCCGCCCGCAACACTGTGGTACCACGACCACTCGCTCGGTATCACACGCCTGAACGTCTACGCCGGCCTCGCGGGGTTCTATCTGCTCCGGAACGATCACGAACGAGAGCTCGATCTCCCGACAGGCGACAACGAAATCCCGCTCGTGTTACAGGACCGGAGTTTCAACGAGGACGGCTCGTTATACTACCCAACAGACGTCCCGGCAACAGAAGAGGATGAAACCGATCCACGTCCCGACCCAAGCATTGTTCCGCAGTTCTACGGCGACACGTCGACGGTCAACGGGAAGGCGTGGCCCCGACTGTCCGTCGATCCCGAACAGTATCGGTTCCGCCTGCTCAACGGGGCCAACAGCCGATACTACAACCTCAAGCTGCTCGAATACGACGAGGAATCGGGGGATACGGGCGATGCGGGCCCGTCGTTCGTCCAGATCGGGAATGACGGCGGCTTCCTCTCGGAGCCCGTCGAGACCACCGACCGCCTCGAACTCGGATCGAGTCAACGGGCGGACGTCGTCGTCGACTTCAGCGAGTACGCGGGCGAGACCCTGCTCCTACATAATAACGCCCCTGCGAAGTATCGCGGGACGAGCGGAATCGGGCCGGACGACTCCGAACCCCTCCCGGAGATCATGCTTATCGACGTGGCAGCCGCGGAGAGCGAGCAGGAGCCAACGCAACTCCCAGACGAACTGACGCAGGTTCCCGAGGTTCCGATCGAGTCCGTCGACACCGAACGCTTCCTCACGCTCGCCCGACAAACGGACGAGTACGATCGCCCCCTCTACGTACTCGGGACTCGCAACGAAAAGACCGGGTACGAACTCACGGACCCGGTCACCGAGACTCCGACGCTTGGGGACACCGAGATCTGGAGTCTCGCCAACTTCACGGGGATGTCCCACCCGATACATCTCCACCTCGTTCACTTCCAGGTGTTGGGACGGCAGTCGGCTGCTGATTACGATCCCGCCGAAGACGACATCGATCTGGACGCGCTCGACGCCCCCGAATCGTACGAACTCGGGTGGAACGACGTGGTCACCGTCGACCCAGGTAATGTGGTGCACGTGATCGCACACTTCGGGGAGTTCAAGGGGCTGTTCTCCGATCAGACAGGCGATTACATGTGGCATTGTCACATGATCGAACACGAGGACCACGACATGATGCGACCGTTCAAGGTTCGATCGCCCGATGACGGGGGTGGAAGCGAGTAGTCGTCGACGGGGGCCGATCTGACGGGAACATGTTCGTCCCAACCCTGTTGTTGATCCGTGCCACACGTTGAGACGCATGAATTTAGGCAGACCTAAAAATCATCGGGCGGGCAAGTCGTCTATCGCCGGCGCCCGAGCGGCGGTCCGGACAAACGATCGCGTCGCCTGCCGAACGGGTGATTCGGTATGACGGCCGTTGACTTCGACGCGGAACGGACGTACGACGACGAGAAATTCTCGACAGTCGAAGTGTTTCGGAGCGACCAGATGAAAGTCGTCTGCGGCTATTTCGAACCGGGACAGTTTATTCCGGTTCACGCTCCATCAAGTGACGTGGTGATCGATGTCCGTTCCGGCACCGGGCTCATCCGCGACGGGGATGCGGAACACCGCGTCGAACCAGGAGATGTCGTGACCGTCGGAGCGGACACCGACCGCGGTGTCAAGGCCGATGACAACTCGCGGCTCGAAGCGCTGCTCGTCACCGCTCCACCACCGACCGACGCCGAACACGAACCGGTCCGCCGAGGACTCCGAACCGACGAATTCGATCCGACCGATACATGACGACGGTACACACCCTCAATGAACTAGACGGACAGCCTCACGCCAACGTCTTCCCTGACAGAGAACCGAAGACGATCCGACTCACCCTCGGTGCGGGCGGTGAAGTCCCGTCCCATTCACATCCCGACCGAGAGATCGTATTTTATCTTATCAAGGGAAGGATCGAGCTGGAACTCGGAGACGAGACACGCGAGCTGTCAGCGGGCGATGTTGTTCGTTTCGACGGTGATCAGGAGATCGCTCCCCATGCGGTTGAGGAGAGCACTGCCCTAATCATCTTGGCGTCTCGGTCTGACGAGTAGCCAGAAGAGAATGGTACTGCCTCTGGATACAACAGATCACTGTTCGTCGGTCGATTTTGTGCGGACGTAGTACGGCCCTTCCCAATTTTGATCTCACTCTGGCGCCGCAGGATGGGATCACAACTGATTCGCTTCGTATGATTCGTCTGGGAACACGGCTCCCTCCTCGTCAGTCCCATCTTTCCAGAGCACTTCGAACGTTACTGGGCCCCGGCTTTTGGCGGGAATCAGCTGTTTGGCCGTCCCATCGTCTAGGTGGTACTGTCTGTCAACCTTGCCGTGGACGCGAAGACGAATTCATTTCCCCCGTGGCAGCGAATGGTCGGTATGGCACAGGCTCGACTCAACGTTGACCTCCCGGACGGACCGTGGGTTGGTGAGGTTTCACGGGAGTTCCCGGAGGCACGCATCCAAGTACTCAGTGCGACCCCCGGAGACGGTGCGGGGTTCGCGTTGGTGAAGATCACCGCTGACGATATCGACGAGATACTGGACGCGATAGCGGTCCACGACACGATCGAAGAGATCTCGGTGATGGCGTTGAACAACGGTGTCGCCACCGTTCACGTCGAGGCACACGCTCCGCTGTTGATGGCGGCCGCACAGCAGGCCGAGATCCCGATCGAGATGCCTGTCCAGATAGAAAACGGTGTGGCTCGGATCGACATCACTGGCGCCCATGAGCGTATCGCCGACTTCGGGAAGATGCTTCGGGGCGTCGGCGCCGAGTTCAATGTCGCGTACGTTCAACAGCAATTGAACCCCGGCGAATCGCTCACTGAACGGCAGCGAGAACTGTTGTTCGAGGCGGTCGACCATGGTTACTACGACGTGCCACGCACCTGTACGCTAACCGAACTCGCTGGTGAGGTCGGGATCGCAAAATCCACGTGTAGTGAGGCCCTTCAGCGCGTCGAACGAACGATCGTTCGGGAGTTCGTCGACGATCTTCCTCGAAAGCAGATCGAATTCGACTCCAGCGCGGGTACCGATGCGTAGGGCGTCAATCTCAACAGCGCCGTACAGCCAGAATTTCTGGCCGTGGAGGCGGATCATCTTCTCGTCAACCGCGAGTTGATCCTCGGAGACGGTCGAGATCGGCTGTAGATCGGCTTTATGAACAGTTGTGAATAGCAACGTGACTCCGTTTGATCCCATATTGTTCAAGAAATTTACTCACCTCTCGAAGTGACATACCCGTCAAGTGACAGCAAATTCTCTCTTCAATCGCCCAGCGCGGGGTTCGGTCTCGCTCCATAAACGACAAGTCGATCCAGGCGATCTCTTCGTTGAGGCGTTCGATTTCGGCCATAAGCACTCTGAAGTCGAACGCCTCATCCTCTAGCTTTACGCGAACGTCCGATCCGCCCCAAAGACTAGACCAGCCCGTACTGGTGGTGTGAACGCTGACGCTCATCGGAATGTCACGGGCGCTTAGACGGATGTGGCTCACCAATGATCTGACGGAGAAATTGGCCCGGGAGTCCGTGTGACGGACGCTATCTCGGGTAGAAGTGAACGGTCACCCGACAGACTCGTAGTGTCTTCGCCGCTGGAAATTATAGGATAGGAACTCGTCATTCAGGGCGGAGAGTAGATCACTCTACGTGAATGGCGCCCAACATCCCGACGGCCTCATGCGGCGTACAGACGTACGTATAGGTGCCTGATTCCTCGAACGTGTATTCGAAAGTATGACCCTCCTCGCCGACGGTCTCACTTTCGAAATCACCGTCGGACCCAGACACGTTGTGGCTGCCACCCTCACCCGTCCACTCCCAGATAACGGTCGTTCCGGACGACACCGCGACCGCCGCAGGGCCGAACGCAAGCCCCTCTCCGGCGCCGACCTCGACAGTCACCGAGTCGGAACTGGTCATGTCGACCGTCTGCTCGTAGTTGTTGGCGTCTTCGAGGAAGCCGCCGTAGTCCGGCTCCTCGGAGAGGAACTCTTGGCTGCCGCTGCCGCCGTCGGAGCCGTCACTCCCATCGCTACCGTCGGAACCGTCACTCCCGTCGCCGCTGCTGCCGCCACAGCCGGCGAGCGCGGTGGTCACGCCAAGCGCAGCAGTCGTCCGAACGAACGATCGCCGGTCGAGTGTCCGTTGAGTCATACGGTTTGATGAAGGAGAGTGGAAGGGATATCTTAGACGGGAATTCCTGTACAGTGGGAAAACACGAAATATTCGGTGGGCTATATAAAAAGGAACGGTGGAAGCGAAGGTACTCACTGTCCGAGGAGTGGGTCAGTCGCCTCGGGCTGCCCAGATCACCGTAACCACACTCTCGTCGGTCTCGACGGTGTCGTACATGTAGCCGCGGTCCACGAACTTCGGGAACAGAAACTGCGGAGCCCGGTCGTTATACTGGATAAAGACGGCCTCCCTCGGAAGGTCTGCGGGCAATTCGAGTGTCTGGCGAAGCGACTCCGGCGGGCCTTGTCGACGTTCCGACCGGCTTCCTGCACTTCGGTACGTCATCCCAGACATCGACGCGGCACGTGACGACCTACGCGAGTCTGGCGTCGCCTTCCTCATGGAACCGACGACGTTCGGCGACCTGCGGATCGATTTCCTGAGAGACGCCGACGTCGTCCGTGTCGAACTCATCGAGCACCGATAGCGTCGATACTCGCGGATCAGTCGCCGCCGTGACCGTATTGTACGTACAGGCCGAATGCCATCATGGTAAAGAGACCAGGGCCGGTGGCGCCGGTCAGCAGTCGCTAGAATCATATTATTTGGAAATGACAATTTCATACGGGCCAAGTTGACTGATAAGATCATGTCGATCGTGCTCTGAACACACTCGCGATGAGGTACGCGTACCCAAACGCACCGCAGAGCGTGAGCCAACGACCGAGAGTGATTGCTTGTGTCGAAAGCAACGCCATCGCGGGATTGAGGACGGCGATCACACCGGCACCGAGGACCTCGATCCCGAGTCCGAAAGCGAGCGCAGCGATCGCTACGCTCGCGGAACGGTTCGACGACCCGGGAAACGCACCCAGCCGCGGTGGATAGAACTGAAACGATGTTCCGACGATCATCAGGCCGAGAAAGCCGAGCAAGTTGACCCGGAGGTGGGTCTCGATCAACGCTGGAGACGTGCCGCCGACCGCGAAGAGACCGCCCAAAAGGACGCCGATGACGCCGAACGTCGTGCTTGGGAGAAGGGCGTACAATCCGATTCGGCGTTTGTCGGACTGGAACCACATTCTGAAGACGATAAGCGCGAAGCTGACCATCGCGATCACCATCAGAGCGGCACCGAGTGGGAGCAATCGTTTGTCGACGAACCCGCCGGCGATGATCCCGGGGGCAGTCGCGGCAATGGGGAGGACGAGGACAGCCGACGATCGGGTCGGATGTGCGCCGAGCAACCGCGGAAGCAGTCGAAAGCCGAGCGTGACCACGAGCAACGTCGCGGCGCCGGCGGCCAAGAGATGCGTCGCGGCGGCCTGCACGCCGATCAGTGGCGGGAGCGCGCCCGTCTGTCCGGCGACAGTCTCGTAGCTACCGGCGAGGAGATACAGGAGAATGATCGGGACGAAGCGATTCGCGAATCGGTCGAGCGGCCGTCGGTCGGCGTTGTGATCCCCGGTTCCAGTCGTCCCGCGTCGGAGTGGTCCGGCGATCGTCAGTACGATCGATCCGACGAACACGGTGACGCCGACCGTCCAGAGCACACCGCCGAGAACGCCGAGGTCGACACGGAAGCGACGAACGAGAAGCGGGTCGAGCGCGAGACACGCAGTCCCCGTAACGATGAAGGGAAACTGGACCGTCGGGGCGTGTTCGAAAACGAGATCGGCGTCGAAGTACGCCGGCACGAGGGCGTAGGATTTGCCGAAGACGACGTGGAACACGAACCCGAACACACCCAACGCCACCGTCGTGCGTCGCGGGAGGCCGGCGACCGTGGCCACCTGCCAACAACAGAGTGCGATCACCCCGATGAGAACGTATCGACGCGACCAGCGTGAGATTTCAGCGGCCATGGTTCAATTCTGCTATTCTCGAGGTACTTGATCTGCTCTGTCAGTTGCCCGTTACTCGTCGGCAACCGATTTTGTCCGAATGTAGTACGGACCTTCCCAATTTTGGACCCACTCTGGAGCCGCAGGATGGGATCGCAACTGATTCGCTTCGTACGATTCATCCGGGAACACGGTTCCCTCCTCGTCAGTTCCGTCTTCCCAGGGTATTTCGAACGTTACTGGATCCCGATTTTCGGCGGGAGTCAGTTGTTTGTCTGCCCCATCGTCTAGGTGGTACGGTCCGTCGACCCATTCTTGCGGATTGAACGTGACTGCTATCTCTGATTTTGTATTTGTCATGGTAATCGATATTCCGGTGTGTTTTCAGATTTTCGCAGAGAGACCGAAAAGGGATAGGATGACTCTCACTCCGTGGGATACGAAGCGGCACTCATCTCCAAATCCACGTGAGAGTCTCCGTTCACCTCCGATCTGACGAACCGATATCCACTGAGATCGGGGTACGAAGACGAATCCATTTCCCCGGTGACAGCGAATGGTGAATATGGCACAGGCTCGACTCAACGTTGATCTCCCAGACGGACCGTGGGTCGGTGAGATCTCGCGGGAGTTCCCGGAGGCGCGGATCCAGGTACTTAGTGCGACTCCCGGAGACGGCGCGGGGTTCGCGCTCGTGAAGATCACCGCTGACGATATCGATGATATTCTGGACACGATAGCGGTCCACGACACGATCGAGGAAGTCTCGGTGATGGCGTTGAGTGACGGCATCGCGACTGTTCACGTCGAGGCGCATGCACCGTTGTTGATGGCGGCTGCACGCCAAGCCGGTATCCCGATCGAGATGCCAGTCGAGATCGAGAACGGTGTGGCTCGGATCGACATCACCGGCGCCCACGAGCGTATCGCCAACTTCGGGAAGATGCTTCGGGGCGTCGGCGCGGAGTTCGACGTCGAATACGTGCAACAACGGCTGAATCCTGGCGAATCGATCACTGAACGGCAGCGAGAAGTGTTGTTTGAGGCGGTCGACCGCGGCTATTACGACGTGCCACGCACCTGTACGCTAACCGAACTCGCTGACGAGATCGGGATTGCGAAATCCACCTGCAGCGAGGTTCTCCAGCGCGTCGAACGGACGATCGTCCGAGAATTCGTCGACGATCTCCCTCGAAATCCGATCGAGTTCGACCCCGGCGCAAGCACCGATACGTGAATATCATATATTTGTGGTGAACTCGGGATCGAAGGGGATTGTATCCGTGACTTCCGATCTGGCTCCCCGGAATGCGAAACGTAGCAAACATGTTCGTACTGATACGGAGGCGTGGCCGTCTCATACGTATACTCATGTCTGTACGAGACCGGGAATCTGACAGCAAACGTACCGCCGCTGCCTCCGAAACCAACGAGTCGTTACCCGCGTTTCTCGACGAGAATCACGACGCGTCGTGGTCCGCGAACCTCGAAGAGGAACGGTACACTGAGGATCGTGAGACACTGATCGAACACGCGCTCGCGGCCATCAATCGGACGGACGCCGACTACCACGTTAACCTCGTCACGCATTCGAACCACGGAACCCCCGAGGACTACCTAGAAGAGCCGATCCGCGATCATTACCCAGACGCAGAGACGAGCGTCATCGATCAGTGCGGTTGTGGCGGCTACGTGTATCGCGTCCAGCAGTGAGTCACTAATAACGTTTCCCGCGAAGGGTCCCCGACTCGACATACACTCGTTTACTGACCGACGACGTCCGGCTCGAGTGCGCCGACTTCATCGAGGATCGCGTCTATATCATGCTCACTGACATCGTTCCCTCTGAGCGCTTCGGCGAGATATGTTGCCACGCGTCCGAAGGCTTCCCCAGTAATTCCCATTCCCTCGTGAGCGGCCTGCATATCTGCCCCGTCGTATGAAACCGGGCCGCCCGCGACGGCGCTTATGAATTGCACCTGGTGCGCGTACAGCACATCGCGGTCGATATCCTCGAAATACGGCTTGAGAAGTGAATCCGAGAAGACGCGCTCGTAAAAATCAGCTACGACTGATTCGACGGCTTCACGGCCACCAATCCTCGCGTAGATCGTTTGGGTCTGCGTCACTACATTGGAATAATTTTCTGCGCAATAAGACTGCTCCGAAAGAACATGTTCGGGGATATCTTTCGAGAGATCGGTGATTCTACCGCGTAACGGTACTCACTTACGGTCGGAACGACCAACGACGTACGATACGGTGGGATCGGTCCCCACTTGAGGGATAAAAATGACTGAGCCATCGGATACGGACGGTCGGCTCAACTCCGCCGATGGAACGACAATCGCTACCCGTATCGGTGGCGCCCTTGAGGTGCTCGACCCGGCGTACTTCGGGTTCGTCATGTCGACGGGAATCATCTCGATCGCATTCTTAGAGCTGAATGTTCCGATCGTCGCGCGGCCGCTCGCGGTGTTCAACGTCGCCTGTTATGCGCTGTTGCTCGCGGTGTTCGCTGTTAGGACCGCGGTATTCCCTGAGCGTACGCTCGCTGATCTGCGGGACCGAGACCGTCACTGGGGAACGCTAACGTTTATTGTTGCCACGAACACCGTCGGAGTCCAGTTTCTGCTCTTCTTCGACGCATTTGCGGGTGCGATCGCATTGTGGGCCGTGGCCGTTATCGCCACGCCGCCGCTGTTGTACTACCTGTTCGCGACCGAGTTCATCGGCGCGGGTAAGGTTGACGTGAGCGAGCGGATCGACGGCGCCTTCCTGCTGGTGATCGTCTGTATGCAATCGCTCGCGGTCCTCGGTGGGTTGCTCGCTGAACTGCTGGCAGGGTATGGGAACGTAGTCGTCCTGTTGAGCATGAGCTACTTCGGCTCCGGGTATGTCCTCTACTTCGTCGTCGTTACTGTCGTCACCTATCGGCTCCTCGACGGTCCCATCCGCCCCGACGATTGGACCGGCCCGTATTGGATCACGATGGGAGCGGCGGCGATCACGACGCTCGCGGGGACGACGCTCGGCCCGCGGCTGGCGGCGTTCCAGGGCTGGGAACCGTATGCACCAGTGATAGTCGGCGTAACGTTCCTCGCGTGGGCGATCGCCTCTTGGTGGATCCCCCTGCTGCTCGCGATTGACGTCTGGAAGTTCCTCACCGATGGGGTCGACGGCCGACCGCCAATTTGGGTGATTGTGGCCCCGTGGTTGCGGCTCGGATTCGGTAGGGGGGTTCACACGTACTCGCCGACTGCGTGGGGGCGGGTGTTCCCGATGGGGATGTACACGGCGTGTACGCTGAATCTCGCCGGGATTGGAACCTTCGGACTGCTTTCCGTCGTGCCTGTGTACTGGAGTTGGTTTGCGCTGGTGGTGTGGGCGCTGACGCTTGTCGGAATGGCACGGGCACTCGGACGGGTGTTTTTCAGCATCGATCCGACGGAGGAACCGGCTCGGGAGTCCGTGTGACGGACGCTATCTCGGGTAGAAGAGAGCGGTCACCCGATGGTCTCGTAGCGTTTTCGCCGGCTGGAAATAGTAAGGCTAAGACCTCGTCATCAGGGCGGAGAGAAGATAACTCTACGTGAATGGCACCCTTCATGCCGACCACCTCATGCGGTGTACAGACGTACGTATAGGTGCCAGACCATTCGTCTTTAGTTAAGCTTGAGAGTGATACAATTCTCAAAAGTATGCTTGTCAGTATTAGAGGCGGGAGAAGATACAGATGAGACACCAGTACTGGCGAGATCGAGCGATAAGTAACCATCACAAACGCCCTTCTATTGCCGTAGCTGGTGTGGCTAGGCCGTATTTGGGCGAAAACCACGGCTACCGAGTATTACTGATAGTATTAACTAAAGACGGATGGGGTGTCAGTTTGCGTGATCGATGTACTGGTTTTCCCACTCTACTCGGGCCTCGATCTCTCGAGTTCCTCGACGAGTGGTGGTATACTCGTTAGTTCGTCGATCACGCTGACTTTTTTCGACCAGCCCCTTCTCGACAAGTGTGTCGAGATTTGGATACAGCCGCCCGTGATGGATCTCTTTTTCGTAGTAGTCTTCGAGTTCGTCTTTGATTGCGAGCCCGTGTGGGTCCTCAAGCCCGGCAATAACATACAGGAGATCGCGCTGAAAGCCAGTGAGATCGTACATCGTTCGCGTCTCGAGTTATATTCATGAAATACTATCGATTTCTGGTATATCGGAAGTAACGAACCATCTGGGGAAGATCTGTTGTGTTTGGTACAGGCGTGAACTAGCGATAAGAGAGAGAGAAGAGTCTGATAGACAACAGACGTACCAACTCGTCACGAGCGTGGTGGAATCCGAATTTCGTCACCAACCTCATACAGATACCCCTTCAGGAGTAGCTGTTTGATTATATCGCGTCCGTCGGCAGGCTTGATTCCGTGATCTTCGAGGTATGTGATAGCTATCTCACGCGTAAGCGGGTTGGTATCGCCCAGTTCTTCGAGATATGCCTCAAGATGATTGAGGACATTTTCTTCAGCTGGTGCGATGGGCCGCCGCGAATTCGCCATTGCCAGTACCTATAGTAGACGTTAGAAATAGTTGCTCACTTTTGGGATAGAAATTTGGTCAAGAGCGGTATCGATCGCTGTTGTAAGTTCGTCGAGTGAGTCGAAG
>NZ_SDJP01000023.1 GCF_004114995.1 Halorubrum amylolyticum
TGAGCTTCTCACGGCCCGGATTATTTCCCCGCTCAAAATTGGTAATAGCAACGACAATTCGGAGACACAGTGCAAGAAATACTTCTGTTCGTGCATGGACGCGGCCTCGGGCGCGGACGTGCCCGAGGCCGCAGTCCTTGACCGCGTCGTTAGTTCGTTCGACGCCTGTCCGGTGGTTGTACGTCTCGTCCAAGTTGGATTGTTTCAGCTGCACGTCCTCGCTGTGTTCCTCAATGCGGTCTTCAACCCTGTACTCAACGTCCAGTGGGTCGTCAGTGTTTCGCGGGTTGTACGGAGCGATTGGCACGACCCCTGCGGCCAGCAGGTGGTCGTGCCAGTCAAGGATATCGTAGGCGCTGTCTCCAAGCATCCAGATGGGTGTATCGACGGCGAGCGCGTCACGCGTGACGCGCATCGCCGTCTCCTGATCCGCTTGCTTCGTTTGTGTGAACTCCGCTGCTATCGGGATCTTTGCTCCAGTTGAGACGAGTGTACAGCCGAAGCCGTAGTAGTACTCCTCGGCTGTTGGATCGTAGTTCCACGAGGCGGCGGCGTTGTGTTGGATCGCTTCGACGTGGGTCGAATCGATAGAGTACCTGGAGTCGAGCAGGCCGCGGGCGGCGGCCTGCTCGACAAGCCTGCCGAAGACATCATCGACAACATGTTCGAGATCAGTGAGAAACCGGTCAATGGTGTCTCTAGATGGCGGTTTGTCGAGGCCGCAATAGTACCAGACAAGACTGTGCTGGAGTTCTCGTGTAACCGGACGAGTGCCGTAGACGTTCTCGTAGTAGCAGTGCAAAAAGCCGCAAAAGAGATCTGGTGGTTTGTGAACTCGTGTTCGCCCCCGTCGAGCGGGGGCGAACACGTCGTACTCCAGCAGAAACCCAAAGTTGAGATGTTCAAACAGCGGAACTGTCTCGGTAGCCGCCGCATTCAAGAACTCGTTGACCGAAGCTACGTTTTGCAGGGCGTTGGAGCTGGTGGACACAGTTTCCAAACCCTGCAGCCTCCCTTGGGAGGCTTTCTATGACAGGCTCNCGTTGACCGAAGCTACGTTTTGCAGGGCGTTGGAGCTGGTGGACACAGTTTCCAAACCCTGCAGCCTCCCTTGGGAGGCTTTCTATGACAGGCTCTCCAGGAGTAATCTCCCGCCCTCGACGGTGAGACGGCGGGACTTTCTGACGAGCGTCATCGGCGGAGCGGCACTCGCGACGATCTCGGGATGCCTCGGCGGCTCCGAAGGGAACGTTCGACCCGAGACGGATCCGGACACCGTTCCGACGGACTTCAACTGCGAAGACGACGAGTTCGAACGATATCCAGCGATGTACGCTCCGAGCGAACTACGGTGGGGAGAGTTGGGAAACACCATGATACGCGTGGACTCGTTGGCGTACGAATACGGTGACACGGTCGAGATCACGCTGACAGCGCCCGAGAGGGGCAACGCGGACAAGTGGAATTTCGAGGTGTACACGGAACGGGGCTGGACCGAAGTCCGTGTCGTCGAGGAGGACCGTCCCCTGAGCAACACCGATGAGAATGTCGATGGCGGTCATACGTGGAATCTCGAACTGACCGAGGTCGGAATCGCCGAGGCGAGCCGGCACACGGATCGCGTTCAAGTCTGTTACGGAGTTCTCGACGAGGAGGCCACAGAAGGCGGGTCTGTCGCTGTCGCCTTCGATGTCGACATCTAGTTGCGGCTCAGGCCATTTCCGTTCCGCAATCGACTCCCGCTCTGTCTCAGATCGCGCAGCCGACCTCGCGGTACATGTAGTGGGTCATCACGTAGACGC
Source organism: Halorubrum amylolyticum (assembly GCF_004114995.1). GTDB lineage: Archaea > Halobacteriota > Halobacteria > Halobacteriales > Haloferacaceae > Halorubrum > Halorubrum amylolyticum. The sequence goes on from NZ_SDJP01000023.1 coordinate 1,803, forward strand.
CGAGGATGATCCCCGCGCCGGCCAAAAAGGAGTGGACCGACAGCAGCGCGATCCCCGAGAAGAGGTTCGCGATGTTACAGCCGGCGGCGAGCCGCGAGCCGACGCCCATCAGGAGCCCGCCGACGGCGTAGTTGGGGACGCGGTTCAGCTTCGGCTTCCGGACCCGGAAGTCGCCGGAGGCGTACGCGGCGACGAAGGAGCCGACGATCAGCGACGCGATCATCACCATGTCGATGGTCAGCGAGATGTTCCCGTCGCGGAACAGGATCGACCCCCAGTACTCGACGCTCGCGACATCGAATCCGGCGCCCGCCAGCAGGTAGCCGGCCCAGCGCGCCTCGCTGCCGGTGATCGCCCAGTGGCCGTGCACGTAGAACCAGAGGCTCGCGACGAGCGCCATCGCCACGCCCGCGGTCCGCGCGTCCCACGAGTCGCGGAGCCGGACTTTCAGGGGGCGGTCGTCGGTGCGGAGCGCGCGGACGTACGCCACGGTCCCGTCAGCGATGCCGCGCAGTCCGACCGAGACGGCCGAGAGCGTTCGGGAGGCGCCGATCGCCGCCTGCGCGCGGGTGTCGGCCCCCACGCCGGTCCCGCCGGAGGGGTCGTCGGGGAGTTGACTCTTCCCCTTCACGAACGCGTACGCGAGCGTCCCCACGGCGACCGCCAGCGCGCCCGTGACCGCCGGCGAGAACGGTAAGGAGAGGTACAGCGTCTGCCCCTCGAACGGGTTCAGCGTCTGGAAGTAGTACGTCTCCGCGACGGGGAACGCGAACGCGAAGAGGACGTAGCCGACGAACATGAACAGGAGGACGAGCCAGAACTGGAGGTACCCCTGTCCGGCGCGGTAGAGGGTGCCGGAGGCGCAGCCGCCGGCGAGGGTCATCCCGAGCCCGAAGACGAAGCCGCCGAACAGCGAGCCGAGCCCCCACGCCGGCGTCCAGAAGCCGCGGAAGTAGCCGAACGTGGCCTGCACGCTCCAGAACACGGTCATCACGGCGATCCCGGCGAGCAGTCCCTTCAGCACGCGGGTGTCTTTGAACGCGACGAAGTCGCGGAAGGCGCTGACGAAGCAGAACCGCGCCTTCTGTAACAGGATCCCGAACGACAACCCGACCGCGATAGAGACGCCGACGTAGGCGACGGGCGACAGCAACATTACCGGATAACACCAGTCCGCACGTAAAGCGTCGCTGGAGACGGTAACGGCTCCCTCGGGTCGGAGGAATATGCAATAATTGCCGTTACATGACACACGGGGCAACGAACGAGGCGTCCGGGGAGCCTTTAGCCGCGAGACGCGTCACACGGGTATGAGCGACGACTGCGGCTGCGGGACGACCGACGCGGCCTCGCGTCCCTCGGAGAACGACGCGGCCTCGCGTCCCTCGGCGGGTGACGCGGACCCGCGCCCCGCCAAGGGAAGCGATCTGGCGAACGACGACCGCCGGAACCCCTTCGCGGAGGGGATCGACCGGCGGCGCCTGCTCCGAACGTCCGGCGCCGTCGGCGCGACGACCGCGCTCGCGGGCTGTTCCGGCGGGGGCGGAGGCGGCGGCGACGAGCCCGCGCCGACGATGTTCGTGTTCAACAACGGGGACCGAACCGTCAGCGTCATCGACGCCGAGGCGGACGAGCTGCTCACCTCCGCGTTCCTCGGGACGACCGCCTCGTTCCCGGCAAACCAGTACTCCACCGGGATCGACGCCGACCACGACGTGCTCTGGCTCAACGTCTCCGGGGGTGTCCGCGGCATCGACCAGCGGACGTTAGAGGAGGTCGCCTTCGTCGAGACCGGATACGGCCCGAACTACCCGAACGTCACCCCCGACGGCGACCACCTGCTCATCGCTTCCGGCGGGACCACCGGGATGGATCCCGAGGGCGACGAGAACCACGCCATCTTCCGCGTCGACGCCGACCGCGACAGCGACACGTTCGGCGAGGTGACCGCGGAGATCGAGACCGGCTACGTCGGCCCCTGCGACATGACGCTCGGGCCCGACGGCGACTACGCGTTCGTCGTCGACGTGGCCGACGAGGCGCTCCGGGTGCTGAGCGTCGACCCGTTCGAGACGGTCGCGCGCGTCGACGCCGGCGAGCCGGTCACCGAGGGCAACGTCCTCCCGTTCATGTGCACCGCCGCGTTCGACGGGGAGTACCTCCTCGTCGAGAACGGCGAGGGGACGCTCGGGAGCGAGCCCGAGGTGCCCCGCGAGGGCTCCGAGAGCCTGTGGGACGTCTCCGATCCCGAGAGCCCCGAGGAGGTCGGGAAGATCACCCGCGACGACGGGCTCCCCGGTGCGCCGATCACGAGCGAGGTCGACCCGAACAGCGAGGCCGCGTACCTCCTCATCCCCGGCGAGGGCGTCGGCGTGATCGACTTGGAGAGCTTCGAGTACGAGACGACGCTGGACGTGGGCGGGAGCAGCATCTCCGCGTCGTGGGGACCGAACCGCGAGAAGCTGTACGTCCCCGTGCAAGACGCCAACCACGTCGCCGTGATCGACCGCGCGAGCCGCGAGGTCACGGAGACGATCGAGGTCGGCGAGGCGCCTACCGGGGCCGCCGCCGGCACCGTCCGCCCGGAGGGCGACGCCGTGGCGAGGGTGCAGGCGTCGCTCGCCTCGCTCGGGATCACCTTCGGCGAGATGGAGGCGTCGTGGTGTATGGACGACCACTGCTACTGCGGATAGATGACGGGCGAGACACCGAACGCCGCCGACGACGAGTTCGACGCCTCGGAGAACGCGACCCGACGCGGCCTGTTGCGCGCAGCCGCGGGTGCGACCGTCGCGAGCGCGGCGAGCACGGCCGGCTGTCTCGGCGTGACGACCCCCGCGGACGTGGCGGCACAGAGCGAGGTGTCGGGGAACGTGAGACACTTCGTCGGGCCGAGTTGGCTCGCCGACAACCGCGAGGAGACCGTCGTACTCGACGCGCGCGACGCGGAGCGGTTCCGCGAGGAGCGCATCTACCGCGCCCGACGCGTCCCCTTCGACGCGATCACGGCACGCGAATCGACCGACGAGGGGGCCGTCCCCGACACCGACGCGATCGCGGCCGCGTTCAGCGAGATCGGCGTGTCCCCCGACGACGACGTGCTCGTCTACGGCGCGAGCGTGGGATCCCGGGTCACCCGCGTCGCATTCGCGCTCGCCGCGGTCGGCCACGAGGGGTCTATCCGCGTGCTCAACGGCGGGCTCTCCGCTTGGAACGGTCGCCTCGGGACGGGGTCGCGAGACCGTATCTCGTCGGCCGACTACGAGCCGGACCCCGCGGCGTCGACGTGGGTCACCCGCGAGTGGCTCGCCGACGGAGTCGGGGCGCTCAACGGGGACGGCCCCGGGCTCGTCGACGTGCGCGTTCCGGAGGCGTACCTCGCCGCCGCCGGGTCGGACGCCCTGAACGACGACCACGACCGCCACGGTCACCTCCCCGGCGCGATCGATGTCCACTGGGTCGGCAACGTCGCGGGCCGGCGGATGACCGAGCCGGGCCGACTCGTCGAGCTGTACGAGGTCGAGGCCGGACTGGACCGGAGCGGGACCGTCGTCGTCTACGGCGACGACAACGTGGACCCGACCTCGACGTGGCTGACGCTGAAGGCGATCGGCTTCGAGGATGTCCGGCTGTACGACGGCGGCTTCGGCGAGTGGGCGAACGTCGAGGGCGACCGCGGCCGGTACCCCGTCGAGACGGCGACGAACGTCGTGGTCGAGACCGAGGGGAGCGTCGGCGGCGACGACGACGGCGGCGACTTCTCCTGTACGGGATGACCGCCGAGAAGCGGCAGAACGGCGACGACCAGACCGCCGACCGCGTCCTCGCGGTCCCCTGCGAGGGCGACGACCTCTTGGCGCTGTTCGCGCTCGACACGGGAGACCGGCTCGGCGAGGTCCCGGTCGGGAGCCACCCGGTCCACGCGACGACGTGTCGCGGCCGGACCGTCGTCGCGACCATGGGCGAGCGCACCGTCACCGCGGTCGACCCGAGCGGCGAGGTGACCCGGATCGAGACCGGCGTGCTGGGACCGTCGCACTTCGCAGCCGCGAACGGGGAGCTGTACGTCTCCTGTTCCGCCGGCGACGCCCTCGCAGTCGTCGACCCCAATGCCCTGACGCTCGTCGACCGCGTCGCCGTCGGCGCGGAGCCGCACGAGCTCGCGGTCGCCACGGGCGGCGACCGACTCTACTCCGGGAGTCGGCGCGAGGGCGTCGTCGACGTCGTCGACACCGAGACCCACGAGCGAATCGGCGCCGTCGACGCCGGACCGGACGCCCGGGTGCAGGGCGTCGCACTCTCGCCGGACGGGGACCGCGGATACGCGGTCGACCAGCGCGGCGCTCGCGTCGTCGCCTTCGAGGTCGGGGGCGATGTCGGGAGAGACGCCGCCTCCGCCGACCCGATCTACGGCGAGGCCGCGGTCGGCGCCGACCCGTACGACCTCGTCGCGACCGAGGACCGCGTGTTCGTTCCCGGCCGCGGCGACGGCGTCGTCCACGAGTTCGACCGGGATCTGGAGCCGATCGCGGTCCACGAGGGGTTCTCACGTCCGGTCGACCTCCTCGAGATCGCTGGCGAGCGGTGGGTGCTCGACGCGGACGCCGCCCGGCTCCGGTCGCTCGACGGCGCGGTCGTCGAGACGCCGGCGCCCGGGCTGGTCGCGACCCCAGTCGGCGGCGGGCGGCTCGCCGTCTCGCACTACGACGACGACCGCGTGTCCCTCGTCGACGTCGACGGCGGGACCGTCTGGTCGGCGGACGCGCCGGCGTACCCGTTCGGCTCCGTCGTGGTCTGACCGCCGGCACCGGCGATGGCGAAGGAGAAAGCGGTGGCCGGGAAGTTAGATATCGAAGTCGGGCGTGTCGAACGCCCCCTCGTCGGACTCCACGTCGTACCCCTCGATCGCCGTGAGCGCGAGGTCCAGCGTCGCCTCGGCGTCCCAGCGCCCGGTGTTGATAGCGAGGTCGTAGATGGAGCGGTCGGACAGGTCGATCCCGTAGTACGACTGGTAACGCTGCTCTTCGATCACCTCGCGGACCTGCATCTCCGAGGTCATTTCCTCGCGGTCGAGGGTGCGGTCGGCGCGCACCTCGTCGGGCGCGTCGAGCCAGATCCGGATGTCGGCGCGGTTACCGGCGATCCAGCCGGCGAGCCGCGATTCGAGGACGAACGCCTTGTTCGCTGCCCCCCACTTCTCGGCGATCCGCCGGAGCCGCTCGTCGAGCGCGCGGTCGATCTCCTCCGACTCGCCGGCCTTCGCGATCAGCTGCGAGAGGCTCATGTCACGCTCGGCGGCGATCTCGCGGAACAGCTCGCCGCCGGAGACGTAGCCGCAGTCGAGCGCGGCCGCGATCCCCTCCACCAGCGTCGTCGCGCCGCAGCCCGGCGGCCCCGAGACTGTGATAAAGAGGTTCCGGTCGATATCCCGTTCCTCCGTCGCCGAGGTTCCACTCATACGTGCGCCGCCACGGGCGGACCCCGGATAAACGAGCCGGTTCGCGCGAAACCGAGCCGTCCTCCCGTCGAATCCGACGCAACCGCTTTCCCGCGTCGCGCCCAGCAACAGACCGTGAGCGAACTCACGGACAGCGGCTCGGGCGCGAGCGCGGACGCGGCCGAGCCGTCGGCACGAGCCCTCCTCCGCGAAGCGCTCGCGGGCGACGGAGAGGCGCAAAGCGCCTCTGGCAGCGAGGGACAGAGTCCCTCGGGCAACCGGGCTTCGCCCGGTGACAGCCGGACGCAGTCCGGCGACAGCGAGGCGCAACGCGCCTCTGGCAGTCGGGCGAAGCCCGACGACGACGCGCCCGCCGTCGAGTTCGACCCGGAGACCGTCCCGCTCCCCGACGCCGACGTGCTCGACCGGCTCTCGCCGCCGGTCCGCCGGTGGTGGGTCTCGCGGTTCGCCGCGTACGTCGGCGAGAACGGCGGCCTGTTCACGCCGCCGCAGCGCGGGGCGATCCCCCGCGTCGACGACGGAGAGAACTGCCTCGTCGCCGCGCCGACGGGGAGCGGGAAGACGCTCGCCGCCTTCACCGCGGTCCTCGACGACCTCTTCGCGCGCGAGGGGGCCGGCGAGCTGGAGAACTCCGTCTACTGCCTGTACGTCTCTCCGCTGAAGTCGCTCGCGAACGACATCGAGCGGAACCTCGAAGCGCCGCTCGACGGGATCGCGGCGGAGATTGCGGCCGAGGGCGAACCGGACAGCGATGACGATTCCCATCCCGACCCCGGCGTCCGCCAGGCGATCCGCCACGGCGACACGAGCGAGGCTGACCGACGGGCGATGTTGGAGGAGACGCCGCACGTGCTCAACACCACGCCGGAGACGCTGGCGATCCTGCTCAACGCCCCGCGGTTCAGGGAGAAGCTCCGCACCGTCGAGTACGTCGTCGTCGACGAGATCCACGCGCTGGCGGGGAACAAGCGCGGGACCCACCTCTCGATGTCGCTGGAGCGACTGACGGAGCTGGCCGAGGGTTCCCCGACCCGGATCGGCTGTTCCGCGACGGTCGAACCGCTGGACGAGGTCGCCGACTTCCTCGTCGGCCGCGAGCGCGTCGCCGGCGAGGTGGGTGACGCCGATGGGTTCGCCCCCCGCGACCGTGAGATCGTGGACGCCCGGTTCGGCCGCGAGTTCGACCTGCAGCTCCGGACGCCGGCCGCCGACCCCATTCACACGGACGATTCGGTCGTCACCGACCGATTCTACGACGCGCTCCACGAGCTAATCTCGGACCACGAGAACACGCTGGTGTTCGCGAACTCGCGGTCGGGCGCCGAGCGCACCCTCCGGGAGCTGCGCGAGCGGTTCGACTACGACGAGTCGGACTCCGGCTGTCACCACGGGAGCCTCGGCGAGACCCAACGCACCCGGATCGAGGAGGGGCTGAAGGCGGGCACGCTGGACGTGGTGACCACGTCGACGAGCCTCGAACTCGGCATCGACATGCCGCACCTCGATCTGGTGGTGCAGGTGGGGTCGCCGAAGTCGGTCGCGGCGCTGCTCCAGCGCGTCGGCCGGGCGGGCCACAGCCCCGGCGAAACCGTCGAGGGGCGGGTGTTCGCGCTCGACCGCGACGAGCTTGTCGAGTGCGCGGCGATGCTCTCCCGCGCCGAAGAGGGGTTCGTCGACGGCGTCTCGATCCCGGAGGGCGCGGCCGACGTGGCCGCCCAACACGTCTACGGGATGGCGATCAACCGTGTCCGTCCCGATCGGGAGGTCCGCGAGGTGCTCCGGCGCGCCCATCCGTACCACGAGTTCGGGACTGACGAGTACGAGCGACTCATGCGGTACCTCACCGGCGACCACGAGGGGCTGGCGGAGCGGAACGTCTACCCGAAGGTGTGGCGCGACGCGAACGACCCGCCGGACGGCCAGCATCACCACGAGGAGTATCCGGTCGGCGAGACGCTGGTCGGGAAGCGCGGCCGGCTCGCGCGGGTCATCTACATGACGAACGTCGGGACGATCCCCGACTCGTTCGGCTGCGACGTGGTCACCCGCGACGGGGAGCCGGTCGGGACCCTCGACGAGAACTACCTCGACACGCTCGCGCCCGGGGACGTGTTCGCGCTGGGCGGCGAGCGGTTCGCGTTCCGCTACCGCCGCGGCTCGAAGGTGTACGCCGACCGGACCGACGAGCGCCCGACGGTTCCCATGTGGTACGCCGAGCGACTCCCGCTGTCCGGCGATCTGGCGGCGGAGGTGCTCGCGTTTCAGGCCGATCTGCTCGACCGGCTGGAGCGCGGCGGTCCCCCCGCGGTCCGCGCGTGGCTGCGGGAGCTCCCGATCGACGGGAACTCGGTCCGGGCGATCACTCGGACCTACGACGAGCAGGTCGCGTACGCGGGCGCGGAGAGCGTGTCAACCCCGTCGCGGCTCGCCGTCGAGGAGGTGCTCGACCGCGACGCGTACAAGCGGCGGTTCCACGTCCACGCGACGTACGGCCGACGGTTCAACGAGGGGCTCTCGCGGCTGGTCGCAGCCGAGTGCGCGGCCCGGACTGACGCCGAGCCGACGGTCGCGGTCGCCGACCGCGGGTTCAGCCTCGCGCTCCCGCTGAACCGCAAGGTCGACGTGACGGGGATCCTCCGCGATCTGGACCCCGAGACGGTGGGCGAGGACCTCCGGGTTGCGCTGCGGGGGACCGACCTCCTCCAGCGCTACTTCCGGATCGACGCGACCCGTTCGCTCATGATCCTCAAGCGGTACAAGGGGTACGAGAAGTCGGCCGCCGAACAGCAGGTGTCCGCGGAGACGCTGCTCTCGCTCGCGGAGGGGCTCGACGACTTCGCGGTGATCGAGGAGACGTACCGCGAGCTGTTGGAGGACCGACTCGACGCGCCTCGGCTCCGCGCGGTGGCCGAGCGGATCGCCGCCGGCGACCTCGGAGTCGTCGATCGAACGGTCGACTCGCCGACCCCGCTCGCGTTCGGGCTCGCGACGCTCGTCGACTCGGACGCGGTGCTCGCGGGCGACGAGTCGACGGCGCTCAGAGAGTTCCACGCCCGAGTGCGAGCCGCTATCGACGATTCTTAAGGGTGCGGTGGCGCGTGCCGACGAGCGCCCGCAGGGCGCGAGTTGCACGCGCGAGGGAGTCGCTGGCGGCTCCGCCGCCGGCGACGAGGTTGGGGAGGCGTGAGGCTGCGGTGCTGTGCGGGGCGGGGCGGGACTCAAAGGGGCAGCCGCGCTCGGCGAACCCCAGCGACGTAAGCACCGCAAGGAGCGAACGGAGTGAGCGACTGAGGAGCGCAGCGAGCTGTGGGAGCCGAGCGCGGCTGGGCTTTGGGGGTCGTCACCGCAGCGTCGTCGATCACGGATACACAGCCGACGGCAACACCACTCGTTCACTTATAAACCACTCAGCCAACCCGATACACGTACTCCCGCTCTCGATCAAGAAGCTCTCTTCAGCGACCGAGCGTTTCAGTCGCTCTCGGCGGTCGGTGTCCGGGACCGCGACAGCGGCTCCCCGTCGACCGGCTCGTCCGGGTTCGCGTCGATCGCGGCCTCGCTGAGCCCCAACTGGGCGTCGACGTCGGCGTCCTCGCGGACGTGGACCGTACCGCGATGGATCGCGATCGCGTCCGCGAGGTGGAGCCGGACCGCGTCGAGCAGCACGTCGGCTTCGAGGGGCTGCCCGCGGCGCTTGATCTCGTCGACGCCGGCGCCCGCGGGCACGTCGAATGCGCGCTGGGCGATCACCGGCCCCTGATCGAGGTCGGTGGTCACGTAGTGGGCGGTGACGCCCGCGACGCGGACGCCCGCGTCCGTCGCCTGCCGATACGCCTCCGCGCCGGGGAACGCCGGCAGCAGGGAGGGGTGGACGTTGATGATCCGGCCCTCGTACCGGAAGACGACCTCCGGCGAGAGGATGCGCATGTAGCGGGCCAAGGCGATCAGGTCCACGTCGTACTCGGCCAGCAGGTCGAGCAGGCGCTCCTCGTCGGTGTTGCCGTTGCCGTCGCCCACGTCGTAGAAGGGCTTGTCGTAGCGCTCCGCGAGCGAGCGGAGGTCGCCGCGGTTGCCGATCACGACCGGGATCTCGGCCTCCTCGCCGTCGTCGGCCAGATCGCCGTTGGCCTCAGCCTCCAAGAGGGCCTCGGGCGCGTGGGTCTCCTTGGTGACCAGCAGCGCGATCCGGCGGGCGTCGCGGTCGCTCGGGAACCGGACCTGGATGTCCACGTCGAGCTCGCGGCCGAGTTCGGCGAGCGCGCGCCGGAGCTCGCCCCGAGAGGTGTCCATCTCGGAGGCGTCGACGCGGGTCGTCATCCGGAAGACGCCCTCGCGGACCGCCTGGTCGAGGTCCTCGATGTTGATTCCCCGCTCGAACAGCAGGGAGGTGACCCGCGCGATGAGTCCGGTCTTGTCTCCTCCGACGACCGTGATCTCGGTCAGTTCGCGGGTCATGCGACGATCACCTCCGCGGGTTCGAACGGCTGCATACACCCCACCGAGAACGCGAAGGGGTTTGCCCCTTTCGCTCCGTGCCGACCCTGCCGCCCGCACGATCGACGGGCATATATCCACGAATATGGATATACAAGACGTTCCAAAACGGTTTTTACACACGACTCCGCACTACCGGACATGACGGCATACACCGCGACGGTGACGGTCCGCCTGAAGCGGGGCGTCCTCGACCCGGAGGCCGAGACGACCCAGCAGGCCCTCGAACACCTCGGGTTCGAGCTGTCGGACCTCCGGTCGGCCGACCGGTTCGAGGTCGACCTCGACGCCGCCGACGCCGACGAGGCCGCCGCCCGCGCCGACGAGATGGCCGAGCGGCTGCTCGCGAACCCGACGATCCACGACTACGAGGTCGCGGTCGCGGAGCGATGACGGTCGCCGTCGTCCAGTTCGGCGGCTCGAACTGCGACCGCGACGCGGTCCGCGCGCTCGACCACATCGGCGTCGACGCCGAGCGCGTCTGGCACGAGGACGGGCTCCCGGCCGACACCGACGGGATCATCCTCCCCGGCGGCTTCTCGTACGGCGACTACCTCCGCGCCGGCGCGATGGCCGCCCGGTCCCCGATCATGGCGGAGGTCCGCGAGGCCGCCGCCGCCGGCGTCCCCGCGATCGGCGTCTGCAACGGCGCGCAGATCGGCTCGGAGTCCGAACTCACGCCCGGCGCGTTCACCACCAACGCCTCCGCGCGCTTCCAGTGTGAACCCGTCCACCTGCGCGTCGAGCGCGCGGACACGCCCTGGACCGCCGCCTACGAGGCAGGCGACGTGATCGAGGTTCCCATCGCGCACGGCGAGGGCCGCTTCGAGATAAGCGAGGACGCCCACGCCGACCTCGTCGCCGACGACCGCGTGCTCTTCCGCTACTGCGACGCCGACGGCGAGGTCACCGACGCGGCCAACCCCAACGGCTCGACAGACAACGTCGCCGGCGTGCTGGGCGAGCGCGAGTCAGTCGCCGTGCTGATGCCCCATCCCGAGCGCGCCACGCTCCCGGACCTCGGCCGCAGCACGGACGGCGCGGGGGTCCTGCGGGCGTTCGCCTGACGGCCGGCTTTTTGGGCCTACCGGCCAATCCGGTACCATGCAGGCACGCCACATCGATCACGTCAACCTCCGTATTCCCGTCGACGGCGTCGACGACGCCCGGGAGTTCTACGGCGAACAGCTCGGGTTCGAGATCGAGGACGGTCCGTACGCGGCCGGGGAAAAGCCCTTCTTCGACGTGCGGCTGTCGGCGACCGCCGTGATCCACTGCTGGCCGACCGAAGAGTTCGAGCCGCCGACGGCGACGAACTACGACCACGTCGCCGTCGTCGTCGAGGAGTCGCCGGCGGCGATCGAGGCCGAACTGGACGCGGCGGGCGTCGCGATCGAGAAGTCGCTCGACGCGCCGCTCGGCGCGGCGGGCGAGTCGTCCGCCGTGTACGTCCGCGACCCGTTCGGCTACCGGGTGGAGCTGAAAACGCGGGCGTGATTCACGACACCAGCTCTCGAACGGTCACGACACCAGTTCTTGGACGTAGATGTGCGCGTAAGCGCTTGCCCACACGATGGAAAGGAGTTCGCCGACGCTCGACGATATCGCAGTCAAAACGGGGGTCACCGAGCCCACGCCCCCCGCCCCAATCTCGGGGAGGTGTGTCGGGAGATAGAGGCCGAGTGCGCTCCCGACGGCGATCACCGCGACGAGCACGAGCTTTCCTCGGTAGTTCGTCGTCATGTGCCAGCTGACCCGGAGTGATTCGACGGGGCCGTACCGGCCGATGACGCAGGCCTCCGGTGCGAACCAGAACTTGAACAGCAGGAGGAGAAACGGCACGGCAAAGACGACCCCGCCGACTGCCGCCGCCGCGGGAAAACCGATCACCTCCACGGGGTTGCCCGGGAGCGCGCCGCCCAGAACGAAGAGCGGAAGCAGGGCGAGGAACGGGAGCGTCATAACGGCGAACACGACGAGAAGAATCACGCCACCCAACGCCGGCGTTCGGGAGACGCTCCGGTGCAGTCCCTCGCGTATCGTGACGGGGTCGTTAGTCAGCTCTCCGGCGGCGATCGTTCCCACGTAGGCCCGGAGCAACACGACGAACGCGAACGCCGTCAGCGCCTCTATCACGCCGATCGCGGGCGTCGGGAGCACGTCGATGGCGTCCGTTTCGAGAAGCCGGTTGACGAGGACGATCACGCCCGCGGAAGCGGGGATCGATGGACGGGAGCGGAACAGGCGCACGGACCAGACCAACGCGTCGAGGACGGTCCGGTTGGTGGCGACCGTCGAGACGTTTCGGCAGTCGAGACAGCCGCAGCCCTCGGTGTCGTCTCGCGTCCTGACCGTCGGTGCCATATCGCGTCCAGTTGCGTCGTGATCGGTAGAAGTGCTTCGGATCGGTGAGTCCGTGCGTTCGCTCATTCGGCGGTGACGAGCCGCGAGATGGACTCACCGACTGCAAGCAGAACCGACGGGGGGCCGAGCAGCGAGGCGAACGACTTGAACGCCCGTTTGAGCCCCGGCCGGTCGTCCTCGGTGCCGAGGAAGAGCAGGGTCGGGTCCTCCGAAACGACGTACACGCTCATCTCGCGGCCCTTCTCCGAGTAGCAGGTGTCGGTGACCTCGATCACGCCGGCCGATTCAAGGTTCGTCAGGTGGTAGTGAACGTTCTGCACGCTCTGGTCGAGCCGGTCGGCGATCCGCGACGGCGTCGCGGGCGTCTCGTTGAGCAGCCTGAATATCTCGTAGGCGGTCTCGGAGGACAGCGCTTCGATCACGTCTCGCGTCGCGTCGTCCTCGAGGCTCAGTACGGCCGGTGTGTCGCTTCGTTCGACGGCGGCGTCGGTTCGTGTCGGGAGGAGTCGTGCCATGGGTGTGGTGGGTCTGCGGAGGGCGGTCGTACAGGCTGGTCCGTCGGTGGTCCGTGCACGTTGGTCTGTCAGTGGTCGTTCGAGACCGACGCACGTAGTTGTTGATGGTGGTTACGTCGCCGCCGGGTCAGGGTGAGACAGCGATCAACCGCAGGTAGTACGCCGTGTACACTGTGTAGAAGTACGCGAAACCGACGGCTGAAAGCCCGACCCCGATCGGGATCAGGGCGGCCATCGGAATCCCGAGTTCGGCCGGGAGCACCTCGGCGGGTCCGGCGTCAGTCAGCGTCAACTGAAGCAGGTACTCCGGAATCAGGAAGACGTTTATCAGGACGAGCCACGCCAGCGAGAATCCGGCGACGCTTCTGAGGTTCGAGCGAACGAGTCCGACGCTCCTCCGGAACGAGTCGGTAACGCCCTCGTTTTCGACGACGATCGCGGTGTCGTAAAACTGCACGAACATGATCACGACGAGTATCGACGCGAGCCAGATGATCAGCGACCCGACGCCCGCGGCGAAGGCGGCCATCTCGTTTATCGCGGCGAGCGCCATGGACCCGATACCGAGGACGAATCCGACGAGCCCGAGTCCGATGGCGGTTCCGAGCACGATCAGCGCGAACACGGCGGTCCCGAGGAGCAGCGGGAGGTAATTCGTCCGGGCTGCGGCGAAAAACCGGGCGGGCGACGCGTCCGTCCCTTCGATCGCGGACTGGGCCGTCCCGATGAAGCCGCCGAGAACGAACGGAAACGCGACGAGCCACGCCAGCGAGGCACCCGCCGACAGCAACGGTGAGTCGATCAGGTGATCCGCGTACTGTAGCTGACTCCCGCCTCCGACGAGGAGGCCGGCGACGAGCAGGAACGGGTTCGTTCGGAGGGCGGCAGATCCGTCTTTGAATGCGGAGACCGTGACCATCGTGTCCGTGAATCACCGCCGTCGCGTATTAGGTCGGCCGGAGTATCAAAATCAGATTTGATCGTGTCTCCGGGCGTGAGCCCGGACTAGCCGCGCTCCGCGAGCGCCCGGAGCTGCCTCCGCCCGTTGGATCGGAGTGCCGCGGGCAAGCGTCGGCGTGCCCCGTCGAGAGCCGTCGTCAGGGCGGCCGGGACGTTCTCGAAGACGCCGGCCCCGTGGCCGACGAGGATTCGCCGCGGGGACAGGCCCTCGAACGTCTGTCGAGGCGGTGCGAGCCGACACAGGAGGTACATCCCGAGCCGCTCCTCGCCCGCCGTGAACAGCGGCGTCGTTCCGAGCACGTCGGGGACGTAGAGCGTCCGGTCCGTCGCACGGTAGGCCACCGCCTCGGACCAGCCCGGGAACGGGCGGCAGCGACGCAGTTCGAAGCCGGAGGCACTGAACGCGCCGCCTCCCGGTTCGACGGGGTCGTCGAGCCCGGATGCCGCGCGGGAGAGCCACGGGGGACAGTACACCGGAACGCCGTGGCGCGCGGCGAACACGTCCGCATCGCGGACGTGGTAGTTCGAACAGACGATCACGCCGTGCACGTCACCGAGCGTCGAGAGTTCCCCCTCGATCCCCGGCGCGTCGATCGGATCGAAGAGCCACACGCCGCCGTCCGATCCGGTCGCCGCGTGGCTCGTCCGGCGACCGGATTCGTCCGGATGGGCGAGCCACCCGATCCCGCCGTCCCACCGGTCGAGCACCTCGTACTCCGAAGCCGGACCCCGATCGTAGATCGGCATCGTCAGCCCTCGGAGACGGTTGAGTCCGGTTTCCGGACGAACGCCCGTCGGCCGTCGCGGGTGACGTCGAGCATCGCGACATCCAGTTCGATCCCGGTTTGGTCGTTTACCGTCAGGTGCGGCGCGTCCTTCCGCGTAACGTGCGCAACGACGCCGCCGATCGCTCCGAGGGCAGCACATCCGGCGAGCGTGGCGACCGCTCTCCGTCGCGTGATGGAGGGCATACACCCCGGATCGGCTCCCGCGAGCATGAAACCTCGGGAAATCGGAACGGATCAAATTTAGGTATGTAAACTTATATTTCCCAATACCTACTAGATAAGTTCTGTATATTTCGAGAGGGAGGGAGTTGTCGTCCACGGATCGTCTTGACGGCGTTGGGGACCGGCTCGAAGGACGTTTCGAGGTCGCCCTCGGAGGGCTCGGTGACGACACGCTGACCGACCCGGTCGTCTGTTTCGTGGCGAGAGTCCGGCTCCGTCCGACGGGCGGCGACGGACGGCGATGGGCGGCGACGGGCGACTGCGGACCCCCGATCAACCGACTCGCGGGAAGAGACGCCGACAGCGACTTCCGCGAGATCGTCTGCGGAGTTCACGCGTCAAACGGAGATCTTCGTTCGATCGTGTGGGTTGTCGGAGATTAACCCTATATACTATCTATTCGAGTGACAGAGACCGGCGCAACACGCCGACCGTTTTATCAGCCTCGTCTTCCGCCATTCCTTCCATACTCCTTATTATATCTAATAAATGAGAATAAGGTATTCGGTCGGAGTGGCATCCCCGCGGTATTCGCCGGATCGCGAGCCAGACGCCTCCCGGTGGCCGACCTGCGACGGCCGCTGGGAGTGCGTCCGTCGACTTCGCCGGTCCGCTCGCGGATGCCGGCGTCGCCTTCGCGGAGCGCCGAGGCGAGGCGGAACTCGACGGCGGACCGAACGACGGTGTTCTCTCTGACAAAACGATCGCGAGGTGGCGGTGAGCCGGGCGACTCGTGTCGATCCCCCTTGTTCCTTTTGGCGCGTCCTCCGTCACCGGTTTCCCGTGTCCGAGCACCCGAAAATCCATTACAGTAGTACTGGTGTAATTTTAACGGGCAGTTTCGCAGTTCGACGGTTCCAAACGTGGTTCTGTATATCAGAATACCGGACGGATCGACGGGAACGAGCGATCGACGCGGTCACTCGGAACGGCTGGAACGTTCCCGGACAGCGTCGTCGGAGACGACCGACGCCCGTCGCAGACGACCGGTGAGAAGCGGATGAGCAACGGCTGTGTGGCTGGCTTTCGGATCGGTACGCGGGGACGCCGCTCTCATATAGGCGCGAAAGCGATGCTCGACGCCCGACATCCGTGGATCGCATCGCGTTCTTTCCTTCAGAACGATTCTGGTCATTCGGAAAGCGCCGACGTCGACGTCGATGTCGACGACGACGAGGTCGGTCAGATCCCGTCGATATCGACTTCCTCTCCCGTTTCCGCCGACTCGTGAACCGCCTCGATGATCGCCATGTCCCGTAGCCCGTGTCGTCCGTCCGGATAGATCTCCCCGTCGCCGAGCAGCCGATCGGCGAAGTAGTCGAACTCCTCGCGCATCTCCCGCTCCGCGTCGAATGAACCGTGTTCGACGGTGACAGAGACGTCGCCTCGTGAGAGGCGTAACGAACACTCTCCGTGGAAGGCGGGCCGGAGATCGATCTGTCCCTCCGTTCCGGTTATTTTGAGGTGGGTGTCGTCCTGTGCGTGCTGGCTCGACATCGTGACCATCTCCACGTCACCTTCGAGGAGGAACAGCGACGACGCCGACTGGTCCGGCACGTCACTGAACGCCTCGTGTTCCGACGCCATCGTCGACCGGACGCTTCTCGGTTCGCGCCGAAGCAGGTACCTCGCGGTGTTTATCGAGTAGATGCCGAGATCCATTACCGAGGTGCCGTATCCGGCCCGGTCGGGATCGAGACGCCACTGGTCCGGATCGGGGATCATCTCCAACAGCGGCTGGCTGTTGTGCCCGTAAACGGACACGGGCTCGCCGAGGAACCCGTCGCTGATCAGCTCTCGCGCGCGCTGGACCGCCGGCTCCGTGTGCATTCGGTAGGCGATCATCAGCGGGACACCGGCCGACTCGCAGGTCTCGACGAGCCGTTCCGCACGCTCGACGGTGGCCTCCATCGGCTTCTCGCAGAGGACGGCCTTATCGAGCCTCGCCGCCGTCTCGGCGTATTCGAGGTGGAAGGCGTTCGGCGTGCCGACGTACACGGCGTCGTACGCTTCGCTCGCCGCCCCTTCGTGGAACTCATCGTAGTCGACGCCGGCGTCGACCCCGTGTTCGCGGGCCAGGCGTTCGGCCTTTTCGTGCGAGCTGCTGACGAGTACGCCGACCTCGCCGAGATCGGACGACTCGATCGCCGGCAGCGCAACGTCGAGCGTCCACCAGCCCAAGCCGATCAGAGCGTACCTGACGGTCCCGTCCGTCGTCGTCTGCCACGCCCGGTCCTCGTAGCGGTTTATCCACTCCAGCATGGTAGCGACTATCGCCCTAGCCAATAAAAATCACCGGTGCTCTCACGCGCTCCCGGCTGGGATGTCGCGGACGGTGGTTCACGGACGCGCGCAACCGTTGTGCTGCGGACGGACCCGCAACCATTATGATACCCGGCTCGGTATCGCGATCCATGCGCGGACTAGCCAAAACCGCACGCACCGGTGGGGCCATGGAGATCGTCGACCGCGATCGACCCGACCCCGGACCCGACGAAGCGCTGATCGAAGTCGATTTCGCGGGCCTCTGCGGCAGCGACGCGGGCATCTACGAGTTCGAGTCGGCGTTCGAACGGATGGATCTCCCCACCGTTATCGGTCACGAGTACACCGGGCGGATCGTCGAGGCCGGTGACGAGGTGACCGAGTTCTCGGTGGGGGATCGGGTCGTCGAACGACCGATCCGCGGCTGCGGCGAGTGCTACCAGTGTAAGATCGGCGAGGAGAACGTGTGTCAAAACGCCGTGATCACCGGCGTCGACCACGACGGGGCGTACGCGGGGTACATCGCCGTTCCGGAACGGGCACTCCACCCCGTCCCGGAACGCGTCGACCCCAAGCACGCCGCGCTCGTCGAGCCGACGAGCATCGGCGCCCGCGCCGTTATTCAGAACTCCCGCGTCGGACCGGGCGACCGGGTTCTCGTCGCCGGACCGGGGCCGATCGGACAGCTCACCGCACAGATCGCGCGGGCACAGGGCGGCGAGGTCGTCGTCGCCGGCGTGAGCGCCGATACGGAGTACCGCTTGCCGCTCGCGGAGGAACTCGGGTTCGACACGGTGAACGTGGAGGCAGACGACCTCGAGGCCCGTCGAGACGCACTGACCGATGGGGTCGGTTACGACGTCGTCTTCGACACCACCGGCCATCCCTCGGGGCTGACGATGGCCGTCGACGAGGTCCGGAAGGGCGGCCAGATCGTCCTCGTCGGACAGACGGGCGAGACGACCATGCCGTACTCGCCCCTGGTTCGCGCCGAGATCGACCTGCAGTGCTCGTACGCCTCGATGTACGAGGACTTCGAGCGCTCGCTGCGCCTGATCGACTCCGGCGGCGTCGACCACGCGACGTTCCTCGACCAGCGGTTCGACCTGCTCGAAGCCGACGGGGCGTTCGACGCGTTCCTCCGGGGCGAGACGTGTAAGCCCGTCTTCGACGTCTCCGTCCTGCGCGACTAGGCCCCCTCGCGGAGACGGTCGGGCGACATCGCCGGACGGAAAGGGCTCTCGGCGCCGGTCGGGGCGCGCACGACGAGTTCGGGATCGGCGGCGGCGACGCGCGCAGCGTCACCGGGCGGAAGTTTTACTACGGACTCCCGTAATTGCAAACCGACGATGGATTACAGCCAACTGTCCGATCCGAACGCGGAGTACACGATGCGTGACCTCTCTTCGGAGACGATGGGGATCTCGAATCCCCGCGGCGGCGCTCGCGACGTCGAGATAACCGACGTGCAGACGACGATGGTCAACGGGAACTACCCGTGGATTCTCGTCCGGGTGTACACCGACGCCGGCGTCGTCGGCACCGGAGAGGCCTACTGGGGCGGTGGCGACACCGCGATCGTCGAGCGGATGAAGCCGTTCGTCGTCGGCGAGAACCCGCTCGACATCGATCGGCTGTACGAACACCTCGTCCAGAAGATGTCCGGGGAGGGATCGATATCGGGGAAGACCGTCTCGGCCATCTCGGGGATCGAAATCGCGCTTCACGACGTCGCGGGGAAGCTCCTCGACGTCCCGGCGTACCAACTCGTCGGCGGAAAGTACCGGGACGAGGTGCGGATCTACTGCGACCTCCACACGGAGAACGAGGCCGACCCGCAGGCCTGCGCGGACGAGGGCGAACGGGTCGTGGAGGAGCTCGGCTACGACGCGATCAAGTTCGACCTCGACGTTCCGTCGGGACACGAGAAGGACCGGGCGAACCGCCACCTCCGGAACCCGGAGATCGATCACAAGGTCGAGATCGTGGAGGCCGTCACCGAGCGGGTCGGTGACCGCGCCGACGTGGCCTTCGACTGCCACTGGTCGTTTACCGCGGGGTCGGCCAAACGGCTCGCGGACGCCGTCGAGGAGTACGACGTGTGGTGGCTCGAAGACCCGATCCCGCCCGAGAACCACGAGGTCCAAGCGGAGGTGACGAAGTCGACGACCACCCCGATCGCCGTCGGAGAGAACGTGTACCGGAAGTTCGGCCAGCGAACGCTGCTGGAGCCGCAGGCCGTCGACATCGTCGCGCCCGACCTCCCCCGCGTCGGGGGGATGCGCGAGACGCGAAAGGTCGCGGACCTGGCCGACATGTACTACATCCCCGTCGCGATGCACAACGTCTCCTCGCCGATCGGGACGATGGCGTCCGCGCACGTGGCCGCCGCGATTCCGAACTCGCTGGCCGTGGAGTACCACTCGTACGAGCTCGGCTGGTGGGAGGACCTCGTCGAGGAGGACGGGCTCATCGAGGACGGTCGGATGGAGATACCCGAGGAGCCGGGGCTCGGACTCACGCTCGATTTGGACGCCGTCGAGGAGCACATGGTCGACGGGGAGACGCTGTTCGACGAAGCGTAGCTTCGTCGGGCAAGCAAATCTCCGATTTGCGTTGGTTGACGGGGCGCGGAACGACGTGTTCGCCGGGCGGTACTATTTTAACCCTCTCAGTAGAGGCACGACACATGCGGTATTACCGCGTTCCAGAGACGGGAGAGGGTACTGCCAGGGCGTCGCTGATCGCCGTCGACGACGGCGGGGCCGCGTACGACCTCACGTCGGCGTCCGCCGATCTCGGATCGTTTTCGGACTTGGCCCGCGCGGCGAACGCCGCCGGCCGATCGGTCGACAACATCGCTCACGACCGGCTGCCCGACGCGGACCGGTACGAGTCGGACGCCGTCGAGAACGACGCGTTGCGGCCGGTCGTCCCGGACGAGGTCTGGGCGGCGGGCGTCACGTACAGCATCAGCGAGGAGGCCCGGGAAGCGGAGAGCGGAAAGCCCGAGGTGTACATCGACGTGTACGACAGCGGCCGGCCCGAGCTGTTCCTGAAGGCGACGGCGTCACGGACGGTCGGTCCCCGCGACGCCGTCGGTATCCGTGGCGACTCCGACTGGGACGTACCGGAGCCCGAGCTGGCGATCGTCCTGCACCGCGGCGAGGTCGTCGGGTACACCGTCGGCAACGACGTCTCCAGCCGCGACATCGAGGGCGAGAACCCGCTTTACCTCCCGCAGGCGAAGGTGTACGATCGCTGTTGTTCGATAGGTCCGTGCGTCGTCTCGGCGGAGTCGGTCGGCGACCCGCACGACCTCTCGATGTCGCTCGCCATCGAGCGGAACGGGGTGACCGTGTTCGAGGACTCGACGTCGACGGCCGAGATGGCGACGACCTGCGAGACGCTCGTCGACTACCTCCGGCGTCACAACAGGCTCCCCGAAACGGGCGTCCTCCTCACTGGGACCGCCCTCGTCCCCCCCGAGGACTTCACGCTACGCGAGGGGGACCGCGTCTCGATCGACATCGAGGGCATCGGCGAGCTGATCAACACCGCAACGGTCGTGTGAGCGTCCATTCTGCGATCCCACGGGACACCGCGTGGAGTCCGACTGCAACGGACCCCGAGCCGTCGTTCGCGGCGCTCGACTCGGACCCGACCGCCACGGCGGCCCCGACGCCGTCGGGGTAACAACAATCTTTATCAGCGCCCACGAGAGGTCACGGGTATGGACGAGTACACACACAGTCCGGTGTCCGTCTCGGGGAAGCGCGTCGTCGTCGTCGGCGGAACCAGCGGGATCGGTCAGGCGCTCGCCGTCGGATTCGCGGCCGACGGGGCCGACGTGATCGCGACGAGTCGGAGCAGGGACCGGGTCGAGGAGACGGCCGCCCTCCTCTCGGAACGCGGGGCGGAAACGGCGTCGGTCACGTGCGACGTCACCGACCGCGAATCGCTCCGGGCCGTGCGGTCTCGCGCGGAGGAGGTCCTCGGCGGCGTCGACGCCGTTATCGCCTCTCAGGGGGCGATCTCTCGCGAGTCGGTCCGCGACGTCGGAGACGGTGAGTGGGACGGCGTCACCGACGTGGCGCTCGACGGCGTCATGCGCGTCGTCCAGACCTTCGCCCCGGCGATGGACGACGGCGGGAGCTTCGTGAACGTCTCCTCGCTCGCGGCGCGGCTCGCGATGGCGGATCTTCCGGCGTATTCGGCCGCCAAGGGGGGCGTGGAGGCGTTCACCCGCGCCGCGGCGAAGGAACTCGCTCCCGAGGTCAGGGTCAACGCCATCGCTCCCGGGTTCTTCATCACCCCGCAAAACGAGGAGACCTACGCCGAGGGGACCGAGAAGCGACGGCGGATCGAACGCCGATCCCCCATGGGTCGCGTCGGGGAGCGCGAGGAACTGATCGGCGCCGCGATCTACCTCTGTAGCGACAGCGCCTCCTACGTCACCGGAGAGGTGCTCACCGTCGACGGCGGATTCGCACCGAGCGCGCTCTAGTCCGACTCACGTCGGAGTCCGCGCCCCGCTCCGACACCTCCTCGGTCGGATCGGCTCGCGCCCGAGGGGTATGAACCATGATCAATCATAACTATTAATACCGGGCCATGAAATGTGGGACCATGGCAGACGATGACAGCCACTTCAGCGTTACAGCTGGTGCTAACGTCTCGCGTCGAAGTGTGATGCGTCAGCTCGGTGCCGCCACGGCGATCGGGGGACTCGCCGGGTGCCTGCAACAGGAGAGCACCGGCGATGACGGGTCCGATGGGTCAGGTGACGACGGCGGTAACGGCGGCGGTAACGGCTCGGCGCCGTCGTACCAGCGCGTCGATCTTACGCCGCCGCCCACGGAGATGGACTTCTCCCGCGACCCGCCGGAGAGGGACATCACGATGGTGTGTCACAACGGCGCTATCTCGTTCTGGAACCCGACGATCGGCGGCCTCCACGACGCGGCCAGCCAACTCGGATGGAACGCGACGTTCACCGGTCCGTCCGGCGGATTCAGCGTGCAGGAGCAGGTCAACATCCTCGAGAACGTCGTCGCGTCTGACCCCGACGTCATCGCGACGACGGTCAGCGACTCGGAAGCGTACAACCAGGTCATCAACGACGCGATCGACAACGACATCGTCGTGTTGACGTTCAACACGAACAGCCTCCGGGCGGAGGGACAGTCGTACATGCGCGAGGAGTTCGGTCGCGTCCTTCCCTTCGCCGGTCAGGATCAGTACTCCTCGGGGTACGCCAACGGCATGGCGCTCATCGAGAAGCTCCCGGACGACGCGAGCAAGATCACCGTCGGCTTGGCGGACCCGGCTCACAGCGGGCAGGCCGCGCGGGCGAGCGGCGCGGAAGACGCAGTCCGGCAGAACACCGACATCGAGATCACCGAGCGAGTCAACTACACCGACGACTCCAGCGAGGGGGTCTCGCGCATCGCGAACCACCTCTCCGCGAACCCGGACCTCGACGCGATGGTCGGGAGCGACGTCTACTCTTGGTTCATCGGACGAGCCGCCGAAGAGGAGGGAACCGCGGACGATCTGGTCATCGGCGGGTTCGATCTCGATCAGAACACGCTCGATTACATTCAGGGGGGCGTCATGAACTACACGACCGGACAGGACCCGTACAGTCAGGGGTACGTCCCCGTGATCCAGGCGTTCGCGTACCTCGAACGGGGGATGCCGCCGAAGGAGTACCTGACCGGCGCGGAGATCGTGGATCAAGGGAACATCGACTTCGCCCTGGAGCGTCGAAACTGGGGAGACCTCATCGAGTACCACGACGCATGACCCTTCGAACACCGCGCACCATCCCACACTCAAGCTAAACGATGGAAGACACAGACAGCGTTCTCCACACGAGGGAACTCACGAAGCACTTCGGTAGCATCGTTGCCGTCGAGGACGTCGACATCTCGCTGCGGGAGGGCGAGGTGATGGCGCTGGTCGGCGACAACGGCGCCGGGAAATCGACGCTCATCAAGACGCTCTGCGGCGTTCACCGGCCGACGCGGGGAGAGATCTACGTCCGGGGAGAGCCGGTCGCGTTCGAGGACTACAGCGACGCCCGCGAGAGGGGGATCGAGACGGTGTATCAGGACCTCGCGCTCGCGGAGAAGCAGTCCGTGGCCGCGAACGTGTTCCTCGGCCACGAACCCGTCCGACAGGACCCGCTGGGCAAGCTGTTCGGCGTCGTCGACGAGGCTCGGATGGTCGAACGGGCCCGAGAGAGCCTCGATAGGGTCCAGATCCCGGTGGACCCGCACGCGCGGGTGAGCGATCTCTCGGGAGGCCAACAGCAGGCGGTCGCGATCGCCCGCGCGCTGCAATCGGACCCGGACATCCTGATCCTCGACGAGCCGACGAGCGCCCTCTCGATCGAGGGCGCACGGAACGTGCTACGCGTCATCGACGACCTCCGCGACCAAGGGTTGGCGATCATCCTCATCAGCCACAACATCCGACAGGTGATCACCATCGCAGACCGGATATCCGTCCTGGCCCAAGGCCGGTTGGCGGGCGTCCGAGACGCCGACGACGTGACGCGTGACGAGGTCATCGCGCTGATGATGGGCGCCGAGGACGAATCGGAGATCCGGGAGCTCGACCTCTCAGACTCGTCGGAGGAGGCGTCAGCATGAGCGGCGATGCCCAGTCGACCGACGCCGGTTCGGGATCGGCCAACGCCGGTTCGGGAATGCTGGAACGCGCCGTTGGTGGGGGATCAGACAACGCGCTCCTCCGGCTGGTACGGCGGCGCGAGATGGGCGTGCTCGTCGGGTTCGTCCTCCTGTTCGGGCTCATCGCCGTCACGCGTCCGGACCTGTTCTTCGAGTGGGACAGCCTCAGCAACATCTTCTCGCGACTGCTCCGGCAGGCCGCCCCGTACGTGATCATCGGGATCGGCATGACCTACCTCATGATCGGCGGGGAGTTCGACCTCTCGGTCGGGGCGATGTACGGCGTCGCGGGGCTCTCGTTCGCGATGCTGCTCACCGAGTTCCGGCTCACGGTTCCGGCGGCGCTGGTCGCCGTCCTCCTCATGGGGGCTGTCGTCGGCACGGCGAACGGCGTCATCGTCACCAAGATCGGTATCCCGTCGCTGATAACCACGATCGGAATGATGAGCATCCTCCGCGGTGTCGCCTACGTGCTCACGTCGGGCGGGTCCCAGCAGATGCCCGACGATCTGGCGTTGGTCGACGTGTTCGGCGGCTCCGTCACCGCCGCCGGCGTCGAGGTCACGTATCAGGTGTTCTGGATGCTCGGGTTGCTCGTCGTCTTCGGCGCGATCCTCCAGAAGACGCGGTTCGGACACCATGTGTACGCGACGGGAGACGACGAGTCCGCGGCCAGCCGGAGCGGAATCGACACCGACCGCGTGAAGATAGCGAATTTCGTTCTCACCGGTCTCGTCACCGCCTTCGCGGGCATCGTCGCGGTCTCGTACTACGGGTCGATGTTCGGGTCCGCGGGCCGCGGATTCGAGCTGCTCATCATCGCCGCGGTCGTCATCGGCGGAACGAACCTCTTCGGCGGGGAGGGAAGCGTCTCGGGGATGTTCCTCGGCTCGCTCGTCATCGCCGTGATCCCGGTCTTACTCGTTTTGAACGGGCTCTCGGTCGACATTCAGGAGACGCTCACCGGGGTCGTCATCATCGGCGCCGTTATCGTCGACATCTTCCTACGGAAATAGGCGTCCGCCGGATCGACCGTCCGTTCCGGAACGGGCGTTCCGTCGATTCCCCTCCTCCCGTCCGCGCGGACCGCCGCGTGTCTCGGGGCGCCCCCGGCTACTCCCGGCGAATATACGTGACCGGACAGGGGGCGTTCAGGAGGATCTGCTGTGCGCTGTCGCCGAACATCGCCTTCCCGGCAGGAGACCGTCCGGTCCCGCCGATGAACAGGAGGTCCGCGTCGAGTTCCGCCGCCATCCGAACGATCTCGGTTCGCGGGTCGCCGATGCTCCCGCGGATCTCCGTTTCGATGCCGGCGTCCCCGAGGCGCGCCGCAGGCGTCCTGACGTCGTCGTGCCGCGTCGCGAGCGCGTCCGGCTGGAGATCGCCGGTCGTCGGTTCGACGTCGAGCTGGTCCATCAGTCGGTCGTACTCCTCGCGCGGGAACACGTGGAGCAGGTACACCGTCGCGTCGGCCGGTCCGGCGATCGGCGCGACGACGTCGAGGAGGTCGGTCGCGTGGTCGCGATCGTTCGGTCCGATGGCTACTAACACGCGGTCGAGCGTTTCCATGTTCGACCTTCGATCGACGCCAAGTTAGGTGTTATGGTGGAACACGGTCACAGCGCGCTCGTGTGAGTCGTCGGTAACGCGGCGGTTGAGGCCTCCGAGATCCGGTACCGTAAGAGTCGTATGGGTGGAGGAACTCGTTGCCGACGATGGCGAAACCGAACCGAAACTACATCGACGGAGAGTGGGTCACCGCATCGACCGACGAGACGGTCGCGGTTCACGACCCGGCGAACCCTGACGACGTCGTCGCCGCGTACCAGCAGTCGGGTGCGGCGGACGCCGCCCGGGCGGTCGAGGCGGCCGCCTCGGCGCAGGACGACTGGGCCGAGACCCCGGGGCCGACACGCGGAAAGACGCTCCGAGAGGCGGGAGCGATACTCGACCGGCAGAAGGAGGCGTTGACCGACGCGCTCGTGGCGGAGGAGGGGAAGGCGCGCCCCGAGGCGGCCGGCGAAGTGCAGCGGGCGATCGACATCTTCTATTATTTCGCCTCGAAGGCGGCCGACCTGAGCGGGACGAGAAAGGCGTCAAGCGGGAGGGACGCGAACCTGTACACGCGGAAGGACCCGGTGGGCGTCGCCGCCCTCATAACCCCGTGGAACTACCCGATAGCGATTCCCGCGTGGAAGCTCGCGCCCGCGCTCGCGGCGGGGAACGCGGTCGTTCTGAAGCCGGCGTCGCTCGCGCCGGGCGTCGCGATCGCCATCGCGGAGGCGCTGGAGGAGGCCGGTCTCCCCGACGGCGTGTTGAACGTCGTCACCGGCCCCGGGAGCGACGTCGGCGACGAGATCGTCGGCCACGAGGCGGTGGACGCCGTCTCCTTCACCGGCAGCAGCGAGGTCGGGGAGATGGTGTACGAGCGGGCCGCGGCCGCCGGCAAGCGGGTCCAAACCGAGCTCGGCGGAAAGAACCCGACGGTCGTCTCGGCGTCGGCTGACCCGGAAGAGGCGGCGGAGATCGTGGCGAGCGGCGGGTTCGGAACCACCGGACAGTCGTGCACCGCCTGCTCCCGCGCCATCGTGCACGAGGACGTCGTCGACGAGTTCACCGACGCACTCGCGGAGCGCGCCGAGTCGATCGACGTGGGGCCCGGCAACGCCCACGAGATGGGTCCACAGGTCAGCGCGGCGGAGTTGGACTCGACGCTGGAGTACATCGAGATCGCCGAAGACGAGGGGGCGACGCTGCTCGCGGGAGGCGGAGAGCCCGAGGGGAGCGCGGTCGAAAACGGCCACTTCGTCGAGCCGACCGTCTTCGCCGACGTCTCCCCCGACATGCGGATCGCACGGGAGGAGGTGTTCGGGCCGGTGATCGCCGTCATCGAGGTGGGCGATTTCGACGAGGCCGTCGACGTCGCGAACGACATCGAGTACGGACTGTCCGCCAGCGTGGTGACCGACGATCACACCGAGGCGAACCGGTTCGTCGACGAGGTCGAGTCCGGAGTGGTGAAAGTCAACGAGAAGACGACCGGGTTGGAACTCCACGTACCGTTCGGCGGAGTCAAACGGTCCTCCTCGGAGACCTGGCGCGAGCAGGGGGACGCCGGGCTCGAGTTCTACACCATCGAGACGACGGTGTACGACAACTACTGATCGCGGAGCGCCCGCCGCATTTTCGCCGAACGACCCGGTGAGCGACTGGCGTTCGGTTCGCGGGCGTTCGGTTCGCGGTCGTTCGGTTCGCGGGCGTTCGGCTCGCAGGGATCTGATCTGCGCGTATTCCGCCATGACATTTCGTATTTCAGAACAGCTTGACGCCACACCGTCCGAACAAATTACAATCGTACGGTTGTAATGATTTCGTGATTTCGGGGTCGTCCTTCGGCCCTGTGCGGCGCTGGGGGCGGACGCCGCCGGTTTCGACGCGACTGCGTCCGCAATGCGTTCTGACACGCGGAACGGTTCGCCGGGTTCGACGACTGCGACGGTTTCCACGATTTTGGCGGCCGAGGCGGCGATCGGCGGGATGCGGACGCAGCCGGGTCAGTAGTTGATGTTCAGTTCGATGACGTTGGCGGCGCTGAGGACTCGCTCGGCCAAGTCCCCGTGAAGTTCCTCGTCGCTGACTCGGCTGGCGGGCGCCGAGACGCTTATCGCGCCCAACACGTCGTCGGCCGAGTCCTTGACGGGGGCCGCGATACAGCGCAGCCCTTCGAGGCGCTCGCCGTCGTCGATCGCGTACCCGCGCTCGCGGACGCCGTCCAGCGCCTCGAACAGCTCCTCCCGGGTGCCGATGCTGTTCGGGGTCTTTCGGTCGAGCCCGTGCCGTTCGACGATTTCGTTCACGCGAGCCTCGGGGAGGTGAGTGAGGATCGCCTTCCCGAGCGCGGTCGTGTGGAGGTGGGTTCGGAGTCCGGCGTAGGTGTCGAGGTCGACGGCGGCCTGACCCTTCGATCGCATCAGGTACACGCCGAGCCCCTGCTCCTCGACGAGCATGTTCGCGAGTTCGCCCGTCTCGTCCGCGAGGGATTTCACCTCCGGCTCGGCGACCTGGTAGAGCTCCATCGACTTCCGGGTCGCCCCGCCGACCTCGAGGAACTTCAGTCCGATCTGATACTCGTCGTCGGTCTGGATCACGTACCCGTGTTTCCGAAGGGTCGTCAGGTGGTTGTGCACCGCGCTCTTTCCCATCCCGACCTCGTCGGCCAGCTCCGTCACTCCGCTGGGACCCCGCTCCATCAGCGTCTCAATCAGCGTGAGGGTCTTCTCCGTCGTCCGAACCGGATGTTTCGCGTCCATAGTGATCGTTTGGCATACACATCGGCATAAGTGTTCTGGGAGCGAGAACGGTCACGCGGAGCGCCGCCCCACGTCCGCGGCGCCGGGATCGACGAGACGGCGAGCGGCGACGGCGTCCGCCCCGCGCCTTCCGCCCGACGAGCGCGACCGCATCTCCTAGGGATAATTATTATAGTCTCTCCCTCGAAACGCTCGACGTATGCAACTCGGCGTACTCACGGCGCAGCCGCTCGGACACATGGACAGGTCGGACGCGTTCGCGTTCCTCGAATCGCTCGGCGTCGATGCCGTGGAACTCGGCGCAGGCGGTCTGATCGGCTCCGATCACATCGATCGGCGCGAGCTGCTCGACAGCGACGAGGCGCGGGCGGACCTCGAAGCCGATCTGGCGGAACACGACCTCGAGGTCTGCGGGCTCGCCGTCCACGACA
Organism: Halorubrum amylolyticum; assembly: GCF_004114995.1. Classification (GTDB taxonomy): domain Archaea; phylum Halobacteriota; class Halobacteria; order Halobacteriales; family Haloferacaceae; genus Halorubrum; species Halorubrum amylolyticum. The sequence continues at coordinate 30,308 of NZ_SDJP01000023.1, forward strand.
ACCCGCTGCACCCGGACCCCGAACGACAGGCCCGCGTCGACACCGAGACGCGAGAGGCGATCCGGCTGGCGGCCGAGCTCGACGTCGACCGCGTCATCACCTTCTCCGGTCTCCCGGCCGGCGGTCCGGAGGACAGCGTCCCCAACTGGGTGACGTTCCCGTGGCCACAGGAGCACTCGGAGGCGCTGGAGTACCAGTGGGAGGTCGCGGTCGACTACTGGAGCGATCTCGGCGCCTACGCCGACGATCACGGCGTCGACATCGCCATCGAGATGCATCCGAACATGCTCGTCTACGACCCGGTCGCCATGGTGGAGCTTCGGGAGGCGACCCACGAGCGCGTGGGGGCGAATCTCGACCCGTCACACCTCTGGTGGCAGGGCATAGACATTCCGAAGGCGATCCGGTACCTAGGCGACCGCGACGCGATCCACTACGTCCACGCGAAGGATGTCCGCGTGTACGACGCCAACGCCGAGATCGAGGGCGTGCTCGACAACAAGGGGTTCGATCGCGAGGAGGAGCGCGCGTGGCTGTTCCGGTCGGTCGGCTACGGTCACGACGAGGACGCGTGGCGGGACATCGTCAGCACGCTCCGGCTCGTCGGCTACGACGACGTCCTCAGCATCGAGTGGGAGGACGGCCTCGCCGAGCCGACGGAGGGACTGGAGAAGGCCGTGACGATGCTCCAAGACGGGCTCTTACGCAAGCAGGCGGACGTCGATTGGGTCCCGGAGTGACGCGCCCGCCGTCGGAGTCCCCGGCGTCCGGAGCCGTCGCCGCCGGGTTATATGTAGATCGAACGTGACGTATCGCGCATGAGCGACTCCCGATCGAGCGAATCGACGCCGGGCGGCCCGCGAGCGACCGACTCGACGCTCGGCGGCGTCCCCGACGGGACCCGACCGACGGCGTTGCTGGAAAGCGTCCAGCGGCTCGCCGACATCGGGGTGTGGACGCACGACGACGCCGACGGAACGTGGTGGAGCGACCGCGCGAAGGCGATCCTCGGCGTCGACCCCGAGACGCGGCCCTCGTTCGGCGCGGTCGCCGACCGGCTCGTCGAGCCCGACTGCGAACGGACGCGAGAGCTCTTCGACCGGGCACGCGACCGGGGCGAGGCGTTCGAGGTCGAAGTCGGGTTCGTCGACGGCGGAACGACCGAGCGGTACCTCCGCATCTGCGGTGCGCCGGACCGGCACGGGTCGGGCGGCGGCGCGCTGCACGGCACCGTTCAGAACGTCACGGACGCGAAACGACAGGAGCAGCGGATCGAGGTGCTCCGGAAGACGAGCCAGGAGCTCCGGGAAGCGAACTCGAGACAGGCCGTCGCCGAGATCATGGCGGACACGGCGAAGAACATCCTCGGACTGGACAACACGACGATCAGACTCGTCGACGAGAGCGAGGGGACCTTACAGGTCGTCGTCGTCACCGAGGAGTGCGTCACGAAGGCCGGAACCCGGCCCGATTACCCGGCCGACGAGGACACGCCCGCGGCCCGCACGTTCAGAACCGGAGAGCCGGAGCTGCACACCGATCACAGCTCGACCGAGGACGACTGGGAGCGCGGGGACCTCCGTTCGGGACTGTACGTGCCCATCGGCGATCACGGCGTGTTGAGCGCCGGCGACATCACCGTCAACGCGTTCGACGAGCGCGACGTCGAGGCGGCGAGTCTGCTCGGACAGCTCGGCGCGAAGGCCATCACGCGGATCGGCTGGACGAGACGGTCTCGGGCGATCTGATCGACGGGCGGGACGGCCCGCGAACTGACCGCGTGGTCCGGGTGACCGTCCCGCGTCGCCGACGATTCCGAGGGCGGATTCCGGACGACGCGTTCTCGATATGTTAATATCGCTCATTTCCGGGCGAATTATATAAACTGATTTACCACTTCGCGCGTATCACACGCGTATGCTCGGGGCAACGGACGGCCGCACGCTGAAGACGACGGAGACGTCGTTGCACGTACTCGATCTGGTGCTGGAGCACGGCGGACTCACGCTCGCCGAACTCGATCGGATGGTCGACAAGCCGAAAAGCTCGCTTCACAGCCACCTCAACACCCTGTTGGCGTGTCGCTATCTCGTGAAGGACGGACGGACGTATCTGGCCAGCTTCAAGTTCGCGGAGCGCGGCGAGCGAGCGAGACGAAGCGAGCTCGAGTCCGTCGCCACGGAGGCGGTGGAACGGCTCGCCGAGATCACCGGCGAAGAGGCCAACTTCACCGTCCTCGAACACGGCCGGCTGCTCCTCCTCCACGGGTCCTCGAACCAGTCGTCCGGACCAGACGCGGAGACGGGGTTCCGAACGGAGTACTATCTCCACAACACCGCCGCCGGAAAGGCGATCCTCGCCCAGCTGGAACCCGAGCGCGTCGAACGCATCCTCGACGAGTGGGGGATGCCGCGCGAGATTGAGGCGACGATCACGGACCGAGAGCGGCTGTACGAGCAGTTGGAGGAGATAGCCGACGACGGGTACGCGATCGTCGACGAGGAGTTCGCGCCGGGGCTCGTCGCCGTCGGCACGCCCGTCCGCGTCGACGGCGAGATCATCGGCGGGGTGAGCGTCGGCGGTCCGAAGTACCGGATCAACACGTCGCGGCTACACGGGGAGCTCGCGGAGGCGGTCATCGACGCCGCCGGCGAAATGGAGAACGCGCTCACGGACTGACCCGTTCACGGGTCGAGTCCGTTTACGGGTCGAGTCCGTTTACGATATGTGAACGCGTTCCGCACGGGTGTCCCCGGATGGCGCGCCGCAGGATCGTGAATTACACCGGGGGGAGGAACAAGTGAATTACAGTACTATGGCCGTAATCAGGATACGACTCACCGCGTGCCGACCGGCGTCGCACTCGGCGCGGAGTTCCCGAGGGCGGTGGCTGGTACCACACGGCGACCGCATCGCGTGATATTCTCTGTCGTACGACCACTCAACCGGCCCGATCGCGGAGCTGACGGCTGGCGTCCGTTCGACCCGTGCGAGCGATCGGCGAACGCGGGCGGGTTCATGTGAGAGCGCTCGAAATGAGAGACGTGTTACCTAACCATACTATGAAATGCGTTCGCATAATGTGAATATCGAACGGGTGTGCCTCCGCATTCGGGGCCGTGCCGACGCGTTCAGTACGCCGCGTTCTCGGGCGTCCTCGCGTGTTTCCGCGGCTCTCGCCCCCAAACATTTTTACGGAGATGCCGCATGTTTCCCGGTGTCATGGGTGACAATCAGCGGTTCATCCGACCGGAAGACGTGGAGACGCTGGAGCTGAGCTGGGGGACCATCAAGTGGCTCAGTACCCCGGAAACGACCGGCGCCGAGTCGTTCAGTTCCGGCGTCGTCGTGTTGAAACCCGGCGAGGGTCACGAGCGGCACACCCATCCGGACAGCGAGGAGGTCCTGTACTTCCTGAACGGAGAGGGCGTCCAGACCGTCGAAGACGACGTGCGGGAGGTGGCCGCGGGCGACATGGTGTACATTCCCGCCGGCGTCGAGCACAGCACCGAAAACACCTCGTGGGAGCCTCTTCGGTTCATCGCGATGTACGGGCCGCCGGGTCCGGAGTCGGAGATCCGCGAGGCCCCGGACTGCGAGGTCGTTCCGCCCGGAGAGTGACGACCCCTCCGCAACCGACGATTCCGCCGCAACCGCCGTCGTGCGCGCGCAACGGGGTCACGTCGGGAGCTACCCGAACTTTGAATACCTGGCGGGGTAATGTGCGTATCGTCCATGAAGTTCACACGGGACGAGTCCCTTGAGCGGTTGGAGTCGGTCGTACAGAGCGGAGAGCCGGTCATCGGCGCCGGCGCGGGAACCGGTATCTCGGCGAAGTTCGCCGAGCGCGGCGGTGTCGACCTCCTCATCATCTACAACTCGGGGCGGTACCGGATGAACGGCCGCGGCTCCTTGGCGGGCATCCTCCCCTACGGCGACGCCAACGAGATCGTCGTCGAGATGGGCCACGAGGTGATCCCGGTCGTGGAGGACACGCCCGTGCTCGCGGGCGTCAACGGGACCGATCCGTTCCGGGAGATGGAGGTGTTCATCGAGGACCTCCGCCGCCGCGGGTTCTCCGGCGTTCAGAACTTCCCCACGGTCGGCCTCATCGACGAGGACAGCTCCTTCCGGCAGAACTTAGAGGAGACCGGCATGGGCTACGATAAGGAAGTCGAGATGATCCGCGAGGCCAGCGATCAGGGGATGTTGACGTGTCCGTACGTCTTCAACGAGGACCAGGCTCGCGCGATGGCCGAGGCCGGTGCCGACGTGGTCGTCTCGCATATGGGCCTGACGACATCCGGTGACATCGGCGCCGAGACGGCTCTGGATCTCGAGGCGGCGGCCGAACGGGTCCAATCCCACCACGACGCCGCGAAAGCGGTCGACGACGATATCATGGTCATCTGTCACGGCGGACCGATCGCGTGGCCGGACGACGCGAGAGACGTCCTGAACAACACCGAGGGGGTCGTCGGCTTCTTCGGCGCCTCCAGTATCGAGCGGCTTCCGACGGAGGAGGCCATCCAGAACCAGGCGCGCGAGTTCAAGGAGATCGAGTTCTGATGAGTTCAACGGACCGTTCCGAACCGGCGCCCGCGACCGTCGTCATCGTCGGGACGCTCGACACGAAGGGCGAAGAGATCGGCTTCGCGCGGGACGTGCTCGCGGCCCAAGGCGTCGGAGTTACCCTCGTCGACGTCGGCGTCATGGGCGACCCCGAGATCGGTCCCGACATCTCGGCCGCGGAGGCGGCCGAGGCGGGTGGCGCCACCCTCGAGGGCCTCAGGGACGCGGCCGACAGAGGCAGGGCGGTCGAGGCGATGGGGGACGGCGCCGCCGCGATCGCGAAGCGACTCCACGAAGCCGGCGACCTCGACGGAATCCTCGGTCTCGGCGGGTCGGGGAACACCTCGATCGCGACGGCGGCGATGCGAGCGCTCCCCGTCGGGGTCCCGAAGTTCATGGTGTCGACGGTCGCGTCGGGGGACACCGAGCCCTACGTCGGCACGCGCGACATCGCGATGCTGTACTCGGTGGCGGACATCGAGGGGCTCAACCGGCTCTCCCGGACGGTGATCGCGAACGCCGCCCTCGCGATGACCGGGATGGTGACCAACGACCCGGCCGTCGAGACGCCCGACAGGCCCACGATCGGTATCACCATGTTCGGCGTCACCACGCCCTGCGTTCAGACGGCGCGCGAGTGGCTCGAAGAGCGGGGCTACGAGACGATCGTCTTCCACGCGACGGGAACCGGCGGCCGCGCGATGGAGAACCTGATCGCGGAGGGCGTCATCGACGGCGTCCTCGACGCGACGACGACCGAGTGGGCCGACGAACACGTCGGCGGCGTTCTGGCTGCGGGACCGGATCGACTCGACGCGGCGGCCGAGGCGGGAGTTCCCCAGGTCGTCTCCACGGGAGCGCTCGACATGGTCAACTTCGGTCCCGAGGAGACGGTGCCGGCGGAGTTCGAGGGGAGAACGTTCCACGTTCACAATCCACAGGTGACGCTGATGCGAACCACGCCGGCGGAGACCACCGAGATCGGACGGATCATCGCCGAGAAGCTCAACGCGGCGACCGGTCCAGTCACGCTCGCGCTCCCGTTGGGCGGCGTCTCGATGCTCGACGCCGACGGCGAACCGTTTCACGATCCCGACGCCGACGAGGCCCTGTTCGACGCGCTCCGTTCGAACCTCGACGAGAGCGTGGACCTGTTGGAACGAGACGCGAACGTCAACGACGAGTCGTTCGCCGTCGCGATGGCCGAACGGCTCCACGAGTACATGGAGCGGTGAGTCGCGAAGGCGGGGAGGCCCGTGGAAGCGGGCGAGACCGTTCGGCGGATGGGGCCGTCCGGCGGATGGGGCCGTCCGGCGGGCGACCGCAGTAGTATACGATAACAAACATAAGTACCAAAGATTTAAATCCTGCATGATACCATGTGTCTATGAGTTGTACAAACAACCATGACAAACAAGCGTGAACCAGGAGACGAATCCAGGCGTCGGTACCTCAAAGGCCTCGCAGCCGGTGGCCTCGCTGCCGGCTTCGCCGGTTGTACGGGCGATGGCGGCGGAGACGGCGGCGACGGCGGCGACGGCGGAAGCGAGTACGAACCGATCGGGAACTTCCCGCCGGAGGGCGACACAGTCGCGATCGGATTCAACGGCCCGTTGTCCGGGGCGCTCGGTCCGGACGGACAGGATCAGGAACTCGGGTTCGACCTCGCGGTCCAACACCTGAACAACGGCGGCGGGTTGGTCGACACCTGGGACGCCCTGAGCGGTGACGGCATCCTCGGGTACCAGATTGAACCGACGAAGGCCGACACCGGTGGGGACCCCGACACGGCGAACTCCAACATCAACGGGATGATCCAGCAGGACAACATCCAGTTCTGGACCGGCGGCATGTCCAGTACGGTGACCCTGGCGATGCAGGACGTCGCTCAGCGGGAGAAGGTCCCGTTCATGGGCGGGAACTCGACCTCGTCCGGGATCAGCGGAGAGAACTGCTCACGGTACTACTTCCACCCGACCTTCCACGCGGAGATCATCGGGATGGCCGCCGGGACCCTGCTCCCGGAGGTGCTCGGCGAGGACCGGGAGCTGTTCCACATCTACATGGACTACTCCTACGGCCAGTCGAACCGCGACGCCATGCGCACGCACCTCACGGAGAACGGCCCGTGGGAGGACGCGGGCGGCTCGGCGATCGCCGAGGGGGAAAGCGACCACCAGACGCAGATCCAGGACCTGCAGGACTCGGGTGCCGACGTGGTCCACTTCGCCAGCTTCGGCGAGTTCGCGGCCAGCGGGCTCTCGCAGATGGTCGACGCCGGCGTCACCGATGACGTCGACGTGTTCATCCCGCACGTCAGCGCGTTCACCCTCGATCCCATGGGGTCCGACGCCGAGGGCGTCTACGGCATGGAGCCGTGGAACCCGAACTACGACAACGAGGCGTCGAACACCTTCGTCGAGGCGTATCAGGACGAGTACGACGAGATCCCCAACCAGAGCTCGATGCACACCTACGAGTCGATGCTGGTGTACGCCGCCGCCGTCGAGGAGGCGGGGGCGTTCCACCCGCCGACGGTCGTGCGCACCCTCGAGGAGTTCGAATGGGAGCAGGCGTGGGGGTCCTCGCAGTTCCGGGAGTGCGACCACCAAGTCGAGCGGCCGTGGCACCTCGTGCAGGGCGTCGACGACGCCACGGCCGAGGAGATCGGCATTCGGACCGAGGTGATGGAGACGACCGATCCGATCGTGTACGAGTGCGACGCCTACCCGGCAAACGAGTGTGCGATGGACGAGAACGAGTACGGTGACGAGTAACGCGCCTCTCGGACGGCCGTCTCGGGGCGGCGTCCGACTCGTAGCGCGCCCCGCGTCGAGCCCGTGCTCCCGTTCGACGACCGCCCGGTGCGACGCACGATCCAACGGCGAATGAAAGGACCGTCAAGACATGGCAACAGTAGACAATAGGTGGCGGTTCGGATGAGTCTCGTAGAATCGTCCGTCCAGTTCCTGTTCGTCGCGCTGAGCGTGGCGTCGGTGTACCTCCTCGTGGCGCTGGGGCTGTCGATCGTGTTCGGCTCCCTCCAGTTCGTAAACATGGCCCACGGAGCGTTGTATCTGATCGGGGCGTACGTCGGACTGATCGTCGGGTTCGAGGTCGAGTTCGGCGGGTTGCTCGACCGATACGGGCTCGCGCCGCTGGGGCTCGATCTCGGGTTCTTCGCCGCCCTCGTCGTGACGCCGATCGTCGTGTTCGTCGCCGGAATCGCGATGGAGCGGCTCCTCGCGAAGCCGCTGTACGACCGCCCGCTGCTCGATCAGCTGTTGGTGACGTTCGGCGTCCTGCTGATCTTTCAGGAGGGATTCAACCTCGTGTTCGGGCGGACCGGCTTCAACTACGCCCGGCCCGGCTGGGCGTCCGGACCGGTGCTCATCCCCGGCGTCGGATCGGTGTCGCGGTGGCGAGTGTACGTCGTCGTCCTCGCGCTCGTCTTCCTGGCGGTCCTCTTCGCCTTCTACAAGTACACCGATTACGGCCTCGCGGTCAGGGCGGGCACCGAGGACACCGAGATGACCGAGCTGCTCGGCATCAGAATCGGGCGGCCGTTCCTGTTGATATTCGCCATCGGCGCGGCTTACGCCGGCCTCGCCGGCATCCTCGGCGGCTCGCTGTTCGGCGTGAACGCCGGGATGGGGTTCGGTAACATCATTCCCGCGCTGGTCATCGTGATCATGGGCGGGGTCGGATCGATCAAGGGGACCACCGTCGGGGCGCTGCTCGCGGGCTTCGTGTTCGCGGCGGTGACGCAGGTCTGGCCGAGCATGGCGACGGCGAGCATCTACGCGCTGGCGATCGTGGTGTTGACGCTCCGACCGAGCGGCATCTACCCGACGGGGGAGATCGGCCAATGAGTACCGAGAACACGGAGAATACGGATATCTCGGAGAACACGGAGAATACGGATATCTCGGAGGGCACGGAGGAGACCATCGACGACGGTCCGGCGTCGAGCGCGCTCGAGACGTGGGACCGGATCAAGCACACGGAGCGGTTCGTGCTGATCGCCGCCGTCGTCTTCGTCGCGGTGTTCCCGTGGGTGTTCACGAGCGCCCCGCTGGTCCCGAGCGACCTGCTCGGGTACGATCAGCTCGTTCGCCTGATCCTCATCTGGGGAATCTTCGCGCTGGGGTTCAACCACCTGCTGGGCCAGACCGGACTGCTGTCGTTCGGTCACGCGATGTTCTTCGGCGGCTCGGCGTACGCGACGGCTCTGTTCGCGAACAACGTCGTCGCCGACCCGCTCCTCTCGGTCGTCGTCGGCGTGTGCTTCGCGCTCCTGTTGGCCGTCGTGACGCCGTTCATCCTGCTCCGGCTCCACACGGTCTACTTCGCGATCGTGACGCTCGCGATCGCACAGATGCTGTACTACATGGCCAGAGAGCCCTTCGAGGGGATAACCGGCGGGATAAACGGCCTCGGGGTCGAGCGGAACCCGCTCTTCGGCCTCGTCGAGCTGGGTGCAGATCTCCCGGGGGTCTTCGGCGCGCTCTGGGGGACGTACATGTACCTCTTCGTCGCGGCGTTCTTCGTCGCCGTCGTCGCGTTCATCACGCGCGTCCGGAAGTCGCCGTACGGGCTGATCTTCAAGGCGGTCCGGGAAAACGAGACCCGGGCGTCCTTCGTCGGACTCGACGTCTGGCGGTACAAGTTCGCGGCGTTCGTCATCTCGGGGTTCGTCGCGGGGATCGCCGGGGGACTCCTGCCGATGGAGACGTACTTCACCGGCGTCGAACGCCTCCACTGGACGCTCAGCGGCGACGTGGTCATGATGACCGTGCTGGGCGGGCTGGGAACGGTCGCGGGTCCGATCATCGGCGTGATCGTCTTCCTCTACTTCGAGGGCGTCGTCAACGGGCTCGACGTGATCGGCGGCTACTGGCTGCTCACGCTCGCGCTTGCGTTCACGGCGGTCGTCTGGAAGTACCCCGACGGAATCTGGGGGATGATCACGAGCGTCAGCTCGCAGCTGCGATCACAGAGAGGTGATCAGTGATGCCACTACTCGAAACACGCGACCTCACGAAGACGTTCGGCGGCCTGAAAGCGCTCGATGAGGTGACCGTCTCGGTCGATCAGGGCGAGCTCGTCTCGCTCATCGGTCCGAACGGCGCCGGGAAATCGACGCTGATCAACACCATCACGGGGATGTTGGAGCCGACGTCCGGCGAGATCACCTACGCGGGAACCGATCTCGTCGGCCTCGACCCCTTCGAGATCGCGCAGCTCGGCGTCGGTCGATCGTTCCAGACCGCGTCGATATTCCCCGAGCTCACGGTCAGGGAGAACGTCCAGGTGGCGGCGTTCGCGACCGAACACGGGTCGTTCAGCGTCAACTTCCTCAGCCGACGCGACGGCTACGACGAGGTCCGGGAGCGCACGGAGCGCATCCTCGAGACCATCGAGCTGGGAGACGACGCAGCGGAGACCGCGAAGTCGCTCCCGTACGGTGACAAGCGACGACTGGAGGTGGCGATCGGGTTGGCGACGGACCCCGACCTGATGTTCATGGACGAGCCCACGGCGGGGATGTCGCCGGGCGAAACCGAGATGACGGTGTCGCTCATCCGGGAACTGCTCGCCGACTGGAACATGACCATCTTCCTCGTCGAACACGACATGGACGTCATCTTCGACGTCTCAGACCGGATCTTCACGCTCAACGACGGCGCGATCATCGCGAAGGGGACGCCCGAGGAGATCAAAGACGACCCCGCGGTTCGCGAGGCCTACTTGGGGGGTGGAGAGATATGACGCTGCTCGAACTCGACGATGTCCACGCCTACTACGGGGCGAGCCACATCCTGCGCGGGGTGTCGATGGCGATCGACGAGGGGGAGGTTATCTCGCTGCTGGGCCGCAACGGCGCCGGCAAGACCACGACCGTCAGAAGCATCGCCGGCGCGGAACCGCCCGAGGTCCGCTCCGGCGCGATCCGGTTCGACGGGACGGACATCACCGACTGGCCGACCGACGACATCACGCGGGCCGGCGTCGGCGTGGTTCCTGAGGGGCGCCGGCTGTTCACCGAGCTGACGGTCGAGGAGAATCTCACGATGTCGAAGATCGCCAGCGCCTCGTGGAACACGCTTCGCCGCCGCGCGCCCGGAAGCGGATCTCCCACGATGGGGATCGACGAGCTGTACGAGCTGTTCCCCCGGCTGGAGGAGCGTCGCTCCCAGCGGGCCGGAACGCTCTCCGGCGGCGAACAGCAGATGCTCTCGATCGCCAGAACCCTCCGGTTACCCGACCTCGACCTGCTGCTGCTCGACGAGCCCACGGAGGGGCTGGCACCGCAGATCATCGAGTCCGTCTCGGAGTCGATCCGGGAGATCTCGGATCAGGGACTGACCGTCCTCCTCATCGAACAGAACGTCCGCGAGGCGCTGAAACTCGCCGACCGCGGGTACGTCTTAGATCAGGGCGAGATGGTCTACGAGGGGACCGTCGAGGAGCTCGAAGCCGAAGACCTGGACGACTACCTCGTCGTCTGAAGCCGACCGCGACACCTCGGGTCCGAGGCGACTACCTGCGGACGATCGGCCATCTCCCCTCGCAGTCCGTCGATTACCGACGCCCAAAGCGTTATTACGCGACGACAGGTGAACCGTGACATGGTGATGCGTAACAGACGGGCCGTTCTCGCCGCCGTGTCGACGGCCACGATCGGTCTCGCCGGGGGATGTGCCGGCATACGGGGCGGCGACTCGGGATCGCACCCCGTCTCGGAGCCGGTGACCGAGTGGCCGTCCTTCCGGGGCGACCGCTACAACACCGGGTTCGCGAGGGGCGTCTCACCGACGGGCGCGGACCCGTCGATCGAGTGGACCCACGACGCCGACGGGCCGTTCTGGGGGAGCCCGGTGGTCGCGGACGACGCGGTGTTCGTCGGCAGCACGGACGGGACGCTGTACGCGTTGGACGCGGCGACGGGCGCGGAACTGTGGACGTTCGCGACGGATCACCGGATCGAGGGGTCGCCCGCGTACGCCGACGGCACGGTGTACGTCGGCTCCTACGACACGCGTGTGTACGCGGTGGACGCCGCCAGCGGCGAGGAGAGCTGGCATCGTGACCTCGGGGGGCTGATCCGGGGGAGCCCGACGCTGGCCGGTGGGACGGTGTACATCGGCGCGGGCTGTCACAACCTCGCGTGCGCGGCGTTCGCGGCGGAGTCCGACGCGCCCAACGCGACCGAAGCCGGGTGGGTCTACGCGCTGGACGCGGTCACCGGCGAGACCGAGTGGCGGTACGCGGTCGGCGACGAGGTCGTGAGTACGCCGGCGGTGGGCGACGAGACGGCGTACGTCGGAGCCTCTGACGACACGTTCTACGCGCTCGACGCCGGATCGGGAGAGGAGGTCTGGACCTACGACGTGGGGGACATGGTCTGGTCGAGCCCGGCCCTGGCGTTCGAGACCGTGTACTTCGGCGACTGGAACGGGATCGTCCACGCGGTCGACGCCGCGACGGGGGAGGCCGAATGGACCGCGGACCCGTTTGCGCGCTACATTTCCGGGTCCGTCGCCGTCGACGACTCGGGGGTCTACGTGGGAGACACGCCGTACAACACGCTGGACGATCCCAGCACGCACTACGGCGAGATGTTCAAGCTCGACAGACGCTCCGGCGAGGAGCTGTGGAGCTTCGAGACCGACGCGCTTGAGGTGGGCAGCAGTCCAGTCGTCACGGACGACCGGCTCTACTTCGGCACGCACGGCCAGACGGAGCGCGGCGGCCTCGGCGTTCACGGACTCACGACCGACGGCGACGAGGCGTGGTTCATCGAAATCGGCGGCCGCGGCGTCGGATCGAGCCCCGCGCTCGTCGACGGAACGCTGTACGTCAGCGGAACCGACGGCCGGATGTACGCCATCAGGTGAGCGGGTCGAATCGTGTTCCGTGCGGGACCGCCCGTCGCGTCTTCGGGGCCCCTTCAGCCGTATCTGTCTGCCGCAGCGCGGGTGCCGCGTACCGACCGGGCGTTCGAGAAGCATGACGGAGTCCCGACGAGCGATAGCGGTCGGCGGTCGGGCTCACTCTGCCTAACTATCAGTTTCAAATAATACATCAATATCTTATTTTTGACGAGAATCGAAGCAGAACTGCCGTTCACAGCCGGGCTCAGAAAGTGGACCGACGGCCGGAGAGCAACCCCGAGTCGAACTGTCCGCAGGGGTGGCGCGAGGAGGATTTTCGACCCGTTTCGGCGTCTCGTTCGGCACGAGCGTCGGGGTTCTCCGATGAACGGGCGTCCGTGGTCGGACCCCGATCGCCGGCTCCGAGGCCTCGATCGGGTTCGCCGACCGTCCCCTCGATGAGCGCTTCGGAGCGGCCACGCACCGCGATTAAACACCGGTTCGCGGTGCTCCGGACACCGGACGAAGTGGCACTGGAAGGCGCGGCCGGGACGCTCCCTGCGAACCCGCGAGATGCCATTACCGTTAAGAATTATAGAAATATGAACAGAACAGAATATTATATATTTTTTGTTATTAATGCGTGGGAGGGGAACCGTTCCTTCAGGGACGACCGATATCACGATCGCGCGGTCTCCGGCGATCTAGCGTCCGCCGCCGATCTAGCGTTCGTCTTCCACCTAGCGTTCGTCTTCCACCTAGCGTTCGTCACCGACTTCGGCGAGGCCGTGGCCCTCGGCGGTGCGGGGATCGAACAGGGCCGCAACGTCGATCTGTTCCGGCGCTGACAGCGCCGCGAGCAGCGCTATCCGGGCTTTGTGTGCCGGGAGGGTCCCGCCGAGGATCGCGCCCGTCTCCGCGAGCGCCGCCGCGCCGCCGCGTCCGCCGTACACCGGCGCGGTAGTCCCGGCGATACAGCGGCTCGTGACCACGACTCTGACGCCCGCGTCGGTTGCCGTTTCGAGGGCGGCGGCCACGTCGGGCGGCACGTTACCCATTCCGAGCCCCTCGACGACGAGCCCGTCGACACCGCGGTCGACGGCGTGCCGGAGCCCGCTGCCGTCCGTTCCGGTCGATGTCGTGACCAGTCTCACGCGGGCCGTGAGCTCCGTGGCAGGGAGCGTCGCGGACAGGCTCCTCGGGCGTCGGTAGAACCACAGCCCGTCAGGAACCCGCTCGGCGACGAGCCCGTAGTGTCCCGAGTCGTACGCGGCGAGGTTGCTCGCGTGTCGCTTCCGGACCGCGCGCGCGGCGTGGAGCCGATCGTTGAAGAACACGTATGCGCCGGTTTCGACCTCGTCGTGTGCCGCCACCTCGACGGCCCCGACGAGGTTCGCGGAACCGTCGGGGCTCGTGTCCGCCGCCGTCCGCTGGGACCCCGTCAGAACGACCGGGGCAGACGAGCCGGCGACGAGATCGAGGTAGTAGGCGGTCTCGGCCATCGTGTCGGTTCCGTGAAGAACGACCACGCCGTCAGCCGCCTCAGCGACCCGTCGGACCGATTTCGCGATCGCCGTGAGGTCGGTGGTCGAGAGTTCGGAGCTCGGTCGCTGTGTGACCTGCGTGACGGTGATGTCGAACCGGTCGGAGAGCTGCGGAACCCTCTCGATCAGCTCCCGGCCGGACCGGCTCGGCGATACGCCACGACCACCGTCAGTTCCCGCGATGGTCCCCCCGGTGGCGACGATATGGATCGAGGACATATGCGGATCGTGGCTCAGAGTCCGCCGGAGCGACTGATAACGGCTCCGGTCGCGTCGAGCCGCTTTCGGTCCCCTCGCTTCACCCCCCGAAGGAGACGAACAGGAACACGAGCGAGAGATACGCGATCACGACGGTGACCGCGATCACCGGAAGCGACGTGAGGTACCCGTAGCTCCCCTCGACGGGCTCGTCGTCCTCGCCGATCTCGTCGGCCGTCGGCATCACCTCCGGGAGCCCCTTGCGCTTGGCGTCGAACTTGTTCAGCCCGAGCACGGCGACCACGACGAGCGCGATCGACAGCGGGAGGAGCACGAACGCCGACGTGAGCCCGACGGCGTACAGCAGCAGCGCGATAACCGTCACGCCCGCGGCCGTCATGGCGAACGGAATCTGCGTGTTGACGTGGTCGACGTGGTCGGACCCGGCGAAGATCGACGACATGACCGTCGTGTCGCTGATCGGCGAGACGTGGTCGCCCCAGATCGAACCGCCGAAGAGCACGCCGATGAGGACCGGAAGGACGGACGCACCGACCAGCTCGTAGCCGAGCGGGATCGCGAGCGGCGTCAGGATCGCCATCGTCCCCCACGAGGTGCCCGTGGTGAACGCGATGAACATCGCGGCGACGAACACGATGAGCGGTAACAGCGAGCCGGGGACGCCGCTGCCGACCATCACGTCCACGATGTACTCCGCGGTCCCAACCTGCTCCGCCGCGTGGCCGATACTCCACGCGAGCACGATGATCGCGGCGGCGATCATCATCGTCTTGAACCCGTCGATAACCGTGTCGCTCGCCTCGTCGAGATCCATCGTCCCGAGGCCCAGCGCACCGACCATTCCGACGGCGAGGAACGCGAACGACCCGTACAGAAGCCCGAGTGCGACGTCCGTCTCCTGGAACGCCGTCGCAATGTCGACGCCGGGCTGGTGACCGCCGCCGAGCCACCACATCGAAACGATCCCCACCGCGAGAAGCGAAAGGATCGGCGCGAAGAAGTTCACGAGCGACGGGTTCGCCTCGCTCGGTTCGCCGACGTCGGTCGAGACGTCCGAGAGCGGAGTCGCGTCCTCCCGGAGGGTCTGCCCCGTCGAGCGCGACCGCCACTCGGCGTCGAGCATCGGTCCGTAGAACCGCTGCGTGAGCGAGATGAACCCGACCATGAAGAACGCGAGGAAACAGTAGATGTTCCACGGGATGCTCTGTAAGAAGAGCCCGAATGCCGTGACGCCGAGTTCATCGGCGCTGAAGCGTGCCGCTTCGAAGCCGACAATGATCATCGAGACCTGGTAGCCGATCCAGTTCGAGACAGGCCCGAACGTCGTGACCGGTGAGGTGGTGGAGTCGAGCACGTACGCGTGCATCTCACGCGAGGTGTTGTTGTCCTCCGAGAGATCGCGGGTCGCGTTGCCGGTCACGATCGTGCTCGTGTACGAGTCGAAGAAGATGAACACCCCGATCACCCACGTCAACACCTGCGAGTCGCGGGCGGTGTTCACCCGATGACCGATCCAGTGTTCGAGTGCGAGGATGCCACCCGATTTGTAGATGAACGCCGCACCGGCCCCCATGAACATGATGAGGATGAGGAACTTCGTGTCGAACGGCGATCGCACCACCTCCACGAGCCAGTCCATCGACAGCGCCGTCGCCGCGATCGGGTTGAAGTCAGCGATCAGTAGTGCACCGACCCAGACGCCCGCAAAGAGCGAAACGAGCACCTGTCGGGTGTACATTGCGAGAGCGATCGCGAGCAGCGGCGGCGCCAACGCTAGCGCCGCGAACGGAAGCGCCTGATATGTCATACGGTACCTACCTGTAGGGAGGTTCCACTTAACTGTTTTCACGTGTGCCACACACGAACCGATCGTTCATCCGAGAGCGTGCTCAGTTTCACCGGTTCCGCGCACCGATCAATACCTTCATCTCTCGTTTGTCGAGAAGGGCCGAGAAGCAGACGCCGTCCTTCGGTTCAGACGAGATCCTGAGAGGTGAGATCGGTCTCGAACTCCGGGACCACGCGGTTGAGAATGTCCGGAAACTCGCCGTGCAGGTCGGTGTCTTCGATTCGGTACGCCGGGCCGGAGAGGGTGAAGCCACCGATGACGTTCCCTGAGGGTTCCTCGGCTATCACTCCGGCGACGCGCTTTCCCGGGATCGACTCCTCGTCGTTGGTGGCGTACCCCCGCTCTCGGATCGCGGCCAGTTCCGCCTCGAGGGCGTCGCGCGAGGTTATCGACCGATCGGTGACGGCCGGCAGCCCCCATCGATCGACGATGTCGTCGACGCGCGAGCTCGGGAACCGTGCGAGCATGGCCTTGCCGATCGCGGTCGTGTGCATGAACTCGTAGTTCTCGATACGGCTGCTCGGCTGTGCCGAGGGACCCACCGAGTCAAACAGGGTCACGATGCGGCCGTTTTCCTCGATGCCGAAGTCCGACTCCTCGTTCGCCTGATCGGCGATCTCGACGACGTACTTGCCGGCCAGTTCATACGCCTTCTCACGGTTCCGAACGTACATCCCGATGTCGTAGAACC
Organism: Halorubrum amylolyticum; assembly: GCF_004114995.1. GTDB lineage: Archaea > Halobacteriota > Halobacteria > Halobacteriales > Haloferacaceae > Halorubrum > Halorubrum amylolyticum. Next base: position 47,060 of record NZ_SDJP01000023.1, read on the forward strand.
GGCCGCCGAGACGGTACTCGGCCCCCTCGACGACCACGTATCCGTGCTTTCGCAACGTGTGGAGATGCTTGTACGTCGCGCTTCGCGAGAGGTCGAGCGCCGACGCGAGCTCGTCCGGCGTCATCTCGCCGCCCGACCGTAACGCCTCGATCACGCCGAGCGACCTCTCGGTCGTCCGCAGCAGTTGACTGTCTTCGCTCACGTCCCCGTGTTTCATCGGCGACATATAAATCCACGTATCGTGGAACACAACCGACGATGAACCTCCCCGTGAATCGCGCTCGGACCACGCCGGCCGCCGCCCGACGAAGGCGTTTCCGATCGATCCACCAATTCGGCTCAGACGTTGCTGCCGAGGGCTTTCCTCCGTGAAACGCCGAAATCGCGGCTAGGGACGTTCGTCGTGCATGATATTTTCATTACGATTGTAGACACGTAATGCAAATTCGTGGCGATCGATCGCGTCCGGGGAAATTCCCGATTCATCCGGACGGTGATATCCACTCGCAGGAACGGCGCGGACTCTCCGGCCGCCGCTGCGGAGTGGTATCTCGCATGTGTGGAATAAGTCGACGCTTTTCCGGTGGATAAGCCGGTCCGGCATCGGCGTCTCCGATTCGTCCGCACGACCGGTGTCGAGACGGACGGACTAGGCGAATATATCATACTTCATTGTATATCTAATATCAATTATATATTATCTCGTTCCGGAAGCCGAGTAGATCGACGCTATCCACCTACGACAGACACAGATCGGATTTGAGCGCGTTACACCCGCAACCCCGGCGATCGAGGACGTACCGTCAGCGTATGACCGTTCCACGGCATCCCATCGAAATCGCGGATGCGCACGCGCGGCAAGACGAGTCAGAGGGTCTGAAACGTCGATTACGGGTCGATCTGGCGGGTAAAACGGCTTCGATCCGGTTTTGAGCGGTCGCGAGCGCGACACGGCCACACCGATTCCGGGTAACTAAAGATATCCGATAGTTTTGTAAATACATAGGTAATACTGTATATCCACACGCGACAGATCGGGAGCGATACTCCTCTTCGGCGAGAACCGTCCAAGACACTACTTTCGGTACGGTTTCCGCACTTACATATGTATTCTGTTTAACACTAGCATGTAATGACTTACAACGTAGGTGAGAAGCCCGGAAAAGGCGTGTATCGTTGTATCAACTGTTCGTGGGAGGTAACGCTTGACGACGCAGACGACACCCTGCCGCCGTGTGGGAGTTGTGGCGAAGGGCACAACACAGTTTATCGACTAGTGCGCCGATTATAGAATTCCAAGCTCACGTCTCCCACGATCTCCTCAATAATCTCGATCTCCTACTCATACTCATGGATATAAATACGTAAAGACATCTGGAACGTTGATTCGGTTGAGCGCAGAGAGAGCAGCATCACGGAGATCGTCAAGTGTCTCGAACAGGCGGTTCCCAAGTTCTTGATCGAGTTGTCTCCAGCACTCTTCCGCGGGGTTCAGCTCTGGTGAACCCCGCGGAAGGTAGCACAGTTCGATCGGTGTGTCTTCGACGAATTCCTGCACTGCGTTGGCCGTGAAATACGAGGCGTTATCCAAGACGACGCAGATTTTCTCGCCGAACTCTGTTTGGAGTGCGTCGAGTAAACGGATCGTCGTGTCGCTGTTGAAGTTCTCGGCACAGGGCAGAAAGAACGTCTCACCGCCGTCGCTGACTGCACCGAGCAGCTTGATGCTATCCCACGCGCCCGTCACCGGCAGTGACGGGCGCTCCCCTTCCGGAAACCACGCATAAATCAGCGTCGAGAGTACCTGACGCGTCTGATCGATGGTCAGGATTGTGTATTCGTCGTCCAAGTCGTTGCGCTTTTTTTGAAGCCTTCTTGCCACGCCTCTTGGGCTCTCTCGTCGGATGTGTAGAACTCCGGCCGGGCTGTCTTCCAAGACAGCCCGGCCTCAGACATCAATCGCCGGACGTGCCGCTCACAGTACTCAACGTCAAATTCTTCGACGAGATAGTGACGCGCTAATGGAACAGACCACGCGGGCGCGTCTAATCCAACTTCTTCGGGCGATTCGTGGAGAGCCTCAACGAACTGGTCGTACTGTTCATCAGAGAGTTCGGTTGGTCTGCCTTCACGCGGATCGTCGTAGACGACTTGCTCGACCGGCTCATCGGCGAGCCGGTCGAGCCGGCCAACCCATCGAGACAGCCATGGACCGGTGTATCCGTACCGTTCAGCTACTTCTGCCATCGTTGCGTCGTCTTCTTCGAGGTAGTTAATCACCGCCATCAGCCGCTGTGTCGACTTCTTGCCCTCGACCTCCGCGAGCGCGTCGCGGAGGTCGTTGAGGGTGGCTGCGTCAAGCGTAGCCATACCTCTTAATCACACTCTAGCCTAAAGAATATTCAGCCGACAGTATCAGAAGACGCAAACCGCATAGTTAGCCCTTCTGGTGGTGACTCACGGAAACTACACTCACGAGCCCTCAGAATATTGAGTGCCGTATTTTTGTCTCTCCGTTTTCTAGATTAGGCCATCCCATTATTATTTATACATCTCGTAGTCATATAGGGTATGGCCCTCCTCGAACCCCCACGGATCCTCCCTGAGCAACTGATACTGCTCGTGTTGGTGACGATATTCCTCGTTTTCTATCGGACATCCGTCGAGGCAGACGGAACACTGCCCCAGTCAGATGTGGCGACGACTGATTTCGGCTTCACGTTCGACGGCTAGTACCCCTCCGATTGATGCTATACATTGTCGGCGGAGTTGGATTCATTGCCCTCGGCCTCGCAATCGGCTGGTACGGTCTTCGGCCACTCGCGACTGTGCCAAGCGTCCTCCGTACCAACGTCCAAGACCCAAGCGAGGTGACGGACACCGGCTCCTTCGTCGTCTGCCGCGGCGTTGCGAACGAATCGAGCGAGACCATTACGGCTCCGTTCACGGGGTCTCATTGCCTCGGGTTCGAGTTTGAGGTCACCGAACGGCAGCCGTTCGGAATCGGAGTCCCGTGGTTTCAGGCACATCTCGACGATGGCGTGGCGACACGCCCGTTCACCCTCGACGGTCCGAGCGGGACCCTCAACGTCGTCCCGTCCGCAAAACGATTCGCGCTCGATACGGACTCGACGGTCATCACGGTCGAAGCCAGCGATACGCCGCCGAAACGTATTCAACAGTTTGTCGACGTGCGAGATGACCTCGAACCGGTCGCAAGATGGGTGCGAATTGTTCCGGGACTCGGCACGCGGCGGTACGTCGAACGACGGATCGATCCTGGTGAGGAGTACCTCATTGCGGGACACACAGAACACCAACAGAACGAGACCGTCCTCACAGGCAATCTCATCATTACCGATCGCTCTCCGAGACAGTTCGCACTTACACGCCTCTGGAAAGCGTCATTTCCGGCGGTAATCGCGATGGCGTTCGTTGCTGTCGGAGTTGGAGGCATCGTTCTATGACCGACTGCAGTACGAAACCAACCACCCGACCCTTACAATGACACCAGACACAGACGCCATCGAGACGCGTAGCCTGACGAAACGATTCGGGACCGAGACCGCCGTCGACGGACTCGATCTAACCGTCGACCACGGCACCGTGTACGGCTTTCTCGGACCGAACGGCGCCGGAAAGACAACCACGATGCGGATGTTAACATCGCTGACGCAGCCAACCGACGGCGAGGCGTGGATCGACGGGAACCCTGTCTCGGATCGCGATGCGATCAGGGCATCGATCGGCTATCTTCCCGAGGAACCGCCGGTCTTCGATGAACTCACGGGCCGCGAACAACTCGAGTACTTCGGTCGGCTCCGTAATCTCCCTGCTCCGGAAATAGAGACTCGGATCACAGACTGGTTAGATCGGTTTGATCTCACCGACGATGCCGACAAGCGGATCGACGATTACTCCAAGGGGATGCGTCAGAAGATCGGCCTGATTCAGGCGCTGTTACACGAGCCCGACGTGGTGTTTCTCGACGAGCCGACCAGCGGGCTGGACCCGCGAGCGGCTCGGACCGTCCTCGACGTCATTGCGGAACTGACCGACGACGGCCACACGGTGTTCCTCTCGACGCATATTCTCTCGGTTGTCGAGGAGCTTGCGGACGTGGTTGGCGTCCTCTACGAGGGTGACCTCGTCACCGAGGGCTCGCCCGCGGAACTGACTGCGCGGATGGAAGCCGAGGAGGGAACGACGCTCGAGGACGTGTTCCTCTCGGTCACCGCCAAACGTGGACCAGCCGTCTCCGACTCAGCTTCTGAAACCACTGGAGACGCTGCCGACCTACAGGATGGTCGGGTTGAGGACCGATGACGCGGGCGAAACGGCCGCGGCTCATCGTTCTGACCGAACTCCGACGTCGCTGGCGGACGATGAAAGCGAATACGACGCAGCTGTTGGCGATGGCGTTCGCGGCCGTCATGCTGCTTCCGTTCTCGCTCGGCGGTGTGTTCGGGGCGTATCTCGCCGGCGGATTCGTCGCTGGAAGCGAGACCGAACCACTCATCGAATGGACGCGGATGGCGTTCGTCTACGGGTGGATCTTCGTGGTCGGATTCGGTGGATATCGTGCGTATACCGTCGCACTTCGTCCCGACAATCTCGATGGCTTATTGACGACAGTGTCACATCGAGAGGTGATCGGCGGCCTCGTCCTCACCGAGTTCGTGCTATGGTCTGCATTCTTCCTCACGGTTGGGAGCGCCGCCACAGTAGCGTTCGCCGTCGGTGCCGGCTCACTACTCACAATCCCCGCCCTGTTGCTCACACTGTGTCTCCTCCTCGTAACCGGGATCCCGGCCGGGTTCATTCTCGCACTAGGCGTGCGAAACGCCGGCGTTCGCTCGCGGCTGCTCAGCCGTCTGCGAACGCTGTTTCTCGTTCTACTCGGTATTGGATACTTCGCGCTGATCTTCACGAACGCGTTTGCGTCGGTCTTGGAGCCGATCTATCGAGTGCTCGCACCGACGCCGATCGATTGGTTCGGCGATCTGGCCGCAATAGGGCTTGGTGTCGGGGCGTCACCGTTTCGAGCGATCGGCGCGGTGGGGTTCACAGGTGTGTTCGTCGCCGCAGCGGTTGCATCGCTGTTCCGACTCGCAGGGTGGCTCTGGTACGCCGACGGGGTTCACATTACTCATGAGGCTGAGCGGCCGGCCGACAGCTCTTCTTGGTTCAAAGGGCTCTCACGAGTGCTCTCACAACCGATTTTTGCCGTCGTCGCAGTCGATTGGAAACGCGCCCGCCGGTCGCCAATCTCACTGTCGTTCGCCTTGTACCCACTGATCGTCCTTGCCGGCCCAATCGTTACTGCCGTCCAGACCGGCGAGATAGGCACAAGCCTTCCACTATGGCTGCTCGTTAGTGGAACATGGATCGTCGGGTCGCTATTCGCGCTCAACGTGGTGGGCCAAGAAGGCGCAGCACTGCCCATCACACTGCTCTCAGAAGCGCCTGAACGCTCGCTGGTCATCGGACACGTCATTTCTGGTGCCCTCCTGATCGCGCCGGTGACCGTTGTGGCGACCGTTATCGCAGGGCTTCTGAGTCCGCATTCGGTACCGGTCGTCGCGAGCCTCGGCGTGTCGGCACTCGTCCTATCGGTCGTGTCGGGTGCGATCGCGACCGGGATCGGCGTCGGGTTCCCACGCTTCGAGGCCGTGAGCGTCTCTCGAAGCACCAAGGCGATTGTTCCGAGCGTCTTCGCCTTTGTGATCTATTCAGTCGCGGTGCTTATCGTTGCACTCCCGACTGTTATCGCTCATTCGGGCATTGCTGGGCACGCGCTCGCCTCGTTTGTTGGTGTTGAGCGATTCGTGGTTGGTCTTAGTGGGACGGTCGCTTCGGCCGCACTCGCGTGTCTTGTTGGTGCCGTTTCGATGTACGTCGCGCGCGATCGCGTGAGCGAGTATCACCTCTAAAAATTTCTAAAAATGTGTTGTGAAATCAGAGCGTAATCTCTCTGTCAGCTCTCTCGAAAGCATCGTATATCCTCAATTTTGACTGGCGGGCTCATGAATGCCTCACATCAAACTTTCTTATTTAGTGGGTTCTGAACAGGAGATACGAACCTCAATGGTCGAAATTCCGAATTCCCTTCAATCTCTGTTCAGCGCGCCGATCGAAGAGCAAGATGGGACGTATAGTATCGAAGTTCCTTCAAGTGAAATTAATAAGAACGCAGTGTCAGCTGGCGAAACGTATCGCATAGCACTTCTCGAGTCGTCGACCTCGACAGAGGGATCGAGACAACCGGAGTCACCGCAGTCTTCCTCTCCAGAGACCGAAAGCCGCGAGCCGTCGGAGCCGCCCGTCGACGAAGGTGAAGTCCGTGAGGTAACGATCGAGACTGTCGGCGATCAGGGCGACGGTATTGCGAAAGTCGAACGTGGCTACGTCGTGATCATTCCTGGCGCCCAACCAGGAGACGAACCTACTGTCGAGATTGAACAAGTTCAGGAGAACGTCGCATTCGCGCGTATCGTCGATAACGACCCGCGATCACTCTGACCGCTGTCTGCTCAAAACTGACCAGCAATCTGTATCATATCGGTGCCACAGTTTCACTAGAGAACTATCTCAATTGCTGTGTTGAATAGCGATCGTATCTGCCGATATCACCGGTTTAGAAGGATGAAGCCGAGGAGATCGAACCTGCCATGGAGATCGATATCCTCGAC
>NZ_SDJP01000024.1:0-45696 GCF_004114995.1 Halorubrum amylolyticum
CCATACGAAGAACTTCGTCGAGTCGTCAGCAATAATGAGGTTATCTCACGGGCTCACGCTGTGCCGGCTGTCGAGACCTCGGGGTAAACACATACAGAAACGTTATAAGTACGGATTGCTTTTTAACAGCCATGTCAGAGGCACAATCAGTCACTGATGGCTCAGCGGCGCGGTCCGCGGCGGACCTGACGGCGTTCCAACAGAACATCCTCGCGATCCTCGCGGAGGAGCCGATGTACGGGCTCGCGATCAAACGCGAGCTCGAGTCGTACTACGGCTCCGAGGTGAACCACGGGCGGCTCTATCCGAACCTCGACGACCTCGTCGAGGACGACCTCGTCGAGAAGAGCGAGCTCGACAAGCGAACCAACCAGTACGAGCTCACCGAGGCGGGCCACGACACGGTCCTCGGGCAGCTGGAGTGGGTGCTCGACCGGTTCGTCACCGACGAGGCCCGCGCGGACGAGGTACGCGCCCTACTCGGCGAGTAACGGCGGCCCCGATCGACGGCGTCCCGGGCGGCAACCGACATTTTGGCACACGCACGCGGCGAAAGCCGCGTACGCTCGACGCGCCGAGCGACGGCCACGTCAGCCCCTCACCTACGACTCCTCGGGGCCGTCCACGTCCGCCGCGACCGACTCGATCACGTCCAGCGACTCGCCGACGACGGCCAGCTGCTCGTCGCTCGGCCAGCCGTTCCGCGGGAGGTACTCCTCACGGAACTCCGCGCGCACGTCGGGGGGCGCGTCGTCGACCGCGCGCACGTAGTGGTTGCTCATGAACGCCGCGAAGCTCCGGGCGGTGTCGGCGTGGACCGCGTCGTGCGCGTCGGCGACCGCCTCGGCGACCGCGTCGTTGTACGCGGCGATCTCGCGGTAGCGGTCGGCGTCGCCCGGTCCCGACAGCGACACCTCGACGGCCCGGTCGGTGGTCTCGATCCGGTCGAGCCGGACCGTCCCGTCGTCCATCCACTCGTCAGGATACAACACGAGCGTGTCGTCCTCCTCGCGGAGCCGCGGAACGTAGTCGTGCTCCTCTACCAGCTCGTCGCGGCGTTCGCGGTAGAACGCGGCGGCCGCGTCGTCCTCGGTCCGCCGGGCGAGCCGGGTGAGCCGCTCCGCCTCGTCGACGGTCTCGGCCGGCACGTCGGGGACGCGGTCGTCGTCGTCGCCGTCGGCTCCGTCCGTCCCCTCGTCCTCCTCCGGCTCCTCCGCAGCCATCACTTCGCGAGCCCGTTCTTTCGCCCACTCCGGGGGCTCGTCGTTAGTTCGCGTCATCGAGTGCCTCGTTCGCCAGATCGTCGGCGCGTTCGTTTATCTCCCGCGGAACGTGGCCGATCGACCATCGGTCGAACCGCTCCAACAGCTCCCGGACGCGGACCCGCCGCTCCCGAAGTTCGGGATCGTTGGCGTTCCACTCGCCACGCACCTGCTTGACGATCAGCTGGGAGTCCCCGCGGACGTCGATCTCCTCGAAGCCGTACTCGTCGGCGGCCTCCAGCGCTCGGATCAGCGCGGCGTACTCGGCCTGGTTGTTGGTGGCGCGGCCGATCCGCTCGCCGCCCTCGGCCGCGATCCCGTCGGACGTGACCAAACACCAGCCGACCGCGGCCGGACCGGGGTTCCCGCGCGAGGCGCCGTCGAAGTAGACGTGCGCGCGTCCGCCACCCTCGCTCAGCAGGGCCGTCAGGCGGGTCGGGTCGCTCCCCTGCACGACGACCTTGTCGTCGTAGGCGACGGCGACGGCGCCGTCCCGCTCGGCGCGCCACCGCTCGTGGGCCGTGTTTCCCTCGTCGATCCGGACGCCGGCGTCCTCCAGACGGGCTCGCGCGGTCGCCGGATCGCAGTCGATCGTCGGCATTCGATCGGGTTCCGCGCCCACGGGACAAAGGGCTGTCCGTCCGGCGCGGGGGGCGCGCGATCGCCCGCCGGCGGCCCTGTGTGACAACCCACCACCCTCACGAACTTTTAAGTCAATTCGTTTGGATAGTATATAAATGCGATGACACGGCCAACCCGGCAACGGGATCACGACCGGCAGCGTGTGCGGGACGAGGACGCCGACGAGTCTGAAACCGACGCCGAGGGGGTCGAGGGGGTCGACGCCGACGAGTTGGACCCCGAGGAGTTCGACCCGGAGGAGCTCACCCGAACGGCCGACGGGGAGCTGATACACGAGGAGACGGGACTCATCGTCGAGGAGGAGCAGATCGATCCCGGTCCGGAGTGGCGTGCGTTCAACCACTCGGAGCGACAGGAGAAGTCGCGCGTCGGCGCCCCGACGACGAAGACGATGCACGACAAGGGGCTGACGACGACGATCGACTGGAAGGACAAGGACGCCTACGGCCGGTCCATCTCCTCGAAGAAGCGGTCGCAGATGCACCGCCTGCGCAAGTGGCAGGAGCGAATTCGAACGAAGGACGCCGGCGAGCGCAACCTCCAGTTCGCGCTCTCGGAGATCGACCGCATGGCCAGCGCGCTGGGGGTTCCCCGCTCCGTCCGCGAGGTCGCCTCCGTCATCTACCGACGCGCCCTCAACGAGGACCTGATCCGCGGACGATCGATCGAGGGCGTCTCCACCGCCGCCCTCTACGCCGCCTGTCGCAAGGAGGGGATTCCGCGCTCGCTCGAAGAAATTTCCGACGTGTCTCGGGTCGACCGCAAGGAGATCGGCCGGACGTACCGCTACATCTCCCAGGAGCTCGGACTGGAGATGCGCCCCGTCGACCCGAAGAAGTACGTCCCTCGCTTCTCCTCCGAACTCGAACTGAGCGAGGAGGTCCAGTCGAAGGCCAACGAGATCATCGAGACGACCGCCGACCAAGGGCTGCTCTCCGGGAAGTCCCCCACCGGATACGCGGCCGCCGCGATCTACGCCGCGTCGCTGCTGTGTAACGAGAAGAAGACCCAGCGCGAGGTCGCCGACGTCGCGCAGGTCACTGAGGTCACCATCCGCAACCGGTACCAAGAGCAGATCGAGGCGATGGGCATCCACAGCTAGGCGTCGCCGGCGCACCCGTCTTTGCCTCGCGTTGGCTCGCTCGCCAGCAACGTTCAAGCCGCCGCGTCGCAAACGATCGACGAATGCGGCTCGACGAGTTCATCGAATTCGAGGCGAACGAGCGCGCCGAGCGACGGCGCCTCGCGGCCGAAAAGGACTACGGCATCCTCGATCACCTCGACTCCTTCGAGCGGCGCTTCGAGGAGCACGTCTCCGACGACGCCGTGGTCGGCAGCGTCTCCCCCTCCATCTTCGTCGGGCGCTCGAACTACCCGAACGTCTCGACCGGGTTGCTCTCGCCCGTCGGGCGCGAGGAGCGCGCCGAGCGCTTCGAGACCTCCGCGGCGTGGTACGACGAGGGCGTCTCCATCAGCGACGTGTTCGACCGACGGACGAGCCTGCTCAACTCGACCCGCGGGGTCGACGTGGCGGACGCCGGCGCGACGGGCGGGGTGAAGTCGGTGGGGGGCGACGGCGGCCCCACCGGGAGCGTCCACGACGCGTGGGACGGCTGGCTCGGCGTTCAACGCGAGGTCGCGATCGCCGACCGCCCGGTCGACGTGGAGATCGGGCTCAACGGCACCCCCGACCTCGACTTCGATATCGGCACGCGGGACATCAAGACGCCGACCGGCCCGCGCGCCGCGGCCCGGACCGCCGACCTCGGCGAGAACCCGCACGTCCCGCGCCCGGTGAAGAAGACGCTCGAAGACGACGACTGGCGCGCCGAGGGCGCGATGACCTACCTCTACCGCCGCGGGTTCGACGTGTACGAGATCAACACCATCCTCTCCGCGGGCGCGCTCGGACGCGGGGAGAACCGCCGGCTCGTCCCGACGCGCTGGTCGATCACGGCGGTCGACGACACGGTCGGACAGTTCCTCCGCGGCGCGATCCGCGACAACCCGACGGTCGACCGGATCGAGGTCCACCGCAACGAGTACCTCGGCAACGCGTTCTGGGTGATTCTCGTGCCGGGCCGGTGGGAGTACGAGCTCGTCGAGATGAAGTCGCCCGGCTCGATCTGGAACCCCGACCCGGAGGCGGGCGTCTACCTCGCGGCCGCCAGCGAGGGCCGCGAGGGCCGGACCGGCTACGTCGAGGAGACCGCGGGCGCCTACTACGCGTCCCGGCTCGGCGTCCTCGAACACCTCGACGACCGCGGGCGACAGGCGAAGGCGCTCGTCTTACGCCACGTCTCCGACGACTACTGGGGGCCGGTCGGCGTCTGGCAGGTGCGCGAGGCGGTCCGGAACGCGTTCGAGGGCGAGTTCGGGACCGCCGAGACGTTCGGCGAGGCGGTCCGCGGCGTCGCCGAGCACCTGCCGGTCCCGCTGGGTCGCCTCCGCAGAAAGTCGACGATGGCGGCCGGACTGCAGGCGAACCTCGGCGACTTCGTCGACGCGGGGTAAACAAGCGAACGGCGCCCGATCCGGTTCCGTCGCGTTCCGATTCCACACGTACTTACCTCGCTCCGTCTCAGGAGACCGGTATGGACCTCACCGATTCGACCGCACTCGTCACCGGCGGCGCGGGGCTCGTCGGGAGCCACCTCGCCGCGCGGCTCCGCGACCGCGGCGCGACGGTCCGCGTGGCCGACGACCTCTCGAAGGGGGACCGCGACCGCGTCCCGGACGGCGTCGACTTCGTCCGGACGGATCTGACCGACTCCGACGACGTCGCCGAGGCGGTCACGGGGGACCTCGACGTCGTCTTCCACTTCGCCGCGTACACCGACACGAACTACGACGACGACCGAGAGCTGTTCGAGGCGAACACGGCGATGACGTACAACGTCTTGGAGCGAATGCACGAGGTCGGCGTCGACCGGCTCGCCTTCACCTCCTCCTCGACGGTGTACGGCGAGGCGCCGCGCCCGACGCCGGAAGAGTACGGCCCCTTGGAACCGATCTCCATCTACGGCTCCTCGAAGCTCGCCGACGAGGCGCTGATCTCGACGCACGCCCACTCGTACGGGGTTCAGTCGTGGGTGTTCCGGTTCGCGAACATCGTCGGCCCGCACCAGCGCGGCAACGTGATCCCCGACTTCGTCCAGAAGCTCGACGCCGATCCGAGCGAGCTGGAGATCCTCGGCGACGGGCGACAGGAGAAGTCGTACATGCACGTCTCCGAGTGCGTCGACGCCATCCAGCACGTCGTCGAGCACGCGGACGCGGACCTGAACGTGTACAACCTCGGGACGCGGACCACCACGTCGGTCACCGACATCGCCGACATCGTGAGCGACGAACTGGGTGTCGATCCCGAGTACGCGTACACCGGCGGCGACCGCGGCTGGACCGGCGACGTGCCGAAGATGCGCCTGTCGATCGAGAGGCTCACCGACCTCAGCTGGGAGCCGTCGATCGAGAGCGACGAGGCCGTCCGGCGGAGCGCGCGCGAACTGATCGACGAGATCGTCTGAGACGGATACGTCGTTGACGTTGATGACTGCAGGGTGAACTGCTCCACCTTCTCGGTCGCTCGCTTATACGTAGTTGATGCCGGATCGACGGTGAACACCGCCAAAGCCCCACCCGCACCGCAACCGCACCACCGGAAGACGTTCCTGCCCGCTTCGCAGCGCAGGCTGCGACTTCCGTGCTCCCGCTCGCTTCGCTCGCGGGACCGCAGCCTCACCCTCCCCAGCCTCGCCGCTCGCGCTTATCAGCGCTCGCCGGCACGCGCCACCGCAAGTCTAGCGCGCGCCCTGTCCGTCCTCCTCTCGCGCCACGCTTCGGAAGGGCCTTTTAGGCCGACCCACGAACGGACGGTATGTTCCGGCAGTTCCGGTCGGAGGTGGCCGACGCGCTCGGCGCCGCGCTCGACGCGTTGGACCTCCCGACCGACGACCTCGGCATCGAACGCCCGCCCGACGACATGGACGCGACGCTCGCCTCCAGCGTCGCCTTCCGGCTCGCGGGCGAGGTCGGCGACGCGCCCCCGAACGTGGCCGTGACGGTCGCCGACGCGATCTCCGTCGCCGACGCCGACTACCTCGATTCGGTCGACACCGCCGGCCCGTACGTCAACTTCCACGCCGGCGAGCGCTACCTCGCCGACACGCTCGACGCGGCCGCCCCCGACCCGGGCTACGGCGCGCTCCCCAACCGCGACACCTCCGTCGTCGTCGAGCACACGAGCGCGAACCCGACCGGCCCGGTCCACGTCGGCCGCGCACGTAACCCCGTCGTCGGCGACGCGGTCGCGAACCTCATGGAGTACGCGGGCTACGACGTGGACCGCCACTACTACGTCAACGACGCGGGCCGCCAGATGGCGGTGTTCACATGGGCGTACGAGCGATTCGACGAGTCGGACTTGGAGGAAGAGCCCGCCCGCGACCGCGCCGAGTACGACCTCGTGCGCTACTACCGCAAGGGGAACGCGTATCTGGAGGAGGCGGAGCCCGACGCCGTCGAGGCCGCGGAAGAGGAGATTTCCTCCATCCTGCAGGGGCTCGAAGCCGGCGACGAGGAGACGTACGAGCGCGTCGGCGAGGTCGTCGACACGGTGCTCGGCGGGATGAAGGACTGCCTCGCCCGCCTCCCCGCGGAGTTCGACGAGTTCGTCAAGGAGACGCGGTTCATGCGCGACGACTCGACCGACGAGATCGCGGCCCGGCTCAAGGAGACCGACCACGCCGTCTACGAGGAGGACGCGTGGCAGTTGGAGCTCGACGACTGGGGGATCGACAAGAACCTCGTCTTCCTGCGCTCCGACGACACGAGCCTCTACACCACCCGCGATCTGGCCCACCACGAGTGGAAGTTCGACAATTACGACCGCGCCGTCACCGTGCTCGGCGAGGACCACAAGCTGCAGGCCGACCAGCTCGACGCGGCCCTCGAACTCCTCGGCAACGACGTCGACCGGCTCGGCCACGTCATCTACTCGTACGTGAACCTCCCCGAGGGGAAGATGTCCACCCGGAAGGGGACCGGCGTGATGCTCGACGACCTGCTCGACGAGGCGATCGACCGCGCCCGCGAGGCGGTCGAGAGCCGGATGGACGACCGCATCCGCGACGACGACCTCACCGAGGCGGACGTCGAGCGCATCGCCCATCAGGTCGGCATCGGCGCGGTCCGGTACGACATCGTCTCGAAGCAGCCCGCGAAGGCGATCACCTTCGAGTGGGAGGACGCGCTCGACTTCGAGGGGCAGTCCGCCCCGTTCGTCCAGTACGTCCACGCGCGCTGTTGCGGCATCCTCAACGAGGCGGCCGACGCCGGGGTCGAGGTGCCGGGCGTGACGGGGGGCGCTGGCGGGGTCGACGACGTCGTCGACGCCGACGCCCTCGACGTCGACGCCGCGGCCTTCGAGACCGAGGCGGCCCGCGACCTCCTCCGCGAGGTCGCCCGCTTCCCGGCCGCGATCGAGGCGGCGGCGGACGATCTGGAGCCGCACACGATCGCCACGTTCACCCGCGAGTTCGCCGACGCGTACAACGCGTTCTACCGAGAGTGTCCGGTCGTGACCGCCGACGACGCGGAGCTCCGGGCCGCCCGCGTGGCGCTCGTCGCGGCCGCGAAGCACACGATGGCGAATGCCCTCGACGTGCTCGGGGTCGAGGCGCCGGAGTCGATGTAGGAGCGGTACTACTGGGTTCGGTTCTGCTCGGATACTGACGGATCGACGGCAAACACCGTCAAAGCCCCAGCCGCTCGGCTATACATATCTGACCGAAGATCGACGGCAAACACCGTCAAAGCCCCAGCCGCTCGGCTATACATATCTGACCGAAGATCGACGGCAAACACCGTCAAAGCCCCAGCCGCTCGGCTATACATATCTGACCGAAGATCGACGGCAAACACCGTCAAAGCCCCAGCCGCGAGGCCGCAGTACGCTCGTTGCGCTCCTCGTTCGCTCCGCTCGCTGCGGTGCTTCCGTCGCCTACTGCGGCCTCGCGGCTGCCCCTTTGAATCCCACCCGACCGCACAGCACCGCAGCCTCACGCCTCCCCAGCCTCGCGGCTCGTTCGGGGCTCCCTTCGGTCGCCCGCATCACTCGCCGCGTCCCTCGCGCGTGCACCTCGCGCCCGGTGGGCGCTCGGCGGCACGCGCCACCGCAGTTGGTTCATAAACAATCGTGCGTTTAGTGATCCGTGCGACCCGGTACCGTCGCGCTGACGGGGAGGTCAAAGCTTACTTACACGCACGCCGCCGTATTTAGGGTAATGAGTAGCGACGCCAAAGAGGCGAGCGAGGACCGGCGGAAGTACGAGTTCCGCAAGGTCATCGAGGAGCTCCGCGATTTCGAGGGCTCCGGCACGCAGCTCGTCACCATCTACATCCCCGAAGACCGGCAGATATCCGACGTGGTCGCCCACGTCACACAGGAGCACAGCGAGGCGTCCAACATCAAGTCCAAACAGACTCGGACGGCCGTCCAAGACGCGCTCACGTCGATCAAAGACCGTCTCCGCTACTACGATACCTTCCCGCCCGAGAACGGGATCGTGATCTTCTCCGGAGCGATCGACGCCGGCGGCGGCCAGACCGACATGGTCACCAAGACGCTGGAGTCGCCGCCCCAGCCCGTCGAGTCCTTCCGGTACCACTGCGACTCCGCGTTCCTCACCGAGCCGCTCGAACACATGCTGGAGGACTCCGGACTGTTCGGGCTCATCGTCCTCGACCGCCGCGAGGCCAACGTCGGCTGGCTGAAGGGCAAGCGGGTCGAGCCCGTCAAGTCCGCCTCCTCGCTCGTCCCCGGCAAACAGCGGAAAGGGGGCCAGTCCGCCCAGCGGTTCGCCCGCCTCCGCCTCGAAGCGATCGACAATTTCTATCAGGAGGTCGCGGGGATGGCCAACGACCTGTTCGTCGACAAGCGTCACGAACTCGACGGTATCCTCGTCGGCGGTCCCTCGCCGACGAAAGACGAGTTCCTCGACGGCGACTACCTCCACCACGAACTGCAGGACACGGTGCTCGGCAAGTTCGACGTGGCGTACACCGACGAGTCCGGGCTGAAGGACCTCGTCGACAACGCCAGCGAGGCGCTGGCCGATCAGGAGATAGTCGAGGACAAACGCCACATGGAGGAGTTCTTCGAGAACCTCAACACCGGCGAGGAGGCCACCTACGGCTTCGAGCAGACTCGTCGGAACCTCATCATGGGCTCGGTCGACCGCCTGCTCATCTCCGAGGACCTCCGGTCCGACGTGGTCGTCTACGAGTGCCCGAACGACCACGAGGAGTACGAGGTGATCGACGCACGACACTCGACGCCGTCTCACGAGTGCTCCGAGTGCGGCGAGGAGTCCGACGTCGACGAGCGCGAGGACGTGATCGAACATCTAATGGCGATCGCCGAACAGCGCGGAACCGACACCAAGTTCATCTCCACCGACTTCGAGAAGGGCGAGCAGCTTCTCGACGCGTTCGGCGGAATTGCGGGTATCCTCCGCTACTCGACTGGCGTGTAAACAGACGAGTCAAAACCTCCTCTCTTCGCTCTCTCCCGTCTACTGCTCCGGCTCGGCGGGCGCCGCCGCGATCTCCAGGCACGCGCAGGCGTCCGTCTCGGGGTCGAAGCAGTCGGGGCACTCCGGCTGGCGGTCGATGATCGTGTCGAGTCGCTCGGCGACGGTGTCGTCGATGACCGCCTCCAGCTCGCGGGCCTCGTCGCGGAAATCCTCGACCGCGAGCACGTTCGCGAGGAAGCGCTCGATGATACAGTAGGTCTGGAGCGCGTCGCGCGCCCGCACGATCCCGTCGTCGGTGAGGCGGACCCCCTTGTACTTCTCGTGCTCCGCGAGCCCGCGCTCCTCGAGCTTCCCGATCATCTCGTTGGCGCTCGCCGGGCTGACGCCGAGCGAATCGGCGATCGATCCGGTCGATGCGGGACCGTCCTCCTGCTTCTGTACGACGTATATCGTCTTGAGGTACTGGTCTGCGGTGTTCACGGCTTCCCTCCGTCGGCGCTCGTCGTCGGTTCGGTCCTCCGATTCATCGTCGCTCCATGACCGCCGTTACCTCGCTGACTCCCTCGGCCTCGTCTTCCCGGATCGTCCGCAGTTCGTCGACGAGCGCCGCGCGGTCGATCGAGAACTCGGCGTCCGACTCCTCGATCGCCTGAATGAGGTCGTCGTAGAACTTGTAGGCGGTCTCCTCGTTGCATAGCTGGTCGTACAACACGCCGTCGAAGTCCTCGGGGCGCGTCCGGCCGTACCGCGCGTCCACGAGCGACTCGATCTCGTCGAACGGGACGCTGTCGACGCCGAGCCCCTCGATGAGCGACTCCAGGCGTTGGCGGTGTTCGGCCGACTCCTCGGCGGCGTCCGCGAGCAGCGCCTCGATCTCCTCGTCCAGTTCGGCGTCGAGGCTCTGGTAGTGGTGGTGCGCCCGCGCCTCAACCACTTCCTCCAGCACGATCCCGATCTGTAGCAGCCGGGCGAGCTGGTCGTCCGAGGCGATCCGCTGGCTCACGCTCACGGCGACCACCCGTCACCGTTCGATACGACCCTTCGCATACACGTCATCTCTAACGTAGTCCGACTTAAGGGGTTCCCCTTCGATCGCCGTCTGATCGCGAGTGACGCGCCTCGGGGCCCTTGGACGCGGAAAAACAGCAAACGGAAATCGACCCGTCCCGTGGCGTCCGCGATTACTGCAGACGCTCGAAGACGAGCTCCTCGACGTCGTCGCGGAACTCGTCGACGGCGATCTCCTCTAACACGGGGACGAAGAAGCCCTCGACGAGCATGTTCCGCGCCGTGTGTGAGTCGATCGAGCGACTCTCGAGGTAGAACAGGTCCTCGGCGTCGACCTGTCCAACCGTCGCGGAGTGGGACGCCTCGGTGTCGTGGTTGTGGATGATCAGTTTCGGCGACGCGTCGGCTTCGGCGTCGTCCGACAGCATCAGCGTGTTCTCGCGCTGGTAGCTGGAGGTGTTCCACGCGTCGTTGCCGACGTCCTGAACCCCCTCGTACACGGAGCGGGCCACGTCGTCGAGCACGCCGCGCGTGACCAGGTCGGCGGTCGTGTGCTCGGCCTGGTGCCAGACGCGGGCGTTGATGTCGAAGTGCTGGTCCTCCGTGCCGAAGAACGTCCCGACGATCTGACTCTCGGCGCCGTCGCCGTTCAGCTCCGACTCGACGTCCGAGCGGGTCAGCTTCGATCCGAAGTTGCTCTCGATCCAGTCGACGGTGCCGTACGTGCCCACGTCGGCGCGCTTCAGCGAGTAGGTGTACGTGTCGTCGTCGAGGTTCTGGAGCGAGCCGAACTGGACGCTCGCGTTCTCGCCCGCCGCGATCTCGACGAGGTTCGAGAAGTACCGGTCGTCGCCGACGCCCTCCGAGGCGGCGGCGTCGCGGTCGCCCGACTCGATCGATTCGAGGATCGTCACCGACGACGACTCCTCGGCGACGACGAGCGTCTGGCTGAACAGCGAGCGGGAGTTCATCTCCGCGCGCACCGTCACGTCCTCGACGTCGACGCCCTCGGGGACGTAGACGAACGTCCCGGTCGTGAACAGCGCGACCGACAGGGCGGTGAGGTAGTTGTGCTCGGGGTCGAGCACCGAGCCGAAGTTCGCCTCGATGATGTCGCCGTACTCGTCGAACGCCTCGGTAAAGGGGAGGACGACGACCTCGTCGTCGCCGACCGACCGCTCCGTGGCGTCCGACTGGTTCAGCGGATCGACCAGCGACTCGAAGTCGAGCGCCTCCAGATCGGTCCAGCGCCGCCCGGGCGTCTGGATCACGTCCGGCAGGTCGGCCGTCTCCAGCGCCGAAAGCGCGTTCAGACGGGTCTCCAAGAGCCACTCGGGCTCGTCGCGTTCCTCGGCGATGCGTCGTACCGTGTCCTCAGAGAGGCTCTCGATTGCTTGCGTGCTCATGTTATCCGAGCGAGCCCTCCATCTCCAGCTCGACGAGCCGGTTGAGCTCGACGGCGTACTCGATGGGCAGCTCCTCCGTGATGGGCTCGATGAAGCCCGAAACGATCATCTGCTTGGCGTCGTCGTCGTCCAGCCCGCGCGACTGCAGGTAGAAGATGTCTTCGTCGCCGATTTTCCCGACGGTCGCCTCGTGGGCGACGTCGACCTTCGACTCGTTGATCTCCATGTACGGCATGGTGTCGGAGGTCGACTCGTTGTCGAACATCAGCGCGTCGCACTCGACGGCGGTCGAGGAGTTCTCGGCGCCGTCGGCGATGTGGACGAGCCCGCGGTAGTTCGTGCGGCCGCCGTCCTTCGAGATGGACTTCGACTCGATGGTCGATTTGGTGTCGGGCGCGTTGTGGTACACCTTCGCGCCGGTGTCGATGTCCTGGCCCTCGCCCGCGAAGGCGATGGTGATGTGGTTGTCGGAGGCGCCGCGTCCCTTCAGGATCGTCGAGGGGTACAGCATCGTCGCCTTCGACCCCATCGACCCGGAGATCCACTCCATGCGCCCGCCCTTCTCGGCGATGGCGCGCTTGGTGTTCAGGTTGTACGTGTTCTTCGACCAGTTCTGGACGGTCGAGTACTGGACGTGCGCGTCCTCGCCGACGAACACCTCGACGCCGCCGGAGTGGAGGTTGAACGCCGAGTACTTCGGGGCGGAACAGCCCTCGATGTAGTGGACCTCGGAGCTCTCCTCGGCGATGATGAGCGTGTGCTCGAACTGCCCCATCCCCTCGGAGTTCATCCGGAAGTACGCCTGCACCGGCATGTCGACGGTGGTGTTCTCCGGCACGTAGACGAACGAGCCGCCGGACCAGATCGCGCCGTGGAGCGCGGCGAACTTGTTGTCGCTCGGGGGAACGCACTTCGTCATGAAGTGCTCGCGGACGATCTCCTCGTGCTCCTGGACGGCCTCGTCCATGTTACAGAAGATGACGCCCTTCTCCTCCCACCGCTCCTGCATGTTCTGGTAGACGACCTCCGACTCGTACTGCGCGCCGACGCCGGAGAGCGCGTTCTTCTCGGCCTCCGGGATGCCCAGCTTGTCGAAGGTGTCTTTGATCTCGTCCGGGAGTTCGGTCCAGTCGTCGACGCCGGCGCGGACGTCGACATCCGGCCGGATGTACGGGATGATCTCGTCGACGTCGACCTCGCTCAGGTCCGGCTGTCCGGGCCAGTCGGTCGGCATCGGCATCTTCTGGAACTGTTCCAGCGCGCGCAGGCGCCGCTCCAGCATCCACTCCGGCTCGTCTTTGTCCTCCGAGATGACGCGGACCGTCTCCTCGGTGAGACCCTTCTCGGTCTGGAAGGCGGATTTCTCCTCCTTCTTGAACTCGAAGCGGGCCTCGGTGTCTGTCTCCTTCAGTTCGTCCTGTTGTGAGCTCATAGTATGGTGTTACGTTGTTCCGGACTTACGTGTATCGCGTGACTGGATTCGGTTACGCGGCCTCGAACGCGTCCTCGCGGACCCAATCGTACCCCTTGTCCTCGAGCTTCTCGGCGAGCTCCGCGCCGCCGCTTTTGACGACCTCGCCGTCCAACATGACGTGGACGTGGTCGGGCTCGACGTAGTCGAGAATCCGCTGGTAGTGCGTGATCTGGAGGACGCCCGTCCCCTGCTCGTCGCGGAGCGCGTTGATCCCCTTCGAGACGTCCTGCAGCCGGTCGATGTCCAGCCCGGAGTCGATCTCGTCGAGCACCGCGACCGCGGGCTCTAACATCGCCGCCTGCAGCACCTCGTTCTGCTTCTTCTCGCCGCCGGAGAAGCCGGCGTTGAGGTAGCGCTGCATGAACTTCTCGTCCATGTCGAGCAGCTCCATCTTCTCCGAGAGGATCTCCTGGAACTCGGCGACGCCGATCTCGCCGTCGTCCGCGGGACCCTCCATCGGGGAAGTCTCGTAGCCCTCGTCGTCCTCGTCCGCGTCCGCGTCGGTTTCCGCTTCCTCCTCTTCGTCTTCGAACAGCTCCTCGCGCTCGTCCGCTTTGGCGTTGAGCGCCTGCCGGAGGAAGTTCGTCATGGTGACGCCCTCGATCTCCGCCGGGTACTGGAACCCGAGGAAGATCCCGAGCGCGGCGCGCTCGTTGGGTTCGAGCTCCAGCAGCTCCCAGTGGTAGTCCTCGTCGTCGAGCTCGGCGTCGATGTCGGCGATGTCCTCCTCCTTGAGATGAAGGAGGATCTCGCCGCCGGTGACCTCGTACGCGGGGTGGCCGGCGATGACCTTCGCGAGCGTCGACTTCCCGGAGCCGTTCGGACCCATCAGTGCGTGGATGTCCCCGGACTCGACGGTCAGGTCGACCCCCCGAAGAATGCGTTCGCCGTCCTCTTCCGCCACTCGCGCGTGAAGATCGTTGATTTCGAGAGTTGCCATGTGTATTCTCGTTCCTCGTGTTCGAACAGTGGTGACTTGGCGGGTTAATGGTTACGCATCTCCCCGTAGAATCTCCCGAGATCGGCAAGAATTTTTCTCGACGATCGAAAATCGGTTTTAAGAAGTCGTTTTAGACTCCAGACCGGATCACATGAAGGAGCCGAGTCCGGTCTGCTCTTGGCCCGTCTTGACCTCCTCCCACGACATTCCGAGCGCCTCGATGACGCGCTCGATCGGCCCCTGAAGCGTCTTGTCCAGCATCTTCTCCCAGTCGACCTCGAACTCGTCGGGGACCTGATCGGCGTACTCGAAGCAGATCACGTCCGGATCGCGCTTGAACTCCCCGTACAGGTGGTCGCGCTGCGGGTCGAGCCCCTTCTCCGCTTCCATCCGCTCCCAGAAGTCGGGATGGACCTTCTCGATGTACAGCCGCTTCGGCTTCGACCCGCTGCCGAAGTTGGTCCCGAGCATGAGGTTCGCGTACTTCGCCCCGCGCACCTGCGCCGTCGGCGTCTCGTAGGCATCGAGCTTCTTCCCGATTCCGCCCGGGATCCCGATCTCGTCGAGGTCGATATCGCCGTCGAGCACTTCGGCGATCACGTCCACGAGGTACGACTTCACCTCCTCTAGGTCCTCGTCGATGTCGTCGCCGGTCACGATCGTCTCGATGACGCTCTGTTGCACCTCCTTCGTGATCTGTGCGATGTCCGAGCGCTTGTACTCGAAGCCGGTGATGTCGATGTCGTCGACGTCTTTCCCCTCCTTCCAGACGATGTGGCCCGCGTACCGCTTCTTCTTGCCGGCCTGGAAGAAGCGCCGATAGAGCTTCTCGAACTCGATCTGGAAGCGGTGATCGTCCGCGTTCAGCTCCTCCCGCGCGAAGTCGTCGTACCGCTCGTTGATGTGGTCCGCTATCTCGAAGGAGGTATCGATCGCCTCTTGTTTGTCCACCTCTTGGCCGAGAGACAACATGACCGAATCAGTGTTGTGGAGGACGATACCGCCGACGCCATCGACGAAATTCTCGTTGTCGGCGACGCTGAGATCGTACACGTAGCCGTCGTGATCTACCTCCTCGACGACCGGGTCTCGTCCGCCCCGGTAGTAGTCACACGCTCGAATCGTGTAGCTGTCCTTCGCATCCCGGTACTTGAGCGAGTGTTTTCTCTCGCGCTGGGTGAGCAGCATGGACAGGCCGGCGGCGAGTTCCCGGCTAGCCGTCTCGAAGTCGAAGTTCCGCTCGCAGTACTCGGCCGAGTACCGCGGGAATTCGCGTGAGCCGTCGCCCTCAACGAGTACGTCGACGAAGAGCTGTTGGAGATCGTCGGGGAGATTGAACACGAACCCGGGAATACGTTTCCCGCGTGATGTCCGTCCAGCAAACCCGCGGAAGAAGACCGCCGACAGCTCGTTCATCATCTGGAGCTTGCGGGTGGTGTCGTCGTACGTGACGGACTGCTCGCCGTCCTCGGTTTCGTACGCTACCGTGCGCTCCGGTGCCGCGTCGGATGCGACGATACCTGCGGTCGCTCCCTCGAACAGTCGATTGTAGTCCTCGTGAAGACCTTCCAACCACTCCTCGCGCGACTCAGCGATACTCGCACCGAATTTCGAATCAGTCGTCTCGATGGTCGAGGCGCTTCCCTCGGTTACGTACGCCGCGAGTAATCGGACGAGAGATCGGCCCTCTTTCGAGCGGAGATCGATGTGTCGGCGCACCTTCACTCCCTTCTCGATGGCGTCGTGGTGCTCGTGTCCGAACCAGACCCACTCGTCGTCCGCGTGAACCCGTTTGGTTTTCGACTCAGCGTTTTCACTGCCGACGCTGCGGCCGTCCTCGTACTCTCGAACATAGCCGTCTAACACCTCGTACACGTCGATCGTGTCGACGGTGTCTACCTCTGGGAGGCCCGGGACTCGAACCGGCTCTTCGACGTCTTCGGGAGCCGTCTCGACGAACTCGCCACCGTCGTCGACGACGTAGGAGTGGTCCCGTGTCGTCGTCGATTCACCGAGCTTGTGTTGGAGGTTGACCACTGGTTTGTCCGTCTCGTGCCGGATCGCCCGTTCGATCGGCTTCCACTCCGGTTCGCCGTCGGCGGAGAGGGACAGCGCCTCCCACCCCGGAAGCTGTCTCCTGTCTTTTTCGAGGGTGTTCGACGCGACAGGTCCTCCGTCGGCCGTGACGACGACCTCCGCAGTCACGTCCCGGTCGGCTCGCTCGAAGAGATCTTCGATGGGAAGGATTCGAACGCTCCCGTCCGGATCTCGGACGACGACTGGCCGATCGCCGGTGACGCTGTCCCCATATGTAACTTCTCTGTTGAGTTCACTGGTTACGTCGGCGGTGAAATCGATCACCTCACGATTGGTAGAAGTGACGCCAGCGCTCATCTCGCGGTCGTACAGACGGAATCGATCCCATCCGAAAACGCCGTATAAGCTGTTCATCAAAACCTTGACAGCTCCCTGCTGACGGTCGTACTGTTCGTACGCCTCCGTCCCCGGTTCGTGTTCGTTTCGGAGGGCCTTCTTTTCCTCTCGCTCGTCGAGCAGTTCGTTCACCATCTCCCGAATGATGCCGTCGGGCGTCTTGCGGAAATGAACGCCTGTCGGCGTCTGATACGTCTCCCCGTCGTACTTCTCGGGATCGACCTTCGTCTCGGGCGACGCGTTGATGGTCACCATCGACATGGGGTATAAGGACTGACCGACCCACTGTAGATGGCCGTTCCGCCCCGCTAACACAACGTGATTGTCCGCTGCCGTGATACAGTGGACCTGACCGTCGTGCTGTTCTGTTGTTGTGTTCCGCTTGTGCATCGATCCCTCCTTCCCGATCGATACGTACCAGGTTCCGTCCGATTGTTCCGAAACAGTTGGCTTCTCGCCGCATCGTATCGCGAGCCGGACGATATCCGTCTTCAACTGATCGCTTTTCGTCCAGAACTTTCGGAGACCGCTCTCGGTTCGGCTGCCGTCGCCGTTCACCATCGTTTCGAGGAGAACCTCCAAGTGGCTCGCGTCGAGTTCGAAGACCCACTGGGGGAGTCGTTTTTCGTCGTAGCCGTCGCCACAATGCTCGATAAACCAGTCGTGAAGATTGCGATTGGAGACGGTGTAGCGGTCCTCGCCGACGTTGTAGTTCAACCGCATTCGATCCAGAAGCTCCTCGATCGCCGATCGCCCGGCCTCGTTCTGCTGGTGGAGAACGATCCCGGGAACGCCTCGAACGAAGCTACCCTCGGTCACGAACCATCCGATAAGTTCGAGCCAGTCGTCCATCTCGAACGAGAGCGGCGTTTCCGCGTGTCCCCTATCGTACTTCAGAAACACCTCGTCAGCCTGTGTCTCGATCTGCTCGCGATTGTCTCGAAACGCCTCTAGTGGGATCAGATATTTTCCGGTCCTCTTGTCGGTCGCTGCGAGTCGTGACGTACCGTTCGCCCAGTCGAGTTCGGACTCGACGCCACCGGGTATCGCAGCGCGAAACGCGGAGAGTCCGTCGTGTGCGTAGACCACCACGTTCCCGTCGTTAAGGTCCTCGAACAACCGGAACCGGTCACGCTTCGCGCCGGCCATCGGCTGGTGATTGGGGAACGCAAACCGCTCGGTATCCGGGATGTCCCTGTACTCTCGGAGTTCGAAGTCGTCGGGATCGAGACCATCCCACCCGCGGTTTTTCGAGACGAGGAACCGGTGGTTCTCGGTTAGTTTCAAATCGTGGGTATTCCCTGAGACGTGGTGTAGCTCGCCGTACTGATTGTTGTACGATTGCGTGTCGACGACCGGTTTCACCTCGCACTCGAACGTCTGGGGATTGAGCGTGTACACCCGATCGCCCACGCTCAGGTCCCGGATGTTCCGAAGCCCTCCCGGAGTCGCGACATCGGTGTCGCCGCTGAAGCACTTCAAGTCCAGTACGCTCACCATCTCTCGGACCCCGGAGATCGGGTCGAACACCGCGCCGCCCTCGAAATCCTCGCTTTCCTGCTGTCCTTTCGACGGGAGCGCGAAGGTTCCGTACGCCATGTGGAGTACGTACATGTCGACCGCGTCGCCCGGCGTCGTCGCGTCTTCCAGTTTACAGCCGACGATCTTCCTGGCTTCGTCCCAGAAGGCGATCACGTCCTGCTTTCGGTCGATCTCGACGCACAGCTCCACGTCGCGGATGCTGTACTCCAGTAAGCGCTCGGGGTCCTGCTCCCAGAGGTCGCCGATGTCGCCGGTGTAGCGCTCCTTGCCGACGCCGAGTTCGCGCTCGCCGACGGCGTCGAGGCGATACGACTCCAGCTCCGTGAACATCGTGCGCTTGTAGGCGTACAGGAGGTCGAAGACGACCCGGCCCTTGATGTCGGGGCCGCCCCACCCGGAGCGCCACACTTCGCCGATCCGGGAGAGGCGGTCGACGGAAAGGTCGTACTGGCTCCCGTCGTCGAGCACCTCCAACCGGTCGAGGACGTACGGCGCGTCGAAGTCCTCGAAGTTCCACCCCGTCAGCAGGTCCGGATCCGTCTCGTCGAGGTACTCGACGAACGCGTCGAGCATCGCGGCCTCCTCGTCGAAGGTGCGGACTTCGAAGTCGATCTCCCCGTCCTCGTCGTCCACGATCCCCTCGTAGCCCGGGAGGTCTTCGGGCGGCGGGATCTCGGCCTCCGGCGCGTCGTACAGCCAGACGACGTACTGGTCGTCGTAGGAGTCGTGGCTGGTGAGACAGATGATCGGCTCCTCGCCGTTCTCGGGGAAGCCGCGCCGGTCGTCGACCTCGATGTCGAAGGTGTTCACCCGCATCTCGGCGTCGACCTCGGCGGGTTCGAGGTGCCCCTCGTGGACCTGAATCGTCCCCTCCTCGTCGTCGAGCCGGCGCTCCTCCACGCGGATGCCGCCGTTGAGCCCGTTGTCGATCAGGAAGCGGTTCGGGAAGAGGATGTCCGCCTCGAAGGTCGTCGCGAAGTCGTCGCGGATGCTCCCCACGTCGCGGGGCGTCCGGGTGACGATCCGGGTGAGCGACTCGCCGCGGATGCTCTCGTACCCCTCGCCCTCGACGTTCTCCTCGCGCGTTCCGATCACCACGTCGTACTCCTCGACCGGGTCCCGGTCGAGTTCGGCCGTGGGGACGTAGAAGTACGGCTCGACGCCCAGCACGCGGAGGTGTTCGACGGTGTCGTCTTCGGCGTCGTCGACGTGCTCCGCCGGTCGCCGGCCGAACACGTGGACGACCGGGTATTCGTCGCTCCCGTACCCCTCGACGGCGTAGTCGATCTGCGTGATCATCAGCTCGACGGTCCCGGTCGACTTCGGGAACTTCGCCTCGTCGACGTCGACCACGTCGCTGACGTGTCCGCGTCCGCCGCCGGCGACGGCGGCCGCCTCCTGTGCGGCCAGCTCCTCCCGTTCGGCCTCCGTGCTGTCTCCCGCCCCGTCGTCCGCCTCCCCGGACGACGAGAAATCCGACAGCCCCGACTGAGTCATACCAGTGCTTCGGCGCACCCGGCTAAAAAACTCGGCTTTCGGGTGCGGCGAGGAGTCCCGGCACGGAAAGGCATATAATGTGTGACGGCATACCACGCTCTATGTCTTCGGACCCACGTTCCGAACCGAGGGTGGCTCGCCCGGTCGATCGCGACGAGGTCGACGCCGAGGTGGAGGTGTACGAGGACGACGGGAACGTGGTGCTTTTCGACGCCGCGAACCCCCTCGCGTGGGTCGAGGCGAGCCGAACGGTCCGGCTGGCCGATGCGATCTGACGGCGGTCGTTCCTCTCGTCATCTCGCCCGTCACCGACCCGTAGCCGCGGCTCGCGGGTCGAATTGGGACGGAACCCCTTTGCCTCGTCCCCGCGTACCCCCTCCGTGTTCAGCCTCGACGAGGACGACGAGGGCGAGGTCTCCTTCGGCGAGAGCTCCGACGCCGAGCGGGAGATGACGCCCGAGGTTCCGAAGGCGCCCTCGGTGAAGACGTTCGACGACGGCGGCGACTTCGAGGACGCGAGCGACGTCGACTCGGGGACGCTCCGCGCGTTCGTCGTCGCCGTCATCTACGCCAACGCCGCCGTGCTCCTCGTCGCGCTCGGCCCGATGCTGTGGTTCTTCGAGGGCCGGTCGCGGATCGGTCCGGCCCTGTTCGTCGCCGGGCTCCTCGCGGGCGTTCGGACCTACCAGACGTATCGGTCGTGGAAGCGTTCGCGGGATGCGGACGACGCCGACTCTGCCGACGATCCGGACGCCGACTCCGCCAGCGATTCGGAGCCCGCCTCCGGTTCCGACGCGGAGCCCCCGGAAGCGTAATGCCCGCGCGACCGCTTTTCCCGATCCATGCAGACGGTTCGTGACGCGGCCGGCGAGACGTACCTCCTCGTGAAACGCTCCGCCGAGTCGAGCCGTATTCGGGACCCGGCCACCGGCGAGGAGCGGTACGTCGACAACGACCAGCTTTCGGTCGTCGACGGCGAGTCGCCGCTCGCGACCGCGGCCTCGGGCGTGCCGGCCCCGGTCCGGCGGACGCTCGGGGCGGTCCGCGACGACCGGTCGCTCGGCCTCCTCGCGGTGGTCGTCGACGAGGGACCGATCGCCGCGATCGACCTCCTCGACGCGGTCGACATGTGCGAGTCCGACCTCCACGGGACGATCGCGGAGTTCCGCGCGGCTGGCCTGATCGAGGAGGTCGACGTTGCGGGCCGGCGCGGCTACGAGGCGGCGCCGGTCGCGGTCGACGCGCTCGGGTTGTTGCGGGGCGACGCGGGCGACGAGTAATTCGCGCCCGAGCGCGATCTGTCGCTGTTCGGTGGTGTTAGTTCCTTATCCCTGCTCGGCCGAGCGCTCGCCTCGCGCCTCCCCAACCTCGGCGGTCGGGTCGGCGCGGCACCGCCCGCGCCGACCCGCCGCCTCCACCGGAAATCAGAGATTTCCGAGCCCCCGTTCGCTCCGCTCACGGGGACCTCGCGGGCTGTCTCGCGGCCGGTGGGCGCTCGCAGGCGCGCCAACGTGGCTGAACTGGATTCGTCGTCAACAGTGGTGAGTCCGCGCTCAATCGTCGGCGAGCTCGGCGACGTCGAGCGTAGCGGCGTCCTCCCGGCGCACCGTCGACCGGTTCGAGCGCGGGTCCTTCTCCACCGTCACCAGCTCGTCAGCCGCGCCCACCAGCTCGTCGTCGTGGCTGACGATGAGGATCTGGCGCACGCCGAAGCCGCGCATCTCCTCGACGAGGCGGACGAGCCGAGAGACGTGCCCCGAGTCGAGGAAGACGGTCGGCTCGTCGAGGATGAGCGGCGGGGTCGGCGCCGCGCCCTCGATCCCCTCCGAGAGCAGCCGGTAGATCGCACAGCGTAGCGAGAGATTGAACAGCGCGCGCTCGCCCCCGGAGAGCTGCTCGGGGTCGAGGGGCTCGCCGTCCTTCTGGTAGACGGTGAGGACGTACTCGCCGTCCAGCTCGATGTGCGAGTAGGCGTCGTTGCCGTAGACGAGGTCGAACGTCTCGTTGAGGGTGCGCTCCAGCTCGGCGACGTTGCGCTGGCGCAGTTCCGCCCGGAGGTCGCCGTACATCGCCTCCAGCTCGCTCGTCTCCTCGTGGAGCCCTTCGAGGGCGTCCACCCGCTCTGCGAGCGACTCACGCTCGTCGCGGAGGGTCTCCAACTCCCGGATCTCGCCGTTGACCCCGCCGATCGCGTTCTCCAGCTCGGTTCGGCGCTCCGCGAGCCGGTCGATCTCGCCGTCGACCTTCTCGAGATACTCCTCGGCCGTCTCCTTTTTCCCCCTCGCCTCCTCGACCGCGCCCTCGTCGACGGCGTCGGCGAGCTCGTCGCGGCGCTGGCGCTTGTCGGCGAGCCGGTCGCGACGCTCGTCGTTCACCTCGCTCAGGTTCTCCCGCTTCTCGCGGCGCCGCTCGATCTCGTCTTCCGCGTCCGCGACCGCTGAGAGCCGCTTTTCGGTCGCGGCCACCGCCTCACGGGCGTCGTCGACCGCCGCGAGCGCGTCTTCGAGTTCCGCCACGCGCGCCGCGGCCTCCTCGGCCTCCCCGCGCTTCCGGGCGGCGACATCGCGGGTCTCTTCGGCCTCCTCGCGGAGGTCGGCGGCGCGCTCGCGCTTCTCCGCTACCGCCTCCCGCTTCCGCTCCGCCGCCGCGCGCTTCTCCTCGACCCGCTCTTCGAGCATCTCGACCGTCTCGTCGATCTCGTCGAGCCGATCCGCCGCGTTCACGAGCTCAT
Source organism: Halorubrum amylolyticum (assembly GCF_004114995.1). Classification (GTDB taxonomy): domain Archaea; phylum Halobacteriota; class Halobacteria; order Halobacteriales; family Haloferacaceae; genus Halorubrum; species Halorubrum amylolyticum. Next base: position 22,471 of record NZ_SDJP01000024.1, read on the forward strand.
TCAGCTCCGCGATCCGGTCGTCGAGGTCGCTCTCTCGCTCGCGAGCGTCCTCAAGCTCCGTCTCCAGCTCGGCGACGCGCTCGCGGTCCTCGTCGATCCCGCTCGCGTGCGGCGAGTCCTCGACCGGCTGGCCGCACTCGGGACACTTCCCCGCCGCGAGCAGCTTTTCGGCCTCCTCGACGCGCTCGCGGGCGTTCTTCAGCTCCGCCGACAGCTCTGCGATCCGCTCTCGGACCTCGCCGCGCTGCTCGCGAAGCGCCTCGCGCTCATCCGCCACGCCGTCGCGGTCGATGTCGGCGGCGGCGGCCGCGAACTGCTCGCGAAGTGACGCCGCCTCCTCGCGAAGCTCCTCGATCGAGGACTCGCGCTCGGCGGCCTCGTCCGCGGCCGCCTCGGCCTCGTCATCGAGATCATCGGCCTCGGTCTCGACCTCTGCGGCGCGTTCGGCGCGGTCGTCGGCCTTTTCTGCGAGGTTCGTCGCTTGATTGCGGAGCGCCTCGGCGCTCACTCGCTCGTCGTCGAGCTCTTCGCGGACCGTCTCCTCGCGGTCGTCGAGTTCGGCGCGCCGGGCCGCGATGGCCTCCTCGCTCGCCGCGTCGAGCCCGGCGTCGTCGAGCCCGGCGTCGATCGCGGTCTCGATCTCCTCGATCCGCTCGCGGGCCTCGCGGATCGCGTCGCGGTGCTCGTCGCGCTCGCGTTCGGTCGCCCGGATCGTCGCTTCGATCTCGGAGATCGCCGACTCGACAGACTCCAGCGTCTCCCGCTTCTCCGCGTGGGTCGACAGCGTCTCGGCGGCCGCCTCGCGGGTCTCCTTCGCCTGTTCGCGCTGGGTCTCGTAGCGATCGATCTCGTCGGTGACCTCCGAGAGGTCGCTTTCGAGTGCGTTGAGCCGATCGTGGAGGTCCTTCTCTTCTTTCTCGGCGATCTGGTCGTCGAGCTGGTCGAGCCGCCCGCGGCGATTCTCCAGTACGTCCTCGACGCCGAGCCGGGCGTCGCCGGCGCGCTCGCGGTACTCCTCCAGCTTCCCGAGCTGGAGCAGGTCGTCGATAGTGTCCTGCCGCTCGCGGGGGGTGGCGTTGATCAGCTTATTCACCTCCCCCTGCCGGACGTACGCGCAGTTGACGAACGCCTCGGCGTCCATCCGGAGGAGCTCGGTGACGAACTCCCGCACCGCCCGGGCGCCGTCGCGGGTCACGTCGCTCCCGTCCGTCGCTTCGAGCGTGCACTGGTGGTCGATCCGGCCGTCGTACGCCTTGAGCCGCCGCTCGATGTGGTAGGAGACGCTGTCGTGGGTGAACCACAGGTCGACTTCGGTCTCCTCCTCGCCGTTCGTGATCACGTCTCCGAGGGTCCCGTCGAGCGCCTTCGACCCGTAGAGCGCGAAGAAGCAGGCCTCCAACAGCGAGGACTTTCCGCTCCCGTTGAGCCCGTGGATAACCGTGACGCCCTCGGTCAGCCGGAGGTCGGCGTCGCCGTACGGCTTGAAGTTCGTGAGTCGAATGCGGTCGAAGTTCACAGGTAGTCCTCCATGGAGACCTGCCCGTCGGTGTCGTCGCCGTCGGCCGTCGCGGTGTCGTCGTCGCCGGTCTCATCCTCGCCGTCGGTCTCGTCGCCGTCAGTTTCGTCGTCCGCGAGTTCGGCTCCGTCGCTGTCGGGTTCGGGCTCATCGCCATCGGATGCGCCCCGGCCGTCGAGTTCGCCGACCCGCTCCTCGACCCGGCGTTTCACCGTCTCCCTGACGTTCGTGTCGGGAACGGTATCGGCGCGAACCGCCTCCTCCACGTCGAGCGCGGCCTCGGAGAGCCCCATCTCGTCGACCCGCTCCCGGACGGCGTCCTCGGGGTCGGCGAAGCTCACGTCTACCTCGGCGTCCGTCTCCACCTCGCGGCGGTCGGTGACGCGGGCGATCAGCGCTCCCTCGTCGGTCGCGAACTCCTCGATGGCGGCGGGCGTGACCGAGTCGCCCTCGCCAGTCACGTCGACGAGGACGACCGCGTCGTCGAGGTCGTGCTGGCGGACTTTCTCGCGCACCCGCGCCGCGCCCTCGCCCTCGCGGAGGTCGGCCTCCACGAAGACGAACGGGCGGGTGTCGAGCGCGCGTCGCCGGATCTCGACGCGGTCGTCGCCCCCGGCGGCGTCGGCGTCGAAGGTGACGAGGTTGTACCCGCGCCCCTCGCGCTCGCTCGCGCTCGCGCGCTCGGTCGACCCCGGGTACGTGACCCACGTGCCGTCGACCTCGGCGGAATCGGGCGTGTGGTTGTCGCCGAGCAGCAATGCGTCGAACGCCACGTCGCTCTCCGCGAGCACTTCCTCCGTGTCCCAGTCCGCGTAGCCGAACGGCTCGAAGAGGCCGTGGGCGACGAGGGCGGCGTAGTCGGCGTCGTGGTCGGCGAACGCGTAGTCGAGGTCGTCGCGGCGGGAGACGGGGACGTGATCGAGCCCGTAGAAGGCGGTGTCGCCGACGACGGTCGGCTCGTCGTCGAGCCGGGTCGCGAGGCCCAGCCGTTCGAACAAGTCGAGCCACTGGCCGCCGCGCGTCGACTCGTGGTTTCCGACCACGGCGAGGAAGGGGATACCCGCGTCGTCGAGCCGGCGGAGGACCGAGATCGTTCCCATCAGGTCGGCGAGTTCGGGCCGGCGGTCGTGGAAGAGGTCGCCGGCGTGGACCACCGCGTCGATCTCCTCCTCGATCGCGTCGTCGATCACGGCTGCGAACGCGTCGAGGAAGTCCTGCTGTCGGACCGGTGAGTGGTACTGCGCGTACCCCACGTGGGTGTCGCCGGTGTGGATCACCCGTGTCATCTGCCCGGCTCTTGGCCGGTATCGGGTTTAGGGGTTCCGGGGGCGGGGCGGAAGTGGTCCGGCGGGTTACCGGGCGCGTTTGTCGTCGTCACCGCCCCGGCCGTCGTCATCGCCGCCGCCAGCCGCTTCCCGGAACCGCCGGAACGCCGCGCGCGCCTCGCGTCCTCGGTCGACGGCGTCCTCGTCGCCCGCGCGATCGGCGGCGGCGATGGCCTCGTCGAGGCGGTCGAGCCCGTCGGCGTCGACGAACGCCGCGGCCCGCCGGAGGTCGGACCGCGCGGCGTCGGCCTCGTCGATCACGGCGACGGACGGTCGGGTCGCGGTGTCGGTGCGCGTCGCCAGCGCGGAGAGCGCCCGCTTGACGGCGGCGGTCGAGACCATGGGCGGGCTGGGTCGCCATCGCTCATAAGGAGTGGCTCTGCGGGGAGAGAAAGGGGACTAGAACGGGAGCGAGAGGGATGCGATCGGCCCCGGATCGACTCTCACACCGACAGGGTGTACAGCCGCTTCCGGGCGTCGGCGAAGGAGAATCGGGAGTCGACGACGTCCTCCTCCTCCAGCCGCGAGAGGGCGTACCTGACGGTCCGAGGGGGGAGCAGCGTCTCCTCGGCGAGCTCGCTCTGCGTGAGCGTGTCGTTGTAGTCGAGGACCTTCGCGACGAGCTTCGCGCTCGGCGGCAGGTCTCGGACGGCGCTCCAGCGGTCCGTGACGTCCTCCTCTGCGGTGACGGCGTCGGTGGTACTCATGCGTGAGTCGTCCTATGTAATGCCGTTAGATAATATTTACTATCCTATTTCATTACCATTACGAATATATTGGCGGCGATCGCTCGACGACTCTCCCCCACCCGAAACCTCTTACGCGCGAGACGCTTTATTACGCACAATGACCGATACCGTCGACGACGTCGAGCTGCCCTACGACGAGGGGTCGGCGTCGAGACAAGAGAAGATCGAGTCGCTCCAAGCGGAGCTCGACGAGCTGGAGTCGCAGAACGCGGAGATGCGCGACAAGCTCCTCGACGCGAACGCCGAGAACAACAAGTACCAACAGAAGCTCGAACGGCTCACCCACGAGAACAAGAAGCTGAAGCAGTCCCCGCTGTTCGTGGCGACGGTCCAAGAGATCACGCCCGACGGCGCCGTCATCAAACAGCACGGGAACAACCAGGAGGCGCTCACCGAGATCACCGCGGAGATGCGCGACAAGCTCGACCCCGACGACCGGGTCGCGGTGAACAACTCGCTGTCCGTCGTCAAGAAGCTGGAGAAGGAGACCGACGTGCGCGCCCGCGTGATGCAGGTCGAGCACTCCCCCGACATCACCTACACCGACATCGGCGGGCTGGACGACCAGATGCAGGAGGTCCGCGAGACCGTCGAGATGCCCCTCGAACATCCCGACATGTTCGAGGACGTGGGCATTCAGCCGCCGAGCGGCGTCCTGCTGTACGGGCCGCCGGGCACCGGGAAGACGATGCTCGCGAAGGCCGTCGCCAACGAGACGGACGCCACGTTCATCAAGATGGCCGGCTCCGAGCTCGTCCACAAGTTCATCGGCGAGGGCGCGAAGCTGGTCCGCGACCTGTTCGAGGTTGCCCGCGAGAACCAGCCCGCCGTCCTCTTCATCGACGAGATCGACGCGATCGCCTCGAAGCGGACGGACTCGAAGACCTCGGGCGACGCCGAGGTCCAACGGACGATGATGCAGCTGCTCTCAGAGATGGACGGCTTCGACGAGCGCGGCGAGGTCCGGATCATCGCCGCGACGAACCGCTTCGACATGCTCGACCCCGCCATCCTCCGGCCGGGCCGCTTCGACCGCCTCATCGAGGTGCCGAAGCCGAACACCGATGGACGCGAGATCATCTTCCAGATCCACACCCGGAAGATGAACCTCGCGAGCGACATCGACTTCACCGAACTCGCGGAGATGACCCCCGACGCCTCCGGCGCCGACATCAAGGCCATCTGCACGGAGGCCGGGATGTTCGCGATCCGCGACGACCGCACCGAGGTCACCCTCGACGACTTCCTCGGAGCCCACGAGAAGCTCCAGAAAGACGACGAGACCGGCGCCGACGACTCGCTGGCGTTCGCCTGACGCGCCTCGATCGCTTCCCCTTTTCTTGCCGCTCGTTCGGTGTCTGCCGCTACAGCGCCCGCACGATCACGTACGGGACGACGAAGAGGAACACGAAGATCAGTCCGGTCGCGATCGCGTAGCCGACGCCGACGCCGGCGAGCGCGCGCCAGCCGTCGTCGGTGGGGAGGTCACTCAGCGAGAGATCGGTGTTCATACTCGTTGCTCCGCCGCCGTCGACTTAACTGTCGGTGGCCGGTTCGCGCTGTCGCTCCTGCCGCGCCCTGTCCCCCCCTCTCCTGTCCGCCGGGCCGCCTCTCGCTCACACGTCGCCCGCCATCGCGCGGAACAGGTCGTCGGCGAGCGCGTCGCGGTCGATGGTCTCCGGCTCCTCGTCGCCGGTCGGGTCGATCGTCGGGGCGATCGTCCCGCCCCCCATCCGCGAGTGACCGCCGCCGCTGCCGTTGTCGCGGTCGGACAGGACCGAGTCGATGGCGTTGCCCATGTGGACGCGATCGTCCCGCGACCGGCCGGAGAGGTGGACCGTCCCGTCGCGCTCCCCGATCACCACGACGGCGCTGACCCCCTCCAGCTGGATCAGCTCGTCGGCGGCCTGCGGGATCGCATCGACGTTGTTCACGCCCCCGATGTCGGCGACCGCGAACGATCCCTCGATCCGACGGCCAGCGATGGCCCGCGCCTTCACCTCCAGCACCTCGGCGTCGACCGCGGGGTTGGCGATCCGGTCGAGCCGGTCCTGGTCGACGCCGGGGTACACGTACGCCGCGGCCGCGAAGTCGGGCTCGCTCGCGCCGACCGTGAGATGTTTGGTGTCGGTGAGAATCCCGTACAAGAGTCCGGTCGCCGTGTCGGTCGGGAGGGTGAGGTCGCTGTCCGTCTCGCTGGCGTGCTTGTCCGGCGGCACCGGCGTGGCGTCGTTCTGCTGGAAGTACTCCGCGACCACCGAAGCCGTCGCGCCGTAGTCGGTCCGCACGTCGGTGAACGCCTCGCCGGCGCCGTCGCCGGGGTGGTGGTCGACGACGGCGAGCGGGAGCACGCCGTTGGCGCCGGCGAACCCCCGCGGCTCGTTGTGATCGACCAGCACGACGGACTCGGCGGCCAGGTCGCTCACGTGCTCGATCGGCTCTAAGTCCAGATCGAGCACCGTTCGGAACGCCCGGTTCTCCTGATGGCGGATCTGTCCGGGGTACTGCACCGCCGCGTCGACGTCGAGCTGCTCCGCGAGCGAGGCGACGCCGAGCGCCGCCGACATCGCGTCCGGGTCCGGGTTCGGGTGCATCAACACCACGATCTCGTCGTGCTCGGCCAGCAGCCGACGGAACCTGACGCCGGGCGTCCTGCGAGCGCGGAACAGCACGTACGCGCCGACGAGCGCGACGAGTGCGACGACCGCGGCGGCGACGACGAGCTCCGGGTTCTCCCGCGCCATCGCCTCCGCCTGCGAGAGCCGGTCGTCGGCCGCGCTCAGAGACCACATACGTGCCCGCCGACTCGCTCCCGGTACATCAAGGTTCGTTACCGTTTCGACCCGCCGACAACGACGCGATGACCGAGCCTCAGGCAGTCGCGGCGGTCGGCGAACTCACTCGCTCGCCGCCCGAAACGCCCGCACCGCGTCGCGGTACCCCTCTCGAAAGGTCGGATAGGCGAACTCGTAGCCGAGCGCCCGCAGGTGGTCGTTCGAGCAGCGCTTGCTGGTCCGAATCCGCCGTTCGGCCGCCGCGGAGAGGTCTCCCTCCGCGACCCGCTCTTCCTTCGACCGCTTTGCCGGCCGCGGCACGCCGCACGCGTCGGCCAGCCAGTCGGCGAACGCGTGTTTGTCGGCCGGCTCGTCGTCGACGACGAGAACGGCGTCGTCGCGGGCGCGGTCGGCTTCGAGGAGGTACCGGACCGCCCCGGCGGCGTCGTCGCGGTGGATCATGTTGAGGTAGCCGGCGGTGACCGGCCCGTCGAGGTAGCGGTCGAGCCGGTAGCGGTCGGGACCGTACAGTCCCGCGAAGCGCGTGACGGTGCCGTCGATCCCGAACTCGGCCGCCCTCTCCAGCGCGGTCCGCTCCGCCTCGGCGAGGACGCGGGTCTTCTCGGTCGTGGGCTCGATCGGCGTCTCCTTATCGACCCACGCGCCGTCGTGGTCGCCGTACACGCCCGTCGACGAGGTGTAAACGAGCCGGTCCGGCGTCGCCGCCCGCGACCCGTACGCCTCGATCACGTTCCGGAGGCCGTCGACGTACACCTCGCGGGCGGCCGCGGCGCCGCGGCCGCCGGAGCTGGCCGCGAACACGACCGCGTCCGCGTCGGGGAGCGCGTCGAGCGACGCCGGATCGGTCGCGTCCGCGCGGACGGCGTCCACCTCGCCCTCGTCCCCGCCATCCGCGCCCACGTCGCTGTCCATCTGCTCCCCGATCGACTCGATCGCGTCCAATCCGGCGTCCGACCGCCGAACTCCCGTCACGGTATGGCCGCGCGCGGCGAGCTGTCTGGCCAGTTCGAGGCCGACGTAGCCGCAGCCGACGACGACGGCCCTCATGGCTTCCGCCGCTCGATGACCGCCATGATCTCCGCCAGCTGGCCGAGGGTCATCGCGGCGCGTCCCTCCAGCGCCTGCTGGACTTCCTGTCCCGTGAGGTCCGCGTCGATCGCGGCGGCGATCGAGTCGACGTCGAGCACCGCCGCCGCCATCCCCATCAGCAGGTGGTCTCGGATCTCGGCGACGATCGCGGCGCCGTCGCGGTCGGTCGGTCCGGCGACGATCGCGGCTCCGTCTTCGAGCCGGAGTCCCGCGGCGTCGCCGTCGAGGGCCGCGTCGACGGCGGCCCCGTCGACCCCCGTCTCCTCGTCGATCCGGTCGCGGCCGACCTCGGCGGCCGCCTCGCTCACCAGCGTCTCGAACGCGGCGAGCATGGTCGCCGGGGTCACCTCGTCCGCGTCGCTCTCGGCGCCCGCCGCGCCGTCAGCGACGACCTCGTGAAACATGGTCGCCCTCGGTCGTCGCGTCTCAAAACGGCTGCGGTCGACTCACGACACCGCACACGCCCCCTCGCCATCTCCGTCCGACGGCGCCTCTCCCAACGGCCCGGGACACGGCCATCCGCCGGAGGTCTCGTCGCGGGTCCCGTCCACGTCGCCGACGCCCGGCGGGCCGGCCGGGACCGCGACGACGATCACGGTCTCGGTCTCGAACGCGATCGGTTCCGTCTCGCCGAGCCGCACCGTCTCCCCGTCGACGTCGACGGTCGCGTCGCCCTCGGTCCGTACGTACGCGAACTCCTCGCCGGGCACGCCCACGTCGGCGCGTAACGCGAACCGCGGGTACTCCCCGCGGACCTGCACGCGCCAGGCGTTCACCGTCGTCACCCAGTATCCCGGGACGGGCGCGACCGGGAGCCCGGCTCCGACCGCTCTGGCCGGCTTCATCGACCACCGGTCGCCGAACCGCTCGACCGCCGCGTCGCTCACCTTTCCGGCGGCCGCCTCGCCCGCCCGCGCCGCTTCGTTCTCGATCGCCGTTTCCATCCGGTCACGGAGCAGCACTCGCGCGCCGCTCGTCGCGTCGTCGACGAACCGCGTCGGGACCCGGACCGTGTTCGTCTCGGCCGCCGTCCGCGTCGCGACGCGCAGGCTCGCCGCGAGGGACGCTTCGGCCGCCCGCGACAGTCCGCCGACGGTCGCGGCCTCGGCGGCGACGCGTTCCGGATACGACCCGTCGCCGACGGCGACGGCGCGCTCGCCCGGCGACCCGTAGCTCGCGGCGGCCGCATCGAGCGCCCTGCGTCGCTCCTCGCGCGACAGCGAGGTCCGAACGCGGAGGACCGGTGCGATCTCTTCGTCCACCTCGTCCAACCCTCCGGAGATCTGTCGAGAGAGCGCGTCCCGGTCCGCCCGCAGGTCGGGATCGCTTCCGGCGTCCAGCGCGTCGTTCGCCAGCAGGAGCGCCCGGCCGGCGGTCCCGATCCGCACCGTATCCTCGGTGCCCAGAATCCGGTCGACGATGCCGCTCGACACCTCCCCGTACGGAACGGTGACGTAGTTCACGTTGCGGACCGTGAGCGGTCGCGTCGTCGTCCCGTTCACGCCGTCGACCGCTTCCCCGTCCACCGTCGTCCGCGGAAGGTACCCCGGAGAACCGGTCGGAGCGAACGTCACGTCCCCGCCGGGGCCGCCCTCCCCCACGGCGTACGTTCCGGAGTCCCGAGCGGCCTCGCGGCTGGCGATCACGTCTCCGACGTCGGGACCGTCGAAGGCGCCGTTCACGCGGTCGAGGAACCCGTCCGACGCGCGTTCGCGGTCGGCCGCGGCGGCTTCGAGCTCGTCGATCACCGCCTCGACGTACGCGTCTCGGGCGGCGGTCGACGCGCGGTCGACGGCGCCGTCGTAGGTCGCCGGCGCGCCGACGAGCGCCGAGCGGCGGTCGCGGATCGCGTCGGCGAGATCGGCGTACGGTTCCGCCTCTCCGAGTGCCGCGTCCTCCATCGACGCCTCGGTCTCGATGTCGCGCACCTCGCCCGCGAGCCCCGCCACGTCGGACGCGACACGATCGCTGGCGGCCTCGGACCGGACGCCGAAGACGGTCGCCGATCGGGTCACCGATCCGCTGCGGACGGCGTCTCGGGCGATCCGATCGACGCCGTTCTCGGTGTCGACTCCGAGGTCGGACCGCGCGGCCGGCGGTGTATCGCGCAGGTCCGCCCCGTCGGCTATCCCGCCCGCGCCGAAGGTCGCGGCCGGACGGGCGGGCGCTCGGTCGGTCGGTGCGTGCCGTCCCGAGACGGACACCCGAACCCGGTAGCGATCGGTCGCCGCGTCGCGCGTCGTCGTCCGGTAGACGGTCTCGTCAATCACGCTCCCGTTCGGTCCGCGTTCGACGACCACACGCTCCCACTCCGCGACCGCGACGCGCTTCACCGACGCCTCGCGGACCGCGGACCCGAACGAGACGCGTTCGCCGGGAGCGACCGTTCCGCTCGGGAGCCGGTCCGGAACGCCGTCACCGGCGACCGACGAGATCCGTTCCGTGCGTGACACGTCGGTGCGGTCCCAGCTCCCGCTCGACGCAGGGCCGGGGTCCGGCGGGTCCAACCGTCCGCCGTCGACGGTCCGGGTCGCCGACGCGTCGAGGCGTCCCTCGACCCGGTACGCCCCCTCGGTGATCGCGTCGAGGTCGTCGTGAACCCGGACGGCCGCCTCGTCGGCCGCCCGGCCGATCCGGACCGTCGTTCGTTCGTCCGTCCGGTCCGCCCCCGTCTCGAAGGCGGCGTCCTCGGTCCCGGATCCGGTCGACCCGTCGCCGCCCCCCGGCGTCGGCGCGCCGAGCACGGCCTCGGTCCACGACGCCTCGTCGACGCCGGTCGGTTCGAGCAGGTCTGTGACGCCTGTCCGCGCCGTCGCGCGCGCCACCCCGCCGCGGGCGTCCGGATCGCTCGTCCCGAACACGTCGCGCTGGGTCCGGACGATCCCCGCGTTCGTCGACAGCTCCACATGGCGGTTCGCGAGCACGTTCTCGACCGGCGCGCCGCCGAACTGCGCGTATCCCCGCGCCCACGTCATCGGGTAGAGGCTCGCGGTGATCTGGCGACCCAGCCCCGGCCCTTCGACAGGCCCCCGGTCGAGCCGATCCTCGAACCGCGTCGTCCGCTCGTGCGCCGCGAGCGTCGGGACGGCGACCACGACGGTCCTATCTTCGGTCCGATCGACGACGGTGCGTCCGTTCCGCGTCGCGGTCGTTTCCACCCCCTCGAACGTCACCCGCGTCGCCGTTCCGTTTGCGGCCGATTCGACGCGAACGCGGTCGCGCGCCGCCGCCAGACCCCCCGGATCGTTCACCGCCGGCAGCGACGCCGTCGCCGTTACGCCGCCGATGTCGGCGTCGACGGCCGACAGCGCCTCGGCGCCGGCGAGCGCGAGTCGGATTCGGAACGCGTCCTCGAATGCCGATCCCTCTCTGACCGCGGTCGTTCCTCGCTCGTCCGTCCCGTCCGGCGCCCGGGTCACCGGCTCCGCCGCGGCGTCGTGCGCCGCCTCCCGCGCCGCAGCCCTGAGAGCGGCGGTCGAGTCGGCGTCGACGCGCTCGACCGCCCGCTCCACGCTGCGGTCCTCGCCGACAAGGCCCTGATCCGCGATCCCGGCCGCGTACGTCGAACTCGTCACCAAGAGGAGAACGCCGATCAGCGCGAACGGAACCCGAGCGCGCTCGTCGACGGCGAGGCTTCGGTCGCGCGTCCGTCGGTCCGACGCCTTCCCGCTGATGAGGTGCTCCCGCACGCTCACCACCGCCTGACCACGATCGTGACCGGTCCGTCTGATCCCTCGGCGTCCGGGGCCGGATGCGTGACAACCGCGGCCGTGACGTCGGCGCTTCTCGGCGGGTCGCTCCCGACCGCCACCGAGTCCGTCGGATCGACGGCGTCCGCACGTCGGTCGGAGCCGGCGTCAGACGCCTCCCGATGACGGTGCGCGACGCGTCTCGGAACACCCGATCCGGCGGCGGTCGCCCGACGACCGCCGCCGGTCCGCGGCACCAATCGCCGCAGCGTTACTCCCCGGATCGGGACCTCGGTCGCGTTCTTCGACCGGCGCCCGCGCTCGCTCTCGGTCGCGTCCGTGTCGTCGGTGGTCTCCCCGGCGACGGGCGCCGGGTCCGCTCCCTCCGCCTTCGCGTCGATCCGCGTTCGGGGTCCCACTTCCCGCCCGATCGCCGTCCGCGCTGCCGACTCGAACGACTCGTTCGCCGCGTCGCTTCCGCCGTCTCCCTCGCCGCGGGCGACCAGCAGCGCCAGCAGCTCGGCGCGCGTCGCGTGAACCGTCCGGGTGTCGGTCGGCGCCTCGGCCGAGCCGTACGTCACTGTCACCGTCTCGGTCGCGATCCGGTCGGCGACCTCGCCGGCCGACCGTCGCTCCGCACCCGGATCGCCCCCGGCCGCCCCGAGCGCGACGACGCTCGCGGAGACGCAGAGGAGAAGCACCGTCACGTCGAGCACGGTGCTGGTCATCGACGCACCGCCGCTCGGAGGGTTCCACGCGCGTTCATCCCGGGGCCGACCCTGACGGTCACCGGCCGTTCAGCCACCGCGATCGAGTCGGAGCGGCGGGCGACCGTCGCCGTCGGCGCTCCGTCGCCGGACCGAACCCGCCACGTCTCGCCGTCGACCTCTATCGCAACGGTCGCGGCGAACCGGAGGTCGCCGACGCCGCGCAGTTGCTCCGGGTCGACCACGCCGCCGGTCGTCAACGCAGGTTCGATCCGATCGAGGGTCGCCTCGGCCGTCGGTCGCTCCCGCTCGGGCGCGGCGTCGTCGAGGACGGCGACGTACAGACCGAGCGCCGCGCCGACGGCCAACACCGCGACGAGCGCGGCCGTCGGCTCGACCGCGGCGCGCTCCTCGTCCCGAGCGCCGAACCGCTCACCCGACGAGCGTGACATGGACCCCTCCGTAGTGTACCCGCCGCACCGTGAGCCGGTCCGGTGCCGAGCGCCAGCCTCGATCGGTCGTCCGAGCCCGCTCTGCCGCGGACTCGAACGACGCGGGATCGTCGAACGCGGAATCGGGCGGGACGCCGTCGAGCACGCGCCGGAGCCGGTCGTCACGGGACGTCCCTCGTCCGCCGCTCGGTACGGGCGTTATCCGAGGCGCATGCAGCGCCGCCCGCGCGGTTCCGCCGCCACCGTCGAGCGCGACCACCCGTTCCGTGAGCCGAATCCGATCGGCCGCGAGTCCGTGTTCCGCCGTTGCTGGGTGGTTTCCGTCCGCGACCGAGTCGATCGTGTGCGCGACGCCGGCCGCGTCCGGCGGCGGGGAGGCCGGGAGCGCCGCCGCGACGCCGGCGGTCGCAACGCTCACCGCCGCCAGACCGATCCACGCGTACGTGGCGTCGAGGTGAGTCTCGAACACGGGGGCGCTGGCCGCGGCTTCGCACTTAACGGATCGCCCGGAGCGCGCCGTCGTTCCGCTACAGGAGGAGCCCCGCGCCGACGAAAGATACGAGGTACGTCGCGGCCGCGGTCGGCAGCGCGATCCCGACCCGATAGGCGACGAGCGTCCGGTCGAACCCCCGCTCCAGTCCGGTCGCCAGCGCGGTGAGCAGCCCCGCGAGGATCAGGACGTACGCGCCAACGATCCGGCCGAGGACCGGCACTGAGAGCGACCCGGACCCGTCCGATCCCGGGGTCGTTCCGGCGGTGCCGGCGGTGCCGGCGCCGAGCGCGTCCGCACCGGCCGTCGCGCCGGCGCCGAGCCCCCCGGCGTCGACCGCGTCGATCCCGGTGGCGAGCGCCACCGTCGCCCCGCCGACGAGCGGCGCGAACACCGCGGCCGTGTTGGTTAGGGTCCCGATCACGGTCGCCAGCTGCCGCCGCGCGTCGGATTCGAGGCCTCGAAGCTCCTCCAGTTGGTCGGCGAGTTCGAGCAGCACGTCTCCCGCGGGACGCCCCTCGCGCGCGGCGACGGCGAGCAGCGCGACCGCTCCTCGGACCCGCGGCGACGGCACCGGAACCGCCGGGCCGCCGCGGCCGAGGAACGCCTCACGAACGCCGACGCGAAGCGTGTCGCTCCGTCGGCCGGCGCGTTCGAACAGCTCGCCGGTGGCCCCGTCCAACCGCTCGCCCGCGTTCGCGATCGCGGTCTCGACGGCGACCCCCTCGGCCACGTCGCCGCCGATCACCGTCATCGCGTCCGGGAGGCTGCGCTCGACGGCCCGGACGTTCGACAGCACCGCTCTGCGGCGTCGGACGACGACGAACAGCCCGACGCCGACCCCGATGCCGACCCCGGCGACGCCCCCGGCCCATCCGGCGACCAGCCGCGCCGCGAGAGCGGCGGCGACGCCCCCGGCCCCCAGTCCGGCGACCGCGGCGTGGACGCCTCGCTCCGGAACGTCCGGGTGGTCCCCGCCGATACTCGGCGGCGCGAACGCGACCGGCCGACGGGAGAGCAGCCACGCCGACGCCGCGAGCAGTCCCGCCGGTAGCACGACGAGGTACAGCGCGGAGACGAGGGCCGGACCGATCGGGACGCCCGCCGCCGCGGCCGCGGGAAGGAGAGCGATCAGCGCGAGAGGGAGGAGCACGCCGAAGGCGTACAGCGCAGAGACGGGGCCGCGGACCTCGCCGACGAACGCCGCGAGCCGGTCGGTCGTCCCGGCGATCGTCGCGTCGAGCGCCCGGTCAAGGCACCGCCCCCGGCGCTCCGGCGGCGCCGACGCGGCTGTTCGGACCAGCGCGGCCGCCCGGTCGATCGCCGGGAACCACGGCTGCCACTCCCGGGCGAACGCCCGCAGTCCGCTGGTCGGCCCGTCGGCGCTTCCGCGCTCGTGTCTCGCGAGCCCGTCGGCCAGCGGCCCGTCGCCGGTCCGAGCGGCGAACCTGACTGCGCGCTCCGTGGACGGATCCAACCGCATCCGCAACACGAGCCGTCCGACGAGCCCCGGCGCCGCACCGAGCGCCCGGGTCCGTCGGAGCGAGGCGAGCCACACCGGCCCGCGATGGACGGCGTGCGTGGCACCCAAGCCGCCGATCAACCCGGAGGAGACCCCCGCGACTGGTCCCGCGACGACGGCGGCGACGACGGCGCAGACGAGGCCGGCGCCGACGCCGACCCGGTGTCCCGCCTCGATCACGCGCTCGCTCGTCGCGTCCCAGCCGAGGAACGCGACCGATCGACGGAGCTCCGCCGACCCCTCCCCGTCGTCAGTCGCGCCCCGGCCGGCCGCTTCCGATCGGCCGCCGTCCGGCCCCGTCATCGCCCCTCACCACCGCGATCGCCGGTGTCCTCCTCGTCGCCGTCGAGGTAGCGGCCCGGGGCGACCCGGCCGGTCCTCGCGGCCTCGCGGACCCGGTCCGCCCGCCGGTCGACGGCCTCGCGGACGGCCGCGTACGGCTCCCCCGGCCTCGCGAGGGATTCGACGAGTCGGCTCTCGCCTCGGTCGATACGGCCCGAGGCGGTCAGCCCGGTTTCCGTCCGCTCGAACAGGGGCTCGAACGCCGCCTCGCCGTCGTGGCCGACGATCTCGGCGACCGTCCGAACCCGGTGGTCGTCCAGCACAACGATCAGGTCGGTCGCGGCGAACGAGGCGAGCGGAACGCCGAGGTCGGTGACCACGCGCTCCCTGACCGCCGGGGGGTCCTCGCCGTGGATGGTCCCGAGCACCGTCTCTCCCGCCGCCCCCACGCGCATCGCCTCGTACAGCGCCCGCGCCTCCTCGCCGCGGACCTCGCCGACGACGATCGCACCGCCGCCGAGCCGAAGCGCGGTCCGGACCGCCTCGCTCGGAGACGGCTCCGCGCCGTCACCCACCCGGAGCCGCTGCGCGTCGCGCCCCGCGGCAGTCAACGCCCCGCTCGGTAGCTCCGGCGTGTCCTCGATCAGCACCGACCGCGTCTCGGCCGGCAGCTCCCAGAGGAGCGACCCGAGCGCGGTCGTCTTCCCCGCCCCGCGCCCCCCGGCGATCAGGCCGGTCACCCCTCGCTCGACGGCTACCGAGAGGAGCCCCGCGGCCGCCGGCGTGACCGTTCCGGCGTCGACGAGCCGTGCGAGGGTCCACGCGTCCGGATCGCCGCGTCGGAAGGTGAACGAGAGGCCGTCGCTGGCGGGGGCCGTCGTCGCGGCGACCCGAACGCGACCGGATTCGGTCTCGATCGTCGCGTCGAGCGTGGGACTCGCGCGGGAGAACCCCCGTCCGCTCGTCCGCCGGAGTCGGGACGCCAGCGTCGCCGCGCCCTCCGGCGGCAGCCTGACGTTGGTGCGGCAGCGCTCGCCGTCGACGACGACCCGGAGCGGGTTCTCGGTGACGGGCGCGGACAGCGTCGCGTCGCTCACGCGGTCGTCGGCGAACACGTGCTCGAGCGCGCCGTAGCCGCGGGTGTGTCGGCGGAGCACGTCGACGAGCGTCGAGACGGGGTCGCCGGCCGTCGCGACCGATCGCACCGCCCGTCCCGGCGCCCGCTCGCCGCCGGTCGGGTCGTCGAGCAGCCGGTCCTTGGCGACGGCGAGCCGCGCGACCGCCTCGTCGTCGAGCCGCGACGAGGGCGGCGTGAGGTGGTACGTGCGGAGCGCCCCCTCCCCGTCGTACAGCCGCACGGTCGCGCCCGTGTCGACCTCCCACCGGTCGACGAGCGTCGCTTCCGGCGGCGGTGCGGATGCGACGCGCGTGGCCGCGATCGTCGGTCCGGCGTGCGCCCGCAGCGCGTCGGCCGGTCCCGCTGCGCCCGCGACGGTCTCGGCCAGCCCGGTCTCCGCGGCGATCCGCTTCGGCGGCCCCTCGCGGCCCCCCGCCTCTCGGGCCGCCGCGACCGGCTCTCGGGTCACGCGCTCCGCGAGCCGCGTCTCGTGGAATCCGATCCGCTCGCGGAACCGGCCGGCGGCGATCAGACACGCCGCGGCCCGCCCAGCGTAGGTCCGCTCCCGCCCCGCGTGGCGCGTCCGGATCACGTCGGCGTCGCGTTCTGTCAGGGCCTCGACGACCGTCGCGAGGCAGTCGGGGCTCGCGGCGAGGTCGCCGCGCCCGGGACAGCCGTCGGCGTCGACCGCGAGGACCACGCGGTCGTCGACGCCGGTTCCGACGGGCTCTCTGAACGACGGGTCACACCGGCAGCCGTCCCCGTCGTCGCCGAGCCACGGGAGCGAGGACAGCGGTGCGTCGCCGCCCTCGAGTCGCGACAGCCAGGGGCGATCGAATCGCATGGCGGCCGTGGCCGCGGCATCCCGTATAAGCGCTCACCCGAGTCGAGAGATCCGGACCGTCGGGCCGCCGTCGTCCACGAACCGGAACTCCAAGCGGCTCTCGCCCGCGGTCCGGAGCGCGATCGGTCCGTCGACGACCGCGACGGCGGCCGTCACCGCGTCGGGCACGACGGGAACGGTCCGCTCGCGGCCGCCGTCGATCCGGTACCGGAGCGCGGCGCCGGAGCCGACTCCCGATCGCGTCGATCCGACGAGCACAAGGCGGTCGATCGGCGCCGCGGAGAGCCCCGTCGGGGCGCGGACGGTCACCGTCGTTCGCGCGGCGAGCGCGGGATCGCCGACGCTCGTCGACCCGGCAACGAGCCGGCCGACCGCGCGCTCGACGCGGTCGGACTCGGCGTCGAGCCGGTCGACGGTCGTGGCGGTCCGGGCGTCCTCAAGCGCCGGCATCGCCGCCCCGAGGAGCGCGACCGCGACAAGGACCGTGAGTACGACGCGGATCACGCGCGTCCGCCGGCGCGCGACCGGTTACAGCCCGTCACGGAGCCGGTTCAGCGTGTCGTCGTACCACGACTCCCCCTCCCCCTCCCCATCGGCCTCCGCGCGGTCGATCGGCCCCTCGGCCGCGGCCCCGCCGTCGCTCTCGCGACGGTGGCTCGGGGGAACGGCCGCGTCGAGAGCGGCCCCGCTCGGTGCGCCGTCGGGGCGGTCGATCGCATCGCCGTCGGAGCGGTCGATCGCATCGCCGTCGGGCGTTCCGGCGTCGGCTGCTTTCGCGGCCGCGCCGCCGGTCGCCCTAGCCAGCGCGAGGTCGGCGCGGCGCTCGACCTCGCGGTTGACCGATCGGACCGATCCCACGTATCCTCTGATCGCTTGCGTCGCGGCCTCCAGCTCCTCGACGCGCGCTTCGAGGTCGTCGAGCCTCGCACCGAGCGCCTCGCGCTCGGCGCTCGCGCCCGCCCCGTCGGCGAGGTCGGCGACCGCCTCGTCGGTGCCGGTCACCGCGCGTTCGACCGCCCGGAGCCGTTCCCCGAACCGGCCGCGGCCCGGGCCGGCGTCGCCGTCCCGGCCCCCGCCGTCGGTCGGACCGGGCGCCGTCCGTCCCGCCTCCGTACCGCTCGTCTCCGCCGTGCCGGCCCTCCCGCGGTCGGGACCGCCCGCTCGCTCGGAGCCGCGTGCGCGTTCGGGGTCGCGAGTGTGATCGGTCACGCGGGCGACTGGCCGCGGCTCCCTACTTAAACGCCGGGGGAAAAGGTATTACGACCGGATCGGGTAGTACGGATCATGAAGGCGGTCCTCCTCGGCGTCGGACAGGCGGGCGGGAAGCTCACGACCGCGCTCGCCGAGTTCGACGTCGACGCCGGATACGGTGCGGTGCTCGACGCGCTCGCGGTGAACACCGCGTCGGCGGACTTAGAGCCCCTCCCGCTCGACACGGTCCTCGTCGGTCAGTCCTGGGTGAACGGACACGGCGTCGGCGGCGACAACGAACTCGGCGCCGAGGTGATGGAGGAGGACGCAGTCGAGGTGCTCGACGCGCTCGCGCCGAAGGTGAACGCCGACGCCGAGGCGCTGCTCGTGGTCGCGGGGCTCGGCGGCGGCACCGGCTCCGGCGGCGCGCCGATACTCGTCCGCGAGCTGAGCCGCGTGTACGACGTGCCGGTGTACGCGGTCGGGATCCTCCCCGGCCGCGACGAGGGAGCGATGTATCAGGTGAACGCCGGGCGCTCGCTGAAGACGCTCGTCCGCGAGGCGGACGCGACGATCCTGCTCGACAACGACGCGTGGCGCTCCTCGGGGGAGTCGGTCGAGGGCGGCTACGCGGCGATCAACGCCTCGATGGCCAAGCGGGTCGGGCTCCTGCTCGCGGCCGGCGAGTCGGTCGAGGGCGTCGCGGAGTCGGTCGTCGACACGAGCGAGGTGATCAACACGCTACGCGCCGGCGGTATGGCCGCGGTCGGCTTCGCGTCGGCGCCCGCCGCAGAAGACCCCGAGGAGAACGTCACGACCGTGATGAGCACGGTCCGGAGCGCGGTGATGACGGGGATGTCGCTCCCGAGCGCGACCGAGGCGGACGCCGCCCTCGTCGCCATCGCGGGCGACCCCGACCGGATCTCCCGGAAGGGCGCGGAGAAGGCGCGCAAGTGGCTCCAAGAGGAGACCGGGTCGATGCAGGTGCGCGGGGGCGACTTCCCGCTGGACTCCGACCGGGTGGCCGCCTTGGTCCTCCTCGGCGGCGTCGAGCGCTCGCGCCGCGTCGAGGAGTTCCTCGAACGCGCGCGGCAGGCGGTTCGTGACGAGCCGGAGGAACAGCCCGACCCGGCCGACGCGTTCCGGAACGACGAGCTCGACGACCTGCTCTGAGCCCCGTTCGCGCGGACGGGTGGTGTCGCCCGCTCGCGAGACAGGTTCCGCACCTTTTTGGTTCCGCCCGGTGGAGTCGCTTCCGATGAACAACCCGTGGGACGACTGGGACCACGTGCTGAAGGTCGACCCGGACAAGGAGCTGCACGGGGACGACACCTTCGAGGACGTCTGCCGGACCGGGACCGACGCGATCGAGATCGGCGGGACCCTCGACGTCACCGCGGAGAAGATGACCCGCGTCGTCGACGCCGCCGCCGAGTACGACGTGCCGCTCTACCAGGAGCCGTCGAACCCGGGCGTCGTCATCGACTCGCCCACCCTCGACGGCTACCTGATCCCGACTGTCTTCAACGCCGGCGGCCCGTTCTGGATCACCGGCGCGCACAAGGAGTGGGTCCGCATCGACGACCTCGACTGGAGCCGGACGCACACCGAGGCGTACATCGTGCTGAACCCCGAGGCGTCGGTCGCGCAGCTGACCGAGGCCGACTGCGACCTCAGCGCCGACGACGTGGCGGCCTACGCGAAGGTGGCCGAGCGCATGTTCGGCCAAGAGATCGTCTACGTCGAGTACTCGGGCGCGTTCGGCGACACGGAGAAGGTCGCCGCCGCCCACGACGCGCTCGACGAGGCCACCCTCTTTTACGGTGGCGGGATTCACGGCTACGAGTCGGCCAACGAGATGGCCGCCCACAGCGACGTGATCGTCGTCGGGGACCTGCTCCACGACGAGGGCGTCGACGCGGTTCGCGAGACGGTGAAGGGCGCGAAGGACGCGTAGGATTCAGCGGAGTTTCGACCGCGTCAGTATCCTTCGACCATGTTCTCGACGTACTTCGCGATCACGTCCACTTCGAGGTGGATCGGGTCGCCGACGGACTTCTCGGAGAGCGTCGTCAGCTCGTAGGTCGTCGGGATAATCGCGACGTCGAACTCGTCGGCCCGCTTCTCGGCGACCGTCAGCGAGATGCCGTCGAGCGTCACCGACCCCTTGTCGACGAGGTAGTCGCCGTGGCCGTCGGGGATCGCGAAGGTGAACCGCCAGTCCTCGCCGACGCGCTCGATCCCGGTCACCTCGGCGACGGTGTCGACGTGGCCCTGCACGACGTGGCCGTCGAACCGCCCGTCGGCGGGCATCGCGCGTTCGACGTTGACCGCGTCGCCCGCGTCGAGTTCGCCGAGGTAGGTCTTTTCGACCGTCTCGCTCGCGAGGAACACCTCGAACCAGCGGTCGGTGTCTCCGCCGTCGGTGTCTCCGTCGTTGGTGTCGTCCGCGTCCGCGTCGGCCCCGTCGTCGGCGCCGGTGTCGTACTCCTCGACCGTGAGACAGACGCCGCTGACGCTGATCGACTGGCCGTGGTGGAGGTCGTCGAACCCGTTGACGGTGATCCGGAGCCGGAGCCCGTCCTCGGTCTCGGTCCGCTCGCAGACGGTTCCGGTGTCCTCGACGATGCCGGTGAACATACCGGAACTGGGTGCGCGCGACACATATCGGTTCGGTGTTCGGGTGGGTCACGCCGCGATCGCGTCCCATCGCCGCGCTCAGCCGACGCCGCGCCCCTTTTGACCCCCCGGAGCCAACGCGGTCGCAATGAGGCTCGGACTGACCGACATGGTCGGGTTGGCGGCGTCGCTGATCTTCGCCCTCCCGCTCGGGCTTTTCGCCGTCAATCGACTATTCGCCGGCGAGATCGCGCTCGGCGTCGGCCTGCTCGTCGTCGCCGCCGCGATGGTCGTGCTCCCGCAGTACTTCCTCGATCCGGCCCGAATTCTCCGCGGGCTGGTCGTCGGACTGCTCCCCCGCCAGATCCGCGGACTCATCGCTCTCGATCCAGCGGAGGCAGGATCTTCCGATTCGGACCCGTCCGCGGAACCGTCGATCGACGAGGAGGAACAAACCGACGCGCCGTCCGAAGACGCGACCCCGGTCGAGAAGTAGGTACTCCGTCCGAATTCACTCGCGTGCGGTCGGGGCGATCCCGAACGGGTACTCGGCCAGCACCTCGGAGCCGTCCTCGGTGACGACGACGAGGTCCCCCAGCCGGACCTCGCCGGCCGACGGATCGGAGACTCCGGGCTCGACGGCGATGACGTGACCCGGCCGTAGCTCCGTCCCGCTCGACAGCGACGGCGACTCGTGGAGGCTCACGCCGACGCCGTGACCGGCGCCGCGGATGAAGCCGGCCTCGCCTTCCTCCGCGTTCGGGTCGAATCCGTACGCGGCCAGCTCGGCGACCGCCTCGCCGTGGACGGTCTTCGCGGGGACGCCCGGTTTGATCTCGCCGAGCGCGACCGCCCGGGCCGACTCGACCGCGAGGTACGCCCGCCGCTCCCAGCCGCCGTCGCCGTCGACGACGAACGTTCGGGTCAGGTCGCCGCGGTAGCCGTCGGGGCCGCGCGGCGAGACGTCGACCAGCACCGTCTCGCCCGGTCGGATCGGGTCGTCGCCGGCGTCGTGGCGGTCGGCCGCCGACGGGCCGACGCCGATCGCGGTGTCGCTGGCGTCGCGGACGCCGCGGGCGGCGAGCGTCGCGTTCACGGCCCGCCGCAGGCGCTCGGTCGTCAGGGGGGCGCCCTCCCAGCGGAGGGTCGGTCTCTCTCTTTCGTCCCCGCCGACCTCGCTTGCGGCCAACACGGTCTCGGCGCGCGCCATCCCCGCGACCGCCGCGCGCTGGACCCGGCGGAGGCGGTCGATCTCGGCGTCGGTCTTCCGCGCTCGGGCGGTGGTGACCGCGTCGGTCGACGCGAGCCCGTTGCCGGCGCGTTCGAGGTACACGGCGGCATCGTGCGGGATCGACGGAGGGACGAGAATGGTGGGGTCGCCGTCGTCGAGGCCGTCTCGGTCGCCCTCTCCGTCGCTGTCCTCGTCGCCACCGCGCTCCTCGCCGCCGAGCAGGTCGCGCACGGCCGCCGCAGCGCGCTCGCCCGCGTGGTCGCCGGCGCGCTCGGTCCGCACCTCGCGGGCGACGCCGTCGTGGAACTCTCCGTCGCCGTCGCCGTCGTCCCGGTCGTGCGCGCTCGCCACGAACTCCCGCTCGGCCTGCGCGCGGAACAGCGAGGGGGCACAGCAGACGGCGCGGGCTGTGGCGTCGTCGTCGCCCGGAACGACCGCCAGCGCGTACGCCCGGTCAGGCCCGGCAAAGCGCGTGAGGTACCGGAGGTCGGCGTCGAACCGGTCGCCGACCGCGACGAAGGCGTCGGCGTCGGCGGCCGCGACCGCGTCGACGATCGGGGTGAGATCCGTTCGCAGCGGTCGACGCGTGGAGGCGTCCCCGTCGCTCACGGCTCCGGTTCGGGGACGGCCAGCTCCGCCTGCACCTCCTCGACGAGCTCCTGTGCGGGCTCGTCGCGGAGCTCGTTGAACAGGAGCACGCTGATCGGGAGCGTCGGCGCCCCGCTGATGAGGCTCTCCATGATCACGAGCCGCTCGCGGGCGCGGGACATCCCGACGTAGAACACGCGGCGCTCGTTGTCGGTGAGGACGGGGACCGGGCTCGTGGTTTTCGTGAACTCCTCGACGCCGTCGACGTCGGTCGGGTCGTCGAGGGAGGCGGCCATCTGCTCGACCACCTTCTCGGTGAGGTCGGTTGCGACGAACACATGGTCGGCCTCGCGGCCCTTCGCGGAGTGGATGGTGCCGACGCGGACGCGGGTCGGGTCCATCCCCTCGTAGTCGCCGCCGAAGTAGGCGCCCATGGACTTCCGCTGGAAGCTCGTCACCTTCCGGACCATGTCGTCGGCGCTCGCGGCGTCCGGCATGAACGGGATGAACTCGTCGAGCTCGTCGGTGGTCACCTCTATCTGGGCGATGTCGTCGGCGTCGGCGGCCTCCTCGCGGTCGTCGAGGAAGTCGTAGAACTCGTCGCGCTCGTGGGTGCCGAACGCCGAGTCCTGCAGCATGTCGGCGAGCCGGCGGGCCTCCAGTCCGTTCACGGGGTCGCCCGCGTCGGCCTTCTCGATGGCGCTGACGTAGTCCTGCACGCGGTCGGTCCACATCCGGCCGTCGGTCAGCATCGTGAACGGAATCCCGTGGTCGATGAACTCGTCGATGAAGTCGAACATCTGGTAGCGCGCCCGGAACAGACACATCACGCTGCCTTCGTCGTCCTCGACGGTGTACCGGACGTTCCGGACGAGTTCGAGCATCGACGGCGACTCGATCGCCTCGACGGTGCCGCCCTCCTTTCGGGGGTGGAGGTCCTTCTCCTGTCGCTTGTCGATGTGGCGGATCTCGGCGTTGACGACGTTGAGGATCTCCGAGGGGAGCCGGTAGGAGTTCGGG
>NZ_SDJP01000024.1:45895-46840 GCF_004114995.1 Halorubrum amylolyticum
CGGGGTCCACTCCTCGAAGACGTTGTACTGCAGCGTCGTGATGTCCTGGAACTCGTCGATGATCAGGTAGTCGACGTTCGGCACCAGCGAGCGCTGCGCGACGCGTTCGAGCATGTCCGCGAAGCCGACCAGGTCGTGGTCGCCCTTGTAGCCGCGCCACGCGCGGATCGTCTCGGGGATGTCGATCCGGTCGTCGTCGGAGGGCCACGTCGGCGTGTACTTGTTCCCCTGCTGGGCGTTGGGGTCCTCCTCGGGCGGGAGCCGGACCTCCTCGACGTTCCACTGGAAGGGCACGTCGTACCAGTCGGCCACGTCGCGCTCGGTGCGCTGGAGCCACTGCGAGGTGGCGATGATCTTGTTGCCGATCGTCGTCGACCGCGCGGTCCGGCGCCCGGCGCCGCCGTGCTGGTCCTCGAACTCGACGCCGTACTCCTCGCAGAACGCCTCCTTGTCGTCATCACCGACCACGTCGCCGCGCGAGAGGTCGAGCAGCTCGTACGCCTTCGCGTGCATGGTACAGACGTTCCCCTGGAGGCTGCGCGGGGAGATGTCGAGCCGCTCGGCGAGTCGCTCGCGGATCTCGGCGGCGGCCGCGCGCGTGTACGAGACGACGAGCACGTCGCGGACATCGGCGTCGTCGTCCTCGAGAATCCCCTCGACGCGGTCCAGGAGCGCGGTGGTCTTCCCGCTGCCCGGACCGCCGAACAGTCGCGTCACCGTGGGATCGGTCATTGGTTACTCCTGATCCCGACTCTCCTTAAACGCGGTGGCTCGGGCCGTTCCGGAGGGAACGCCCCGTTGGATCGCCGACATGCTCGTTGTCGAGCCGTCGGCGCTCAGTTGCTTCGCGTCGCGCGCGCCTCGCGCACGTCGGCGCCGTCGCGGACGAGGTCCTCGCAGGCGGGGCAGACCCGAGGCCGATCGACCTCGTTCGGCGTGAACACC
>NZ_SDJP01000025.1 GCF_004114995.1 Halorubrum amylolyticum
GTCTCCGAATTGTCGTTGCTATTACCAATTTTGAGCGGGGAAATAATCCGGGCCGTGAGAAGCTCAAGCTATGAGACGGATTCTATGACAGGCTCTGAGTGGGTACTCCATCGTCTCTCCCGTGCTGTCGTGGAGTTCGCAGAGCAATTCCCGAACCCAGTAATTGTGTTCGAGGATATGGAAGGTATCCGCGACGAAATCAAGTACGGCACGTATATGAACCGACGGTTACACAAACTGCCGTTCCACAAGTTCGAGAAGTTCGTCTCGTACAAGGCGACGTGGCGAGAGATTCCTACGGACACGGTGGACGCCTACTACAACTCGAAGACGTGTTCGTGCTGTGGTGAGCACGGGTATCGGCAGGGACGGCGGTTCTGGTGTTCGAACGACGAGTGTGGCGTGGTGCAAGACCACGCCGACCGGAATGCGTCGGTGAACATTGCGTGGCGTGAGAAGGCGAAACTCGACGGCAACGAATCAAATCACCGGACTCACAAAACCCAGCCGCAGGTTCGGTTGGTGCGTCTGTCCGGGTCGGGGCGTGTAAGCCGCCCAACCTCATCCCGCTCGCTTGCCGAGCAGGGAGTGCTAGCGCACGGCTGAGGAAATTAGAAAAGCCTCGGGTCACCGCGCCCGAGGCTGTTTACCCTCGCTAAAAGCGACTTTCTGGACAGCCACCCATCTTTTGACGCCACCACCCATGGAGAGAGCCGGGAGCAACCCGACGGCAGGGACAGGTCGACTACTTCATAGCTGCTTGTAGGCGAATCCGCAACGCTCCGCGTTCTCGGCGTCGAACATGTCCTCGATATCGACCAGAAGCGGAGCTTCGTTCATCTTCGAATGAGCGTCTTCGAGGGAGAGGGACTGAAACTCGTCGTGACCTGTCGTGAAAATTAGTCCGTCGACACCGTCGAACGAGACTTCTTCACAAATGGGGATGTCGAACTTGGATCGCAACAGTTCGTCGTCGACTTGCGGGTCATATCCGGCGATCGAGATGTCGTACCGTTGCAGCTCGGAGATGAGATCGTTCACCTTCGTGTTTCGGACATCGTCTACGTTGGCCTTGTACGAGAGCCCGAATACGAGCAGACGGCTCTCTTTCGGAACCTTTCCGCAGTCGTTGAGCCCGCGAATTGTCAGTTCCGTGACAAATTTTGTCATAAACTCGTTCATATCGCGTGCCGTATTGACGATCTGTGGCGTGAATCCCGCGACCTCGGTGCTATGAGCGTAGTGTGCGGGGTCGACCGGTATGCAGTGACCCCCGACTAGCCCCGGTGAATACTCGTGGAAGTTCCACTTGGTCCCGGCAGCCTCAAGCACCTCATCGGTGTTCAGCCCCAAGTGCTCGCAGGCGACCGCCAGCTCGTTTACGAGAGCAATGTTCACGTCGCGCTGGACGTTCTCGAACACTTTCATCATCTCGGCGACCTCGATGCTGGGCGCAGTCCGAACCCCGGCGTCGATAACATTGCTGTACAGTCGTCTGATCCGTTCTCTCACCTCTCTATTCTGCCCACTAACGACTTTTATGACATCCTTGATACCGCGGTTCTGATCGCCAGGTGAGATACGCTCCGGGGAGTATCCGACATCGAACTCCTCACCCGCGGTGAATCCGGATGTCCGTTCAAGTGCCGGAATCAGTACTTCGCGTGTCGCTCCTGGGAATACCGTCGATTCGAGGACGACTGTCGTTCCCGGAGAAAGATTCTCTCCGATCGTCTCGCCAGCCGACTTTACGTAGTCAAGGTTTGGTGTCTCTCGATCATCTGTCGGTGTCGGCACAGCAATAATAACGAAGTCGGTGTCAGAGACGAACCCAGGGTCCGTGGTAAAGTGGATGTTGAGATCTGAGAGTTCCCGTTCTGAGATGACATTCGAAGAAGGGTTACCGTTCCGCAACCGATCGATAGTTGATTCACTGATATCGTATCCTACTACGTCCCAACCCGTCCTGTCGAACGCTACTGCCACTGAAAGCCCGACGTATCCAAGACCAGCCACTCCGACCGTCTCAGTCGACCGTTCGACATCCACTTCGGATGAGGTTTTTACATCCTGTTTGCTCATGTGAATTGGTTGAGCAATGATACCAATATCATATTGTTATAGAGACATTACAGACCTCGGGATCACAATTCAGAAACTGACGGCTTTGCCGACAGACTGGAGAAGACAAAGATGTATCTATTCAGTAATTGCTGGACCATGATGTGTATCAGGAATCATTTGGTGGCGGCCATGAAACGCAATAGGGCAGCCGGCTGACGCGGCAAGTGATATGCCACCTGCAACCAGTCAATTGTGGGACGCCACCGCGCGGATCTGTTTGAGAATGGCGCACGTGGTGTCTACCTTGTCTTCGAGGAGGTCGTCGCGACGACTGCGCCACGTTTCGGCTGAGTATCCATCGAGTATCGAAACTGCCTTCGAAAGCCCGCGGAACTGACGGTCGTCACCGTCGAACTGGAAGACAAGCCCGTATTTGTCGGCCAACTCGTCGATGTATCCCAGATGGATCGGACTCACGAAGATCGCCGGCGTGCCGAGAACGGCCGACTCGGCCGCCATCGTCGCACTCTCGCCGATGAAGAGGTCCGCATCACGTAGCACCTGATGGATCTCCTCAGGCGCCGTCGGCATCAGATAGTCGTCGAATCGATCCGGGAGTTCGCTTTCGGACGTGATGATGACGCGGGTGCCCGTCGATTCAAGTTGCTCAATGACCGCCTCAAGTTCACTAAAGCCGGCACTGCCAACATCGTGGAGGGCGTTCCAAGCCACAAGGCGAAGCACTACGTACTTATCGTCGGGATCAACATCTGTGTCGTCAAACACCGACGGATCAGGCGTGAACCGATCGGGATGTAGGTACGCTAGTTCGTGGTACCCTGGATATGTCCATTGCTTCTTCCCAATATTGTCCCAGTAGCAATCGGGGGTACAGATCCGGTCAGCGAGGGGGAAGGCGAGCATGTTCTGTATCGTCGCGTTCTCTGTATCCGTGAATATCAGTCCATTCGTCTGTAATAACGTCGCGACGTGCGACACCCCCGGTTCACCCATCCCGACGATGACATCAGGATCAATCCGCCGGCAGTTACGGAGGAGACGAGTCTCGTAGAGCGCCTGCGTGAGGACGAGTCCCGCAAAAGACTTTGTCTCTGAGGCCAATCGGTTGTACTCAATACCGTAACCGTCGAGCAAGTCCGTCGCGACATCGTTCTCCCTGACAAACACGAACACGCTGTCCCCCGATTCGACGAGCTCGCGGATCGCGTTCCTGAACAGGTGTACGTGCGCAGGATGCTGGATCGTGAATGCAACCCGCATTCTCAAGTCCTCTCCTCAAGGGATCCGTTGTGAGAGTGATATATACGGACAGTTCCAGATCGATGTTTCATTCCCATTTCTTGACCGTACCGTGTACCGGATGGGGAAAGACAGCTATTGTTATGTATTTGTTAATTGATGGGGCGACTCATAATATAATCCACAGCGATGAATCCACCTTGTTGGACGATTCATACCGTTCAACAGGAGGTTCCTAATTATACGGATTCGTCACTATATCCGAAACGAGGCGAGCTGAGCAGCTCACCGAAATCACGAGCAGACTACCACACCGAAGCCACGACTCATATGCGAGCACTCACACACGATTCATTCACGGAGGGCATGACGACGGCTGGAGAATGCCGCAATGCTCAATTTGGAGCAATCAGCAGATGATTCAGGATATTCCTGACGACGTATGGGCCTCGTTGGCCGCGGCCGTCGTCCTCGTCACCGTGGTCATACTTGAACTGGAGTCCAGTATCAGAGTCGCTATCGTGCTCCCCATACTCCTATTCTTGCCCGGATACGCTCTTATGACCGCTTTGTTCCCCGAGAAACGCATAAATGTTCCGAACGCTATCGGCCGACGCGCTCCCCAGAATCTGACAACATTTCTGCTGGGCGAAGATCCAATTCGACTTTCACCGACTATTCGGTTTGTCCTCGCCGTGGGGGGCAGCGTCGCGTTACTTCCGTTGTTGGGACTACTTACGTCGGCCGTGACCGGAACAATCACGGCCAAGACGGCAGTGGTAACCTTGGCTCTCTTCATCTTCGTCGCCACCGCCGTTGGGACGGTGCGCCGGCTTCAAACGCCCATCGATGACCGCTATGCGCCATCGTTCGCAGGGAAGGTGTCACTGATTAAAGCAAGTGTTTCCGGGCAAACACGGTGGGAGTCGATACTCAATACCACCCTCGGAATCTCTCTTCTAGTTGCCGTCTTCACCACCGGTTTCGTACTGACCGTCCCCAATGACGGAGAATCCTACTCGACCGCCGCCCTGTACGGGACGGACGACGACGAACTCGTTTTGGGAAACCTCCCAGACGAAATGACCCGAGAACAGACCGAGGAGGTCATCTTTGTGGTGAATAACCACCACGATCAGAGTGTCGACTACACCGTGGTCGTAAAGTTGCAACGGCAAAACTCGGACGGTACGGTGATCGATGAACAACGGCTCGACACGTTCAACAAAACCATCGCGGCGGATCAGAGGTGGCGGCACTCACACGGACTAAGCCCGACATTCGTCGGTGAGCGAGTCCGCGTCATCTACCTCGTGTATGAAGGGAAGCCGCCGGAGACGCCGACACGGTCGAATGCCGACGCCGATGTGTACCACTGGCTAACCGTTACGGAGTAGTGACGTCCGTACAACCACGCCCCACTATCAAACCGCCGACGGTGCTAAGAATGTCATCCGTCTAGGTTCGGAGACTACGTCGCTAGGATCTCCCATCGTCGTTTCGTACGTTGGTTCGATATAGTAGAGGCGGAAGCTATCGTTCGAGATGAGTTTGCTCACGCCGGGTTGCTCGTCCAAGTGATCAAACCCGCGACTGGTAAACCGGAACCCGTTGTAGACGATAACTTCTCGATCGTAATCGCGTTGTAGGACAACTAGATAATGCGGATCGTCGTAGTATGTCGTCATATTTCCACGGTTGAATACCTGATCCGGAATCGGCTCATCGGCTCGATTGATATCCATCTTTTCACTCCCGTTGCGGCCGTACACCGCGTCAGCATAGCGTGCCGTCCCACCACGGATATTTGTGAAGATCACTTCGTCGCTTCGGTTATCGATAGCAGTCTCATATCCCGTCAGTTCCATCTCTGTGATATGGGCCGACTGCTGATACA
The DNA here is from genome assembly GCF_004114995.1 of Halorubrum amylolyticum. GTDB lineage: Archaea > Halobacteriota > Halobacteria > Halobacteriales > Haloferacaceae > Halorubrum > Halorubrum amylolyticum. The sequence continues at coordinate 5,222 of NZ_SDJP01000025.1, forward strand.
TATAGGGCGACTGATACACAGAGGCAGTTGATAAAAGCAACATGACGACGAGAATGGGTCCAGCGACTCCGACGACCGACCGGGTGGAGAACCGATCGGCGAGCACGGTCAAGCCGTCCGACAGCATAACCGTGCCGAGTATCGACGCAACCATCGCGAGGAGCCCGAGCTGTCGGTAGTGCTGTGTCGTCACGCTCGACAGGAAGTACATCAGGAATATTACCGTCAGCGTCGAAAAGGATATTGAGAGGTACTTGATAACGGTTCGTTGATTCACGTCTTTCCAGTTCACTCTACTCACGTAGCTGAGAAGCATCAACAGTCCAGCGACGATGAAGAACAGAAGTGTCACGAGAAACAGTTTGACAAAGAGTTCCTCGATACTGCCACCGATATCGCTTAGCGACCTCCCACGTTGTGTGGCACCATCAACGGGTGATTCACTGGAGCCGGTGACAAATTGGATAATCCGTTCGATGATGATACTCCCTGATCCGGTTGCTCGTGAGTGTTGTGGTACCCACAGTCCGAAGAGGACGCCAAGAAAGAGGGCAGGAGGATAAGCGAGCCGCTCTGTGGCGATATCATAGTTACCGAGTCGATCACCGACACCTCGATATATCGTCTGTACAACCGAGATAGTCACGAATATGACGAGAAGGTTTGCAGCCTGCTGTGGGTGGACGAAGAGGAGGGACGCCACCGCGACGTACAAGAGTACACTCCACGAGCTCGCGGAGAAGCCGAACCACTCGATATCAGAGGGCCCCCTGAGATACCGAAACGTCACAAAGAACACGAACGGAAAGAAGAGGATGGCTTGCGTCGTCGGATGCATCATCCTGAAGACGCTCACGTTGTTGACGGGCAAAAAGAGGGCGGCGGCGTAGAGACCAAACGGGACCGCCCAGTCGCTATCTGAGAGGTAGGCAACACATAGTGGGAGAAACAGGAGGTACAGTACGAAGTAGATGACGACAGTCAATTGTCCCGCCCGCGGAAGCCGCATACCGCCAACTTCGCCGAACAGAAGCGCGATGACGTGTGTTGCCGGATAGAGAATATCGAAGGGTTGCAAGGCTCCCGTACGGAAGTCGAGAACCCAACCGAGGTGAGTCAGTGAGTCTGCCGGACCAAAAAAATGGTAGTTTCTAACGATAGGGATCGAGATGATGGCCACGAAGATGCTTACGCCGAGAAAGAGCGCTATCGTCCGCAGATGCGGCGAACGGTCGCGATCGAACGCGACGGCTAGCGAGGCGAGAGTACTCAGCGCCATGCAAGCCCAGAAGGGAACTGGCGTCGAGGTGTATGGAGACAGTTCGTATCCCGAGGCCGGTTCGGTGTATGCTGCAAGGAGCCCGACCGTAAGCAGTACGAACCCGAGCGTGAGGAGAACCTTCGATCGAATAGCCCCGCGCCGGTGTTTCCTACGAGACATCGGAACGGATCACATCTGAGGAATCGTCACTGTCAGATACGACTCGGCCCATCTCTGCTACAGTACCACAGCGGATTTGTACTTTGTTACGCCCTAGTTATTGGTCCTCAGACCATACATTCTAGTCGACATCGGGACACTGCACGCCGACAGACTCGTAGATATTGAGAATACTTTCCTTCATGTTCGTGAGACTCGTTATGTTTTCTGACTCCCGGCCATCTGATCGTTCGCCGGCAGCGAGAACGGAAACAAGAGCGTTCACCAGCTCCTGGTCGCTCTCGCAGACGTACGAATGAGAAACGTTGTTAACGCGTTCAGCGACATCGCCGACATCCGTTGAAACGATGGGCAAGTTACATGCGAGTGCCTCACGGACGGCGTTGGGTGACCCTTCCCACTTCGATGTCATGAGAAAGGCGTCCGCAGCGTTGATGTAGAGCGGAACTCGTTCGTGTGGGACATCGTAGACGGTCTGTATCACTACGTTCTCATCCACCTGACCAGCCGCCTCATCAACGATGCGCTCCGCGCGAGGGAAGTCTTTGACGTGTCGGTCCGGATCGTATGGAAAAAGAATGTGTTTCGCATTGGCGTTCCAGTCCACTTTGCGTCTGGCCTCCGCCTGTGGAATCGGCTCGAACAAATCGAAGTCGACACCGTGCGGGATAACGTTTGTCTCCACATTCACCGCGTCGTTCATCTCATCGGACATGACGATAACGGCGTCGGTCCACTGGATGCATCGGTCTGTGACCCAGCCATATTCCCCGAAGACATCCGTTCCCCAAAGAGAGGCGACGACCGGTCGAATCGGTTGAGCGAGTGCAAACGGGAGCGTGAGCCCAAAGTTCGCATGGATCAAGTCGTACTCCTCTGTCACCAGTTTCGAGAGGATACGTCCGTAGAACATTGCATACTCATGTCCCACCCGATGTCCATCCGCAGGCGGAACTCGAACGACGGTTGACGACACGCCGCTCCGCTCAAGAACTTCCACCTGTTGTCGAAAGAACGGCCGTGGCGTCGTCACGAGTTGCAAGACGTTGATCGACTCCCCGTCAGATCTCATTGGTCACTCCCAACAATTTTCGTAAGGACCCGCCGTCGGGTGTTCGATAATTCGGACTGGAACCCATAATTGAGGCGGTGCGTTTCGCATCCTCCTATTGGCGGACGTATCGTTCTCGAACTGGTATACGGAGACGGTCTCCTCTCGGTGAGACGTGCTTTCGAACTGTCGTCCATCTTCTCTCCGTCTTTTTGCTCTGACATTATTGTTATGCGTTGATTGCATCGACCGTCAAGCACACATCGTCGTCCCGGATGATATGCGATGATTCGTGACTGTGACGCAACACAATAGATACTATTAATAGAGAATTAACACTTTTTTGTCATTTGTCCTGCAGTCTCGACGCGTCCGATCGCTTCGAGATCATATATTGGTCGCGTCGCAGAATCGTTTAGAATCAGGTCGCCACTCACCGCAACGAAGTAGCAGTTGATACGTCACAGGAAGGGGACTGCTCCGGTGTTGGAATGGAAGAGTCCCCGATCGAGATCACACTCACCGTCCAATTGACTCTGACGATTGATCCTACCGAGCAGTATCCACTCGCAGTGATCAGTGAGGTTCTCGCCAAGCAGAACATCACTTCCATCCTCGTTGAGGCACTTGTTGAGTGCCTCAACGAGCGTCTCGTCGAGAGCTTCTGCGGTGTAAAACACAGCCACGGCAACGGAACCGAGCGGTTTCAACGCTCTGCGACGTGTACTCGCTCGGCGGTGACTACCGCCGGCGAGCACACGTTCACGCTGGACTACGTCGAGGACACTGCTGCCAGCGAAGATGAGCAGTCTCACTTCCGCCCTGTCGAGAACCTCATCCAGTTCGATGGAAAGAAGTGCTATCAAGAGGATATCTCCGCCAAGGCAGTCAATCTCGCCATGACACTGTCGTATCGGGACGCTGCGTCGGCGGGCGACGGCTTCGAGAAGACGCCGTCGCCCGACACCATCCAGCGGCGAGTTAAAGAGTACGGGAAGAAACTCTCAGCATTCGTTTCTGACCACATTCCAGGTACAGAAGCTGACACCGTCATTCCTATGGGACGAAGTGCCACAGTCAGGATGACAACCGTAGCCAGCACGAAGTTCAGATCACACTCGCAGAGGACGATGATGGAGAATCTCGATCAGTCCTTGATGTCTCGGTTAACGCTGACTGGAACAGCATAGCCGCTGATCTTGACGAGCAGAACGCGATCACTGACGACGCGGCGGTCGTCAGTGATAGCGAAGACAGACTTGTGACGGCCTTTACTGGAGAGGATCGTGAACATCAACTTGATCTCGCCCATGTTCCGCGGTCACTCAGACACAGGTTGTCTGTTGATGGCGCACTGGAACTGGAGACACGGAAAGAGATTATTTCAGACGTGAGTGGAGAGTTGTTCCATCTGAAGAATTCGGTGGAGAAACACCGTCCAGCGGAGGAGTATTCGGCGATCCGTAACCGGATCGCGCGAACGCGCGAGCGAATAGAGAAGACAGCGTGGCAGTTGGGGCAGTTCTGCTCGGATAAAGCAGCAGCGTATCTGCGACGTGGACTGCCATCAATGCTGACATTTGCAGAGGAAGCACTCGACGGGGTCGAGGTGCGGTGGACCTCGAACCCCCTCGAGCGGGCAATGGGAGAAGTCGCCAAACGGTGCAAGCGGGACTGGATGCAGTGGAGTCGGGACGGATTGAATGCGGTACTTCAGCTCCGGCTGGTCAGGTACCAGGACCCAGAACGCTACAGCCAGTTCTTCGATGAGGTTCTGTGCCGATCAACTCACGAGGAAATTCACTGCACCGCCTCGGTCGAGGCTACTGGGGGTGAAGTCTAAACGGTTCTGCGACGCGACCAAAAAATCACCACGATTCCATGATGAGTTTTGGGAAGTATTCAAGCAGTACCAGTGATATTGTCACGTCTCGATAACGGATAGCCTACCCCGCCGCCCACGTTACTATCATATAGTAACGAACACTCGCCATCAACGCCGATCTCCGGTTGTCGCCCCGGACCTATTTACGCCGTACTAACCCGTATACACCTACACACCGGCACCGGCCGGCACAACCCCCTATGAGCGATAGGGACACACCACCGAGAGACGAACAGTACTGCTCTTCTTCGGGCGGGCCACGCCGAAGCGACGCGCCCGGACGCCGGTAGCGCTTGTTGGGGAGTCGAGTGACGTCGTCGTCACCGATCGTCCCAGCTGCACCGGGCGCTTCATCGCCTGCGGAGATGTGCTGTGCGCCGTCATTCTCGCCGGTGAGTGCGCCCCACGCGTCCCGGAACGTTTTCAGCTCACCATCGCTCTCGACGAGCCGGTCGATAGTCGTGTCACCCGTCGCTGCGAGGGTGAGGTCACCACGGAACTCGCCCGGCTTGGGGTTCGAGATGAACAGCACGTCGCCGACGCTCGCCATCGTCTCGATCTGGGACTTGCGCCACACCGTGAGCTTCACCTCGCCGCCCACCTGCCCCGGCTCCGCCACGTTGGGCGCGATGTCTTCGAGGTAGAGAATCTGTTGTTGACCGTCGGGCGCGTTGGGGACGTACGCCTTCGTGACGCGCGCCATCACCGTACAGCCGGGCCAATCGCCGTCGATTTCGGCGAACGACTGCGTGGCGTCGCCGTGCCACAGCTGCTCCATCGCCGGCTCAAGCGTGTCGTAGTCGCCGGGCAGCGCATTGAGGGCGTTCTGTCGGATCTGCTCGGCCCACACCGCTTCGAGGAAACACTTCGTCAGGTCGCTTTCCCCACCGAGGTGCATCAACGCGTGTTCGGATTCGTCAAGGTTCTGCTCAAGGGCGTCGACGCCGTACTCCTTGAGGTTCTCGCCGATGATCGCTTCGGCCTCGGCGGGCGTCCGCCGCGCCGGATAGGGCGCGAACGTGTCCGGCGCAAGCGGGTCCGACCGCATCGGGCCGTCCTCGTCCATCGTCGAGATCGTCGTCAGGGCCGTATAGGCGGGCAACGACATGAGCGTCCCCGAATCGATGGCGTCCTCGTCGAACCGCTCGGAGATGATCCGGGCGTCGTCCACCTCCGTCACACCGAAACTCAACAGCGTATCCGTGTTCCCGAACATCTGCTTGAGCGTCTGCGGGGCGATGTCGCGCACCTGTGAGGGGTTCTGGAGACGGGTGACGACCCCCATCTTCCCGGAGCGCGCCTTCGAGAGCATCTTGTCGAGTGCCATGTTCTCGGAGGCGATGTCGTCAAACTCGTCCATGATCGCGAAGAAGGGCTCGCGATCCGCCTCTTCGACCTTCTCGCGTTTCCGGATGGTTGACCACACCCGACGCATGATTCCCGTCGAAACGACCTTCCGGATCTCGTCAGATCGGACGGTGTTCCGCACGAGGATGATCTTCCCCTCTTTGACGGCGTGTGAGATGTTGATTGTGCCGTCTCGATGGGCCACGATCCCCCGACTCACGGGGTCCTCCACCCAGTCCTGAATCCGCCGCAAAACCGGGTCGATCTCCTCGACATCCATCTCGGCGATTTTCGTCGTGTACTCGTGGATGAAACTCATCCCCACTTGGCTGACGACGTTCGAGAACTTCGCGCGGCTCTCGTTGTCGGCCAGCACGTAGTACATATCCACGACGTCGAAGATATCGTCACGGGCGTCAAGCGCGTCGAGGTCGATCTCCATCTCGTCGGCCCGGCGCTTCTGGAACTTCCGGATGAGGTTGTCCGCGACGTTGTCGTTGTACTGGCTCTTGATCTTCGCGCGGGTGAGCTCGCCGTGGATGAACTTCCGATACACCTCGTTGAACGTTCCTGCTTCTCGGGCGAGGAGTCGATGTCGACCGTCGCCGTGGGTGTGTCCGCTTCGTCAGCGTCGCTCTCGGTCTTGTCGTCGAAGAAGAACCGCATGAGGGTGCCGAGCCCCTTCATGAATACCGAGTCCTCTTGCTCGGGGGCGTCCGTTCCCACGGTATCCGACGCTTCGGCACGGTCACTCGACAGCGACGCCATTGCGGACGCCTCGCCGCCGAGTTCCGACAAATCGCGATTGACCCGCATGTCGGGCGGCTTGGTCGTCCGGTTGGCCTGTGCCGGCGGGCGGTTCCCGACACCCTTCCGCGTCCAGTCGATGTTGGTCTGATCGACGTCCTCGCCGGGGAGGTGAGCTAAAACTCAGTAGCTAATCGCAATCGGAGCAGAATTCCTCCCGGCTGAGAATGGCAACAGAGGCGCTACTTAATCCAGATCGTATCCCCACTCCCGGAGCGTTGCAGCGATCTCATCCGTGTGTTGAAGCCCAACAAGGAGCGCAGCCTCACGGAGATCGGCCTTCTTGACCTGTTTGCCGAGCTCTGACTCAAGCGTTCGTGTCGCCTCCCGCTGTGTGTTGACCGTTGACTGTTGGAGGTGGAGCTGCACTGTTTGATCGCGGCCGTCAGTGATACGGTTCCGCGTGAGTGCCCACGGGAGATCTCGCTGAGACGATTGGACCACACTTTCTGTCGTTCGTAACTTAACAGTGCTGTTTGGAAGACCCACAGTTCCGGAGGATAGATCAATTTTGGGTTGAACTTCCATCAATTCGTAGTGATATTCACCGATCAATCATCGATTTTGAATCCTTGTGGTTGGACTGCCGGGCGAACGTGAGAAATTGCGTAGATTTTGATGCTGCTGAATAGCGTTGCCACTCTTGAGCAGCTAACTGGCGAGAGTCAGACGGTTAGTCAGCCGGAATCAGCGCGGAGGCAATCACCTCCGCAGATTCGCCCGCAGTCAACACGGGCGCGTAGGCCATCTCGCCGTCGACACCCGCTTTCAGCAGGAAGTCGGTCAGCCGCCAGATGTTGTACAAGGGTACCGCGAACACGAAGTAGAACAAGCGAACCCAGTAGTCTTTCGAGGAGGTCTTCGCGAGAAAGTCGTTTTGATCGATTTGTACTCACTCTCGATCTGCCAGCGGCGGCTGAACTATCAACAGAACGTGGCTGGTCGGGAGTATCTCGTTCACGCCGAAGAACATAAGTCATTATCTCAATAATCATTAAGCAAAGTATGACCTTCTATAATCGGCAGGATGAACTCGATTCACTAGAAACGGCGTACTCATCGCCGGGCTACGCCTTTTACGTTGTATATGGGCGTCGGCGGGTTGGGAAAACAGCGATGCTCAAAGAGTTCTGTGCTGATCGGCCGCATCTGTACTATCTTGCGGCTCAAGAAGCTGAAGATCGTCAGCGAGAGAAGTTTGTCGAACAGATTGCCGACGGGTTCGATGACCGTGTCCCACGTATCGACCATTGGGACGATGCATTCGAGTACCTTGGTGAGAAGCTCAAAACGGACGACTGCATTGTCGTTATCGACGAGTTTCCGTATCTGGTCGCAGAGAACGATTCTCTGCCGTCATACCTCCAAGCGTTCGTCGACGAGCAACTGCAGCACACTGACTCGATGCTGGTTCTGTGTGGGTCAAGCGTGAGTACAATGGAGTTGGAAGTGCTCGGTCACGAAAGTCCGTTGTATGGTCGCCGGACTGGACAAATCGATCTTAACCCGTTTTCGTTCCAGCAAGCCAATGCTGTCATTGCGTACGATATTGCAGACGCGATCCGGTCGTACTCGGTCACCGGTGGGACGCCGATGTATCTCACCCTCTTCGACTACAACCAATCGATAGCCGAGAACATCCAAACACAGATTCTCTCACCGACAGCAGTACTCTATAACGAACCAGAGTTCCTGCTTCAAACGGAGTTGCGAAATCCGGCCCGTTACCTCAGTATTCTTGAGGCAGTCGCAATCGGACACACGACACCCAACGAGATCTCTGGTGCAACTGGGATCGATTCAGGGCCGCTCTCGAAATACCTCCAGACACTTCGCCAGCTTCGGCTTCTCAAGCGTGAGGTACCGATTACAGCGTCCGGTCAGAAGTCCAAACGATCTCACTACCGCGTCGACGATGAGTTCCTTCGATTCTGGTTTCGCTACGTCGAACCGAACCGGTCTAGCATCGAAGAAGCGCCTGCGATGGTCTTCGACGGCACGATTGAACCTGACCTCCCAACACACGTCTCGACGACATTCGAAGATATCTGTACAGAGGCTGTCTGGGAGCTGATCAGACGCGGCGAACTCGACTCGTATTCAGCCGTCGGGCGATGGTGGTACGGTGAAGACGAAATCGATATTGTGGGACTTGCTCCCGCAGATGATCGACTCCTCCTTGCCGAATGTAAATGGACCAATGAGCCGGTGAGCCACGGACTTGTTGATGATCTTCGTTCGAAGGCCGACAGCGTCCGATGGGGACCAAGCGATCGGTCTGAACAATTCGCGCTGTTTTCCAGAAGTGGATTCGTCGATGGTCTTGCTGGCGAGCTCAACGATAACTGGTCACTGTTTGAACTCGACGATCTCGAACAGATATTCAGCAGCATCTAGAATCTGTTCACTATTCTCCATCTGATGAGTCGCCAAACTTCTTCTGAAAGCCGTCGAGAATTCGTCCAAAGCCGGACTGGAGGAAGAACTCGGCATCCTCCTTCGATTCAAGAAGATGTTTTTGTCTGCTGTGTTGAATAGATGCTGAGTCACGGTTACAGCGGTTCACACACCGATTCGATGTTGATGATGGCGAACATCAGAACGATTTCACGGAACTGTCGATACCAGCCGAGCGCTCGCACGGCGTCGCCGAGCGAGCGCTTCGTTGTCGAATACGATGTTTCGGCCATCCACCGCTGAGAGTAGCCGTTTGCTCGGTTGAGCGCGTTGTTCGCGGCTGCGTTGGCTGACGAGCCGCGGTAATGAACAAGGTACTCAACGTCATGTGCGGCGATTTCGTACTCGGTGTGCCAGTCTTGGAAGCCGTTGTCGGCGGCGACGGACTGCAGGTCGTCCGCGTTTCAGCGGACGACCTGCAGTCCGGTCTTCGTATCGTGCTTCCACCGCGCTGTGATGTGAACGTCAAGAACAGCAAATGATTCCACATCAGCCAATATCGTCACTTTCAGCGTCTGTACCGTCCGTCCTGCCCGCTGGCGAAAGTACGATGATGCACGTCGGCGGTCGAAGAACGTGCTGTCGAGAGCGGCATGGCCGGACTGCGTGTACTGCTGCGCGGAAACGCGCAGCAGCGCCCGCCACACCCACATTTTGAGCCGATCAAACGACTTGTAGAGCGTGGTGTGATCGGGGAGGTCGTCCCGATCAAGATTGAGAGCGTCACGAACTTCAGCCATGTACTTCAGCCGATTCGGCGTTTCACGGTAGCTGTGGCCGTTTTCGAGCCGAAAACAGTGCAGAACGACGTGGACCCAGCGGGCGAACCCGCCGCTGGCGGGCTCACCCGCGTGCTTCCCCAACGCTTGTTTAGCTAGATCACGACACTGCTCACTGAAGTCGAGGATATCGATCTCCATGGCAGGTTCGATCTCCTCGGCTTCATCCTTCTAAACCGGTGATATCGGCAGATACGATCGCTATTCAACACAGCAGTTCTGATTTCTTTCCTAAGTCAACAATGGCATCTGTCCATGACAAGATCGCAACTACCAAAGCCACCGTAAGGAGAAATTCTCGGGATGCAGCTTCCCAAATAATGGCACCTGCTAATAGTGCTGTTCCGACCGCAACTGCTAGTGAAATAACACGGTCGATTTTCTCGTACCACTCTGCCATTAGATAGTGAGTTTTATATACATATTTTAGATTCGCAATCACCTCCTCGACGCGATCTACAAGTGGAGAATCATCAGTCATGGTCTAGATGGTACTCTTATTTTTGAATAAATCTTCCTACGACAGATGCGCGGCGATATCGGCCTCGGTGATGATTCCGACCGTCTCCCCGCCGTCGGTCACCATCACGGCCTTGTAGTGGTCGAGTAAGTTCCGGACCTCGTCGACGGTCGCGCCCGGCGCGACCGTCGGGAACGACTCGCTCATCACCTCGCTGACCGGGTGGTCGCCCACGTTCTCGCCCGCGTGGACCACGTCGCCCTGACTGATCGAGCCGACCGGAACGCCGTTCTGTAACACCGGGAGCTGTGAGTACGCCTCCTCCTCCATCAGTTCGACCGCCTCGCGCACCGCGTCGTCCGGCGCGACGCTGATCACCGTCTCGTTCATCAGGTCGCTCGCGCGGACGACCTCGCCCTCCGCCTCCTGCAGCGCGTTGACGATCCGGCGGAGCGTCGAGAGCCGCGGGTCGACGTCGCCGCCCTCGATCCGCGCGATGAGCGGCTGGGAGACGTCCGCGGCGTCGGCGAGCTCGCTCTGCGTCAGCTCCAGCGTCGTCCGCCGCTCGCGGAGGTCCTGTGGCGTCGGGAGTTCCATACGCTGAATAACTAGGGGTTATTAGAAAAGGTTTCGGCAACGACCGATATCGCGGGCGAGGCGTCGTCCCCGCCGACCGATCCGACAGTCACCCGTCGGAGAGGCTCACTCCCCGGCGTCGACGTCGGCGTCCTCCTCGTCGCCCTCGGTCTGGATGACCTCGATGATTTCGAGGGGAACGTCGCGGAGCGCGCCGCCGACCTCGCTTTTCGCGATCCGCTCGGCGTGCTCCTCGCTGTCGGCGTTGAAGATGTCGATCTCCAGAAGAAGTCCGACGAGGGCGGTGTTCGCGGCGAGGAACGCGGCGTCGAACGGCTCCCCGCAGACCGGACAGCCGGTGACGCCGGGCTCGACCTCGACGTACTGCTTGTCCGTCTCGTTGAGTCGCTTGCCGGCTTCGCTGACCGCGACGCCGATGGCGTCGTCGGTCTCCTCGACGTCACGGACCAACCAGGCGGCTTCCATCGCGACTTCGTAGTTGCTCATACGAGAGTCGACGGGCCGCAGGGTTTCCTTTCTTGTGGTTCGCCCGCGGTCACGGACGGACCGTCGATCGGAACGGATTCGGGACGGTTCCGCGCTTACAGCCGGTCGACGATCGCGGCCGTGACCTCGTCGGTCGTCGCGTCGCCGCCGAGGTCGCCGGTTCGCGGGCCGTCGGAGAGGACGACCTCCACGGCGTCTCGCACTCGCTGGCCCTCCTCGACGTGGCCGAGGTACTCCGACAGCATGGCCGCCGAGAGGATCGCGGCCGTCGGGTTCGCGATCCCCTCGCCCGCGATGTCTGGCGCGGTGCCGTGGACCGGCTCGAACAGCGCGTTGTCGTGGCCGACGTTCGCCGACGGGAGCAGGCCGAGCCCGCCGACGAGGCCGGCGGCCAGATCGGAGAGCACGTCGCCCGCGAGGTTCGGACAGACGATCACGCCGTACTGGTTCGGATCCAGCGGGAGCTTCGTCGCGAACGCGTCCATCAGCTCCTCATCGGCGTCGACGCCGCGCTCCTCGGCGACCGCGAGCACCTCCTCGCGGAACCGGCCGTCCGTCTCGCGCATCACGTTCGCCTTGTGGGCGACCGTGAACCCCTCGTCGCGATCGCCGTCGGGACCCCGGCCGTCCTCGACGAACTCGCAGGCGAACTCCGCAATCTCCCGCGACGCCGACGAGGTGACGACCCGCGTCAGCGTCGAGAGGTCCTCTGAGAGCCGGTCCTCGTGGCCCGCGTAGACGCCCTCGGTGTTCTCGCGCAGGAAGACCACGTCCGTCTCCGGCCGGAGCGCGTCGACGCCGGGGTACGCCGTGGCGGGCCGGACGTTGACGAACGAATCGACCGCCTCGCGCAGCGGAAGGATGACGTCGGCGGCGCTCTCGCCGGCCGCGCCGAACAGCGTCGCGTCCGCGTCAGCGGCGCGCTCGTACGTCTCGGCGGGGAGCGCTTCTCCCGTCTGCTCTTCCACCGCGTCGCCCGCCTCGGCCGCGACGAACTCGAAGTCGACCGGGAGCGCCTCCAGCACCTCGATGGCCGCCGGGACGACCTCGCGGCCGATCCCGTCGCCCTCGATGACGACGACCTCGTGGGTCACGCCTCGTCCCCCGAGATGTGCTCGGCCGGCACGTACGGCAGCGACCGGGCCGTCTCGCGGACCGCGTCCTCGTTCGCGCCCATCAGCGCCGTGGTGTCCCAGATGCCCTCGACGAGCGCCTTCCGTTGGGCGTCGTGGACCGTCGCGTCGATCACGGTGTCGCCGTAGGTGATCGTCTCTTCGGCCACGTCGATGTCGACATCGGTGTCGGGGTTGGCCTCGACGTAGTCCTGCAGCGCCTCGATATCCTCCTGGTCGGCCGTGACCGTGGGAATGCCGAGCGCGAGGCAGTTGCCCGCGAATATCTCCGCGAACGACTCGCCGACGACCGCGTCGATCCCCCAGCGCATCAGCGCCTGCGGAGCGTGCTCGCGCGAGGAGCCGCAGCCGAAGTTGGCGTTGACGACCAAGACGTTCGCGCCCTGATACTGCTGTTCGTTGAACGGATGGTCCTTCTCGTTGTCCTCGTCGTCGAACCGCTGGTCGAAGAAGGCGAACTGCCCCAGTCCGTCGAAGGTGACGACCTTCATGAACCGCGCCGGGATGATCTGGTCGGTGTCGATGTCGTTGCCCCGGACCGGAATCCCGGTGCCGGTGACCTCGGTGACCTTCTCCGCCGGCGCCTCGCCGTCGCTGAACTCGGGCGAACTCATACGGTCGCCACCTCCTCCATCTCGCGAACGTCGGTGACCTCGCCGGTCACCGCCGCCGCCGCGACCATGATCGGGCTCATCAGCACGGTGCGCCCGTCCTTCGAGCCCTGCCGGCCGACGAAGTTCCGGTTCGACGAGGAGGCGCTCGCCTCGTCGCCAACCAGCTGGTCGTCGTTCATGCCGAGACACATCGAACAGCCGGGTTCGCGCCAGTCGAAGCCGGCCTGCTTGAAGACCTCGTCGAGCCCCTCGGCCTCGGCGGCGTCGCGGACCCGCTGGCTGCCGGGGACGACCATCGCGCGCACGTCGTCGTCTACCTCGCGGCCCTCGACGAACGCCGCGGCCTCGCGGAGGTCCTTCAGCCGCGCGTTGGTACACGAGCCGAGGAACGCCACGTCGATGTCGTACCCCTCCATCGTGTCGCCGGGCTCGACGCGCATGTGCTTTTGCGCGCGCCGCGCCGTGTCTTGGTCCTCCTCGGACAGGTCGTCGGGGTCCGGGATCGGTTCGGTGATCCCAGCCGTCTGGCCGGGCGTGGTCCCCCACGTCACGGTCGGCTCGATCGCCGAGCCGTCGATGGTGACCACGTCGTCGTACTCGGCGTCGTCGTCCGTGGTGATCGATTCCCAGTAGGGTTTCAGCCGCTCGAACTTTTCGGGATCGTCACCGGATTCCATCCGGCTGCCAGAGGCGCTTTGCGCCTCGCTGTCCTCGAAGGCGTCGGTCTCCTTCAGCCACTCGTAGGTGGTCTCGTCGGGGTTGACGTACCCCGCGCGGGCGCCGCCCTCGATCGACATGTTACAGATGGACATCCGCCCCTCCATCCCGAGATCCTCGATGGCCTCGCCGGCGTACTCGTACACGTAGCCGACGCCGCCGTCGGTCCCGAGCTCCCCGATGATCGTGAGGATGATGTCCTTCGCGGTGACGCCCTCGCCGAGCTCGCCCGTGACCTCGATTTTGCGGACCTTCTGTTTCTCCATCGCGACACAGCCCGTCGCCAGCACGTCGCGGATCTGCGAGGTGCCGATGCCGAACGCCAGCGCGCCGAACGCGCCGTGCGTCGAGGTGTGCGAGTCGCCGCAGACGATCGTCATTCCCGGCTGGGTGAGCCCCTGCTCCGGCCCGATGACGTGGACGATCCCCTGATCGCCGGAGTCCGGGTCGGAAAAGTCGATACCGGAGCCGCGGACGTTCTCTTCCAGCTCCGCCATCATGTTTTCGGCGGCCTCGTCGCGGTACGGCCGGTCGCGGTTGCCGGTCGGCACGATGTGGTCGACCGTCGCATGCGTGCGCTTCGGGAACGCGACCTCCTTGTCGCGCTCCTGTAACATTCCGAACGCCTGCGGGCTCGTGACCTCGTGGACGAGGTGGAGCCCGACGAACAGCTGGTCCTGTCCGGTGGGTAACCGAGTCACCTTGTGCCGGTCCCACACCTTGTCGTACAGCGTTCCCTCACTCATCGGCACTCACCCGCGTGACGCGCCGACGGCGTGGTTTCGCGGGACCGGTTCGCGTCGCCGCGTACCCCCATCAGGCGGTCACCTCGGCCGACTCCTCTTCGTCCGCTTCGTCCTCGTCCTGCCACGCGAACAGGCCGCGCAGCTCCTCGCCGACGGCCTCGATCTCGTGGTTCTTCTCGGCCGTCCGGAGCTGCGTGTAGGAGGGCCGTCCCGCCTGATTCTCGGAGATCCACTCGCGGGCGAACTCGCCGTTCTGGACCTTCTCTAGGACCTCCTCCATGTTCTCGCGGGCGTGCTCGTCGACGACCACGTCGCCCTGCGTGAGCCCGCCGTACTCCGCGGTGTCGGAGACGGAGTCCCACATCTCGCCGAGCCCGCCCTCGTACATCAGATCGACGATGAGCTTCAGCTCGTTGAGACACTCGAAGTACGCCATCTCCGGGGAGTAGCCGGCGTCGACCAGCGTCTCGTACCCCTGCTTCACCAGCGAGGTGACGCCGCCACAGAGGACGGCCTGCTCGCCGAACAGGTCGGTCTCGGTCTCCTCGCGGAACGACGTCTCGACGACGCCGGCGCGGGTACAGCCGATCGCGGCCGCGTACGCGAGCCCCTCGTCGTGGGCGTCGCCGGTCGCGTCTTGGTACACCGCCAGCAGGCCGGGCGTCCCCTCGTCGTTCTCGTAGTTGCGGCGGACGAGGTGGCCCGGCGACTTCGGCGCGACCATCGTCACGTCGACGTCCTCGGGCGGCTGGATCTGGTTGTAGTGGATGTTGAACCCGTGCGCGAACTGGAGCGTGTCGCCCGCCTCTAGGTTCGGCTCGACGGCGTTCTCGTACACGTCCGGCTGGACCGTGTCGGGCACGAGCACGCTCACGATGTCGGCCTCGGCGGCCGCGTCCGCGGGGGTCTCCACGCGGAGTCCGTCGCTCTCGGCGGCGCTCCGGGAGGAACTGTCCTCGCGGAGGCCGACGATCACGTCAACCCCGCTCTCGGAGAGGTTCTGCGCGTGCGCGTGGCCCTGCGAGCCGTAGCCGAGCACGGCCACGGTCTTGTGGGCGATCGCCTCCTCGTTCGCGTCTTCGTCGTAGTATACTGTCGAGTTGAACGTCTGCGTGTCGTCTTCGGTCATGTGTATCGTGTGAGTTCGCGTGTGTGTTCGCGCGTCAGTCGTCGTGCGTGGTCGGTTCGCCGGCCGTTCCGGGTTTCTCTCCGGGCGCCGTCGGCGTGTTGCCGCGCGCGAGGGCGGTCGGTCCCGTCCGCGCGATCTCGACGATGCCGAACCGCTCGAAGGCGCCGATCGCGTTGTCGATCTTGGCGTTGTCGCCGGTGAGCTCGACGGTGATCGTCTCCGGGCCGGCGTCGACCGTCCGGCCGTCGTACATCTCGGAGACGGCGTGGACCGCCGCGGGGTCGTCCGCCTCCACCTTCAGGAGGACGAGCTCCGAGGTGACCGCGTCGCCGGCGACCTCGCCGACCGAGATGACCGGCTTCAGCTTCGCGATCTGCTTTTCGATCTGGTCGATGCCGGGGTCCGTCTCCTCGACGACCATGGTGATCCGCGAGTGGCCCTCGACGGTCGTCGGGCCGACGGTGAGGCTCTCGATGTTGAACTGGCGGCGGGAGACGAGCCCGGAGACGCGCGCGAGCACGCCCGGCTCGTCCTCCACCAGCGCCGAGATGACCGCGCGGCGCGACTCGTGTTCCGCCTCGACGACGGGGTCGATGCGGATCCCCGCGAGGTTTCGGCGCCCCTCGGGGTGGTCGCGTTCCTCGGGACCGGGCTGCTCGCTCGGCACGGGACGGGAGTCGGCCTCGGGAGCGCCGGCAGAGGAGGCGGAGCCGCCGTCGGTTGCGGGTCGGGAGTCGGGCGAGTCGCCGCTCATAGCTGGTCCTCCGCGGTGGCGAACTTCCCGTTCGCGCCGCCGCTCGGCACCATCGGCAGGACGTTCTCCTCCGGATCGACGTGGAAGTCGATCACCGCGGGGCCGTCGTAGTCGAGCGCCTCCTCGACCGCTGGCGCGACCTCGTCGTAGTCGTCGACGCGGAGTCCGAGGGCGCCGAACGCCTCGGCGAGCTTGTCGAACTCGGGCATCCACGTGTAGTCGGAGGCCATGTGACGGCCTTCGTAGAAGGCGTCCTGCCACTGGCGCACCATGCCGATGTACTCGTTGTTCAGCACCGCTATCGTGACATCGAGGTCCTCGCGGACGGCCACCGACAGCTCCTGCATCGTCATCAGGAAGGAACCGTCGCCGTCGAAACACACCACGTCGCGGTCCTGCTCGCCCATCGTGTCGGCCGCGACGCGCGCGCCGACCGCGGCGGGCACGCCGTACCCCATCGTCCCCAGCCCGTGCGAGGAGACCCACGTCCGGGGCTCCGAGTACGTCCAGAACTGGGAGGCCCACATCTGGTGTTGGCCGACGCCGGTCGTCACGATGGTGTCGTCGTCGGTCGCCTCGTCGAACGCCTCGACGACGAACTGCGGCTTCAGCGGCTCGTCGTCGGGCGTCGCGTACGTGAGCGGGTACGTCTCCTTCCACTCCGCGCAGCGCTCGCGCCACGCCTCGGCGTCGGGCGCCTCGCGGACCGCCGCGGTCAGCTGATCGAGGACGCGCTCCGCGTCGCCGATCAGCGGGTAGTCGGCGTGGACGTTCTTGCTTATCTCCGCCGGGTCGATGTCGACGTGGACGACCTCGGCCTCCGGCGCGAACGTGTCGATCCCGCCCGTCAGCCGGTCGTCGAACCGGGTGCCGACCGCGATCAGGCAGTCGGTGTGGGTGATCGCCATGTTGGCGTAGCCGGTGCCGTGCATCCCCGCCCACGAGAGGCACAGGTCGTCGTCCTCGGGGAACGAGCCGATGCCGGGCATCGTCGTCGTCACCGGGATGCCGTACGTCCGCGCAAACGTGCGCGCGGCGTCGCTCGCGTTCGCCTTGATGACGCCGCCGCCGAACAGGCAGACGGGCCGTTCGGCCGCCTCGATCGCGCGGGCCGCCTCCTCGACCGCGTCCGGGTCGGCGTTCGGGTCGGGGTCGGTACCCGCCGGCGGCGTCGCCGGACCGGGCGTCTCGTTCGTCTCGTCCTGCGTCACGTCCTTCGGCAGGTCAACGAGCGTCGGCCCGGGGCGGCCCGCGCGCGCCAGCTCGAACGCCTCGCCGACGGTGTCGCCGACGGTGTCCGCGCCGTGCGCGAAGTAGTTGTGCTTCGTGATCGGGCGAGTGACGCCGACCGTGTCGGTCTCCTGGAACGCGTCGTTGCCGACGAACTCGGTCGGGACCTGTCCCGTCAGCGCGAGCATCGCGTCGGAGTCCATGTCGGCGTCGGCGATGCCGGTGACGAGGTTCGTCGCGCCCGGCCCCGAGGTCGCCAGACAGAGCCCCGGTTCGCCGGCCACGACGCCGTAGGCGTCGGCGGCGTGGGACGCGCCCTGTTCGTGGGCCATCGTCACGTGGCGGATCGAGGAGTCGTACAGCGCGTCGTAGACGGGCATGATCGCGCCGCCCTGCACGCCGAAGGCGGTCTCCGCGCCGGCGGCCTCCAGCGCGGCGACGACCGACTCGGCGCCGGTCGACACCGGTCCCGCGGCGGGACCGTCCGCGTCGGTCGGGTCGTCGGTATCGGCCGCGGCCGACTCGTCCGCGCTCGCCGCGTCGTCCGGCTCCTCCGCGTCGTCCTCTCGTGGCTGTGCTGCTGTGTCGCTCATTGTCGTGGTGGTGTTCGGTGGTGCATCTCGCGGGTGTGAGACTCGGTCGGTCCGAACGCCGCGTCGCCGGACAAGTACGTTCTCGCCCGTCGGCGTTCGTCGATGCGTGGCGTCGGTGAGGAAGGAATGGTGTAGGGGGTTATACCCCTACAATACGCGGCGCGACGGCTCCGGCGACGTCGGCGGTCGTCGGAATTTCGGGGTGTCGTCGCATCTCGACTCCACCAACGCGACCGGGGTATAAATCCCTGTCGGGGAGCGGAACCGGCGGACCGGTTCCGGAGGCCGGATCGGATCGGGCGACCAGATCGGAGCGGGCGACCAGATCGGAGCGGGCGATCGGTTCCGCCCGCGCGACCGCACGGCGGTCGCTCGGCGGGCTCCCCGTGCAGGGAGGCGGCCATCAGACCCGGACCTCCTCCTCGCGGTCGACGTCCGCCTCCTCGGCGAACCGCTCGACGTCGCCGGCGGTCACCTGCCGCTTGCCGGAGCCGTACTCCTTGACGCGCTTGGTGATGCGCCGGACCTCGCCGTCGCTCGGGTCGAAGCCGGCCTCCACCAGGTGCTTGCGCACGCTGTGGGTGCCGGTGTGTTTCCCGAGCACGAACTCGCGTTCGGCCCCGACCATCTCCGGGGTCATCACGCCGGTTTCGAACGTGTCGGCGTTCTCGATGACGCCCGCGGCGTGGATGCCCGACTCGTGGGCGAACGCGTTCCGCCCCGTGACGGGCTTGTTCGCCGGCACCGGGATGTCCGAGGCCTCCTCGACGATCCGGGCCAGCTTGGTGATCTGGGCCGTGTCGATGCCGGTGTCGACGCCGTACACCGATTCGACCGCCATCACGACCTCCTCGTAGGCGGCGTTGCCGGCGCGCTCACCGATCCCGTTGACCGACACCTGCGCCTGCTCCGCGCCGTTCTCGAAGCCGGTGACCGCGTTCGCCGCGGCCATCCCGAAGTCGTCGTGCGTGTGCACGTCGACGCGGGCGTCGGTCGCCTCGACGACCGCCTTCACCGTCTTCCCGAAGCTGGTCGGCATCGCGACGCCGCACGTGTCCGGGATGTTGATCCAGTCGGTGCCCGCGTCGCTGACCGCCTCGACGATCTCTCGCAGGTAGTCGGGGTCGGTCCGCGTCGCGTCCATCGGCGAGAACATGCACTCGACGCCGGCGTCTTTTACCTGCTCGACGGCGTCGATCGCGCGCTGTTTCGCCTCCTGCCGGGTCGCGTGCATCGAATCCTCCAGCTGTACGTCGCTGGTGGAGACGAACACGTGGACCATCTCGACGCCGGAGTCGATGGCGGCGTCGATGTCGCCCTCGACGACCCGCGCCAGCCCGCAGACGGTGGTGTCCGTCGCGGCGGCGATGTCGCTCACGGCCTCGAACTCCGCGTCCGAGTTCACCGGGAACCCCGCCTCGATGACGTGGGTGTTCATGTCGTCCAGCGTCGCCGCTATACGGCGTTTCTCGTCGTAGCTGAACGACGTACGCGGTGACTGTTCACCGTCTCGTAACGTCGTGTCGAAGATCCGTACAGGACCGATATCGATGTTAGAAGCTATCGTGCCCTGGAAGAACTCGATCCGCCGGGGTGTCCGACGAAGCCTCCGTGATGTCTGTCATCGACTCACGGAAACAGGGTCAGGAACTTAACGCTTGTGCCGGTCGCAAAAACGGCCCGTCCGAGAGGTCCCGGGATTCGAGCGCCGATCCCGAAAACCGCAGGACACCAACGGGATCGGGTGGCCTTATACACATTATACACACACCGAGACGATCGGGAGGATGTGGTTTCGGAACCCGATTAATAAGCCGAATCGACGTTCGTTTCGTTCCGTGCGAAGCCGGCGCGCGGTCAGCGCGCAGTCGCGAGGGAGGGTGACGGGCGGTCGCGAAGGAAGTCGTCGGGCGATCGCGTGGAGAGTCGACGAGCGGCCGGGAGGGGATCAGAGCCCGAGCGCGTCCGTGATCTCGCGGCGCGCTGCGAGCAGCGCCTCGTCCGTCCGGTCGCGCGGTCGGTCCGCTTCCACGTCGACGACGGTTTCGACGGTTCCGGGTTGGCCGCCGAGCACGACGACGCGGTCCGCGAGGTACGCCGCCTCCTCCACGTCGTGGGTGACTAAGGCGACCGTCGCCCCGCGCTCGCGCCACACGTCGAGCAGGTTGTCCTGCTGTTCGTACTTCGTCAGCTGGTCGAGCGCGGAGAACGGCTCGTCCAACAGCAGCACCTCCGGCTCGTAGGCGAGCCCGCGCGCCAGCGAGACGCGCTGGGCCATCCCGCCCGAGAGCTCGCCGGGACGGCTCTCGGCGAACCCGTCGAGCCCGACCGTCTCGATCAGGTCGTCGACGCGCTCGCGCGCGGCGGGATCGTCGCGGTCCACGTCGCTCGGGAGCCCGACCGCGACGTTCTCCCGCACGTCCGCCCACGCGAGCAGGCGCGGCTCCTGAAACACCATGCCGACCGCGTCGCTGCCGCCGTCGCGCACGTCGACGCCGTCGACCGCCGCGCGCCCCTCGAACCGCACCTCCAACCCGGTGAGCACGCGCAGCAGCGTCGACTTCCCGCAGCCGGAGGGGCCGACGACCGCCACGAACTCCCCGTCGTCGACCGCGAGGTCGACCTCGTCGAGCGCGACGGTGTCGCCGTAGCGCTTCGTGAGTCCGCGGACGGCGAGGGCGGGGTCGTCCGTCGGCGCTTCCGAGTCGCGCGTCGACTTCGCCGAGTCGTCGGCGGCCGCATTCGCCTCGGCCGTCTCCTCACCAGTCGACGACACGCTGTTCCACCTCCTTGACCGCGAGGTCCGAGAGGTTCCCGAAGAAGGCGAAAAGCAGGATCGAGCCCACGATGATGTCCGGCCGGGCGAGCACCCGCCCGTCGCTCATCAGGAAGCCGATCCCCTGGCTCGCCGCGATCAGCTCCGCGGCGACGACGAACATCCACGCCAGCCCGACGCCGCCGCGGATGCCGACGAGCAGGCTCGGCACCGCGGCCGGGAACACGACCCGGCGGAGCGACTCGAACCGTCCCAAGTCGTACACCTCGGCCACCTCCAAGAGGTCCTCGCTCACGTTGCCGATTCCCGTCGAGAGGTTGAGGTAGACGGGGAAGAACGCCCCGACGGCGATGAGCAACACCTTCGCGCCCTCGCCGATGCCGAACCACAGCAGGAACAGCGGCACCCACGCCAGCGAGGGGATGTTCTTGAGGCTCTGTAACAGCGGGTCGAGCAGGTCCCGGGCGAGCCCGTACAGCCCGGTTATCGTCCCGAAGACGATCCCGGCGCTCACGCCGAGGAGCGTTCCGAAGAACACGCGCTGGAGCGTGATGGCGATGTGTCCCCACAGTTCGCCCGTCGCCGCCATCCCGTAGAGCGTCTCGACCACGCGGAGCGGCTCCGGAAGCTGGTGGGCCGCGAACACGCCCGTCGCGACCAGCAGGTGCCAGACGACGACGAGCGCCGCGGGCACGACCAGCCCGAGCAGCCACCGGAACCGGTCGGCGTCCGGGAGCGCGCCGGCGAGGCTCGACCCGATATCGCCGGTTTCCGTCTCCCGCGTGGTCGCCATCTTACTCGCCTCCCGCGGCGTCGGCCGCGAACTCCGAGTCGAGCAGGTCGCCGATGCTCCTCGCCGGGTCGGCGTCGTCGTTGACGAGCCCTTCCTCTTCGAGGATCGGCGCGAGGTTCGACAGCAGGTCGCGGTGCGCGTCGCCTGGGATCGGCTCCGAGAGGTCGTTGCGCTGCGTGAACACGCGCTCTGCGACCGGTTGGGACATGTCCGACTCGCTCGCGAGGATCGACGCGGTCTCCTCGGGGTTGGCGATCGCCCACTCGCGGCCGCGCTCGTAGGCGTCGATCACGCGTCGGGCGTCCTCCGGGTGGTCCGCGAGGAACCCGTCGAGGAAGTTCAGGAACCCGTAGGTGTTGTACGCGGGCTCGCGGAAGAACAGCTCCGCGCCGTCGTGTTCCAGCTCCAGCTCGGCCATGTGCGGGTCGAGCCCCGCCCACGCGTCCACGTCGCCCTGCACCAGCGAAGACTGCCCCTCGGGGTGTTGGAGGTGAACGACCTCTACGTCGTCCTCGCTCAGGCCGGCGTCGTCGAGCGCCTGCAGGAGGAAGAAGTACGGGTCGGTGCCTCGGGTCGCGGCGACCCGCTTGCCCTCCAAGTCGGCGACCGTCTCGATACCGCTCTCCTCGAAGGTGACCAGCGCGGTCCACTCGGGCTCGGAATAGATGTACGGCGTCGTGATCGGGACGCCGTTCGACCGGGCCATCAACGCCGCGATCCCGGCGGTCGAGGCGACCTCGGCCTCGCCTCCCTGAGAGTACTCGTTGGCCTGATTGCTGCCGAGGCTCAACACCCACTCGATCTCCACGTCGGTGTCGTCGAACGCCTCCCCCATCCACCCCTTCTCGCGTAACACGAGGCTGACCGGGTTGTAGTAGGCGTAGTCGACCGTCACCGTCCGAGAGTCGTTCCCGCCAACGCAGCCGGCGAGCAGCGAACCGCCGATCGCCGCGCCGGTTCCGCTGAGGAACTGTCTTCGCTCCATCGTACCACCTCGTACCGGTCCCGCGCATAAGGTAATATGGCTATCGAGAATATTCAACTGCACCTATGATGTTTTGAGGTTATAAAACACGACGCGTGAGACACAGACACAGGGGCGTATCGGGGGTTACAGACCTCCTACTGACGCTCTACGCGCTCGAACTGCATATCGGACGTCGAGGCGCTCCAGAACCGTCGTGCGGGATTCAGGAACGGATTGCCGCTATGATCGGCTCGACACCGACTCGGCGTCTCAGTCGTCGCTCGTCCACGCGGAGAACCCGCCCTCGATCAGCGTCTCGGCCTGTCGGTCGACGTACTCGCGCTGGGTGTCGTGGACCGCGGCCTCGAAGTCGGCGCCGGCGTCGAGGCGCTCGCGGACCCGATCCCGCTTCCAGCTCGCCGGCGTCATCCGGTTCGCCACCCGCCACCGGAGCGGGGCGAGCCACGCGGCGGCCTCCTCCTCGGGACAGCCCGCGGTCCGGAGCCCCGCCTCGGCGTGATCGAGGAGGTCGGCGTACAGCGCGTCGGTGTCGGTCGTGTGCTCCCCGCCGAGCCCGATCCACTCGATCTCCGCGTCGAGCCCGTCGGCGACCGCGGCGTAGAAGTTGTCGCGGGCGGTCTCCCAGTCGAGCCCGATGACGGGATGCTCGCGCTGCGGGAGCGCCTGCATCAGCCCGGCGAACGCCCCCTGAAAGGCGATCGAGTCGCGGACGGTAGGTTGGCCCGGGATCGGCCGGAACTCGATCCGGGCGTTGGCGCTCGACCGGCTCGCGCCCTCGAAGACGGGGCGGACCCAGCGCCAGTAGCTGCCGTGTTTCGTCCGGAACGTCGCGAACTCGTCGTCGAACCGGTCAGAGCCGTCCGGCTCCGGCACCGGGATCAGCGTCTCGTCGGCGACGATCCGGTCCACCGCGGTTTCGAGGTCGTGGACGTCGCGCGGGAACCGCACCTTGTCGTCGTCGGTGCGGGCGTTGAGCACCGACTCGAAGACGTGGATCCGGTTTTCTGTCGCGCCCTCCGCGAGCACGCGCTCGCCGTCCCAGCCGTCGTCGTACAGCTCCGGCGGGAAGAACGGGGAGTTGACCCCGAGCGCGAGCAGGGGACCGGCGATCCGGAGCGCGTACCGGAAGTGTCGCGGCAGGGTCTCGGCCTGCGCGACCTGGTAGTGCGGCTGGACCGAGGTGATGAGGCTCTCGGGCATCACCGTGTCCGCCGCGAGCGACACCCCCGGCGCCTCGATGACGGTCCCGCGCCGCTCGTCGGCGCCCGCGTTCGCCATCGCGTGGTACCGCACCGCGTCGCTCATGTTGACGGCGACGGTGACCCCGTCGACGTCGACGCTGTCGGTGAGGTACTCGCGGGCCGTCTCGCCCGCCGGCGGGATGGTCCAGAGGCCGTCCGAGACGAGCCGCATCCCCTCGACGCCGGTGGTGTTCTCCGCGGCCTCCAGCCGCGCCCGGACCTCCGCGAGCTGCGCCCGGAGCCCGTGGTCCGAGAGGGGCTGCGGGCTCGTCGACATCTCGGCGTTGTGGAGCCCGAGTTCCTTCTCGAACCCCATCAGCTCCAGCAGGCGGCGAGGGACCCGCATCAGGGCGTACTCGCCCGCCCGCGACTCCTCGCTCCACCGCCCGTCGGCGACCGCGTAGAACTCGTACTCGAAGCCGACGATCGACTGGTGGTTGTCGAAGGCGCCGTCGCGGAGCGCCTGCTTGACGACCTCCGCCTCCTCCTCGGCGCGCGCGGCGAACTCGTCGGGATCGACCGCGAGCGCCTCGCGAACCCCGTCGGCGAGGGCGGACTCGGTGCTCATGGGACGGTCGACGACCCCGCCCGGTAAAAAGGCCTGCGCCCGATCGGCGGCGTGAGACCGATCGCCACGCGGCGAGTCCCCGGCGGAGCCGACCCGTATCGGGGTGCTGTCCGTACCGGGGCGCTTTTGCCGAGCGATCGCCGACTCCGTGCATGGAGTTCGCAGCGTTCGCCGAGCGGGCGGAGGGGTTGGCGGCCGAGCCCGCCGACATCGAGACGACGCGGCTCGTCGCCGACCTGCTCTCGTCGGCGGGAGGTCACGCCGGGAGCGACGACGGGGACCGCGAGGGCGACGGAGACGCCGAGGACGACCTCGCGACGGTCACCCGATTCCTACTCGGCCGCGTCTTCCCGGCGCACGACACCCGAACGCTCGACGTGGGGCCGGCCCGGTGTCGCGAGGCGATCGCCCGCGCCGCCGGCCCGAACGTGACCGCGGCCGACGTGGAGGAGCGGCTGGCCGAGGAAGGCGAGATCGGCGCGGTCGCCGCCGGCTTCGAGTTCGGCGGCCAGCGCGGGCTCGCCGCCTTCGGCGAGGGACGCGACCGGCTCACCGTGGCCGCCGTCGACGCGGAGCTGCGCGAGCTGGCGGCCGCCGCCGGCGACGGGAGCGAGTCCCGCAAGCGCGACGCGCTGTTCGGGCTGTTCAACCGGTGTGAGCCCGCCGAGGCGAAGGTGCTCGCCCGCCTCGTCCTCGGCGAGATGCGGCTCGGCGTCGGCGAGGGGGCGGTCCGCGACGCGATCGCGGAGGCGTTCCTCGCGGACGAGGAGGATGACCCCGATCCCGAGTCCGACAGCGACGACAGCGACGACAGCGACGACGACGATCCGATTCTCCGCGCCGACGACGAGGCGGTCGCCGCGGTCGAGCGCGCGCTGCAGGTGACTAACGACTACGGGCGCGTCGCGGTCCTCGCCCGCGACGAGGGGATCGAGGGCCTGCGCGCCGAGGGACTGGCGGTCGGCCGGCCGGTGCAGGCGATGCTCGCGCAGGCCGGGACGGCGACCGACGCGGTCGAGGCGTTCGGCGAGGTCGCCGTGGAGACCAAGTTCGACGGGGCGCGGGTGCAGGTCCATTACGTGCCGGAGTCCGCAGTCGAGAGCGGAGAGGCGGTCGGCGTCGGCGGTTCCGGCGACAGCGACGGCGACGATGAGGGCCCCGCCGATGCCGGGCTCGGCCCGCGGATCTACTCGCGGAACATGGACGACGTGACCGACGCGCTCCCGGAGATCGTCGAGTACGTCGAAGCGCGCGTCTCTGTCCCGGTCATCCTCGACGGGGAGGTCGTCGCGGTCGACGACGACGGCGACCCGCTCCCGTTCCAGGAGGTGCTGCGTCGCTTCCGGCGGAAACACGACGTGGACCGGATGCGCGAGGAAGTTGGGCTCCGGCTCCACGCGTTCGACTGCCTCCACGCGGACGGCGAGGACCTGCTCGACGAGCCGCTTCGCGCCCGCCACGACCGGCTCGACGCGGTCCTGCCCGACGCGGCCGCGAGCGTCGAGTTCGCGGACGATCCGGCGGCGATCGAGGCGGCGGAGGCGGCCGCGCTCGACGCGGGCCACGAGGGCGTGATGCTGAAGAATCCCGAGGCGGCGTACACCCCCGGCGACCGCGGCCGCGACTGGCTGAAGCGCAAGCCCGACGTGGAGACGCTCGACGCGGTCGTGGTCGGCGCGGAGTGGGGCGAGGGGCGCCGGGCGGAGCTGTTCGGGACGTTCCTGCTCGGCGTACGGGCGGGAAACGACGAGTTCGCGGCCATCGGGAAGGTCGCGACCGGGCTCACCGACGAGGAGCTCGCCGACCTCACCGAGCGGCTGGAGCCCCACGTGGTGAGCGAGGACGGGACCGAGATCGCGATCCGGCCCGAGGTCGTCCTCGAAGTCGGCTACGAGGAGATCCAGACTTCGCCGACCTACTCGGCGGGCTACGCCCTGCGGTTCCCCCGGTTCGTCGGCGTGCGCGAGGACAAGTCGGTCGACGACGCCGACTCGCTGGAGCGCGTCTCGCGGCTCGCCGGGGACGAGGCGTAAGCGCCGTCGCGAGCGGCGGCGGGTGACGGGAGACCGATAGCCACCCTCAAGGCGCCCGCGGTCGGAGTCCGGCGCATGACGGTCCGACACGACGACTTCACGGTGGAGTGGCTCGGCTACGCGACGGCGCGGCTGGAGCCCGAGGACGGGCCCGTCGCCTACACGGACCCGGGGCGGTACGGCGTCCTCGACGACTACTGGGCCCGGGACGGCGACCTCGTCGTCGTCACGCACGACCACCACTACGACCCCGACGGGATTCGGTCGGTCGCCCGCGAGGACGCGACGCTCGTGATCTACGAGGCGGTCGACCCCGCGGGGATCGACCGCGACGTGGAGTCGATCGAGTCGCTCGCCGACGACTACGACGTGGTCCGGGTCGACGACGAGGATCGCGTCGACGTGGCGACCCCGGCCGGCGAGGTCGCCGTCTGGTCCGTCGCCGCGTACAACGACCCCGAGGGGCCCAACGCCGGGCCGGACGGCTCGGTGACGCACCCGCCCGGCCTCGGCTGCGGCTTCCTGCTCAGGCTCGACAACCGCACGGTGTTCTGGCCCGGCGACTCCGACGCGTTCGACGGGTTCGCGGAGCTCGACGCCTCGGTCTTCCTCGCGAACATCGGCGGCGGCGGGATCGTCTCCGATCGCCACGGGAGCGCGGCGCTGGCCGAGGCGATGGACCCCGACCTCGTCGTCCCGATCCACTACGACACGTTCGAGCAGTTGGAGGCCGACGGCGAGGCGTTTGCGGGCGACGTGGCCGCGCGCTCGATCCCCGTCGCGCTCGACGCGCGCTCGGCGAACCAGTAGCGCTGCGGAACCGCAAAAGGAGCGCCCGCTGCGCCCGCCCTCATTCCTCGGTTTCGTACGGCTCCCCGACGACGGAGGGGACCCGCGTCTTCCCCCACGCCGTGAGTACCACGAGCACCACGGCATAGGGGAGCAGGTTGACGAGGCGGGCGGGGACCTCGATCCCGACCGTCTGGAACTGGACGTTCAGCATGTCCAGCGCCCCGAACAACAGCGCGGCAGCCGCGGCGCCGATCGGGTTGTAGTTGCCGAACAGGTACGCGACGATCGCGATCCACCCGCGGCCGTCGACCATCGTCTGCCCGGTCCCAACGAAGTTCCCGGCGTGTGCGAGCAGCACGGCGCCGCCGAGCCCCGCCATCGCGCCAGAGAATATCACGGTCGCGTAGCGAACGCGGTTGACGTCGACCCCGGCGGTGTCGAGCGCCTCCGGGTTCTCGCCGGCCGCCTGCACCCAGTAGCCGTACCGGGTGCGGTAGAGAACCATCCAGCCGGCCGCGACGAGGAGCGCCGCGAGGAACACCAGCGGCGACTGGCCGAACACGACCGCGTTGACGCTCGCGAGCCCGGGGCTCGATCGGCTCCCCCAGACCAGCGCCGCGGTGAATGGGGCGAACCCGAGCCCGACGAACCAGACGGCCAGTCCGGCCACGATCTGGTCCGCCTTGAACCGGATCAACAGCACGGCGAACAGCGCCGTCAGGACGGCCGTGACCAGCACCGAAACGACGATGGCAACCCAGATGTGCTCCTGGGTCGGCGAGGTGCCGCCGAGTGCGAACATCGTCGCGGCCGCGGTGAACGCGCCGACGATCATGAATCCCTCCAGTCCGATGTTGAACACGCCGCTCTTCTCGGCGTAGAGCCCGCCCACCGCCGCGAGCGCGATGGGGGTCGCCATCTCCAGCGATCGGGTAGCGAAGCCGGGAGTGAGGACCCGGTCGATCCCGCCGCCGGTTGGGGCCGTTCCGAGCACGCCGACGAA
The DNA here is from genome assembly GCF_004114995.1 of Halorubrum amylolyticum. GTDB lineage: Archaea > Halobacteriota > Halobacteria > Halobacteriales > Haloferacaceae > Halorubrum > Halorubrum amylolyticum. The sequence goes on from NZ_SDJP01000025.1 coordinate 33,642, forward strand.
GACCGCGATCAGCAGCCCGAGGCCGCCGAGCCGCCTCCGGGACGGCCGTACCTTATCGAGGAAGCTCATTCGGCCTCACCCCCCAGTCCCGTGCGGGCGGCGATCATCCGGAACAGCTCCGGGGCGGCGACGAAGAGGACGACGAGCCCGACGATGCCATCGATCAGCTGGACGGGAACGTCGCTGTTGATCTGCACGTGCGACCCCGCCGACTCGAGCCCCCCGAACAGCAGCCCCGCTGGAAGGACCCCGAGCGGGTTGTTTGCGGCCAGCAGGCTCACGGCGATCGCGTCGAACCCGTAGTTGCCGATGCCGGACGGGTCGGTGTAGTATCCCTGAATCATGATCACGAACAGCGCACCGGTCAACCCGGCGATCATGCCGGACAGCGTCATCGTCGCGATGACCATCCGCCTCGCGTCGACGCCGGAGTACGTCGCGGCGGTGTCCTGGTATCCGCTCGTCACCATGTCGTAGCCGAATCGGGTCCGATCCATCAGCGCGGCGACGAGTGCGACGACGCCGACCATGAGGAGGAGGCCGACGACCGACAGGTTCGGGTCGTCGAACACCACCCGCGGCAGCCCCACGGTGTCCGGGAGCCGCCGGGTCCGCGTCGCTGTCGCCTCGGGATCGCCGAAGGGACCCGCGACCAGCCACCCCACGAATCCGGTGGCGATGAAGTTCAGCATGATGGTCGTGATGATCTCGTTGGCGTCGCCGTACGCCTTCATCACGCCGGGAAGCGCCCCGTACAGCCCGCCGGAGACGACGCCCGCGAGGCTCCCGGCGAGCATCAGCGCCACGCCGCCGAACGTCTCGTCGGGAACGAACGCCGCCAGCCAGACGATCGCGACGACGGTGGTGAATCCGCCGACGACGAACTGCCCCTGCACGCCGATGTTAAACACGCCAGCCCGGAACGCGACCGCGACGGCGACGCCGGTGAGGACGAACAGCGTCGTGCTCCGGAGGGTGCGGGCGATCGCCCGCTCGTTCCCGAACGCCCCTGCGAGCAGCTGCCCGGCAAACCGGGTCGAGTCGTATCCGGCGAGCGCCGCGATGGCGAGGCCGATGAGCAACGCCGCCGCCGTCGACGCAATCGCGATCCCGATCCGTTCGAGCACGCTTGCGCGGAGCAGGCGGTCGGCGACCGCGTCGAGCGCCGCGCGCGCTCGCCCGGCGTCCGCGCCGCTCACGTCTCCACACCTCCGTCGGACGCGGCGTCCGCTCTTTCACTCTCGCCCTGACGGCCGTCCAGCGACCCGCCGGCCATCAGGAGCCCGAGATCGGACTCGGTGACCGCTTCCGGGTCGACGATGTCGGTAAATTCCCCTTCGTACATCACGGCGATCCGGTCGGCGAGCTTCTGGATCTCCTCTAGCTTGGAGGAAATAACGAGGATGCCGACGCCACGGTCCCTGAGTTCGAGCAGTCGCTCGTGGATGAACTCGATCGAGCCGATGTCGACCCCGCGCGTGGGATGCGAGGCCACGAACACGTCCGGGTCGTGGCCGATCTCACGACCGACGATGAACTTCTGTTGGTTCCCCCCGGACAGCGACCGCGCCTCGGCGTCCGGGTCCGGCGGCTGCACGTCGTACTCCTCGATAACGTCCTCTGCGTGGTCGTCGACCGCGTCCCAGTCGATGATCCCGCGGGTGGCGTAGGGCGCGATCGTCTGGTTGCCGAGGAGGGCGTTCCGACCCAGGCTGTACTCCTGTACCAGCCCCTCGGTCTGTCTGTCCTCGGGCACGTACGCGATCCCTCCCTCGATGCGGGTGCGCCGGCTGCGGTCCGTGATGTCGTCCCCGCGCAGCCGGACCGTGCCCGAGTCAGGGCGACGGAGCCCCGTGATCCCCTCGACGAGTTCGGTCTGCCCGTTTCCCTGTACCCCGGCGACGCCGACGATCTCGCCCTCGCGGAGGGCGAGATCAACCCCCGAGACCTGCTCGCGGCCGCGGTCGCCCGTCACCCGAAGCCCCTCCGCTTCGAGGACGGGGTCGCCCGGATCGGCTTCCCGTTCGAGCCGGTCGAAGAGCACCTCCCGGCCGACCATCATCCGCGCTAAGTCCTGCTCGGTCGTGTTCGTCGCGGGGACGGTGCCGACCGCCTTCCCGTCCCTCAGGACCGTGATCTCGTCTGCGATCGCGAGTGCCTCGTCGAGCTTGTGCGAGATGAAGATCAGCGAGCGGCCGTCCTCGCGGAGATCGTTCATCACCGACATCAGGCTGTCGACCTCCTGCGGCGTCAGGACCGCGGTCGGCTCGTCGAGGATCAGGACCTCCGCGCCGCGGTAGAGGCTCTTGACGATCTCCACGCGCTGTTGAACGCCCAGATCGAGGTCCTCCACCGGGGTGTCGAGGTGTTTATCGATGTCGAACCCGTACCGCGAGCAGATATCCTCGATATCGGCCCTGGCGTCGGCCTCGTCGACGAATCCGTTCTGGGTCGGCTCGTGGCCGAGGACGATGTTCTGGAGAACCGTCATCGGCTTCACGAGCTGGAAGTGCTGGTGGATCATCCCGATCCCGGCGTCCATCGCATCTCGGGGCGACTCGAACTCCCGCTCCTCGCCGTTGACCCGGATCGTTCCCTCGTCTCGGTCGTAGAGCCCGTACAGAACGCACATCAGAGTGGTCTTACCGGAGCCGTTCTCGCCGAGGAGCGCGTGGATCGACCCGGGCTCCAGCGTGAAGTCGACGGCGTCGTTCGCGACGACGTCGCCGAAGCGCTTCGTTATCCCGTCGAGACGGACCGCAGGTGCGTTACGCGTCATCGTGTTCTCATTGTGAGTGTATAAACAACGGAAGGCGGGGATGCCGTTCAGCAGCTGGTCGGCCCGCAGGTCAGGTCGATCTCTCCGTTCTCGAAGCCGGTCTTGGCGTCCTCGATGTTCTGTGAGAGCGCATCAGGGAGATCACCCTCGAACGCCTGTCCGACGACGAAGTCGATGCTTCCCTGCGCGACGCTGAGGTTCTGTTCGCCGACGTACTCGGAGAAGTTGCCATCGACGACCGCCTCGGCGACGGTGTAGGTCGCCTCGTTGAGTGCCTTCACCGCCGATCCGAGGATCACGTCCTGGTACTGCTCTTCGGTCACCGACTGGTCGACGTCGACGCCGAGCGCGAAGCGGCCGTTGTCCTGCGCCGCCGAGAAGACGCCGCCGCCGGCCGCGGACGCCGCGTGCCAGACGATGTCGGCCCCGTCGTCGATCTGCGACTCCGCAACATCGTTGGCCGCCCCCGTGTCGGAGAAGCTTCCGCCGTAGCCGGTGAGCACCTCGATTCCGTCGTCGACCCACTCGACGCCCTCGATGTACGACTGTTCGAAGGCGTTGATGAGGGGGATATCCTCGCCGCCGACGAACCCGACCGTCGCGCCGTCGGGGTCGGTGGCGCTGCCCTCGTACTCGAACTCCTGCTGGGTCATCACGCCCGCGGCGACGCCGGCGAGGAACGACATCTCGTTGTTCATCTCGATCCAGCCGGAGACGTTGTCGGCCCCTTCGATCACGTTGTTGATCAGCATCCAGTTCTGGTCGGGGTACTCGCTCGTGTTCGTCTCCAGCGGGTCGGTGTGGTTGTCGCCCACGCAGACGATGAGATCGTAGTCGCTCTCGGCCGTGTCGGCTTGGGTCGACTCGTACTGGGCCTCCTCGGTCGCCTCGACGGTCGTGTACGTGAGATCGAAGTCGTTCGCCGCCTCTTCGAGTCCCTGAACCGCGTTGTCGTTGAACGCGTTGTCGTCGAAGCCGGCCGGGCTGGAGATGATCGCCACCTCGGTTCCGGCGGTGTCGTCGCCGCCGTCACCGCCGTCGCCGCCCTCGCCGAGACAGCCGGCGAAGACGGTCCCCGTCGCGAGCGCGCTTCCCGAGGCGAGCACCGTCCGCCGGCTGACGCTCCCCGTCCCGCCGATCGATTTGCGGCCTTCTGTCATGGATGTGTCTTATCATCCTTCATCATCCATTATAAATACAGGTGCCACGGAGTTTCGGTGTCGAGTACACGACCCCGGCAGAGAGGCGCTCCGATGTCGATCGTCGGCTGTTCGCACCTCCGCATCGATCGTCGGCTGTTCGCACCTCCGCATCGATCGTCGGCTGTTCGCACCTCCGCATCGATCGTCGGCTGTTCGCACCTCCGCATCGAGAAGGGGGACGAGTCGTTCTCGCGGTTTCGGTCGGGAAATCGTCGTGAGCCGACTAGAGTTCGGGCACCCGTGTCGCGTCGGCCGTCCCGGACGTCGACCCGCCGGGACCGGTTTGTTCATCTCGCAGCTGCCGGTACGCCGACGCGATGATCGCGTAGTACGGCAGGAAGAACACGGCCGTGAGAGCGCTGGTTACGACGTCGGCGGCGACCGAGGCGCCGGCGAGATCCAACAGGGGTCCGACGGCGCCGATGAAGCCGCCGAACAGCGCGGACGCGACGACGAGGAGACCGAGTTTGAGCCGAGACCCGCGAGCCAGCGCCCAGCTTCGTTGAAGGCTCCCGACGAGGCCGAGGTCCTCGACGGCAACCGCGAAGATGAAAAACAGGAACGACGCCGCGAGGAAGAGTCCGGGGAAGAGCAAGAGGATGGTGCCGATCAGAATCGAGACGCTCACGATCAGTCCGCCGACCAGTGCGATGCCGGTGGCACGCCCGAGCCGCCGCGTCACCGCCGCGGGGAACGTCGACATCTCGCTGCGGGGTTGAGCAAGCGTTCGCGAGAGGATGACGAAGTACGTCGAACTCAGGACCGTGAGCACGACGAACAGGGCGAGCCCGACGCGTCCGGAGATCGGGAGGGCGAGCCCGGTATTGCTCCGAAACTGCTCGGCTATCTCCGGCGGGAGAAAGCCCAACAGAGCGCTGTTGACGCTTACCTGGAGGCCGATCTGGATGGCAAAAAGTCCCACGAGCAGGAGTCCACCAGTTCGGGTGAGTGTACGCCGAATACCGTCGCTGACCGCATGGCTGAGTTGGAGGGCCATACTGGTACGAAGTGTCCGACCGGCTGTAATAAAACAATCGGAGTATCTCGGGGCCAGTGACCCCGCGGAAACGCGAGTCCCACCGGATCAGGCGGGCGTGCGGCGGTCCCCGTGCGATCGGTGACGTCGGGCGATCAGCGGCGTCGGGCGATCAGTGTCGCGGCGAGCGTCCCGATCAGAGCCGTGACGACGCCGAATCCGGGCGCTTGGCTCCGTGATCCGTTTTCGCCGTCGTTGCTCGCCTCGCCGTCGTTGCTCGCCTCGCCGTCGTTGCTCGCCTCGCCGTCGTTGCTCGCCTCGCCGTCGTCGCGATCGAGTTCCTCGACGGCGGCCGCGAGCGTCTCCGTCGCCTCGATCGCGCTCCGCGGTGCCGGCTGGTTGAGGTGGTTCGCGTTCATCTCGACGTAGTTACCCTCGACGCCGGCGGTCGTGCTGGCGTACGGCTCCTCGTCGAGGATCGACGCCTCGGGATCGGTGACGAGGATCAGTTCGGGGTCGGTCCGGAGGATCACCTCGTTCGAGAGCTGCGGGTAGCCGTCCCCCTCCGCGGCGGCGACGTTGTCGGTCCCGCCCACTCGCATGATCTCGTCGATGAACGTGTTCCCGCCGGCGACGAACCCGTCGCCGAGGGGGTACAGCGCGGCGGGCCGGTCGAGATCGGCGGTCCGGTTCTCGACGTCCGCGACGGCCGCGTTCATCTCGTCGTTGGTGGCGGCGGCGGCCTCGCAGTCCCCGACGAGCCGCCCGGTCCGTTCCGTCTTTGCCGCGATGTCGTCGATCGAGGTCGCCTCGGAGAAGTGATACACCGTGAGGTTCTGCTCCCGGAGGTCGGCGACCTGATCGGCCGACGCATTGGGCGCGAGCACCAGGTCGGGATCGGTGTCGACGACGCGCTCGACGCTGACGCCCAGCCCCTCGGCGGAGACGTCCGTCTTCTCGTCCGCGCCGTCGAGGTAGGCCGCGAACTGCGTCACGCCGACGACCCGGTCCCGCGCGCCGATCTCCCAGAGCGTCTGCGCGGCGGACGGGTTGGTCGTCGTGATCCGCTCCGGCGGCTCGTCGAGCGCGACGGTCGTCCCGGTCGCGTCCGTCAGCTCGACCGGGAACTCGCAGGCGTCGGCGCCGGAGACGCCCGTCTGTTGAACGGCGGCGCCGTCGACCGCGTGTCCGGTCACCGACGACGCCGCCGTCGGCTGTGCGCCCGCGACAGGGGCCGCGCCGGCGCCCGCGAGGGCGGTCGTCACGAGCAGGACCGTCGCGATGGCGTAGGCGGCTCGCATCGCATCGACGGTGGCGCTCGCCCAATAAGTACTTACCTACTACAAGTTTTGTTGGAGAACGAATGAGTGCTTGGCGACGGTCGGCGGGGTGGTCCGCGGCGTTAGCGGCGACGCTGGTCGCCGTGGCGGTCGTGAGCGCCGCGATCGGTCCCGTCCGAATCCCGCCCGCGGAGGTGGTGAAGGCGGTGTTGAACGCGCTCGCCGTCCCGGTCGGCGTCGAGACGACCTCGCAGGGCGTCGGACCGCTCACGCTGCCGGGCGTCGACCTCGCGTACCGGTCGCCGTTCGCGTTCCCCGTCGACGACGTCAACCAGCGGATCGTCGTCGGCGTCCGGCTCCCGCGGATACTCATGGCCGCGCTCGTGGGGTTCGCGCTCGCGGCCGCCGGCACGGTGATGCAGGGGTTCTTCCGCAATCCGATGGCGGACCCGTCGATCATCGGGGTCTCCTCGGGCGCGGCGGTCGGCGCGGTCGCGTTCATCGTCTTCCCCGCCGCGCTGTCGGCCTCCCTGACGCTCCCGGTCGTCGGCGCGGTCGACGTGGGGCTCTCGTACGGCGCCGGAGTCAGCCTCTTCGCGTTCCTCGGCGCGCTCGCCGCCGCCTTCGGCGTGTACGCCATCGCGACGCGGCACGGGCGGACACCGGTCGCAACCCTGTTGCTCGCCGGCGTCGCCGTCCAGACGTTCCTCGGCGCGGTCATCTCGTACCTCCAGCTGCAGGCCGGCGAGTCGCTCCGCCGGATCGTCGCGTGGCTGATGGGTCACCTCTCCGGGGCCGCGTGGAGCGACGTCGCCGTCACCGCGGTCGTGGTGCCGCCGCTTTTCGCCGTCCTGTTGGTGTACGCCCGCGACCTCAACGTCATGCTGCTCGGCGAGGAGGAGGCCCACGGACTCGGTATCGCGGTCGAGCGCACGAAACGCATCCTGCTCGGCGCCTCGGCGCTGATCACGGCCGCGGGCGTCGCCTTCGCGGGGATCATCGGCTTCGTCGGTCTTATCGTCCCGCACATGCTCCGGCTGGTCGTCGGCCCGGACCACCGCGTCCTGCTCCCGAGCGCCGCGCTCGCGGGGGGATCGTTCCTCGTCGCCGCCGACACGCTCGCGCGAGCCGGGAGCACGGAGCTGCCCGTCGGCATCGTCACCGCCGCCGTGGGCGCGCCCTTCTTCGTCTACCTGCTCGTGACCCGGGAGGTGCACGAGCTGTGACCGCCGAATCGCCCGCGGCGGACGGCCGGGAGTCCCTCGCGGCGGACGACACCGAGAGCGAAGCCGCCGTCGGCGACCCGGAGCCCTCCGCCGCCGGCGACACCGAGACCCCCCCGATCGAGGTCAGCGATCTCTCGGTCTCCTTCGGCGACGTGCCCGTCGTCTCGGGGGTCGACCTCCGCGTCGAGCGCGGGTCGCTCGTGGGGCTCGTCGGTCCGAACGGCGCGGGGAAGACGACGGTTCTCCGGGCGATCAAGGGGACGCTCTCGCCCGACGCCGGCGAGGTCCGGCTCGACGGCGACCCCGCCGGGTCGCTGTCCGCGCGCGAGGCCGGGCGGCGGGTCGCCAGCGTCCCGCAGGAGACGAGCCTCGCGTTCGACTTCGGGGTGCGGCAGATCGTCGAGATGGGACGGACCCCGCACCTCGGGAGGTTCGACGGTCACGGCCCCGACGACCATCGCGCGGTCCGCGAAGCGATGGACGCGGCCGGCGTCGCGCGTTTCGCCGACCGGGCGATTACGGAGGTCTCCGGGGGCGAGCGCCAGCGAGTCCTGCTGGCCAGAGCGCTGGCACAGGAGACCCCGTCGCTGCTGCTCGACGAGCCGACGGCGAGCCTCGACGTGAACCACGCGGTCCGGACCCTCGAACTCGTCAGGGACCTCGTCGACGGCGGGCGCGCCGCGCTCGCGGCGATCCACGACCTCGACGTGGCCGCCCGGTACTGCGACGAGATCGTCGTCCTCGCGAACGGCGGCGTCCGGGCCGCCGGCCCGCCCGCGGAGGTGTTGACGGCGGCGACGCTCCGGGACGCGTTCGACGCCGAGGCCTTCGTCGGCGAGAACCCGGCGACGGGGACGCCGGCGATCACCGCGTTCGACGCGGCCGACGGGGGCGATCCCGCGGAGCCGGCGGAGTCCGCCGACCCGTCCGACCCGCCCGACCGGCGCCGCGTTCACGTCGTCGGAAGGGGTCGACCGGCCGGGCGGGCCGTCGCGCGGCTGGCCGCCGCGGGCCACGCCGTCTCCGTCGGGGTCGTCCCCGAGGGCGACGCGGCCGCGGGCGTTGCCGCCGACGCGGACGCGCCGGTCGTGACGGC
>NZ_SDJP01000026.1 GCF_004114995.1 Halorubrum amylolyticum
TGGGTAGATATTGACGGAGATCTGACCAATTCATTCTTCTCTCACCTCTCCACATTGAATTTACGCTCTGATAGTGAGTTATGGGTAAGAGACAGGCCTAAAGGCGCGGGAGGATGTCAATGTGACCGTGCATCTCGATCGGTGTGAGTAGCCCTTCGGCCCGCAGGACCAAGAGCGTCGCGGGCACCGTGGCGAAAAGCTAAGTGACGCTCCGCCGGGCGTAGGCGTATGAGCGACGATCAGAAGGGAACGAGCGGGGACCCGAAGGGAATTCGCGAGGGCGTCGAGGGGTCGAAGGGCGATCCGCGGGTGGTGTTGCTCCTGAACGCGGTCCTCTCGGGCATGTTCGCGTGGACCGCGTTCTGGGGGCTCCAGCTGCTCGACATCGCCGAGGTCACCGCGACCAACGTCGCGTCCCTCGCGCTGATCGTCTTCGCGCTGACGTACGTCACCGTGTTGCGGTGAGCGCGGCGAGGGGAGAATATGACTCCCTCGCGCTCCGACGTACCGGCGAGTTTCGCCATCCTTTAACTCGAACGCGGTGCTTCTCCCGACAATGACGATCGAAGACCGCGACGACGCGCACCTCATCACGCACGCGCTGGCGAAGGACACCCTCTCGCGGCTCCGCGACGTCGAGACCGAGCAGGTCGCGTTCCGGAAGGGGCTCGTGAAGCTCGGCCGGATCTGCGGCTACGAGATCATCGACGGCGCGATGGAGACCGAGTACGTCCCGGTCGAGACCCCCTTAGCGGAGACCACCGGCGAGTGCGTGAAGGGGCTCGACGACGTGGTCATCATCAACGTGCTCCGGGCCGCCACCCCGTTCGTCGAGGGGCTCCTCAAGGCGTTCCCCCGCGCGAAACAGGGCGTCATCTCCGCCGGCCGCGACGAGGAGGCCGGGATGACCGCCGACGGCGAGTTCCCGATCACCATCGACTACGTGAAGCTCCCCGAGATCCGGCCCGAGGACACCGTGATCGTCGCGGACCCGATGCTCGCCACCGGATCGACGATGTGCGCCGTCCTCGACCACGTCCTCGACGACGCCGACGACTTCGAGGACCTGTTCGTCCTCTCGGCGGTCTCCGCGCCCGACGGGCTCGTTCGCGTGAGCGAGTCGGTGCCCGAGGCCGACCTGCTGACGGTCGCCATCGACGACCGCCTCGACGACGACGGGTTCATCCTCCCCGGACTCGGCGACGCGGGCGACCGCGCGTTCCGGACGGTCTGATAGTGATTACTGCGAATAGTTTCAGGGACGGTCTCGAGAGATGCCGATTCGGCGGATCTCAGTGCCGATGCAGATCGCCACGGCGGTAAAGACTCGCAGTAATCACTATGAAAGACGCGATCGATTCTCGGGTCACAGCGTCGCTTGAAACGTGTCCGCCCACTCGGCCGGAACCGGGAGATCACCGAGGACGCGCGACTGTAGTCTGTAGTATCCGTTGTGTGCCCGTTGACAGTTCGCCTCCATCCACATCCGAGCTTTCGGTGTGTTCAGATACTCCAAGAGCCCGTCGAACGGGACGCTTTCCCGCGGAATCAGATAGTACACGCTGTGTTTCGGGATGACGTCGCCCGTTTCTTCGATCCAGAACCGAGGTTCCTTCGCGATGTCCTTGAACACGATCTTCGGTTGCAGAATGTCCTCCATCGGGGGCGTCTCGTGCCACGCGTACCACCGCTTTCCGCCTTTCTTCACGCACGATCGCTCCGCTAACCGGTCACGATGCCCTTCAGCCCACTCGCCGAACGACCCCAGTTCGTCTTCGTCGGGCAACGATCCGTCGTCACCGTACGGACACACGAACACGGAGTTGGTGTACGGACTGTCGAACTCTCGCAGCTGTTTCCCCGATACAGTCGGCCGGAGCCACTTTTCGTCGACTTCCTCAGGTACCTCGTTTTTGTCAAATACGAACACGTGGTCGGCTCCGGTCGCGATCCCCGGACTGATCCGTTCGGTAATGTCTCGGAGCGTCGCTCCCGTCTGCATCGCTTCGAAGTCCGCGTTACGTATCTTCGGCGCCCAGCTGTCTCCCGTCGTCAGTGTCGTCTCGTGTGTCGTGCCGTCTCGAAGCCGGATCGTCGTCTTGCCGGACCCGCCGCGTTGAACAGTAGTCACGCACGGGAACGTCACGAGTCCGGAAAACGCATCTTCGGCGACGTGTTCGATCTCTATGACATGATACGTTCCGCTTGTCAGTAAGCGTCTGAGCGGCGCGGCCGTGCCGACGTACTCGAACTTTTCGGGAGTGATGAACGACAATACTCCGTCGGGTGCGAGCAGCGAAAGCGCTCGCTCGAAGAATAAGAGATACAGATCGAACCTCCCGGACGCCGTCTCGAAGCTGTCTTTATATCGTTTCTTTTCGTCCTCTGACAGCCCCTCTATCGGCACGTACGGTGGATTGCCGATCACGTACTCGAACGGTCCCTCTTCGAGCATCTCTGGGGCCAAAAAGTCTCGCTCGTCGAATGTAACGTGTTTCAGCCTGCGGTCTCTGGCTTCGCTGAGGTGATCCGGATTTGGCTCGACCCCATACCCTTCGGGCGTCTCCCATTCGCGTGTCTCACAAATCCGTTCGACGGCCGCAGCAAACGGTGCAGTCCCCGCTCCCGGATACAGCACGCTGTCGCCGGTATCGGGCGGATGATCGCAAAACACCCGTCGGACCATCTTCTCCGCCAGATCGTCCGGTGTCGGGACGTGCCCCTTCATTCGATACCGAATGGGTCGTCTCGGCACTTGAATGTGCGTGAACCACCTCCCCGTTCTACTCGTCGAACTCCTGCTGGATATCGATGTTACCTGCTACTTGGGCGGCGAGCGACCGGGCGAACCGGTTGAACTGAAGTTCTTCGTTGGGTTCCCAAAACTCGCCGTTTGTACCTCGCTCCGGGTCGCTGAGAATGAACGCCGCGTTGTCAACCAACCGCTGTCGGACCATCCGCGTCATCAGGATCTCCATCCGATCGACATAAGATGCGCTTTTGAACGCATCGTCTGCGTCGAAGTTTGGCTCGCGGAGCGACTTCGGTTCGCGCGACTCCTCTACGTCGGCCATGAGAAACAGGTACCCGATCCACGGCTGCGGTGACGGGGCGAACAACCCTTCCTCGTACGCCTGAATCAGATCGGTGTTGCTGCCGAGCGCTTCCTCCGTCCGGTTGTTGAGGTTGTTCCCAAACGAACTCGCCTGTGATTTGTACTCGATCGCCGCGAGCAGTTCTCCGTCGTGGACGACCGCCGTGTCCCACTCCTTCTCGTGACGGTAGTATCCCGGAAGCGTGGCGTGGTAGTCGTGTTTCACCGAATTCCGCGGAACGTCGGCTTCGTCCACGAGAATGTCCTCCACGAGGCCAGCGAAGCCGTCCATCTGTCCCCCGCCGAGCACTTTTGCTCGCTCGCCGCGAGCCGTGCTGTCGGATCGCCGCTGTTCCTCGCCCTGACTCCGGCGCGTGTCCCAGTACCACCGGCCCGCGTCCGACACCTCTCGACGGAGGTCGTCGATCATACCCGCGGTGTGCCGCCGAACGCCGTATCAGGACCGGTCCCATCCCGAACAGGGATTCACATCTGACGACGGACCGCGTTTTTCACGACGCTTCCCGCCGACGTACTTTTAACAGCCGCCCGCACGACCGATGCGTATGAGCGACGCGCCGACGACCGAGCCCTGCGACGGCTGCGGCGACCCCGAGCCGGTCCCGAACGACGTGGACGCCGTCGTCGAGCACCTGCGCGACTGATCGACTCGCGCGGCTGACTCGCGAGACCGATCGAGTGTGGAAACGCCGCGATCAGTCGGGTGCTCCCGGGAGAATCGGATCTGTCCGGCGTCCATCGCATTCCCAGCGCGTGGTGAATCCCGCGCCGCGACGATCTGGGACACACGGTAACGAGAGTTACACGGTGATCGCCCCACGAGTGGGTGATGGCGTGCGTTAGCAAATATATACTAATACGACTGGTACCGGACCGTGCCAAGTATGGGCTCCGTAACCTCACGACTGTACCGCTGGGGGCGGCACTTCGTCGAGTCGTTCGGTCTTAAACCAGTAGTGCTGCCGCTCTACCGTTGGTGGGGTGGCCTCCAGTACCGATTGGCTGGAGAGACGTACGGGGTCGAAGTCGGGAGCGCCAGCGCGCGATTCCACATCCCGACACGGAACGAGTGGACGGATTTTCGGACGGTCAAAGAACGACCGATCCTCGACCATCTCGTGTCGAACCTGCGTCGCGATGACGTCTTCTACGACGTCGGTGCCAATCTCGGGCTGTACTCTTGTCTGGTGGCGGATGTCGTGACCCGGCCCGTTATCGCGTTCGAGCCCCATCCCGGCAACGCCGACCGGCTCGAAGACAACGCCGATCTCAACGGAGCTGACATCTCCGTCTTCCGGCGTGCGCTCGCCGAGTCTACGGGAGAAGCGGATCTCACGATCGCGTTGGACAAAGTCGGGTCGGCCGGCCACACGCTTGTATCCGACTGGTCCCCGGACCTCGAGTCGATCACGGTTCCGAAGATCCGCAGTGACGAGCTGATCGCTCAGGAAGACCTTCCCCGTCCGACCGTTTTCAAGATCGACGTCGAAGGCGCCGAACAGGCAGTGCTCGACGGGTTAGAAGCAACGCTGTCGCGCCCCGACTGCCGGTTAGTGTACTGTGAGACACACGCGGACCGACTCGAAAAACAGGGGAGTTCGGTGGCGGATATCCGTGCCACCCTCGAATCACACGGATTCTCCGTCACGGAGACACCCATCCGAGAGGGCAAAGGGGAGTCGATGCTCATCGGTGCGAAATCGAACAGCACGGATTGACATCCTCCCCGCGCTGAAGCGCGAGGATTCCCGACTGCCGGTGGGATATTGTGGTTTACGACGTGACCTGTTCTTGAGGTGCGAATGCACCAGTTTCCTTGTTAAACAGGAACGTCGATGGCTGTGCCAACCAACCGTTACTCCTATCTCCCCCGTCAGAGGCGAGATTCGGAGGTACTTTTTGTCGGATGTTCTCAGCACCGTTCACATCTGCATTCGCCACTGTACCGCAGGTATCGCACACGTACAGCCCGCGTTCAACACGGTTCGTGTCACTCGTTCGTCCACAGAATGAACATGATTTGGACGTGTCCTCCTCAGACACTTCTTCGACAGTGATACCCTCCATTTCGGCCTTGTAGGTTAACAAATCTGTGAACCGGTCGAACGCCCACGAGTGAAGGTCGAGGTTCCCGTGTTTTTCCCAATCCTTCGACTCGCCGTTCTCTTCATTCTCACGAATGCCGGAGAGATCCCCAACCACGATTGTTCCGACACCTTCGTCCACACACCGCTGAACGATATGTTTTGAGAGCGTATGGAAATAGTGCGTGCGGCGAGCCGACTTCTTCTGGTTCAAACGGGTCGCTTGCTCTGAGTTCGAATCATCACACTCGGCGATCCGCTTGCTGAAGTAGTAGTCATCCTCCTTCAGGCAGTTGAGTGGGTAGAGTTCGCTGTGGCCGTCCTCGTATGCGAGTGCGGCGAAGTTGGTGATCCCGAGATCGACACCCACGGACTTCTCACCGGGTGCTTCAGACACCTCGATTTCGACCTTGCACACGAAGTGCAGTTCCCACTCATCACCCGTCCAAACCGCTCTCACCTGTTGAACGCTCTCTACGGCAGAGAGATCAACATCGGAGCGAGTCTGGTATTCGCACAGGATGAAGTCTGACCAGTACTCTTTGAGATTCGCCCCCTTTGAGAGCCGAACTCGGTTGTAGTGGGTGTCGAGTTTGAAGCCGGCAGTTTTGAACGTCACCGTCGAACGCGGATGTTCGTCACCGTGTTTGCGGTAGCCGGGCGGGTTCGCTCTCGTGTCTCCGTTGCGTCGTTTACCGTCCCAGCCGTTGAACGCCTCAGCGAGTTCTTGAAGGACTCGCTGACTTGACTGTGAATGCAGGTCATCGTGACGTCCTCGCCCGCCGTGAACGGCGGGGGTTCCCTTCCACAGCGGGGAACCCGGTCGTTCCGGTTCAGTTCCAGGACCGTCTCTCCCGGCGTCGGCGGGGCGGGTTTCGTCCCTCGGCCGGGAGCGTCCTATGGCACCGTCACATGTGCTCCCATCCGCAAGCGAGTCATCGCCGCGCGGTTTCTCGACGCGGCTCTCTCCCAAGCGGTCGAACCTGGCGGTTCCGTGCCGGCTCCGGTCACACCTTGTCGGCCGAAGGCCATCACCCGGGCTTGCGGAGCACCGCAGACATGGGTGGAATGCGGTCCGACTCGCCCCGCGTATCGACGGCGCGAGTCGGCGGAACCCGTGTGTGGACCGTCGGCACGGCCGATACTAAACGTTGGGGTTCCATCCCGGCCACTTACCGCGGTTGCGGCACGAAGCGTACGCGATTCACGCCCGCCCTGAAGGGCGGGATTCTCTCGCTGAAAGAAGGTAAGGTGATGTCGAATACCCTTTTCAATGAACTCGCGGGGTGTCCGTTCTCGCTCCACAAAACCCAAGTCGATCCACTCGGTACACTCGGTGAGGCGGTCGGTTTCGGCCATAGGAATCTGAAACTCTGACCGCCTCATTCACTAACTTAACACGACGCCGCTTTCCCGACGTACTTTTAAGAGCCGCCCGCGCGACCGATGCGTATGAGCGACGCGCCGACGACCGAGCCCTGCGACGGCTGCGGCGACCCCACCACGGACGCGCTCGCACGCGTCGTCCGGCTGAGCGTCGACCGGGCGAACATCGACACCCAGCGGCTCTGTCCCGACTGCTTCGCCGACTGGATTCAGCGCTATCAGGACCGGCTCGGCTCCGGCCCCGACGAGTCCGACGAGAGCTCCGAGATCATCGTCGACTGAGCGGCCGGGGGCCGTCCACGCTTCCCGTCCGCACGGCAACGTCCGTCCCGACCGCCCGTCTTAAGCCGCGGCGGCACGGACGGCGACGTAATGGACCTCGCCATCGACGCCCCGGCCCCGACGGCGCCCGACTGCGCCGACGACGGGACGTGGCTCGCCTGCATCGCGTGCGACGAGACGTTCGCCCCCTTCGAGGACGTCCGGTACACCTGCGACGAGTGCGACGGCCTGCTCGAAGTCCGGTACGCCGACCCGCCGACCTTTGCGGAGTTCGGCGCGGGCGCCTCCTCCGAGGGCCCCGACCGCGGCGTCTGGCGCTACCGCGAGGCGCTCCCGTTCGACCTGGGCGTGACGCTCCCCGAGGGCGACACCCCCCTCCACCGCGTCCCGCGGATCGAGGAGTCGGTCGGCGTCGACGCGCTCCGGATCAAACACGAGGGGATGAACCCCACCGGCTCGTTCAAGGACCGCGGGATGACCGTCGGCGTCCGCGTCGCCGAGGAGTTGGGCGTCGGCGCGCTCGCCTGCGCGTCCACCGGCAACACCTCAGCGGCGCTCGCGGCGTACGGCGGTCGCGGCGGGATGGAGACGCTCGTGCTCCTCCCGGAGGGGAAGGTCGCCGCGGGGAAGATCGCGCAGGCGAGCCTCCACGGTGCCCGCATCCTCGAAGTCGACGGCAACTTCGACGCCTGCCTCGACATCGTGCAGGAACTCGCCGCCCGCGGCGAGGCGTACCTGCTCAACTCCCTGAACCCGTTCCGCCTGGAGGGCCAGAAGACGATCGGCTTCGAGATCTTAGAGGCGTTCCGCGACGACTACGGCGCCTTCCCGGACCGGATCGTCCTCCCAGTCGGCAACGCGGGAAACACCTCGGCGCTGTACAAGGCGTTCCGCGAGCTGGTCCAGTCGGGCGCGCTCGCCGTCGAGGAGGTCCCCAAGCTGACCGGCGTGCAGGCCGCGGGCGCGGCGCCGATGGTCGAAGCGATCGAAGAGGGGAACGACGAGGTCCGGCGCTGGGAGGAGGTCGAGACGCGCGCGACCGCGATCCGCATCGGCAACCCGGTCAACGCGCCGAAGGCGATCCCGGGCATCCGGAACACGGGCGGCACCGCCGTCGCCGTCAGCGACGACGAGATCACCGACGCGCAGCGCGCCCTCGCCGAGGAGGGCGTCGGCGTCGAGCCCGCCTCCGCCGCGAGCCTCGCCGGGCTCAGGAAACTCCGCCGCGAGGGCGTCGTCGACGACGACGAGCGGGTCGTCTGCCTGACGACGGGGCACCTCCTGAAAGACCCCGACGCCGCCTACGAGGCCGGCGGCGACCCCGAGCCGGTCCCGAACGACGTGGACGCCGTCGTCGAGCACCTGCGCGACTGATCGACTCGCGCGGCCACCTCGATCCGGGCCCGCGCGGCCGGTTCGGGCCGACCGCGCACGCTACTCCCAGTTGTGGAGCGCGTCTTGGAACACTTCTTCGACGTCTTCCTTCGTCACGGGCCGCGGGTTACATCGGAGCAGCCGCTGCTGGCTCTCGACGGTGCTTTCGGCGAGCGCACCGGTGTCGTCGACGGTGATCCCCGCCAGCTCGTTGAGCCCGCTCGGGAGCACGTTGAGGTCCCGCTGGAGCCGCACGAACTCCTCGCGGGCCTCGTCGGCGGCCTCGCGGGTGCTCATCCCCGAGGTGTCGGCGCCGAGCATCTCCGCCACTTTCGCGAACCGCGGCGGGTCGCTGGCGACGTTGTAGCCGAGGGTGCTCGCGGGCGTGAGCGCCGCGATCGTCTCCCCATGGTACGTGTGGTAGTTGTTGCCGACGGGGTACGCCATCGCGTGCGCGAGGCTCGCGCCGGCGGTGAGCCCGGCTATCGCGCCGAACAGCGCGCCCTTCAGCATCGCGCCGCGCGCCTCGATGTCGTCGCCGTTGTTGACGACGCGGCGCACGTTCGACGAGAGGAGATCGATCGCCTTCTCGCTGAACATCTCCGTGAAGCCGGTGCGGCCGGCGTAGACGGGGCGGTCGGCGGGGTCTTCGGGCCGGAGCAGGTCGTCGTAGCGGTGGGTGGTGTACCCCTCGATCGCGTGGCCGAGCGCGTCCATCGCGGTCTTCGCCGTGAGATCCGGCGGCAGCGTCGTGGTGAGCGTCGGGTCGAGCACCGCGGCGTCCGCCCGGACGTGCGTGCTGGAGATCCCCTCTTTGATCCCCTTTTCGGGCACCGAGAGGATCGCCACGGGCGAGATCTCGGAGCCCGTTCCCGCGGTCGTCGGCAACAGGATCAGCGGCGGACCCGATTCGGTGAGGTCCTCGCCCGCGCCGGTCGGGGCGGCCACGTAGTCGAGCACGTCGCCGCCGTTGGCGACGATCGCCCGCGTCGCCTTCGCGGTGTCCATACAGCTGCCGCCGCCCAGTCCGAGGTAGAAGTCGTACCCGTCCTCGCCCATCTCCTCGCGGACGAACGCGATGCACTCCTCGACCGCCTCGATGCTGGGCTCGCGTTCGACGCCGTCGTACACGTCGACGTCGAACCCGTCGGCCTCCAGCTCGTCGGCGACGTGGTCGACGTGCCCCAGCGAGACGAGGTCCGAATCGGTGACGATCAGTCCGCGCCCCTCACCGGAGAGCCCGATCTGGCCGAGCTGATAGCCGAGCTCGTCGGCCGCGCCCGCCCCCACGCGGATCGCCGGCATCCGCACCTCCCAGACGGTCTCCGGCGAGAGCCGGTGCGGATCGGCGGAGACGGAGCGCTCGTAGCTCACACGCCCCACCCCGGCAGGATCGCCTCGAACTGCTCCGGGTCGTGCCCGAACACGACCTCGGCGTCGTGGTGTCGCTCCAGCTCACGGATGCGGTTCATGCTCTCTCGCCACTCCTCCTTCTGCCAGATAAGGGGGCCGCCGAGCGGCGTCCCCGCCTCGTAGTTCTCGTCCATGTACACCTGATCGCCGGTGAACACGACGGTGCCGTCGGCGTCGAGGTGGATCACGGAGCCGGTGAGCCCGGGCGTGTGGCCGGGGAATCGGACGAACTCCAGGTCGGTGAAGTGCTCCTCGCGGTCGCGGTGGAGCACCCGCCAGTTCAGGTCGTGGTCGAAGTCGTCGAGGACGTACGCGCCGCTCCCCTCGTCGGTCTTCGCGCTGTAGTAGGCGAACTTCAGCTCCTCCTCGTGGACGTAGACCGGCGTGTCGGTGCCCGCGAAGAACTCCAGCCCGCCGGCGTGGTCGAGGTGGAGGTGACTCTGGAACACCGCGTCGATGTCGTCGAGCGAGTAGCCCGCCGCCTCCAGATCGTCGTCGAGGCGGTGCTCGCTCGCGTCGTGCGGATAGAAGGCCTGCACGAGCCCCTCGGGCCAGTGGCCGTCCGCGGCGTCGTGGTGCGAACCGGTGTCCCAGAGGATCGTCGCCTCGGGGTGGTCGATGACGAGGTTCCACACCGGGATCTCGTCGTACTCGGTGTCGGGGTTCGACTCGTCGTGGCTCCCGATCGTGTTCGCCTCCATCATGTAGTTCATGTCACAGTACAGCCCGCCGCGGTCGAGGACGTGGACCTCCGCGTCTACCATGCGATTGGATATTATTAATGAATGTTAATTATACTTTCTACCCGAGAGAGATACTGTCTCCGTTTCAATTAAATATCTGATAGTGGTCTAGCGAACAATCGGATGCAATTTTCACCCACGGTCTTCGTCGCCGCAGCGACCGCGGCGATCACCGCCGTGGCGACCGGGGCCGCGTGGCGACACCGCGAGGCCCCCGGGGGGACGTACGCGACCGTGTACCTCCTCACCGCGACGGTCTGGGTCGCCGGCGTCGCGCTGGAGGTCGCGGCGACGACGCTCGCCGGGAAGCTGTTCTGGCTCAACGTCCAGTACGTGCCCGTCGTCGTCCTCCCGGTCGCCTCCCTCGCGTTCGTCGCCACGTACCTCGGCTACGACGCCCGGCTCACCGACCGTCGTCTCGTCGCACTCGCGGCCCCGATCGCCGTTCTCGCGGTGCTAAGCTGGACGAACCCGATCCACGGGCTCGTCCGTACCTCGGCCGAAGTGGTCGCCCACGGAGGGGACCTCCTCCTCGCCCGCGAACCGGGACCGGTCTGGTGGGTCGGCTGGCTGTACACGCAGGTGCTGATCGTCGGAAGCTTCGCGGGGCTCGCGTACGGCGCGTGGGACTCCGCGGGCCACTTCAGGCTGCAGGTGACCGCCCTGTTCGCGGGCGCCGCCGTCCCGTGGCTCGCGCAGTTTCCCCTGCTCGCTGGCGCCTCGTCCATCCGCCCGGAACTGCTGTTCAGCGTCACCGGCCTCGTGTTCCTGGCCGCGATCCGATGGACCCGGTTCCTCGAAGTCGCCCCAGTCGGTCGACGCCGCGTGGTCGAGGGGCTCACGGACCCGGTGTTCGTCTTCGACGGTCGAGACCGACTCGTCGAGTCGAATCCGGCTGCGAACGACTGGATCGGGGACGCGTCCGTCGGCGACTCGGCGGCCGCGGTCTTCGAGGAGAGTCCGCCGATCGCCGACGCCTACCGCCGGAAAGAGCCGATCCGAGACCCCGTCGGCCTCGACATCGACGGCGAGCGCCGGTACGCGACCGTGCTCGTCGATCCCCTCCCGCAGATCGGCAACCGGCCGGTCGGTCGCCTCGTCGTCGTCCGCGACGTGACCCGGCTCAAGTGGCGCGAACGCGAGCTCTCAGCGGCGAACGAACGGCTGGAGACGATGGCGAACGCGATCGCCCACGACCTCCGGAACCCGCTGTCGGTCGCGCGGGGCTTCCACGACCTCGCACGGGAGGGCGACGAGACGGCCTACGACCGCATCGAAGACGCTCATCGGCGGATGGGGGCGATCATCGACGAGACGCTGGCGTCGGCCACGGACGACACCGACGGTGCCGTTCTCGCGGGATCCGAAACCGTCTCGATCGACTCGATAGCCCGTGACGCGTGGTGCTCTATCTCGTCCGGCGACGCGACGCTCAGCGTTCGCGGAGAGGGCGAGACGGAGACGATCCCCGGACGGCTCCGCGGCCTCTTCGAGAACCTCTTCCGGAACGCAATCGAGCACGCGTCGCCGGATGACGAGACCGGTTCGAAGGCGGCCGACAGTGCCGGCGTGTCGATCACGGTCGCCGTCACGGAGAACGGGTTCGTGGTGGCCGACGACGGGCCGGGGGTCCCGCTAGCCGACCGCGAGCAGGTCTTCGACAGGGGACACTCGGGAAGCGACACCGGCACCGGAATCGGACTCGCCGCAGTCCGGGAGACCGCGGTCGATCACGGCTGGCCGCTCGCGCTCTCGGAGGGCGTCGACGGCGGCGCGGCGTTCGTCGTCGCCACCGGATACGGGTCGATATCGATGGTCGCCGCCGAGAGCCGAATCGTGGCGCCGGACGCAGAAATCACCCGCATCAGCGAGGGGACGGACCAGGAGCGCGAGCCGCCGACCGAGTGCGACTGACCGGGACTTGCGGTGCGGGGAGAGCGGTTCGAGATCCGGTTCGCGGCGCGGGGTTCGCTACTCCGCCTGTCGCTCGTCGGCCTCGTCCAGCGTGATCTCGGTGACCTCGACGATCCGATCGTCGGCGAGCAGGGCGTCGACGGCCTCGTCGTGAACGGGGTGATCGAGGTTGTAAACGGTGAGCGCCTCGCCGCCCTGCGTCTCGCGGGCGTTGTACATCCCGGCGATGTTCACGTCGTGGTCGCCGAGCACGGTGCCGATGAGCCCGATGACGCCCGGCTCGTCGGTGTTGCGCGCGACCAGCATGTGGCCGTACGGGACCGCGTCGACGCGGAAGCCGTCGATCCGGACGATACGCGGGTCCTCGCCGGCGAACAGGGTTCCCTCGACCGCGATCGAGTCCTCGCCGTTGTGGACGGTGACGCGCACGAGGCTCTGGAAGTCCTCGGTCTGACGGGTCTTCGACTCGGTCACGTCGATGCCGCGCTCCTCGGCGAGCCGGGGCGCGTTCACCGAGTTCACCTGCCACTCCAGCGGCTCGAAGACGCCCTTCAGCGCGCTCGCGGTGACGAGCTCCACGTCCTCCGCGGCGATGTCGCCCTCGTAGGTCGCTTCCACTTCCGTGATCCGGCCGTCGAGCAGCTGCGCGGCGACCTTCCCGGCGGTCTCCGCCACGGCGATGTACGGCTTGATCCGCGGGAACGCCGTCTCGTCGACGGAGGGCGCGTTGAGCGCGGTGAGCACGGGCTCGTCGTCGAACGCCGAGAGAACGGCCTCCGCGGTGTCAACCGCGACGTTCTCCTGTGCGGCCTCCGTCGAGGCGCCGAGGTGCGGCGTCAAGACGATCTCCTCGACGTCGAGCAGCGGCGAGTCCTGCGAGAGCGGCTCCTCGGCGAAGGAGTCGAGCGCGGCGCCCGCGAGGACCCCGTCGTCGACCGCCTCGGCGAGCGCGTCCTCGTCGACGATCCCGCCGCGGGCGCAGTTGATGAGGTAGCCGCCCTCCAGCTGAGCCAGCTCGTCTTCGCCGATCATCCCCTCGGTCTCGGGGAGGAGCGGGGTGTGAACCGTCGCGAAGTCGCCGCGCGCGAGCGCCTCGTGGAGGTCCTCGACGAGCTCGGCGCCGAGGCGGTCGGCGCGCTCCTCGGAGATGTACGGGTCGTAGACGACGAGATCCATCCCGAGCGAGTCGAGCCGCTTAGCGACCTCCTGCCCGACGCGACCGAGGCCGACGATGGTGAGCGTCTTGTTGTTCACCTCGGTGCCGAGGAACTCGCCTTTCGCCCACTCGCCGCCGAGGAGGCGGCCGTGCGCCTGCGGGATCGAGCGCGCGACGGCGAACGTCATCGCGACCGTGTGCTCGGCGGCGGCCCGGACGTTCCCGTCGGGCGCGTTGGCGACGATGACGCCGTGGTCGGTGGCGGCCTCGATGTCGATGTTGTCGACACCGATACCGGCGCGCCCGACGATGACGAGCCCCGAGGCGGCCTCGAAGACTGCCTCGTTCACGTCGGTCCCGGAGCGGACGATCAGCGCGTTGACGTCGCTCACGGCGTCGAGCAGGTCGTCGCCCTCGACCTCGTAATCCGTTTCGACCTCGTGGCCGGCATCTCGGAGTCGGTCCAACCCCGCGTCCGCGATGGGGTCGGTCACGAGTACCTTCATGGGCGGTTTCACCGGCGGCGCGAGGTTAACCCTTTCCTCATCGCTCCGTTTTGCCGGCCATGGCGATCCGCGATCGCGGATCTCGAACCCCTTCGTTTCGGATGGAACCCCCTCGTTCGTGGGTACCGATCGTCCGGTCCGGATTTCGCTGTCCGCCGATCCGCTTCCCGGTCCCGTCCGCCGATCGTGTCCGACGCGCGGGCGCTGTCGGCGCTGCGCGCAGACTCGCATCGCTTCCTCGTCCCTCACGCGCGAGAGTCGAGACGCTCGCGGTCACGGGCGCGATCGCGACGCAAGTGACGCGGGTCCGCGTCGGGCATCCGAGGATCGGAACCGAGAGCGACGACGAGTGACTCGGCCGAGTCGTCGATTTCTCGTAACACAACATACATATTCGTCGGACGGAATCTGATCGTATACGTTCTCGATCATGATGGCTCGATGGGGGTGCGACCGGTGCGGGTTCGTCGCGTGGACGCCGGACCGCGAGTCGATGCGGGAGGTCACCGGCCCGCACCTGCTCGCGCATCACTCCGAGGCCGTCAGTCGGTCGGACTTCCGGACGACGTGGGACTGCCCGTACTGCGCGACGGCGAAGACGGCCTACGACACCGACGGCGCGGTCGAGGAATTCAAAGCGCACCTCCACGAGCACGTCGCCGATCGGATCGAGGAGGGCGTCCACGTCGCCGACCGCGTCTCGTGGGACGGGACGGTTCAGGTCGCCGCGCCGGTCGACAGCGCGGACGCGGACGCGCTCCGCGCTCACTTCCACGCGGGCGGCGACCTTGTGATCGCGGTCACGGCGAACCCGGAGCGAACCGTCCGCCTGCTCCACGAGGAGCTGGACGCGTGGCCGCGGCGGACCGTCGTCGTCAGCACGGAGGCGTACCCGTTCGACGAGGCGCCCGACCTCGACTTCTCCGAGGTCCCCATCGAGGTCGTCGAGCTCGACCCCCGGCTCGGGCCGGACGACCTGGGCGAGACGGTGTCGCGGATCATCGACGCCAACCGGGTCGACGGCGACGAGATATCCCTTGAGGTCAGCGTGTTCCACGAGATCGTGCGCTCGTTCGACCTCCGGACCGCCTGCGACTTCGTCCGGATGCTCTCGGCCCGGCTGGACGGCGACGGCGGCGTCCTCCAGCTGTACGTCGACGCCGACGCGGACCCGAACGTCTCGACGGTGCTGAACTTCCTCGACGACGAGATCGATCTGAAGGTCGCGGCCGACGACGGGCGGTTCGTGCGGCGGGGGTGACCTCCCGCGTCCCCCGGCTCGTGCGCTCGGACTACTCGGCGTGCTTCTCCGTGTAGTCCGCCGGACGCCGCACGTAGACGTACTCGATCGACCGGTCCGCGGCCGACGCCGCGGTCTGTCGCTTGAGCCGCCGGAGGACCGACCGCGCCCGCTCCCTCGCGTCCGGGTCCCGGTCGGGATCGCCGGCGAGCGCGCGGACCTCCCGTTCGAGCGGCGGCGCGTCGAGCCGCGGCAGGTAGGCGGCCGCGATGTCGGCGACGTACGGGTCGTCGTGCGCGAGCGCGTCGAGCAGCCACGGGACGGCGGCGCGTCCGGGTCCCCCCTCGTCCCGCTCGACGAGCTCACAGCACAGCCACATCGCGTGCCGCTCGGTCGCCGCGGTGACGCGGTCCGCCCGGTCGCCCGACGCGACCTCGTAGAGCAGCCGCGCGGCCGAGACGTCCCCGTCGCGCCGAGGCGCCCGGTCGGTTACCAACCGCTCGCGGACGTCCCGCCCCCGCACGGCGTCGCCCTCCGCGACGAGCCGCGCCAGCGACGCCGCGGCGGCGCGCCGGACCGCGGCCGAGGGGTCCCGTACCGCGTCGAGCAGGACGGTCGCCGACTCGGGGCGATCGAGCCCGTGGAGTCGCTCGACGACGGTCGTCCGGAGGCGCTCGCTCCCGTCGTCGGCCGCGGCCGCCAGCAGCTCCGCGGCCTCGTTCGTCCCCACCGTCACCAGGGCGTCGACGGCGGCCCGGCGGACGAGTCCGTTCCGCGTCAACAGCAGCGGCCGGAGCGGCTCGACGGCCTCGCCCCCGAGCCGCGCGTACGACCGGGCCGCGCGGGCCTGTACCCGCGCGTCGCCGTCGTCGAACGCCCCGCGGAGCCGGTCGATCGCGTCCGAGGCGCCCTCGACGCCGACCGCTCCGAGCCCGGTCGCGCCGGCCATCCGGTAGGCCGCGTGGTCGCTCGTCAGCCACCGGGAGAACACCGCCACCGGGTCGTCGTCGTCGCGCTGCCGCACCGCGTCGGCGACGCGTGACACCAGCTCGTCGACGTACCGGTCCCCGTGGAAGTACAGCGCGTCGATGGCCTCCGCGCGGACGGCGACGTCCTCGTCGGTGAGCACGACTCGAAGCAGCCGGTCGGCGATCCGGCGCTCGCTCCCCGCCATCGAGCTCGACGGGTTCCCGAGCGCCTCCACGCCCTCCAGCCTGGTCGCCGCGTCGTTGCCCTCGTCGAGCAGGGCGAACGCCCGCGGACGCTCGCCGCCGCCCCGGTCCGATCGCGAGTCGTCAACCATCTGTCGCCGCGTCGGTCGCCCCCGCGATTAAACGTGCCCCCGCGAGTATCACGGACGAGAACTCGGAACCGAGGCGTCGAGCCGGTCGACCCTCGCCGTCGGTGGCGACAGCGACCGCCCTCCTCCGCCGCTCTCCGCCGCTAGAGTCCGATCGACGCGACGGCCTCGTACTCCGGGCCGTCGCTCGTCAGCGTCGACGAGACGAGTCGGACTGCGTCGACCTCGAACCGGCCGATCTCGGGGTCGCGCTCGCGGACGGCCTCCCGAACCAGCTCCTTCCCGCGGGCGTCGTTCATCCGGGCGAGCGTGACGTGCGGCGTGAACTCGTGGTCCTCGGGATCGACGCCGAGCGCTGTCGTCTCCGTCTCGAGGGCCTCGTGGAGCGCGGTCAGCTCCGCGCTCCCCGCGTCGATCCCCGCCCAGACGACCGAGATGTAGTCGAGGCTCGGGAAGACGCCGAACCCCTCGACGGCGCACTCGAAGGGGCCGACGTCGGCGGTCTCGACCGCGCGCTCGCCGGCGGCGATCACGTCGTCGAGTGCGGGTGTGGTGTCGTCGTCGTTGTTCTCGCCGCCGCCGTCGATTTCGCCGAGGAACTTCAGCGTTACGTGCGTCTGTTCGGGATCGACGAACCGCAGGCCGTCGGCGTCCTCAAAGGCGGTCTGTGCCTCCGCGACGGCGGGCGCGAGTTCGTCCGGCGGGTCGACGGCGAAGAACGCGCGCATGGACGACCCCGGATCGGGCGCGGCTGTGCAATAAGCTGCCGGTGCCCGCCGCGGACGATCCACGCGGCGCGCGGCGCCCGTCAGCGACCGCGAGGGGGGTGAAGGAACAGGCCGTCCGCGATCGGGAGGCTCGCGGCGAGGGACGCGACGGCGACGGGGATCGCCCAGGCGTCGAAGACCAGCGCGGCGGGGGCGTACCCCCCGACGAACAGGATCGGGACGAGCGCGAGCAGCAGGTCGGCGCGCCCCGGGGCGTTCGGCGGGTCCAGAGCGGTCGACCCGCTCATCAGTCCATGTACCCGAGGTCCCGGAGCCGCTGTGCGATCTGGCGAGCCTCCGACTCGGAGATCGCGTCGTCCGCCTCCATCTCCCGAACGACCACGTGTTTCACGAACTCCTTGACCGAGCCGAACGGCTCGTCTTCGATGTGCTCTTCGACGTCCGCGACGAACTCCTTGCGCAGCGAGATCGTGGTGTAGTCGCTCATTACCGGGAGGGTGTCGCGCCGGCCTGATAAATCTTAATTACATCTAATTACAGGTGGCTCCGGAGCGTCTCGGCGGTCGCGTCGCCGACGCCGTCGACGTCCGTGAGGTCGTCGACGGACGCCTCGCGCACGCTCTCGACCGAGCCGAACCGGCGCAGGAGGCGGCGGCGCGTCTCGGGGCCGACGCCGGGCACGTCGTCGAGGACCGTCGTGACCTCGTCGCGGACGGTCTGGTGGTAGGAGACGGCGAAGCGATGCGCCTCGTCGCGGACGCGCTGGAGCAGGTGCAGTTCGGGCGCGTCGTCGTCCCACCGGCGGGTGCCGGTCGGGGTCACCACCAGCTCCTCGGCCTTCGCGAGCGCGACGACGGGCACGTCCCAGCCGGTCTCCGCGAGCGCGTCGCGGGCGGCTCCGAGCTGTCCCTCGCCCCCGTCGATCAGGAGGAGGTCGGGGTCCGGGCGGTCGTCCTCGCCCGCGACCGCGCGCTCGGCGCGCCACCGGACCAGCTCGCGCATGTTCGCGTAGTCGTCGTTGCGGTCGGTGAGCTTCTTCCGGCGGTAGCCGCTCGTCTCCGCGCTCCCGTCGACGAAGCACACGTCGGAGCCGACCACCGCGGTCCCCTGCGCGTGGCTCACGTCGAACCCCTCGATCCGGGCGGGGCGGTCGCTCCCGAGTCGCTCGCCGAGCGCGCCGACCGGGTCCTCGCGGCCGCCGCGCTTGCGGGCGTTCTTCAGGGCGAGTTCGACGAGCTTCGCCTCCCGTCCCGCGCCGGGGACCCGGACCGAGACCCCCTCCGCCTCCAGCCAGTCGATCACGTCCGGGTCGGCGGGGCGCTCGGCGAGGAGGACCGCGTCCGGGAACTCCCGCTCGGCGTAGTACTGCGCGAGGAACGCGGACAACACCGCGGCGGGGGTGTTGGCGTCGGGGACGGCGGGGTCGGCGGGATCGGTCCCGTCTGTGTCGCCGTCGATCGATTCGTCCCCCACCGCCGCCGCGTCCAACCGGTGTCGGCTGCGGTCGACCAGCTGGCCGCGTTCGCTGTGGAGACGGGCGACGCGGGCGGTGTCGCCCTCGACGGCGGCCGCGAGCACGTCGACGGTGCGGTCGTCGGTGCGGTCGCTCACGGCCTCGCCGCCCTCGCCGTGGAACGCCTCGACCGCTTCGAGCCGGTCCCGGCGGTTCGCTGCGCGCTCGAACTCGGCGTTCTCGGCGGCGGCCTCCATCCGCCGACGCAGGGGGTCGGCGAGGACGCCCGTCTCGCCCTCGAAGAACCGGCGGGCGGCCGCCACGTCCTCGGCGTAGCTCTCGGGATCGATCTCGCCGGTGCAGGGGGCCGAGCAGATCCCCATCTCGTAGTCGAGACAGGGGCGGTCGCGGTTCGCGTACTTGTGGTCGGAACACCCGCGGAGGCGGTACTCGTCTCGGATCGCCTTCACGACGGCGTCCACGCGGCCCACGTCGGTGAAGGGGCCGTACGCGACCGCGCCCTCCTCGGGGTCGCGGGTCACCTCGATCCGCGGGACCGGGTGGTCCGTGATCGCGACCAGCGGGTACGACTTGTCGTCTTTCAGCCGGACGTTGTACCGCGGCCGGAGCCGCTTTATCAGGTTCGCCTCCAGCAGGAGCGCTTGCGTCTCCGTGTCGGTGACCGCGAACTCGATCCGGTCGGCGCGCCCGACCATCCCCCGAATGCGCCCCGAGCGCGGGTCGGCGTACGACCGCACGCGGTCGCGGAGATCGACCGCCTTACCGACGTACAGGGTCGCCTCCCCGGCCCGGAACTGGTACACTCCGGGGTCGGTCGGGAGGTCTGCGGCCCGCTCGCGCACGGCGTCGGCGTCCATCGGGTCCCGGTAGCCGCCGGACGCGTTTGAACGCTGCGGGCGACCGGTACGGCGGCGCCGCGTCGCCGCTCCCGTCACGGCCGCCCCGCCAATTATCAAACGTGAGTACCGAGGGGAACGGTTTATGCGGGTGCTTGTGAGAGCCCCACGTAGATATGAGGGGACTTCGAGGGCTGCTCCGACGCGCGCTTGGTCGGGACCGGGACTCGCGGTCGGTTCCGGACGGCGGGGTCGTCGTCGACGACTCGGCCGGGGCGGAACGCTCGGGAGACGCGGACGCGGGCGCGAAGGGGGAGGGAGAGTACAACGTCACGGAGGAAGACGGGACCGACCGCGCCGGCACGCTCGCCGCCGCCGGTCTCGAACAGGTGTTCAACTCGACCGGCGTCCCGACGTTCATCCTCGACCGCGAGGGGAACGTCGCGGAGTGGAACGAGTCCATCGCGTCGCTCACCGGAAACGAGCGCGAGGACGCGGTCGGTCACGCGCACGTCTCGGAGCTGTTCTATCCCGACGGCCGGCGGGCCGACACGCTCGCCGACAAGGTGCTCGACGCGCCGGAGACCGCCGACGAGGTGGACGGCGTCGAGCGCTGCGACTCGGCGCAGACCCGCTACCGGGACACCAGCACGATGGTCGACCGCCACGGCGACGAGAAGCACATCGAGTTCACGGCGACGCCGCTGTACGAGGGCGACGAGCTCGTCGGCGTCACCGAGGTCGTCATCGACCGGACGGAGAACATCAACCAGCGCGAGGCGACCGAGACCCTCGTCACCGAGGTCCGCGAGACGGCGGAGGCGATCGGCGAGGGGGACCTCGAGGCGCGGGCCGTCCGTCACGAGGAGTGCGAGATCCTCGACGAGGAGCTGTTGAGCGTCATCGACGTCGTCAACCGAATGGCCGAGAACCTCCAGGACCTCTCCGAGGGCGTCCACGAGCAGGCCCGCCAGATCGATCGGACGGTCCAGAAGGCCAGCAGCGCGGCCGCGGACATCGCCGAGAACGTCGACGAGCAGAACGAGCTGTTGGAGGAGAGCGTCTCGGAGATGCAGTCCTTCTCGGCCGGGATGGAGGAGGTCGCCGCGACGGCCGACCAGGTCGACTCCGCGGCGGTCGCGGCCAGCGAGGCCGCCGACGAGGGGCTCGACGCCAGCGAGGACGCCCGCGAGGCGACCGAGGACGTGGTGGAGATCGGCGACGAGCTCGTCGAGAGCGTCGGCGCGCTCTCCGAGCGCATGGACGACATCGAGGAGGTCATCGAGGTCATCTCCGACGTGGCCGAGCAGACGAACCTGCTCGCGCTCAACGCGAACATCGAGGCCGCCCGCGCCGGCGAGGGCGGGGACGGCTTCGCGGTCGTCGCCGAGGAGGTGAAGAAGCTCGCCGACGAGACCCGCGGCTACACCGAGGAGATCACGGAGAGCCTCGCGGAGCTGCAGGCGCAGTCCGACGAGACGAGCACCGCGGTCGAGCGCTCCCACGAGCGCATCGAGGACGCGGGCACCGAGATCGAGACGGTGCTCGACTCCCTCGAAGACATCGCGGACGCGGTCGACGAGGCCGCCGCCGGCGTCGCCGAGGTCGCACGCACGACCGACGATCAGGCCGCCACCGTCGAGGAGCTCACCTCGTCGCTGGAGGCGGTCCGCGAGCGCTCCGACCGCACCGAGGAGGCGACCGACCGCATCGTCGACGCCACCGACGATCAGGAGGTCGCCGTCGACGAGCTGATCACCCGCGTCGAGCGGCTCGACGCGAAGCAGTAGGCCGGTTTCGCGGCGCCGGGGTTCGCCCTTCGCGGCGTCAGGGTTCGCCCTTCGCGGCGCCAGCGGTCGTCCCCGTTCTCCCCGCCGCCGAACGTTTAACCGCGGCGAGCCCTCCGATCCCTCCATGTCCGCCACGCCGCCCGGCCCGCACGGCGACCCCCTCGTCGGCAGCGGCCGCCGGTTCGCAGACGACCCGTTCTCGTTCATGCGCGCCTGCGCCGACAGCTACGGCGACGTGACCCGGTTCGACCTCGGTCCGCGCGAGACGTACCTGCTCGCGAACCCCGCCGACGTCGAGCGCGTGCTCGTCGCCGACGCGGAGCGGTACCGCAAGCCGAACTTCGGCGACGGCGCGATGGGGCGACTGCTCGGCGACGGCCTCCTCATGAGCGAGGGAGAGACGTGGCAGCGCCAACGGAGGCTCGCGAACCCCTCCTTCCACAGCCGCCGGATCGGCGCGCTCGCGGGGACGATGGTCGACCACACCGAGGCGCAGCTCGCGGACTGGGCCGACGGCGAGGTCGTCGACGTCCAGCTGGAAGTCGCCCGGCTCACCGTCAGGATCATCGTCTCGGCGATGTTCGGCGCCGACATCACCGACGAGGAGGTCCGAACCGTTCAGGAGAAGCTGGAGCCGCTCGGCGCCCGGTTCGAGCCCGACCCGCGCCGGTTCCTGATCCCGGACTGGGCGCCGACCCGCGAGAACCGCGAGTTCGCGGCCGCGGTCGACACCCTCGAATCCGTGATCGACGGGATCGTCGAGCGCCGGCAGGGGACCGAGCGCGACCCCGCCGTCGACCCGGCCGGCCCGGAGGGCGTCGCGGTGCGCGGCCCCGCGGGAGACGGCCCCGCGGGAGACGGCGACGGCGACCTCCCCATGGACCTGCTCTCGGTCCTGCTGCGCGCCCGCGACCGCGGCGAGCAGACCGACGAGAACCTCCGCGACGAGCTGGTGACATTGCTGTTGGCCGGCCACGACACCACCGCGCTCGCGCTCACGTACACCTTCTACCTGCTCTCGAACCATCCGGAGGCCCGAGAGCGCGTCGCGCGGGAGGCCGCGGCGGCGACCGGCGGTGGTCGCGCAGTGGACGACGCGACCGCCGCCGACGACGCGACCGCCGCCGACGGCGCCCCCACCGCCGCCGACGCCCGCGAGATGAAATACACCGAGCGCGTCCTCAACGAGTCGATGCGCCTGTACCCGCCCGTCTACACCCTCTTCCGCGAGCCGAAGGTCGACGTGAAACTGGGGGGCTACCGGATTCCGGCGGGTGCCACGCTGATGTGCCCGCAGTGGGTGGTCCACCGCTCGCCGCGGTGGTACGACGACCCCGACGCCTTCGACCCGAACCGGTGGGAGCCGGAACGCCGGAGCCGGCGCCCCCGATTCGCCTTCTTCCCGTTCGGCGGCGGCCCGCGCCACTGCATCGGGAAGTCGTTCTCCCTGCTGGAGGCCAAGCTGATCCTCGCGAAGGTGTGTTCGCAGTACGATCTGGAGTACGAGGGGCCCGACCTCTCGCTGCGCGGGTCGCTGACGATGCACCCCGATCACCCGGTGCCGATGCGGATCCGCGAGCGCTGAGCGATGGCGGGCGAGACGGAGTCGTACTGCCGGCTCTGCGGGCAACCCCTCTCGCGGGGTGCCGTCGCGAGCCGACAGCGCGCCTGCTGTCTCAACGCGACCCCGATCGCCGGCGTCTGTCCGACGCACTGCCCGGTCGGGACGCATCACGCGGTCGACGAGTCGGGCGAGAGCGACGGCGAAGGAGATGCCGACGCAATCGGCCGAGAGTGAGAGGTGGGGTTGCGGTGCAGTCTGGGACTCAAAGGGGCAGCCGGGGCTTTGGAAGTGTTCACCGCGGAGTCGATGACATATCCACGATCAGCCGGTGTTTTGGACGCATCTGCCGCCGATCTACCACTAACCACTTACAGCTCGATCGACGCCGCGACCTCGCGGAACTCGGGGTCGTACAGGTCGAGCGCGTGGACCCGCCACCGGACCGGCTCGAACTCGGCACCGACGAGGTCGGCGACGACGCCCGGCTCGGGATCACCACCGCGCGCCACGGTAACGTGCGGCACATACTCCTCTCCCTCGATCCCCTCGACCGCGCCGTAGGCGGCGCAGAGCCGCCGATGGACCCGGACGAGCGCGTCGCTCTCGACGGCCAGATAGAGCACCGGTCCGGACCCCGACGCGGGCGCGTCGAAGACATCGATACCCGTCACGGCGACCGGGAAGGGATCGGTCCCCGCAAGCAGCGGGTGGAGGTCGTCGCGCAGGGCGTCGAGGGCGGCGGGCTTGGGCGGTGACGGTCCGCCGGCGGGAGGGCCAGCCGACGCGCCCGCACCGACCCCACCGTGGTCGTCACCCGCGACGCGGTCGGGCACGTCCTCGACGCCGAATCGCTTGCAGACGAGCGTGCGTCGGTCGCGCACCCGCTCGAACCCCGATAGTTTCGGGTGGAGATCCGCCGCGAGCCGGTCGACGGCGGGCGGGAGCGGGACGTTCAGGCTGAACACGCCTCAGATCCGATCGGCGAGCCGTAAGGCGATCAGCACGACGATAGCGACGGCGATCAGGCGCGGGATCGCGTCCAAGAGCGCGAACGTCAGGTCGAGCACCGTGTCAACGATCTCCAAGAGAAGCCACGCGATCGCGAGCACGAGGATTACCTTCAGGAGGTCGTCGACGTCGACGTCGGCGCGGTCCGCGGCTGTTCGGTCCATGACGGGAGCGACGACGGCGACGGGCAAAAAGCCCACCGGGGGCGCGTCACCGTTGCGCGATCAGGTGCTTCAAAACCCCTCCACGTCGAACGGAGCCCATGAGCCTCATCGCGTTCGACTTCGACGGTACGCTCTCCGACTCCGAGATGACGGTCCTGCTCGCGAAGCGCGCAGGCGTCGCCGACGAGGTGGCCGAGATCACCGAGCGGGCGATGAACGACGAACTCAGCTACGCCGAGAGCCTCTATCAGCGGGCGGAGCTGCTCGCCGGGCTCGACGAGGACGCGGTCGCGGCCGCGTTCGACGAGGTGGTGCTCCGGCCGGGCGCCGGGGAACTCATCGAGCGCCTGCAGGCCGAGGGCCACCACGTCGCCGTGCTCACGGGCGGGTTCGAGCGCGGAGTGGAGCGCGCGCTCGCGAAGCAGGGCGTCGAGGCCGACACGGTCGTCGCCAACCGACTCCCGATGGCCGGCGGAACGCTCACGGGGGAGGCCGAGGGGCCGCTCATCGAGGGGACGAAGGACGACGCGCTGGCGTCGCTCGCCGACGACCTCGGAATCCCGATGGCCGAGACGGTCGCGGTCGGCGACGGCGCGAACGACCTCCCGATGCTGGAGGTCGCGGGGGTCGCGATCGGGTTCGTTCCCAAGGACGCGGTCCGGCCGGTGTGCGACGCCGTCGTCGCCTCGATGTTCCGGCTCGGGAAGGTGTTAGAGGGGTACGACGTGCTCTCCGTGGCTGAGTGAGTCGGTGACCGTTGCGGTGTGAGCCGGCCGACACGGCGACACCGGATCGACTCCTCCCGTCTCGCCGTCACTCCCACCCCGGCGTTTCGGGGGCGCCCGCGTCGTCCTCCAGCTCGCGGACCAGCCGTTCGCGGTCGTCCGGGTCGAGCCCGACGGGATCGCCGTCGCCCGCGGCTCGCTCGCTCCACGCTCGGATCGCTCGGCCCGCCCACGAGTCGGCGTCGCGGGCGCGAGCCCGCGCCTCGGCCATCCGGTCGCGGTCGACGGAGAGCGAGCCGGGACTGGAGCCGACCGCGGCCCCGACGAACCGGGCGCGGTCGTCGGGTGTGAGCCGGTCTCCGCGGAGCCGGTCGATCACGCCGTCGAGGTCGTCGGGGTCGGGGTACGCGAAGACGGTCGCGCCGGCGGCGTGCGGGCCGAACGGGAGCGGCGGGGTGTCGTCGGGGACCGCGTCGTCGAGGAGGCGGTCGCCGCCGCCGGCGGCCTCGACGCGCTCGCACTCGGTCTCGGCGTCCAGTTCGAGGCCGTGGACGGGATACGTCGAGCAGGTCCGCGGGTAGCGCGCTCCCCCGTGAATCCGGCACTGGAGCGTGGTCGGATCGAGGAAGACGCAGGCGTCGAGCCAGCGGTGCCCGTCTGCGTCGATCGGCGCGACCGACTTCGGGGGCTTCCGCAGGCCGACCGCGAAGACGGGACGGTCGCCGGCGGCGGCGACCTCGACGCCGTCGATCCCGACCGCGGCGTCGCCCTCCGCGGGCGCGAACAGCCGGGGGACTAACACGTCGCCCAGGCCGTCGTCGAGGAACCCGGCGACCTCGTCGCGCGTGAGCGGCACGAGGTCGTAGGCGTCGTCGAGGGGCGGGCGGCGGTCGGTGCGGTCGGAGCCGGCCGCTTCGGGCGCGAGCGGTCGCCAGTCGACGCAGCAGCCGGCGCAGCCCTCGCAGCGGAGTTCCATCGTGATCGGCCGTACGAAGGGTTCGCACGCTCAAAAGGGATCGGCGGGCGCCGGGACCGTTCGGCGGTCCGTCAGAGCTCCCCCTTCGTGCTCGGCGCGTCGCTGCGGCGCCCGTCGAGCCGCGTCGCGTCGTCGAGCGCCCGCGCGAGAGCCTTGAACAGCGCCTCGACCTCGTGGTGGGCGTTGTCGCCGCACTCGATCGCGGCGTGGAGGGTCAGGCCGGCGTTGTGCGCCAAAGACAGCGCGAAGTGGTCGGCCATGACGCTGGTGAACTCGCCGACCGACTCCTGGGAGAACTCCCCCGAGAACTCGTAGTACGGTCGGCCCGCCACGTCGACGACGACGCTCGCGACCGCCTCGTCGAGGGGGACGCGTCGGTCGGCGTAGCGTCGGATGCCGCGCTTGTCGCCGAGCGCCTCGTCGAACGCCTCGCCGAGGCAGATCGCCACGTCCTCGACCGTGTGGTGGTCGTCGATCTCGAGGTCGCCGTCGCAGCTGACGGTGAGGTCGAACAGGCCGTGTTTCGCGAACGACGCCAGCATG
This sequence comes from Halorubrum amylolyticum, assembly GCF_004114995.1. GTDB lineage: Archaea > Halobacteriota > Halobacteria > Halobacteriales > Haloferacaceae > Halorubrum > Halorubrum amylolyticum. The sequence goes on from NZ_SDJP01000026.1 coordinate 26,322, forward strand.
TGATCGAAGAAGCCGACCCCGGTGTCGACCTCGCTGTCGCCGTCGCCGTCGATCGCGAGGATGAGTTCGATCGTTGTCTCGCTGGTCTCGCGGGTGACGGCCGCGCTCCGGTCGTGCTCGCTCATACTGACCCGTCACGGGGGATTGGTAAGTCGGTTGCGGGTGCGGCGGGATTCGGGTCCGAGAGAAGTGAGCGTGGTGCGGGAGTTGAGGGTTTATTTATAAATGGGATGCGGTGGCGCGTGCCTGCGAGCGGCCGAAAGGCCGCGAGTCGCATGCGCGAGGGACGCCGCGAACGCCCGAGGGCGTGAGCGGCGAGGCTGGGGAGGCGTGAGGCTGCGGTGCGGCTGCGGTCGGGTGGGACTCAAAGGGGCAGCCGGGAGGGCGGCGCAGGCGACGTAAGGACCGCAGGAAACGAGCAGAGCGAGTGACCGAGGACCGCAGCGAGCGTGCGCCGCCCTCCCGGCTGGGGCTTTGGAGGTATTCACCAACAATCCGCAGTCAAGGGTGTTATAGAACTATTCGCAAGGCTTTGGCTTCATCCAAGATTCGGTAGATTAAGCGTCAAAACGTGTCTTCTCATTAAATTTAGAGAAACACATTTATTCTAATAGCATGATAGCGTATTAATGACTGAAATAAACGATCAGCTGGGGAGTATAAAAAGGGTACTCTTAGAGAGACAAACTACTACCAATCAACGGATTGGACTCTTAGTAGTAGGTTCTCTAGGTTTACTGTTCAATTATGACGCCTTACTGGCGATTGCTTCCGTAGGTGCCGTCGAGTATATAGTAATATCCGGTAGCTTATCGTTATTGTTATGGGGTTTCTCAGAATTTTTCCCGCATTCCCTTCGAAAATTGAGTATTATATTCAAATTATTATCAGTATCTATGTTTGTTTTAGCAATATACTTCATGGGCCTTGTAATTCTATTTGTCACAAATATAGGGTTTGTGTGAATCGTTCTGTGACACTCTCATCCGCAGCCAGTTACTTATAAGCGATCAACGACGAACCTGCGGTCTGATGTTTAAACGTCGTCAGCCGCGTCCTGCGCCTCCCGCAGCGTGAGCCGGCCCTCGTACAGCGCGGTCCCGACCACGACCGCGGCCGCGCCGGCCTCCTTCAGCGCCACCACGTCCTCGATCGTCGCTACCCCGCCGGAGGCGACCACGGGGATATCGACCGCGTCGACGACGCCCGCGACCGCCCCGCGGTCGATCCCCTCCAGCTGCCCCTCCACGTCGACGTTCGTGAATAAGATCGCGCCCGCGCCCAGCTCCTCGTAGCGGGCGGCCGCCTCGGCCGGGTCGAGGCCGGTCCCCTCCGTCCACCCGCTCACGACGACCTCGCCGTCCTTCGCGTCGAGGCTGACGACGACGCTGTCGGGATGAGTCTCGTCGATCTCGGCGACGATCTCGGGCGTCTCTACCGCGGCCGTGCCCAAGATCACGCGGTCGAGCCCCAGATCGAGGAGGTCGCGCGCGCCCTCGGCGGTCCGGATGCCGCCGCCCAGTTGGAGGGCGACGCGGTCGTCGGCCCCGCCGTCGCCGTCCGCGTCGCCGCCGACGGCCTCCACCACCGACTCGATCGCGTCGGCGTTGACGCGCTCCCCCTCGAACGCGCCGTCGAGGTCGACGAGGTGGAGCGTCTGGGCGCCCGCCTCGACCCAGCGCTCGGCTGCCTCGACGGGGTCGCCGTACCGCTTGCCCGTGCCGCGCTCGCCGCCGACCAGCTGGACGACCTCGCCGTCCTGCACGTCGACGGCGGGGATCACCTCGAAGGAAGGGAAGCCGCTCATACCGGGACACAGTCGCGGGCGCCGATTAAACGGGTCGGTTCGGGCGGCACGCGAGAGAGATCCACGAACCGCATTCGCGACCCGCGACCGCGATCACTCCACCGAGATGAGCAGCGCCGAGATCTCCTCGTCGAAGGTCCCGGGCTCGGTCGCGAGCGCGTCGGCGGCCTCCGCGTCCGCGACCGTCCCGATCGCGGTCTCCGCGTCGACCGCCTCCGGGAACGCGCCGCCGACGGCCTCGGTGAGCGGCTCCGCAGGATACGCGCCGCCGGCGACCAGCACGTCGGTCCCGTCGTGCCAGACGCCCAGCCGGGACGCGATCGGCACGCGCTCGCCGAGCGCCGCGGTCGACCCGTCCGGAAGCGGAACCTCGCCGTCGAGGGCGAACTCGCCCTCCAGCCGCCACGTCGTCGCGGTGTGGCCGGTCTCCACCGTGCTCGTCCCCCGATCGACGACCTCGACGCTCTCGATCCCGCTCGCGTTCAGCTGCGACCGGAACGCGTCGACCGCGGCCGACTCCACCTCGGACAGCAGCTGGTCCCGCCCGACACCGGCCGGGAGGCTGTCGATCGCCGGCCGGACGTCGATCCGCGTGGCGAAGAAGACGACCGGCGACCCGCTCGCCCCGAACGCCTCCGACAGCGCCTCGGCGACGGAGACGTACTCGTAGACCCGCGTGTGTTCGAGCACCGTCACCGTCACCGGGCCGTACGTCTGCTCGAAGGCCGTGCTCTCCGACTCGTCGAGGAGCCGCCAGCCGTCCTCGATCCGGTCGCTCGTCACCGCCGGCTCCGGCACCGGTCCGTCGCGGGTGCCCAGACAGCCCGCCAGCCCGGCGACGGCGACGGCCGCGCCGCCCGCGAGCAGGCGGCGCCGCGTGACGCCGGTCGAATTTCTCCCCGACCCCCCCGTTTCCCGTCCGGCCGGTCTCCCGTTCATGAGGACCCGAAAGCCGGGACGCGGTAAATCGGTGTCGGCGGCGCTATCGAGGCTGATACCGCCGATCCGCCGCGGGACCCGTCCCGGATCGACGGCGTCGCGTCGGTCCACCGATCGTCGCCCCATCGCCCGCCTTGCCGCCGCCGACACGGATCGCTTATGTAACTACCGGGTGAAACAACTCGGTAATGACCAACGACGACACGACCGAGACGGACCGGCGTGACGCCTCCGACGACCGGAAGACGGTCTCCAGCGGTGGCGCCGGCCGACGCACAGATCGACGCACTGGGAGCCCCGGGCGCACCGGGAGCCCCGGGTGCACCGGACACGCCGGACACGCCGGGCGCGCCACCCGGCGGCGGTTCCTCGCGCTCGGCGGCGCGGCGGGGGTCGTCGCGCTCGCGGGCTGTAGCGCCGAGCCGACGGACGGCGGGGACGGAAGCGACGGTGGGGACGGGAGTAACGGCTCTGACGGAACGGACGGAAGTGACGGCGAGAGCGAGGAGGACGGCGAGGACGGCGCCGACGAGGAGACTCCCACCCTCACGGTCGCGACCTACAGCAGCTTCATCGACGCGCCGTCGGTGAGCCCCGGCGAGTGGCTCAAAGAGGAGTTCGAGTCGCGCGTCGACGCCGAACTGGAGTGGGCGACCCCGAACAACGAGGTGAACCACTACGTCGAGCGGGCCAGCTCGGGGGCGTCGATCGACGCCGACCTCTACGTCGGGCTCACCACCGAGGACCTCGTGCGCGTCGACGAGACGCTCGACGACGACCTGTTCGCCGAGCGCGGCGAGGTCGAGGGGTTCGACGACGTGCGCGACGGGCTGCTGTTCGACCCGTTCGACCGCGCCGTCCCCTTCGACACCGGCTACGTGAGCCTCGTGTACGACGGCACCGCGATCGAGGCGCCCGAGACGTTCGGCGGGCTCCTCGACGACGAGCACGCGGGCGCGCTCATCGCGCAGAACCCCGGCGCCTCGGCGACGGGGCGCTCGTTCCTGCTCCACACGGTCCACCGATTCGGCGACGGCCCGGACGGCGCGGTGGAGGGCGGCGACGGCGATCCCGACTACGACTACCTCGACTACTGGGCGGAGCTACAGGAGAACGACGTGCGCGTGCTCGGCTCGTGGGACGACGCCTACAGCGCCTGGAGCGAGGGCGAGGCGCCGATGGTCGTCTCCTACTCGACCGATCAGGTGTTCGCTGACATGGAGGGAGAGAACCTCGAGGAACACCAGATCCGATTTCTGAACGATCAGGCGTACGCCAACCCGGAGGGGATGGCCGTCTTCGCCGACGCCGACGAGCCCGAACTCGCCCGCGAGTTCATGTCGTTCATGTTGGAGCCGGACGTGCAGGGGCAGATCGCCGAGCGCAACGTCGCGTTCCCCGCGACCGACACGGCCGAGCTCCCCGAGGACTACGCCGAACTGGCGCAGGAGCCGTCCGACCCGGTGACGTTCACGTACGACGAGCTCCAAGGCTCGGTCAGTGAGTGGGTCGAAGACTGGGAGCGGCAGTTCGCCGGGAACTGACGGCGGCGTGTCCGACGCCAGCCCCGGCGCCGCCGACGCGACGGACGCCGCCGACGCGACGGACGGCGACCGATCCCGACCCCTTCGCGAGCGCGTCGCAGGACGCCTCCGCGGCCGCCTCCTGACCGCGCTCGCGGTCGTCACGAGCGCCGTGCTCGTCGCCGCGTTCTACTACCCGGTCGGAACCGTCCTGATAGAGGCGGTCGTCGTCGACGGCGTCCCCACCCTCGCGGTGTTCGCGGAGGTGTTCCGCGACCCGTTCTACTTCGGGGAGTTCGCGAGGCTGTTCGCGGGCGAGTCGCCGCCGGCGGTCGCACGGGCGCTCGCCTCGCCCGATCGCCGGCTCGGGATCGTCGGGTTCACCGCGTATCAGGCCGCGCTCTCGACGGTCGCCAGCGTCGCCTTGGGGCTCCCGGCCGCCTACCTCCTCGCGCGCTTCGAGTTTCCCGGCCGACGCACCCTGCGGTCGCTGACGATCGTCCCGTTCGTGCTCCCGTCGATCATGGTCGCCGTCGGCTTCGTCGCCACGTTCGGCACCAACGGAACCCTCAACGCGGTCTTGGCCGCCGTCGGACTCCCGCCCGTCGACCTGCTGTTCACGCTGGAGGCGATCGTGATCGCCCACGCGTTCTACAACGCGCCGCTCGTCGCGCGGGTGACGACCGCGGCGTGGGAGTCGGTCGACGCGAGCGCGGTCGAGACCGCCCGGAGCCTCGGTGCGGGGCCGGTCCGGGCCTTCTTCGACGTGGTCGCGCCGCAGGTGTACCCCGCCGTGTTGACGGGCGCGGCGCTCACCTTCGTGTTCACGTTCGGCACCTTCCCCATCGTCCTTGCGCTCGGCGGGTTCCAGCTGGCGACGGTCGAGGTGTTCGTCTACCGGCTCGTCCGCGACCTGAGCTACGCCGAGGCGGCCGCGCTGGCGATCGTCGAGCTGGCGATCTCGCTGGGGGTGCTGCTCGCGTACCTGCGCTACGAGGCGCGCAACACCGTCAGCTCGCGGGGCGTTCGACCCCTCCCGCGCAAGTCCCTGCTCCCCGACGCCCCGACCGTTCGGGAGGTGCTCCCGCGGCTCGGCCTCGCCGCCTACGTCGGCGTCGCGGGGTTCGTCTTCGTCGCGCCCATCGCCTCGATGGTGCTCGCGAGCGTCACGGGCGGGGACGGCGCGTTCACGCTCGACCACTACCGGTTCCTCCTCGCCCGACAGCAGACGGGCGCGGCGTTTCAGGTGCGGCCGTGGCCCGCGATCCGGAACTCGCTGGCGTTCGCGAGCGCCGCAACCCTGCTCGCGCTCCCGATGGGGGTCGTCGTCGCGGTGCTGACGACGCGGCGGTTCCGCGGGCGGAAGCTGGTCGACGCGGCCGCGATGGCGCCGCTCGCCGTCTCCGGGATCATCGTCGGGCTCGGGCTCCTCCGCGGGCTCGTCTTCGGCGTGGAGATCGCCGGGTGGCGGTTCGCGGCGACCGGCGCGGTCGCCATCGTCGTCGCGCACGCGGTCGCGGGCTACCCCTTCGTCGTTCGGACGGTCGCGCCCGGGCTGGAGGGGCTCGACCGCTCGCTGATCGAGTCGGCGCGGGCGCTCGGCGCGTCGCGGGCGCGGGTGATCCGCGACGTGGAACTCCCCCTCGTGTGGCCCGGCGTCGTCGCGGGCGCGGCGTTCGCCTTCGCCATCTCGATCGGCGAGTTCACGGCGACGGTGGTGCTCGCGACCGGCGCCGACGCGTACACGATGCCGGTCGCCATCGAACGGTTCATCGGGCGCCGGCTCGGACCGGCGACCGCGATGGGCGTCGTCCTCCTCGTGGTCACCGGACTCAGCTTCGTCGTCATCGAGCGGCTCGGGGGTGAGACGCGTGGGCTCTGAGCCGGACCCGTCGTCCGACTTCACTGATTCCGCCGCCCCCGCCGTCGAACTCGACGGCGTGATCAAGCGCTACGGCGACACCGCCGCCGTCGACGACGTGAGCCTCCGGGTGCGCGAGGGGGAGTTCTTCACGCTCGTCGGCCCCTCCGGCTGCGGGAAGACGACGACGCTCCGCCTGATCGCGGGGTTCGAGGAGCCGACCGCGGGGGCGATCCGCTTCTCGGGCGAGTCGGTCGCGGGCGTCCCCCCGGAGGACCGCGACGTGGGGGTCGTCTTCCAGAACTACGCGCTGTTCCCGCACATGACCGTCGGCGAGAACGTCGGCTACGGGCTCAACTTCGCGGAGCCGCCCGAGGGGATGAGCCGCGGGGAGCGCATCGCGGAGCTGCTCGATCTGGTGGACCTCCCGGACGCCGCCGACCGCGACCCCGAGAGCCTCTCGGGCGGGCAACAGCAGCGCATCGCGATGGCACGCGCGCTCGCGCCCGGCCCGGACCTCCTCTTACTGGACGAGCCGATGAGCGCGCTCGACGCGCAGCTCCGCGAGCGCCTTCGGGTGCAGGTCCGGCGCATCCAGTCGGAACTCGGGATCACCACCGTCTACGTCACCCACGATCAGGAGGAGGCGCTGGCGATCTCCGACCGCGTCGCCGTGATGCGCGACGGGACCCCCGAGCAGGTCGCCCCCCCGCGGACGGTGTACCGCGAGCCCGCCACCCGGTTCGTCGCCGAGTTCGTCGGCGACAACAACGCCTTCGCGGGACGGGTGGGCGACGTGGAGGAGGGTGCGGCCGAGGGCGGCGCGGGCGGCGGCGAGAGTGACGACGCCCCCCGAATCGCCGGCGTCGATGTCGGCGGCGAGACCCTTCGGGTCGCCGTGGATGAACCGACCGATGTCGCACCGGGCGACCGCCTCACCTTCTGCGTCCGGCCCGAGTACCTGCGGATCGACGAGGGGGAGAGCCGGGTTCGGGCGACCGTCGCGAGCGCGGAGTTCCTCGGCGAGACGACTCGCGTGACCCTTGACTGGGGCGGACGCGACCTCGTGGTCCGGACGCGCGACCCGCTCTCCGGCGAGGTCGTCGTCGGCTTTGACCCGGCAGACGCGCATGTGATCAGCGTCGACGGGGCATGACGGACGGTTGTTTTCCAAATAAAACTGCGGTGGCGCGCGCCTGCGAGCGCCCCGTGGGCGCGAGCAGCGCGTGCGAGGTCGTCGGGCTTCGCCCGACTGCCAGAGGGACCTTCGGTCCCTCGCTGGAGTCAGTCGCCCGGAGCGAAGCGGGAGGGCGACTGACGAGGCTGGGGAGGCGTGAGGTGCGGTGCGGAGCGGTGCGGGATGGGGCTCAAAGGGGCAGCCGCGAGGACGACGGCGCGCGACGTAAGGACCACAGACCACGAACGGAGTGAGTGGTCGAGGACCGCAGCGAGCGCACCGAGTCCTCGCGGCTGGGGCTTTGGAGGTGTTCACCGCGGGAACCACGTATAGCCGAGCGGCTGGGGCTTTGGAGGTGTTCACCGCGGGAACCACGTATAGCCGAGCGGCTGGGGCTTTGGAGGTGTTCACCGCCGATCCAGTATCAACCACGTACGACAGCGACACGCATTACCGCCGTGAACCCCTACCTCGCGTATGGCCTCGGAGCCGTGTTTCGTCTGCGAGCGGTCCGTCAGAATCGCCGGCGGGATCGGCGACCTGTGGAACTTCGCGTTCGAGTCGACGCAGGGACTGACCCTCGAACTCACCGACGGCTCGGAGTTCTTCCTCTGTTTCGAGTGCATGGAGGCGCTTCCTGACGACCACGAACCGACCGCGGACGACGTCGACGCCCTCCGCAAGCGAACCGATCCCGTCGAGGAGGACGGGAACGACTTCTGGCACTGGGGGTAGTCCCGACCGCCGGCGGTCGGTTCGCGGCCGAGCGCGCTCTCACTCCCGCTGCGTTCCGAACGCCTTCAGCGAGTTCTTCTCGAACGGCGCCGTCGAGAGCAGCGAGACGACATCCCCCGCCTGAAACGTCGTTTCGCCCTTCGGCGTGAGCATGTTCCCCTCCCGCTCGATGCCGACCACGTGGGTCTCTCGGGAGAGCTGTCCCTCCTCGACCGCTTGTTCGATGGTGTTGCCCGCGATTTCGGCGCCTTCCGAGACGGAGAACTCGGCGACCTCGGCGTCGCCCGCGAGGCTCATGAAGTCGGTCAGCGACGGTCCCTTCGGAACCGTCTCGGGGCCGAACGGGTCGTACGGCCTGTGGTACTCCCCCTGCATCACGCTCTCGTCTTCGATCGTCAGCCCGAGGTCGGAGAGTTCGCCGGCGACGTGGTTGATGTCGTCGGTGTCCGCGCCGACCACGGTCACCAAGAGGTTGGCCGAACCGGACATCAGCTCTTGGACGCCGACGACTCCCGAAACGTCGAGCGCCGACTGCGCGAGCTGCGTCCGCTCCGGGATCGGGGCCGTACACCTGAACAGGTAGGTGATGTACCCACCGATCGACTTGTAGTCGATGTCGGCGAGATACCCCCGGAGGATGCCCCGCTCTTCGAGCTGGTCGATCCGGTTTCGGATCGTCGCCGGCGTCACCCCCATCTCCTCGGCGATGTCCGAGGTTGCCGTGTTCCGCGCGTCCACCGCGAAGTAGTAGAGGATGCGCTTGTCGATCTCGTCGATGCGGTGTCCCATGCTCGAACTACGGTCAGACGGCACAAAGGATTTCTCATAATTTCACTTCCGCAGATTGGTGTTTTTGCTGGAGAGATAATACACCGTCTTTAATTCGCTTAGGAAAAATACGATGGCAATATTTATTTTTAGGCAAAACAACCGGGCGATACAGGTTCCGTAACGAAATGCTGCCCGTGGTGTTTCCCGGCCGCACGCCGGAGCCACCTCGACCGGAATCCAACCAGCCGTAACACACTCAAAATATGACTTCAACCGACACCGATCGCCCGGACGGCGTCTCCGACGACGTGGTCGCTGCGCTCGAGGATTGCAGCGACACGCAGCTCAGGGAGATCATCCATTACGCGCAACAACTCCTCCGAGAGCAGCCGACGCTAACGGACGCGATCGAGTCGCGAGGCGAGGAGGAACTCGTTCACGCGGAGGACCACGGCGCGTACACGATCGCCGTGGTAGAGCGTCCGAACGAGACGGGGAGCGCGCGCGGGCCGTTCGCGTACAGGATCGGTTGGGACCCCGCGAGAGATGAGGGGGACGGGGGGTACCGGTGGCACTACCTCGGACGGGTTCACGACGCATCCGATGGGGCCGACGATGCGTGAATCGCCTCGTCGGGCCATCGGCTCGGTCGCCGGTTGCGACCGGCCTCCGCGCGGCCGAGACGCGAGCGTGCGAATGAGGCCGGAACTCGCCTGTGGAATCCGCTGACCCAGACACCAGATCAATCCATGTACATCATCATCGTCGGAGCCGGCGACATCGGAACACCGCTCATCGAAATCGCAACGCGCGCCGGATACGAGGTCGTCGTCATCGAGACGGACCCGGAGAAGGCGGACGCGGTCGCGAGCGACCACGACTGTATGGTCCTCAACGCCGACGCGACGGTCAAAGAGAACCTCACCGACGCCGGAAGCGATCGCGCGGACGCGATCATTACCACGACCGATCAGGACGCGACCAACGTGATGGTCTCGCTGCTCGCACGGGAGCTCGAGGTCCCGAACGTCGTCTCGGTCGTCCACAACCCCGAGCACATGAACCTGTTCCGCCAGATCGGCGTCAGCACCATGCAGAACCCGCAGCGGCTCATCGCGGAGTCGCTCTTCCGCTCGGTCGATCGCCCCTCCATCGTCGATTACATGCGGGTCGGAGAGGTCGCCGAGGTGTTCGAGATCACGGTCGCCGACGGGGCGCCGATCGCCGGAAAGACCCTGATCGAAGCCGACGAGGAGGGGCTCCTCGGCGACGAGACGCTCGTCGTAGCCATCGAACGAGACGACGCGGATTCGCCGATCACGCCCCGTGGGGGAACCCGCGTCGAGACGGGTGACCTGTTGACCGTCTACTCCGGCACCGGCGCGACGCCGGACGTGACGGACGTCTTCGGCCACTATGAGGATCAGGAGAACGGCTCGAACGGGGTGCGACTGTGACCGTCCAGCCGGTCTCGTGGGCCGACCCATCCGACGCAGGAGGGGTATGAGGGTCAAAACGGACACCGTCGGACGCGACGTGGGTCGAATCATCCAGGCGGTGTCGCTGATGATGCTGATCTCGCTCGTCGTGGCGGCGGTCAACGGCGAGTTCTACACCGTTCCGGCGTTCGTGGCCTCCGCGGTCATCATGGCCGGGATCGGTGCCGGCCTCGTCCGTCGATACCGCGGCGCCGACCCGCCGGCGAAACGCGAGGCGATGGTCACCGCCGCCACGGCGTGGGCGCTCGTCGGCGTCCTCGGCGGGCTCCCGTTCGTCCTCATCGCGTGGACGATCCAGATAGATCCGTTCCCCGCCTGGATGAACACGCCGCCGATGGACTCGACGACCGCGATCTTCCTCACCCCGCTCGACTCCGTGTTCGAATCGATGAGCGGCTTCACGGGGACCGGACTCACGATGGCGGCCGTCGAAGAGGAGCTCCCGCGCGCGCTCCACTGGTGGCGATCGTTCATCGAGTGGGTCGGCGGCGTCGGCGTCATCGTCCTGACCGTCGCGATCCTCCGCCGGGGAAACGGGAGCAGCGGGTCGTACACGCTCTACGAGAGCGAGGCGCGCTCCGAGAAGATCCACCCGAGCATCGTGACGACCGTGCGGGAGATCTGGAAGATCTTCGTCGGTCTCACCCTCGGCTCGATCGCCTTATTCCTCCTCGCCGGCATGCCGCTGTGGGACGCGATCAACCACGGGATGACCGGCATCGCGACCGGCGGATTCTCGGTGCACGCCGACTCGATCGGCCACTACGGCAGCCCGCTGATCGAGTACGCCACGGTCCCGATCATGGTCGCAGGGAGCATCGCGTTCCCGGTGCACTACCTGATCTTCAAAGGCGAGATCCGGAACTTCTACGCCGACCTGCAGACGCGGTGGGTGTTCATCTGGTTCACCGTCGGGTCGCTCGCGCTCACCGCGATCCTCTACGCGAACGGCCAGTACGCGACGCTCGAAGAGACGTTCCGGGTGAGCCTGTTCCAGTTTGTCTCCGCGACGTCGAACACCGGGTTCGGGAGCGCGGCGATCGGCGGCGGCACCGAGCGGGTCTGGACCGCGGGTCCGACGCTTCTCGCGTGTCTCGGGATGCTCACCGGCGCTGCGGCCGGGTCGACGGTGAGCGGGCTCAAGCTCATCCGCGTCATCACCCTGATCAAGGGGACGGTCTGGCAGATACGGGACGTGTTCCGGCCCCAGACCGCGATCAGCTACCTCCGGATCGGTGACCGGCGCCTCAGCGAGGCGCAGGCGCAGCGCGAGTACACCGAGGCGACGGTCGTGTTCGTTCTCTGGCTCGCGTTCCTCGCCCTCGGCGTCGCCGTCCTCTTGCGGGTCCTCGCTCCGACGTACCCGCTGGAGTACGTGATCTTCGACGTGATGAGCGCACAGAGCAACGTCGGGTTGGACTCAGGGATCACCGGCCCGACCATGCCCGACACGGCGAAAGCAATGTTGATCGTCAACATGTGGGTTGGCCGCCTCGAGATCATTCCGGTGGCGGTGTTGATCGGGTCGATCATCCGCCGGCTCGACCGCTCCGCGTAGCGGAAGCGGCCTCCGAACCGGCCATCGATCTCGATCGCATCGACGCCGCGTTTTTGAACGTATCACAAGGTCCATACCCTCGCGCAACGCGGTACGATCCATCAGGTGGATCCCGTGACCGAGAAACGCGAATACCGCGACGACTACGACGACAAGACGCTGTACATCCCCGGCCCGACCGAGGTCCGCGACGACGTGATCGAGGCGATGGCGGAGCCGATGTTCGGCCACCGGATGGACCGGATGACCGATCTGTACACCACCATCGTCGAGGACACGAAGGCGTTCCTCGGCACAGACAACGAGGTCGTGATCCTCACCGCCTCCGGCACCGAGTTCTGGGAGGCGTCGACGCTCAACCTCGTCGACGAGAACATCTTGGTGCCGACCTGCGGCAGCTTCAGCGAGCGCCACGCCAACGTCGCCGAGCGGCTCGGGAAGGACGTCGACCGGCTGGAGTACGAGTGGGGCGAAGCCGTCAAACCCGAGGACATCCGCGCTCACCTCGAATCGACGGACAAACAGTACGACGTGGTCGCGACCGTGATGAACGAGTCGTCGACCGGCGTCCGCAACCCCGTCGAGGAGATCGGCGACGTGGTCGCCGACTACCCGGACACCTACTTCGTCGTCGACGCCGTCTCGGCGCTCGGCGGCGATTACGTCGACATCGACGAGCACGACATCGACGTGATCTTCGCCTCGACGCAGAAGGCGTTCGCGATGCCGCCGGGACTCGCGGTCTGCGTCGTCAGCGACGACGCCTACGACCGAGAGGTCGAGAAGGGCGAGTCCTCGTGGTACGGCGGCTTCCGCCGCACCACCGACTACTACGACCGGAAGGGCCAGACCCACTCGACGCCCGCCATCCCGATCATGTTGGCGTACCGCAAGCAGATGAAACACATGCTCGACGAGGGCCACCGCGCCCGCGACGAGCGGCACCGCGAGATGACCGAGTACGTCCACGACTGGGCCGACGAGCACTTCGCGATGTTCCCCGAGGAGGGGTACGAGTCACAGACGGTCGCCTGCATCGAGAACACGCGGGGGATCGACGTCGCCGCGACCATCGAGGAAGTGAGCGCGGAGTACGACATGGCCTTCTCGAACGGCTACGGCTCGCAGCTCGGCGAGGAGACGTTCCGGATCGGCCACATGGGCGAGCACACGGTCGAGAGCGTCGAGGCGCTCACCGACGTCATCGAAGACGTCGCCGGGTTGTAGCGCGGACGACTAGTCGGAATCTCCTCTTAATCGTCCTGCCGCGGCTCGACGAGTTCGATCCGGTACCGCCGACCCCCCGGGTCCGTTTCCTCGACCGCGACGACGACGAACGACTCCTCGCCGACGTCGATCATGTCGCCCGGAGATAGCGGGCCGTCGTCGCCGGCCTCGCCGCGCCGCCGCCGGTTCTCTCGCGCCCGGCGGTCGGCGTCGCCGACGACCTCCGGTCCGACGCTGATCGTCCCCCGTTCGGCCGCGATCACGCGGCCCCAGAACGCGTCCGACGGCGGTCGCGGTCCCACGCGCTCGGCCAGTTCGGCTCTCGTCAGTCGCTTCATCGCGCCATCGCCGATCTCACAGCCAGAGCAGTTGTGCGTGTCGGGTCTCCTCGAACTCCAAGACGGTCTCCTCGTCGACGAGCCCGGCCTCGACGGCGACGCCGACGGCCTCGGTGCCGACGATGTTCGCGACCTGCGCGCGGTGGAGCCCCGCGACGACCTCCTCGGCGGTCGCCTCGACCGCGTCGTCGCCGCCATAGAACTCCTCGCTGACGGTGATCGTCGCACGCCCGTTGTCGAACGTCTCGCCGAGACAGTCGGCGTCACAGACGGAGACGAGCCGTCCCTCGGCGGTCTCTCGCTCGCGGAGGAGCATCTAAAAGCCCTCTGGCTCCTCGCCCTGAAGCTCTCGCTCCGGCTCCTCGCTCGCGCCACCCTCTCCGCCGCGGCCGCCACGCCCGCCTGCGCCGGGCTGGCCACCGGGACCGGGTCGACCGCCCTGACGGCCCTGTCCGCCGGGACCGGGCGCCTGCCCGGTCTGTTCCTCGACCATCTGTTCTTCCGCCTCGCGGCGGATCTCCTCGGCGCGGTCGGCGACCTCCTCGGCCTGCTCGTGTTCGCCGGCCTCCTCTAACGCGCGGGCCTTCTCCTCTAACACGCCCGCGCTCCGGTAGCCGAGCCGGATCGCGTTGTCGAAGCAGCTGACGGAGTCCTCGGCGAGCCCGCGCTCGACCAGCAGGAACCCCCGGTTGTACCACGCTTCCGCGAAGCGCGGGTCGGTCTCGACGGCGCGCTCGGCGTGTTCGAGCGCCTGCTCGCCGCGGCCCGACTCCCAGAGCGCGTACGCGAGGTTGGTCTCGGCGGTCGCGGCGTGCTCGGAGTCGTCGTCGATCCGCAGCGCCTCCTCGTAGGCGCCGATCGCCTGGTCGAACTCCTCCAGCTCGGCGTGGGCCGCGCCCTTGTTCACCCACGCCTCCTGGGCCTCCAGCGAGTCCTCCTCGGCGAAGTGCGCGGCGCGCTCGAACGTCTCGGTCGCCTCCTCGTGGCGGTTGATCCCCATGTACGACAGTCCCACGTCGATCAGCCGCTCGACGTCGATGGCGTCGCTCTCGACGTTCCGGCGGTCGAGGATGTCGGTGAGCACGCGGGAGTCGACGGGGTCGACCGTGTTCGGGTCGGCGTCGATCTCCTCGGGGTCGAGGGTGAACTCCTCGTAGTCGGCGTCGACGCCCTGCCCGGCGGAGAACTCGTGGCGGTCGTCGTCGCGTTCGTCGGTCATATACCCGGTTTAGCGGGTCACGACGCGTAAGGGTTGCGTCGGAGCGTCGCGGTGAGGGTACTTTGTTCTACAACGGCAAATTCTCAAAAGGAAGATAATAAGAACCCGAATCATAACGAGTATGTGAAATTCAACAGCGTTCCAGATAAATAGTACGTCGTGTCCTCACTCCCTGTATCTTGTTTTCTCACGAACGACTTTGCTGCAAATATGATGCTTAAGCCAGTATACGCACTAACATAGACGAACGAAATAATCAGGACATTCTCCAACTTTCCAATAAGCCATCCAGTATCTTGATCGAGATCGTCGTTCGAATCGATATCACTCCCCGTTAATTTATTCAGTCCGAAATTCACTATGGCGGTGCTCGTACCTAGAAGAAAGAGTCCTCCTATAATCAACGGTGTCTTATCCACAAACACGTCTGGTGTTCTGTCGACAAGCCATAGCTGAGCAATACATAACAGGACGGCACCAACGAGAAATATCATATCATATGTCCATATGTATCCCCCTCCCCGGGGCGAGTTATCCATCGTACACCACCGCAATTACCTCCTGAAGGTAATCTCTCAACAGTTTTGTTTGTGAGTAAGAGATACTGTCAAGCGCTTTTGAAACAGCCTGTTGTTTGATTTCGAGCCGTTCTGCGACTTCTGTCTGAGAACCTAGTTTTTCGTACGTCTGTACGATTTCGTTTTGCCGTGCCGTCCACGTTGTTCGATTCATCAACAATAAGTTAATATTATTTGATACTAATACATCTATCACCGTCTCTGTATCTAAATAAAGTACGTGTTTAGCCCCGTCTGATTTCGTCACTATCTCGTAGGTGGTGGCCTATGACAGACACATGGTCTGCCAGCAGGGAGTCAGTCTACATCCTC
>NZ_SDJP01000027.1 GCF_004114995.1 Halorubrum amylolyticum
TGTCTCCGAATTGTCGTTGCTATTACCAATTTTGAGCGGGGAAATAATCCGGGCCGTGAGAAGCTCAAGCTATGAGACGGATTCTATGACAGGCTCAACAGAGAGGGAATCTTCGCGGAGTATGCTGGTTAATACCAGATCTTATTCTTCGTCCTCACGCAGCTCGTCAGCCTTCCACTTGAGCTGGCGCAGGATCTGCGTCCGATTCTGGTGGGCGTTCTCGTAGGCAACACACTCTTGCAGGGTCTCCATATCGGGAATCGTCGCGATACCGGCCTCAACCAGTCGGTAATTCGGTGCTTCGAGACGCTTCTCGGTGGGAATTCGTCGTCATTGATGACCTCCTTGTCGGTGAGCGAGCGCATCGTGTTGGAACAGTACCCATCCTGGGCGAAGCCCTCCACGTAGACGGCGTGCTCGCCGAAGAAGTCGTAGCCCGACGTGACGCCCATCGTGATTGGGTCCGGCCGCCCGGGGAGGCGTACCTCGAGGCCGTCGAACATGATGTCCATGTGGACCTCGCCGCCACCCCGGTAGCGCCGGATCTCCCCGAACATCTCGTCACCCAGCGGCGTCCCGTCGATGGTCTCCTCGCGAAGGACCTCTTCCAGCGGGCCGTACACGTCGACCGGGTTGATGATCGAGTACGAGTCAGTCGGGATATGGAACAAGGATCCGTCTCCGCGTCCTCGTCACGGCCCTGCGAGCGGGCGCGACTCGGCTCGACGAGCGCGTTGAACCGCTCCGTCTCGACCCACCCGTCGGTGTATGGATTCTGGTACGCCACGGTCGTCTCGACGGCCTGCGGGAGATCGCGGATCGCCTCGGCGAAGGTCACGGGGTCTGCACCCCCGTGACGTTCTTGGTACCACTCGGGCATTTCGGTGTCGGTACGTCCATCGACGCCAGCGAAGATGGTTCTGGCCTCAGGATCTTTCATTTCGGTCACCTCGATGCAGGAACGCTCATCGACGGATGCCTGCATTGTCTCGCGCCCTGCGCCCCTCTCCCGGGCGCAAAAACAATCTCAAGTCTGAGTGGACCCAGAAGATTAACTATCCAGATGGCGTGTCTTCACACGATGACTATAACTACTGAGTTCGTCCTCCGGTCGTCCTCACTTCCGCTCGTCAGTATCTCAGAGACACTGTCACCGGACGAAATTGAGTGTATTCACGCGCTCTGTCTCCGGCCGGACGTGCAGATCTTTACTATTCAATTCGACCACGACGATGATATCTCCGAGGAAGACTTGCAGGCTCTCGACGATGTCGTAGATGTGGATTCGGTCGGAGAAACAAGTGAGAAGGCAGTCTACAAGCTCACCGTCGAACTGGAAGAGTCTGTCTCGCAGGCGTTCGCCCCCGATTTCGAGGGCGCACAGCTTGAGCCGACGATCATCACGCCGGACGGCTGGTACGAGACGAAGGTTTTCAAGGAGTATGAAGAGTTCAACGACTTTCGGAAGAGCTGTGAGAGCCACGGCATCTCGCTCGATCTTGTCTCCATCTCCTCAGAGCCGTCCGCGTCTGAGGACACATCTCAGGACGGCCTCACCGACCGGCAGCGCGAGGCGCTCACACTCGCTATCTCTCGCGGCTATTACGAGAGCCCGCGTCGGGTCATGGCCGAGGAACTCGCCGAGGAACTCGGAATCTCACAGCCGTCGCTATCGAGTCTCCTCCGTCGTGGAGAACGACAGCTCATCACATCCTCCCTCGACTCTCAAGTTCAGTTGTCCACGCCGTCTAGTTAGGTGGAATCGGGGTCTGTGATTCGTCGAGATAGTTCCTATCTCAACCGGTCGCGTTAAGTTTGGCGTGAATTGTGGTAGACGGCGACGGCTTCGAGCCAATTTTGAGCTGTCTCCAGCGCGACATTGCTGAAACTATTTGCGAACGATGATGTTCGACGTTCTATTTCCCAGAAGACACGTTCGATAGCGTTCCGATTTCCATGGCGAATCACTCGAAATCGATAGCCGTCTTCAGCAAGGACTGGTCCAAGATAGTCTGCATCATCAACGAGAAATTCGACGTCATTCAGCTGGTAGCGCCGATGCAGCTCGGTTAGAAACTATCGCGTTGATTGCTTATTTGTGGTCGGATAGAGACTCACGTGGAGAATTTCGTTCGTATACGGATCAACCGCGCCGTACAGCCAGAACTTCTGTCCGTGGAGGCGGATCATCTTTTCGTCAACCGCGAGTTGATCCTCCGAGACGGTCGAGATCGGCTGTAGATCCGCTTTATGAACCCAATCGTGAACAGCGACGTGTCTCCGAACGATCCCAAACCTTTCGAGATGCTTACTTACCTCGCGCAGAGATATACCGGCCAAGTGACAGCGGATCCCTACTTCAATCGCCCAGCGCGGCGTCCGCTCTCGCTCCACAAACGACAAGTCGATCCACGCGATACGTTCGCTGAGGCGGTCGAATTCTGTCATAGACACTCAGAACACGTCCGCCTCATTCACTAACTTAACGCGACCCTTTTCAGCCACTCCGCCAGAACACTTTTCACCCGTTCCCCGCCTCGATACAGGTAATGGCGACCACTTCGGAGAACGACCGTGCCGACGGAGTGGAGTTCACCTACGAGGAGGACCTCGTGACGGCACGCGACGTTGAGTCGGGCGTCGCCGCGTCCGGCAAGTCGAAGCCGGTGGCACTCTCCCGGCTCGCGGACGCGTTGACCCTCCACGCCGGCGGCGGCGAGCCGATCGGAGACGAGGAGGCGTTCTTCGAGGAGATCGGCGTCGACGCAGACGAGATCGAAGACGCGGGCGATCCGCCCTGGGAGTAGTCGTCTCGATGGTCTATGCGAGTTTTGACGGCCGTGAGATCGTGAAGGCGCTCCGCTCGATGCGCTATCGACCGGTCGGTCGCGAGGGGAGTCACGTGAAGCTCCGGTACGATCACCCGGAGACTGACGAGGTTCGGGTCGTGAGCGTTCCACTCACCGACAGAACGCTTATTCGAGCGGTCCACGAAGAGGAGGTATGGCAAGTGCGACACGCGACCCGTCCAACGGGGAGGGGGTCGAGTTCATTCACGAGGATGACGGCTCGATCACCGCGACGGACATCGAGACCGGTGTCGCGTCGTTCGGCGACACGAAGGCGGAAGCCCTCCGGATGCTCGCGGAGGCGATCGAGCTTCACGAAGGCGGCGGCGAGCCCGTGACCGAAGAGGACCTCGAAGAGTGGGGCCTCGAGGACGCGGAGCCCGGCGACAAGGATCTTCCCGAATTCATGCAGTGAATGGTCCGGACGAACTTTTCCGGGCGAGATATCGCGTCGGTACTCCACGATTTCGGATACGAGCGTGTCGGTCGCGTCGGCAGTCACCTGAAGATGCGCTACGAGTCACCAGATACGGACGAAGTCCGGATCGTGACTGTTCCCATGGCGTCCGAAGACGAGATCCCGACCGGGACGCTGCAGTCGATCGCGGACCAGTGCGGAGCCGAGGACTTCCACGCGTGGTGTGAGTGGATCGACGCGCATCGGTGACTGCCGACTTGTGAAAGAAGTCGTCAACGAACCCCCCGAATCCGCCCCGATCACGGTGAGGGCCTCGTCGGTTCTGCCGTACTAAGTGCTACCTTCTTTTGGAAGTTCACATGCGCTTAGAGGCGACCGGCAAGGAGGACCAGCACAAAGTGTGGCTCACGGACGCCGACCTCGAGGAGCTCCGCCGCGCCGCGGGTGGTCACCGCGACGACCTCGTGATACAGCTCGGCGGGTTCGTCGGACTCCGCGCCTTCGAGATCCCGCAGGTCGCGCCGAAGACACGTCAAACGCACGGCCGAGCGCGCGGCCGACGCGACCGGCGACGACGACTTCCGCCACGTGTCGAGTCACGATCTCCGGCGCCGGTTCGCGCAGCGCCTCCTCGTCGATAAACAGGTGAACCCGCGCGTCGTCATGCAGGTCGGTGGGTGGGATTCCTTCCAAGCGATCGAGCCCTACCTGAACGCGCCGACGCCCGAGGTCGTCAACGACGCCTTCGAGGAGGCGGGGTTCGCGTGAGACCGAATATCGATCTTCCGTGGTCGCTCCACGGTGAGATTAAAGAGGTCGCCGAGTCGGAGAACCTCTCCTCGAGAACGTCGACCGTCCCCTCAAGGTCATACTCGCCGTCGGAGTAAACGGCTCCGTGGTCGTGGTGTTCAGCGAACTCTCCGGTCTCGTCGACCACGAGACCGTCCGGACGAGACGCCTCGACGAGGGAGGGCTGGTTACTCATCGACTGAACCCTCCTGGTCGTCCCCCTCGTCGTCGCGTTTCTCCGCGAGCTCGTCGGGGAGGTTACCGTTCTCCTCCGCGGGCCGGAGCTGTTCCGCGAGCGAGCTCGCGTGACAGGATTCGTCGCTCACGCGGACGCACCCCCGTCAACGTCGTCGGGCTTGTACCGGCGAGGGCCGTCCGAGGTCCCTTTCGAGAAGGAGTCGGGACGATCGGGACAGCCGACGAGGTGACCGTACTCGAGGTAGCCGTTGATGCTCCGGGTACAGCGGGCGCCGCAGGTGTCACACCAGAACTCGCGGGACTTCAAGGCGGTGAAGGAGCCGGAGTAGCCGAGGCTCACGCGGGCACACCTCCACTCCGCGCACCGCAGTACGGCGTAGAGGCGCGCCTAGTGATCTGTTGGAATTGCGATTTTGGACCCCCTCCTCAGGAGTGTTAGAACGACGAAATTGGGTGGCTGGGGAGTCCCAGCCCACCAATCCCGCACGGCCAAAGACCGTGCGCGCAGTAGGTGGGCCAACACGGATTTGAACCGTGGACCTCCCGGTTATCAGCCGAGCGCTCAACCTGACTGAGCTATTGGCCCAGGTGAGCGCATTCGTTCGTTGCGCTGGTAGGATTTTAAGGGTTTCCTTTCGCGAATCGCCCGCAGTCAGTCGGTTTCGGATCGCGTCGGAAACGGCTCACGTGGCGGGGAAAGCGCGTGGAAAGCGGTGCGTCAGTCGGTCCGGTCCGTCTCCTCGTCTTCGACCGTGAAGTCCACGTCGACGACGTCGTCCGCGCGGTCCGCGTCGTCGAAGCGGTCGCTGTCCGAACCGCCGCCGGTGGAGTCCTGACCGTCGAAGTCGTCGTTGCCGTCGAACTCATCCTCGTCGAAGTCGTCGCCGTCGAAGTTGCCAGCGCCGAAGTTCCCGCCACCGAACGCGCCGCCGCCCATCGTGAACCCGGCACCGGCGCCGTCTCCGTCGCCGCCGGGGAAGCCGCCGATGTAGACGTTTCCGGTGGTGAACCCGTCGGTTTCGCGGTCGAGGTACGGGATCACGACGTACTTCTTGAGGGCTATGCGGATCGGGACCCGCGAGAGCGGGAGCGCGAGAAGGAACCCGACCGCGTCGGTGACGAGCCCCGGCGTGAGCAGGAACGCGCCGGCGGCGATCAGGAGGCCGCCGTCGAGCAGTTCGTCGGTCGGCGGCTCGCCGCGTGCCAGTTTGCGCTGGACCCGCGCGAGCGTTGCGCGTCCCTCGGCGCGGAGGAGAAGCATCCCGAGGACGGCCGTCAACACGACGAGCGCGACCGTGACCGGCCACCCCAGCCGCGTCGCGACGACGATCAGGAACAGCGCGTCCACGAGGGGGACGACGAGGAGCAGCGCGAGCAGCGTTCGCGGGCGCATACCGTCGTCTTCCCGCCGGGGACCCATAGCCCTTTTCGTCCGGGGCTTGCGGGGTCGGTGGCGTCACCGCTCCGCAGTCGTCCGTCTCGCCGGTCCGTGGCCGGCCGTCTCTCCCGCCCCGCGACCGCCACGGCTTTGACCGACCGGTTCGAGCCGACCGTATGGACATCGTCGGCGCGCTCGGCCGCGACCCCCCGGACCGCGAGTCGCCGCCGCGGTGGCTCGCTCCGCTCCCGAAGGCGCTGGAGGACGTGGCCTTCCGGTTCGTCTGGGTGATCGTCGCCATCAACCTCCTCGGCACCGCGTTCGGCTTCTGGTACTACCGGTTCCAGTTCCGCGAGCTCCCGGTCGAGATGTGGCCGTTCATCCCCGACAGTCCCGGCGCGACGCTTCTGATCGCGCTCGCGCTCGCGGCGTGGGGGCTCGGCCGGTCGAGCGACACGCTCGCGACGCTCGCCTTCTTCGGGAACGTCAAGCTCGGGCTCTGGACGCCGTACGTGCTCGCCGTCTTCTCCCCCGCGTTCCTCGCGAACTCGGGGCCCGCGATGTACGCGTTCCTCTTCGTGAGCCACCTCGGGATGGTCGTGCAGGCGTTCGTGCTCCACCGGATCACCGACTTCCCGCTGAAGGCGGTCGCGGTCGCGACCGCGTGGTACACGGTCGACCTGCTGATGGACTACTTCGTCCCGGTGATCGGCGAGGTGACCCACACGTCGATCCCCTACCCCGACGCCGAGCCGTGGTTCACGACGACCGTGCTGCAGGTCGCGGCGGCCGGCGCCGTCGCGCTCACGGTGATCCCGCTGTTCTGGGCGCTCGCGACGCGGATCGCGACGCTCCGGGTCCGCCTCCGCTCCGGCGACGAGACCTGATTCAGCGACAACGCCCGCCCCCGCGACCCCACCCGTGGCGTCCCCCGTTTAAGTCCCCGCGGACCGTCGACCGTGTTATGAGCGCGTACGAGCGGATCGCGGACCTGTCCGTGACGATCGAGTCGGTGGAGCGCCGCCGATACACGGAGAAGACGACCAGCGGGTTCGAGCGAACGACCACCGAGTTCCGCCTCGCGGGCGACGGCGTTATCGGGCGAGGGGAGGACGTGACCTACGAGACCGAGGACCACGCCGCGCTCGTCGGGACCGACCCCATCGACATCGAGGGCGAGTGGACGATCGACGAGCTGTCGACACGTCTCGACGAGATCGACCTGTTCGCGCACAAGGCGCCCGCACAGGAGTACTTCCGCAACTACCGCCGGTGGGCGGTCGAGAGCGCCGCGCTCGATCTGGCGCTCCGGCAGCGCGAGGAGTCGCTCGGCGAGTATCTCGGTCGCGATCCCGAGCCGGTCCGGTTCGTCGTCTCGACGCGGCTGGGGGAGCCGCCAACCACGGACCGCGTCGAGGAGCTGCTCGCCCTCGACGACGAGTTGGAGTTCAAGCTCGACCCGACGCCCGACTGGCCGGAGGAGGCGTTCACGGCGCTCAGAGAGACCGACGCGGTGCGAATCCTCGACCTGAAGGGCTGGTACGAGGGCACCGACGTCGACGTCGAGGCCGATCCCGAGCTGTACCGCGACGTGTTCGCCGCGTTCCCGGCCGCGATCGTGGAGGACGCCGCGTTCACGCCACAGACGCGCCCGCTCGTCGAGCCGCAGGCCGACCGGCTCTCCTTCGACTACCCGATCGACGGCGTCGCGAGCCTCGACTCGCTCCCGGTCGAGCCGGGATGGTGTAACATCAAGCCCTCCCGGTTCGGCACCCTCGAATCGCTGTTCGAGACGATCGCGTACTGTCAGGACGAGGGGATCGAGCTGTACGGCGGCGGCCAGTTCGAGCTCGCTAGCGGTCGGACCGCGGTCCAGACGCTCGCGGCGCTGTTCTACCCCGACGGACCGAACGACGTGGCGCCCCGGCCGTTCAACGACCCCGAGGCGTCGTCGCCGTATCCGATGAGCCCGCTTCGGCCGGACCGCGACGCCGTCGGCTTCGAGTTCTAGGCGGACAAGAGGCGCCAGCTTCCGGCCGCTACCGCTCGCGCTCCGTGACTCGGTCCGACGACCGCGACGCCTCGACGTCGCGGCCGGTCGCGGAGTCACGCTCGGTCCCGGAGCCGAACCGGGACGCCTCGTCCCCATCGCGCTCGCAGGCGTCGGTGATCCGTTGGGCTCCGTCGGCGAGCGCGTCGAGCGCGGCGACCAACCGGTAGCTGAGGTACAGACCGACCGGTAGCGCGACGCCGATCATAAGGCCGAGGAGGAGCTGTGCGACGATCACGAGCGAGTAGACGATCACGAGGAGCGAGACGACGGCCACCACCGTCCCGACCGGCGTTCGGAGGGCTTCGGAGGGAGAGAGCGGGTCGTGTGCCATACGCGGCGCTACCGTCGCGGGCTAGTTAAAAATAAACGCGAGCGGCGGGCGAGACGCGATCCACCTCAGTCGTCGGCGGGAGCCGCGGAGTCGCCGGCGGAGACGCCGGTTCCGGGCCCGATGTCGATCCCGAGTTCGTCGAGCTTCTCGTCGGGAACGACGCCGTCGACCCAGTCGCGGGTCTCGTAGTACTCGGCCTTCATCTCGTCGAGTTCGACCAGTTCGCCCTCGCTGGCGCCCGTGCCGGGGATGGCGTCCGGGTGCCCCTCGACGAAGCGGTTCGGCAGGGTGTCGTCCGCGCCGTCGAAGCCGACGAGATTGTTGTAGTAGCGTTCGAGGTTGTACACCCGTTCGCCGGCCTCGAACAGCTCGTCCTCTGAGAGGTCGCGGCCGGTCATCCCGTTGTACTGGAGCACGTACTCCTCGATCCCCTCCGCGAACGCGCTGAACTTGCAGATGTCGAAGGAATCCGACACCGCGTGCAGGTTCTGGAAGGTGGCGGTGAGCTCGCCTTTCCCCTCCCACTCGTACGGGTCGACCTTCTCCGGAATGCCGAGGATCTCGGCGGCCGGCGTGTAGCCGCGCAGGTGGCAGGCGCCGCGGTTGGAGGTCGCGTACGCGATCCCCATCCCCTTCATGCAGCGCGGGTCGTACGCCGCCATCGTCTGGCCCTTCACGGAGAGCTTGTTGCCGTGCGCGTCCTTCGCGTCGGCGACGCGCTCGGGGCCCTCCGCGAGGAGGTCACCGAGGTCCGAGGAGCGGTGACCGATCTCGTCGAGCAGATCGATCATCGTCTCGGAGTCGCCCCAGTCGAGGTGGCCGACGCCGTCGAGTTTCCCCTCCTCGCTCATCTCCATCGCCATCGCCATCATGTTTCCGGAGTCGATGGTGTCGATGCCCAGATCGTTACACCGGTCGATCATCACGGCGACCTCGTCGCGGTCGGAGTGCCCGGAGTTCGGGCCGAGCGCCCACGCGGACTCGTACTCGTACGACTCCATGCGGACGTTCATCTCCTCGCCCTTGTGCGTGGCGTCGACCTCGACCTCCTTCTTACACGCCACCGGACAGGAGTGACACGTCGGCTCGTCGACGAGGATGTTCTCGCGGACGTTCTCGCCGGAGACGCGCTCGGCCTGTACGTCGACCCCGTCGGCCTCGCTGTACGCCTCCGTCGAGGTGTGTCTCGCGTTCTTCGTCGGGAGACCGTCCATCTCCTCCGTCGCGTTCATCAGGACGTTGGTGCCGTACATCGAGAGCCCGCCCTCGTTGGGCGCGGTCACGTCGGACTCCCGGATGACCTCCATCGCCTGCTGGTATCCCTCCTGGAACGTCTCGGGGGCGGCCGGCTTCGGCATGTTGGTGCCCGACTTCACGACGACGGCCTTCACGTTCTTCGAGCCCATCACGGCGCCCGTGCCGCCCCGGCCCGAGGCGCGGTCGTCCTCGTTGATGACGCAGCCGTAGCGTACCTCGTTCTCGCCGCCCTGTCCGATCGCCATCACGGAGACGTTTCGCCCGACCTTCCCGTCGACCTCCTCGCCGATGGCGTCGATCGCGTCGTGGACGCCCTGTCCCCAGAGGTGGGAGGCGTCGCGTACCTCGACCTCGCCGTCCTCGACGAACAGGTAGACTGGTTCGTCGCTCGCGCCGTCGAGCAGGATGCCGTCGAGCCCGGACCACTTGAGCCGCGCCCCCGACCAGCCGCCGTGGTGCGAGTCGGTGACCGTTCCCGTCAGCGGGGATTTGGTAACGAACGCGACCCGGCCGCTCATCACGGTCTGGGTCCCCGTGAGGGGACCGGTCATGATCGCGAGCCGGTTGTCCGGCCCCAGCGGGTCGACATCTGGGCCGGCGTCGAAGACGTACTTGACGCCGAGCCCGCGCGCGCCGATGAACTTCTCCGCGTCCTCCCCGTCGATCCCCCGGTAGTCGACCGCTCCGTCCCCGAGATCGACCTGTGCAACTCGGTCTCTGTAGCCGCCCATTTCAGTCATGTAATGCTCGTTCATTATAGATGGACCGTAGCGGGTTAGTTGTTCACCTCCGGACGCAATGAGTATCGGTTACGCCGACGCCCCGGAAGTCGCCGTCGAAGTATATAAGCGAGCGGAGCGAGACGAGGGCGAAAATCGCCGACAGAGCGGGATTCGAGACGCGTTCACACGCCCTGACCGGCGGTCGTACTGCCGACCGGTTTCGGCGCGGGCGAGTCCGCCGGGCGATAGCACCTGCTCCGTGACCGGCCCGTGACCGCTAACTTCGCGGGCCGTGAACGGGAGCACGTGATCGGGATCGACCGCGAACGCGACGGCGACGACCAGGCCGACCGGGGAGCGCGAATCGGTCAGTGGGTCGGCACCGTCGGATTCGCGTCGCTGCTCCTCGGCGCCTCGCTGATTCCGGTGTCGTGGATCGCGCCCGCTGACGGTTCGGGTAGCGGGAGCGCCGGAACCGTCGGCGCGCTCCCCCTCGATATCGGTTTCACCGATCCCTTCCACCTCGTCGGCTACGCGGTCTTGGCGCTCCTCGCGAGCCGCGCGATCGGTCGGGGTCGGCGCGGGCTTCTCCTCGCTGCCGGGGCGGCGGTCGCGTTCGGGTTCGGGATCGAACTCCTGCAGGCCCC
Organism: Halorubrum amylolyticum; assembly: GCF_004114995.1. GTDB lineage: Archaea > Halobacteriota > Halobacteria > Halobacteriales > Haloferacaceae > Halorubrum > Halorubrum amylolyticum. The sequence goes on from NZ_SDJP01000027.1 coordinate 10,643, forward strand.
GATCCCGTGGCGGTCGTTCGGGTGGGACGACGCCGCCGTCAACGCTGTCGGGGCGGCGGTCGGTCTGGGCTCTGTCGTCGTGGTCGCCACGGTCGACGCGAGAACCATGGCCCGCGAGCGCCCGCGATGACGACACGGCTTTACGCGCTCGCCCGCTTCCACCGGTAATGAGCAAGCCGAGCCCCGACGCGTACGAGCAGGGGCGCGGGATGGACGCGCACAACGCCGTGATGCGCGACATCCGCGCCGAGCGCTCGGAGACGTACGACCCGACGGAGCCCACCCGCGTGTGGATCGACGAGGACAACACGCCCGACGGGGTCGTGAACTCCCTCACGATCATCCTCAACACCGGCGGCTGCCGGTGGGCCCGCGCCGGCGGCTGCACCATGTGCGGCTACGTCGCGGAGTCGGTCGAGGGCGGCAGCGTGAGCCACGAGGCCCTCATGAACCAGATCGAGGTGTGTCTCGACCACGAGCGCGAGGAGGCCGACGCCCCCGCCGAGCTGATCAAGATCTACACCTCCGGCTCGTTCCTCGACGAGCGCGAGGTCCCCGCGGAGACCCGGCGGGCCATCGCCGAGACGTTCGCGGACCGGGACCGGATCGTCGTCGAGTCGCTGCCGGACTTCGTGAGTCAGGAGAAGATCGGCGACTTCGCGGACCACGACATCGCGACCGACGTGGCGGTCGGGTTGGAGACCGCGACCGACCGCGTCCGTCACGACTGCGTGAACAAGTACTTCGACTTCGCCGACTTCGAGGACGCCTGCGCGGAGGCGGCCGCGGCCGACGAAACGTTCGACGCCGACGTGGGGATCAAGGCGTACCTCCTGATGAAGCCGCCCTTCCTCGCGGAACCGGAGGCCGCCGCCGACATGATCGACTCGATCCGGCGCTGCGCCGACGTGGACGGCTGTCACACCGTTTCGATGAACCCGACCAACGTCCAGCGGTACACGATGGTCGACGAGCTGTTCTTCGAGGGGGGGTACCGTCCGCCGTGGCTCTGGTCGGTCGCGCACGTCCTCGAAGCGACCGCCGACGTCGACGCCATCGTCGTCTCCGACCCGGTCGGGCACGGTTCCGATCGCGGCGCGCACAACTGCGGCGAGTGCGACGACCGCGTCCAGACCGCGATCAAGGACTTCGACAAGCGGCAGGACCCAAGCGTCTTCGAGCAGGTGTCCTGCGAGTGCGAGGCGACGTGGGAGCTCGTGATGGAAGAGGAGACGAGCTACAACATGCCGCTCGCGCGGTAGCTCCGTCTTCCGCCTTCTGTCCTCCGTCCTCCGCCTTCTGCCTCCTGTCCTCCGCCTTCTGCCTCCTGTCCGAAAGCGACGCGATCGTGGGCGATAGCGATCATATCTCTCGGCGTTTCCGAAACGTCCGATCTATTTTGTACGAACTTTCAAACGATATACGCATTGTAGGCCGGATTATACCGAACGATCAGGTCGAAAAAGACCCTTATACCTCCGGATACTGAGGTGAACCATGAACGCAGACGCCAGCGGTCCCCGGTCCTCCCGCGGGAAGTCGGTCCTGTTCTGTGCCGAGTGCAGCTTCGAGAACCCCGTCTCCGAGGGGTGGCTCGTCGTCAGCGACGGCGACGAACGCACCATCGTTTGCCCGGAGTGCGGTCACGTCGCCGACCACCGGACGGAGCGGTCGGCCCCGGCGCCGCGGGCGGACTGAGCCGTCGCGATCGAGAGCCGTTGCGCCTCACTCCCTCCTCTGCGCGCGCTCTGACAACACCGGAATCGTGTTGAGTGTCTCGTCGTCGAGCACGTCCCAGTCGATCCCCTCCGGGCGCGGATAGGGCGTGTCGGTTCCAATCGTTCGCTCGGGAGTCACCACTAGGTCGAGCGGCACGTCGTGCGCGTCGGGCGCCGGAAGCTCGGCGGTGTCCGCGATCGGCGATTGGGGACCGTCGAGGACCGACAGCTCGTGGACCGTGGTCGCCACGGCGGTCGCGTCGTCGTCGGGCTTCGCCCGACTGTCACCGGGCGAAGCCCGGTTGCCCGAGGGACTCTGTCCCTCGCTGCCAGAGGCGCTTTGCGCCTCTCTGTCGACGGCGCCGAGCTCGCTGAGCACGCCCCACTCCAAGTCGCTGTACCCCTCACCCTTCCCGATCCGGGCGCCGTCGGTCGTGACGCCCACCGAACCGGCGATCACGAGGTCGATGTGCGGCACGTCCTCCGGCGGGACCGGGGTGCCGTGCGTCGAGATGCCCGAAACGGTGGTGGCGTCGTCTATCTCCCCCGGAGCGATGTCGGCCGGGTCGAGCCGGAGAAACGGATCGCCGTCGCGGAGCCGCGGCTGGGCGACGTACACCGTCTTTCCGGCGCGGAGCGCGGCGCGCCGCACGGGGAGCTGCGGCGCGTCTGGGTTGCACTTCAGCGTCGTCGCCGTCGCCCACGTCTCGGTGTCGGTTAGGCGGTCGCACGCGGCGTCGGCGCCCGCGAAATTCGGGATCCGGTCGTGCGGCGGGAACGGGAACCGGGCTTCGCCGCGCTCCTCGACGGCGTCCCAGACGGTCTCGCGGACGGCCTGTTTGTCCATGGTCGGACGACGCAGCGCGGCGACAAGTACTCCACGAAGCCGATGTCGTCCCAGTTTCGGCTCCCGCTCATCCCGCTCCAGTCACCCGATCGAATCGATTTACCGATGTGTTTATATATCAGATGTGTGTGAATTCATCCATGCTCGAAGACGGACTTTCATACCCGGTTCGCGACGACTGGATCGGACGAATTATCATCGGGGGCGTGCTGGGCTTCCTCTCGATATTCCTCCTCCCGGCGTTCGTCATCGTCGGGTACCTCGTCCGCGTGCTCGAACAGACCATCGGCGGCGAGGACGTGCCGCCGGAGTTCACCGAGTGGGGCGACCTCCTGATGAAAGGCGTCGTCGGGACGATCATCACGATCGCGTACACGGTGATCCCGGTCGTCGTGTACGGGGTCGTCGTCGCGATCGTGGGCGGGACGAGCGGCGCGATCGGCGGCGACGCCGGCGCGCTCATCGGAGTCGTCGGCGTGCTGCTCGCGCTGGCGTTCATCCCCGTGCTGTTCCTCGTCTACTACGCCGTGCCCGCCGCGCTGTCGGCGTACGCGGCCCGCGGTGAGATCGGGGCCGCGTTCGACCTCGACCTGCTGAAGCCGGCGCTGTTCAGCACCGAGTACCTCGTCGCCGTGCTGATGCCCATCGTCGTGGCGGTGATCACGTGGATCGTCGCGGCGGTACTCGCGGTGACGGTCGTCGGCCTCCTGCTCGTCCCCTTCGTCCAGTTCTACGGACAGGTCGCGGTGTTCCGGATGTTCGGCTCCGCGTTCGCGAGCGTGAACGACCGGATCGAGACGGAGTCGGCCGGCGGCGACGTGGGGACGGTCGGCGACGACGTGGCGTACTGAAGTCGTCCCATCGACGCGTCCCGCGACGCGCCTTTTAAACCGCTCAATCGCCCACGTACAGGTATGTTCGAAGACCGGCCGGACCGCGACGCCGAGGTCGTCCTCGTGGGGCGCTCGAACGTCGGCAAGTCCACGCTGATGCGGGAGCTGACGGGCCACGACTTTTCGACCGGCGGCAAGCCGGGGGTGACCCGCCAGCCGAATCATTTCGACTGGGCCAGCGAGAGCTTCATGTTCACGGATCTCCCCGGATTCGGGTTCATGTCCGGCGTCGAGGAGGAACACCGCGAGGCGATCAAGACGAACATCGTCCACTACCTAGAGGAGAACGCCGACTCGATCCTGGCGGGCGTCGTCGTGATGGACGGGAAGGCCGCCGTCGACATCATCGACCGCCACGCAGAACGCGGGAATATTCCCCACGACGTGGAGATGTTCGGCTTCTTGGAGGACGTGGGCGTCGAGCCCATCGTCGCCGTCAACAAGACCGACAAGATCGACGACCTCGACGAGCGGCTCGACGCGATCTGCGACCGACTGGGACTGTACCCGCCGTGGCAGCAGTGGTCCGACCGGATCGCCCCGATCTGCGCGAAGCGCGGCGACATCGAGGCGCTAGAGGAGTGTCTCCAGACGCGCTTCCACGAGCACAACCGCGACGACCTGCTGAAGTTCGTCGCCTAAGCGCGCAGGCTCGAACCGGGGAAGTCGGCCGTCGATCGTGGGCCGCTCGGTGGGGGAGGGGGCGTCAGGCGAACACGACGAACCGGAACAGCCACAGCGTGACCATCCCGCCGGCGATAGTCGCCGCCACGTCCTCCGTGCGCCACGCGATCACGCCGGCGACGGCGCCCGCGATCAGGCGCTCGTCGGCGAGCGTCGCGGCGACCGAGGGCCGGACCGTCACCAGATCCGGGAGCACGAGCGCCGCGAGCACCGCCGGCGGAACGTATCGGAGCGGGCGTTTGATCCGGGCTGGCACCCCCTCGATCCGCCCGAACAGGTGGATGAAGGAGAGCCGGAACCCGTACGTCGCGGCCCCGATGAGGAGGATGGCGAGCCAGATCCCGAGCGAGCCGCCGAAGAGGGCGGAGCCGCCCGTCACTCGCCGAACACCTCCGTCAGCAGGCCCACGGCGATTCCGGAGACGGCGCCCGCGAGCAGCCCGAGGTTCAGCGGGAGCCCGGCGGCGACGACCGCGACGGTCCCGCCGGCGACGCCCGCCGCGGTGGTCGGTCGGTCCTTCATCGCGGGGACGAGGAGCGCGAGGAACACAAGCGGGACCGCGAAGGTCAGCCCCCACGCGTCGGGGACGCTGGCGCCGACGACGACGCCGGCCACCGTTCCGATCTGCCAGACGACCCACAGCGCCCCCGCCGCGCCGAGGTAGTAGCGCCACCGGCTCCGCCCCGGGTTCGCCTCGAACTCGGCGACCGAGAGCGCGTACGCCTGATCGGTGAGCACGTACGCGAGGCCCGCCCGGAGCCTGCGGCCGTAGTCCGCAAAGTGCGGCGCGATCGACGCCGAGTACATCACCATCCGGACGTTGATCACGACTGCGGTGCCGACCACGACCGCGAGCGGCGCGTTCTCTCCGATCAGGTCGATCGCTGCGAGCTGGGAGGCGCCCGCGAACACGATCACGGACATCCCGACCGCCTCGGCGAGCCCGAGCCCGGCGTCGACGGCGGCCACCCCCGCGACGAGCGCGAAGGGAGCGATCCCGAGCAGCAGCGGCGACACGTCTCGGACGCCGGCCCAGATGTCGCCGTCGAGGGGGGTGCCGTCGGAGGCATCGCCGTCGAAGGAGTCGCCGTCGGAGATATCTCCGTCCACGGTCACTCTCGCGGGTAGACGGGCTCGTCGTGCTTCGCCGCGAGGTGGTCGGCGTGCTCCAGCTTCGTGTTCGCCTTCCGGAACGTGCCGAGCAGCGAGTGGACCTCGCGTTCGGTCGGGTGCGCGCGCCCGAGCAGTCGACGCATCAGCAGCGCGTTCTTCTCGCGGACGTGCTCGCGCTGGCCGGTGACCTCGAGAAACTCGCCGAAGAACTCGTGGAAGCGCTCCACGTCGGCCTCGGGAGCGCGCGTGACCGCGGTGTCGGGAAGCTGCGTCTCGTCGACCGTGAGATCGCGAAGCTCGTAGAGGAGGACCGTCGCGGCCTGCCCGAGGTTCAACACGGGGTAGTCGTCGTCGGCCGGGATCGAGCACACCTCGTCGAGCCGCGAGAGCTCCTCGTTGTTGAGCCCGCGCCCCTCGCGGCCGAAGACGATGGCGGTGGGCGCGTCGACCGTCTTCAGCGACTCCCGCAGCTCGGCGGGCGTCTTGAACGGGAACCGCTCGTGGCTCCGGTCGTCCTCGCCGGTGATCGCGGTGGTGCCGACGGTGTGGTAGTTCGCGACGACCTCGTCGAAGGTCACTTCCTCGGCGTTCGGGAGCACGTCCTCGCGGGCGTGGCCGGCGAAGCCGTACGCCTCGCCGTCCTCCTTCAGCTCCGGCGGGTCGACCAGTTTGAGATCGGTGAGCCCGAAGTTCTTCATCGCGCGGGCGATGGTGCCGACGTTGCCCGGCGTCTCCGGCTCGACGACGACCACGACCGGCTTGCGGCGGGTCTGCGGACCGGCGCTGGTGTCGGTGTCCGCGACGGTATCGGCGTCGGGATTCGCGTCGTCGTCGCCCTCGTCGGCCCCGCTCATCGGTTCGACGGGTAGTCGGTCGAGAGGTCGACGTCTTCGAAGTCGTCCTCGCTCAGCTTGTCCTCCGTGCCCCCTTCCTCGTCGCCGCCCTCGCCGGCGAGTTCGAGGATGTCGATCCGGTCGCCGTCGAAGTCCTGCTCGACGCGCTCTTGGATGTCCTGCTGGTCCGGCAGGTCCGGGAGCTCGTCGGGGTCCTCCTCGACGTGCTCGACCGAGCCGTACCCCTCCGGCGCCTCGTTGCCCGCGGCGGCCCACTCGTGGAAGCGGTCGCCGAACTCGAGGGAGCCGGCGTGCTCGCTGCCGCCCTCCTCGCGGAACCAATAGAGCAGATCCGACTCGTGTTCGGGGCAGAGCAGCACCTCGCCGTTTGGCTCGCCGTAGACGATCTCCGCCTGATTACAGCGGTGGACCTCGGCCTCGCCGTGTTCGAGGTAACACACGTCGCAGGGCTCCTCGACGAGGCCGACGAGCCTGACGAGGCGCTCTCGGGGCTCCTCGGGGATCTCGTCGAGGGGCTTTAACTCCTCGTCGTCGGTGAATATCTCCTCCTCGTCGAACCGCCATCCGCGGAGGCCGACGCTCACTTTCGCCATGCGAGAGGCTACGCGAGGCGCGGATAAAAACGCGTCCTTCCGGGGACGAGCGCCCCGTTCGCGAGGCATATACGGACGCGATTCGTACCGCCGACAATGCGACGACGGGGAGTCCTCGCGGCGGTGGGTGCCGCATCGATCGGCGGGATCGCGGGCTGCGGCGGAACCGCTCCCGCGGCGGACGACGGGGAGGAAGGCGAGGCCGGTGGAACCGACACCGCCACCGACGCCCTCCCGACCGACTGGCCCTCCGGAACCTACGCCGACTACGACGCGACCACGGTGACGGTCAGGAGTCCCGAGGGCGACGATCTGGGTGCGGTGCGGGCCGCGGTCGCGAGAACGTGGAATGAGCGGAGCCTCGGCCTCAGCGACGCTCCATCCCTTCCCGAGAACGCGGGGATGCTATTCGTGTACCCCGAGCCGCGAGAGACGTTGACGTTCATTATGCCGGACATGGACTTCGGGATCGACATCGTCTACGCCGACGCCGAGGGGACGATCGTCGAGGTCCACAACGCGCCGGAACCGGGACCGAACGAGGACGGGAGCGAGCAACGGTATCCCGGCTCGGGGCAGTACGTGTTGGAGGTCCCCTACGAATGGACCGACAGGCGTGGCGTCGAGGTCGGGGACGTGCTGGCGTTCTCGCTATAGACGGTCGTTTTTGAAGGCCTCCGTATTCGCTTATAAATAGCATCTGATAGATCGGCGGTGAACGCCTCCAAAGCCCCACACAACACCGCACCTCACGCCTCCCCAGCCTCGTCGGCCGGCGTTTGATAAGCGCCGGCCGACTCCCTCGGCGTCGCGCTCGCCGTCGCCGGGCGCGACCGCTCGCAGGCGCAGCGAGGCGCGAAGCGCCTCTGGAAGCCGGCGGCAAAGCCGCCGGCGACGCCACCGCACCGCCGGTCATAAACGGTTGTCGCCACCGATCCTCCGGCGAGGGCGTCGGGTACTCGCCCCGTTTATGTCGATCGCGTTCGTGGAGAGCGTATGCGAAACGTGGACGCCGCGGGGCTCGGGATCGGCGACGACCACCCGCCCCGGATCATGGGCGTGCTCAACGTCTCCGCGGAGTCACCGTACGACCCGAGCGTGTACGACGACCCCGGCGAGGCCGCCGAGTACGTCGACGAAGAGCTGATCGGCGAGGGCGCCGACATCGTCGACGTGGGACTCGAATCGGCCAACAAAGACCTCGACGTGCTCTCGGCCGAACAGGAGCTGGATCGGCTCGACACCGCGGTCGAGACGCTGGGATCGACCTCGGGCGACGCCGTCTGGTCGATCGAGACCCGCTACCACGAGGTCGCCGACGAGGCGCTCGCGCGGGGCTTCGACATGGTCAACGACATCTGCGGCTTCGCCGACCCCGAGATGCCGCGGGTCTGCCGCGAGCACGACGCCGCCGTCTCGAAGATGGCCTCGCCGCCGGACCTGGAGCGGCCGGGCGCGATCGAGGACGTGGACGATATTTATGAGGCGCTGTCGATGAACGGCTTCACCGACAAGACGATCCTCGACCCCGCGTTCGGCGGCTGGTCGGTCGAGAAGACCCACGCCGACGACCGCGAGACGTTCCACCGGCTCCGCGAGTTCCGGGGGTACGGCCGCCCGCTGCTCGTCTCGATCAACCGCAAGAGCTTCCTCAAGACGATCGCGGGACGAAGCACCGAGGAGGCCCTGCCGGTGTCGCTCGCCGCCACCTCGATGGCGGTCGAGCGCGGCGCCCACGTGATCCGCACCCACGACGTGGCCGAGACGCGCGACGCGGCGCTGGTCGGCGCCGAGTTCGCCCGGGATCGGGTCCGCTCGGGGGACGAAGCCGGTGCGGTCGCCGTCGAGGAGCTCGACGTGACGACCGTCCGAGAGGCGGAGCATCACCTCGACCGGCTCGACGCCGATCCCTCCGTCGCCGGCGACGCGGTCGTCCGCACCTACGAGCTGCGCGGGCTCACCGACGAGGCCGTCGGCGCGCTCCGGGCGGCGACCGCCGAGCCCGACGCGGACGCCGCGTTCGCGCTCGCCGGTTCCGCCGCCGCCGAGACCGCGGTCCCGCCCTCCGCCACAGACGGGGGATCGCCCGCGGACGGCGGGGCCGGACTCCTCGTCGCAACGCCCACCGGAGTGTCCGCGGCTCGATCGTCTATTTCGGGCGTGTCAGCCGCGCTCGACGCCGCACTGGAACCGATCGACGGCGGCTCCAAGTAAGAGAAAGTTTATGCCGTCGTGCAGACAACCCGTTCAGTGGACGCCGGAGGGGCACGCGGGTAGGGGTACTCTGTGCTACTCCGGCCCATACCATATTCGACCCCGCCAGCGGCGGCGTCCGTCGCTGCGATCGGGACGGGGCATCGACGAACCGACAGCGAGGGGTCCCAGATGAGATTCGAGACCTTCGAGCCCGTCTACGAGGCGATCCTCGCCGACTTCGGATTCGACCGGGCGGCCGACGAACGCGCTCGCGACGCGGCGGCCGAGAGCGCGACCCCGTTCCCCCTCGACCGGCTCGGCGACTGGCGCGGCGAGACGGTGGCGATAGCCGGCGCTGCCCCGTGTCTCGCCCGAGAGATCGAGCTCGCCAGCGACGCCGACGCCGTCGTCGCGGCGTCCACCGCCGCCGATGTCCTCCGCGACCGGGGCGTCGCCGTCGACTGCATGGTGACCGATCTCGACAAGAACCCCGAGGCCGCGGCGGAACTGACCCGCGAAGGGGTCCCGGTCGCGGCTCACGCCCACGGCGACAACGTTCCCGCGGTCCGCGAGTGGCTCCCCCGGTTCGCGGACGGGGCGACGCTCGCGACGACGCAGGCGGCGCCGGCCGGTCCGGTCCGGAACCTCGGCGGGTTCACCGACGGCGACCGCGCCGCCTTCCTCGCCGACCACGTCGGCGCCGGGCGCCTCGTCTTTCCGGGGTGGGACTTCGACGATCCCGACGTGGACCCGATGAAGGCGCGGAAGCTCGACTGGGCCGCGCGGCTGTTACGGTGGCTGGAGCGCCGCCGCGACGAGCGGTTCGGGGTCCTCGACGGGCGCCGCGCGGATCTCGACGACGCCCTCGATCCGATTCTCCGCGGACGCGGCGGCGACGGTTAAAGCGACCTACTCCACGCGAGCCTTCGGCAGCAGCTCCGTGCGGTCGCGGGCGTCGAGCCACTCGACCAACTGGACGAGCTGGTCGCTCGCGGCCTCGAACAGCCGCGCCGCCTTCTCCGGGGTCACGTCGGTCGGGTCGCCGAACGCCCCGTTCGCGGAGTTGTCGATCGAGTCGTAGAACGTCCGGGCGCCGTGGACCACCGCGTCCGACTCGTCGAGGTGGACGAGCCCGTCGTCGCGGGCGTCTTCCAAGCGGTCGGTCCGGACCAGTTCCGGAGCGATGTGCGTGATCATCGCGGTCTCCTTCGGCCCCGCGTGGGGGCCGTTGTGCTCGAACAGGTCGTCGACGAGGTCCGGGATCGACTCGTCCCACATCCACTCGACCGCGTAGGCCGTCTCGTCCTCGTGGAGCCGGCGCCCGACCTCCCGGAGGTGCTGGACGTTGCCGCCGTGGGCGTTCACGAACACGACGCGGTCGACCCCGTGGTACGCGAGGTTCCGGGTGAACGACTCGACGTAGTCGCGGAACTCCGGCGGGTCGACCCACATCGTCCCCGGGAACTGCCGGTGATGCGGGCTGACGCCGACGGTGACCGTGGGGGTGCGGACGGCGCCCGTCTCCTCGGCGGCCGCGCTCGCGAGCGCCTCGGCGATCAGGTGGTCGGTCGCCAGCGGCAGGTGCGGGCCGTGCTGTTCCGTGGAGCCGAGCGGAACGAGGGCGACTGAGCCGTCCGACAGCGACTCCCCGAGTTCCGGCCACGTCTGGTCGGCGAGATACATATCCGCATTCCGATTCGGGGACGTATGAACCCCGCTTTCTCGGTCGCGTTCGCCGGGAGGAACGATCGCGAACGGTCTCGAACGAACACGAGCGGCGCCGCCGGCCCGTGTCGCCACCCTTTTTGTGTCGTCCCGCCGAATCCGGGCGTATGTTCGGAGGTGGCGGTATGAACCCGCGGAAGATGAAACAGATGATGAAACAGATGGGGATCGACGTCGAGGAGCTCGACGCCGAGCGGGTCGTCATCGAGACGGCCGACGGCGACGACCTCGTCTTCGACGGCGCCCAAGTGACCAAGATGGACGCCCAAGGGCAGGAGACCTACCAGATCGTGGGCTCGCCCGACGCGGTCGCCGACGCCGGCGCCGGCGCCGGCGGGAACGCCTCGGCGGTCGAGAGCGATTCGGGTGCAGCGGCGATCGAGGACGCCGCGGACGACGGGGGAACCGGAGCAGATGCCGGCATCCCCGACGAGGACGTGGCGCTCGTCGCCGAGCGCGCCGAGGTGCCGCAGTCGCGGGCCCGCGAGGCCCTGGAGGACGCCGACGGCGACCTCGCGGCCGCGATCGCGGAGCTGGAGTGACTGATCCGGCGTGACGGACGCCGCGTACCTGCTGGTCCACGAGGACCGGGAGTACCTGCTGGAGCCGGGCGAGGAGTTCGGCACCGACCTCGGCGTGCTCGAAGTCCCCGACGACGTCGAGGGCGGCGACGCCGTCGAAACCCACCTCGGCACCGCCTTCGAGGTCCGCGAACTCCGCGGCCCGGACCTGTTCAACCACCTCGAACGCACCGGCGCCCCGATGATGCCCCGCGACGTGGGGCTCGTGATGGGCCACACCGGCGCGTCCGGCGGCGACCGCGTGCTCGACGCCGGCACGGGCACGGGCATCCTCGCCGCGTACCTCGGTCGCGCCGGAGCCGACGTGACCACCTACGAGGTCGACGCCGACTTCGCCGAGGTCGCCCGCGGGAACATGGCGACCGCCGGCGTGGCGGACCGCGTCGAGGTCCGCACCGGCGACCTCACCGAGGAGTTGGACGCGCTCGCCGACGAGGACCCCTTCGACGTGGTGACGCTCGACACGGGCGACGCCCCGGCGGTCGTCGAGCGCGCCGACGACCTGCTGGTCTCGGGCGGACGCCTCGCCGTCTACTCCCCGTTCGTCGAGGGGACCCGCGAGGCCGCCCTCGCCGCCCGCGAGGCCGGCTTCGAGGGCGTCGAGACCCTCGAAACGATCCAGCGCGAGATGGACTTCTCCGACCGCGGCTCCCGCCCCTCCACCGCGGGTGTCGGCCACACCGGGTATCTGGTGTTCGGCCGGGCGCCGTAGCCGGAGCGGCGCAACGTTCTTTCCGGTTCCGCCGCCACGGGGCGTATGGCTCCGCCGACGGCCGGCGACGGTCCCGTCGAGCGCGACGGCCCTAGCGACGGCGACCCCTCTCAGGTGGCCGTCGCGCTCGACGCGGCCGACGACGGGCTCGCGGAGGCGGTCGAGTCCGCGCTCGCCGGGCGGCCCGCGGTCGTCGCCGTCGGCGTCCCTCTTGCGCTTTTCCCGCCGATACTCGCCGCGAGAGGGCGAACGACCGGAAGTACGTGGCGGATCGCTTGTCGACCGGGCGTCGCCGACGCGCTCGGCCGGGCGTTCGTCCTCGGCACCGCGGTCGCCGAGGCGGTCGCGGAGGGAGCGATCGAACTCCGGACTACCCGACGCGATAGCGACACCGAACAGGTCCTGTTCGCGTCGCCGGAGCGCGTCGACGCGGCCGCGGGGCCGGAGGGGGACCGGACGCTCGTCGGCGAGGAAGCGTCGGAGCGGGTCGCGCCAGCCGTCCGAGCGGTGCGCGAGCGGTTCGCGGCCGCGACGCCCGCGACCGTCGACATGCCCGCGCGAAGCCGCCTCCTCGCAGCCGCCCGCGAGGCGCTCGACGACCGGTTCGCCGGCGACGTGGCGGCCGTGTTCGACGCGCTCCCGTACGGCGCGGTGGGGCGGAGCGGCGAGCTCACCGACCGGACGCTCCTCGTCGCGCTGGCGGCGCGCCACGACCACCTGCTGTGGGACCTCCGGCGGTGGATCGGCGCCGAAACGCGCGTGGACGAGGGGGCCGGCGGGGGCGACGAGGGCGGCGTCGGCGTCGCGGCGGGACAGGACCTCACCGGGGACCGCCGGGCCTTGGTGCGGCGCGGCCTGATCGAGGCGATCAGGGTGCCCGCGGGCGACGGTCGCCCCCGGCTCCGGCTCCGTGCGGCCGACGACGCGCTGCTCGGCGCGACGCCGACGGGGGTCCTCCGCCTGCTCCGCGACCGGTTCGCGCTCCCGGTCGACGAGGGCGAGGCCCCGGACGGCGCGGGAAGCGACGAGCGGCGGCCGGTGTGGAAGCGGCGGGGGCGAGCGGTTCGGGGTCCGGACCGACGTGACAAGAACTAACTCCCGGCGGCGCCCCCGAACGGGTATGCCGAACTTCTCCGACAGGGTCGAGCGGATCTCGATAAGCGGCATCCGCGAGGTGTTCGAGGCGGCCGGCGACGACGCGATCAACCTCGGGCTCGGCCAGCCCGACTTCCCGACGCCGGACCACGCGCGGCGGGCGGCGGTCGACGCCATCGAGGACGGGAAGGCCGACGCCTACACCGAGAACAAGGGAACTCGGTCGCTGCGCGAGGCGATCGCCGAGAAACACCGGGCGGATCAGGGGGTCGACCTCGATCCGGGCGACGTGATCGCCACCGCGGGCGGCAGCGAGGCGCTCCACGTCGCCTTGGAGGCCCACGTCGACGCCGGCGACGAGGTGCTGATCCCGGATCCGGGGTTCGTCTCCTACGACGCGCTGACGAAGCTGACAGGTGCGGAGCCGGTTCCGGTTCCGCTGCGCGACGACCTCACGATCGACCCCGCCGCGATCGAGGCGGCGATCACCGACGACACCGCGGCGTTCGTGGTGAACTCCCCCGGCAACCCCACCGGCGCGGTCTCCGCCGAGGCGGACGTGCGCGAGTTCGCCCGGATCGCCGACGAGCACGACGTGCTCTGCGTCTCCGACGAGGTGTACGAGTACACCGTCTTCGACGGCGAACACTACTCGCCGATCGAGTTCGCGGAGACCGACAGCGTCGTCGTCGTCAACTCCGCCTCGAAGCTGTTCTCGATGACGGGCTGGCGTCTCGGGTGGGTGTACGGCTCCGAGGAGCGCGTCGACCGCATGCTGCGCGTCCACCAGTACGCGCAGGCCTGCGCGTCGGCGCCCGCCCAGTACGCCGCCGAGGCCGCGCTGCGCGGCGACCGCGGGGTCGTCGGCGAGATGACGGCCTCCTTCGAGCGCCGGCGCGACCTCCTCCTCGACAGCTTCGACGACATCGGGATCGACTGCCCGACGCCGCAGGGCGCGTTCTACGCGATGCCGCGGGTGCCCGAGGGGTTCGTCGACGAGTGCCTCGACCGCGGCGTGGTCGTCGTGCCCGGCGAGGCGTTCGGCGAGGGCGGGCGCGGCCACGCCCGGATCTCGTACGCGACCGACGAGAGCGACCTCCGCGAGGCGCTCGACGTGATGGCGGCGGCCTACGAGGCGACGACGTAGCCGAAAAATCGTGGCGACATCTGCCAACCCATAACTGGAGGACATTACCCGGTCGCAGGAGGTTTCCGCAAGTTATACTGCCGCCGGTGAAGTACCGATGCGTAATGGACCGGAACATTCAGGTCAGCCGCCTCGACCGCTCGGCGGTCGAGGACCAGGAGGTCGAGATCGTCGAGCGGAAGGGTATCGGACACCCGGACTCGATCTGCGACGGTATCGCGGAGTCGGTGTCGCGCGCGCTCTCGCAGCTCTACTTGGACCGCGTCGGGAAGGTGCTCCACTACAACACCGACGAGACGCAGCTGGTCGCCGGCCGCGCCGCACCCGCCTACGGCGGCGGCGAGGTCGTCGAGCCGCTCTACGTGCTCATCGTCGGGCGCGCCACGAAGGAGTACGAGGGCGAGCAGCTCCCGGTCGACTCGGCCGCGCTCGCGGCCGCCCGCGACTACCTCTCCGAGGCGATCCCGGAGCTGGAGTACGGCACCGACGTGGTCGTCGACGTGAAGCTCGGCGAGGGGTCGGGCGACCTCCGCGGCGTCTTCGGCGAGGAGACCCAGCAGGTGCCGATGGCCAACGACACCTCCTTCGGCGTCGGTCACGCGCCCCTGACGGAGACGGAGTCGATCGTGTACGAGGCCGAGCGCGAGCTCAACACGACCTACCACGCCGACCACCCCGAGCTCGGCCCGGACGTGAAGATCATGGGCAAACGCGAGGGCGACCGGATCGACATCACGGTCGCGGCCGCGATGGTCGATCGGTACGTCGACGACCTCGACGACTACGACGACGCGGTCGGAGACGTGCGCGAGTTCGTCACGGAGCTGGCCGAGGCCCGCACGGACCGGGAGGTGCACGTCGACGTCAACACCGCCGACGACTACGAGGAGGGCTCCGTCTACCTCACCGTCACCGGCACCTCCGCGGAGCAGGGCGACGACGGCTCCGTGGGGCGCGGCAACCGCGCGAACGGGCTCATCACGCCGAACCGCCCCATGTCGATGGAGGCGACCTCCGGGAAGAACCCCGTCAACCACATCGGGAAGATCTACAACCTCCTGTCGACCCGGATCGCGGAGTCCGTCACCGAGGAGGTCGACGGAATCCGCGACCTGCAGGTCCGCCTGCTCTCGCAGATCGGGCGTCCGATCGACGAGCCCCACGTCGCCGACGCGCAGCTCGTCACCGAGGAGGGGACCGACATCGCCGACATCGAGGAGGAGGTCGTCGCCATCGTCGACGAGGAGCTGGCGGACGTCACCGACGTGACCCGCAGCGTCATCGACGGCGACGTGTCGACGTTCTGAGTCGGTCGGCGTCGGGCGCGGACCTCCGGCCGAAGGGCGGACCCCACCGACCGCAACCGATTTGTGGAGCGGCCGACTCCGATAGCGTGTGACGCGGGTGTGTCTCCTCGGCGATCCGAACGTGAACCTCACCTACGAGCTGCTGTCACGCGAGACGGCGCGGGACGCGCTCGCGACCTACGGGATCGAGGAGCCCTTCGAGAACAGCGTCGCCGTCGACACCGTGAGCCTCGGCGCGGCGGTGTCGCTTCTGAACGACCTCAACTGGTACCTCGTGCGCTTCGTCGACGAGGCGCTCGTCCGTGAACCGTCAGTCTCTCCCGACGAGTGGCTCTCCCGCGACCTCGCCCGCGAGGTGCGGGACGGCGCGGTCCCCCCAGAGGAGACCGACCAGCGCCTGAAGGTGTTCGGCCTCGTCGACGGCCGACCCGTCGAACCACTCTACGTCCGGCGGACGCAGGGCGAGACGCCCGAGTACGACCTCCGCGACGTCGACGAGACGGTGATCGTCCGGGTGAGCGAGTCCGAGTTTTCGGGATAGGCGACGCGGTCGGGGAAGCCCGCAACCGACCGCTCGGCCTCAGTCCGCGGCGTCCGGCGTTCCGGTCGAGTCCTCGGTCGCCCCCGTGAGCGTCGCCGGCAGCTCGCCGTCGTACCCCTCGGGCACGTAGGGACACAGGGGGTCGCTCTCCAGCGGGTCTCCCGTCGCCGCGAACGCCCGCGAGCGGCTCCCGCCGCAGACCTGTCGGAACTCGCAGGCGCCGCACTTCCCCTTCAGTCGGTCCGGCTCGCGGAGCGACTCGAAGAGGTCCGCGCTCCGGTAGATGTCGACGATCGAGCGGTCGCGGACGTTGCCGGCGGACCGCGGGAGGAACCCGGACGGGTACGCCTCGCCGGTGTGACTCACGAACGCGAACCCGCGGCCGGCGGTGATCCCGCCGCGCCGCCGGGCCGCGCCCTCGTCGCCGTCTGACTGGAGACCGACCCGACGGTAGAAGGGCGCCTCGGTCGTCTTGACGCCGAACGGCTCCGACTCGGCGACGCCGTGGAGCCACTCCATCACGCCCTCGGCCCGCTCCGGCGGGATCGGATCGAGGACCCGCCCCCGACCGACGGGGACGAGGAAGAACACGCTCCAGAGGACCGTTCCGAGGTCTCGGACGCGGTCGCGGATCGCGGGGAGCTCGTCGACCGTCTCCGCGCAGACGGTCGTGTTGACCTGCAGCGGTAGCCCCGCGTCGGAGGCCGCCTCAGCCGCCTCCAGCGTGCTCTCGAAGCTCTCCTCGCCCCGGAACCGGTCGTGACTCTCTCGGGTCGCGCCGTCGAGGCTGAGCGCCATCCGTCGGACGCCGGCGTCGGCGAGGGCCTCGACCCGGTCGGGCGTCAGCGACTGCGTCCCGCTGGGGGTGATCGTCATGCGGAGCCCCCGATCGTCGCCGTACGAGACCAGCTCCGACAGGTCGTCCCTGGCGAGCGGATCGCCGCCGGAGAGCACGACGAGCTGTCCGTCCCCGAACGACGCCGCGTCGTCGAGGAGCCGCTTCCCCTCCTCGGTCGTCAGCTCGTCGGGGTGACGCGCCGGCTTCGCGTCGGCGCGGCAGTGGCGGCAGGCGAGCCCGCACGCCTGCGTCACCTCCCAGATGAGAACCAGCGGCCGCCGGTCCGTGTCGAGGTCGTCGAACATCGGCTCACACCGGTCTTCCCGTTCCACCCGCTTGGGTGCTGTCCCGAACGTGTTCACGTTTGAAGAAAGGGGGACCGAAACGGACTCCCCGAGTACTCTCCCGACGAACCCTCGGGTTGATACCGTCACCCGTCGAAGGCGGCGTATGACCGATTCCGTGCTCGTCGCGATGGACGACTCGCCGCTGGGTCGCGAGGCGCTCGCGCTCGCCCTCGAAACGTTCCCGGACGCGGAGGTCACCGTCGTCCACGTCGCCTACCCCGACCTCGATATGCTCCCCGAAGACACGGAGGAGGTCTTCGGCGCCTCGTTCGACGAACTCGACGGCGTGGGCGACGAGACCGCCGCGTCGGTGTTCGACACCGTCCGCGAGATCGCCGACGACCGCGACGTGGCCGTTACCTTCCTCACCGGAGAGGCGGAGCGCCGCATCGTCGCGTACGCCGAAGCGGGAGAGTTCGATCACGTCGTGCTCGGCACGCACGGACGATCGGGGATCTCGCGGGTCCTGATCGGGAGTGTCGCCGAAGCCGTCACCCGGGAGACGGACGTTCCGACGACGCTGGTGAAGTGAGACCGGATCGGGACCGGCGCGATCGGTCGACGCCAACGCGATCAACCGATGTCGACCCGATCAGTCGTCGCCGTCGATCCCGACCCGGTCTCGCCGCGTTCCCGCGCTGGGCCGCGCCTCCGCGTACGCGACGGCGTGTCCGGCCAGCCGGACGCTGCCCCAGCCGAGCCCGAGCCCCGCGACCACGTCGGCCAGCCAGTGAATTCCGAGGTACATCGTGGATATCACGACGCTCGTGGCCACGAACGCGACGATCGCGAACCATCGCGGGTGCTCGCGCCGGGACCGCCACGCGACGAGCGCCACGGCCGCCGCGAGCGACGTGTGCAGGGAGGGGAAGACGTTTGTGTTCGACGACACCGCGGCCGTGAGCGTCTGCGTCGCCGGGTAGAACTCGTACATCAGCCCCTCCACGCTCGGGAGGTGGTTCCGAGGACCGTACGCGACGAACAGCGTGTAACAGACGGACCCGACGCCGTAGTTCACCACGTACGCGACCAACAGCTCCTTCAGCCGCCGCTGAGAGGACGACAGGAAGTACAGGAGCGGTGCGGTCACCAGCAGGAACGCGAACCCCAAGACGTACGTCGCCGAGAAGAACTCCAACGCCGCCGGCGGTACGGCGTGCTGGAGCGTGGCGACGAACTCGCCCTCGACGGCGTACAGCTCGTCGGTCACGTTCCAGTTCAGCGCGCGAGAGAGGCGGAGCCTATAGCCGTGTGTCGCCTGCTTGAGCAGGAGAAACGCCGCCGCGACCGCGAGATACGGAGCAACGTCACGAAACCGCGCGGTGAACTCGTCCGTCGTTCGATGCAACTGCCGGCGCTCCACGCAAAGGCAGAGAACCGCCACCGTGCCCGTCAGCACCGAGAGCCCGGTGACCGTGGTCACTTCGAGGAGGGACATTCGTCGGTCGGTTCATCCTTTCGGCGACGACCCATGAGCCGTTCGGTGTCAGCCGCTCCGGCCGTCCGCGGTCGTGTTTGACTTTCGAAGTGAATATCCTATTCTCCTCCATTAAAACGTCATTTTTACAGAATTTGTGAGGCAGTCGTTATAGAGACGCTCCATACAATGCTGGAAATCCATCGCACCCATCGAGCGAAAATCTGCAACCATTCACAGGTCGCAGACTCGCTCGACCGGCATGGGTGGAGTGCCAGCAAACTCTGGAACGTCGCCAACTACCACGCCCGACAAGTGTGGGACGAAACCGGCGAAGTCCCTGACCACAAAGACCTGAAACGTGAGTTGAAAGACCACCCCAAATATGACGGACTGCATAGGTGTACCGGCTGGTTGGCACAGCCTTCAGTCTACCTGCATGACCTCTCCTGCGGATTCCAACGGCAGCCAGAGGTGGTGGACTGTAAACCGTAATATCCCCACGCTCGGGATTCCTCCGCGTTCACGCGGAAGAGGATGTCAACCAGCGTGGCATCCTGCCCACTCTCCTTTCGCGCAATGGTCCTCTCGGTCGTGTTCATAGAGATAACGGGTGACTCGTATGCAGACTTCACTCGACGACTCACTCGGCAACTAGAAGTGGCCACCATCCTCGGGTTGAGCCGAGTGTCCGACGAATCAGCGCTCTCGCGGGCGTGGCGAAATCGATTCGACGACGCTGTTCACGAATACATCCACGCTGCCGCCCACTTCGTCATCAAGGAAATCCATGATCGCGATATCCCAGCATCCAAAATTCGGCCTAAGGCAGAGATCGTCGACGATTCTGAGGGTGACGGGGACTCAGTAGAAGACGAATCGTTCTCACAGGTCCATCCTCCGAAACTGTGATCCGCGAACCGCGCAAATTCAGTATATCGATATGAGATTTATTTAGTTGCAATCGAACAGCTATCCAGTCGGATCGATACCGACAGAACTCGGTGAAACGTCGTCTCCGGTCGCTACCCCACCAACCGGTACACGTTCGCTTCGTACGTCTCGCGTACCTGATCGCCCCAGTTGTGGGTGTACGTGTCGATCACGTCGTCGGCGACGTCTCCGCGGAGGTACTTGACGACGCCGCGGTCGCCCGTCCGGTCCCGGAGGTGGGTCGTGAAGAAGTGGCGGAAGTAGTGGGGCGTGACGTTCTCGGCCGCGCCCCCGCCGGTGCGGTACCACCCCGCGTCGCGGGCGTAGCGCTCGACGACGTGTCTGACCGCTTGCGGATCGAACCGCTCGCCCCACCCCTCCGCGGTGCCGACGAACAGGGGGTCCGCGTCCGAGGCGCCGTCCGGCCGCACGGCGAGCCACCGTTTCAGCGTCCGCGCCAGTTCGTCGTCGACCGGGATCACGGTGGCGCGCTTCCGCTTGTTCGACGCGGTGCGGACCTCCCCGTTCAACTCTTCGCCGACCGTCGCGTCCGGCGTGACGTACAGCGAGTTCGGCCGGTCCGCGAGGGCCGGCCGGGTCCCCAGCGCGAATGCCTCTCTGAGTTCCTCGTCGTCGACCGCGAGATCGCGGAGATCGAGGTTACAGAGCTCACCGACCCGCATCCCGGTCTTCAACAGCGTGACGACGAGCGCGCGGTGGAGCGGATGCCGAATCCCGGCGACGAACTCGCGCATCGCCGGAATCGACACGTCCCGCCGCGCAGGGTCCTTATCGACCATCTCGTCCATCTCCTCCATCACGAGCGTCATCGGGTTCCCCTCGAAGACACCCACCTCGGTCATGTACCCGTAAAATCGGTGGAGATACGCCGCGTACGTGGCCACCGTGCTGTCGGCCACGTCGCCGCGCAGCGAGTGGACGAACGCCATGCAGTCGCGGTGGGTGGCCGACGACGGCGTCGTTTCCGGGTCGAGAAAGGACTCAAACCGGCGGAGCACGCGCTCGTAGGAGTTCCGCGTCCGTTCGGTCTTCCCGTGGTACGTGAGGTCCTCGATGAAGTAGCCGATCGGATCGTCGACCTCGTCGGGGGCTCGCGTGCTACTCATCGATCAGCGCGTACCCCCCCTCCCGTCCGTTGTACCTGATACGGTTTCGATCTTGAAGCGAGTCGAGCACGTCCTCTAGGCGCCCCTCGAAGTCGTCGAACACCGCGTCGACGAGTTCCTCCCACGAGAGCACCCCGTCGGCGAGCGCCGCCTCGACCCGCCTTTCGAGGTCGCTACCCCCAGGGTCAGACCCCGACGGATCGGGTTCGACGGGGGTTTCGCTCGTTTCGATCGAAAACCCGCGTCTCCCGGCCTGTACCATTGTTCTGACGAACTCGCTTTGCGACATCCCCAACTCGTCGGCGTGGTCCTGCCAGATCGCCTTCTGGTCCTCGGGGACGTACGTCTTCACGGAGCGGCGGTCGTCGCTCATCTGTCGTCCGAGGCTTCTCGGGCCTTCGTCTTCAATCTATCCCACAATTCTGGATAAGGTCACTTATACAGTACTGTAGGACCGCTAAAGGCGGCCAGTATGTGGAATATCTCATCTTCTAGTACTAGATAAACGGGCTTGTAATACCAGATATCTAGATATTATTAGAGCCGATCGCTCCGCTCTCTTGCCTGACGACCAGCCGCATGTTCCGCGGTAACACATTTATCGAGGAAGGGCTGTCGACGGAGCGAAGCGGTTTCCTTGGCTACTCCCGGCCGACATTCACCCCGTCGGAATCACCGTCGACCGGTCCGATCGACAGCCGGCGCTTTGCATATGTACTGTTCGACACTTACCTTTCCGCGACTCGACCCCCGCGGCACCCAAGCGGACCGAAGCGTCGCGGTCGACAGTTGTGTGTTCGATGTGCCCGGAGTCGTGTGCTCATTCCACGTCTGGTGTTGAAAGCGCGCAGACGCCGCTGACGGAGGTTCGTGTCCACAGGTGTGGAGATCCCATCGGAAGTCGAGAAATCGTTCACGGTGCCATAGCACCCGTCGACGACACCGAAACCCGGCCATTCGGCGCGCCAGATCCCGTATTTGGTCGGGCGAGACGGACGGGGACCGATCGGTCGACGACACATACACCGTATACCGCTATAGAAAGTGTAGTGGTTAGACCCGTATCTCGGAGGACGACTCCTCGACCGCGATCGCGTCGAGCGCACGTTCGACGAGCGGGTCGTGTTCGGCCGCGTTCCGCATCAGCACGGTCTCGCTCGGGAAGAGGTGTTCGCCGACGACGAGCCCGTGTTCGCGGGCCGTCGACCCGGTGACGGTGAGATAGACGCCGAGGCCGGTGCGGGCGATGGCGGCCTCCTCCTCCTCGTCCGCGTTCGGATAGACGAACTCGACATCCTCCAGCGCGTCCGTTCCCAGCACGGCGGTGACGAGCCGTTCGTAGCGCGGGGAGATGCAGAGCGGCCCCTCGTACTCCGCGACGAACTCTCGATCGAGGTCGGTTCCCGGTTCGATCCCCTCCGGTCGTCCCATCAGCGTGTGATAGACGGTGTCTCCGAGTCCGTTGACCACGCGCACGTCGGTGTCGACGGGGTCGATCCGCTCGTTGATGTCGGCTATCTGGCCGAGCCCGCCCGGCCGAATCCCGACGACCTCCTCCAAGACGAGGTCGGCTGAGTCGAACCCGAGCGCGAACTCGTGGGTCCGGAGGGCTCGAAACGGCTCCTCGCGGCCGACGAGCTTCAGCGTCACGTCTCCGAGGTCGACGGTGGCCGCGTCGAAGACGATCCGCCGGGGCTTGCCGTCCCGGTCGTCGCGCAGCAGCGTGAACTCCGGCTGTCGCGGATCGTCGGGGTCGGAGTACTCGATCAGCCGCTCGTACGGGCCGTCTTCGGCGTCGACGCGTCCCTTCGTGACGGCCTTCTCGTACCGGAGGGTGTTGCTCACGCGGTCCGCGAGCCCGTCGAGCCGGTCGTCGGGGCCGACGGCCGCGATCCGTTCGAGGACCGCTTCGAGCGGTCGGCCCTTCCGCGGCACGGCGACCGGTACCGGTTCGCTCATTACCGTCTCTGGGCCGCCGCGGGTAAAACGGGTTGCGCTTTCCGTTCGGTGCGATGTCGGCGCTGTGGGTCGCGGTCGGCGCCCGATTACGGACCGAAGGCCTCGTTGAGCCGCTCTCTGAACGCTTCGAGCTCTTCGAGGTGGTCGTTGATCGCGTCGAGCTCCGCCTCCACGTCGTCGAGGTCCTCGCCGAGCCGGTCCTCGATGTCGGTCAGACGGGTATCCACCTCCGCGAGGTCGTCCCAGAGGTCGTCGAACTCCTCGTCGAACCGCTCGGTCCGGGCCTCCACGTCGTCCACCCGGTCCTCGGTCGCCTCCAACCCCGCGGCGGCGTCGTCGACCTCCTCGTACAGCGTCTCCACGTCGTCGCCCAGGTCGTCGACCGCCTCGTCGAGGCCGGCCGTCTCGTCGTCGAGCCGCGACACGTCGTCGGTGACGCCGTCGACGGTCTCCTCGACGTTCGCGACCGTGTCTTCGAGGTCCGCGACGGTCCCGTCGATATCCGCGACCGTCTCCTCGACCCCGGAGACGTCCGACTCCACGCCTTCGACCCGCTCGTCGACGCCCTCGACCCGCTCGGAGACGGAATCGACCTCGTCGGTCACCGACTCCACCGACTCGTCGACCCGAGAGACCGCCTCGCGCAGGTCGTCCCGGTCCGCGTCGGCGGAGGCGAACCGGTCGTCGATCGCGGCCATCTCGGACTCGACCGCGTCGACCTTCCCGTCGAGGTCGTCGAGGATCTCGCGTGCGGTCCCCTCGCCGTCGATGAACTCCGAGAGGGCGTCGGCGTACGCCTCGATGTCGGCGACGCTCGACTGGAGGCGGGCGATCCGCACGTCGACGCTTCGCGGAACGCCGACGTCGAGCTCGGACCTGAGGGTCTCAAGGTCGTCGTCGTCCACCTCGCCCGCGCGGATCTCCGAGGCGAGCGCTGCGGCGAGTCCCTCTTTCGGGGCGGGCGCAGGCGCCGCGTCCGTCGGTTTTCGGTCCTCGGCGGCGGCGGAGTCGACCACCTCGTCCGCGCCTCCTTCGTCGACCCCGACCGTCGTGTCCCCCGCCTCATCTGCGGTCGACCCGTCCGCGTCGGGTCCGTCTGCGGCCGACTCGTCGGCGACCGGCTCCTCGCGCGAGGTGACCGCTGCGGTTCCCGCGGCGACTTCTCGCGGTTCGGGTGCCTCCGTATCACCAGATTCTTCGTCCGCTTCTGCGGGTTCCGGCGGTTCGTCGACCGCCTCCGGTTCGGCGGTCGGCTCCGCCTCGGCGATCGCCTCCTCGTCGCTTGCGGCCGCGTTCGACGCTTCGGGTGCCGGCTCGTCGTCGACCGGCGGGGACTCGTCGCCCTCGGGGGCGAGCGGCTCCTCCATCCCCGGGAGCGTCGCGCGGTCGCCAGAGAGGACCTCTCTGACCGCATCGGTGTCGCCGGCGCCGAGGACGTCTTCGATCTCCTCGCCGACCGGGACGTGCTCGATCACCGGCGTTCCGAGGAAGCCGTCGAGGTCCGGGTCGTCGTCGCGGATGCCGAACACCGTCTCGATCGCGTCACCGGGGTCGACGACGCGCTCGAACTCGACGCGGTGGTCCTTGTAGGCGGTCCAGTTGTCGTTCTCGTACTCCGGGTGGAACCCGATCCGGTCCATCGGGAACGACTCGGGGATTCGGTCCACGATGCGCACGCGCACCGGGTCCTCCCGAGTCGAGGAGAGCTCGTACATCACCGCGGGCACGGGGAACGCGTCGTCGGTGAAGGACTTCTCGACGCGAATACCGTCCTCGTCGACGGTCGTCGTCGCTTCTGCCGTCCGTTCGCTCATACGGAGTCCCTCCCGGAGCAGGGGCTTAAATTCCACGGGCCGCGTTTCGGCGGTGATAACCACCGACCGGTGAAAAAAGCGAGATCGGATCGGGCAAACCGGGCGTCCGAACGCTACGAACCGCTCACAGATCGAGACGGTCGCCGATCTCGACCATCTCAAGCCGGTTCGGGTGCGAGCGGCTCCGAACGTGTTCGTGGAGCGCGGTCGGGTCCGCGGTCAGCCCCTTCCACATGTCCCAGTGGGTCGGGACGAGACGGTCGAGCGCGAGGTCTTCGGCGGCGGCCGCGATCTCGTTTTCGTCGCTGTACCACTTCGTTTCGACCGGCTCACCGGTCTCCTTGTCCGGGACCATGCCGACGGACCCGAACGCGAGGATGCCGAGATCGATGTCGAACTCGTCGGCGAGCGCCGAGAACGACGCCGAGGGCTTGCTGTCGCCGGCGTGAAAGATGGTGCCCGACTCGTGTTCGATCACGTATCCGACTGGGTGCGTCGCGTCCGCATCCTGCGTTTCGACGACGTGCACGGTGAACTCGCCGATCTTCAGTTCGTCGCCCTCGGTCACTTCGAGGAAGGCCTCCTCGTCGACGGCCCAGTTCTCGGTCCAGCGCTCCTCCTCGCGGGCGACCGCGAGCGAGTCGTCGGGCGCGACGAAGTCGGCATCGGTGGTCGCGAGGATCGGCGCCTGCGAGGGGCCGTGGACATGGTCGGTGTGCTCGTGGGTCGCCAGCACCGCGTCCGCCTCCCCGATGTCCTCGGGGTCGAACGGGATCGGGATCATCCGGACCGTGCGCGGCGGATCGCCGGTCCCGACGTACGGGTCGATCCAGAGGACCGTGCCGTCGCTCCCCTTGATCGCGAAGCCGTTGCAGCCGAGGTACCACAGCGCCACCGTGTCGGGGTCGGCGTCCGCCACCGCGCGCGGCAGCCAGTTCCCCCAGTCCGAGTCGGTCATGGGCGACGTTGGGGGTGCATGCGGGGTAATCGTTCCGGAGTCGGTGGGGTTCGATCGTTTTCGAGAAATCAGCAGTATTTCGTCGCCTAGAATACGACAGAAGATCGTTTGCAGAGGACGTGTTGCGAAGATAGGAAATAATGCACAGGTTCGACCCCGACTACTCACCAAACTGAGTGCTCTTGCGTCCCCCTGCTCACCAGTGAATAGCCCACTAGTCTGTCGAATTCTCATTCTTCAGACAGAATATCGTGCGAAAAAGATATTCGCTGAAAACTGCTTCTTGAGTAACTACCGCTAGGGAGCAAATTACGTGAGATTCGATCTCTGACCTATCCAGAAGCCAAATATCATCACGAGGAGGAGAATAGCTACGGGAACCCAGAATCCAAGGCTCGTAAATAGTTCGACGGAGAGTATCTCAGGTGCGAAGATAGCTAGATACAGAGGTATGCCAATCAGCAATCCCGCCGCAGCAGTGAGAATAAATCTTGGGTACGAATCCATTTTCAATTATATTAGCACAGGCTCTGATAACAGTTCTCCGGTGTTGGCCAGTCACGGGGCGACCTGTATTGACCGCGACCGGGTCAGATGTGGCCAGCCGCTAAGAGGTTCAATCAAGCTCTGAGATTCAAACTCCTCGACTCACGTAATTACGGCTCGTTTCTCCAAACGCGGTACGCTTGGTTGGCGTGTTGAAATCGGCGTGTCTCGGCGTCAAATTTACCGGCTGTTCGTTTGTTTGTGCGAAGAACCACCCGTTCAACGTCCGAACTCATATGCGCGAGCAGGTTGCGGTATCCGCGATTTTGCATCACCTGTTCAGCGATCATTCTGCGGTCGGCCGTCTGTGCTCGTTCAAGTGTGACTATGCCTCGATCCCCATCATCGGACTCTGTCTGCCACTCCTCGACGGTGACAGTCACTGTGTCTCCGTCTGACTCGCTTGTTACATCGTCCGTTGGTACGACCGAGATCGTCGGTGCGTCGAACTTGACGAGAGCGGCACTCTCTGATGTTGTGTGTCCGTACCCCGCCACGGCGGCGTAGTGGCCCCCACCGAGGTACGGAAAGTGATCCTCATGGTTGCTATCCATCTCATCAGCCGCTGCCTCTATTGTCCACGATTCACTTTCACCCGCCGGGAGGTTTTCACAGATGCCGTCGTGGGCGTACGGGCCGATGTGAAACCATTGATCCTCCTGTAATTTGTATAAATCCCAGCCGCC
Source organism: Halorubrum amylolyticum (assembly GCF_004114995.1). GTDB lineage: Archaea > Halobacteriota > Halobacteria > Halobacteriales > Haloferacaceae > Halorubrum > Halorubrum amylolyticum. The sequence continues at coordinate 37,274 of NZ_SDJP01000027.1, forward strand.
GCAGCTGGTAGATTCCTGTGACCGATTGAAAAACGTAAATTCAATTTGAGTGGGTAACTCCGCTCGTTCGGTCCTTGGGCGGACGAACGCCTGTGTTGTTTCATCAGCCTTGTGGTACCAAGTAACGCCACCCTCACCGGGAAGGTCAGGGATCGACATACCAGAGAATTCTGAGTCAGATTCTGGCCCAGTTGAGTTCGTTGAATTAGTTGACCCAGCTCCCGGCGTGTTGCAACCAGCGAGCCCGCCGAAAGTGGCCGGGAGACCAGCAAGGAGAGTACGTCGGTACATATCCACCCTTTCCGTCTTATTATGAAATGTTTTGTGGGGGATTCTATCCGTTTAAACGGATTTTAAACCAAGACGGCTCTGTTGAAATCCTCTGAAGTTGATAGTTTTTCATCCTCAATCGCTCAGTACAGTGTATTCATACGTCAATGTCGAAACTGACAGCAACAGATTCGTCTCCGGTCAAGCCCCAGAATACGAATCGATACCGACCCGAAACGAGATCAGGACACACTTCCAAGGGAATTGGTACGTGTTTAGCCCCGTCTGATTTCGTCACTATCTCGTAGGTGGTGGCCTATGACAGACACATGGTCTGCCAGCAGGGAGTCAGTCTACATCC
>NZ_SDJP01000028.1 GCF_004114995.1 Halorubrum amylolyticum
GGGTGGCCGCCCCAGATCGCGCCCTGGTCGTGTTTGTCGACCACGACGTTGCGCAGCCGGTTCGAGAACGTGTCGTACACGAGCAATGCCCAGCCGCTCGCCGCGGAGGCCGCCGCCTCGAACTCGCCCTTCCACGCCTCGTAGGAGCCGAAGTCCTCCTCGATCTGCTCCGCCAGCGCGCCCGACGGCTCGTCGCCGCCCGCCGGGCTCATGTTCTGCCAGAACAGGTCGTGGAGGATGTGCCCCGACGAATTGTGTGTCACGTTCCGCATGGCGCCGCCCGACGACGAGAAGTCGCCCGCGTCGCGGTTCTCCTCGAGCGTCTCCTCGGCCGCGTTCCACCCGTTCACGTACCCCTGATGGTGGGTGTCGTGATGCCATTCCAGCACCTGCTCGGAAATGTGCGGCTCTAACGCGTCGTACTCGTACGGTAACGGATCGAGTTCGTAGCTCATCGTTGAATCACCTGTCCCTAACATGTGCCGGTATCCTGTTAAAGATAATGCGGCACACGATACCACGCGTCATCGGACGCGGCGGGTCTCGATCGCCGCGGATCGAGAGCGCTACGCTCGCGGTTCAGGCCGACGCGGATCGTGGGAGCGGGCCGGTCGGTCTCGGCGTCGATCCGAGACGTAACTGATAGCGGTTTCTCGACACCGACACGGGACGCGCACATGCGCCGTGCGCTTACGGTGGGACTGGGATTCGAACCGATGCGAGACGGTCGCCCTCACGATGTTCGGGCGCTGCGACTCGCAGGCTTCGAATCTCCGCACGAGACGCGCGCGACACGGAGTGCGTCGCGCGCTTACGGTGGGACTGGGATTCGAACCCAGGAAGCCGTGAGGCTACCGGTTTTCAAGACCGGCGCAATGGGCCACTCTGCCATCCCACCGCACCCGGACCGTCGGGAGCGTCCGACTAAGGGGTGTCGGTGTCGCCCGATCCGTCGGGGTCACTCGAAGACGGCCACGAGATCGCCCGCCTCGACTGGATTCGGTAGCTCGGACCGGATCTCCGAACGGCTCCTGTCGCGCGGGTCGTCGAGTTCGACCCGCGCCGCGCCGGTAGCGTCGACCGCGTACAGGACCGCCGAGAACCCGATGTCGGCCTGCCACATCCCCCCGTCGCCGTCGACGCCCGCCGTGGCGCCGCCGGCGTACCGCAGGTACACGAGCCGACCGCCCCCGTCGCGGTCGAACCCTTCGATCCGGTCCGTCCGGTAGTCGACGCTCAAGACGTGCCCCGATCCGGTCCGGTCACAGAGGATCTCGTGCGTGAGGTACGCCTCCTCGAACGCCGGGACGTAGTCGGCGATCGCGGCCTCCTCGACCGACACCGTCTCCTCGGCCGACGACGCCTCCCCGACCGCTGCCGGCGAAGCCGGGTACGGGACCGTCGCGGCGGTCTCGAACTCGCGCGTCTCGCCGCCGACGTCGACGTCGATCACCGCCGACTCGACCTCGCACCCCGGACGGTCCGGCTCGGGAGTTCCCTCAGTGTCGTCGCCGTCGGCGTCGCCCGTGGCGTCTCCCGCGAACCCCTCCGCGACCGACGGGGCATCGCTTTCGCCGGTTCCGTCGGTCGGGACACCCGCACAGCCGGCGAGGCCGATCGCGGAGGCCGCGGCGATTCCGGTGAGTACGGAGCGTCGTCTCATCGGAGGAACGGTGTCGCGCCGGAGGGATATACGTACCCGAGGGACAAACGGACGCTTTAGTCGTCGGTGTCGGTCGCGTCGGTCGCGCCGGCCGTGTGCGTCGCCTCGCCGCTTCCGCCGGTTCCCCGAAGCCGGTAGTGGATCGCGAAGACGACGAGGGCGGCGAGGACCGGCGGCACGACGCCGGCGATCTGCGGGAGCCCGTAGAGGGCGCCGACGACGGCCGATTCGGTCGGCTCGCGGAGCGCCGCCGGCGCGGAGATGACCATCCCGACGTACAGCGAGACGAGGAACAGGAACCCGCCGTACGCGAGCTTCCGGTCGTACCCCGGTTTCACGGGGTCGCCGCGGCGGTGCCGGCGGGCGACGAACAGCAGGGGCGCGAGCAGCGGCGCGACCGCGGCGAACCCGGCGATCACGTACAGCGACCGCGAGAACAGGAACGTCCCGCCCTGCACGTCCGCGGTCTCGGCCATCCAGACGACGAGCGCGAGAGCGACGACCGTCGCGATCAGCCCGGCCGCGAGCGCCCCGATCACGCCGTATACGCGCATGGTCCACGACTCCGTCTCGCGGATCGCGTAGGGGATCGCACCGAACACCCCGCGGTAGCTGTCTGCCATCGGCGGCGCTACGGCCGAGGGCGAATTAAACCCCTCGTCGCCGCCCGCGATCACCACGGGAGCGCGGGTCGGGTCCGTCGCCCCGTCGACCGCGACGCCGGCGGACGTGAGCTTTTATACCTCGCGGCGGGACCACCTCACGTGGGCCTGTACGACACGTACCTCGCCGTCCGTCACCGCCTCCACGACGCCGATCCGCCCGAACACGTCGCCATCGTCATCACCGAGCGCGACCTCCTCGCCGACGGCGCGTTCGACACCCTCTCGGCCGCGCTCGGGTGGGCCTTCGAGTACGGCGCGGAACGCGTCACCGTCTCGGTGTCCGTGCTCGACGCCGCCGTCGTCCCGACGCTCGTCCGCGAACTCCGTCAGGTCGACGCCCCCCGGCGGCTCGTCGTTCGGGGGCCGGAAGACGCGGCGCTCGACGGGGGTGCGACCGGTTCCGGAAGCGATGCTCGAAGCCGCTCGGGACGGGGAGCGCGCGACGAGCGACCGGACGACGCGCCGATCCGGATCACGGTCGGGCTCGGCGGGAAAGCGGAGTTCGCGGCCGCAGTCCGTGAGATCGCGGCCGACGTGGACGCCGGCGAGCTCGATCCGGAGTCGATCGACGCTGCCGACGTCTCGGACCGGCTGGTGTTCCCCGAGGAGCCGGACCTCGTGATCAAGACCGGCGCCGAGCGGCTCTCGGACTTCGCGATCTGGCAGTCGGTGTACGCCGAGCTCTACTTCACCGACGTGAACTGGCGAGATTTCAGAAAACGAGATTACCTCCGGGCGGTCCTCGACTTCCAAGACCGGCAGCGGCGGTTCGGTCGATAGGCGGACGCGGGGGAACGCGTTCGCGCCCTACCAGACGAACCGGAACAGGATCGTGAACGTGACGAGCGCCCCGACGGTCGAGAGGATCGGGACGACGTTCTGCATCAGCACGACGCGCGCGCTCGTGGTCGGGTTGAACAGGTCGGCGGCGGAGGGGATGTCCGACGGGTCGCCCTCGCCGATCGGTCCCGTCTCGTCGGCCTTCAGCGCGCCCACCGAGACTTTCGGCTCCTTCTCGCCGCTGATCCCCTGTCTGACCGTCACGGTCCGGGTCGCGCGTCCCCACCCGAGGCCGACGATCGACATCGTCGCGATGATGACGAACGACGCCGGGATTCCCACCGCCGAGAGGCTGATGACGATCCCGGAGGAGACGCAGGCGACGACGATCGCCGCGGTCAGCGGGAGGTCGGTGATATCGTTGCCGAGCGTGTCGAGGGTCCGGCGCGCGATCGTGAAGGCCCCGACCGCGACCGCGGCGCTCCCGAGGAGGATCATCGGCGTCATCTCGACGTTGTCGAGCGCGACGAGCGGCGCGATCGCGTTCGCGATGTTCGACGTGCCCGAGGAGAAGGCCATCAGACAGCCGATCGCGATGACGACGAACCCGCCGACCAGCTCGCGGCGCGTCGTGTTCGGACCCGGTACGGGCTTCGGGACGATCCCCGACCGGTCGAACTGGAACAGCGCGCCGTCGGTGCTCTCGATCGCCACCCAGCTGTCGATCGCGGGGTAGAAGTACCGCCCGACGACGCCCGAGACCCAGAACCCGATGATCGGCGCGACGATCCACCAGATGGCGATCTCGCCCATCACGGCCCGATCGAGGGTGCCCGTCGCCAGCCCGAGTCCCGCGATGGCGCCGACCGCCGTCATCGACGTCGACGCGGGCACGCCGGCGAAGTTGCCGACGAACAGCGCGCCGCCGATGAAAAAGAGGACGACGATGCTCGTCTCCAGCGTGAACACGCTGCCGCCGGTGACTAGGTCCTCGCCGAGCGTCGTCACGACGCGCTGGCCCAGCGTCCCGGCACCGACGAAGAAGAACACCGACATCAGCGCCGCGGCGCCGGCCTTCGATATCACGTCCGCACCCACCGCCGGTCCGAACGCCGGGCCGGTCGTCGCGCCGCCGATATTGTACCCGACGAACGCCGCGACCACGAACCCGACGAGAAGCAGAAGCTCGACCATACGCTCGACACAACGACACACGACGGGTTAAGCGAACAGGTTCACGCCCCCGACGGGTCGGTGCGCGGCCGGGGGCCGACGGCGCGATCCGAACGCTACTCGTCGGCCGCGACCGACTCGACGACCTCGACGCTCCCGGTGAGCTGTCGGTGGACGTACGGGATGTCGATGCCGGCCTCGTCGAACGCCTCCTTCACCGCGGTGACGTACTCCGAGCGCACGCGGACGAAGTCGCCGCGGTCGGGCTCGTCGATCCACCAGCGACACTGGAGCCCCACGTCGGAGTCGCCGAGGCTCACGAGCCGGACCGAGGGCGCGGGGTCGTCGAGGATATCCTCGTGGGCCTCCGCCTTCTCGACGATGATGTCGGTGGCCCGTGAGATGTCGTCGTCGTAGCCGATCCCGAAGACGAACTTCTGGCGCAGCGTCTCGTAGGCGACCGGATTGGTGACGGCGTTGTTCGCCAGATCGCCGTTCGGCACCGTGATCCGCTCGTTATCGAAGGTCCGGACCCGAGAGACTCGTAGGTCGATATCTTCGACGCGGCCGGCGTTCCCGTTCCACTCGATCCAGTCGCCGACCTCGAACGGCTTGTCCTTCAGGATGAAGATCCCGGCGACGAAGTTGCCGAGGAGGTCCTGCGCCGCGAAGCCGACCGCGAGCGCGATGGCGCCGCCGAAGACGGCGAACGCCGAGAGGAACGCGCCGTAGCCGGCGACCGTGAACCCGATCGCGATCGCCGCGACCCACACGATCGCGTTAGCGACTCTCGTCCCGAGGCTCCGGACCGCGTCGTCGAACCCCCGCGACCCGAGGACCCGGCGTACACCCGGAACGAACGCGTACTTCCCGAACAACAACACGGCGAGGAAACCGGCGACGAAGCCGGCCACCGCCGTCGCGATGCCGGCGAGGTCGACCGCGCTCGCGATCGCGTCGAGCTGTAGGAGTACCATCGTCCCCCCATTCGGAGGGGTATTTAAAGAAGCTACTGGCAGCGCAGTTGTTTATCCGGGGTCCGCCGCCGGTCGAGCGTTTCCCGATCGTCGCGGGGCGCGCGGGATCGGTCGCATCCTCGTGCCCGCCGCCGCTCAGTCACCGTGCGCCGGTCGAGGGTCGAGCGGACCGTCTCCCCTCGCGACGCCTCGGAGGCGACGCCCGTGCGGGTCGTCGACGCGCATCCGGTCGCGGACCGCCGCTGGGACCCACGCGTCGCGGCTCGTCGGCGCCGGGGCGGGAGCGACGCCGGCCGGCCCGAGCCCGTCGGGGAGGTACCGCGCGTAGGTCGGGAGCCGCTCGCGCAGCGGCATTCCACCCGCGTCGGCGACCGCCCGGAGGCCGTCGAGATCGGGCCACGCGTAGTCGGGGTTGACGTAGTCGTCGGTGACGGGGGAGACGCCGCCGAGGTCGTCGATCCCGCAGTCGACGAGGTCGGCCGCGGGCGAGAGGTTCGGCGGCACCTGCACCGACACCTCCGGCGGGAGCGCGGCCCGCGCCATCGCGACGACCCGGCGCATCGTTCCGAGATCGGGCTTCGCGAAGTCCGACCGCTCGTTCGGGACGACGTTCTGGACGATCACCTCCTGAACGTGGCCGTGTCGCTCGTGGAGCTCGCGGATCGCGAGCAGGCTCTCCGCGCGGTCGCGCGGGTCCTCGCCGATGCCGACCAGAATTCCGGTCGTGAACGGGACGCCCTGCCGGCCGGCCGCGCGGATCGTGTTGAGCCGCTGGCCGGGGGTCTTTCGTCGGCCCCCCGAATGCGCGTCGACGTCGGCGGTCGTCTCCAGCATGACGCCCATCGACGCGTTCACGTCGCGGAGGTCGGCGAACTGGCTTTCGGTGAGGTCGCCCGGGTTCGAGTGCGGGAGCAGCCCCTCCTCCAAGGCGATCTCGCAGGCGCGGCGGAGGTACTCCACGATCGAGTCGTACCCCCACTCGTCGAGCTGGTCGTGGACCGCGGCGTACCGGTCGTCGGGCTCGTCGCCGAAGGTGAACAGCGCCTCCGTGCAGCCGGCGTCGGCCCCGACGCGACAGCGCCGCCGGACCTCCTCGGGCGACAGCAGCGACGCCTCGCCGGGCACGTCGTAGTAGGTGCAGTACGTGCAGGTGTACCGGCACGCGGTCGTCAGCGGAACGAAGACGTTCCGGGCGAACGTGAGCCGGTCTGCGGGCTCGACGTCGTCCGGGGTGACCGAGAGCAGTCGCTCGACGCGCTCGGCGTCGGGCTCGATCCCGATCCCGTACTCCTCGGCGGCCGCGAACACGTTCGCCTCTCGCCGCCGGGACTCAAAAAGGATCGCGGTCGCGGATCTGACCGCGCTGGCGGCTCGGTCCCGACCCGACTCCCCGGCTACTCCCGCTCGACGCCGACCCGCCCGTCCGTCGCATCGAGCGCGAAGCCGGCGTCGCGGAGCCACCGCGCCGCTCTCCCGCCGTCGCCGGCGTCGGCGGCGTCAGCCTCGGCGTGGATCAGAAGCTCCGCGAGGTCGGCCGGTTCGTCGGCGTCGGTCGCGAGCCGGTGGGAGTCGACGCTTGCGACGCTCGCGCCGATCTCCTCGGCGATCCGGCGGTGGTCGAGGTAGGAGGCGCCGTGGTAGTCGACCCGGAACGCCGGCCGCCCGACGACCAGCGCGTTCGTCCCGCCGCCGCGCCCGGGAGCGATCGCCACGTCGGCCTCGCGGCCGGCCGCGAACAGCTGCCGCAGGGCGTCCGGCGTCGCGAGCGCGAGGTCGGCCATGACGACGGCGACGCGTTCGGCGGCGTCGCCGTCGTCTCCGCCGTCTCCGCCGTCTCCGAGTCGGGCGTCGAGCGCCGCGTTGACCGCCTCCGTCAGCGGGCGGTCGTCGACCGTCACCGGACAGGGGAGGTCGGCGTCGACCGCGCCGGTCGCCAACACCCGCGGTTCGGCGCCGGCCGCCGCGACCGCGTCGAGCACGTCCCGGAGCATCGCCCGCGCGAACGCGGCGCGCTCGGCGGGGGAGAGGACGGCGGAGAGTCTCGACTTGGGGCGGTCGGTCGAAAACGGGACGAGGACCTCCATCGGGAGGTCGCCCTAGAACAGGGATTCCAGCTCGTCGCTGTCGTCGCTGACGAGCTCGTCGAGGTTCTCGTCGCTCTCCTCGCGGATCTCGTCTAAGTTGTCCTGCGCCTCGATGGCGACCTGCTGGAGCTCCTTGATCCGCGGGACGTTGGTGACGCCCGCGAGCAGGATGACGGTCGCGACGAAGCCGGCGCCGCGGTACGGGTAGTCGCCGCCCCGGACCTCCATCGAGCCGGTCTGCTCTTCGAGCCACTTCCGGCCGCGCTCGATACCCTTCCGGTTGAGGTACTCCGGCGGTCCCGCGAGCACGAGGAGCGCGCGCTCGGCGCCCTCGATCTCACAGGGAAGCGTGAGCCGCCCCAGCGCCGCCTTCCGGACGAGGCTGGTGATCCGGTTCGTGGTGTGCGCGCTGTCGAGTTCGTCGCCGTCGTCGTCGTTGCGGAGCCGCGAGAGCAGCCCGCCCGAGGTGCGCTCCTCGACCTCCTCCTCGGCGTAGCCGACCGTGGAGACGCCGCCGCCAGAGAGCGTGTTGATGATCTCCGAGGAGTCGACGACGCTCTCGGCCACCTCTTGACCCTGCTGGATCTCGCCCGCGCCGAAGAGGATACCGAACCGCCGGACGATCTCCTCGTTGATCTCCTCGTAGCCGCCCTGCACGGACTCGCCGGTCTTCCGCCAGGCGTCGTTGTCGAACACCATCAGGTTGTCCACCTCGCGGACGAACGTCTGGAACGAGCGGGCCGCGTTGAGGGTGTAGATGCCACCCTCGTCGCTGCCCGGCAGGATGCCGAGCCCGTAGACTGGCTCGGTGTAGATCCGCTTGAGGTGTTTCGCGAGCACCGGCGCGCCGCCGGAGCCGGTCCCGCCGCCGAGCCCGGCGACGACGAGGAACGCGTCGACCTCGTGGACCGGGATCGAGTCGATCGCGCCCTGCACCTCGTCGATGTCCTCCTCGGCGATCTCCGCGCCGAGCTCGTTGTCGGCGCCGACGCCGTGGCCCTTCACCCGCGACTGGCCGATGAGCACGCGCTGGTCCTCGGAGATGTGCTCGAGGCCCATGAGGTCGGCCTTGGCCGTGTTGACGGCCGCGGCCGCACGGACGATCTCCGACCCCGTCCGCTTGTCGTACTCCAAGAACTTGTCGACAACTTTCCCCCCCGCCTGTCCGAATCCGATCATTGCAAGTTTCATCGTATGCTCCCTCCGCCTTTGGAATGAACAGAACGTGATCGCGTATTTAAGCCTTCGGTTGCCGTTATTACCCGTGATATCCGATTCGTTGACACGAACGCCCGGACGGTTCCCGGTCCGCCGGTCGCGCGGCGTCGCCGTCCCTCGGACCGCTTCCGATTCGTCCGGAGCCGCGCCGGAGCCGCGCCGGATCGGGATCGCGGCGCCTCGACCGTCGCCGCCATCACGCCACCCCGAGGTGCGCTCCGAGAGTGGTCAGTTCGGCGGGGTCGACGCCGAACGCCGCCACGTCGTTGTCGGCGGTCGTGTTGTCGAACTTCAGCGACCGGTACTGGTCGGCCCCCATCGGGAACCCCGGGACGGCGCCGAGGACGCTGAGCCCGATCCGGGCGAGCGGCATCGGCAGGGGGACGATCGTGACCCCCTTCTTCTCGGCCTCGTACACGAGGTCGGTCACCTCGCGCAGGGTCAGGGTCTCCGGTCCGCCGACCTCGTACGTCTCGCCGACGTGCTCGTCCTCCTCCAGCGCCGCGACCAGCATCGGGACGAGGTCCTCGACGTGGATCGGCTGGAAACGGGTTTTCCCGCCGCCCGGAAGCGGGTACAGCGGGACGCCCGGCGCGAACATCCCCTTCAGCCGCTTGGTGAACGAGACGAACTCGCCGCCCTCGCCAAAGACGACCGACGGCCGGAAGATCGTCCAGTCGAGGCCGCTCTCGCGGACGATCGCCTCGGCTTCGCCCTTCGCGCGGATGTAGGCGGTGTCGCCGTCGGCGTCGGCCCCGAGCGCGCTCAGTTGGAGGAACCGCCCGGCGCCGCCCTCCTCGGCGGCGCGCACGAGGTTCTCCGTGCCGCCCCGGTGAATCCGGTCATGCATGACGTTCCCGCCCTTCGGCTCGAACAGCGGCGAGAGCGCGACGAGGTTCACCACCGCGTCCTGCCCCTCGACCACCCCGGCGATCGAGTCGTAGTCGGTGACGTCGCCCGTCGCGGACGCGACCCCCTCGGGGGTGTCGCTCGACGATCGCGAGAGGGCCGTCACCTCGTGCCCTCCGTCCGCGAGCGCGCGGCAGAGATACGACCCGATGAATCCGGTTCCGCCGGCTACCAACACTCTCATGCGCTTTACGTCGGACGGAACGTCCGTAAACCTACCGCGGCGTCAGACGCGGCTGCGGGCGGTTCGGATCGGTCGCTCCGACTCGCCTCGATGACCCGAATCAGTCCCTCTCGTCCGGTTCGGAGACAGTCAACACCGGCACCGGAGACGTGCGGACGGTGCGCTCGGCGACGCTCCCGAGCAGGTACCGCTCGACCCCGGTCCGCCCCTGCGTCCCCATGACCACGAGGTCGATGTCGTTCTCGTCGACGTACGCCTCGATCCCGCGCGCCGCGGACGACCCGACCTCGACCGCCTCCACGGCCTCGATGCCCGCCTCCTCGGCGGTCGCCGCCGCCTCCGCGACCGTCTCCTCGGCCCCCTCGACCAGCGCGTCCACGCCCGCGTACCCCTCGATCCCGACGCTCCCCACGCCGACGACCGAGAGGACGTGGACCGTCGCGCCCGCGCGGTCGGCGAGCGCCAGCGCCCGGTCGAGCGCGTCGCCGGCGCGCTCGCTCCCGTCCGTCGGCACGAGGACGTTCCGGTAGGGGTACCGCATCGTCTCGCCGTCGGGCCGAACGCTGAGCACCGGCACGGTCGACTCCCGGACGACGCGCTCGGTGGTGCTCCCGAGGAGCAGGCGGTCGAACCCCGTCCGGCCGCGGGTCGGCATGGCGACGAGATCTATCCCGTACTCCCCGGCGTACGCCGCGATCGTCTCGGCGACGCCGCCCTGTAGCACATCGGTCACCGTCTCGACGCCCCGGTCGGCGGCGCGGTCCGCGGCCGCCTCGACGACCTCCTCGCCCTCGCGTTCGAGCACGTCGACGACCTCGCCGCCGATCCGCGTGACGCTGTCGTGGGTCGTGTCGGCGACGTTGAGGACGTGGACGGTCGCACCGTGGTCGGCGGCCAGATCGAGGACGTGATCGAACGCGGCGCTCGCCCCGTCGCCGCCGTCGGTCGGGAACAGGATGCGGTCGAACATACGCCCACGGTCGCGGCCTGCGGGTAAAAAGGGCCGCGGCGGTTCGCGCTCTCGGGAACGCGACCACGGCGGTTCGCGCTCGCAGGGATGCGCCGCGGCGGTTCGTCTCGGCGGGGAACTGCCGGCGTCAGGCGCCGCCCGTGGCGTCGGTCCCGTCGGTCGCTTCGCCGCCCCCGTTCCCGTGTCCGTCACTCCCCCCGTCGACCGCCTCGATCCGGACCGTCGAGATCCGGGCGCCGTCGACGGCCGTGACCTCGAAGACGTAGTCGCCGGCCGCGACCGCGTCCCCGGTCTCCGGGGTGCGGCCGAGCCGATCGAGCACGAGCCCGCCGAGCGTCTCGAACCCGTCGCCGTCGAAGTCGGTGCCGAGCGCGTCGTTGACGACGGACAGCGACACCGAGCCGTCGGCCTCGTAGGCCCCCGCGCCGGTCTTCCGGATCGTGTGCTCGCCGCGGTCGGCGTCGAACTCGTCGCGGAGGTCGCCGACGAGCGCCTCGACCGCGTCCTCGACGGTGGCGATCCCCTCGAAGGCGCCCCACTCGTCGACGACCGCGGCCATCTGCCGGCGCTCGTCGCGGAACTGCACGAGGAGGTCGCTCAGCGACGTGGTCTCGGGGACGATCACGAGGTCGCGCGCGAGGTCGCCGGCGGTGACCGACTCGTCGCCCGCCTCGCCCGCGCGCAGCACGTCCTTCACGTCGACGAAGCCGACCACGCGGTCCGCGTCGTCGGCCGCCACCACCGGGTAGCGCGTGTGGCCCGCGTCGAGCACGGTCGCGCGGATCGCGGCGAGGTCCGCGTCCGCCGGGACGCTCCGCACGTCCGGTCGCGGGACCATCGCCTCTCGGACCACGGTGTCGTCGAGCTCGAAGACGGCGTCGATCATCTCGACCTCGGCGTCGGCGACGTGTCCCGCCTCGCCGGAGCGCGCGAGCACGCGGCGGATCTCCCGCTCCTCCATCGTCTCGTCCGTCTCCGAGGCCGGCGGGACGCCGATCATGCGCGTGAAGGCGTTGGCCGCCCCGTTGAACACGACGATGCCGGGCGAGAACAGGTAGTAGGAGAGCTTCATCGGCGGCGCCAGGAGCATCGCGACGCGCTCCGCCTGCGCGATGGCGATCGTCTTCGGCGCCAGCTCGCCGAACACGACGTGGAGGAAGGTGATGACGCTGAACCCGATCGCGAACGCGACGAGGTGGACGAGGTTCGCGGGGAGCAGCGGGCCGAGCACCGGCTCGATCAGCGCGGCGACCGCGGGCTCGCCGATCCACCCGAGGCCGAGCGACGCGATCGTGATCCCGAGCTGTGTCGCCGCGAGGTAGTCGTCGAGGCTCCCCATCACGTCCTGGAGCGCCCCGGAGCCGGGCCGCCCCTCCGCGACCAGCTGCTCGACCGAGGTGGCGCGGACGCGGACGAACGCGAACTCGGCGGCGACGAAGAAGCCGTTCAAGGCGACCAACACGAGCGCCGCGACCACCCGGGTGACGGAGATCGCGACGTCTACCATCGGCGCCTCCGCGGCGCGAGAGCGTGACGGGTGTGACGGGTGTCGCGGGTGTCGGCGACCATGCCGGCGGTTCCACGCGGAGCCACTAAAAAGGGAGTCCGTCGCAACCCGCGCCGTTTATTCCTCGTCGCGCCGGAGCGCGACCATGCTGATCACGCTGGAGGGGCTCGACGGAAGCGGGAAGACCACCGTCTGGGAGGCGCTCCACGACGTGTACCCCGACGCGACGTTCACCCGCGAGCCCACCGACAGCTGGTACGGCGAGGCGGTCGACCGCTCGATCGCGACCGACGACGCCGACCCGCTCGCGGAGCTGTTCCTGTTGACGGCCGACCACGCGGACCACCTCTCGGGGACGATCGAGCCCGCGCTCGCCGACGGCGACCTCGTGATCTCCGACCGCTACTCCGACTCGCGGTTCGCGTATCAGGCGGCGACGCTCGCGGCCAGCGACGTCGACATCGACCGCCCGCTGGAGTACATAAGGGGCATTCACGCCGCCTTCTCGCGGCCGCCGGACGCGACGATATACCTCGATCTGGACGCGAGAGAGGCCGCCGAGCGCGCGGGCCGGACGAACAAGTTCGAGCAGGACGGCTACCTCGCCGCGGTCCGGAAAAACTACGAGCGGCTGATCGACGCCGAGCCGGGGCAGTTCGTCCGCGTCGACGCCTCGCGGTCGCCGGAGGCGGTCATCGCGCGGGTCGAGGAGGTCGTCGCCGAGTTGGTCGAGGAGTAGGCCGCGGCGTCGCTTTCTGCGGCGTCGCTTTCTGCGGCGTCGCCGTCAGTTCGTGTCCGGCAGTTCCACGTCGTCCGGGGACGGGACGTAGAGGTAATCGATCGCCGCCCCGAGCACGACGGGGAGCGCGACGAGCAGCGCGACGACCAGCGTCGGACTGCCGAGGTCGATCCCGATCCCGACGTTGAGGACGCCGGTGAACACCAGCATCGAGATCAGAAGCAGCATCGGGGTCAACACGAGGGTGTACACGACCGACCCCCACGAGGTGTTCAGCCGGAGCCTGAAAAAGCGTGTCGCCACCCCGGCGATAAGCGTGTGGAAGGCCACGAGGGCGACGAGGCTGACGAACCCGAACAGCGCGAGCATACCCGCCGTAGGGGTTCCCGCCATTTGCCCCTATCGGCCGGGGGCGGTCCGGGGGCACACGCGCCGGGACGGCTAGAACCCGCCGCCGCTGTTCCCCTGCTGGCGCGCCGCCGAGAGCAGTCCGTCGAGCGGCTCCGCGTACTCGTAGCCGGGGATGACGCCCTGCACGTACGTCCCCTCGACGAAGTCGATCAGCGCGCCGGCGTCGTCGACGCCGCGCCGCTCGTTGATCTCGGTCAGCTCGAAGTCGATCTCGATCTCGTCGTCGCCGATCGACACGGTCGGGTCGAACTCGTGGTCGCCGCGGGTGACGCCGCCCACGTCGACGACGCGGAGTTCGAACGTCTCGATCCACCCCTCCTCGACCACGTCGGCGACCTCGTCGGCCGCCGTCGCGGAGAGGGTCGGCACCCGGACGGTCACCCCGAAGCTGACCCGGCCGTCCGCGGCGGGCTCGGCGCGCACCTCGGCGTCGAAGGGGGTCGTCTCCGCGGTCCAGACGCCGTCGCCCGCGGGCTCGAAGGAGCCGTGGTCCGCGAACGCGCGGCGGACGCGGTCCGACAGATCGGTCTCGCTCATACCGGGGCGTGGCGCGGCGCGACCAAAAGCGCGTTGCGTCGGGGACGAGCCGATCGGTCGGCGTCCGCGGGTCGTCCGCCCCGTCACCGGTAGTGGCACGCCGGGCCGGTACTGGTGCGCCTTTGTATCCGGACCGACGATGGCGGGTATGGCAGCGCAGTTCCGCTCGACTGAGGCGCTGATCGACGCGCTCGCGGACGCCTCCTTCGACCGTCCGCCGGCCCTCGTCAGCAACGCACACGTGACCGGACTCGGCGTCGCCCGCGCGCTCGACGCCCACGACGTGCCCGTGATCGCGCTCGACCGTCCCGGCGACGGCGCGAGCGCGGGCGGAGGCGACGGGGCCGGCGACGACGGCACCCGCCGCCACGACGGGCTCGCGCCCCCGTCCGACGCGGTCGACTTCGCGGGCGCGGTGACGTACCCCCTCGACGACCTCGACGGGTTCCGCGAGGACGTGGAGGCGATCGTCGACGCGATCGGCCGCGAGGCGGTCGCGTTCGGCTGTATGGACGAGTGGGCGCTGGCGTACGCGCGGGCGGACCCCGAGGGCGTCCGGCTCCCCTTCGCCGGGATCGACACGCTCGACGACGTGTTGAACAAGTCGGAGCTGTACGCGACCTGCGAGGCGCTCGGCGTCCCGTACCCCGAGACGTACCGGCTCGAAGAGACGGCGGACGCGGCGACGGGAACGCCGGACGCCGACGCCACCCTCGACGAGGCGGCCGAGGCGCTCGGCTTCCCGCTCGTCGTGAAACCCGAACTCAAGCGCGACTTCGAGGAAGCGTTCGGCACCAACGTGCTGGAGGTCGCCGACCGCGAGGAGTTCGCGGACGCGGTCGCGGCCGCCCGGGAGGCAGGGATCGCCGTGATGGCCCAGAATCGCGTCGACATCGCGACCGGGAAGGACCACTCGCTCGCGTCGTACGTCCCGCCCGCAGGCGTCGACGACGCGCTCGCCGTCGTCGGCAACGCCGCGGTGCGGTACCCCCAGCAGTTCGGCACCTCCTGTCTGGTGGAGACGGCGGACGAGCCGGAGATCGAGGCGCGCGCGCTGGCGGTGCTCGACGACGCCGGCTACCACGGGATCAGCGAGGCGGAGTTCGTCTACGACGCCGACCGCGAGGAGTTCCTCCTGCTCGACGTCAACACCCGGCCGTGGAAGTGGATCGGGATGCCGGTCGCCGCGGGCGCGAACCTCCCGATGGCGGCGTACGCCGCGGTCACCGACGCCGAGTACGAGTCGTCGGGCGTCGAGCCGACGCGGTGGGTGTACCTCCGCGACTACCTCGCGCTGCTCGCCGGCGACGACGCCTTCTGGGACCAGCTGTCTGTCGTCGACTGGCGGCGACTCGTCGCCGGCGACTTCGAGCGCGAGGGGGACCTGACGACCGGCGTCTACCGCCCCTCCGACCCCGCGCCGGCCGCGAACCTGTTCGAGACGGAGTTCGTCGACCGCGACTACTACTGCGCCTGCTGACGCCGTCGCGCCGGCGGTGCGGCGCTCTCGCGATGGCCGCATTTCCCCGGCGGCTGACCGGCTGGCGGGCGCACGGACTCGACGGGACGACGCGGATCGAACCGAATGAGACGCGTATCCTGATGATGCGCGTCGCGGGGGTCGTCGTCGCCGCCGTCGCTCTCGTGACGGGATTCGGCGCGTTCACGATACTCCCCTGAGCCGGCGTCGGCGAAGCGGACGCGAACCCTCCGAGAGCGTGATCGGGGAGCCTCGCTCGGGGCGGAGCGCGTGTGGGTCGCGGACCCGCGATCGCCCGCCGTTTAACTCCCCGGAGCGCGAGGGTCGACCATGCGCGTCGGCATCGTCTCCGACACCCACGACGACCTCGCCGCCGTCGAGGCGGCCGTAGCGCTGTTCGAACGCGAGGGCGTCGACGCCGTCGTCCACTGCGGCGACTTCGTCGCGCCCTTCTCCGTGACCCCGTTCGACGCCGGCGACGGCCCGGACGGCGGCTTCGACTTCTACGCCGTCCGGGGCAACAACGACGGGGAGTGGGCGGTCGGGTCGACCGTCGACGCCTTCGGCACCTATCTCGGCGAGGCGGGGACGCTCTCGTTCGGCGGCGGCTCCGATGCTGGCGACGGCACCCGCGATGCGGACGGCGGTGCCGTCGACGTCGCCGTGACTCACGGCACGAGCGCTGTCGTCGTCGACGCCCTCGTCGACTGCGGCGACCACGACTACGTGTTCCACGGTCACACCCACGCGCACGGGGTCGAGGAGCGGAACGGCACGGTGCGGGTGAACCCCGGCGGGCTCCCCATTCCGGTCGACGGCGCGGACGACGCCTTCCGGGTCGCGGTCCTCGACACCGACGCCCGCGACGAGCCCGCGGACCCCGACGCGGTGACCCACTACGAGCTCGACACGTAGCCGACCGCGGACGGGGCGGACTGACGGACGGGACGGACTGACGGACGGGACGGACTGACGGACGGGACGGACTGACGGACGGGACGGACTGACGGACGGGGCGGACTGACGGACGGGGCGGACTGACGGACGGGCAGCCTGGAGTCCCTTCCGTCGCCCGGCGGCACCCGGAGTTTTATCGCCGCTCCCGTGCAGATCCCGGTATGCGACACGCGCGGGGACCCCTCCTCACGATCGACCTGACGGACCGGACGGCGTCGGCGACGCCCATCGACGACCGGCTGGACGCGTTCGTCGGCGGGCGCGGCCTCAACACGTCGCTGGCGTACGACCGGGTCCCGTTCGACGCCGACCCGCTCGGCGCCGAGAACCGGCTCTACCTCTCGACGGGACCGATGCAGTACTCGACGACCTCCTACACCGGCCGGATGGCGGCCACGGCGCTCTCGCCGCTCACGGACGGGCTGTGCTCGTCGAACGCGGGCGGGTTCCTCTCGCGGAACTTCACCGGCGCGGGGTACGCCGCGGTCGAGCTCGTCGGCGCGAGCGACGACCTGCTCGCGGTCCACGTCCGCGAGATCGGCGAGGACGGCGAGCCGGACGTGACCTTTGAGGAAGTTCCGGACCTGGAGCAGACGGAGGTGTCGGCCGTCTCCGACCGGTTCGCCGAGAGCCACGACCTGAAGCCCGAACACGTCGCCTGCGTCGGCCCCGCGGGCGAGAACGGGGTCCGGTTCGCGTCGGTCATGACCTCCGACACGCGGGCGTTCGGGCGCGGCGGGCTCGGCGCGGTCCTCGGCGCGAAGGGCGTGAAGGCGCTCACCTTCGACGGCGATGCAGAACTCGAGATCGACCTCGACTGGCCCGACGAGGCCGGCGACGTCCACCGCGAGGCGGCTACCTCCGACTCGATCATGAAGCGACAGGGGACGACGAGCGTGACGGAGCTAGCCAACGAGGTGGACGCGCTCCCGTCGTACTACTTCGCCGAGACCTCCTTCGAGGGCGCCGCGGGGATCTCCGGCGACCGCGTCGAGGAGAAGAAGCACAAGAAGGGGACCTGCTCCAGCTGCGCGTTCGCCTGCAAGCTCCCGACGCGCGACGAGGAGACGGGCGTCGAGACCGAGGGGCCGGAGTTCGAGACGGTGATGGCGTTCGGCTCGAACGCGGGCGTCGACGACGTCGTCGACGTCATGCGCGCGAACGAGCTGTGCGACGAGCTCGGGATGGACACCATCTCCTGCGGGGACGTCGTCTCGATGTTCTTAGAGAGCGAAGACGAGTTCGGCAACGCCGACCTCGTCCGGTCGCTCGTCGAGCAGATCGCCTACCGCGAGGGCGTCGGCGACAAACTGGCGGAGGGCGTCCACCGCGCCCACGAGGAGTTCGGCGCCGACGACTGGACGGTGAAGGGGATGGAGTTCTCCGGCCACGACGGCCGCGCGCTCAACGGGCAGGGGCTCGCGTTCGCGACCGCGAACCGCGGCGCGGACCACATGTACGGCGAGTTCTACCCGTACGAGTACCCGCTCGTCGGCAACGAGGACGCGCTCGATCCCACGGGGCTAGAGGGGAAGCCGCCGAAGCTCGTGGCCAAGGAGAACCGCAACGCCGTGCTCGACTCGGCGGTGATCTGTAAGTTCTCGCGGGGCACCGTCACCGACGACCGGCTCGCCGCCCTCCTCGACGCCGACTACGACGACCTGCTCGGTCTGGGCGCCCGGATCGTCGAGTTGGAGCGCGCGTTCAACAACGCCCGCGGCTTCGACCGCGGGGACGACACCCTCCCCTACGCCGACGCCATCGACGGCTTCGAGGCGGGGCTCTCGGAGTACTACGCGCTCCGCGGCTGGACCGAGGACGGGACCGTTCCGGGGTACGGCGGCGATCGGAGCGATCTGGACGCCGGAAGCGGAAACGCGTCTGCGGACGACTAGCCGGCGGCACGGACGAGGCGCTCGGCGCCTCAGCCGCCCGTGTCTGGTTCGTCGAGGTCGGAGCTCCCGGCGTCCGCATCCGGGCGGGCGCCCGCGGTCTCGATCCCGCGGAACTCGAACCGCGCGCCGCCGTCGGCGGCGTCGACGAGGTCGAGGGTCCACCCGTGCGCGTCGGCCACCTCGGCGACGATCTTGAGGCCGAAGCCGGTCCCCTCCGGGTCGGTCGAGACGCCGGCGTCGAACACCTCGCCGCGCCGGTCCGCGGGGACGCCGGGGCCGTCGTCCTCGACGTAGAATCCGCCGTCGTCGGGGAGGACGCCGATCTCGACGCGGACCGACTCGTCGGCGTGGGCGACCGCGTTGGCGAACAGGTTCTCCAGCGCCTGTCGGAGTCGGCTCCGGTCGGTGCGGAGCCGGAGGTCGTCGGCGACGACGAGCTCGGCGGACGCGGTGTCCACGCTGTCCCAGCACTCCTCCGCCAGCCCCGCGAGCGAGACCGGCTCCGTCTCGTCGATGGCGGCTCCCTGCCGCGCGAGCGTCAGCATGTCCTCCACCAGCGCCTCCATCCGTTCGAGCGAGCGGGCGACGGTGTCGATCTCGGCCATGTCCTCGTGCTCAGCTCGGAGGCGATCGCGGACCAGATCGAGGTTCCCCGTCGCGACGTTGAGCGGGCTCCGGAGGTCGTGGGAGACGAGGCCGGCGAATTCCTCCAGCCGGTCGCGCTCGCGGGCGATCTCCCGCTCGCGGACCCGGAGCTGACGCTCCCGCTCGATCCGGACGAACACCATCGTGACGGTGGCCGCCCAGAGGCGCGCGACGGCGAGGTCGGACTCGTCGAACGCGTCCGGTTCCGTGGTTCCGACGTTGATGAGCCCGTACCGGCCGAGCGGGAGGATCAGCTCGCTGCGGATCGGCGAGTCAGGGTTGTGCCGCTCCGGGTCGGCGTGCGTGTCCGCCACGTACGCCGGCTCTCCGGACTCGAACACTTCCCACGAGATGCTGGACGCCTCCGGGGCGAAGGTCGGGTGATCGCCGACGAGCTCGTCGGCCGCGTCGGTCCAGACGACCGGATCGAGGAGGTCGCGGTCCTCGTCGTACAGCCAGATCGCCGCGATCGGGTGCCCGAGCACCTCCTCGACGTACTCGACCGCGGACTCCGCGGCGAACTCCCGGTCGGTCGTCTTCAGCAGGTCTTGGGTCGCCTCGTGAAGGGCCTCCAGCGTCCGCGTCCGGCGGTGGAGCTCTGCCTGCTGGGCGCGCTCCTCCCTGACGTCGACGATCGTGGCGACGAGGTACGTCTCGCCGTCGCGCTCGAACGGGCCGAGGCTGAGCGTCACGGGCACCTCCGTCCCGTCGGCGCGCCGCGCGCACAGGTCCAGGCTCGCCGCCATCGAGCGCGGCTCGGGCTCGGCGACGTAGCGGTGGAGCTCCTCGCCGGCCGCGCCGTCGTCGGGGTCGTACAGCAGCGTCTCGAAGTCGGTCCCCTCCACCCCCGCCGGCGTGTACCCGAGGACCGTCTCGACCCGTCCGTTTCCGGCCCGGACGACGCCGTCGCCGTCGACGATCACGACCGCGTCAGGGATGCCCTCCAACGCCTCCGGGAATCGCTCCATCGCTACTCCTCGCTCGGCTCGTGGACGTGCCCGCACTCGGGACACCGGACCTCCTCGCCGCGGAGGTCCGCGGAGGAGGCGCGCACCTCGCGCATCACCTCGCTGATCTTGTCCTCCGCTTCGAGCTCGTCGGCGACCGCGAGGTCGACCCCCTCGACCTCCAGCAGGAACTTCGCGACCTCCGTCACCTCGTACATCATCTCGTCTAAGTCCTCCGCGGTGAAGAAGCCGGACATCGCGCCGTAGAGGAACGTCGCGCCCGCCTTCGTCACCTTCTCCTCGAAGGAGTACCGCGCCTGATTGACCGCCTGCGGCGTGTACGTGTCGGTCATGAAGGGGACCAGCTCGGGGAGATTCTCGCCGATCTTCGTCATCTCGACGCCCGTCTCGGTGCGGAAGTCGGCGCAGAGCCGCGCGATCGCCCACTCCCGGGCCGTGATGTACGTCCGGTCGCGGAGGAAGTCGTTGACGCGCTCGTAGCGCGCCCCGTCCATCTTCTTGAACCGCTCGTACTTGCGGACCTCCGGGGGGATCTGCCCCTGCGCTTGTTCCTGTTCTTGCGCTTGTTCCTGTTCTTGCGCTTGCTCCTGCTCCCGATCGGCGCCCCCGGTGTCACCGTCGATCGCGTCGCCTCCGCTGTCGCTGCCCGCACCCCGCCCGTCCGCTTCGTCGTTGGGGGTCTCGTCATCTGGCGCGTTGTCGTCCGGAATTTCGCCATCTGGTGCCCCGTCGTCTGACGTCGCGCCGCCGGGCGTTTCGCCGTCGATCCCGTCGGCATCCGTCGCCGAGGAGTCGTCGACCGGCTCCGACCCCTCCGCCGTGGCGTCCGCGGTCTCGGGGGCGTCGTCCGATCCCTCGTCCGACGCGGGATCGGTTGGTTCGTTCATGTCTTTAGTAACCTTACCCCCGAACAAAAGGGTTGTCGGTGGGGTCGAGTCTGGAATCGTCGGGACCGCCGGGACCACCGAGATCGACCGCCGATCGGAGATCCATTTTTGTACCGGGGTGCGGACGTGAGTCGTATGAAGGTGCTTTGCGGGATCGGCGGCAGCGACGACTCGTTCCGCGCGCTCGACCGGACCGTCGAGCGGGCGGCGGTCGCGGACGACGACCTCACGGTCGCGGTGGTCGAGAACCCGAACTCGTCGGTGGAGCCGGACGAGGTCGCGCGACGGGCCGAGTCGGCGGTCGAGGAGGCGGGGCTCGACGCCGAGGTCCGGCTGGTCGAGGGCGATCCGGGGAGCCGGCTCGTGGAGATCGCCGAGACGGAGGGGTTCGAGGAGATCGTCCTCGGCGGCGGCCACACGAGCCCGATGGGGAAGATCACGATCGGGTCGATCGCCGAGTTCGTCCTGTTGAACGCAAAGACGTCCGTCACGCTGGTCAGATGAGCGACCGTGGATTCCCCGAGGCGGTGGCCGACGAGTTCCCCGCTCCGCCCACGGAGTTCACCGATCGGGAGGGCCGCACCGTCGAGATCCGTCCCTACGAGGGCACCGAGGAGGGGTACGAGGCGCTCGTCGAGATGTACGACGCCTTCGACCCCGCCGACCGCGCGCAGGGCATCCCGCCGGGCGGCGAGGACCGCATCCGCGAGTGGTTAGACGCGATCCTCGGCGACGACTGCCTCAACGTGATCGCGTGGTGCGGCGACGAGGCCGCCGGCCACGCGACGCTGGTGCCCGACGACGACGCCTACGAGCTGGCGATCTTCGTCCATCAGGAGTACCAACGCGCGGGCATCGGCACGCACCTCATCCGGGGGCTGCTCGGCCACGGACAGGCCGAGGGCGTCCGGAAGGTGTGGCTCACCGTCGAGCGGTGGAACCGCGCGGCCGTCTCGCTGTACAAGAAGATCGGGTTCGAGACCTCCGACGCCGAGAGCTTCGAGCTGGAGATGGGGCTCCGGCTGAACCCGGACGCGGACGGGGAGACCGACTCTGGCGGGGACGGGGAGACCGACTCTGGCGGGGACGGGGAGACCGACTCTGGCGGGGACGCCGACTAGGCCACGCGACTCGCCCCGTCGCCCGAGGGGCGTAGCGTTGGCCGGGATCTTCAAGCCTTTACGTGCGGCCGGCGAGCGCTCCGGTATGAGTTACCGGATACTTCTGCTGGGGGCGCCGGGCGCCGGAAAGGGCACGCAGAGCACGAAGCTCGCCGAGGAGTACGGCGTCGAGCACGTCACCACGGGCGACGCGCTCCGCGCGAACAAGGACATGGAGACCGAGTACGGCACGCCCCGATCGTTCATGGAGGCGGGGGAGCTGGTCCCCGACCCGGTCGTCAACGAGATCGTCGAGGCCGCGCTGGCGGATGCCGACGGGTTCGTGCTCGACGGCTACCCGCGCAACCTCGATCAGGCGGAGTACCTCTCGGAGATCACGGATCTCGACGCCGTGATCTACCTCGACGTCGACGAGGAGGTGCTCGTCGACCGGCTCACCGGCCGCCGCGTCTGTGACGACTGCGGCGCGAACTTCCACGTCGACTTCCAGCCGCCCGAGGAGGAGGGCGTCTGCGACGAGTGCGGCGGCGAACTGATCCAGCGCGACGACGACACCGAGGAGACCGCGCGCGAGCGCCTCGACGTGTTCTACGAGAACACCGAGCCCGTCATCGAGCACTTCCGCGACGAGGGCGACCTCGTCGAGGTCGACGGCGAGGCGGCGCCCGACGAGGTCTTCGAGCGCATCGGCGACGTTCTCGACGAGTAACGGTCGGACCGACGCGGCGGATCGGGGCGTCGACCGGCCTCGCGGAAACGGCCCGGTCGCCCGCCGGGATCGCGGCGACCACCCGGTCGCCGGCGATCCTGCAAGGTTCTTAACTGTCGACCGACAACCGAGCGGTAATGAGCAAGGTCGAACGGAGGGTCCGCTCGCTGGTCAGCGAGGACGGCGAGATGCGAGACGCCGTCGAGGTCGTCCTCGATAGCGCCACGAACGGCGAGGTCCAGTGGATCGACGTCCGCGACGAGATCACGAGCGGCCAGTGGGGCCGGCTCATCGAGAAGGAGATCCTCGTCGACGGCGACACCGGGTTCGCGCTGGCGGACCGCGACGCTATCGAGGCGGGGCTGGAGGACGACGACGGCGGTCTCGCAGGCGGCGGCGATGTCGACACCCCGGAGACGAGCACGTGGTCCAAGTGGGATAAGATCGCCGGGATCGCCACGCTGGGCGCGTTCGTCGGCTACGCCGTCAACCCGGTCCGCAACGCGATCGCCGGCGCCTTCGATATCGTGTTGGGACCGCTTCTCAACGTCGTCCCCTTCTACGTCGTGGTCATGGTGATCGCGCTCGCGACGGGGCTGTACTCGACCCTGCTGCGCGCGGGGCTCATGGACATGGAGAAGATGAGCGCGTACCAGGACCGGATGAAAGACATTCAGGACCGCCGTAAAGAGGCCAAGGAGCGCGACGATCAGGAGGCGCTCGACGCCATTCAGGACGAGCAGATGGACGCGATGGGCGACCAGCTCGGGATGTTCAAAGAGCAGTTCCGCCCGATGGTGTGGATCATGTTCCTCACGATCCCGGCGTTCCTGTGGATGTTCTGGGTGATCGGCTACCGTGGCTCTACCGCCGCGTATCCCGATGTCGCCGCCCAAGAGCTGGTGGTCCCGCTCGCGGGCACCGTCACGTGGGACACGGGCATCGTCGGCCCGATGCAGATGTGGATCGTCTGGTACTTCCTGTGTTCGATGGCGTTCACCCAGCTCGTCCAGAAGAGCCTCAACATCGAGATGTCGCCGTCGTCGTCCTGATCGCGGCGCCGACCGCGGCGAGTCGCGGAAGCGCCGGTCACGGAAGCGCCGGTCACGGAAGCGCCCGCGGCGGGCGGACGTTCGATCGGAACCCGTCGGTCGGCGACGTGTTTTTGTACGTTCGGAGAGGGTGATACGCCAACACGATGCCACGCGAACAGTACCAGACGAAACTTGAGGGGCTTCGGGACGACGTGCTCTACATGAGCGAGCTCGTCGCCGATCGGCTCCGGATGGGCCTCGACGCCCTGGAGCGGCAGGACGGCGAACTGGGCGAGAAGGTCATCACCGGCGACGCCGAGATAAACGATCTGTACCTCGAACTGGAGGGGAAGTGTACGGACCTCATCGCGCTCCAGCAGCCGGTCGCGGGCGATCTGCGCTTCATCGCGGCCTCGTTCAAGATCATCACCGACCTCGAACGGATCGCCGACCTCGCGACGAACCTCGGCGAGTACGCCAAGCAGGCCGACCGCGAGGTGTTCCCCGACGTCGACGTCCAGCGCATCGGCGACGATACGCTGGCGATGCTCGACGACGCGATGGCCGCCTACGCCGGGTCGGACCCCGAGAGCTGTTTCGCGGTCGCCGAGGCCGACGACGGCGTCGACGCCGCCTGCGAGGCCGCCAGCGACCTCGTCGTGCGCGACCTGATCGAGCGCGACGAGCTCCGCGAGGAGGCGGACGTGGAGGGGACGATGCAGAACGTCTCGCGGCTCCTGCTCACGATCCGCGATCTCGAACGCGTCGGCGACCACGCGGTCAACATCGCGGCGCGCTCGCTGTACATGATCGAGAACGACGACGCGCTGCTGTACTGACCGCCGTGGGAACATACACCACCGAGATCGACGTTCGGTTTCGCGACATCGACGCGATGGGTCACGTCAACAACGCCGTCTACGCGACGTACCTCGAACAGGCGCGGACCGAGTACTTCCGAGACGTGCTCGACGCCGACCTCTCCGCGCTGGCGACGGTGTTGGCGTCGCTGTCGATCGACTTCCGGCGTCCGGTCGAACTGACGGACGGGGTCGTCACCGTCGCGATCGACATCGCCGAACTCGGCACCTCCAGCGTGACGATGACCCACGACGTTCGTGTCGGCGGCGAGGTCGTCGCCGAGGCGGAGGCGACGCTGGTGAGCCTCGATCCGGACTCCGGCGAGCCCGCTCCCGTCCCGGACGAATACCGGTCGACGATCGAGTCGTACCACGGGATCTGACGGGGGAGATCCGTCCGCCTGCTCGCCGTCGCTGCCCGACGCCCACCGTTCGCACCCCCACCCGCCGGCGACACCCTACCTTCTTGCCGCCGCGCGCCGATCGGTCGCGTATGTCCGTTCGACTGTACGCCCTCGACGGGTGTCCCCACTGCGAGGCGGTGTCCGACGCGCTCGACGAGGCCGGCGTCGCGTACGAGACAGAGTGGGTCGACGCGCTCCACTCCGACCGCGACGAGGTGAAGCGGGTCAGCGGCCAGCGCGGCGTCCCCGTCCTGATCGACGAGGAGCGCGGCGTGACGATGTCGGAGAGCGCGAACATCGTGGAGTACGTCGAGCGGAGCCTCGCATGACCATCTACACCGGACGCGGCGACGAGGGCGACACCGACCTCCGGGACATGAGCCGGGTGTCGAAGGCGAGCCCCCGGATCGAGGCGTACGGGACCGTCGACGAGGCGAACGCGCTGATCGGGACGGTGCGTCCGACCGAGCACGACGACCTCGACGACCTGTTGGAGACGGTCCAGAACCACCTCCACGTCGTGCAGGCGGATCTGGCCAACCCGGACCCCGACCCCGACGACCCCGCGGTCGAGCCAGAACACGTCGAGACGCTCGAAGCGCAGATCGACGCGCTCGACGATGAACTGGAGCCGCTGCGCTCGTTCGTCCTCCCCGGCGGCGGCGAGGCGGGCGCCCGGCTCCACCACGCCCGCACGGTGACCCGTCGGGCGGAGCGCCGGGTCGTCGAACTGGCGCGGTCGGAGCCGATCAACGAGACGGCCGTCACCTACCTCAACCGGCTCTCCGACCTGCTGTTCACGCTCGGTCGCGTCGCGAACGCGCGCGACGGCGAGCCAGAGGAGTCGCCTTCGTACTGACTTCGGTTCTCTCTCGGTTCTCTCTCGGTTCTCTCCCGGTTCTCTCCCGGCACTGCCACACGCGAGCCGCAAGCGCCGATCCCGATCCGACGACGCGCCGGCGCCAATCTGACCTCGCCGATCCGCCACAAAGAATATATCCGTCGCATACCAAAGGACAGATATGAGCAAACACTTCGAAGACGCACGGTACTACCTCGGTCGCGCGGCGGAACACGCGAAAGCGGGCGTGAAAGAGGAGCTGGAGCCGGTCGAGGGGCGGGTGAAAGAGCTCGTCGGCATCGACGACGACGAGGAGCCGGAGCCGTCGCGGCTCGACCGGCTGCAGGCCGACCTGAAAGAACTGGAGGAGCGCGCGGAGGGCGAGGCCCGCGAGGCCGTGGCCTCGGCGCGCGAGCGCGTCACCGAGTACCGCGGCCGCGACGCCGCCACATCGAAGTAGCGAGATCCGACCAGCAGAGCCGATCGGCGCGACTGCCCCGCCGCCCGCACCTCGTCGTAAAGTAACCCTTAAGTCCCGAGGTCGGATACGACGAGACGAACGGGTTGGTGGTCTAGCCAGGTTATGACGGCTCCTTCACACGGAGCAGGTCGGCGGTTCGAATCCGCCCTAACCCACTTCTGATTCCTCGCAACGACGAGCGACAGCGAGGAGTCCGTGGAATCAGAAGTGGGTTGGCGGATTCGGGCCCAGAGGACGAGCGGAGCGAAGTCCTCGCGGTTCGAATCCGCCCCAACCCATACGCGGTACGTACGGATTGTATTCGAGCGTATTCTGGCAGCTTAAGTCCCCTAGCGTCAGAATAGCCAATATCGGCGGGGATCTTGAGATCGTATCGACTTTTCGATTCATGCGCTCAGTGTACGCGGATTCACTCCGTCTGGCGGTTCCGTTAGTCAACCACCCCACCCTACCGCTCGCCTGACGGCTCGCGCTTGAGGGTGGGGCTTCCTGTTTCCACGACGCGCTTTGCAGATACCGAGGTATCCACAGGGAGCGCAGTCTCCACAGGCGTTGACGAATCGCATAGCGATTCGTTCGCCAACCAGAAATCTTCGATTTCTGGTGACGTTGATTCGGAGCGTCCCGCTCCTAACCCCTTCTTGATACCGCGAGAAAGAATGTTCCACGCAGCGTTCGCATCTCTATCCGCCTCGAAACCACACGCCGGGCAGGAGTGTTCGCGTACCCACAGCGGCTACTCCGTCGAACCCCCGCACGCCGCGCACTCTTTCGTCGTCCCTCTCGGATTCACGGCGACGAAGTGCGTCCCCTCCCGTTCGTACTTGTATTCGAGCATCCGAAGGAACGTTCCCCACGCCGCTCCTGCTCGGTTCCGCGAGTTGCCCGGTAGTTCAGCCACGCCGATGCTGAGACCCAGCAAGGGACGCGTGGAACGTATGCGTCTTGAAACCGTCGGGTCGAGCAGACGATCGGCCTGAAATCCCGTGGTGAGATTCCCGCGCCTGAAGGCGCGGGAGGAGGTCAATGAGCCGTACTTCACTGTAGTACGAATTCGGGAGAAATGGAACACTCCGAATCAAAACCTCTAGAGACTGTGGTCCCTGTGGATACACTCGTCTTTGTAAAGCCCTAGAAGCAGGAAGCCCTCCCCTCAAGGAGCGACCGGCGTCAGCGGTGAGCGAGTCGGGTAGTTCACGACAGGGTCGTGATCTGACTTGCCAGCGATTCGAGTTCTCCCACCTCATCGATGGCACTCACCCATCGCTCCGGAAGCTGTGACGCCCCGAACCGCGCACCAGCGACCGCACCTGCAATCGCCCCGATCGTATCGGTATCACCGCCGCGATTGACCGCAGTCACGATCGCCTCCTCAGCGCTCTCCGCGACTAGTCCATCGTGGAGTGCCGTCTGTAGCGAGTGGACGACGTATCCCGATGTCTCCAACGTGTCGGGGGAGTCACCCCAAGCGATCGGCTGAAGCGCCGTCACGAGCTCGCTAGGCGCGTCCGAACCGATGTCATCGAGTGCGTCCTGTAACGGCGTGTCTGCGTCGTCAAGGAGGCCCGCCACTGTGAGGTTCAGCACCGCGCAGCCGTACGTACACCGCGGGTCGGCGTGCGTGATCTGCGAGGACTGCCGACTCACCTCCACAAGTCGATCCCAGTCCGTCGCGTACGGAACGGCGAGCGGTGCGCACCGCATCACACTCCCGTTGCCCGCGTTCTGGCCCTCAGGACTGCTCTCCCACACGTGCTGGCCTGCCTCATCCCATTCGTCGCCGTGTCTGAGTCGACTCAACGACTTCATCGTCATCCGCCCGATGTCGAACGGGTCACTGTCGTACCACTCGACGAACCGCTCGGCAATGTCCACCGGATCGAACTCGTGTTGCTCGACGAGACTCCGCGCGATACACAGCGCCTGCTCGGTGTCGTCCGTGATCGTCCCAGCAGGCTGGTTCCACGTTCCGTGTCCGATCATCTCGTCGAGTCGTCCGTGTTCAGCGCGAATCTTGGACGCGGACAGAAACTCTACCGGCCGGCCAAGTGCATCTCCACAGGCGATCCCACAGAGGACACCACGGGCTCGATCCATATCCATACGTCACACAACACAAGTCTCGACGAAAAGTGTCGGGTGATGGGTACCGCTTCGGTTGTCTTCCTGTCTCGCAGTCGAAGGCTCTGGTAGACTCCTACTACATCTGTACCATTTCGGCGTATGCGTTCGCGCCAATAGCCATCTCAACAGAAACCGGAATCGGAATTCAAATAGCCGAATGGTCGTAACAGGAGGTGTTCAAATGACAGAGGATAGCAGTTCCAACCACGTTCCCAGTCAGCCGGTTGTTGTCCAAGAAGATACCCATCAGAACGAGATCCCGGAGAATATTGATTCAGAGCTGTATTCGGCAGAGAGTCCTACCAACTCGTTCCACGAATTCACAATCGAGCGTGGGGATGAGCTTGTTGAAGCACTTCGCAATAACGGCTACACGGTCGAATTCAGAGAGCGGTGACATTCAGCTTGGTCCTTAGCGACAGAGCGGTCTGATCACGGTTGTATCCGCAGCATTCATCCTTGCCTGCTCCCGTCTCGTCATCGAAGACGGCCGTCATCCATCCTGTTCCGACAGTCTACACCTCTCGTCGGTCTTCTGTTTGTCTCAATCTCGCTCGTCTCGAATCGACTCTGTGGCTGGCTTCTTCGCTTCTTCGTCTTCGGACGCGAGCGCGCCGCGAAGTTCGGACGGTCGCTTGACATGCGCCGATATAATCCGTGAGGCTGTCGACCCCACCGACTACAAGGGGTTCATCCTCCCGCTCGTCTACCACAAGTCGATCTCCGACGAGTTCGAGAAGCAGTACGTCGACGCCCTCGACGACGACCGGCTCGGTCGGCTGGTCGAACACCTCTCGAAGTACGACCTCGATCGGGACAGCGTCCCGCCGGATATGCTCGGGGAGGCGTACATGGACCTCGTCCGGCACTTCGCAGAGGAGCAGGGCGGCGATCCGACGAAGATGACCTTCACTGGACAGGAGGTGAACCCGGACATCGCCGCGATCGCGAAGATGAACCTCTCTATCCACGGCCTCGATGGAGAGATTCAACGTGAGGACTCACTCTCGAATCCCGCCTTCACGAACTCGCACACCTTCGAGAAGCGAATCACGACGACGTGTTCTGGTCGCTCGTCGTCGAGTGTGATCTCGAATACGAAGCCCACGCCCAGTAGCCCGAAGAACACAGCGCTCAGCTGATTTTTTCCGAGCAGGATTTCTGATCGAGGCCAGATAGCGTTCGAAAGCCGCGATAAGGTGGAGGAGAGAGGTTACTGTCGTGTCGCCGTCGGTTCGATTTGATCCCGCTGGGCAAAGTCCCATGACGACGGTGACCCCGCGGTTCGACTCCGTCCCGCCGCAGGGCTCACACGACCCGGTTTTCGAGGTCCTCGCCGGCGTCGAGCCGGTCGGCGTTCGCCGCGAGGATGTCGGCGACGCGCTCGTAGTAGTGCGGAGTGTGGCCGGCGTTGTGCGGCGTGATCGTGACGTTGCCGAGCCCCCACAGCGGGTGGTCCTCGGGGAGCGGCTCGGGGTCGGTCACGTCGAGCGCGGCCCCGCGGATGCGGCTGTTTCGGAGCGCCGAGACGAGCGCGCCGGTGTCGACGACGGGTCCGCGTGCGATGTTGACGAGGACCGCGTCGGCCCGCATCGTCCGGAGCGCCTCGGCGTCGACGAGCCCGCGGGTCGTCTCCGTGAGGGGGCACGCGAGCACCACGAACTCCGCGTCGGCGATGGCGTCGTGGAACGCGTCGAACCCGTACACCTCGTCGGTGGGGCCGCCCTTCTCGGGCGAGTACCGGACTCCGATCGTGTCGACGTCGAAGGGCTCCAGCCGGTCGACGACGGTCGCTCCGATCGCGCCGAGTCCGACGACGGCGACGGTCGAGCCGTACACCTCGGTCGTCTCGTAGCTCCGCCACTCCCGGCGCTCCTGCTGGCGGTGCGCGCGCGCCCACTGGCGGGCGTGCGTGATCATCGACCCGAGGACGTGCTCGGCGATGTTCGGCCCGTGGACTCCCGAAGCGTTCGTCAGGGCGACGCCGTGGTCCGCGAGCGCGTCGCGGGGGAGGTGACCGGTGCCGGCGAACACGCAGGCGAAGAGTTCCAGGTTCTCGGCGGCGGCCGGCAGCTCCTCGTCGATGTCGAGTCCGACCGCGATCCGCGCGGTTTCGAGCAGCTCGCGCTCCTCCGCCGGCGTCCGCGCCAGCGCGACCGATCGGTCGGGGAGGCGTTCGCGGATCGCCGCGGCCAGATCCGCGCCGTCCGATCCGTGGATCGTCTGTCGCAACACGACGATGTCTGGGTCGCTCATGGCGGGGAGACTCGGCGCAACGGGTAAAAAGGATGGTCGTCCGGCGACCGGTGCCGGATTCACCCGTCGGGCGGGTGGCTCCGCCTACCGCCGGACCGCCTACTCCAGCGCCGCGTCGAACGCCCGCTGGAGGTCGGTCTTCATGTCGTCGACGTGCTCGATCCCCACCGAGACCCGGACGAGGCCGTCGGTGAGCCCGGCCGCGAGCCGCTCCTCGCGGGGAATCGCGGCGTGGGTCATCGCCGCGGGCTGCTCGATCAGGCTCTCGACGCCCCCGAGCGACTCCGCGAGGGTGAACACCTCGGTCTCGCTGACGACCGTCGACGCCTGATCGAGGGCGCCGTCGAACTCGAAGGAGAGCATCCCGCCGAACGCGTCCATCTGCTCGGCCGCGAGATCGTGGTCCGGATGGCTCTCCAGCCCGGGGTAGTAGACCCGGCTCACGTCGTCGTGGTCCTCTAGCCACTCCGCGAGTTCCATCGCGTTCTCGCAGTGGCGGTCCATCCGAACGGGGAGCGTCTTGGCTCCACGTAACACGAGGAAGGAGTCGAAGGGGCCGGGCGTCGCGCCGACCGAGTTCTGGTAGAAGCCGAGCCGTTCGTCGAGCTCCGCGTCGTCGACGATCAAGGCGCCGCCGATGGTATCGGAGTGCCCGCCGAGGTACTTCGTCAGCGACTGGGAGACGATGTCGGCGCCGTGTTCGAGCGGGCGCTGGAGGTAGGGGGTCGCGAACGTGTTGTCGACCGCGCAAAGCGCGTCGTTGGCGTGAGCGATGTCGGCGAGCGCGCCGATGTCGTTGACGTTCAATAGGGGGTTCGTCGGCGTCTCGACCCACACCAGTTCCGTCTCCTCGCGCACCGCGTCCCGGACCGCGTCGTGGTCGGTCGTGTCGACGAAGGTGGTGTCGAGGTCGTACTCGTCGTACACCTGCGTGAGGATGCGGTGAGTCCCGCCGTACACGTCGTCGCCGGCGACGACGTGGTCGCCCGCTTCCAGCAGGTTGAGGACGGTGTTTATCGCGGCCATTCCGGAGGCGAAACAGCGCGCGTGGCTCCCCGACTCCAGCGAGGCGAGGTTGGCCTCGAGGTCGGTCCGGGTCGGATTCCCCGTTCGGCTGTACTCGTAGCCGCGGTGCTCGCCCGGCGCGTCCTGCTTATACGTGGAGTTCGCGTGGATCGGCGTCATCAGCGCGCCCGTCTCCGGATCGGGCTCCTGCCCGGCGTGGATCGCCCGGGTCTCGAAGCGGCGGTCGTCGGCGCTGCCGTCGCCGTCGTCGGTGTCGCCGTCGTCGGTGCCGGTCTCGCGGGCGTCGGATCGGTCGCTCATACCGGACGGTCGTCGCCGAGGGGAGTGATTCTTTCCCTTCCGAGATGATCGGGGGGCGACCGGGGACGGGATGGACGAATCGGAGATGAGATGGACGAATCGGGGACGGGATAGACGAATCGGGGACGAGATGAACGAATCGGGGACGAGATGAACGAATCGGAGATGAGATGGACGAATCGGAGATGGGATAGACGAATCGGAGATGGGATAGACGAATCGGGGACGGGGTCGCTGATCTACCAGTAGTTGAAAGCACGGGGCAAAACCGGAACCGATACTGACCCACTCGGTGCAGATTATCGAGGAAGACGCGACTGGCGGCGGACTCTCTTCTAAGAACTGAGCGTTACGTGATACGTAGGAGTGAAATCAGCGACGGGGCGAGAAAACCAGCGGCTACTGACGAGTGCTGCGGCTCACCGTTTTGCTACCACGAGAAGGCGTTCAGGCGTCAGCCGAACTCCACGTCCGGGAACTCCAAGTCCAGACTCAGGCCACTGAGGACGCGGCGGTCAAGTTCGTCCAGGTACGTCGCCTGTTTCACGACGATCTCGTCATCGTCGCGGTCGGGGCTCTGGTCGGCGACGGCGGTGTTGAGCATCACCCACCCATTGTACAGCAGGTTCTCCATCATCCAGAGGAACCGGCGGTAGCCGGGGTCACGCGACCGCGTCTTGGCGGCGAACGTTCCCTTCTTGTCTCGGAACGCCGTCTCTACGCCCCACCTGTCACGGTAGAGCCGACCGATTCCCCACGCCGAGCCTTCCGGATCGTGGCCGATGGGGTTCTCGTCCGGGTCGATCCCGGCGCGGTCAACGCTCTTGCTTGTGATGATGCAGAAGTAGTCGATCTCCTCTTCGTCCTGGTGGGACTCTTCGGCGATCTGCTTCAGCGTAAGCTGCTGGTCATCGAGGCCGTCGTCTTCGTCGTCGCCGAAGTCATCGAGCGTGGTGTCCGGTTCGTCCTCTTCGTCGTCCTTCTTCTTGTGGTCGGGGACGCTCTTGAAGTCCTTCTCCAGCCCCACAAGCGTCGTGTTGTGGGTCTTCCGACGCCCGCTGCTCATCAGCGTCCAGTTGCTGTCCCAATCGGCGCGTCCTTCGAAGCCTTCGACCGTGTCCTTCACGGTATCGGTCGCGCCCTTCCGGATCGCGTAATCACAGCCGCACTGGCGGATGTACCGGCATATCTTCGTGTCCACAAACTCGGCGTCGGCCATCACCGTGTCGATGTTCACGAGCTCCCGAGCGCGGTCAAGGATGTAGCGGACACCCTGGAATTGGTCGTTCTGTGGCGTGTAGGACAGCGACGCGATG
Organism: Halorubrum amylolyticum; assembly: GCF_004114995.1. Classification (GTDB taxonomy): domain Archaea; phylum Halobacteriota; class Halobacteria; order Halobacteriales; family Haloferacaceae; genus Halorubrum; species Halorubrum amylolyticum. The sequence continues at coordinate 33,122 of NZ_SDJP01000028.1, forward strand.
ATGAACGCCCGCCCGTTGATCTTGATGGTGCCCTGGAGTTCCTTCCAGGCGTAGCCGGTTTCGAGGTGCGTCTGCTTGTGGACGCCGACCGGCGCGTCGCTGTCGGTCGAAGAGTGCTTGCTGTAGTTGTGCGTGGTGTAGTCGATCCGGAGATTGAACGTGTCGTCTTCGTCGATGACGCCTTGTTCTTCATCCCGCAGCCACTCTATCTGACGCTCGATTGCTTCCTCAGTGCGGAGGTGCCACGTCGCCGTTTCGCCGTCGGGGTTGTGCGGGTCGATAGTCCACGACTCTTCGAGCGCATCACGGAGATCGCCGGTCACGATGGCCGGGTCTACGAGGTCGTGCGGCGGTAGCCACCGCGCGCCGTAGGCGTCGTCGTCATCGTCGTAGTAGCCGTCGATCTTCGTGCGTTCGACGTTCCGAACCGTCCGGCGGAACGTCTGTTGCGTGAAGACGTTCCACTCTTCGCTACCGTCCTCGTGCTCCTCGATCAGGCCGTAGTCCTTCCCCATCCGCTCGATGCCCTGCTCGGCGTACTCGTTCCGGCGGCACATGTGGGCCGCAGCGTCGGTGAACAGGTGACTCTCCCACTCGCTGGAGTCGTCGCGGTCGTACGAGCAGACGTCGCGGATGATTTCGGCCTGGATGGAGTAGGCATCTTCCTTGATGCCCTGCTCCATCTCGCCGATGGGGTCAACCTCTGGTTCGTCAGGGCGATGTTCAGCGATCAGGTTGTCGCGGATGTCTTCGGCGGTCTCCAGCTCATACTCTTCGGCCTTCACCGCGCACTCGGCGGCCATGTACCGGACGTGGTCACGGAAGCCGGGACGGATGCGAGTCTGCCACTGCGTCCGAAGCGTCTTCTCGGACGGCGTGTCACCGTCGAACCCGAGGTTGGCGGCCAGTTCGTCGTTCTCGTCCAGGCGGTCGGCGAGGTCTTCCCAACTGACGACCGAGTACCCGTCCGAGGGCGCGATGAGCCGGTAGATCCACGCGCACACCATCGGCGTGAAGTCGTACGCGGAACCGGGCTTCAGGTCGTCGCCGGGGACAGCGTCGATGAGCGGTGGCCTGATGATGTCGCTGACATCGTCGTAGCGGTCGGCAAGTAGAGAGCGGACTGTTTCGACTGCGTCATCGAGAGAATCGAGATCAAGGTCGTCGGGAGAGTTGTCGGGGACTTCGTCAACAGGACGGCGAACCGTCTTCTCTGGAACTTGCTCCGGCGGGGCGTAGAGGTCGTCAGAATCGTTTTCGGCGATGACCTCGACCAATCCATCGGGGTCGTCCCGGGTGTCTTGGTCGGGGCCTTTGTCCATACCGGGGACATGTCTCTCTTGGTTTATAAGCTCTGCTCCGCGTGGGGTAGGGGCGGCTTACTTCGGAATCCAGTACGAGACGCGGTTCTCCGTGTGTTTCTTTTTGGAGAGTTCGCCGTCTTCTACGAGGGAGTCAAGCCGTCGTTGAACCGTCCATCGGGAGGCGTCAGGGAAGGCGTCTACGAGGTCTGAGACGATGTAGGGCTCGCAGCGATTCATCTCTTCGAGAACCTGCTGCGGCGTCGGCTCCTCGGGCGTCCGCGGCACACTACTGGATTGTGAGTCGGCCATCCTTATACTTGCCCCATGTGGGGCAAGGAACTTTATTCTTCCCCACACGGTGCAGAATGCGACTAACTGCACCACGCGGGGCAAACTATAAGTTTACTGCACCACACGGTGCAGATATGGAACGGAAATGGAAGCGGAAGTCCCGGAAGCTTGCGCGAGAGATGTTTTGGGAGAAGCACGACCGAGAGACGTACGAATGCCCTGATTGTGGGCGACAAGAGGAGGAGCTTCTGAATACATTCGAGGTTCATCACAAGGACGGGCAGCCGATGGACAACCGGCCAGAGAACCATGTTGCTCTCTGCCGTCCGTGTCACAACCTTAGAGAGGGAAAGAAGCCGAGCATCGGGGAAATTCGGAACTTGCGTTCACAGTCAAGCGATGACTCGAATGAGGGTGACGACTCAAAGGTAAGATCACCGAGTGTCTACCTGGCAGGGTCGATGGACAACGACAGTGCGGAGCATGACACTTGGAGAGCCTCTGTGGCTGAATACGGCGACCGTGGAACGTACAAGTACACCGGCTCCACCCCGATTCAGATTAATAGCCCGACTGAAGTCTCAACATCCCACGGTTGCGGTATCGTAAAAGACATCGCGGGAGAAGACATGGAGCTCGTGGATCAATCAGATGCAATTGTCGCGTACTTCGATAAAGAAGAACAGGTGGGGACTCTAACCGAACTTGTCTACGCGGTTGGTCAGGGAAAACCGGCGCTCGTGCTCTTTGACCGCGATCTCGTCCCTTACGGTTCGCCATCAGACGGCGTGACCTCCTCCTCGCCGTTAACGGCGAGGCTTCCCACGGCACTGCACCGCTGAGTTGGGATATTTGCTGGTTGACGACCAGTCGGCATGACCGGC
>NZ_SDJP01000029.1 GCF_004114995.1 Halorubrum amylolyticum
ATCCGCCGCCCCGGACGGTGGCGGCGGATTCGCCGACTATGCACTCGTTTCGCTTCACTGTCTGCGGATTTACCTCGATTCATCGTACCGCATGACTATCGACCTGCTCAAAGAGATGCCACAAATAATCGGGGAGATAGGCCTCAACGCGGCCGATCTTCCCGAACCGTCCACGTTGTGTAAGGCGTTCGACCGGATCAGCATGAGCGTCTGTCGAGTGCTGCTGCGCCAGTCGGCGCAGCTGCACGATCTCTCAGAACACGCCGCGATCGACGCCACATTCTACGACCGCTCACCAGCGAGCCGCCACTACTGCCAGCGAATCAGCTACCGCGTTCAGAAGTTGAAAGTCACGAAACTCGTCGATACAGCGTCGCAGGCCGTCATTGACGTTCACTGCACAACGAACCGGGAGGGAAGTGACGCCGATCTTGCTGAGCAGATCGCCCGCCGGAATGCGGGCGATCTGCAGTCTCTCGCCGCAAATAAAGGCTATGACAAGCAATCGCTTCGTGAAGGATTACGCCAGCTCGGGATCAGACCGCTGATCAAGCACCGCATCTTCGCGCCGTACGACCACGCGCACAACGCCAGAATCGACGATAACCGCTACAATCAGCGCTCTATGACCGAAACCGTGAACTCGGCTGTGAAGCGCTCGCTCGGCTTCGCCGTGCGAGCGCGGTCATGGTTCCGTGAGTTCCGCGAAATCGCGCTGATGTGTGTCGTCTATAACATCAAACGCTTCGTCAAACAGTGAATCTCTCCGCCTTACAGCGATTCAACACAGCCATTTCGAGCGTATCAGTGCTGATCGACCGAATGCGTAGTCTTGTTCTTGGAGTGATTTTCGACCCTCCGTTCATTTATAAATATCCTCACCACCGTTTCAGCAATTTCAGGATACCTAGCGACCTCCCCTGCTCTTCTGAGGACACCCCACCATTTCGTGAATTCCTCCTGATAACATGTGTGGTGTGGGGCTGTCTGCCCCGCGTGAAATCTCCGAAAGTACTGAACGTATTTCGATTTCAGTCAGCAGACGGAACTCGCCAAAGACCCAATTTCACCCCACGCCTAGACAATACTGGGGATCTTGGAAAGATCCTCTGAGGATAGGCTCAAAATTAACCAACTAACTGGCGCTTCTACTGGTATTTGTTGGTTAATCACATTGACCATCACAGCTAAGCCCGGGAGAGGGCTATCGCACAGCACTCGCTGGGAGACGACAGACCGGCCACGGCAACTGACCAAATGGTGTATCTGGACCCTGCTCAAGTCGGGTTTTATTTGTAGAATTGACCTATGACTTGGTATGACCGACTCGCCGTCTCCAAGCGTCTCTGTCTCGTTATCTGAGTCGACTAACGTTTCTACAGTCTTGGACCGGGCCGGAATTGATTACGTTACCGTTCATGAGCAGCGACTGCTGGCGATCTATCATACCGGAATTTTCAATGTGACAACCGAACTGGAGTCAGTGTCGAATGCGCGCACGCTTGAGATCGAATGCTGGGAAGCCCCACTCCCGTCTCGTAGTGATGAGCGATCGCCACAGGAGCTTCTCGAAGACTTTGCGGCCGTGTTTGATGCCGACGATGAGTCCTGAAGTGGTCTCTCGGGAACCTTGATCAGACCGACGGTATTCAGTTGAGAGCACTAGAAACGCTAGAACCAAGTCCGCTGGCACGAGTCAATACAATACGCGATTTATGAACATTTCTGAGACGCTCCAGACGTTGTATACTGCGACTGTTGAGCAAGACGATGGCACCTACCAGATACCTGTGCCTGACCGTGAGATAGCCACGGGGACACTCTCTGAGGGTGAAACATACCGTGTTGCGCTCATATCGACATCGACGTCGGATACCGAACCCACCGACACGACTGAGGTCACTCAGTCAGCTGACCACGCTGGTCAGCAACACGAGTACGACGGCCCGCCTGTCGAGGAAGGTGAACAGCGAGACGTTGAAATCGAGAACCTCGGTGACCAAGGTGACGGGATCGCGAAAGTCGAGCGCGGCTACGTTGTGATCGTTCCCGAAACGAGTGTCGGAGACCGAGTCACCGTCGAGATACAACAGGTGCGTGAGAACGTTGCGTTCGCTGATGTCGTCGATGACACCCTTCGCGGGGAAGTCTAGGACCGCGGTTGGCACGAACGGGTGGTTATGGCAAACTTCTCACACCACTACTCACTTTCTGGTTTACCGACGTACTCTGATTTCATTGTCCCCTTCTCACGATAGTACCGATAGAGATACGGGCCGTGCATATCCGCGGGATTCCCGCTTGCGCATTTACAACTGTCGTCGCCACAGGTAACTTTCTCTTTGACGACGGTCCCGCTCCCTGCGCTATCTGGTTCGTCGACGGGCTTGGCAGTCTCCGGAAGCTCGTCGGTGTCAACCGACTGGTTGCGATACTCAATGAGCACCTCGACGTAGTTCTGTATCTCATGGAGTGTCTCCGTATCCTGTTTCGGGAGCCCCTCTGCGAGATATTTCGGGAGCGAGGCGGGTGGTGACGGCTGCTTCATACCTTATGTAACAATCGGAGCCATGCTAGCGTTCGGGTGATACATAAGGTATAGAACCTTCTCTACCAACGGTGAACACTTCAGTGATTACTCAAGATCGTAGGCCGCAATCTCGTGAGAGCCACACTGTGGACATTCATCGACTTCTTTCTCCACGCTGTACCCATAGTGACGGCACTCGTGGTGCGTTGTCGATGGTGACTGGGGGCTGATGATCTGCTGGATGAACTGTTTACTGAGCATCGGTGGGGTCAACGATCTCGCCACAGCTTGGACATTCGGCCCACACGCCTGTGTCGCCGCCAGCGGTCTCAAAGTGGATGATTGCGTGCTGACCCCTGACTGTCTCGCCACAGAACGAGTAGTCGCCACGGACCGTCTCTGGGTCATTAGGAGTCATTCTCACGAGTTCACGGGCTACTTCGAGGGGGAGAGGGAGCGTGTGACACTCGAGGGGGAGAGGGAGCGTGTGACACTCGAGGGGGAGAGGGAGCGTGTGACACTGTTTTGGAGCTGATCCGGTTGTTGAAACCGGCCCAGCGGTGCTCCCTCTCCTCAAAATTTGAGACTCTGTGACTTATACTTCGGGCGAGCGGAGTGAAAGTACTGTTCCGGGGCAACAGCGTGATTGCGGGTCGTGGGTAACCATCACACGAGGGCCTCATAGCACACTCCGAGAGCGGTGCGCGGTGACTACGCGCTCGCGGGAGTCCCATCGGCGTCGCCGCTATCGACGAGCGGGTAGTCGATGTGGACCTCGATGCGGTCGGACGGAACAACAGGTTGAATCGCATCGCTTGGCCTGCCCGCTTCGAGCGTGAGGATGCCTAGTACTTCTAGCTGCTTCAGGTCCGAGTGGACATCGGACACGTCACGCTCGACGAGACGCGTTTGAGTTTCCGAATCCGCTGATTCTCTCATCTTTTTAGGTATCTCATAGCGCTAATTGTGCTGCTTAGCCGTTTGAGGTTCCGACTCCATTAACAAAGTCTGAAACTCGAAGCAGAGACAGATCGACATCCGCCATCTTCGAAATAAAGACACGTTATCGGAATGAGATCAGATCCACCGACTGAAGTTGTCGTCTCCAACAGACAGGCAGTACTTGGAGAGGATGCCTGTATATTTGTTCGGTGGTCTGTTAGCTCACGGCTTCTCGATCGTCCGGATAACTGTTTCTGTGCCATCCGGGAGGACTCCAATTACTTGGGTGTCATTGCCGTCAAACCCAAGAGATTTGCTTTCTCCTACGTTTGTCAGAGTCTTAGAACCTGCGTCAGTACCGTTATTATTCGTGATATTAACCTGTTGTACGTTTCCTTTGTCAACGAGCGTTACGGTAGTACTGCTATTGGCTGCATCTGTATCGACTGAGACGCCAGCATTTGCGTTCTGGCCGAGGCTATCACCGAGTCCAAGCACGAACGTCCCGATCACGGCCGCTAAAATTACAGTTATTGCGACCATGAGTATAACGCCTATAACGGGGCTGACGGCCCGTTCACTGTCCTGAAATGCTGCTTTGAGGTTCATAGTTTTGTTATGTTCCCAACGGGACAAATGCGAAGGTTAACCACACTCGGACACAGATTGACAGGTGCCCATTGAGGCGTCCTGTACGCAGCCGAGTCGGGTGGTCCAGCCACCCCGATCCTCGCTTTGTCTGTTGGTATGGATCAATTAACGGAGAGAAGAGGGATAAATACACCGACCCAAATCTCTAACATGAGAATACGTCCGCAAGACGTATCTCTCAGGCGGTCAACATACAGCATATGGAACCGACGGCGCGCTCGATCGCGCGGACCTACTCCGATCGCGTCTATCCCGACCCGTGGGAGAAGGTCGAGGACTACCAGCGCGTACAAGCGTACGCCGCCGAGCACCCGAACTCTGGGCGGACGGCTGTGGGGACGGCGCTAGAACTACCGGCGGGGCGGGTTCGGCCGTGGCTCAACGGTGGACGGCCCGATCCGGTGCGCGGGATCGAGACGGCGAGCGCGAACAACTGGCTTGATCCCGAGTGTGACATGGCAGGCGCGCTCGTCGAACTGCTCGCGCATGTCCTCGCGGGCGGGAGCATCAACGAAACGTTCGTCCCCGCAATTTCTATCGGGCGTCGGGTTGATCGCGAGGCGATCGAGGCGGCATTCGAGGCGGTCGGCGTCGACGCACACTGTCGCCATGTGAACAGCGATGGGCGGGCGACCGAACTGTACCCGGCAACGGACGCCTCGGTACTTGGGCGGTGTCTCGTCGCGATGGGTGCCCCACAGGGCGCAAAGACGGCCCTTGATTCCGTCCCGACGGTCGTCTGGGAGAGTCCCGAGTCGATCCGGCGCCGATTTGTCGAGGTGTACGTCGCGCACCGTGGCCTACACTTTGAGACGAAGGCGACGACACGCATCCAAGAGGAGCGCCCGAAGTCATATATCGTCGATCTACACAAACTCATCAGCGAATCCGTCTCCAGTCATGTCTCATACGGAGAGCGAGGGATCACTATTTCGGCGAACGCCGCCCGTGAACTCGGGTTCGCTTGATCGACATGAGTGTTCAGCTGCCGACATGGTCGGCTGAGAGTTACTCTTTGGGACCGTCGAATCCGTCTCCGTGGGTCACGTGCCGCCCGCGAGGAACTCGATACCGCCCCCAGTACACCGAACGAACCGGGCGCCGGTCGGTACGGCCGGACTCCGGTTCCGCTCCCGAGTCGGCGGATGTTGGTCCCGATCGGGTAGGTATGAGTATCGATAAAACCCAGCAGAAGTATACCTCAGATCTCGCCGACAAGCCTGTTCAGGGCGCTCACGCTCGCCGGATTCAACAAAGTAAAATTAGCCAGACCAGTATTTTATTAGTACTAGTATTTATATCGGTCAAAAAGAAGATGATGTTATGAGATTCACACACGACTCTCGAGCACAATCGGTCGTACTCGGAACAGTCGTGTTATTTGGGTTTCTAATTCTTGCTCTCTCACTCTATACAGAGTACTGGGCCTAGCCCCCGCCGTCGACGCGGCCTTAACCAACACGACACCGACTTACTGCCGGGTGTTGGTTAACGGGGCGGAGCGTCTATCACCGGGCGTCGAATACGAGCGCGTATGACCGAGACCTTCAGCGTCGACTGCCCGGGCTGTGGAAAAGAGAAGGGCCCGATCACGACGCACCCCGGCACCGTCGGCATCCACTGCTCGTGCGGGATCACCGCAACTGTCGACATCGGCGCGCAAGAAATCGATGAATGGTGGGAGCGGGAGAACTGACCTATTACAACTCTAGCGAGGCCCAGTTAGTGCCCCGACCTCGAGGGCAAAAGCGAAAGCGACACCGTACCGGGTGATGATGGCTCGAGCAAATGAGTGCCCCGTCGCCCCCGACCGGCTACGACGTCTCCAAGCACGTCCCAGCTGGCCGCCGCGACTGCCTGCTCACGGTCGGGTTCGACCAGGACCAGCAGCACATCCCGCGATTCCTCGTTCAACTTCATTATCGCGTTGCGACCGACCCAATCGAATGGACGGCGATCACTCGGATGGACCACAACGAGACATCGGCACTCGGGCATGACGTGTACCGCGAGGGACTCCATGTCGACGTCGCCCGCCGTTCGCAGCCGACTGTTCACCTCCAACTCGCGCATGCGCCGCTGCCGATAAGTCGAGGAGCAGTTATCCGCGGCTGTGCCAATTACCTCAAACGCGAGGCTGAGTACTTCGTCGATGTCTTCGAAGAGCATCGGTCGCCGGGCCGCCCGCCGTCGTGGTCAGATGGTGGTGAACCGACACCCACGTTTATCCCTTCGCGCCGGGTAGAAGGAGACATGAGCCGTGAAGCCCCGGCCGACGCCGATATGGTCTCGGACGAGGAGCTCACCGAGCTGCTCGCCGATGCTGAGGGGATGACGCCCGAGGAGATCGAGCGTGGCGCTGCCGAACTTGATATCGCGCCGCCTGAAGAAGCGACCGTCGTCGACGAGTAGTACTGCTATTTCGATGTGTCCTCAATCCCACTAAGCAACGGCTACAGCTGGATCCACTGACTGGCGATTCTATTCTCAGGTAGGGATTATTGCGTCATGTCCCAGAGGAAGGCGACATCGGTGACACCAAGGACAGCCCCAACCAGCACCCAAGCATCGACTAACGATGTGAGGTCAAAGATCGGGCCGGAAGTTGCAAGCTCGAAGGCCGACGCCCAGCTCGCCACCTCAAACAAGACTACTCCAATGATGACCCAAAGGGCAGTCGCACCAGCAGCGAGAAGAAGTTTGTTCTCACTCATCTTTGACACTCTAGCGACACCCAGCTACTGTCCATCATACCACGGGGGCGCGCCGAACGCCTCAGCGTAGCAGTCCGGGTGACAGGGCTCCTTTCGGTTGTCAAGCCACGCCTGATCGAGGGGAACCTGTTCTCCGCACAGTTCACACCCAGCACTGTGGCCGGCCTGACGGGCGTCCGGCGAGAGGTTCTTCGCCTCGGTATAGAGTTCGTGCAACGCCCACGGAGTGAGACGTACAGCGACGCGCACGGCAGCTGCTGGATCCCCTTCCGACGTCGCGGCCGAGAGCGTGAGAACCCAATCGTCGCCCGGTTCCCCGTCGGTGGCAGGGCCAAGAGCGATCGTTGATGCCAACTCATCGTCGACGTAGAACCAGTTAGCATCTCGATCCACATGGTAGTGGCCGTCGGGGCGAGGATTCTCGGGATCGACGTCGTTAGCCATCGTTGTCTCAGCGCTCAGGCGTTCGCCTTGCGCTCCCGTCCCGACGCCGATGTGAGCGGGAGGTCCGCGTCGATCTCGTCGTACCACACGACGGGGCGCTTCGCGCTGCCGTTCTCTTCGAACTCGAGGAGCCCGTAGTCGGCAAGCTCGTTCACGTTGTCGAGGACATCCGGTGGGTTCCGGTCGACAAGGCGAGCGAGTTCACGGATGCTCTCTGGCTCGTGTTCAACGATTGCTTCGAGGAGTTCGAGGTTGGTCGACCGAAAGACGCGACCGAACGTCTCGAGATTCTCGATCGACAGCGTCGGCTCACCGGGTTCGACGTCGTCGCCGGCGTTGATCGCTTCGAGCCGCTCCTCGAGGCCGCTGCGATCCGCGGACTTGATCTGGACGTGTAGTGTTCGGGTCATGATGTTGTGGGGTGGGACTAGGGTTGCGATCGTGCGTCGATCAGCGTGCTTGAGAGGTTACCAGTCGGTTCGTTTCTCTGGGGGCAGCGCCGCTCGCCACGCAGGGAATATCTCGGCGAGTCCAGGATAGTAGATCTCGAACGTCTCCGAGCCCATATGGAGTTCGTGGACGCCGTGATGATTGTCGAACCGAATGATCGGATCTTCTGCGCCGGCTTCACCGTAATGATCGGCGTAGTTGATGCCCTCTCAAACTTCTCTGAGGTAGGACTGAGAGTACGCGTACCCGGGCGACAGTCCCGTCGGCGTAGGCGCAGTACCTCACAAAGCATCCTCGGATAGCTGTTTCTGAAGCCTGAGTTCTGTGGCGGAGCGGTTGTGCTGGGTGACTTTGACGAGAAAATCTTCGACGAACTGACGGAGAGCTGTCGCTGTTGGCGGCGGCTGCCGCCGACAGCGACAGCGTTGCCACTCTTGGCGAAGGCTAGCGCGGTGGGAGATTAGCGGGTAAACCGGTCGTCTGGTGGTCGGTTTGCGGGGACGGCCCGACGCGTCGCGAGGGCCGTCCACGCTGCCCGTTGAATCATGTTGATGAACTCCTTGAACGACCACTTCCAGAGGCGACGCCCCCCACGGCGGGGCGTCGCCAGGTTGTAGACACACCTTCAGCAAGCAGACGTCTCAACTAAGCGGCTTTGTGATGTACTGATACTAGCTCTCTTGACACGCTCAGGAGCCTTCCAGGACGACAGGCTCGACCTCCTCGATGAGTACATCCAGGACCGTATCGATGCTGGAGAGACCCTGCTTGCGATCATCCGAGCTCTCGAGCGTGCCGACGGAGCCGTAGAGACAGCGGAGGACATCCGGTGGATCGTCGTGGGCATGGAGGACTCGAACGATATCCCAACCACCGAAGAGGTTCGATCCGCACTCCAACTGCTCGCGCATCCCAGCGTGGGAGCCGTCGAGCAGGACGAAGAAGGGTATCGGGTGACGACTGACTACGAGAACGGGATCCAACTGGTCCGATCCCTCGGAGATATCGTCCAACCACCGGGAAGGGAGGGGTAGATCGGGGCCATCCAGCCCCATCCTGATTGCTCAAACGGTCTTGGCAGTTCCTCGAAGAAGAGACGGGTTTTGTTGCTGGGTGGGCAGGTGGAGAAGGCGTGCGGTTCATTTTCTCAGCTCGTTGTTAGTGAGTCGTCTTAACCAACAAACTTCGCGTTTTGCTGTCCTTGTTGGTTAATCACAGCATCTGCTGACTAACCGTAGAACGGCGGATATTGCCTCGATCACACGCTTGCCGGGGACAAGTTTCTCTTGGATTGCGATCCGGTGTCACACTACGGAGTTGATTCTGCCAATCGTTGTGGTCGGTAGAGGAGTGTGGATCGTAGTGGGTGTGCTGGGAGCGACCCGTGAGCCACGTATCGGCCTACTGCTGGGACGTAGCTAATCACCAACCTGAGCCGTGACGGGAATGAGAATAGATCAACGACTGCCGGGATGAGGAGTCGATCGTCTCCACCCTCACACACTCCGGCGCTTCGAGTGTTTCAAGCGTACGCAGATACCGATCAACGCTGAGATCCCTGGCCACCTCACACACCACTATTTCAAGTGAACCGAACCACGTTCACAGGAGAATAGAGAAAGAACTGCCCACACCGCGGTTACAAGTGAAGATGCTAAATCGCTTGACATCGGCGGCTTCACTTGTAAGGGTGGTGTGTCTAGGCGACGTTGTTCATTGAGGCGATGTCCCGGATTGTCTCTATCTCGCTGTTTAACCGCAGAACGTCGGACATCGCCTCGATCGCACTCGTGAACGGAACGTCCAGTTCATAGCTGTAGTAGTTCCCACGAGAACCAGAGCGGTTCTCGTAGGCCGACAGAATCCCAAGCATCCGAAGATCGGACAGATGATTGTGTACAGATCGTTGAGCGAGCGAGTCGGTTCCAGAGGAATCACAGAGCGCGGTGTATTCCTCGTAAATCTCCCGGGTCCGGGACGGCGTCTCTTCCTTAGCGGCTTTCGAGACGACTGCTAACAGCGCAAGACGTCCGTGTGTTGTTAATTCACGCATTCCCTCCTCCACACGTTCCTGTTCGAGACGAGATCGTGCTGCCTCAACGTGGTCACGTTCAATGAGATCTACTTCACGGTTTTCAGCGATCTCTCCGGCTAATCGAAGGAGGTCAAGCGCCTGTCGGGCGCTTCCACTGTCGCGAGCGGCAAGAGCCGCACAGAACTTCAACACACCCTGCTCGACGGCATCCGCGGCAATCGCAACTTCAGCACGCGACTCGAGAATGTTCTCAAGTTCGGGTGCATCATATGGCGGAAACTGTAATTCTCGTTCACAAAGTGTGTCTTGGACGCGAGGATCTAGCTGATCGCGGAATTTGAAATCATTGCTGATCCCGATGACACCGACCTTCGTTGAGTCGAGGTTATTGTTGGCACGAGCTCGTGGGAGTTCATACAACAATTCGTCCCGATCACCAATTGAGTCAACCTCATCTAAGACAATCAGAATCGTTCCGCCAATCGCTTCAAGTTCCTTGTACAGTTTCTTGAAGACGGTTTGCTGGGGATATCCGGTCGAGCTGATTTCACCACCAGCAGGACGAAGTTTATTCACGAGTTCTACGGCGACTTGATAGGAGGAGTTCAGCGTCTTACAATTCACCGAGATAACTGCCAGATCGACATCGTCGTAGTCGGCAACATCGTTTTTGAGTCTGTCGAGAAGATAGTCGGTAACGGCAGTCTTCCCGACACCGGTATTACCGTATAGAAAGATATTGTTTGGTTCCCAGCCGTCGACAACAGGCTGGAGTGCGTCCATATACTCCTCGATCTCTTCGTCTCGCTCTTCGATTTGATCGGGTCGGTAGGATTCTCCAAGAGCGTCCTTGTTGCGGAAGATGTTCTGCTTCCGCTCGAATCGACGCATGTCACCGCTTTCTCGTGTTTATCATATAAAACCACCCCTACATCTGTTTCAAGTGAAGGATACAGAGACACACCACTGTTACAAGTGAAATACTAGACTAGTAGTAGTGAACAGAGAAACAGTCCACAATTTCAACTAAAGCGTTTACATGTATTGCTCAGTATGATTTGTAGTAGTTTCCTTATAGAATGACTCTACGTGTCGAAATCGGTATTTCTCTCCTTTGGCTGCATCTCTGTGCTCTTACCCTCCCCTTCATTTTCTCGTCTTCACTTGCAAGAGTGGTGTGTCTCTGTCCTCCCGAGCCAGTCCGTGATAATCGCTCCAAGATTAGCTTTGAGAGATCCCGCTCTTGATAGCATACTCTAACCGCCACGTGTTGCTCAACACAGCGTTCTTGTCGTCTGTGCCACCAGTAGTGAGGATGCCAAGATGGTAGAGCTGATACTTGAACTGGAAGTGGATACCAGATTTATACACGGTGGGGTCAGCAAGCTCTGATTCAGCAATCTCTCCGTCAGCAGTGAGGACAGCATCACGACGATGTTGTGTGAAGAACACCTCAACGGCGAGTGGCTGATTAATACGCGTAGCTTCCAGAGCGACATCAGCAAGCGTTGGCTCAGAGACTCCGTTTTCGTGAAGCCGTTCGAGTGCGGTGATGATGAGTCGCGTCGGCTCGTACTGGATAGCGACAGAGCGTGCGAGCTGTGCCCATCGTGGAGCGAGCTCAGTGAACCGTGTTCGACTACCAGTCCACGTGTCGAACTCGGCGAGCGCAGCCGTGACACTGCCGTGCTGATCGCGAGCGAAGCGGACGACTTCAGCACCGAGGTGTGTGAGTGAGTCCCCGTTGGGCTGATCGTCGACGAGGTTCAACAGAATCGCCCCACGTCGCCCACCAGAAATGGCGTTGATGACATTTTCAGCGTAGACAGCGTCAGTATCGCCGTCGGCAGCAAGTGCCAGCGCGTACCCCAGGTAGTTTTTCGGGTGGTTTACCGGAAAGCTCCCGTCAGTGAGCTGGTGCGTTGATGCTTGGAGTCGCACCGCGTCGATCGTCGTTGAAAACTCACCGGCCCCAGTAACCCGAGCGGGCTCAACGATGCGGGCGGATTCCGTATCGTCGACAGCAATGACACCGACGTTGAGATTCCGGGCTTGTGCGCGCGCCGTATCGGTGACACTGGGAGCCGGTGCAGCAACGTACCCAAGGTTGACCTCGGGAAGATGAGCGTGCGCCTGGTTGATACCGCGAGCGACATCCGCAGCAGCCGGGTCAGCGTTGTGACCTTTCGCTTCGATCACCGTGACTGGTGTCGTGGCCGCGTCAGCGTTCAGCACTTCAGTCGCTGGCATCCCGACGCCGAGTAAGTCGGGTTCACCAGCATTGAGTCGGAGCGTGTTGTACGGCGCAAGCCGGTCTCGAAGCGCCTGTGGAATGGTCCAGCCGCCCCACGTAGACTGGGTGAACTGCGTCTCCGTGACCGCATACTGATCCGGGGTCGTGTCGATATCTGGATACAACGTGTCTTTCGCGGCAGCGAGCACCGTTGGCTCAGCGAGCGTGACTGCCATTATCCTGTTCACTGACGGTTAGATGATATAGTTGGGGGGATCGGGACACTCGGTATCTACAGCGTACTCGCATACACCTCATCGAATACGATTATAGGATCGACCACACAACAGCCCCGTATGGAGGTCGGGCTCGTCAGCTGTACAAAAAGTAAGCGTGAGAAGGCAGCGAAACCGAAGGATCTGTATCTTGAGTCGGCGTTCTTCAGGAAGGCTCGCCAGTACGTTGAAGCGAATCATGATGCGTGGTATATCCTCTCTGCGAAGCACCATTTGCTCGATCCGGACGGAGACCCGATCGAACCGTATGATGAGACGCTGAGCGGTGCGTCTGTGGATACAAAGCGGGAGTGGGCAGAAACCCTGTTTGAACAGTTACGCGAAGAAGGCCTGCTTGGTGACGGGAATCGGCTCGTCTTCCATGCCGGACGAGATTACCATGAAGAACTTACACCGCTACTCTCCGAGATGAGTGTTGAATTCTCGGTGCCGACAGATGGGTTACAGTTCGGGGAAACGCTCGCGTGGTACAACGATCGCATCTAAACACGTCGCCAATCGTGTTGGGACCTGCTATTGTGGAATTCATCACGAGGTCTTCAGAGTTGGTTGGCGGCTAATCGTGGAGAGTTGGGCCGCATCAATCATGCGTGATTAAATTTCGCCTAGTCAAACTCTTATCATGACTTGTGAAAATAAAGCGACATGCGCCAACCGACGCGACTGATTCGTGACTCAGTTGATCGACTAAAATTAGAAGTCTCTCTTCCTGGCGGCCGATATCAACTATCGCTAGATGACAGAGCCATCATCGTACTCACGGATGGGTTGGGACTCACCGAACGCGACACCGTACCTGAGCCGTTTGTCCCAATCTTCGTGGCAATGGGCGACGCTTGGTTCCCAAACCAGCGTGACGTAGATGCTATCATCGATGACCTCTCAACTGATGGAACTCTCAATCCAAATGAGCGGTCGGCGTTGATCTCCTATGTTACTGACTCAAATATCGCTGAACGGAACAGTGAGCGAGTTCAGACAGCAATTAACCGCTCACCGATTGGTGATGAAGTCTCTGCTGAGGACCTCCAGATTGTTGACCTTCCATCTCTCCCTGATTCACTGAAAGCCGATGAAACCGGGGGCAAATCAGACAACTCTGTGGAGGCCAAGCAAGAATCGACAGCACCTGAAGAGCCGACGAGGACGGAATCTGAGATCGTCTCTGAGCTGGAGCGTATACCAGGTATTGGACCACAGAGAGCGAATCAACTCGCGGAGGGAGGTGTGACTTCTCTTGAATCGCTTGCCGACTCACGGCCCGGGTATCTTGCTGACATCGAGGGAATCACTGAGGGCGTTGCTGCCGTCGCCGTCGAGGGGGCTCGCGAAATTGTTGGACGAACCAAGCCCGCTGACGAGCGGCTTCATGACCAAACAGGTGTTTCAGAATCCGTATTCGACCCTGCTCTCGCATCGCTTGCTGCTTCAGGCGTTCCAGCATCCGAAGCGGTTCCAAAACTCCGGCTGCTGTACGGGCCGACTGTCGCTGATATTGACGCCGTCACCGGTCAACAGGCATACTTTCTCTACGAATCGGGGTATCAAACCCCGTACGATATCATACAGGCGTCTCAAGAGGAACTGACGGACGTGTATCAGGTCGGATCAACAACCGCAGCGGAAATTCGATCGGCTGCCCGTTCCATGCTCGACACACAGTAGTCACGCCCGACAAGAGAATGTTCTTCCGATGGCAGCCAACAGTCAGCGGTTGAAGGAGAGCACTCCTTGGTGGTTACGGGTCAGTGAAACGCTCGCGTGGTACAACGATCGTATCTGAATACGTCGCCCCCATAACAGCTAACAACTATTAGACATATCTACCGATATGCCAACTGAATCGGTCAACGGGGCGGAGTTGTACTACGAATCAGATGGAGACGGAGTACCGGTTGTCTTCCTCCACGGCGTATTAATGAGTAGCCGATTCTTCATCGAACAGCAGCCGCTCAGCGACGAGTGTCAGGTTATCACGCTCGATTTTCGAGGACACGGGCGCTCCGAAAAGACCGAAACGGGCCATACACTCCCACAGTATGCCCGTGACCTGGAAGCGTTCCTTGACGCACAGGATCTTTCTGACGTTGTCCTTGTCGGGTGGTCGATGGGATCGCTTGTGGCGTGGGAGTACGTCCGCCAGTTTGGGACAGACCGGTTCCGGGGCTTCGTGAGCGTCGAACAACAGCCACTCGACCTTGAACAGGAGGATTACGAGCACGGTGTATTCGGCTTTGACGAACTTCGTGGACTCATGGAGCTCGCACAAACCAACCCACACGAGTTGGCGTGGTCCCTTATTGACGAGATGCTCGTGGATGAACCAGATTCTGTTGAACAGATGCTCTTCGATGAGATCACACGAGTTCCTCCCTCAATCACGAGCGCAATTCTCTTCGACCAATCAGTACGCGACTATCGGGAGGCGGTCCCCGATGTGGATGTTCCTACCCTCGTGTGTCTTGGTGAAGACGAAACGATGCTAGAAAATGGTGGTGTCGAATACGTTGCCGACAATACACCTGACGCTCAGCTTGAACGCTTCGCCAATAGTGGTCACTGTCCGTTCCTTGAAGAGCCTGAGCAGTTCAACCACGTCCTTTCGTCGTTCATTACAGCACGCTACTAATACTGTGTCCAGCACACGAGTCAGCGTCTCATCGCTCGGACACAGACGACTTCGAATCTAGAGTTCGGGATCATGCGAAGAGCATGGCGCGTAGTGAAGGAGAACAGCGCCTCATCGACCACAAAACTAATGTTTGTAGAACATATATTAAGACTTGATTATGCTCAAAGGACATTACAATTCAGCAGGGACAAGTATTGAATACGGTGCTGCTGACGACCTCTTTCCCGTTGAGGAACTGGATGCGACCGTCCACCAGTATCGGGATGCTCAGCTCGCACTTGCCGACGTCGACGGGGCAAGCGTGATTATCATCGCTCCGACGAACCTCGCGTCCAGTTACCACCTCACTCAGCATGCGCTCACTGCGATTCCCGTCGAAAGTCTTCCACCCGCGATCCAGACGCAAATCGCCGACACGATCGACGCCTCGCTAGAGGCGTTCAACTTCATCCAGATCGGCAAATGGAACAGCAATAGCCCGAACCACTCACTCGGCGAATTCGTCGACGCCTGACCGTGGACGTGGCGACACACAAGAGTGCCCCAAGCAGCCTAAATATGGCTGCTATGAAACGGAGCTACCAACCCACACTTTTCCATAAGAGCCATAGTTGAGTTACCCATGGATTCAGATCGAACCCGTGGGATCCTCTTGGGGTTGGCGTGTGGAGATGCGCTTGGCCGACCGGTTGAGTTCTCGTCAGCATCCTCAATTGCGGCCGAGCACGGCCAACTCAACGAGATGATTGGCCATGGGACGTGGAACCAGCCGGCGGGAACAATCACCGACGACACTGAGCAGGCGCTCTGTATTGCCCGTAGTCTTGTTGAGCAGCAAGCGTTCGATCCAGAAGATATCGCGTCTCGATTTGTCGATTGGTACGACAGTAATCCATTCGATATCGGCCGGATGACGATGAAGTCGTTGAGTCGGCTCAAACACGGCGACGACTGGAGCGAGGCTGGCCAGCACGTCTGGGAGACTAGTCCCGAAGGCCAAAACGCAGGCAATGGGAGTGTGATGCGGTGCCCACCGCTCGCGATACCATATGCAACCGACTGGGAGCGACTTGTCACAGTGAGTCGACAATCCTCACAGATCACGCACGCAGATCCACGGTGTACCTACGGTTGCGCCGTTTTGAATCTCACACTTGCTGGCCTTCTTAACGATGTAGACAACCCGTTACAGGACGCTCTCAATTACGTCGACGCAAGCGCCCCGGATGAACTGACTGCCGCGCTTAGGCCACTGGCACGTGGCGATCAACCCGATCTGCTGGAAACATCGGGTTACGTGATCCACTCACTCCAGACAGCACTCCACGATGGGCTACATACCGCAGACGCCGAGGAAGCAATTGTGACAGCCGTCAACCGAGGTGGAGACACCGATACGATCGGCGCAATCACAGGTGCTATCGCAGGTGCCCGATTTGGCGCGTCTCAGCTCCCGGACCGGTGGTTGACAGCGATTGACGAGGCAGACGAACTCGAAGCACTAGCAATGGAGCTTGACCGACCAGAGGAATGAACTAAACCACCCAACGTCATAGGCAGACCCGAATGGCCGTCGACGACGATACCGGATCAGAAAATACGGAACCCCAGAAGTCAGCATGGTCTGTGTCTCGACTCAACGACGAAATTGCTGCCACTTTGGAATCCGCCGCGGAACGGTTCCCAACGTACGTTGTCGGCGAAGTATCCGATGCGACAGCGAAGGGCTACGGGACGTTCTTCACGCTCCGAGACGTCGACGGCGAGGAAACGATCCAGTGTATTGTGTGGTCGTCCTATCGCGACCGCATCGACGAGAACATCACCGAAGGTGAGGAGGTAATCGTCCGGGCAAACGTCGATTTCTACGCCGAAGGCGGCCGGACACAACTCAACGTCAAAAACTACTGGCCGGTCGGCGATTCCGATCGATCACAGAAGTTGGAGGCATTGCGTGCCGAACTCAATGAGGAGGGCCTCTTCGATACCGACCGGAAACAGCCACTTCCACGGTTTCCCTCAAACATCGGCGTCGTCACCTCATTGACTGGGTCTGCCCGAGAGGACTTCCGTGAGTCCGCGTGGGGACGCGCACCCGGAGTGACGCTCACCTTCTTTGGGGCGACCGTTCAGGGCAAGAACGCCGCAGCATCGATTGTCGGGGCGCTCCAACAGGCAGACCGAGATCCGGACATCGACACCATCGTCGTAACGCGTGGTGGCGGCGCAGACGACACGCTGTGGTGTTTCAATGAAGAGCCCGTCGTCCGAGCAATCGCGGACTGTGTGACCCCAACAGTCGTCGCTGTGGGCCACGAAGACGATGAGACCCTCGCCGAAGCGGTCGCAGACAAGCCAGCAATGACACCGACAGATGCGGGGATCGTAGCGACACCTGAGATGAGCACCATCCGAGAGCGGGTCGAGACCATCGAACGTCGGCTCCAAATCGGGTACCAAACAGTCGTCAGCGAGCAGCTTGACGCGCTCAATCGGCGGATCGAAAACGCCGTTGTGGGACTTGAACGGGCAGCAGAAACTCGGCAGGCACGTATCCAGCGAGCAGCCGATCTCGAACAGCGGATCGATACCGCCTACACGACACTTTCAGCATCACGCCTCGATGCGGTCGACGACAGAATCGAGACGGCACTCCAAGAGATCGAACACGCGGCGGAGACAGAGGCCGTTACAGTACGGGCAGCGCGGGGACGCATTGGCGGGCTTGAGACCCGTATTGATCGGGCGTACGGGACACATATCAATCAAGAAACTGAAGCGCTCGAGCGCCGGATCGAAAGCGCGTATCGGGACATCGAGACGGATACAGACGTCCAAGAAGCCAAGCAGGAAGCCCGCCAGCTTCGGATAGTCATCCTGGTCCTCGTTGGGTTGCTACTGCTCGGTGTCGCACTATGGGCGGGTGGAATTCTGTGAGCACAACAGGGTATTCAAGCACCCCGCGAATAACTATCGACCATGAGTGAGGCTGAGGTCGACATCGCCGAGACAATCGATCGACTTGAAGAAATCGCTGAGACACTCGAAGATGGAGAGGTTGATCTCACCACAGCGAAGGAGCTCCGCGAAGAGGCAGACGACCATCTTGAGGAGCTTTGTGAGGCGCTGGACGTCGGCGACGGTGACATCATTGAGATCGACGGTGAGGCCGCCGAGTTAGAGAGCGCCGAGTGAGTTTTCGGACGTTTCCGGAAACGGAGCGTTTCCACAATCAAAATCGGGAGACGTCGACACTATAGAAGAAGCGATTCAACGGCGATGAGGAGCTTTCTGGAACTGACCCGGTGAGCTTTTTATAATCTGACCGGAAATTACTCTGGCAGAAACAAATGATCCGTGATGCTCGCGTCCTCCGTGCCGGGTTCGTCCCTCGAGAAGTCGAGCATCGCGACGCCGAAGTCAACCACCTCTCGAGCGTTCTCGAACCGATCACGAACGGCGAGCCGGCTGACACGGCCATCGTCACCGGCCCGAGCGGTGTCGGTAAAACCTGTGTCTCGAAGTTCGTTACCGAACGGCTCCGCGAGGAAGTACTCGACGTCGAGGCCACCTACGTGAATTGCTGGCGAAACTATAGTCGCTTCCGAACGCTGTACCAGATTCTCGACGACATCGGCGCGACGATAGACATCCATCGCCAGTCGACACCTCACGACGAGCTCATTGATCGGCTCCAACAGTACGACGGTCCTCGAACCGTCGTCATCCTCGACGAGGTCGACCAACTCGAAGACCCGAGCCTCATCTACGACCTCCACAGTATGGAGCAGTTCGCGGTGATCTGTATCGCGAACAAAGAAGAAGAACTGTTCAGCCGCGTCGACGATCGGCTTGTGAGTCGGCTGCGCTCCAGCGAACACGTCCGGATGGACAAGTACCACAACGAGCAACTCTACGACATTCTGAGTGCTCGAACGAAATGGGGGCTTGAAAACGGCGTCATCACCGACGAGCAGCTTTATCAGATCGCTGATGCCGCTGCTGGTGATGCCCGTCTCGCGATCGGGATGCTTCGCAGCGCAGCCAGCACGGCTGATCGCGAAAATTACGAGGACATCACCAACGACATTCTCATAGACGCTGCCGAAGATGCTCGGGCACAAATCAAGCAGAAGAGCCTCGATTCACTCACGCCGCACCAGCGGGTCGTCTATGATATTGTTCGCGACCATGGCCCGCTTGGACCCAGCGAGATTCACGAACGCTATTCCGTGGAAGTCGATGATCCGCGGACGAAACGGACTGTGCGGGCGTATCTGTCTAAGATGACCCAATACAACCTCCTCGAGGCGGAGGGGACGAGTCGGGACCGAGAGTACTCGCTCGTCGATTCGGCAGCGGCGTCACCGATACAGTGACCGTGATGCCGTCAGCTATCCCGAACTGAACCTGCCGAGGCCCGATTGTCGGTGGTTCCAATCAGGACGGTTTGCTCGCGTACGGGCGTACGTGATACAGATTTTTCAGATTCGCCCGACTTTCTCGCCGAATAACACGTCTCGGAAGCTGAGGCTTGGATTTCAATCGTCTTGCTCGTCAGAAATAAGATCCAGAGAGTAGCTAATGGCCTCCTCGGTGCGATATGGATCTATCGAAGCTTTCCGCTTAACCGCGTCTCCATGCGCTAACGGATTCTCGAGTACTGCCAGTTCATACGACCCGTCCTCGCTGGATCCATCATACACTCGATAGAGATAGAACCGTTCTTGATGGGTCAGAGCTTGTTGGACCTGGCCGTCATCCAAAGTTACGTATCCCTGTTGACTTGTACTGCTTTTCACCTCGATATATCGATCTATGAGGGTTCTGTCAGGGTCTGATTCGAATGCCTCTTTTCGTTCCTCCGTCTCAAAACTCAATACGTCACACCCATAGCTTTCGCTTCCTTGGATATGTGAAACGAGGATTGGGAAACGACCCGCGTCAATTTCGAACCAGTATGCGAGTTTTTCGGCCCCTTCAGAATCGGGTACATCGTATGTTCCCGATGTCGACCGACTCTGTGATGTCTGCGATGTGCGGCGAATCGTGATGGATCTTCCCTCAACCGTTTCGAAGCCCTGTTGCTTTGATGAAACGCCTTCTATCGATTCGTCGATGCCAGATTGTGCTGTCGAAGCAGGTGTCTCATCGGTCGGCTGTTGTGAATTGACAGCCGTTCCGTCACGCGAGGGACTATCTTCCGATCGATCTCTTTCTGTTTTCTTCGTTCGATCCATTCCGTCTGTGACTTCAGGCGCAGTGAAAACCGAGTCCGACTCTTCAGAGGTCTCACCTGTGAGGAGCGCTCTAGATTCACGTAAGCGTTCATACGCGGATTCGTCACCTAAGAGCACCTCCAAACGCTGACGCCTATCATTTGCCGTTGCGAGCGAGAGAATATCCTTGCTCAGCTTCTTATCGAGGACATCTGAAAAAACATCTCCGACCAACCGAGCAAGATGGTCATCAGTCACCTGTGGCCTCCCGTCGAGAATATCGGGCACAACATACACTGCCGAATCGTCAATGAGGTACGATCCTAGTTGAAGTTCGATATCGAAGGTATCGCCACCAACTGATACAGTCGCCTTTACCGCGTTACATAGGACGATTTCTACATCGCGTATCGCCCGTAGCTCCCGGCGATTATCGTCGCCATCAACTCTGAAGGCGTAAATGAACGGCTTCAACTCTTCAACCTCCTGCGAAAACTCGTCCATATACAGGTGGTGGTCGTAGTCGACGTCTGAGATGTTGATATCAGAGTTTGTGAGCCCCTCTACGCCGAAGAACTGTTTCACCTTCTCAGTACCTTGGCGGTTATCGAGCATCAGTGAGGAGTATCTGTTCTCAACTGGCGCAGGAATTGAGTCGGTGTTTGTGTATCGCAGCTCCGACACCGGATAGTATCCTTCGACTCCCTCGTGAGTTCCGAACATTTCCCCATTTTCGATGAAATCAGCACGCAGAGATGCTGGTGGAGCCTCGTCACTTTCACGATTCTTTAGCAAGGTTCGATAGACCCGCTTTGCCACCTTTCCGTCTGGATCGCGATCAGGAAGGTTAAACAGGATTTCGTAGAACGATTCCCACGAAAGATCGGCGAGTGTATTCGTTACACCCAGGTCTCGGAGCGTTTTGGAGATATCAGTTTCGTCAACACCCAGTTCGGAGAAGAGCGGATATTCTGGATCTACTGCCGGATATCCAACTAATGGCGAGATATCCTCCGCTAACGATGCAGTCGAGCAGGTCTGTGGGGTCTGAAGATTAGTCTCTTCACCTTGGACAGGAAGCCACTGGCTCGTTCGGAGAATCCAGTAAGGGTGGGAAGGTACAGACTGCTCGTTAAGTGATTTCCAATTTTGGTGGTACTTGGGTTTGATCTCAAGTATCGCGTCTGATCCATTCTTCCGCCAGCGATTGGTCGTCTCTGGAATCGTCGCAAGCCACGCGAGTATCGCATACGGATGTGCGCTTTCGACGATCTCCTCAAGTCGGTCGACTGTCTCGACCCTTCGTAGCCGATAATTCCGTGTCGACGTAACGTCATTCGGGGTTTCTTTTGTTTCACTCCCGAACTCAGCTGGATAGTCTAATGTCTCGAGGACGTGGTCGAAGAAGTCAGAATTACTCATCTCACGTCGCTCTAATCGCGGCTCATCGGCGACACCCAACCAAAGCAAGAACGACTCTAGCTTGCTTACATCGTCAAAGAAGTCTAATTCTGAGGGACTTACGACGAACAGCTCCTGATCTACTGACTCATACAGATGTTCGACCAATTTGCCGTTGGGGTACTCACCCGTTAGATAGAGAGAGCTGGCCTTTGCGAAAGTCCCGGTACGTGTCGGAATAACAATCGAGATTTCTGTGAGGCTCACCCCCTTGGCACCGGCTTCGTAAAGGTCCCACAGCCCACGTAGCATCTTCCGGCGCCAATGTGCCTCTGAGTCCGGATTCTGAGAAACGCGGTCGTTCGCTTCGGTGACAACCGCTTGGACTAGCCCTGAAAGCTCGTACTCACGAATATTAAACGACGATAGCTTCATTCGCAGATCTCGAATACTGGTCAATCCCCAGCTTGACTGCAGCTTTGATGCAAGATCAGGGTGAAGAATATCTCTTGGAACCCATGAGGGGAGTGTAATCGACTCTCCCTGTGGTGGGAGGAAAGTAGTTCGTTCAGGCGGAATTGTATTCCCCTCGCCATCAACCAGAAGACGCGGTGGAGTCTCGTCTCCAATGAGATTATTATCGAC
Organism: Halorubrum amylolyticum; assembly: GCF_004114995.1. Lineage (GTDB taxonomy): Archaea > Halobacteriota > Halobacteria > Halobacteriales > Haloferacaceae > Halorubrum > Halorubrum amylolyticum. Next base: position 22,193 of record NZ_SDJP01000029.1, read on the forward strand.
GAGACGGGTGATGATGCCTGCTCGGGTTGTCATAGAAAGGTCGCTTGAAATAGTATCAAGTCGCGTTTGTAGGTCTGTGTAGTTGATGTGCCCAACGTCTAAACGATCCAGCTGGTTCTTCACATCCTGACTGTTCGTGTGAAGACAGACATCGTCGAATAACTCTCCTTGGAGTAGGTCGTCAAAATCACCGGAAATTCGCTTTGCCTTCGCGGGTGTTGTAAAGGAACCATCCTGCACTGGGATGAGTGACCGCGTAGCAACTTCTGACTCAAGTAACTGCTCGAATGAGCTTTGGACTTCATCTGGTGCTCCGAGGTTGTTTAGCGTAGAACCGATTGGTCCTGTGGGTGAAACTGTACGGAGAGCGGCCCACGGGGTTTCTTCAGATCGGTGGTCCTCCGCTGCATCAATCATCTTCGACGCTAATCGTTCAGCGACAAATCGATTCGCATCGCTCTCTATCAGGTGATTTCGTGATTCTGTCACCTGAAACGTGGCGTGCGCCAACATCGGAAATGGGAACGAGACCTTGGTAGGGAAGAAAACAAAGAGATCAGATGGTAGCTCCTTGCTTCTGATATCCTCTGGTATAGCGATTTTAATCTCGTACCGATCTTTGGTTTGCGAAGCGGTGGTATATTCCTCTGGAATTTCCCCTGAGTCCTTGAATATTTTCCACGTAGTCGGTTCGCCGCTGCCGTGGTCAACAATAACCTCCTCTTCCCCGCGTTTGACACTCCAGTGCTCTTCTCGTTCCGGACTGCGAATCCGAAGATCATCTACGCTCCGCAGGAACAGCGTGAGCTCTTTGAATAGGGAGTTGATCTCCTTCTGAACTTGGTTTCGACTGTCGCTGTCAAACAGAGGAATACAGATTACAGTGTCGTAGCCTCGACCCTTGATCTGCTGGCCTTGTTTGTGGACTTCCTCGAAACGTGTATCTACAACGTCGCTCTCTGAGAGAAGTCGTGGCGTGCTCAGCGTTGCGATTGGATTTGGGGTTCCCCGCTGCTCGTATCGCTTAGCTTTCCTATCAATTTCGTCGTTTTCAGCACGGAGTTTGTTTAAATACTCAGCTGCGAACTGTTCCGAGAATCCGATCGATACGTCTCCGCTGTGTATGAGCACGTCCGAACTCCAATTCAAAATAGACCGGAATCCAAGTCCCTTGTAGCCGATACATTCCTCCCGGAATTGTTTCGGGCTATTGTCGCTGAGCATTAACGAACTGATTCCCTCACGGGAGAAGGGCTCCCCACTATTAGCAACGAATAGGCCTTCCTCTGTCAGTTCTATTAGAACGTCAACCGAATCGGACGATTCCCAGCCGGCGTCGTCAGCGTTCTGGATGAGCTCCAGTAATCCACGACCAGAATATCCGTCAATATGCTTTGTCTCTCGATTATAGTCTGAAAAGAGTCGGTCTTCGTCCCGATGGTACACGTCTTCCATCTTCTGGAGTTGGTCTTCCACCCAACTCCCCCACTCTTCAGGCGAAGTATTTGTCATACATTCAGACAATCGGGCGAGGGGGTTTATTCGTGTTGACCAAGTTCCCTATTGATCGGCTTTCGAGGGCCGGGAGCACGGATGGTCGCACCGATATAGAAGAACAACTAGACGAAGGGTCATCTTGCGGGGTCGCTGAACTTATCAACCTCAGCGTTTACCCTGCTCTTTAGTGTGCTAATTGTTCTAAACGGGCTCATTCCGACCTGAACTCGCCGAGGCCCGATTGCTCGTGGTCCAGCGGCTCGATGACCTGGGGATCGTCGTTGCCGGGGTTGTTGACCCGCGTCGAAATCTCGTAGGCGTCCAGATCGTCTTTCGGATACGGCTGGCACAGTTCCTTGCGGGTGTCCGAATCTGCGGCGAGCCAGTCGGATTCGGCGTCCCTCGGGAGGACGACCGGCATCCGGTCGTGGATGGAGTTCATCAGGTCGTTCGGCTCCGTCGTGAGAATCGTGACGCACGAGATCGTCTCATCGTCGCCCTCCCAGACGTCCCAGAGCCCGGCCATCGCGAAGGCAGGGTCGTCTTCGCGGTAAATCCGGTAGGGCTGTTTCGACCCGCCGTTCGGCGATTTCCACTCATAGAACCCTGACGAGGGGACGAGGCAGGGACGTGATTCCCACGCTCGCTCGAAGACGCGTTTCTCGTCGGCCGCCTCGGAGCGAGCGTTGATGATGCCCTCCTCGAACTCGTCCGCCCAGAACGGAATCAACCCCCAGTGGTAGGCATCGATCTCGTCTGGAGCCTCGTTCGTGACGATGTGGAGATCGTCGCCAGGTGCGATGTTGTATCGGGGTGTGTACCCGCCGTCCGCGACGACCTCGGCATCGAAGCGGGCCTCGAGGTCTGCTTGGTCGATGAAGAGCGAGTTCCGGCCACACATACATCCGGGTCCGCCCGGGAGAGTCTTCAACGTATCTGGAAATGTGGACGGCTGATTCTGTTGCATCCCTCGTTTGACGGTGGATTTGGGATGATCGGTAAGCACAACATACACTTTTACTGTTGTATCGGGTGTAGAGAAGATTGATGCCGGAGATTGATCGAGGGTCACTTCGTCGCACACTCCAGAAGATGGACGAGTACGAGTGTGAGAATTTAGTCGCCGATCTCTGGGCACAGCGCGGTTGGCAAACGCAGGTAACCAGCAGATCAAGAGATCTCGGAATCGATATTGTTGCTCGAAAATCTTCGCCTATTTCTCAAAAGCACCTGATTCAAGTGAAACGGTATGAATCTGGTAACAAAATTGGAAGTTCTGATATCCAGCAGTATGGGAGTCTCTATCGACAAGAGTCTAATGTAGATGCCGTAATCGTCGTGACGACAAGTTCATTCACTGAACCAGCCCGTGCGATCGCACAGGAATTGGAAATAAAACTCATCGACGGAGCAGACCTCACTGACCAGATTCTTGATACTTGGGGAGAATGGGTCACTGAATATATTCACATCCCTACTAAGTCAGAGGAAGACACTGACTCAGAGACAAACACAGATACGGGTTCCCCTGATTCAGATGAATCTAATATAAACACTTACTCAGTATCGGAGTACTCTGAGTCTCAATCTAGCAATTCGAATTCTGCGTCTGCGTGGCAACAAGGACCAGATTCTACACCTATCTTATCCGTCCCTCAAGAGCATCTTCAGAAGTGGAGACAGCCAAGACAATTCCTTTCTGTTTTCATATTTATAATCTCATTTTCCGGAGGTCTGTGGCTCTTTGTATCTGTATTAAATTTGGGAACAATTGCATCGGTACTGTTGGGCCTTGGTGTTGGTATATTAGGATTCCATCCGTCTTTAGCTAAGAGAGAAACCGCGTGACAGCAGCGACTTATCGAGGCTTCTTTTCGAGAGGAATGAGGAGGCGGCAAGTGTGCACCAAGACGCCTCCTCATCAAGAATCATGCGTCGGCTCACTACACTGTTTCCCTCCGAGTTCCTCGAAGAGCACGCCGAGGAACTCGGCGTGGTCGAGCGTAAGGGGAAGCTTCAGATTCCTGTTCTCGTGTGGGCGCTCGTGTTCGGCTTCGCCGCAGGCGAGAGCCGAACACTCGCCGGGTTCAGACGCTGCTACAACTCGACAGCTGATGAAACGATCTCTCCCGGTGGCTTCTATCACCGGTTGACACCAACGCTGGCGGAGTACCTCCGCGACCTCGTCGAGCACGGCCTCGACGAGGTCGCTGTTCCTGACACCGTTGACGCTGATATCGACCGATTCAGGGACGTGATGATCGCCGATGGAACGGTATTGCGGTTACACGAGTTCCTTTCTGATGAGTTCCAAGGCCGTCACGAGGAGCAGGCTGGAGCGAAGCTCCACCTGCTCCACAACGCCACCGATGAGACGATTGAACGGATCGACGTAACGGACGAGAAAACGCACGACAGCACGCTGTTCAAGACGGGATCGTGGCTGCAAGAACGGCTCGTTCTGTTCGATCGAGCGTACTTCAAGTACCGCCGCTTCGCGTTGATCGATGAGAACGACGGCTACTTCGTGAGTCGGCTGAAAGAGAACGCGAATCCGCTGATAACGGAGGAATTGCGGGAATGGCGCGGCCGCGCCATTCCCTTGGAGGGCAAGCAGATCCACGATGTGGTCGATGATCTCTCGCGGAAGTACATCGACGTAGAGGTCGAGGCGGAGTTCAAGCGGGGCCAGTACGAGGGGACGCGGTCGCTGGATACGAAGCGATTCCGCGTCGTCGGCGTCCGCGACGAGGACGCCGACGACTACCACCTCTACATCACGAATCTGCCGAGAGAGGAGTTTTCCCGGCGGATTTAGCAACGCTGTATCGGTGTCGGTGGGAGGTAGAAACGCTGTTTCGTGAACTGAAGACGCAGTACGAGTTGGACGAGTTCGACACAAGCGACCCAGATGTAGTGAAAATTCTGCTGTATGCGGCGTTGCTGTCACTGCTGGTGAGTCGTGAGCTGTTGGATCTGGTCACCGAGCAGGCCGATGACGAGATCGTGTTTCCACCGGAACGCTGGGCGGCGACCTTCCGGTCGCACGCCCAGCTCATCCTCCATGAACTCGGTGAGTATCTCGGTTACTCGCCACCGCCGTTGCTGGAGCGGCTGATCGAGGACGCCCAGAAGATTCACCAGCAACGACCGATCTTACAGGAGACGCTCGCTACCGCTACACAACCGAGGTGTGAGTCTTAGCTAAAGACGAATGATTAGGATTCATCCTATTTGTGTTTGCCAGTTACAAATTACTTGAACTGGTTTATCCTACAAAGCACCCAGAAAGTTAGGGTCGGAGAGTATACAACTGATACACAATCTACAGAACCGAGAAGGCTCTGAATCGTGCGGTTAGAGCTCGGTCGGCGGCAGAAGCTCACAGAGAACAGCTGCTTGTTCAAGAAGTGCGTCGAAGAGCCGTTCAGTCGGTCGATATAGCGCGTGGTGTTCATCAACAGAGTATGGGGTTTTCTCATCATCTGTGTGTGAGAGAAATTCGCACTCGAGAAGAGGAGCAAGGGTAGTATCCAGCGCAGTTCCGGAACAGCCGGATTCGGCTTCAAGAGTGTGTCGAGGGAACTCAGAAAGGAACCGCGTACAGCAACTCAGGACGTGAGCACGTCGATCAGCGAATAGTTCGTTGAGCGCAGTACGATGGGTGCGTGTCCAATACTCATCGAGTTTGACGTATGTGCGAACGATAGGGGAAAGCTCGTTCAAGGAACCATTAGCATGGACGATGCCAAGATCGTTGAGCGCATGTTGGTCTTTGGTGTCCAGAGACTCGCCGAGAGGATGGAGAACAGTTTGAAGCGCATCGTGGTACCGTGAAGTGAGGAATTCACCGGCAACAACGTGGGCGTTCACGATATTTCGAGTTGGGTGCATTGACTCGTGGTGATCGGGATCTCGGTGGTCGACGTGGGTTTGTGGGTAGCTCATAGAGCACCTCTTCCAACGTGGCGTTGAGCATTAACATACCGAGCAGTCAGGCTCGAGACTGTAGCTGTGAAGGATTAACCAACACACCGCCGTCAATACGGCCGGATGTTGGTTAACACGGAGAACGCTGGATTCGGGAACTATTCTCGGAAACGGGATCCAAATAGAGACTACTCGGGACTGTACCGGGATTGGAGGGGATCAAGTCGAGTTCCCTGAAACGCGGAAGCGACACGCCGCGGCTTATCGGGAAAGTAGACCTCTGGTGGAGTATGGGAGAACATTCAACGTCGAACCGATTGGCGGTGGATCAGCCGACACGGGGAGCTGACCGTAATCGGTCCCTCGCTGACCAGGCCGATCCGGCTACGGACGAGATGCTGCTGCCGTCACTCGACGACGGCATTACGTTGCTCGACGTAGACGGCGGCCGTGGCGTCCCAATCCTCCAGTCGCTCGTGCTTGACCATCTCCTGTTACACGATGGGCCCGCCTTCTGGGTTGATGCGAACGGCCACGCGACGACGACGACGCTGGCTCAGATCACACCGAGCCAGCGGTTGCTCGACCGGATCCACGTCGCCCGCGGATTCACCGCGTACCAGCACTACGGCGCTGTCGACGATCTCCCGACAGCAGTAAACCAGGCCATCCAGAAATCGACCGCTGTCACCAGCACATCCGATCGACAGTCAATGGGTCAAGACGATGACTCGTCTCCACACACCCCGTCGCTCATCGTCGCGCCGGCCGTCGACGCCCAGTACCGCAGCGACGAGACGCTCAGCGAGCAGCACGCAGAAACACTACAAGCGAGAACTCTCGCTCGGCTAGCGACGTACGCCGACAGCTACGACGTCCCGGTACTCGTGACTCGGAGTACGATCGATGAGTTCACAGCATCGGTCGCGACGGCCGCCAAGCACCATCTCGAGTGTGAGCAAACCCGGATGGGGCCGCGACTCGTCGGTGACGAGTTCGAGACACTCGTCTATCCCGTCGACGACGGTTCGTACTACCAGACCACGTTCGCCTACTGGCGACAGCTACTCGCTGCGCGGGCGACGCAGGTTGGCCTGGAACCGGCGACACCCTCGTCGTCGACGTCGACTCCGGCAGGTGTCGGAACAGGCGTGACTGCTGACGGCGAGACGACGTCGCTCACCACGAGTCCGCTCCTCGATGCGTGGACGGCACCTGGGGGGCGCTAACAATGGGACGCACGAACCCGACATATCGGGATGCGCTGCGGGCTATCGAAGACCGCTGGGCGGAGTTCCGACGGGCGCTCCGTCGTCGCGACCAACCACGCTTCGACCGACTGTTCGAGTACGCCCGCGAGCACGCCGACGCGAGCGGGCTGTTGAACCACCAGAATCCGCTGGTGCCGGCGCTGTTCAGCATCGATCTCGAACAGGAGGCCACATTAGAAGACCACGAGGAACGCCTCGAAGTGCTCGAACACCGGCTCAACGAACAGAGCACCGATGCGCAAGTATCCGATGAAGAAACCAGCGAGCCACCCCAATGAGTACACTCGCGACGATCGCATTCGACATCGAGACGACGGGGTTTTCGACGACTGACCAACTGACCGTCGTCGGCTTCGATGCTGAGATCGGCTCGCGAGTGTTCCTCAATACGGACGGGGGTGCGTGTGCCTCAGATATCGAACAGCACGTGAACGAGCACCTCACCACGCCAGTGACGCTCTCTGTTCACGACGATGAGGACGCGCTGTTGGACGCCGTCAAGACGTTCGTCGACGCCACGATCGCACAGCGAGACGTCAAGCTCGTAGCCTATAACGGCGAAACCTGGAAAGGCGGATTTGATCTGCCATTTCTTCGAACGCGGCTCAGTCATCACGGACGCGAGTGGCCGTTCGCTGAGTTGCCGTACATCGACGTGATGGAGGTCTTCTCCTCACGATTCAATACGAGTGAGAACAGCCTCACAGGAGTGTATGACGAGCTCGTGGCTTCCGGCCACGGTACAGTCGATCCATTTGAAGAAAGTAGCGAGGCCGTCGACGCGTGGCAGACTGGTGATTTCGAAGCGGTTGTACTCCACAACATCGCCGATATTCGGCGTACGCGAGCGCTAATGGACGTTGCGGAACGGTACTGCTCGAAATCAGACTTTTCGATGAAATCGCTTGACCCAGTGATTAGTGAAGGGTGAATGTACAAAAACTGTCGAGGGCCTCGTGGCGATTTACTTACTATATTTGTCTTCAAGAGCGGCTTCTTGCCGAGCCAGTATTTTGACACCCTCGCGGATCCCTTCGGTCAACACGATCCGTCCTAGCTCTGTCAGTTCGTAGTACGAATAGGTCTCTTCAGTCCCCGTATTCGGATCGCGTCGGTTCTTGATGAGTGCGACATCCTTGAGCGTCCGGAGCGGATAGTGGAGCGCATTATCTTCCTCACCAAGTACCATTGACAGTTCGCTGGTGCTGAGTTGATTATTCTCCGCAAGCGCTTCAAGGATCAGATATTGCTTGGGCTTAGACGCCACTTCGTACATCTTCAAGTAATCGTCAAGATCGAACAGGCTGTCTTCAGGGAGTTCAGCGTCAAGGTCGAACCCGTTATCGCCCTCGTTAGAGTCGTCACGCCGTCGGAGCGAACCGCCGTCAGGAATTGACGTTCGGTCGGGCGAGTTAGTCATATAAGTCAGTTGGTCCCCTACCATCTTAAAATATTTTACTATGGTTGCGGCGAGACCATCCAACTATTTGATCCATCGAGGTGGGTAACTCACAATGGAAGAGCAGTTGATTGTGCTCTGAAAACACGGATCCTGTACCGGTAGAAGAACCCGTGCCGACAAGGCTTCTATGGCGGATTTTCTGCGTCGTTGATCCCATCGAATGTTCCATTCGTATAGGCGTATCGCCACCGTTGGAGAATCGCTCGCGTCACAAGGCTTGTTTCAGACACAGCAATACAGGATGGGTCAACGGGACGGCTCGGAGCATCGGGGGGTGAATGGAAGTGTCGTCGCAGCGCGTCGGGTTTCGGATGACAGTCGAACCGAAAATTTTGATCTCGGTCATCCGTGTAGTGTGCGGCGTAGTTCCCGGTGAGACTCCACCGGACATCTATCCGCGCTGTTGACGCCGCTCCGACGCCGTCGGATAGTTCAACGGAAAGTGTCTGTGGATTCAGGGGGTCGTCTAATGACGCCGCTTGGACCAGCGGCTCTAGTTCCACGAACAGGTCCCGTATTTCCCGTAGTGCCCCGGCGTCGATGGGACCAAACACCTCAGACTGCTCGTCTGGCTGAATATGGTGGGCGGGGTCTCCGTCGTCGGTCATACGACGATGGATGTATCGCCGTTACCATCGTCATCCGTGTCCGTGCCAGTGAGGTGACCAGTTTGGCTCACCTCACCGATCGCGAGTGTTGCCTGTGCGAGCGCGAGGTTACGTCGCGTCGTTTGCCATTCTGTGAGAAGTGCACCATGCTCGCTGTCGGCGTCGCCGATATCCAATTCTCGGGCGAATTTTTCAGGTGAATCAACACCGTATTCCTCGCGCCACGCCTGTATCTGCGCCTTCATATCAGCGATGCCGGACGCGATCTCTTCGGGCGTCCGTTCCGCGAGGAGCGACTGGGCGTGTTCGGTGACGATAGCCGTTTCCGACCGTCGGTAGTGCGTCGTCTGACCGTTCTGAGACGTCGTTACCTCACCAGCGCTCTCGAGCGTTCGCAGGTGTTTTCGCGCCGTGGTCGGTGAGACGCGGGCGCGCTCGGCGATCTGTGCTGCAGACAGCGGATCGTACACACGAGAGATGACTTCGTACACTCGTTCAAAGGGCGTCGTCTCCTCGATCCATTCCTCCTCGACGACATCGTTCACGTCACGGTGTTCGGTGCCGCCATCCGGGCTCACTCGGTGGGGTGGGGACGGCTCTTCGGACATTATGTGCCAACCAACGGGAGAGCGGTATAATAATCTGTGGGGCAGTATATTGTTCACCGAATTCAAGATATGGAGGACTGTCCATAGCAGTCTTAACCAACACCATCTGTGAAACGGCCGTTCTGTTGGTTAACGCGCTACCGGGGGTTCAGCTAACAAACTCGGAAACGATTCTGGAAGTGGGGTTAACAGAGCGAATCCGCGAGAGTCCGCTGTTTCTGTCTAGGCGATCTCCATTCCCTGAAATCCGGAACAGACACACCGGCGATTATGCGAGATTTCGGTGTATAGAATGGTAGGTGGGTGACTTACGCAAATGACGTTCACGATCGATTTCCTTGACGATGGTCGCGTTCTTGAATGGGAAGCGACCGATGATGGCGCCACCATGACCGAACGCGACGACTACACTCCCCGTTTCTTCGTCGCAGCACGTGACCCTGACACCGACATCGATCTTACACAACTTCATTCACGATACGAACGGCACCCTGACGTCGTCACGACCGAATCCGTGTCGCGGCGCTCCGGCTTCAGGCGTGACGACGAGCGCGCTCTGGCTGTCGACGTCAGCCATGTCGACCGCGTCACACCGCTTGCGCGACAGGCACACCAACTGTCAGCGTACCCCGTTGGAGATCTCGCCTGCTTCAACGTCGATTTCTCACGGGAGTTTCGCTACTGTCTGGAGACGAATCGCGATCCAACGCCGGCGGCGGAACTGTCGACGCTCCGGCTCGGTATTCCAGTGACCGAGACAGGCCAAGACACGTACAGCGAGCTCACAATTGCGGGCGAGACTGTAACCGGGTCAGCAGGAGACATCCTCACCACCGTTCAAGCGGCGATCGAGACACACGACCCAGACATCCTCGTCTGCTCGACGAGCGAGATCGTCCCGACGCTGTACGAGATGGCGACGGCTGCCGGCGTCGACGACTTCTCGCTGAGTCGGTGGCCGGACGTCGACTACCAGCAGCTTGCGAGCCGGTCGACGTACGCGAGCTACGGCCGCGTCGGCCACTCGCCGGCGCGGTACAACGTGCCCGGCCGGGCGATCATCGACGAGTCGAACACGTTCTTCTATGGAGAGACGAACCTCGATGGCGTCCTCGACCTCGTGTCGCGATCGAAAAAGCCCGTCCAAGAGCTCGCATGGGCGTCAATCGGGAACGTCCTCACCGCGATCCAGATCTGTGAGGCCCACGACCGCGGCGTCCTCGTCCCATGGAACTCCTGGCGCCACGAGTTCTACAAGCCGATGGGGACGCTCCACGACGCCGACCGCGGCGGCTTCATCTTCGCGCCCGAGGTCGGCCTCCACGAGAACGTCCACGAACTCGACTTTTCGAGTCTGTACCCGAACATCATCTGTACGCGGAACGTCTCACCGGACGTCATTCGGTGTGACTGCCACAGCGACCGCAAGGACGTCCCCGGCCTCGGATACTCAATTTGTGACGACCAAGGCTACCTCGTCGACGTCCTCCAGCCGATCATCGACGCTCGCGACGAGATCAAGGCGGCCATCCATCGCGAGAAGGAACGGAACGACCCCGACAACGACCGGCTGGCGGAACTCAAGGGGCGGTCGGGTGCGCTGAAGTGGATTCTCGTCGCCTGCTTCGGGTATCAAGGATTCAGCAACGCGAAGTTCGGCCGTATCGAGTGCCACGAGGCAATCAACGCATTCGCTCGTGAGATTCTGCTGACGGCGAAACAGCAGCTGGAGAACGGCGGCTGGCGCGTCGTCCACGGCATCGTTGACTCCATCTGGGTAATCCCGGACCCCGATGTCGACGACGATGATCGCGAGGACCTTGAGACGCTCGCGACGGCGATCACGGAACGCGTCGAAATTCGGCTCGAACACGAAGCCCACTACGACTGGGTGGCGTTCGTGCCGCAGCGCAAGAGCAACGCCGGCGCACTCACGAAGTATTTCGGCAAGGTGGCTGGCAACGACGATTTCAAGATCAGAGGGATCGAAGCTCGCCAGCGGTCGACCCCATCGTTCATCGAGGACATCCAGCGGGACTGTCTCGAACGGTTCGACGCGACTCGATCTCCGGACGCCGTACTCGACTGTCTCCAAGACGCCATCAAGCGCCTCCACGCTGGAACGGTGCCGGTCGAGCAGCTCGTCGAACGGAATCGTGTCTCCAAGCCGCTGGAGGGATATACGCAAAACACCCAGAATGTGGCGGCGCTGAAGCGGGCTCGCGATCAAGATCTCGCTGTTCATCCAGGCCAAGACATCGAGTACGTGGTCGTCGACGACGAGAAAAGCTCGCGAGAACGGGTCGCGTTGGCTCACGAGGAGATCGAGTCGTACGATGCGTCGTACTACGAGACGCAACTTATCAGAGCTGTCGAGAGTGTGCTGTCACCGCTTGGCTGGGATCGGGCGGAGATTCGTCGAGAACTCACGGAGACGCGGGTCCCGAAGTTGGCAGCGTACACGAGCACAGAGAACAGTTAACCAACACAGCGGAGTGGGTTTGTTGGTTACCTAAGATCCCTTTGAGGTCGAACCCCCACACCCCGTGTGCGATATGAAATTGCGAAGATGGTGGGAGGGGTGATCGGGGAGAGAGACCACGAAGTATCGGGAATCCGCGATTTTACGGAGAAGAGGTCTCAAAGACATCGATATCAAGACAGGCTATATTTTGGAAACCTTTACATAGCCGCTCTGTCAACCATAGCCGCAATGGGGCTAAGGTCGGTTGAAACGAAACAGTATGTTTCGTGATATAACCGAACTTGTCCGGGGCTTTATTCCTTCGTGAGCTGAACGTCTCTGTCGGTTTATCGTCTTCTCGTGGACTCTCTCACTGAATACCGACATCTTTGGATGGTTCGTCCGTGCCTACCTTCTCGTCAAATTCATATCGCACACGGGGTGTGGGGGTGACTTATCGACGAGATCAGACTCTACTCGGGATATTCAAGAGATATTTTTCGGCACATCTGGTCGAGAATACGTCCAGTGTATGTGTTTACCCCGAGGTCTCGACAGCCGGCACAGCGTGAGCCCGTGAGATAACCTCATTATTGCTGACGACTCGACGAAGTTCTTCGTATGG
>NZ_SDJP01000003.1:0-213560 GCF_004114995.1 Halorubrum amylolyticum
TCTCCGAATTGTCGTTGCTATTACCAATTTTGAGCGGGGAAATAATCCGGGCCGTGAGAAGCTCACGCTATGAGACTGATTCTATGACAGGCTCTTTCTTGTCCTATATTTTCGAAGACACTGTGCCATCGCCTGGGCATATCGTCGGTGTCGTACGCGCCCTCATGTGCCAATCTCAGGAACCGGATTGCTTCGTTGTCGGTGAGGTTGTCCAGATCAAGGTCAGCTACTACTCGTTCGCGCGCGTCTTTGGTGCTCATCACCCGCTCGCGTTGGATAGCTGAATGAAAATGGAACCAGAACATGAAGTTCCCTTCCGATGGAATTGTTGGCGGGTGCCCGGGATTAAGTCGGTCGGGATAACCGGGAGTGCTGAGAGTGTTGGGAGGGCCGTCAGGAACAAACGTCGCAACATGTGTCGACACGCACCTATGGTCAGAAAAATCCTCTTCCGAGCAGCATGGATGGGACTGTACAAGCCGATGAACCGAGATCAACGGTAAGAGGCCCGAGGAACCAGTCGGGAAAATCGATTGAAGGCGAAACAGAGGGGCGAATGTTGTGACGGTTCCACTCCTTCAGCGGATTATAGAACAGGGACTAAATTTCGTCGCTCCAATTCAGGAGCCATGGTTACTTCAGAGGGGGCTACTGGCGCTTTGCTCGGTCTCGCCTGTGGCGATGCCTTAGGTCGTCCCGTGGAATTCCGCTCCGCGGAGGAGATCGCTGATCAGCACAGCACCGTGACGGAGATGCTCGGCCGCGGGTCACATGGGCAACCCGCGGGAACCGTTACTGACGACACTGATCTCGCGGTGTGCATCGCACGGAGCCTCGTCGAGCAGGGAGACTTCAACGGGAATGATATCGCCGACCGATTCCACGAGTGGTACGAGAGTGATCCGTTCGACATCGGGCTGATGACCGCCGATGCCATCCGCGAGTACGCGAACGGAACGTCCTGGCGAGACGCTGGGCGCGAGGTCTGGCAACACCGGACCGAAGGATCGAATGCCGGCAACGGCAGCGTGATGCGGTGTGCACCGCACGCGATTGCCTTCGCCGACGATCCCGACGCGCTCGTGCAGGTGAGTCGGCTGTCCTCGGCGATCACGCACTCCGATCCGCGATGTACCTACGGGTGCGCCGTGCTGAATTGCACGATCGCCGGGTACCTCCGGGGCGACGACGAACCGCTTACGGGCGCACTCGACCGCGTCGAACGTGACGCACCGGACGAACTCGTCGAGACGCTGCGACTGATACTGGATCACGTCGATGAGAGCCAGTTACCAAACAGCGGCTACGTCGTCCACACGCTACAGACGGCGCTGTACGACGCGCTGACAGCCGACGATGCGGAGGACGCCATCGTGACCGCAGTCAACCGCGGCGGCGACACAGACACTATCGGAGCCGTCACGGGCGCGCTCGCCGGCGCACGCTTCGGGAGCGACTCACTTCCTGACCGGTGGCTCACCACCATCAACTATCGTGAGGACTTCGAACTCCTTGCGCAAGCACTGGCAACGACGGATATCGACGCAGGGACTTGACCGGTTCTAGGTTGTGTCAAGAACCTGGTCCCACAGACTGGGTAGATCCTTGATGCGTTCCCATCCGTCCGCTTCATTGATGTTCTCGTCAACGATGGTGATGTCCTCGAAGTCCTCGTCAAGGATTTCCGCGCGTTCCATTGCCAGTGGCGGCGTACAGTAGTCCTCCTCGATCCAGACCGCCTCGCCGGTTTCGGGATCGAACCGAGCGTTCTGTAGAGCCTTCGTCATCGCTCGACCGAACGGCTCCATCTGCTCGATGTCACCACTCTCCACACGCTCACGTAATTCGGAGAGGCGCTGCCGAATAGGCAGTGCACGCACGAAGCGATACGCCATAGTCGCAGATAGGTCAGTCCCGGTAATAAACGTTCGACGCGTCCATCGTACTCTCTACGAAACCGATCTTGATGATCTCGCTATCGAGTTAGAACGGATCAACAACTGGGCAGGATTCCACTCCGATTACGAGTACGAACACTATTACATAACAGCGTGTCACCACGAGCGGTACAACAGTGATCAGGACAAGTAAGAAGCAGAATCCGTTGAGCAGGCGGTTGCGATTGGAGTACTTGATTTGAACCTTAGAATGCGTACATCTATTGTACCGCTAACGATGTCACTGCAATCGTCTCCTTCCCGTCCAACCCGGAGGATCCAGGCTTCCGCGAAGCGCAAAAAGACCTCTTGGAGGTGCTGGAACGGCAGAACCCGATCTTCAGTTACGTGGCCCGCCGAATGCTCACCGAACAACCCTGGACCGACGGGAACGGCACGATCGAAGACGTTCGCCGCATTGTCCGCGAATTCTACGACGAAGCCGGTCGAGAGCAACCCGAGTACTTCCCCGCTGACGAGCCGGCCGAGAAGACGTACGACACGGGGCGGTTGAAGTGGCAGCGGGATATCCAAGGCGGCCGTGTCACGTTCGAGTCGGAACCGAATGCTATTACAGCTGACTTCGACCGCGAAGAGTACGAAGTGTACGACTACGAGAAGCGCCTCCCCAAACGGTTCATGTCCGAAAAATCGTCCACAAGCGTCTACATCGGCGCACCCGAGGAATTCGCTGAGTGGATCGGATACTCCGTCACCGAACTCCTAAACGGCGCGGCCGAAACCGGCACGGACACCACGCAGTCAACCACCACGGAAGATACGTCGAATACGGACAACTCAGGGGGATTCTTTTCTCGGCTGTTCGGGGACTAATCTCGTCGGTTCTTTGTTCGACTCTCACGGGGGACTACACGAGCTCCATCGCCTGCTCGGTCAGCCGGTAGCGATACGCTGGTCGAACAAACACGATCTGCCCGTAGTTTTCCGATTTCGTGACCTCTTCAGAGGACTCAATCGCTTCAACAGCCGTATTGAGTCGATCTACTGGATCGCCGGACTGCAGAAAGTCGATGATTTGCTCTGGTTCAATACCGAACTCCGCAGCGAGGATACTTCGGATTGTCCGCCCAGCACCGTCAGCGACGGCGACAGACGGTACCGAGGCACGGGCTTGCGGCCCGTCCCGCTCCGCAGCATCCTCAGAAAGCGCCGTGACCTGCAGCTCATCGTCGATATGCGCGATGAGGGCCTTCAGATTCGCTTCAGCTTCCTCAGTCACTTGCCCGTTCACGATGTCGTCAAGCCGCTCGCTAATCGCAAAGACGTCCGGCCCGGGCGGCGCTGTCTGCGCAAGGATCCCGATATCCACGAGATGATTGAGTACCGTCCTCGGTTGGTACTCGATATCGACATCAAGCGAGTCAATCATCTCCGCTCGTTTGATACCCTCTTCCTCGGAGTCGATCCCTGCCTTGTAGAACGCTTTTGCAACGGTTACCTGATCGGAAACGCTGTGCGTGTTCCCCTTTTGTTCCCGAATATACCGCTCCAAGCGGTCGAAATTAGCGTCATCTTCCTCGTCAATCGTGAGCGCGTCTCTGACTGTGTCTGGAAGTTCTGGACGCGGCGCATCACGGTGCCGCTGGGCTTTCTCCGACAGGCGCGTGTTATCGTAGAGCGCACGCGCGACGGGGAGCCCACGGAGATAATTGTACTCGTAGAGAATCTCCACACCGTGTTCAGTCAGGCCGTAGAACTGACTGGGGAGATCGCGCGCGTCCTCATTCGGCGGGTACCGATAACAGTCGATAATATCGTTGTCACTGAGAACCTCCAGCTGATCCCGGATTGCGGCCTTGTTCTTCGGCATCATGTACGCCAACTCATCGAGTGAGGGGAGATGCTCTGGGTGGCCAAGGATGAACTGCAGAATCAAGTGTCGCGTCTCCTGGGAGAGAAGGTCGTAGATCTGCCGCTGTTCCTCAAACGGGCCGCCACCCTCCGCGGCAGGCGCATCACTCATAATCTCACTTGAGAGTACCTCGGCGACGCGAATAATACTTTGGGTCAACTGGTGTGGTCAATCGGCGTATTAGACATATTGGTTAGCAACCTATTTATCTATTCCCCAAGGAGCACACAGTATGGCTGACCCCGGCCCGCCTCCGAATGCAGCGGAGATCATGGAGAGCGTGAACGATGCACTCCAAGGTCTCGAATTAGAACCTCACGAAACATCGGACATACTGGGGTTCGCCAACCGAGAGCTTCCGCACCTCCACACTCCCGAAGACTCGTATTTCATCCTCGGCAGCTACCGCGACCCCTACATTCGACGGCTCCGTATCGTCCAGAACGAACTCGACAAGCGACTCGGTACATACCCGTTCCTGATGGGCGATCTCCAAGAATTAGATATTGACCGGCTCCCGGTCTTCCGCATTCGATTCACACTCCTCGCTGCGCACGCCGACACCATCGTCGCCGTGTATGAACAGGACGCCGGCGGCGAAATCACCGAACTCGGAAAGAGCAGCACGACACCGTACTTCGACAAATCCTACGTGCTACCGCGAGACTACAGGTGGATGACCGAACAGAACCTCGACACAGAAGCAGACGTCATCGCCGCTGCCGCGACTATCTACTTCAACGACGATCTCGACGAAGCTACCACCGAAGAAGAGCTGGACTCGCTCATCACAGCGGCGAACAAGAACGACATCGATCTTGCGAAACCAGACATCATAGAGCGACTTGAAGATCGAGACGACAGCGAAGACGCCCCAGTTTCATACAGTTGGGTGCATCTCAATGAATTCCGGCTTTTCGAACTTCACGGGCGGTGCCTCGCGTGGAGCACTCCCGACAATCTCCGCGATGTCGTAGCAGAAATCCCGTAACACGTTGTATCGATTCAGCGCTGTCAGCCCGGATCAGATTTACTACCCAGTTTCAAGTATGTCAGCGGCTGGAATCGACTCGACAGTCACATTCACGGATGGTGTTGAGTCGGCCTCGATGAGTCCGAGGTCTTCCCCTCGTTCAATCACGGTCAAAATGGCATCCGTAACTGCCTGCTCATCCACTCCATCCACTGTTGCGATCACACCATTACCGAATAACACAGCGGTGGTCATTGGCTGGTCTACGTGGTAAATCAAACCGGAGAACCGTTCTGGCTCGTACTCAATATTCGCTAATCCGAGACCGATTGCGAGCGCATTAAGATTTAAATCGGATTCTAATTCAACGTATCCCGCTGTTTCACCAGTGTTCAATTCGACACCAACATCAGTGAGCGCGTCACGTACCGTGTCCGGGGTAAGTCCCTCGGTAGTCATATGAATGGCACACCGGGCACCAGTGTTGTAAATCTACTGCGAGATAGTGATTAGTCTAAGCTCTGAACGCCAGTCGAGTCTCCCTCCCCGAAATCAGCCGATTCGGACTGTGTCGGTTCGCGTTGTCGTTCGTCATATGCTTCGCGCCATTCCTTGATGACTGGCCTGCTTCCAGCACCGTGTGGTGTGCGTCGCTGTCGAACCTGGATTAGTGCTGGCGTGTTCATTGCGTCACCAGACACGACCGCTTGCCCTGGAGTTAACCCGGGCAACTCCCGAAGCACGTCCTCGCCAGCGGCCTCCACTGAGTTTTTGATCGCGTCCTGGTCATTCGGGTTCTTGATCTGCATCGAGATCTGCGTGCCGCACTGCGACAGTACGTCTTGATCGATTTTCGACGGGCGTTGACTGATAATTCCGAGTCCGAATCCGAACTTGCGGCCTTCAGACGTGATCGTTCGCATGATCCCTAGCGATGGGGCTTCACCGGAGGCTGGAGCAAAGCGGTGTCCCTCTTCGAACAAGGCGAAAATCGGATGCTCGATATCCGAATCCCGGTCTCGCACGTCATCGAGTCGCTCTCGGTACATCCGCCGCAGAAGAACGGTCGTGATAAGTTGCTGATCCCGCCGATCCAACGTATCCATCTGAAGGACGGTACACTGCCCTGGGTCCACAATTTCATCCAGCGGCACGTTCTCTTCAGGATGGAAGAGGTCATTCCGTTCGATCGATCGGCGGAGCCGCCATTCTAATGCGCCGACGCTTGCGTCATCATCGTCGTAGATCCGCTCCATCTCACCGATCAGTTCATCAATCCCCCATGTTCGACTTTCCTGACGTTGCATGGCTCGCCATGCCGTCGAAAGCCGCTCTTGCATCCGATTGCTCGGATTATCCAAGATTGCCATGACATCGCCGATTTCCAGTTCAGAGATGCGAACGCGAAGTCGCTCCGGATCGTAGTACTCGATCTCTGGCTCATACCCATCCTCGCCCTGAAAGGCCTCTTCACCCTGCATTTCCGCTAACGTATCGTACTCACCGTGCGGGTCAAACACGAGTAGTGATGCACGCGAACTCGGACGCATCATCTCCTCGATCAGGACCGACGCTGTGTAGGATTTCCCGCTCCCTGTTGAAGCGAGAATCGCTAGGTGTGTCGAAGCGAATTCTTCGATTGGAATGTGTAGATTTGTCGCCTCTGCCGGTCGATTCAACAGCCAGCCGACGTGCGCGACTCCGTCAAGCGTTGTGACATCCGTGCTGTCAGTTTCACAGCCGAGGTTCGGCAACACGGTTTCGAGTTGCTGGTGTGGTGCGATCGACAGTGGCGTCCCCGGGTCAGGCAGCTGGCGAGGATTAGCGAACGTCGTCATATTCGTGTCGTAGTACCCTATGACCGTTGCTGTCAACCGGTACAACTCGGTATCATCAGTCGGCACGCCGAGCGTTGCCGCAACTGTCTCCGGCCCGATCTCCGGATCTGCAAGGAACCCTTCAGGAAGCCCCCGAATCAGTTCACGATTCGTCACGCGAGCGAACACCGATCGTGGCTCACCTTCTACCGAGACCGTGTACGTGATGAACTCACCCGTCTTGATCGACTTGTCCGACGGAGTCACGAACACGAATTCGTTCGGATCTTCACCCGGTCCAGCGACGGTTCCGACTACGTCTGATCGATCAGCCATTAGACCATCCCTCGCTGTTCACGCGCTTGCCACTGTACGTTCTGTTCAACCACGTCTAGTACCCGCTGGTTTGGATCGTCTTCCGGGAGCATCCCTCGTAACCGGTCAATCAGTGCGACGATGACCTCCGACCCGAGGTCACCAGCAATATCCAAGAGTCGATCCATGTACGCCAACTGAATCTGATCGTCGACGGTATGGAAGGAAACTGTGACCTGATCAGGACAGTGGAAGACGGTATCCTCAACTTCTAACGTCCACCGCGGCATTTGATGCGTTGGCTCTTGTATTGTCCCTTCTTCGGCGATTTCTGCGGTACCGAGAAGCGCCACGCCAGCGAGCGTGGTGCGCTCTTCGATGTATCCCGGCGTGAATTGGGCCTGGTCGTCCTGCGCTAATCGCGGCCCGGTTCGCCCCTGGTCAGGATCGACTAACTGCGTGTCATAAATCACGCCCATGACGGCGTGCTCGGTTCCGTTGACGGGTTTCTTGATGAAGACTGGTTGCCCGAACTCGCGCTCGTGAAGTTCCGGTGGACGATCACAGTCACGTTCCTTGTACACCTCGGCGACGTAATCCAAGTGGCTGTTCGAGGATACGATGCTGCCAATCCGAACGCACGAATCGAGACCCGGACTGTCTCCGTCAGTTAGTGTGTCTGTCATAGCTCCGTCTCCGTACTGTTGTCTGGTCGTCGAGCGGTGCATCCTGCTGGTGCGTGCGGGGTGTGGTGGTGAATCATCGTCGTCGAAGTTCCTTGCTTAGTGCTTTAGCGTCCCATTCCAACGGCACGTCGTTCGATTCAGCCCAGCGTTGGACGACGCGCTGGAACTGTTGGCGGTCCTGATGGTCTAACACAGCGTCGCTATCGGCCTGTTGCAGGATTTCAGGATAGCCACGTCCGATGCCTGCTTCTGCCCACACAATGTCGACGGTGTACTCGTACATCGAATCGTACCCGTCGGGACCGTTACTGCGGCACAGCCACCCGGGGAATTCGATTCGGTCGAGTCCAGCGCCTGGTGGCACGTTCAAGTACGAGAACAAGATGTCATCGCGGAATTCGTATGCTTCCCCGTTATACGTTGTCTGCAACGCGTCGATACTCCCGTCGCGTTTCGAGATGAATGGGATTGTCGTGTCTCCCCACGGGCTCATCAACTCCGTCAGGACGTGCGCATCCGGAATGACGCGATCTGTCCCGAACTCCTCGCGTAACAGGAGCCGCGTCATCTTCACGAGTTCAGTCGCGCTCGACCCGGCAACGTATCCCACCAGCGGGATGTCGTGGTGCTGACTCGCTGCAATAACTCGACTCAGCGTGGAGATGTACCGCTCTCGGGTCTCCGGCTTCAACGGGTTCGCAAACGACGCAATCAACGGCCCGTCATAGAACACGACCGGCGTCTGATCGATATCACCTGCATCACGCGCGTCAGCTAACTCCGAAAGTTGGTCGATGAGTAGCTGTCCTTCGTGTTCGAACCGATGATGGCCAACGAGTTGGGAATCAACGAACCGGTAGTCACCGTCCTCTGATTCTTGTGTGACCTCGTCAGGCGTCAAGAGTCGCCCTTCGACGCCGCGATCAAGCCGACCCTCCGCGTGATGGTGGTTGACTGCCCATGCCGCTTGGACGTACGCGAGCGGGACGTTGAATTGCGTTGTCGGCGGGAGCTGTGACCCATCGACAGCCATCACCGGCACGTCACGAATGATATCGCGCGCCCACTCGTTGACCTCCTCGTGATTCTCCCACCCGTCACTCTCCGGGTACGGAACGATGAGACTATCTACCTCATCGAACTCGTCTGTCGGATACGCTCCTGGGTATGACGCGTCCTGGAGCGAGGCTCGAATCTCAGCACTCGTCCACTCGTCGGGCAACCGCTGAAACGCGTCTTGATACCGTTCTACGATCCCCGTATCGTCTTCGAGATACGTCTTAATCGTGTCAACGTTCGCCTCCAATTCAGACGCGACACCGCGTTTATCGATCGGCATTAATTGACCGACACCTCCGATGTCTGCCGGTCTTTCTCGATGGTAATCGTGTAGTCAGTCATCGAATCGAACGTCTGGTCGTGACTAATGACCGTGAGTTGCTCGAAACTATCCAGCTGTTTGAGCTGGGTGACGAGATTCCGTTTCTTTTGCCGGTCGAGGTTCGCTGTCGGTTCGTCCAAGAATGCGATCCCCACGGACGCTAACTGTTCGAGAATCGCCAGTCGCACCGCAAGTGCAGCTGCCATCTTCTCCCCACCGCTCAGCGTGGAAAACGACTTTCTGACATCCGCATCGTGCACGACGATTTCGTAGTCGCTCGTCCACTCCAGCGTCTCAGCCGATGCGCCGCGAATCGACCGGAACAACTCATTCGCCCGGGATCCAATCCGGTCGGTGATGATCTCTCGCATTTTCGGCCCGGCCTCGCGGACGTTCTCCCGCACCCAGTCGGCGAACTGCTGGTCCGCTTTCAGTTCCTTCACCTGCTGGAGTTTCTCCTGGCGCTCCTCTAGCTTCGTCTCCAACACCTCGATCGTTTCACGAACCTCCTCCAAATTCTCCTTCTTATGCTCTAATGACCGCCGATCACCTGCCAATTCCTCCTTGAGGTCCTCAATGTCTGACTCCAGCGTCTCGAATCGCTCGTCATCGAACGACGCTTTCGTCTCCTCCAGTTCTGCCTTCGTCTCTTCAAGATCCGCTTCGAGGTCTGCAAGCTCGCTCTCCAAGTCTTTGACTCTCTCCCGCCGCTCCTCCACCTGCGACGCTTGCTGCTCGTACTTGATATACGTCTGATGTGCCGACTCCGTCTCCTCCAGCGTTTCCTTGACCTCCGTCAACTCTTCATCCAGGCCCTCGAACGCTTCCAACTCGTCTTCGATATCCGCCAGCGCCGACTGTTCCTCCTCTAGTTCCGCCCGTTTTGCCTTCAACTCATCAGGGACATCAGCATGCTCCTTCACTCGGAATTCAGCAGTCTGGTACTCGTCGTACGCCTCCTCCAAGTCGTTTCGCTCGGCTTCGATATCCGGGAGCCCCTCCAATTCGTCTTCCAAGTCCGCTAACTCTGACTCCATCTCTTCCTTCTCGGCGCGCAGATCTTCGATCTCACCTTCCAACGACTCGATTTTCTCCCGATGAACAGGGAGCTTATCAACGCGCTGCTTGACCTCTCGCGCCGTGTTACGCCGCTCACGCAACGCATCAAGTTTCTCGGCGAGTTCCTCACGCTCCGTCTCGATTTCCCCGATCCGGGCTTCACGCTGCTCAATCGTCTTCGACCGGTGATCCTCGTTTAACGGACGGTCACACGTCGGGCACGGCGCATCAACATCCGTGTCACGTAACCTGTCCAACTGTTCTTCGAGCCGCTCATGCTCGCTCTCCAGTTGCTTCCGGCTCGCCTCTCGGTCGTTGATCTCACCGGAGAGTGCTTCCGGATCCGTCGTCCCCTCCCACTCGTCTTCTATCTCCGCAATCGTCTCTTCTTTCGCCTCGATTTCGCGCTCCTTCGATTCGATCTGCTCTGCCAACTGCTCGATTTCCTCTTCTAACGCCTCTACGTCGTCCTCGCGGTCTTTCAGCGACTCAATACGGTCATCAAGCTCCTCATACCGTTCTTTCTCCTCTTCACGCGCCTCCAACGTGTCCCGAGCCGCCTCCAGTTCTTCCAGATCCTCTTCCAGCTGTTCGACCTCGAATTCGATCGCCTGGATCGTGTCTTTCTGTTCGTCTCGGTCCGCGACGAGCGCGTCCCGTTCGGCCTCCTGTTCCTCTAACTCATCCTGCCGCTCGCGTGCCTCCTCGTACTGACGGTACCCCTCGCGGTTCGCCTCGCACTTCTCCTGTGCCTCTTCGGCGGCTGTGAGTTCCTCCTTCGCCGTCCCCAAATTGTCTTTAGTCGAGTCGATGTCCCCTTCCAGCGAATCAACCTCCTGATCAAGACGGTCGATTTCCTCTTCAACAGCTTCCAACTCTTCGTACTCTTCTTCTTTCTCCGACAACTCGCCGGCTTTCCGTTCGATCCCGGCTTCAATTTCCTCAACGTCATCGGCCAACGACTCCGCTTCCGCTCGCTCGTCCGGCAACCCCTGCACCTCGCCGGTGAGCGTATCAATGTCCCTACGGAGATCCTGCTGCCGACTCTCGATTGCGTCCGGCACGTCCTTGAGCGTCTCCCACGACCCCTCGTACGCGTCCAGATTCAGGAGCGCATCGAACGTTGCCTTGCGATTTCGAGGCGTTTGCGAGAAGTCCGATAGGAATCGCGTTTGGGGTACCCCGATGCTGGAACTCCAGAGACTGCTAAGCTCGTCTCCATCTTCAACATCGAAGCGCGCACACAACCAGTCCACCAACTGCGTCTTGGAATCGATGTCCTGATCGATCCACTCGTCAGCATCGGGATCATACCGGTGCACGCCGTACTTCGACCGGCCGACCGATCGAACAACTTTGTACCGGTCCGTCCCGTTCTGTGTGTCCTGCTCGAACGTGACTTCGACCGTTCCGGAACTCGCGCCTTCCCGCACGAACTCCTTGTTGTTGAAGGGGAGCGAGTCGAACAACGCGAATCCGATGGCCTCCTGAACCGTCGATTTCCCCGCGCCGTTCTCACCGAGAATCGCCGTCACGCCGCCTTCGATCGGCACGACAGTCCGATCCTCATACGACTTGATGTCTTCCAACGCAACCTCCGTGATTCTCATTGCTCCACCACCTCCCCTGCCTCCGTCTCTCCGTCTGCTTCGTCGCCGTCTGTCGTGTCACCAGACGCTTCCTCGCCTGTGTCAGCATCGGCGAACGGATCTTCTTCAATGTCCAGCACGACGTCGTCTGTCAGTTCTGGGAACAACTCCTGGCGCGCCGAACTCACGGAGTCACGAATATCCTCAACAGCTTCGCCAGCTTGGGCCATCTGATGAGCGTTCCCTAACACGTCAGCGACATCGGCTGCGTGGTCATCGTAGATCGATTCCTTCGCAATCGTCTCGAAAACGCGGTGTTCTAACGCAGCCGTGTTCAGCTGCCCATCTTTGAACACTTCGTCCTCGTCGATTTCCGAGAGAAGTTGCTGCACGTTCGCCGTCCGAATCCCTGTATTTACTTGGACGTACAATGCGTCGCACGTGTCTTCTACCCACGCCGCAAGTTCATCCGTTCGGAAATCCCCACGGCTAAACTGCAACGTGCCCGTGAACCGAAGATCGATAATCGGTTCTCGCGGCTCGCCTTGTGCCGTGAACTCGTCCTGACTGCAGTATTCTGTCATCGCAGCCTGCTCATCCTGAACGTGCTCTTGAAACGCGGTTTCGAGGTCGCCAGGTGACTCATGCGCCGTCACGTCGAATTCAATCCGGTAGTACGGCCGTCGCTTCGTCGGATGATGCTCCACGTCGAACCCAATCGCGTCACCACCAGCCCCGGAGCCTCCGACGTCGAGCATGACCGAGTAATAGCCGTGCTCCCACTCAGGCCTCCCTTCCCGCGTATTATGCGCTTCCGGCGACCCGGGATTGTAGATCCACCCACCCGACTCGTACCGCTTGTGAATGTGCCCGAGCGCCAGGTAATCCACGACGTCTTTCACGTCTCGCAGCTCGCCATGGGTTACTGTCCCGCCGAGCGTCGGCACCTCGTCTTCCATCCCGAAATGCGCCAGCAACACAGTCCACGCCGGCTCACCATGCATCTCATTCGTCTCCTGAATCCCCTTCGCCACCTGCTGGAGCGCCTGGTCTGTCTTCGCGCCGCGCCACTGCAGGCCGAACACGCGAATCGGCCCGTCTACGTCCGCGGCATCAATATCATAAAACCCTGCAGACTGCCCCGGTTCGTCCGGATCGTACGGGTTGAGCCACGCTGTCTCCGGGTCCGCGTTCAGATCAGCCTGCAAGAACACGATGTGTCCGCGCTGATGAAGGTAATTCAGCCACGTCACGTCACGCGGCGTCAGATTCTCGTCGTGGTTACCGCGCGAGACTAACACCGGTACCTCATCGGGGATCTGTTCGAGTTCCTGTTCGATCTGATGCAGGATCTTCGGGCGCAAATCCCGTGAGTGGAACAGGTCACCCGGTGACAGAATCGCATCCGTTTCGCGCTCCTCAATCATCTCTTGGAACGCAGCACGCGTGGTCGATACCATATCGTCCTCGCGTTGTTTCAACCCGTATTGTCGATGGCCAAGATGCGTATCAGCGATGTGTGTAAGTGTCAGCATGATCAGTGTGTCGTGGAGGGTACTTGTTCAGCCGAGCGTGCTACCAAATCACGGGCCTGAAAGTATGTGACTACGTGTAACCTGACGGCTATTAAATGCCAGTCAACCAGGGTGAAAGTGAATCAGAGACGACAGACAACATAGATGGCCATACGATTGTACAGCAATCGAAAATATCGGAGCCTCTAAGCTCTCTACTTACACTTTGGGTGGCGAATCTTCATACGGATCGTTGCTGTAACAGCAAAATAGACGCATGACCTCCAAAATCTGCCAAGCAATTCAGGAAAACCGCGTAATCGAATTCCGCTACGACGGGCATTACCGAAAAGTCGAACCGTACTGTCACGGCACCAGTGAACGCGGCAAAGAATCAGTACGAGGGTATCAGGTCGCAGGAGGGAGCAACTCACGGAGCATCCCGTTCTGGCGACTCTTCACCGTCGCAAAGATCGGAGACCTAAGCCTCACCGACGAGACGTTCCAAGGAAACCGACCAGCGTACAACCCGAACGACAAGGATCTACGCGTCCACTGTAACATCTAACTCGGAGTTCTCAACGACCGATTTCCGCTTAGCGCATCCAGATTTATACTTGGCACGAGTATAATCTCAAACACGATGGCACCGTCCTACGTGAGCCGGGGTTCAGATGTCGATGAAGAACTCGCGGAGCGGCTGATTCAGCGTGTACAAGAGGATCCCGCAAAACCGTGGACTATCGTTTCGGATGTGGCTGACGCTACTGACGAGAACCCAGAGACCGGTACAGCATCGAAGACGGAACGTGGAGCGCAATTATGCGTCGCGTCACCGACGCCGCCTACCGTGATGTCTTCGACCACGGCACCACCCCCTCCCCAACGTGTCAAACGCCGTGTTCCGCGAAGGCCAAGTCACCGTCATCCCAACCAGTCACCTCCACGGCGCAAAAGAAGAACTCACCGTCCTCTCCTACATCATCGACAACAAAATCGACGACTACAACGTCGATCCCAACGTCAAAGACACTCCACTCCTCGTCGCCGTTGACGAAGCCCACAACTACGTCTCCGACCTTGCCGACGAGGCCCTGTTGGCGGCCACAGCGCCGGTGACGAAGCCCACAACTACGTCTCCGACCCAACACTCTCCGGGAACAATACATCGTCAACTGCGCTCGTGACGCCGTCAAACAAGGCCGCAAAGACAAACTCGGCCTTTTCATGATCAGAGCGTGTCATAGAAAGCGTCACGTACGAAGCTGCAGGGTGCGGGAAGTGTGTCCAACACCAGCGCAACCCTGCAAGACGTAGCTTCGGTAGACGACTTCTTGAATGTCGCGGCTACCGAGACAGTGCCGCTGTTCGAGCATCTTGAGTTCGAGTTTCTCCTGGAGTACGACGTGTTCGCCCCCTCGAAGCGGGGGCGAACACGAGTTCATCAGCCACCAGATCTCTTTCGCGGCTTTCTGCACTGCTACTACGAGGATGTCCACGGTACACGCCCGGTTGCACGAGAACTTCAGCACGGCCTCGCCTGGTACTATTGCGGACTCGACAAACCGCCGTCCAGAGACACGATTGACCGCTTTATCACCGACATCGAACACGTCATCGACGATGTCTTCGACAGGCTCGTCGAGCAGGCCGCCTATCGGGGCCTGCTCGACTCGACGTACTCTATCGATTCGACACACGTTGAGGCGATTCAGTACAACGACGCGGCGTCATGGAACTACGATCCAACAGCCGAAGAGTACTACTACGGCTTCGGCTGTATGATTGTCTCGACCGGTGCAAAGATCCCGATTGCAGCGGAGTTCACACAGGCCAAGCAAGCAGACCAGGAGACGGCGATGCGCGTCACGCGTGACGCGCTCGCCGTCGATACACCAATCTGGATGGTCGGAGACAGCGCCTATGACATCCTCGACTGGCACGACTACCTGCTGGCCGCAGGGGTCGTGCCAGTCTCCCCGTACAACCCACGAAACACTGACGACCCGAAAGACATCGAGTACAGGGTCGAAGACCGTATCAAGGAACACAGCGAGGACGTTCAGCTCAAGCAATCCATCTTGGACGAGACGTACAACCGACGGACAGGCGTTGAACGAACCAACGACGCAGTCAAGGACTGCGGCCTCGGGCACGTCCGCGCCCGAGGCCGCGTTCATGCACGAACAGAAGCGTTCCTTGCGCTTTGTCTCCGGCTCGTCGTTGCAATCACCAACTTTGAGCAGGGAGACAATCCTGGCCGTGAGAAACTCACGCTATGAGACTGATTCTATGACACGCTCGTCGTAATGGTGTCAAACCAGCACCCGACCACGATTGAATTAGATCCTCGGAGCCGCTCCCGGTTGAATTGCCAAACGCTTGAGTTCAACTCCTACAACGCTGCTCAGCTCGAACAGATACTGGAGAAGCGGGTTGAACAGGCATTTCGTCCCGGATCTGTCCCAGACAGTGTCATCACAAAGATCGCGGAACAGGTAGCCGAAAACTCGGGTGACTGTAGACAGGCCCTTTCACTACTGCTTCAAGCCGCACGAAAAGCGGAGCAGAAGGGGCTTACAGAAGTGTCAGAAGAATTTCTAACGTGACAGGATAATTCTCATGAGTATGGTTCCGGACTAGTATTAGAGTTCAGGCCGATAGACTGCTTGCCCGGTGTTTGAAGTGGGCGCGTGATAATACTAAGTCGACGAAGAGACCCGCCAGCAACCGGATATACAGCTAATACCAGGACGGCGATACGGCTTGAAAAATCAGTTGAAAACGTGTTGTCTGAAGACGGTCAAATCACCGTTTTTAGGCCACGAAACGTATCAACGTCTTGGTAAGGACGAGACCCCGAGTTCAAATCTCGGCCTAGGCTCTTTCCTCCGTACACTCCTTGTACGCACACTTTTTTGGCTACGCTCGCCTGAACGAAACCCGTTCAAGATTCGCTTCTCTCGCTAAACAGGGTATCCCTCGCCGTAATGCGATTCGCTGAACTGTCAGGACACACAAACAAATACACAGGCCGCGGTGGGATAGACCCGAAATCGACCGAGGGCGCGTCCCCTCAAGGGACACTCCTGATTTCGCTAATCAACGCTCACAGCGGGAAGAATGAAGCTTAGTCAGGAATGTGATAGAACACCCTCGATGCGGTTATCCACGACGAGTACGCGGCGAGTGATGTTCCGCCGAAACGACTATTGGTAAGACCAACGTATTACGTCTATATGTCTGAAGCAGCTACGAACGACGACGGCGGAGACGACATCGCCACGGTGAATTTCAAACTCACCGAGTCGTTCCTCGAACAGATAGACGATACGTGGCAGGGACGCGGATTCAACAGTCGGAGCGAGTTCATCCGGTACACGCTTCGAGACGCCGTCGAGTTCCCGACGTTCGACCGCGACGAACTCGTCGCCCTGCTCGAAGCCGAGGAGGACATCCGCGAGGGACGGACGACGAGCGCCGAGGAAGCCCGCGAGCGATTCGGCACGAGCGATGAGTGACGACGGGTGGACGTGGGAACTCTCCTCGACCGCCGAAGACGACCTCGACGGACTGTCCCCCGCCGACCAAGACCGGATACTCGACAACCTCGACAAAATCGTCTCCTCGCCGTGGCGCGACCCGCCGGACTGCTGTGGTCGCTCGCCGTGGGTGGCAGGCGACGGTGCTATTCCCAAGTGTAGTCGACGAGTGGATGGCCAACCGGACGTGACGCCGTCGAACCGGCGCACCGCGGGTGACTCCCACCAGTCTCTACTTACCCCTCCCGGCCGTGGGGGTACCCGACGGCCAGTTTTTCAGTCCGACCCCGCGACGACCGAGGCCGATGCCCGACGCCGCTACGGCAACCCGGACACCGAGTGAGCGGAATGGCGGGGGACGTAGCCACAGCAACTACTCTGACCAGTACGCGTGTTGTCGGCAGAAAACACTTGTAGCCTCCCGGAGAACATCTTGGGCCGATGACTGGTCCCCCGACGCCACGGCGCCCCTCCCGCCGACGAGCGTACCTAGCCGCGATCGCCACGAGCGGTCTCGGGAGCCTCGTCGGCTGTACCTCGAACGAGTCCGCGACGCCGTCGGACACCGACACCCCCGCGTCCGACAGCTCGCCGGTCGAGGTGCTGCACAACTGGACATCCGGTCCCAACAAACTCGCGAGCGAGTCGTTCACCGCGGCGTTCCGCGACGCCCACCCCGACGTTCCGACGGACGTGCGACCCGTGGCGGACGCCGCCGTCGACGACCTCGTCATGCGGCGTATCGAGGCCGACGACCCGCCCGGAGCCTTCGCGACTGTTCCCGGAGGGAACCTCGCACCGTTCGACGGCTCGCTGGCCCCCGTCGACGACGTGTGGACCGCCGACGTGGCGGACGCCCATCCGCCGATCGTCCGCGAGACGTGCCGTCGAGACCGTGCCCACCGGGCCGTTCCGGTTGCGGCCTTCCGAGTCGACACCGCATACTACAACGCCGACATTCTCGATGCGGTCGGCGTCGATCCCGAATCGCTCTCGTCCGTCGACGGGCTCCTCGCAGCCGTCGAGGCGGTCGCAGCGTCGTCAGCGACCGAGGCACGGCCGTTCAGCCACGCGTTCGGCCAGCCGTGGGCCACGCTCCAGCTGTTCGCCGCCCTGCTCGCGACCGTCGATCCCGGAGCCTACCGCGGGTTCCGCTCGGGCGGCGAGCCTCGATCTGCCGTCCGCGAGACGGTGTCGGCGGTGTCACAGCTTCTCTCTACCGCCGGAGACGATCCGGCGGAGATCCTGACCGAAGCGGGTCGCCGAGTCGGAAACGGCGAGGCGGCGGTCGTCCAGACCGGGTCGTAGCTGTCGTCATCCCTCCGGCAGGCCGGATTCGGTCACCGGGACGAAGCCGGGACTGAGGGGGGCTGGGGGCTCGTCGGTCTCGGAGACGCGCCAGTCATCCGGTACGACGCGTTCGCCTCGCCGGCGAACTCCCCCTCCGAGGGAGCCGCTGCGTGGCTCGGATTCGCGGGGTCTGTGCCCGGCCAAGTCGCGTTCAACGACCCACAGTCGGCCGAGGCGCGTCCGGATCCTGACCCCGAGGAACGCGAAACCCCGCCCGTCCCGTGCGGGGCCGTGCCTCCCCGGACGGACATCTCACCGGACCGGTTTGAGCCGCCGCTGACGGCCGTCTCGCGGGCGTACCAGAGCGCCGACGAGCGCCTGCCGTCCGTAGCTCACGGGCTGGCGTTCACGCCTGCAACGACTGACTCGCTGCTCGAAACGGTCGATGAACGGCTGGTGAGCGCCGAACCCGTCGACATCGACGCGGCGACCGACGCGCTCATCGCGGCCGTCGAAGATGCGTGATCCGATCGACGGATCCGCGCCGCGATCGACGCGCTCTCGGCCGCGACCCGGTCCTATCGCGGCGTCGCCACGACCCCGAGGTGGTCCTCGTGGTACCGGTCGAGTCGCTGCGTCTCCAGAATCTCGTAGGTCTCCCGGAGCCGGTCGAGCGCGCTCTCGAACACCGTCTCCGGGGCCGCCGTCACGTCCTCGCTGCGCGCCTTGATCGCGAGCAGCAGCCGCCCGTCATCCGCGAGGAACCGGCGATTCCGAACCGCCACCTCCGCCTGCCCGCGCGTCGCCACGTCCTGAACGATCGCGTCAACGTCGCTCTCGACGACGTGGGCGTATCGGGTCGGCGTCCGCGCGTCTTTCAGCAGCGGGAACAGCCGCTCCCGGGGCTCGGCCGCCTCGACGAGGTCCCGCGCCGGCCGCGGCGCGAACTCCACCGCGTACGTCGGCCCCGCGAAATCCGCGACGTGGCTGACCGTCGTCCCGCTGGCCGCGCCGAGGTACAGCACGGTCTCGCCGCCGGACAGCCCCGTCTCGACCCCGAGCTCGAACATCCCGCCGAGCTTCGAGCGGCCGGCGTCCCACGCGCGCCACCCGTCCGCGGTCGGCTCGCCGTACACCGGCGGGCCGCGGGTCGCCAGCCGGATCTCCCCGTCGATCTCGCGGCGTTCGACGCCCGCCGGCAGGTCGGCGTCGGTCACGCGTCACCCTCCGTGTCGGTGTCGGCGTCATCGTCCCCGCTACCGTCGCCTCCTTCCTCCGCGCGCGCTCGGATCGTCGCCATCCGCTCGTGAAGCTCCTCGTGGAGCGTCTCGCGGCGCTCGCCCGAGTAGTGGTCAACCCGAGCCGCGAGCGTCAGCTTGCCCGCGAGCGCCCGCGCGGCCGACCCGCGATCCTCCGGACGGGTGTTCCGAACGTACTCGTGCGTGTAGATGATCCCGTGTTTCGGCGAGGGGGCGCGCCCGGAGAGGTGCGCGAACAGCGCGTCCTCCGCGCCGAGCACCTGTACGGTCCCCGAGGGCTTCTTCGCGAGCGGTTCCAGCCCGCCCGCGAGCGCGATCAATCTCGCCGCGAGCTCCGGGCCGGCCATCTCGGCGAGATTCGGCGCCACCGCCGGCGCGGTCCGCTCGATCGTCTCGGCGAGCGCGTCGCGCTCGGCAGCGAGGTCGACCACTCGCGCCGCGAGCGAGACGGCGCGCCGCTCCAGCTCGCTCTCCGGTTCCCGCTCCGCCACGGCGCGGGCGCCCTCGATCCCCGGCTCGGCGTCGTCGAAGAGGCTCCCGGCCCACTCCGCGACGCGCTCGGCCAACTCGTTGGCGGTGCGCTCGCAGTCGTCCATCGCCCGCACCGCGTGGACGAGCTGTTTGTCGTCGGCGCGCTCGCGCTCGTGGACCGCCTCGCGGGTCGCCGCCACGGACGCCTCGTGGAGTCGATCGTAGTAGTCGTCCCGCAAGTCAACGAAGCCGGCCTCGACGGCGAGGCCGGGCCAGTCGCGCGGCGCGTCGGCCTCGCCGTCGGCGATCCGGGCGCGGAGCGACCCCTCGTCGCCCGTCGCCCCGGAGCCGGCCGGCGAGCCGCCCGCGAACCAGCCCCTGTCCGCGTTGTCGTCGATGTCGGTCATTACCCGGGGCTACTTCGCCCGGTCGTATAGGCGTTCCCGAAACAGCGGCAGAAGTACGATGTGTGAAAACGGGAGCGCGAAAACGGAATCGTCGCGGCTACTCGTCGGCCAGTTCGATCGTCGCGCCCGCGTCGTCGGAGCCGTTGGCGTCGTCCGCATCGTCGCCGCCGGACCGGAACTCCGCGAAGACGCCGTCGGCGCCGCTCCGGAGGTCGGCGAGCGTCGCGCCCGCGAGTCCGCCGAGCGCGCCGCCGGTGCTCGCCGCGTTTCGGCTGACCAGTCCGCCGACGGCGGCGCCGACCGCCGCCCCGACCGCCGCGTACTTCGCTCGGGACAGCGCGCCCTTGATTCTGGATCGCATACACGTCACTTCGCTGCGAACTCTCAAAAACCTGTCGTCGGCGTGAGGACGGAAGCTACCGCCGGAAGCCGAAGACGCGATCACTGCAGTCGCTTCGTGGTCTCGACGAGGGGGTGGCGCGCGTAGTCGACGACTTCGATGTCGGTGATGTCGTCGAGCCCCTCCTTCTCGGCGGTCTTGGCCATCCCGAGCTCGACCGGGTGGTCGGGGACGATCACGTACGCGTCCATCTCCTCGATCCCGGCCTCGTGGGCGGCCATCACGCGGTGGTGGCCGTCGGCGAGGTGGAGCGTCCCGCCGTTGTCGATGACGACGAGCGGCTCCGCCAGCCCGCGCTCCAGCTCGTACTTGCGTCCTTCCAGCTCGTCGGCGTACACGCGGGCCTGCGTCGGCGTGAGGCCGGTGAGTTCCACCTCGCGGCGCTCCTCCGTGAGCCCGACGCCGTGGATCTGTTCGAGCGTGCGCATCAGCTTCCCGACCTTGCTCGGCGTCGCGCGCTCGATCTGCGAGCGGACCACGTCCGTGTTCGAGATGATCCCGACGAGGTTGTCGGCGTCGTCGACGACCGGGAGGCGTTGAATCCCGGACCGGAGGATGACGCGCGCGGCGTCGGTCACCTTCATGTCCGGGTGTGCCACGATGAGGTCGTCGGACATCACAGTGAAGACCGGGGCCTCGTCGTCGGCGAGCAGGAGGTCGGCCGCCGAGACGAACCCCTCGACCGTCCGTCCCTGCGTGACGGGGAACCCGTTGTGACCGTCGCTTTCCGCCATCCGCCGCGCGACCGCTTCCACCCTCTCGTCGGGACTCACGGTCTCGACGTCGCGGGTCATGTACTCGCCGACGGTCGGTTTCCCGCTCATCGTCCGAGGTTGGCGTCGCCGAAGTAAAAAGGGGCGGGAGCCGGGGTCACCCTCCGCCGCCAGCCTCCGAGCCCGTCCAAGCGGCCCCAAGCCCCTCGTGCGCGACGAACTCCACCGCGTTGACGACGTAGTGCGCGACGACGACCGCGAGGAGGCTGCCGGTGGTGACGAACAGCCCCGCGAGCGCGACACCGAGCCCGCCGGCGACGGCGATCCCGAGCCGCCCCTGCGCGCCGTGGCCGAGCCCGAACGCGGCCGACGAGGCGACGACGAGGAACCACGGATCGACCGCGAATCCGACCGACAGCGCCCCGATCAGCGCGCCGCGGAACAGCGCCTCCTCGAAGGCGGCGACGACCGGGAGCGCGATCCCGAACAACAGGACCCACTCGGCGAGATCACGGGGAGCCATCGCCTCGCGGAGCCGCGTCGAGGGCGCGACGCCGGCCCGGGTGCCCAGCCGCGCGGCCGCCTCGTTGCCGACGGCGAGGAGGAGTCCCGCGACGACACCGAGAGCGACGACATCGAGAGCGACGGGTGAAGAACAGAAGCAGCAGCGTCAGGGCGACGGTCGCGGCCGCGAACGCCGCCCAGTCGGGCATCGGTGTGGTTGCGGGTAGCTACCCTACTGCGGGCTCGGACTGGAGGGACCGGAGACGCTCCCCTCCTTCAGCGCCGAGCCGGTGATCGACTTGAGCCGGGAGACGAGCGAGTCCTTCTCGGCTTCGCCTTCGAGAGCGATGTCGAGGACCTCGCTGATGTGCGAGACCGGGATGACCTCGATCATGTCCTCGTACTCGTCTTCGATCATCACGTCCTGCTCGTTCGCCTGCGGGATGATGACCCGGGTGCAGCCGGCCTTCGCGGCCGCCTCGATCTTGTGGGTGACGCCGCCGACGGGGAGCACGTCGCCCCGTACCGACAGCGAGCCCGTCATCGCGAGGCTCTGGTCGACGCCGACGTCCTCCAACGCGGAGATGACCGCGGTCGCGACCGTGATGGACGCGGAGTCGCCGTCGACGCCCTGCTGGCCCGCCTGCACGAACTGGATATGGATGTCCATCTCCGAGATGTTCTCGTCGGAGAACTTCTTGATGATCGCGGAGACGTTCGACACCGACTCCTGCGCCATCTCCTTCAGCTGGCCCGTGGCGATCACTTCGCCGGGGCCCTGCGAGGGCGCGACTTCGGCCATCACCGGGAGCATGATCCCGGAGTCCTCGCCCATCACGGCGAGCCCGTTGACGCGGCCGACGACGTAGCCGTCGGAGACCTGCAGCTCGTAGTCCTTCCGGCGCTCGATGAAGTCGTCCGCGAGCTGCTGTTCGATGGAGCGCGAGCGCCCCTTCGCCTGCAGCACGTGGTCGCGGGTGGTCAGCTCGGCGTCCTCGCCGCGGGCGATGTCGCCGGCGACGCGGACGAGCCCGCCGAGGTTCCGGAACAGGAGGGTGAGGTGGCCCTTCCGGCCGGAGCGACGCTTGGCCTCGAGGAGGACCTCCTCGACGGCCTCGGCCGTGAACTCCGGCAGGCGGCCGTCCTTCGCGACCTCCTGCGCGATGAACCGGACGTACTTCCGGCGCATCTCCGGGGTGTCCTCGATGGTGTCCTCCATGTACACCTCGTAGCCGTATCCCTTGATACGGCTCCGCAGCGCCGGGTGCATGTTCTCCATCGCGTCGAGGTTCCCGGCCGCGATCATGACGAAGTCGGTCGGGACGGGCTCGGTCTGGACCATCGCGCCCGAGGAGCGCTCGGACTGGCCCGTGATCGAGAACTCGCCCTCCTGAATCGCCGTCATGAGATGCTGCTGGCTGCGGATGTCGAGCGTGTTGATCTCGTCGATGAACAGCACGCCCTTGTTCGCCTTGTGGATGGCGCCCGCCTCGACGCGGTCGTGGCTGGGCGTCTCCATCCCGCCGGACTGGAACGGGTCGTGCCGGACGTCGCCGAGCAGCGCGCCGGCGTGCGCACCCGTGGAGTCGCGGAACGGCGCGGTCTTCGTGTCGCCGTTGTTCACCAGCAGGTTCGGGATCATCGCGTCCGACCCGCGGTTCAGGTAGCGGAAGACGAGGTAGACGACCCCGGCGGCGATGATGCCGACGAGGATCTGGCCGACGATGATGAGCGCGTAGCCCAGCACGACGGCGATGATGATCCACATCAACAGCGACCGCATCTGGTTGCGCTTGCGCGCCTCCTCACGGTGCGCGTCGAGGATCTGGTCGCCCTTCCCGGCGGGGACGGTCCGGACCTTCGGCTTGTTGCCGTCCTCCGGGTTGTGGTAGACCAGCACGTCCTGAAGCTCCTCTTTCGGGAGCAGCTCGGACATCGCCTTCGCCAGCATCGACTTCCCGGTCCCGGGCGAGCCGATCATCATCACATGGCGGCGCTGCTTGGCCGCCTTGATGATCACGTCGCGGGCGTGCTCCTGCCCGATGACCTGATCGACGAGGCGGTCGGGGATCTCGAGCTCGGCGGTGGTGTCGATCTTGAGGCCGCCGAGGAGGTCGTCCTCGTCGGGGTCCTCCTCGATATCGGCGCCCTCGACCTCGACGGTGCTGCCGAGCTCGTCGATGCCGCCGCCCTCGTTTGCTTCGGTGACACCCTCGGGGGTGGCGCCGTTCGCTTCCTCGCGGCCCGTCTCGGCGCCCTCCGACCCGGGTCCGTCGACGACGACCCCGTCGTCCCAGACCTCGTCGGATTCGGCCGGATCGTCGGCGGCCGCCTCCTCCTCCTCCTCGGAGGCCGAGTCGCCGGCGCCGTCGGGCGCGTCGACGCCCTCGTCCGCCGGCTCGCGGGCGCCGTCGTCGCGGGCGTCCTCGCCGTTCCCCGTCGGGTCCGGGCTCCCGACGCCGGACTCTTCCGGCTCTTCGGGGTCCTCGGTCGGCGGGTCGTTCGCGTCCTTTTCGTTGCTCATAGAATCGGGGTTCGCTACGAAAAACGACGGGTCGGCAACTGATATACTTTCTCCCCGCGGCCGAACCGTGGGAGATCGGTAAAACGGGTTCGATACGCCCCGAAACCCCCGATATTCCACGTTGGCGGTTCCCACGAGGTTTATAAACGAGGCTCCCGCTACGTGTATCCATGCGCGGGTTCTACATCGGGCGGTATCAGCCGTTTCACGACGGTCACCGACACATGGTCGAGGAGATCGCGTCCGAGGTCGACGAACTCGTCCTCGGGATCGGTTCGGCCGGCGACTCCCACACCACCCGAAACCCGTTCACCGCCGGCGAGCGCGTGATGATGGTGACGAAGGCCGTCGAGGAACTCGATGTCACGAGCTACGTCGTCCCCATCGAGGATCTGGACCGCAACTCCGTGTGGGTGAGCCACGTTCAGAGCATGACCCCGCGGTTCGACGTGGCGTACTCGAACAACCCGCTCGTCGTCCGGCTGTTCGAGGAGGCCGGCGTCGAGGTCCGCGGCTCCCCGATGTTCCGCCGCGACGTGTTGGAGGGGACGGAGCTTCGCGAGCGCATGATCCACGGCCGCGACTGGGAGGCGCTCGTCCCCGAGACCGTCGTCGACGTGATCGAGGAGATCGACGGCGTCGAGCGCATCCGCCGGATCGCGGAGACCGACGCGAACGGCGAGGCGCCCTCCGACGCGTAGCCGGTGGCCTCACCGCCGCGTTCCGCCACCTGCCTTTTAAGAACGAGCCGCACCGCCGATCGTCCATGATCACGCTCGCCTCCGACTTCGGCTCGCCGTACCCCGCCGCGATGAAGGGAGTGATCCGACGCCACACCGACGCCGAGCTGATCGACGTCGCCCACGACCTGCCGCGCGGCGATCCCCGGGCGGCCGCCTTCTGGCTCCGCTTCGTGCTCCCGGAGTTCCCCCCGGCCGTCCACTGCGCGGTGATCGATCCGGGCGTCGGCACCGACCGGGACGCGCTGGTCGTCCGCGCCGGCTCGCACGTCCTCGTCGCCCCCGACAACGGGCTCGCGATGCCGCCGGCGCGGGCGCTTGCGGACGACGACGAGGTCGAAGCCTTCGTCGTCGACGTCGACAAGCCGGTGAGCGAGACGTTCCACGGCCGCGACGTGTTCGCGCCGACCGCGGCCCGAATCCGGGCGACGCTCGACGACGGCCCGGCGGCGACCACGCCCGACGAAGTCTCGGAGACGCTCACGGGCATGGACGACCTCTCGCCGGCGGCCGACCCCGTCGACCTCGTCCTCCCGGAGCCGAGCGTCGAGCGCGACGACGCGGGCGACCCGGTCGCCGTCGACGGCGAGGTGCTCGCGATCGACCGGTTCGGCAACGTCGTCACCAACGTCCCGGGCGAGCTGATCCGCGGCCGCGACTGGGTCCGGATCAACGGGGAGCTCACCCCGGTCGCCGAGACGTTCGGCGCGGTCGACCCGGGCGACCGGCTCGTCACCGTCGGGAGCCACGGCTACGTCGAGTGCGACGTGAACGACGGACGCGGCGACAGCGCGTTCGACCTCCGACCGGGGGAGTCGGTGCGGATCGTCGCCGACAACGTGAGCGTTTGAAGGGGTCTCCGGTCGCGCTCACAGCTCGACGCCGGACGGGATCAGGCTCTCGTTGCGGAGGAGGTTCCCCTCGTGGTCGTACACGAGGAAGGTGTCCTTGTCGTAGCTCACGAGCCGCTCGCCGTCGACGTCGATCTCGACCCGGTAGTGGGCGTCCTCGTCGCCCGCCGAGTCGCGCGCGGCGTGGATGAAGGGGAGCACGTCCGTGGCCGTCTCGTTGAGTTCGAGGACGAAGTCCCCGGTGTAGCGGTTCGTCACGCCGACCACGCCATCCGGGTCGTCCGCGGTCGAGAGCGGCTCGCGGAGCCGGAACGCGACGTCGACGTCGTCGGCGTCGAGGAGGTCGCCGTCGGTCCCCGAGAGCCGGTCGCGGAGGAGCCCGTCCGGTCCGTGGAAGTCGATACGGACCAGTGGCGTCCCCGGTCGGCCGGCGTCGTCGCCGACGCCTTCGACGGTCAGCTCGAAGTAGTTACGCCGCATTGCCTGTGTCATACTTCGCGGTCGCCCCGTATGAACGTAACGGGCGGACCCCCGCCGGGCCACGAGAGACGAGGTGCCGACGGGGCCGGAGACCGCGGTGGCGACGAGACTGGAGACCGTGGCGAGGATGGGACCGAAGACCGCGCCGGCGAGGCCGACGACGGCGTCGGTGTCGCCGATGATAACTGCCGGGGGGATTTTAAACCGCCACGACCCATACGGCCTCGTAACGACGATGGCGAGTGACGCGCGCGGCGACGCCGGGGACCGCATCGAGGCCCTCCGGCGGCGGCTCTCGCGGACGTGGGAGATGCTGCAGGGGTCGGACCTGAACGTCAGGCCCTTCAGGCCGGACACGGACGGCCCGCTCGCCGCCTTCGCGGTCCCCGACGGCGAGCGCGAGGTCGACCGGTACTGGGTGAACGCGCCGTACGCGTACGTCGTTATCACCTACGACGACGCGGAGAGCGAACACCGGTACTACGCGGTCGAGCCGGAGCTAGACCGGTTCGAGCGCGACCTGCTTGACCGCGTCGTCGACGACATCCGCGACCCGCTGCTGTACCGCGAGGGCACCGGGAAGACCGACGAGGAGACGCTCCGGGGGGAGCTGGAGGGGCTGTTGGAGGGGTACGGCGTCGACGCCGGGATGGACACGTTCCACGCGCTCGCGTACTACCTCTACCGCGACTTCCGCGGCTACGGGAAGGTCGACCCCCTGCTCAACGACCGCCACATCGAGGACATCTCGTGTGACGGCTACGACCTCCCGATCTTCGTCTACCACGACGACTACACCGACGTCGAGACCAACGTCTCGTTCGGGAAGTCCGAGCTCGACAACTACGTGATCCGCCTCGCCCAGCAGTCCGGGCGCCACGTCTCCGTCGGCGATCCCATCGTGGAGACGACGCTGCCGGACGGGTCGCGCGCGGAGCTCGCGCTCGGCGAGGAGGTGACGCCGCGCGGCTCCGCGTTCACGATCCGCCAGTACGCCGAGGACCCGTTCACCCCGATCGATCTGGTGGAGTACGGCACGTTCTCGGTCGAGCAGATGGCGTACTTCTGGCTCTGTATCGAGCACAACAAGAGCCTCATCTTCGCCGGCGGCACCGCCTCCGGGAAGACCACCTCGATGAACGCGGTGTCGATGTTCGTCCCGCCGCGCGCGAAGGTGCTCACCATCGAGGACACCCGCGAGCTCTCGCTCTACCACGACAACTGGCTCTCCTCGGTCACCCGGGAGCGCCGCTACGAGGGCGCCGACATCGACATGTACGACCTGCTCCGGTCCGCGCTTCGCCACCGCCCCGAGTACATCGTGGTCGGGGAGGTCCGCGGGGAGGAGGCGATCACCCTGTTCCAAGCGATGAACACCGGCCACACCACCTTCTCGACGATGCACGCCGACTCGATCGAGACGGTGATAAACCGGCTGGAGAACGAGCCGATCAACGTGCCGCGCGCGATGGTCCAGTCGCTCGATATGCTGTCGATCCAGACGCTGACCCGCGCGGGCGACCAGCGCGTCCGGCGCGCGAAGACGATCGGCGAGATCGGCGGGATCGACCAGCGCACCGGGGAACTCGACTACTCCTCGGCGTTCGAGTGGGACGCCGAGACCGACGAGTTCCGCCGGAACGACTCGTCGCTCTTAGAGGAGATCGCCGACGAGCGCGGCTGGTCCCGGTCGGAGCTACTCCGCGAGGTCCGGCGGCGCGAGCGCTTCCTCGAACTGCTCCGCGGGCTCGGCGTCACCGACTACCGGGCGTTCACCGCCCTCGTCAACGAGTACTACGCCGACCCCGAGCGCGTGATGGACCGGCTCGAAGAACGGGGCGACGGGAAGGTCGAACAGCGGGGCGACGACGCGGCCGATCCTCCGGGACCGGTCGGGGACGCCGGCGACGAATGATCGCGTACCTTCCCCTGCTCGCCGCGGTCGGGTGCTGTCTGGCGCTGCTCCTGCCCGCGGTCGACGACGGGGCGGACCTCGTCGTCACCCGCGTCGCGCTGTCGCTCTTCGGCGACTACGTCGGAGAAGACGGGCCGCGGCGGCAGCGCCAGCGAGACCTGATGCGCGCCGCCCACATCGCGGGCACTCACCGGGAGTACGCCGCCAAGACGCTTCTGTACGCGGGCGTGCTCGGCGTCGCCGGCAGCGTCGTCGGCGTGTACGTCGCGGCCGGGCTCCTCTCGGCGCTCGACGTGAGCGAGGCGGCCCTGCGGGAGACGCTTCCGGCGTCGCTCGGGTTCCTCGCCGGCGTGACCCGGCTCACGGAGATCGGGATCGCCGAGCTGTTCCTCCTGTTGACGCTGGCGTCGGCGACGCTCGGCTCCGC
The DNA here is from genome assembly GCF_004114995.1 of Halorubrum amylolyticum. GTDB lineage: Archaea > Halobacteriota > Halobacteria > Halobacteriales > Haloferacaceae > Halorubrum > Halorubrum amylolyticum. The sequence continues at coordinate 28,668 of NZ_SDJP01000003.1, forward strand.
GCTCGCGGTCGGGATGTACTACGGTCGGTGGGAGCTGCTCGACCAGCGCGCTCACGCGCGGGGGGCGGAGATCGACGCCACCCTCCCCCGCACCGTCGCGTTCATGTACGCGCTGTCGCGGTCGGGGATGCCGTTTCCCCGCGTGATGGACACCCTCGCGGAGAACGAGGCGGTGTACGGCGAGGCGGCGACGGAGCTGTCGGTCGCCGTCCGCGACATGAACGCCTTCGGCACCGACGCGCTGACCGCGCTCCAGCGCACGGCCCGGCGCACCCCGAGCGAGGACTTAGCCGACTTCGCGGAGAACCTCGCGTCCGTGCTCGGCACCGGCCAGCCCATCTCGACGTTCCTCAGCGACCAGTACGAGCTGTATCAGGAGGAGGCCGAGGCGAAACAGCAGCAGTACCTCGAACTGCTCTCCACGTTCGCGGAGGCGTACGTCACCGCCTTAGTGGCCGGCCCGTTGTTCTTCATCACCATCCTCGTCGTGATCGGTCTCGTGTTGGAGGACACCCTCCCCCTGTTGCGCGTCGTGGTCTACGTCGGGGTGCCGCTGGCGACGTTCGGGTTCGTGGTCTACGTCGACAGCGTCACGCAGGGGGTCGGCGGCACCGAGACCGTCGACCTCTCGAAGGCGATCGAGGACGGGGCGACGGCCGGCGGCGCGGGCGGCGCGGAAGACGCCGACGGGTCCGGTCTCGCCGACGGCGGCGCACAGGCGGACGGGGGCGTGGCGGTGGACGGGAGCGGCCGCGACCGCTGGGCGGCGAGCCGCGAGCGCCTCCGGGCGTACGACCGGGTCCGGTCGCTTCGCCGGTGGGCCGCCTCGCCCGTCGAGAGCGTGCTCGACGAGCCGCGCACGGTGTTCCTCCTCTCCGTCCCGCTCGCGGTCGTCGGCCTGCTCGCGACCGCCTTCCCGATCACCCTCGGACCGCCGACCGAGATGGTCGCGCAGGTCGAGACGCCGGTCGCCGCCGCGACCGCGCTCGTGCTCGCGAGCTACGCCGTCGTCTACGAGGCGCGCAAGCGCCGGGTCCGGCGGATCGAGTCGGCGGTCCCCGACTTCCTCGACCGGCTCGCCAGCGTCAACGAGGCGGGCACCTCCGTGGTCGGGAGCGTCCGGCGCGTCGCGGACTCGAACTTAGAGGGACTCACCGACGACCTACAGCGCACCCGGCGCGACATCGACTGGGGCGCCGACGTGGGCACCGCCCTCCGGCGGCTGGAGCGACGGGTCCGGTCGCCGATGACCTCGCGGGCGGTCGCGCTGATCACGAACGCGATGCGGGCCAGCGGCGACATCGGTCCCGTGCTCCGGATCGCGGCCGACGAGGCGCGCGCGACGTGGTCGCTCCGCCGAGAGCGCCGGCAGGTGATGTTGACGTACCTCATCGTGATCTACATCTCCTTCCTCGTCTTCCTGGGGATCATCGCCTCGCTGTCGGTGTCCTTTATCCCCGCGATCGAGGAGGCGGCGATCCCCGGTTCGGGCGCCGGCGCGAGCGACCTCCCCGGCGCGTCGGGCGGTCCCTCGGGGATCACGGGGGGACTCGGCGACATCGACGCGAGCGCCTACGAGCAGCTGTTCTTCCACGCCGCGGCGATACAGGCGGTCTGCTCCGGGCTCGTCGCCGGCCAGCTCGGCGAGGGATCGGTCAAGGACGGCGCGAAACACGTCGTCGTCCTGCTTCTGTTGACGCTCGCCGCGTTCCTCGTCATCGACGTGGTGTGAGTCGCCGCCGGACGAGCGCCGGCCTCGTCGTCGCTTCGGCGCCGGCAGCCACCGGACCTAAATCGGTCCGGAACGACCGCCCGACATGGACCCCGAGCCGGGAGGTGACCACGAGGCCGACGCCGACCCTCAGTCGACGTACGACCGCATCGCCGCGCACTTCTCGAAGACGAGGGAGTACGCGTGGCCGGAGGTCGAGTCGTTCCTCGACGGGCGCACCGCGGCGCGCGCGCTCGACCTCGGCTGCGGCAACGGGCGTCACGCGGAGCTCCTCGCCGAGCGCGCGGACGCGGTCGTCGGCGTCGACCTCAGCCGCGGGCTCCTCCGCGAGGCGGTCGCTCGCGCCCGCGATCGGACATACGACGGGACCGCGTCGTTCGTCCACGGCGACGCCGCGGCCCTGCCGATCGCGGCCGACGCGGTCGGGCTCGCCGTGTACGTCGCGACCGTGCACCACCTCCCGTCGCGCGAGGCCCGGGTCCGGAGCCTCGACGAGCTCGCGCGGGTCCTCGCACCGAGCGGGACCGCGCTGGTGAGCGCGTGGAGCACGGCCCACGACCGGTTCGACCGGGAGGAGGGGTTCGACACGACGGTCGACTGGACGCTCCCGGGCGGCGAGACGGTGCCGCGGTACTATCACATCTACTCGCCCGCGGAGTTCGAGGCCGATATCGCGAAGAGCGCCCTCGAAACCGCCGATGCCGACGTGTCGAGCGGGAACTGCTACGCGACCGTCACCGTCCCGCCCCCCTAATTATCGATGTCGATATTGGCGTGGGAGGATTAAAGAGACAGTGACGACCGCGTCGATGTAATGAGTTCCACACGTCTCGGTCGCCTTCTGCGCCGGCTGAGTCCCGACGCGGTCACCCGGAGCTACCTCGCGAAGTTCGCGGTCGCCGTGCTGGTGGTCGTCGCCGCTATCGGGGCGGTGGGCGCGGTCACCTACGCGGAGACGACCGATCAGCTCGAGTCCAACGCGCAGGCGGACTACACCGCGGTCGCGGAGCTGAGCGGCACCGAAATCGACGGCTGGACGAGCGCCCGCCGCTCGACGGTACGCGACATCGCGGACAACGGGGCGTTCTCCGAGGAGCCGGACGTGACGAGCCGGTACCTCATCTCGCACAAATCGCGGACGACCGACGAGGTGATCGCCCTCCACCACGTCGACCGCAAGGAGGGGACCGTGCTCGCGTCGAGCCAAGACGCTCCCGACTCCGGCGCCGCCCTCACGAGTCAGGAATGGTTCGACGACAACCTACTGTACGGCGATCAGGTCTACACCACGCCGACCTACGAGGTCGACGGCGACCAGCGGATCGCGTACGTCGCTCTGACGCCGATGCGCGATTACCTCGTCATGGAGGTCACTCTGGCTCCGGTCGTCGCGGACCTCCGCCAGCCGACCGACGGCGCGTTCACGACGCTCGTGCAGTCGGACGGGACGATCGCCGCCGGGGACCGCGAGGGCGTCGCCGGGGAGCGGTACAACGGCGGCATCCGCTCCGTTCTCTTCGATGAGGAGAACCCGGTCGGCTCGATCGCGTCCGCGACGTTCGGGTTCGCCGAGGGGACCGAGTACTTCGTGGCGTACGCGCCGGTGCCGTCCGAGGACTGGTCGGTCGCGGTCCACGTCCCGCTGTCGGAGGCGTACGCCCTCTCCGGGATGATCGGCCGGAATCTCCTCCTGATCGTCGGGGTCGCGATCGTCGGGCTCGGGCTCCTCGGCGCGACGCTCGGCCGGGGGACCGTCGTCGAGCTGAACCGCCTCGGAAACCGGGCGCGCGAGCTGGAGGCCGGCAACCTCGACGTGGATCTGGAGACCAGCCGTCGGGACGAGTTCGGCGACCTCTACGGCGCGTTCTCGACCATGCGCGACTCGCTGCGCGAGGAGATCGAGTCGGCGGAGACGCAGCGAGAGCGCGCGGAGGCAGCGAAGGCGGAGAGCGAGGCGTTCGCGCGGACGCTGGAGGAGCGCGCCGCGGCCTTCGGGGCGACGATGGAGGAGTGCGCCGACGGCGACCTCACCGCCCGGCTCGACGCCCAACCTGACGACCCCGAGGCACTTCGGGAGATCGCCGACGGGTTCAACGACGCGATAGACGAGCTGGAGGCGACGATCGCCGAGGTCGACGCGTTCGCGGGCGAGGTGGCGGAGAAGAGCGAGGCGGTGACGGACGGCACCGACGAGGTCGCCGAGGCCGGGCGCGAGACGAGCGACGCGGTCGACGAGATCTCGGCGGGCGCGGAGCGACAGAGCCGACAGCTCGCCGACGTCGCCGGCGAGATGGAGGACATGTCTGCCACCGTCGAGGAGGTGGCGGCCTCCGCCGAGCAGGTGGCGTCCACCTCGCAGCGGGCGAGCGAGCTCACCGAGCGGGGGCGCGGGGCGACCGGCGACGCGGTCGACGAGCTGCACGCGATCGAGGAGCGGTCGGAGTCGGCCGCGGAGACCGTCGAGCGGCTGGAGGCCGAGATGGGGGAGGTCGACGAGATCGTCGAGACGATCTCGGAGATCGCGGACCAGACGAACCTGCTCGCGCTGAACGCCTCGATCGAGGCCGCCCGCGCGGGCGAGGCCGGCTCCGGCTTCGCGGTCGTCGCCGAGGAGGTGAAGTCGCTCGCGGAGGAGACCCAGGAGTCCGCCGCCGAGGTCGAGACGCTGATCGACGGCCTTCGCGAGCGCACCGACGAGAGCGTCACCGAGATGGCCGCGATCCGCGAGGGCGTCGACGACGGGGTCGACACCGTCGAGGAGGCCGAGGACGCGCTGGAGGCTGTCGCCGAGCGCGTGACCGAGGCCGACGACGGGGTCCAGGAGATCTCCGGCGCGATGGACGCGCAGGCCTCGTCCGTCAGCGAGGTCACCGGCGCCGTCGACGACCTGGCCGGCGTGAGCCAGCAGACGACCGCGGAGGCGACGACCGTCGCGTCGACCGCCGAGGAGCAGGCCGTGACGCTGCGGGAGGTGTCCGAGCAGGCCCACGATCTGACGGAGCGCGCACGCGACCTGCGCCGCATGACCGACGCGTTCGACGTCGACGAGGCCGAGGCGGGACGTGCGGTCGGCGCCGACACCGACGCCGAGGGCGACACCGGGAGCGACGCCGAGGTCGCCCCGGAAGTCGAGGGCGGTTCGGAAACCGACGCGGGAACGCCCGAGACGACGGACAAAGCCGGCGGGGAAACGGACGGAGACGGAGGAGAGCGCGAAACCGAACCGAAGCCGGAGGAGGAGTCCGGGTTCGCGTTCGACACGGAGGAGACGGACGAGACCGACTCGTCGGTGAGCGCCGACGGCGGCGTCGCTCGCGAGGCGGACGAGACGGAGGGTACGAGCGAGGCGAACGCGACGCTCGACGGGTCGGCCGACGGGAACGCAGGAGAGTAGCCGCGCCGCCTACCGCGGCGGTCGAGTCACGAATCGCCTCAGTCGGCGACCGTCTCGTGGCCGGTCCGCGCGTCGTCGGCCAGCGGCGTCACGATCTTGTAGACCGCGTACAGCCCGAGCACCGCGATGCCGGCCAGCACGACCCCCGTGCGGAGCTGCGGCGAGAACAGCGGGGTCGCGATCACGTCCCCCGCCTCGTTCGTGATCGGGACCGGACTGTACGGTTGGCCGACGAGGAGCTCCAAGAGCCCCATGCCGACGATCCCGAGCAGCATCAGTCCCGCGCTCAGCGCCATCGCCGCCTTGTCGATGATGTCAGTCATTGGATGTCACCTCTTAACCGAGCAGGTAGCGGAGTTTTGGGTGTTGTTCGACCACGTCGAGCTTCTCGATCACCGCGTCGAGGCCGTAGTACCGGCCGGCTGCGAGCACGATCATCGTCATGAACAACAGCAGCCCCATGAGGTCGCTGTTGACGAGCCCGTGTCCGAACTCGGCGTTGCCGAGCCAGAACAGGGTCATGAAGATGACCCCGCCGAACGCGGCCAGCCGGGTGAACGCGCCGGCGATCAGCGCGAGCCCGATCAGCGTCTCGAACAGGGGAACGCCCGGCTCGATGAGCCACCCGAGGTTGTGTCCCACCCAGACCGGGATGCCGCCGAGCGCCGTGCCCGACATGCCCTGCATGTACGTCGTCCCGTAGGTGTACGAGAGCCCGTCCGAGAACACCTTCGTGATCCCGGAGTGGAAGAACCACCAGCCGGTGACGACGCGCAGGAAGGCGATCCAGTACGCCGCCCATGGGCCGTCCAGTGCGAACTCGACCTCGTCGACCAGGGGATTGCTCGATTGGTATGACATCGTCGTCACCTTACGGGTGTATATTGGGTGGCTACCGACATATGTACCCAGAACGCTTCTAACCCTCTGAAAACGGTTCTAAGTGTGCTATAACGGCCCTGAATATTGTGGGTTTTTAAATAGCGAGTGAACGTTTGATCGCCTTCGACGGGCCGCCCCGCCGTCGAGAACACGGAACGTTTATCAGAACAGTTCGGCCTACGTGTAGACGCGTCAGCGACGGACGCAGCAGCGCGCGCCGGTGGTCTAGTGGTAGGACCTGAGCCTTCCAAGCTCATGGCCCGGGTTCAAATCCCGGCCGGCGCACTCCCTTCGGTCGTGTGCGGCCCGTACCCTCGCTCGGTCACGCTGTTCGCTCGCGAGGGTCCCGGCCGGCGCATTTCTCGAACGAAGTGAGAGAAATCGCCGACGGATTTGAACCGCATTCGTCGCGCACAGCGGGCGGTGCGAAGTGCGAGCGAAGCGAGCACCTCGATGGCGAGCGCCGAAGCCGCGAGCGAGCACGCCTGATTCCGGTTTGGGTTCCGGCTGATAGATCCGTTTCCGTCGTTCCATCGGCGATCCGCTCTCAGTCGTCGTCGGCCGCCCGCGTTTCCGCGTCCGCCTCGACGCCCGCCTCCTCTCGCGGGCCGCCGGCGTGCCCCTCGTGGGCGACCGCGGTCGCCATGAGCTCCGGCGAGATGGCGGGCACCTCGTCGGGGTCGACCGGGCCGTCCGCATCGATCGCCTCCTTCGAGCGCGGGAACTCGCGGATCTCCTTGTGGATCGCGAGGCCGGCCTTCGCGCCCTGCCCCATCGCGACGGGCACCTGGTTGTGGCCGGGAGTCACGTCGCCGACCGCGAACACGCCGTCCTCGCTGGTGCGGCCGTGGTCGTCGACGTCGATCTCGCCGCCCTCGATCAGCTCGCAGCCGAGCCCCTCGGCCAAGGCGGTGTTGTAGTCGGAGCCGTACATCGGGAAGCCGCCGCGGTACTCGCGGCGGGTGCCGTCCGCGAACTCCAAGGCATCGAGCCAGCCGGTGTCGGGGTCGTTCTCGACGCCGGTCACGTCCTCGTGAACGACCTCGACGGGGTGGGCCTCCAGCTGTGCGGCGGTCTCGTCGCTCCACGTCGGCTCCGCGCCGCGCGTCAGGATGTCCACGTCGTCGGTCACGTTGAGCATGATCATCGCGACGTGGGCGGCCGCCTCGCCGTGGCCCATCACGTACACCGGCTCGTCGACGAACATGTAGGCGTCGCAGTGGAGACAGTAGTGGAGCCCTTTACCGGTCCGCGGGAGCGGCGGGTCCGGGCGCTCGTCGGAGAAGCCGGTCGCGAGGACGACGCGGTCGGCCACCAGCTCGGCGTCGTTCGTCGAGAGCCGGAACCGGTCGTCGTCGGTGCGCTCCACGTCGGTGACGAAGCCGCGCTCGAAGGTGCCGCCGTACGACTGCACCTGCTCGCGGCCGGTCGCGAGGAACTCGTTGCCGGAGGTGTCCTCGGTGACCCCGATCACGTTGTGCGTGTCGGCCATCATCGCTGCGCGTCCGCCGCCGCGGTCGATCAACACCGTCTCGTGGCCCAGTCGGGCGCCGTACAGCGCGGTCGTCAGCCCCGCCGGCCCGCCGCCGACAACCGCGATGTCGTACTCGTCGTCGGACGAACTCATTACCGGATCGTACGCGTCGCGGCGGTTTAAATGAAGTCGTGCTGTGCGCGCGCTGCGACCAGCCCGATCGAGTCCAGTCGGTCGTATCTCGATCGAGTCCAGTCGGTCGTTTCTTCCGGGGCCGCCCGAACAGTTCTGGTCGTCCGATTCCACGCGTCCCCGGAAGCTTATACCGATCCGTCGCGTGCGCTGTGGCGTGCCCTCGCGACTCGCCGCCGCCGTCGCGCTCCTCCTTATCGGCGCCGTCGCCGACATCGCCTCGACGTACGTCGCCGTCTCGGGCGGACAGTACGTCGAGGGATCGCCGGTCGGCGCCGCGCTCATCGCGGCGTTCGGACTCGTCCCCGGCATGCTGCTCACCAAGGCCGCCGGAATGGTCGTCATCGGGGCCCCCGTCGCGGTCGCGGGCGGGACACGCCGGCTCGTCGCGACGCTGATGTGCGCCGGTGTCGGCGTCCTGTCGCTCGCGACCGCGGTGCGGAACGTCCTGTTCGTGGCGGGCGTCTGGCCGTGACGCGTCCCGGCGTCGGCGCGTCGCTCGGCGGCGGCGCGCCCGCCCCGCGCTCCGTCACTCGCCCTTGTAGAGTCGTGCGGCCGTTCGCTCGGGGAGACCGGCGTCGGCGGCCGCCTCGCTCACGCGGTCGATGTCGTACGCGACGCGCCGCAGGTCGACCTCGTCGGTCCCGGTGTCGAGCACGGCGTACCCCGCGTCGGGGTCGCCGTCGCGCGGTTGACCGACGCTGCCGGGGTTGACCACGACCCCGCCCGCGACCGCGCGCTTCCCCTGCACGTGGGTGTGGCCGAGCACGATCCCGTCGTGCTCGCCCATGTGGCGGTCGAGGGTCGGGAACTCCTCGGGGTAGACGTAGGCGTCCTCGCGTTCGGCCGCCGGATGGGAGTGGACCAGCAGGTACCGGTCGCCCGCGAACGTCTCGGCGCGCGGGAGCCCGTCGAGCCACGCGCGCTGGTCGTCCGAGAGGGACTTCTTGGCGTGTTCGAGCCCGGCCTCGGCCATGCTGTTGGCCCGGTAGCGCTCGGGCGTGCCGACGGTGCGGTCGTGGTTCCCGCGGACGGTCATCGCGGCGACCTCGCGCACGCGCTCGATGCACTCGGCCGGCCACGGGTTGTACCCGATCACGTCGCCGGCGCAGACGATCCGGTCGACCGCCGGCATGTCGTCGAGAACGGCTTCGAGCGCGGGCAGGTTCGCGTGGACGTCCGAGATGAGCCCCACCTTCATCGGTCCCGGGTTCGGGACCGACGCCCGAATAGCTTCGGTCCGGACCGTTCTCGGACGGGGAAAGCGTCAGCGTTTATGGCTCGCCCCGCGTTCCGGCGACAATGAGCGTCCCCTGCGTCGCGATCGAGCGCGAGCGCGGCGAGGCGGTCCGCGAGCGACTCGCCGACGCCGACGCCCTCGACGGCGACCACGAGATCGCGGTCGACGGCGACACGATCTACATCCCCGTCGCGGACCCCGGGGCGGTCCCCGCCGACCTCGCCGCGGCGATCGTCGAGCGCGACGCCGCCGAGCGCGACCGCCCGCGGACTCCCGCCGCGATCCTCGGGTACGAGCCCTCGCTGGAGCGGCTCGGCGACATCGTCATCGTCGACGAGGACGACGACGAGCGCGCCCGCGAGATCGCCGACGCGGTGATAGCCTCCGACGTGCCCTGCGAGACGGTTCTCAACCGCGCCTCCCCGATCGAGGGCGAGCTGCGCGTCCGACGCTGGGACGTGCTCGCGGGCGACGGCACCGAGACGGTCCACCGCGAGTACGGCCACGAGTTCCTGTTGGACGTGGCCGAGGTGTACTTCTCCCCGCGGCTCGCCACCGAGCGCCACCGGGTGATAGAGCAGGTCGGTCCCGACGAGACGGTCGTCGATATGTTCGCCGGCGTCGGTCCCTACGCAGTCCCGATGGCCGCCCGCGGCGCCGACGTGGTGGCGTGCGACCTCAACGAACGCGCGATCGAGTACCTCCGGAAAAACACCGAGCGCAACGGGGTCGTCGACCGCGTGACGGCGATCGCCGGCGACGTGCGGGAGATCGTCGACGACCGCGCCGACGCCGCCGATCGGCTCGTCATGAATCTCCCGCACTCCGCCGACGAGTTCCTCGACGCGGCCGTCCGGCTGGCGGGCGACGACTGCGTCGTCCACTACTACGACATCCAACACGAGGACGACCCGTTCGGTCCCGGCACGCGGGCGATCCGCGCGGCCGCCGGCGACGCGTACGACGTGAGCGTCGAGACAGAGCGCGTCGTCCGGTCGTACGCGCCACATGAGTACAACGTCTGTCTGGACGTTCGGCTCTCGCGGGCGTGAGATCGGCGCTCCGAAACGGCAGCAACGCTCCTCCGTGAGGAATCAGCGTACAGCGTGACTGCCGTCCCGCCCGGGGACCACCGCGGGTCGGGACGGCTGCGGGCCCGTTACATGACAAGCGTCCACGGCCGCGAGACGGTCGAGGCCAGAGGCGATTTCGCGCTTGGCACGTCGGAGACGTGGATCACACGCCGGCCGTGTCGGATCGCTGATAGGGATGACTGCCGCGTCGAGTCGCGGTGGGGGTCGCGGTCGACGGGACGAGCGACGCCCGGTACGGGCTCCGACCGGGAAGGCACCGTCGGGGGAGTCGATCCCCGCCATCGCGGCACGCGATCGGTGCTGTCACGGTTCAACCGAAACTCGACCAGATATATATGTGTTTTCCTTATATTCTTGTATCTATTCGCCATATCATGCGAGAATACACACGACACACCGCGAGTTTCGAAACGAACGGGGATGTCGATCGGTTCCGATCGTCGGCCGGAATCGGACGGTGTCGCGTGGTTTCGCGGACCGTACCGACGCGGTTTCGGAACCCTTATTTCTCCGTTCGGGAATGGTAAGACGCGCGCCGGAGTAGCTCAGCTGGCAGAGCGATTCCTTCGTAAGGAATAGGTCGAGGGTTCAAATCCCTCCTCCGGCTCTTCTGACGGAACGAAGTGGAGTCGGAGAGCCGCGGGAGGGATTTGAATCAGGGAGTGAAGCGAAGCGGAACGACCGTGGTTCACAATCCCCTCCACCGGCTTCGGCTTAAAAGGCGAAAGCCGCCGTTTTCCGCTCCGTTTCGACAGAATATTCAACAGATAGCCTCGGCTACGGCCGGTGTCGACCAAACCGATAGACGGCGGAGATCGTTCCCACAGGAACGCCGGGAACGCTTCCTACGTCGTTCGACGCAACCCACAACACCGTGACTCTCAGGTGCGTCCTTCGGCGATCCGCGCGGCCCGCCAGCGACGAGGTGGTCGGGCGTGAGTGTCTTGGCGTGTCATCCTACCAAATTCACATAATTAGGAAGTCTGGCCGGGTGGGGGGTTCGACGGCGGAGGATTACTCGGGAAGCCATCCCTCGCTGCGGTTGTCTCACTCTCGCCCCGTTTCTTATCAGTGATCGCGCCGCACGCCGCCCCGTGATAGCCGTGGCCGGCGGAAAGGGCGGAAGCGGGAAGACGACCACCGTGCTGGGGCTCGGGCGGGCGCTGTCTCGACGGGGCGCCGCCGTCGTCGCCGCCGACGCCGACTGGGACCTCCCGAACCTCGCGGGGCTGGCGAGCGCGACCGACGGGGAGCGCGAGCCCGCCGCGGACGCGCCGACCGTGCTCGACGCGGTTCGGCGGGAGGGGGCTATCCGACCCGATCGGCGTGCGCCGACCGTGCTCTCGGCGCCGGGCGAGCCCGGCGACGCCGACGCGAGGCGGGTTCTCGGCGCGCTGGGCGAGAGGGTCCCCGACGACTCACCGGTCCTCCTCGACTGTCCCGCGGGGGCGTCGCCCGACGCTGCGGCCCCGCTCCGGGTCGCAGACCGGTGTCTCATCGCGACTCCGCTGCGTCGGGCGGCCCTCAGGGACGCCGCCAAGACCGCGGCGCTCGCGCGCCGACTGGGCTGCTCCCCGATCGGCGCCGTCGCCGTCCGAGCCGAGTCGGTTCCGGCGGGGGTGAGCGACCTGCTCGGCTGTCCGGTGCTCGGACGGGTCCCCGCGGCGGAGGCCGAGCCGTTGAGGGCGTCCGCGGTCCGGGCGGCGTACGACGACCTCGCGCGCCGGCTCGCCGACGCGTACGGTCAGGAGCGATGGCGCGTGGCGTGACCCGCGTCATCCGTCCGATCCGGCCGGGGAGTCGGAGACCGGGGCGGCGCGGACCGGGGCGGCGATCGTGAGCGGCGGTTCGGACCCCCGTCGCCCGCTCGCGGTTCACCGACAGAGCCAAACCTCCGGAGCCGGCAGCGGGTGTATGGAGACGCTCCCGACCGGGATCTCCGTGCTGGACAGGGAGTTCGGCGGCGGGCTCCCGAGCGGCAGCGTCGTCGTGTTGAAGGCGGACCCCGCGAGTCAGTCGGAACTCATTCTGGAACGGTTTTCGCGCCCCCGGGAGTGCCGGTATCTCACGACCGTGCGCTCGGTCGACGCGGTCGAGGAGGGTCTCGCGGGCGGCGGAGACGGCGGGGCCGACGGGACCGTCGTCGAGGGGACGGACCGCGAGGACCCGATCGACGACGTGCTGGCGGCCGCCGCGGATCTCCCGGAACGCGCCACCCTCGTCGTCGACTCCGTGGAACCGCTGGAGGCGGTCGATCGGTCGCGGTACGGCCCGTTTCTCACCGACTTCCGTCGGCGCGTCGTCAACGCCGAGGGGATCGCCGTGATACACGCGTTCAAGGGCGAGACCCGTCGAAACCGGGTGATAACCGAGCAGGTCGCGGACGTGGTCTTCGACCTCCGAACGACCGCGACCGGCACGGAGATCGCGAACCGGCTGATCGTGCCGAAGTTCCGCGGCGGCGCGGCGCTTGAAGAGCCGCTCAAGCTGAAGCTCACCGACACGGTGTCAGTGGACACGAGCCGAGACATCGCCTGAAACACGAGCTGAGACATCGCCTGAAACACGAGCTGAGACATCGCCTGAAACACGAGCTGAGACATCGCCTGAAACACGAGCTGAGACATCGCCTGAAACACGAGCTGAGACATCGCCTGAAACACGAGCCGAGACATCGCCTGAAGCGGCCGTGTTCTCGTGTTTCGCGTCTACAGATGATCGAGGCGAGTGCCTCGGGGCGTGACCCCGAGGCGGTTCACAGTACGGCGGACGGGAGGACCGCGATCACGCCGACGACTGCCGCCGCGACCGCCCAGTTTCGCGGATCGTCGCGGGGACCGTACGGCCCGCCTTTCCGCGAGAAGAGGTAGACGGCGTACACCGCGATCGGAGCGAGCGTGGGCAGCGTCGCCACATCGACGACGGTGGTGACGCTGGACAGCACCGCGACTGCGATCGTCGTCGCGCCGGCGCTCGCGGCAACGAGGAGGTCGTCGCGCGCACGTTCGATTTCCATGTCTCTCAGTGGGTCGACCGCGGTTCAAAAGGGATCGGTTCGCGTTCGCACCGCCGGCCAATCGGTTCGGTCCGGACGGTTCGAGCGTTCGGCCGTCCCGTCCGAAGTCCAGCTTACTCCTCGTCGATCTCCTCGTCGATCTCGTCGACGATCTCGTCGGCATCGACGTCGACGTCTTCGAGCGCCTCCTCGATGTCGCCGGCGCCGGCGCCGCCCATGCCGCCCATCATGCCGCCGAGACCGCTCATGCCGCCGCCGTCGATGACCTCCTCGACGACGACGCGGTCGAGGTCGAGCCGGCTCATCAGATCCTGCGCGATCTGCTGTTTCTGGAACATCCACTGCTGGTTCATCTGCATCGCCTGCGTGGCCGTCACGTAGAGCACGTCCTTCTCGACCTCCTCGGTCTCGACGACCTCCTCGCCGTCGTCGTCCTCGGTGACGGTCTCCTCCTCTTCGGTGACCGTCTCGATCCGGACCTCGGGCGCCTCCTGGAGGTACATCCCGAGCATGCCGGCGGCCTGCTGTTCGCGGTCGTCGATCTGTTCGAGGATCTCGTACTCGTACTCGAGGTCCTCGCCGGCCAGCGGGTGGTTGAAGTCGACGCGGGCGCGGCCGCCGATGATCGTTTCGAGGTAGCCCTGCTGGTTGTCGATCTGGACCTGCGCGCCGGGGTAGCGGCTGTCCTCGGGGATCTTGTCGGCCTTGACCGTCTCGACCTCGTCGGGGTCGTACTCGCCGAAGGCGTCCTCGGCGGGCACGTCGACGACGCCCTCGTCGCCGACCTCGGCGCCGATGAAGGCCTCCTCGACGGACGGGAACACGTGGCCGGCGCCCAGCGCGATGATGCGCGGATCGAACTCGTGTTCCTCGGTGTCGATATCGGCGTCCTCGGCGATCTCCTCGTCGGTGGTGTCGATGACGCGGTCGTCATCGGCGGTTCGAATCGTGTACGCGACTCGTACGAAGTCGCCGTCGGCGAGTCCCTCGGTCTCGGCCTCGTCCGCGTCCTCGGCCGCGTCCGCTTGCTCCTGATCGCTCATACCCTGAAGGTCTCCTGTTACACCCTTAAGGAGCACGGTTCGACGCGGAGCGGCGACGGCGCGAAACGTCGCCGTCGGAGCGGAGCGGGCGAGGGCGTCCCACCGCCCTTAAGAACCGTCCCGGCGGAGTCCGGGTATGTACGAGGTCGAGATCAAAGTCCCGGCCGACACCGACGCGGTCCGGGAGCGACTCCGCGAGGCCGGCGCCGAGCGCGTCGACGCCCGCCGGCAGCGCGACGCGTACTACGACGCCCCGCACCGCGACTTCGCCGAGACGGACGAGGCGCTCCGGGTCCGGCGCGAGAGCCCGATCTCGGGCGGGATCGGAGAGGAGCCTGCGGAGGCGTCCGCGACGAACTCGACCGCGGAGACGACGAAGCTCACGTACAAGGGTCCGCTCCTCGACGAGGAGTCGAAGACGCGCGTGGAACACGAGACCGCCGTCGACGACGGCGAGGCGATGGCCGGCGTGCTCTCGGGGCTCGGGTTCGAGCCGGCGGCGGTCGTCGAGAAGCGCCGCGAGTTCTGGTCGTTCGCGGGGTTCACCGTCACCCTCGACGCGGTCGACGGCGTCGGCGAGTTCGTCGAGATCGAACGCGAGGTCGACGAGGAGGACGCGATCGATGCCACCCGCGACGAGGCGCTGGCGGCCCTCGATCGGCTCGGACTCGACGGCGACTCGCAGGTCCGAACGCCGTACCTCGGGTTGTTGCTGGCCGGGGACGAAGAGACCGACTGAGTCGCCTCCCGTTCGCCTCTACTCCCCGTCGTCCGGTCGCTTCTCGGAGAGCACGGTTCTGTCGAACTCGCAGACGAGCACGTCGTCGCCTTCGACCACTTTGAACGCCTCCATGTGCATCGTGACGACGCCGCGCTCGCCGTCGCTCGTCTCCCGCTTGTCCGTGACGGTCGACCGCGCGCGGATCGTGTCGCCGTGAAACACCGGGTTCGGGTGCTCTACCGCGTCGTACGAGAGGTTCGCGACGATGGTGCCGTCGGTCGTCTCCGGGATCGACACGCCCACGGCGAGCGACATGGTGTACAGGCCGTTGACCAACCGCTCGCCGAACTGCGTCTCCTCGGCGAAGTCGGCGTCGAGGTGGAGCGGCTGCTGGTTCATCGTCATGTCGCAAAAGCGCTGGTTGTCGGCCTCGCTTATCGTTCGTCGCTTCGCGTGGTCGATCGTCTCGCCGACCGCGAACTCCTCGTAGTAGCGTCCGGGCATGGCGCTACCGTCTCCCGCGGGCGTCAAATCGCTACCGCTCCCCGACCGGTTCGCCCGGCGGGCGCCGCGCCGCCTTCCTGGCGCCGCCGTCGGGACGATTTATGTCGGTGCGCGCGGACCGCCCGACATGGCACGACGAAGTTTGCTGTTCTCGCCGGGCGACCGCTCGGAACTCATGCGCAAGGCCCCCGGTGCCGGCGCCGACGTGATCTGCTTCGACCTTGAGGACGCGGTCGCGCCCGACCGGAAGGCCGAGGCCCGCGAATCGGTCCGCGCGGTGCTCGCGGACCCCGACTTCGACCCCGACGCGGAGGTATGCGTCCGGCTCACGGCCGCCACCCCCGCGGCCGACCTCGACGCGCTGGTGGGAGCGGGGAAGGAGGGGGGGAGCGGCTCCGACGACGCCGAGGGGTCGCTCCGCCTCGACGCGGTCATGCTCCCGAAGGTGGAGTCGGCCGCTCGCGTCGAGGAGGCCGCGTCGCTCTGCGCGGACCGCGGACTCGACCCGGCCGTGTTCGCGCTGGTCGAGACCGCGTCGGGGGTCCTCTCGGCCGAACCGATCGCGGCCGCCCCCGCGACCGACGCGCTCGTCTTCGGCGCCGAGGACCTCGCGGCCGACGTGGGCGCGACCCGCACCGACGAGGGGACCGAGGTACTGTACGCCCGCGAGCACGTCGTCCTCGCGGCCGGCGCGGCCGACGTCGACGCGATCGACACGGTGTACACCGACTTCTCCGACGCGGACGGGCTTCGCGAGGAGGCCGAATTCGCGCTCACCCTCGGCTACGACGGGAAGCTGGCGATCCACCCGGCTCAGGTCGACCCGATCAACGCGGCGTTCACGCCGGACCCCGAGGAGGTCGAGTGGGCCGAGCGGGTGCTCGACGCCCGCGACGCCGCGGACCGCGAGGGACGGGCCGTCTTCCGGGTCGACGGCGAGATGATCGACGCGCCCCTGATCGCGCAGGCGGAGCGGATCGTCGAGCGCGCCGCGGCGGGCGACCCGTAGGCCATCGATCGGAACAAGAACCGAACCGTTCGCCACAGTTAACCTCGCCCCCCGGGGAGGCAGAGGCATGGCCGGCCAAGCCAACCCCTTCGAGAGCCTCCAAGAGCAGGTCGACGACGCCGCGGCGTTCCTCGACGCGCCGCCGGACGTGGTCACCCGCCTGAAGAACCCCGAGCGACTGCTGGAGACGAACCTCACGTTCGAGCGCGACGACGGGTCGCTGGAGACGGTCCGGGCGTATCGGTCGCAGTTCAACGGCGACCGGGGGCCGTACAAGGGCGGCATCCGGTATCATCCGGGCGTCACCCGCGACGAGGTGAAGGCGCTGTCGGGGTGGATGGCGTACAAGTGCGCCGTCGTCGACGTCCCGTACGGCGGCGGGAAGGGCGGGATCGCGATCGACCCCGCCGACTACTCCGAGTCCGAGCTGGAGCGACTCACCCGCGCGTTCGCGACCGAGCTCCGCCCCCTGATCGGCGAGGACCGCGACATCCCCGCGCCCGACGTCAACACCGGGCAGCGGGAGATGAACTGGATCAAAGACACCTACGAGACCTTAGAGAACACGACCGCCCCCGGCGTCATCACCGGGAAGGCGCTCGACTCGGGCGGCAGCGAGGGCCGCGTCGAGGCGACCGGTCGCTCCGTTGCGCTCGCCGCGCGGGAGGCCTTCGACTGGCTCGACCGCGACCTCGCGGGCGCGACGGTCGCCGTCCAAGGGTACGGGAACGCGGGCTCGATCGCCGCGGCCCTGCTCGCCGATCTCGGCGCCGACGTGGTCGCGGTCTCCGACTCCTCCGGTGGCATCCGCGCGCCCGACGGGCTCGACCCCCGCGCCGTGAAAGACCACAAGGCGGAGACCGGCTCCGTCAGCGGGTACGGGAGGTTCGCGGCGATTACGAACGAGGAGCTGCTGACGCTCGATGTCGACCTCCTCGTGCCGGCCGCGCTGGAGAACGCGATCGACGGCGACCTCGCCGCCGACGTGCGCGCCGACGTGATCGCCGAGGCCGCGAACGGGCCGCTCACCCCGGACGCCGACGACGTGCTCGCCGAGAAGGACGTGTACGTCGTTCCCGACATCCTCGCGAACGCCGGCGGTGTCACCGTCTCGTACTTCGAGTGGGTCCAGAACCGACAGCGGTTCTACTGGACGGAGTCGCGGGTGAACGAGGAGTTAGAGCGCGTGATCACCGAGGCGTTCGAGGGAATCGTCGACGCCTTCGAGGCCCACGAGACGCCGAACCTCCGGACCGCGGCGTACGTCGTCGCCATCGATCGGATCGTCGACGCCGCCGATCAGGCCGGTAACTGGCCGTAATCCGGCCGCCCGGAGCGACGACTCTTACTCCAGCCGCGCGTCCCGGATCTCGACGTGGCCGCGGTCGCCCTCCCACACCGCGTCGTACTCGATGTCGATCCGCCGGTCCATGTGGGGGCCGTCGACGACGTACGTCTCGAACTCGCCGCCCTCTCCGAGCGGGTGGACCCCGTACTCCTCGCGGAGGTCGACGAGTTCGGCGAGCGCGTCCGCGTCGTACTGTCGGCCGAGCCACGACTCGTCGAGGCCGTAGGCGGCCACCTGCACGATCCGGATCTCGAAGCCGGCGTCGAACATCGCCCCGGCGAGTTCGACCGGCTCTTCCCGCCACAGCGGCGCGAACAGATCGATCCCGAGCCGGTCGCACATCCCCTGAATGCGGCTCGTCTGGAACTCGCTCTCGACCGCGCCCGCGGTGACGCCCGCGAGGTCGATGTCCTCCTGGGCGGCGATCTCGCGGAGTGCTGCCTCCATCGGCTCCAGTTCGGCGTCGCCCTGCGCGCCCGCGTCGTCGACGTCGTCCGCGCCGAAGTCGTCGGGCGACACCTCGACGAGGTCGATCCCGACGCTCTCGGCCGCGAGCTCGGCGAGCTCGGTCGCCGGCGTGTGGTACATGTAGGAGTCGCCCGCGGGGTGGACCGTCAGGAGCCGCGAGACGTCGAGGCCCGCCTCCAGCGCGCGGTACAGCGCCCACGAGGAGTCCTTGCCGCCCGAAAAGAGGCTCACCCAGTCGTCGGTCATTGCCGAGGGAACGCTCGGCGCGCCTAAAGCGTCGGCGGTCCGCGAAGCCGTCGCTGGGCGGGCGAACGGCGGAACGCGGGAAAACGTCTGCTCGGGGTCGGACCGCCCAGTCGGGGCGGGTTCAGTCCGAGATGAACTCGTTGTCGCGCCAGTTGACGCCGCCGTCGCCGTCGCCCGCCCCCTGCGGGCTCTCGACGACCTCGATGCTCGCGGGACGCGGCTCGCCCTCAACGATGCGGGTCGCCTCCAGCTCCCCGTTTTCCTCGGTGATCGCGGTCAGCGTTCCCTTCTCAGAGAGGGTCGCGATCTTGCGCAACACGAGGAACATCGGGTACTGGAGCGCGGAGTTCTGGAGGACGGTCTCGCGGTCGCCCTTGAAGCAGGCGAACTCGACGAGTTCCGAGGGGATCTCCTCCTCCTCGTCGTCCATCCACTGCGGGCCGCCGGCGCGCGGGGGCTCTTCCTCCCACACGCGCGTCTCCGTGACCGACGCCTTCAGCTGGGCGGTCGGCGTGTACTTGCTGATTGACTCGTCGTCGGACAGGGCCTTGATGATGAGGGTGTTGTTTCGACGCGTGATGTCGATGTCGTCGATCTCCGGCGGGAGGTCGGGATCTTCATCGAAGTACGTCTCCACGTCTTCGAGTGGCAGTTCGAGCGTCGAATGAAGTCTGAACACGCGGCCTGTCATTGTTAGTTGGGTGAGGTGGGGTCGAACCGATCGACACGGCGGCAGCGGCGACTGCTGCACCTATCCCATCTACGGTCCGTGGGTTTATATCGCCTGCCCTTCGAACTCCGGAGATCGAAGTCCACGCGGTCGGTGTACTGACGGCGTCGGGCGCGCCGCACCGCCGCCTCGGCGGAGCCCGGCGGGATCGGGAAAAACCGGGACGCGCGACGGACCGTCCCGGCTACTCGGCGCCGAGCTCGGCGGCCAGCTCGCCGCGCTCGTCGAGCTCCGTGAGCACGTCGCTCCCGCCGACGAACTCGCCGTCGACGAACGTCTGGGGGATCGTCTCCCAGTCGCTGTGGGATTCAAGCGCCTCGCGGTAGTGCGGCAGCGCCGGCAGCACGTCGACCGTCTCGAACTCCTCGACGTGCTGGCCGATCAGCTCGACGGCGCGCTTCGAGTAGCCGCACTGCGGCATCAGGCGGTTCCCCTTCATGAACAGCACCACGTCGTTGTCGGCGATCGTCTCCTCGACTCGGGCCGCGATCTCGTCCGGCTCGGCGTCGGTCTCGGGTTGGAACGTCATGGGGACCGATACACGCCGGCGACGCAAATGGGTTCCGCACGGGGTCGGTGCGACCGGGAGGACGGGGAAACGCGACGCCCACTCCCCCGCCCCCGCCGACTCACTCCTCGCGGTCGACGCGGACCACGTCGACGAGCGAGTACACCGGGACGCCGTCGATCTCGTCGTACCCGCGCTTGTCGACCAGGACGACGCAAGCGACGGGCTCGCCGCCCTGATCGCGGATCGCGTCGATCGACTCGCGCATCGTCGTCCCCGAGGTGATGATGTCGTCGACGACGTAGCAGTCGCGGTCGCGGATCGCGGCGAAGTTCCGCGAGAAGCCGCCGCCCTGCTCGTCGATGTCGCCCTCCTCCCACTGGTGTTTCGCGGGCGCGTACGTGCCCAGATCCGTGTCGAGCTGGTTCGCGACCGCGGTCGCGAGCGGCGCGCCAGCCTTCTCGACGCCGACCGTCAGGTCGACCTCTTCGCCCTGCTTGGCCAGCAGGTCCGCCATCGCGCTCGCCGCGTACCGGAGCCGCGTCGAGTCGCGCCCCAGCGCCGACCAGTCGACGTGGATGTCGGCCGTCGTGGTCGACGCCGCGGCTTCGGCGCCCGCGTCGTTGCCGCCGCCGCGCTCGACGAGCCAGCTCGCGGTCTCCCGCGAGACGTTCAGTTCGTCGGCGATTTCGCCCTTCGAGAGCCCGTGTTCCGCGAGCTCGGCCGCGCTGTCTATCAGGTCGTCAACGTTCTTCATATGCACCGAATTCGACCGCCGTTTTAATAGTCGTGTCGTCATCCGCGAACGCGGCCTCGAACTCGTCGAGCCCGTACACGCCCGTGACGAGATCGTCGATGAACGCGTCGGAGAAGCGGGACAGCGAGCCGACGGCGGCCTCGAAGTGCTCGTAGCCGGAGTTGACGCTGCCGACGAGCGCCTTGTTGTGGAGGACGAACTCGCGGTGGAGCCGCCCGCCGTCGACCTCGAACTCCCAGTCGCCCGGGACGCCGAGCAGCGCGCCGACGCCGTTCGGCGCGAGCGCCTCGATCGTCTCGAAGGCGTGGGGGGCGTAGCCGGTCGCCTCGAAGACGAAGTCCATCGACTCGTGGGCCTCCGTCACCGAGGAGACGGGCGTCTCGTTGGAGTTGACGTACGTCGCGCCGAGCGACTCGATGACGTCGATCGTCGGGTCCGGGCGCTCGCGGCGGCCGAGACAGTAGAGCCGGTCGAACCCCTCGTCGAGGGTCGCGACGGTCAACAGCCCGAGCGAGCCGTTGCCCAGAATCAGCGCCGACTCCGGCTCCCAGTGGAACGCCGACCGGCTGGCGTAGGCGTGTTCGATCGCCTTCTCCGCGATCGAGACCGGCTCGACGAGAAAGCCCCACTCGGCCAGCGCCGGCGGGATCTCGACGAGGAACTCCGCGGGGCTGGTGAAGTACTCGGCCATGAACCCGTGGGCGCCGACGATGCCGCGCTCGTGGTACTGGCCCTCCGGCGCCATGTCGGGCTCGCCGCGCGCGAAGTACTCGTTCGCCCCGTTGGGCGGGCGCCGGACCGTCGGCACGACGATGTCCCCGACCTCGAACGGCGTGTCGTTCGGCTCCTCGATCACGCCGACCGCCTCGTGGCCCAACACGAGGTGGTCCTCGCCCTCGGGAGAGCCGCCGTGGCTCCCGGAGATGACCTCGTGGTCGGTCCCGTCAACGCCGACCCGAAGGGTCCGAACCAGCGCCTCCCCGGGCGCCGGCTCCGGTCGCGGTTTCTCTGTCACGACCGGTTCGTCCGCCCCGTCGTACACGGCGATCGCCTTCATACCACGGCCTTGGCGGCCAGCTGCCAAAAGATTTCTTTTATTCTGAGTAAAGACTCTCCCCACCGCACCGACCGCGGGTTTTTCCTCGTCGGCCTCCGGATCGGGGTCGTGTGCACGCTCACGCTCGCGTGGCGGACGTTCGGTGACGCGCCGATCGCGCTCGCCGCGAACCGCGACGAGGCGCTGGACCGGCCGTCCGAGCCGCCGGCCCTCCGCGGGATCGACGACGGTGACAGCGAGGACGGCGGTGACGGTGACAGCGACGGCGACGGGGACGACACCGGCGGCGGTGATCTGTACGTCGCCCCCCGCGACGCCGAGGCCGGCGGGACGTGGATCGGGCTCTCCGCGTCGGGGGTCGTCGCCGCGGTCACGAACCGCTGGCTCGACGCCGACCGCGAGGGCGACCGCTCTAGGGGACTCCTCGTGCGGGACTGCCTGACCGCGGACTCCGCCGAGGCCGCCGTCAGAGCGGTCGAGCGCGACCTCGAAAGCCGGTCGTACGACGGGTTCAACCTCGTGCTCGCCGACGGCGACGCGGCGTTTCTCCTCTCGTACGACGGCGGGCTGGCGATCACCCGCCTCGATCCCGGCGTCCACGTCGTCGGCAACGTCGGCGGCGTGGTCAACGGCGTCGGGCGCTTCGCGGTCCCGGACCGCCGGCGGGAGTTCGCCGCGGAGCGAGCCGACAGCGCGCGGGCGGTGGCGGCTGCGCTGGCTCCCGAGCCCGGCGAGTCGGGCGCGGCGTGGCTCGACCGCGCGAGCGAGACGCTCGCGGACCACGAGTACGGCGCCTGCCTCCACGGCGACGGCTTCGGCACGCGGTCGTTCACCCGGATTCGGATCGCTCCGGGTTCCGGGACGCCGCCCGAGTTCGCGTACGCCGACGGACCGCCCTGCGAGACGCCCGCGGAGCGGGTGTCGCTGCCGGCGGGATTCGGAGCTGGCGGAGTGGGCCGATCGCGCGGGTCGAATGGATCGGCGTAGCGCCGGCGACGGCGCGGAAAGCCAGTTTTAAGCGACTCGCGGGCCCCCGGTACTGTATGAGTGTGTCCGAACTCGAGGCCGACCTCTCGGAGGACGAACGCGCCGGCCTCGAACTCATCCGCGAGACCGGCGGCATCCACCAGAGCGACTTCTGGAAGGAACTCGACGTCTCCTCGCGCAAGGGGAGCCGGATCGCGGAGGCGTTAGAGGAGTCCGGGCTCATCCAGCGCTCGGACACCGTCTACGACGGTCACAACACGTACTACCTCGAACCCGCCCCCCGCGACCTGGACTTCTCGTTGCTCATGGCCGGCGACATGCTCTCGCCGTTCATCGGCGAGGAGGAGGTCGACGCGCAGGCGGACGCCTTCTCGCAGTGGATGATGAACCTCGCGTACGAGGAGTACTGAGCGGGACGCGCCGTCGCCACGCCGATCCATTCGACCCGCGCGTCGGCCGCTCGGGAAGCCGTCGGGCCGGAGGGTCGTTCGACCCGTGAGTTCATATTCCCCGAGCGGTGACGAACGGGCATGTTCACGGAGCGGTCCGACCTCGTCGCGGACGACGACCCCGTTCGCGGCTACGGCGTCGCGGTGACGCCGGGCCGGGAGGGACCGCTCGTGTTCGTCGCCGGATACGGCGAACCGAACCGGCTGTACGCTCGCGACGGCGACCGCTTCGTCGACACGGCCTGCGGCATCGTCGCCGACGGGACCAGACACGGGATGGGGGTGTGCGCGGCGGACCTCGACGCCGACGGCTGCGAGGAGCTGTACGTTCACAACTGCACCAAGGGCGTCGGCGGCGGCGGCGACCCGGACCTCTTGTTGAGCCGGGTCGAATCGGAACGGTACCGGTGGACCGACCTGTTCGCGCTCGACGTGAACGCCGACCGGCTCGCCGTGCGCGCCGGGCGGTCGGTCGCCGCGCTCGACCGCCTCGGGACCGGCCGCTACGGCGTCGCCGTCTCCGGGTACGCCGCCCCCCTCTCCTTCTACGAGATCGGCGACGACGGCGAGATCACGGACATGGCCGACGCGGTCGGCCTGGAGGTCGACGGCGGGTGTCGGTCGCTGCTCGCGGTCCCGGACTGCTCGGGCGAGGGCGACCTGTTCGCGGGCGTCGAGCGCGGGGCGAACCGGCTGTTCCGAAACGACGGCGGCCACTACGCCCGGGCCGACGGCGGCGCGGCGCTCTCGGACCCGGCCGGCGACACGCGCGGCGCCGCCCTCGTCGACGAGGGCGGGCGGTTCGCGTTCGCGGTGGGCAACGAGGGCGGACCGAACCGCCTCCTCCGTCGGGCGCCGGGTGGCGAGTTCGTCGACGCGGCGCCGCCCGCGCTCCGCGACACCGGCCGCGTCCGGACCGTCGTCGCCGCCGACTTCGACAACGACGGCCGCGAGGAGCTGTTCTTCAACGCCTCCGGAGAGCCCAACCGGCTCTTCGCACGCGACGGCGGGACCGATGGCGACGGCGGGACCGATGGCGACGACGATACCGGCGGCCCGCGGTGGCACCGGATCGATCCGGGGCCGGCCGCCGAGCCGGACGGATTCGGGACCGGCGCGGTCGCGGCCGACGTCGACGGAGACGGCGTCCTCGAACTGATCGTGGTCCACGGCGAGGTCGCGGCCCAGCCGATCTCGGTGTACGGGGACCCGACCGCGGCGGCCGCAGGATGGGTCCGCGTCCGCCCGACCACGCGTCACGGAGCGCCCGCGCGGGGCGCGGTGGTCCGGCTCGAAACCACGGACGGGGTCCAGCGCCGCACCGTCGACGCCGGGGGCGGCTGTCTCTGTCAGACGGAGCCGGTGGCGCACTTCGGGCTCGGCGGAGCGACCCCGATCCGGGTGAGCGTTCGGTGGCCGGACGGCCGCGAGCGCACCCTCACCGACCCCGCGACGAACGCGGAGCTCGCGGTCGACCACCCCTCGCGGACCGCGGTTCCGACCGAGTGACCACGGGAAGCGGCCGCGAGGACGGGCGCGGACGGAGCGACGGGGGCGGCGACGTCGCGTCGGTCGGTGGGCCGCAGTCGCTCGGCCAGAACTGCCGCCCTTCGCGGGTTCAAGTGTCCGGAGGCGTACGGGCGGGTATGGTAGATCCGACTTCCGACCTCGAGGAGGACGTCGACGAGGAGTCCGCGCCGCGCTGTGCGACCTGTGGGGAGCCGGCGCTGGGTGCCGGCCGACGGACGGTGACGTGGGTCGACGGCGACGACGCGGTGCACCGACAGTTCTGCTCGCAGGCCTGTCGAGACGAGTGGACGGACGAGCGGCCTTCCGCGAGAGGCTGACCGGGGGGAGCGGGGGGAGCGGGGGGAGCGGGGGACAGCAGCGGGACGGTCGGGTCCGCGGCGCGTCGCGGGAGGATTTTTCACCATAGGGGTGGTAGCGGGGGGTATGATATCGCTCGACGAGGCCGTGACGGCCCGACTGGAGTCGCACGGCGAACGGTTCGAGGTGCTGATCGACCCCGACGCCGCGCTCGCGATGAAGCGGGGCGAGTTCGAGGGCGACCTGGAGGACGTGATCGCCGCCGAGGACGTGTTCGAGAACGCGTCGCGCGGCGACCGCCCGGCCGAGGAGGACTTGGAGACCGTGTTCGGCACGACCGACGCGCTGGATATCATCCCCGAAGTCGTCGAGCGGGGGGAGATCCAGATCACCGCCGAGCAGCGCGAGGAGATGATGGAGCGGAAGCACAACCAGCTCGTCACCACCATCACGCGAAACGCGGTGAACCCGCAGATGGACGACTCGCCGCACCCGCCGGAGCGCATCGAGCGCGCCTTGGAGGAGGCTGGCTTCCAGGTCGACCCGATGGAGCCGGTCGAGAACCAGGTCGACGACGCCCTTGAGGCGCTTCGCCCGGTGATCCCGATCCGCTTCGAGGAGGTGACGATGGCGGTCCAGCTCCCCGCGGACTACGCGGGCTCCGGACAGGCACAGATCCGCGAGTTCGGCGACCTCGAACGCGAGGAGTGGCAGAACGACGGCTCGTGGGTGGGCGTGCTCACCTTCCCCGCCGGGCTCCAGAACGACCTGTACGACCTCGTCAACGAGGTCACGTCCGGCGAGGGCGACGCCCGCGTCATCAAGGACAAAGACGAGCTGCGGACGCGGTAGGGCAGAGGGGGAAGGATTCAGGCGCCGTAGGTCGTCGGCCGCGCCGCGCTCGGCGGGCGGTTTCGGCGATCGCCATACGTGCCGCAGCCGAGAGCTTCATACCCGGCCGCGGGCCTCTTTCTCGTCATGCACGAGCGCACGGCGGAGTTCGCGGAGCGGGCGCGGGACCGACACGGCGTCGACCTCGACGTGCTGGAGTTCGACGCGGGGACGAAGACGGCGGCCGCGGCCGCCGACGCCGTCGGCTGCGACACCGCGGCGATCGCCTCCACCATCGTGGTGTCGCTCGCGGAGCCGGGGCGGGAGGCGGGGCCGGAGAACCTCGTCGCGGCGATCACGAGCGGCGCGAACCGGCTCGATCTGGGCGCGGTCGCGGACCGGTTCGACGCCGCGTCGGCCGCGATGGCGGACCCCGAGCTGATCCGAGAGGTCGTCGGCTGGAGCATCGGCGGCGTCCCGCCGATCTGTCACGACGCCGCGCTGCCGACCGTCCTCGACCCGACGCTCACGGAGTACGACACGGTCCATGGCGCGGCGGGGACGCCGAGCGCGCTGTTCCCGGTCGATCCGAAGGCCCTCGCGGCCCTCGCCGACGCGACGGTCGTTGATCTCACCGAGTGAGCGGAGGTGTCCGCTTCGGGTTCCCAACGCCGAGTTGTTAATCGACGGCGCTCTCGACGTCCGTGTTAATAAGATACAGTTGTGAAATAACAACTCTTTTCTGTTAATCGGCCGTATCGATCGGTGTGACTCACTCACGACGATCGGTGCTGCGTCGCGGCGCCGGGCTCGCAGTCGCGGGGGCGGCGGCGTCGCTGGCCGGGTGTTCCGACGCCGCCCCCGGCGGATCCGGGGAGTTCGACGCGGGCTACGCCGCCTTCTTCACCCTCAACGACTGGGCGAATCGGGTCGCCGGCGACCGCGCGAGCTTCGAGGACCCGGTCGACGTGGGACAGCTCGGCCACGGGTGGACGCCGGATGGGAACCTCGCCGCCGACGTGGCGTCGACCGACGCGTTCGTCTACCTCGATAGCCCGGAGTTCTCGTGGGCGCAGGATCTCGCCGCGACGCTCGAAGACGACTACGACACGGTCGCCGTGATCGACGGGCTCGCCGGGCTGGAGGACGACCTCCTCGACTGGAACCACTCGCACGAGGGGGAGGGAGGGGGAGACCGCGACGGCGACCGCCAGTACGACCCCCACGTCTGGGTCGATCCGGTGTTCGCCGCGGACATCGTTGACACGATCGCGACGGGGCTCGGCGAGGCGGACCCGGACAACGCCGACGCCTACGCCGACAACGCCGACGCCTACGCCGAGGATCTCGACGCGGTCGACGCCGCGTTCGAGTCGATCGCCGACGAGGCCGCGCGCGACGTGGCGGTCATGGCGGGCCACAACTCCTTCCAGTACCTAGAGGCGCGCTACGGGTTCCGGCTCCACTCGCCGGTCGGCGTCTCGCCGCAGAACGAGCCGACGCAGAGCGAGATCGCGGACACGATCGAACTCGTGAACGCGGAGGGGATCGACGCGGTGCTGTACGACCGCTTCGAGTCGCCCAGGCTCGCCGAGTCGATCGTCGAGAACAGCGACGCCACGGAGGCGGTCCCCGTCACGCCCGCCGGGGGAACGACCCGCGAGTGGAACGACGCCGGGTACGGCTACCTCGAACAGATGACCGAGATCAACGTCCCCGCCTTCGAGCGGGCGTTCGGGGCGCAGTGAGCGGAACGGACGCCTGCTCGTCGGCCGAACTGCCGGCGCGCGTCGACGGCGGACGAACCGGCGACAGCAACGGCGGACTAAAAGAGCTAAACGTGCGGGCGACCCAGATCGGACACACGCAGTGACCGCAATCGTCGACCTCGACGGCGTGACGTTCTCCTACGGCGACACCGTCGCCGTGAGAGACGTCTCTCTGACGGTCGAGGAGGGCGACTTCCTCGGGCTCGTCGGGCCGAACGGCTCCGGGAAGACCACCCTGCTCCACCTCATGCTCGGACTCCACGAGCCCGACGAGGGGTCGGTCGAGCTGTTCGGCCGCCCCGTCGAAGAGTTCGACGACGGCGGCCGTATCGGCTACGTCTCCCAGAAGGCGACGAGCCGAGGCGGCGCGATGCCGGTCACCGTCCGCGAGTGCGTCACCATGGGCCGGTTCGCGCACGCCGGCCGGGGGCGGCTCTCCGAGGCCGACCGCACCGCCGTTGCCGACGCGATCGAGACGGTCGGCATCGGGAACCTCGCCGACCGGCTCGTGTCGGAGCTGTCCGGCGGGCAGAAACAGCGGGCGTACATCGCGCGCGCCCTCGCGAGCGACGCGGACCTGCTCGCGCTCGACGAGCCGACCGTCGGCGTCGACGCCGAGTCGCGCGACGCCTTCTACGCCCTCCTCGACGAGCTGAACGGCGAGGGGATCACCATCATCCTCATCGAACACGACATCGGCGTCGTCACCGACCGCGCGAACCGCATCGCCTGTATCAACACCGAGCTGTACCACCACGGGGACACCGAGTCGTTCGTCGAGAGCGACGCCCTCGCGGAGGCGTACGGCACGGCCGGACAGGTCGTCCACCACCACCACTGATGAGCGGGGACACGCCTGCGGACGACGGCGGCCCGTCCCGGCCCGATCGGGGACTCGGTCAGGACCGCGGGCTCCGCCGGACCGCGGAACTCGTCGGAATCGGGATCACGGGCGTCGTCGCGGCCGCCATGCTCGGGTTCGTCCTGCTCTACTGGGGGCAGGACCTCCCGGTGGTCAGCGACCTGTACGCCGCATTCCGCTCGCTCGGGCGCGGGATGGACGCCGCGTTCGGCACGAACGTGTTCCGACACCCGATCATGTGGCAGTCGATGGCGACCGGCGTGCTCGTCGGGGTCGTCGCCCCGCTCGTCGGCTCCTTCCTCGTCCACCGCGAGATGGCGCTGATCGGCGAGACGCTCGCGCACACCGCCTTCGCCGGGGTCGCGATCGGCATCCTCGTCACCTCCTCGACCGGCTGGGACGGGTCGCTGCTGCTCGTCGCGCTCGTCGTCGGGATTCTCGGCGCGCTCGTGGTCCAGTGGCTCACCGAGCGCACCGACGCCTACGGCGACGTGCCGATCGCGATCATGCTCAGCGGGAGCTTCGCGGTCGGCACCCTGATCATCAGCTACGGCGACGGGCTCACCGGCGTCAACGTTCGGGGGTACCTGTTCGGGAACCTCGCGGTCGTCACGCCGGAGGGGGCGCGGCTGATGGGGGCGCTCTCCCTGATCGTCGTCGCCGGCGTGGCGCTGACGTACAAGCAGCTCCTCTTCATCACCTTCGACGAGCAGGCCGCGCGGGTCGCCCAGCTGAACGTCACCGGCTACAACACCCTGCTCGTGGTGTTGACCGCGGTCGTCGTCGTCGGGGCGATGCAGGTGCTCGGCGTGATCCTCGTCGCCGCGATGTTGGTCGTCCCGGTCGCGGCCGCCTCCCAGGTCGCCCGGAGCTTCCGCGAGACGATGTACCTCGCGGTGATATTCGGCCAGCTGTCCGTGATCGGCGGCTTCGCCGTCTCGATCGGCCTCGGGCTCCCCTCCGGGGGGTCGATCGTCGTCACGGCCATCGCGGTGTACCTCGCGACCATCGTCGGCTCCGGCTTCTCGGTGAAGGCCATCTCGACGCACGGGTGAGGGTGGATCGCGACCCGACGCGAAGCGGCTATCGGCGGCCCGCGTCCGTTTTCCACAGACCCTTATGCACGGCCCCCGACCGAGGGGTATGGGAGACACCGAGACCTACACCGTCACCGACCCCGACGGCAACGAGGAGTCGTTCGAACTGCCCGCCGACCTCGTCGACGTGCTCAGCCAGCAGGGCGAGGCGCCGACCCGCGTCGTCAGCGACGTGGTGGTACAGGCCATGGCCCAGCAGGCCCACGTCATCGCCCACCACAGCGAGGGCGAGGTCCCGGACGACATCGCGGAGATGAACGACACCGCCGCGGAGCTGTTCGAGGAGCGCTTCGGGCAGTCGCTCGAAGACGCGCTCGGCCACTCGCACTGATCGGTCCGACACTCGCACTGATCGGTCCGACCGAACGAGACGCGCGCCTTCCTTCTACGAGCCGTCGCCTTCGGTAACGCGCTCCCACGCGAGGTGGACGACGACCCCGAGCAGGAACGCGACGCCGAGGTTTGTCGTCAGTGCGACGACCCCGATAGCGACCGAGAGCGCGACGTTCTCGGAGTCGAGGGCGTTGCGCGCGAGCGAGACGGCGACGATCGCGAGCAGCGCGCCGAGCATCGCCACGGGGAAGGCGTCGAGCAGCGCGGGGGTCGCGAAGGGAACGGCGACGAGGTAGGCGACGCCGAGGACGACGTTCGCGCCGCCGGTCCGGGCGCCGAACGCGTGTTTGCCGGCGACGCCGTCGCAGCCGTGACACATCGGAATCCCGCCGAGCGGAACCGCGATCAGGTTCGTCGCGCCCATGCTCGTCGACAGCTCGTCGGGCGTGACCTCGGCGTCGAACAGGTCGGCGAAAAGCAGGGACGTCGCCAGCGCGGCGTTGCCGATCGTCATCGCGAGCTGCGCGGCGACCCCGTCGGCCGTGCTCCGAGTGACCGCGCCGGAGAGCACCTGCGGAGACAGAGCCGGCGGCGCCCCGGGCCACCGCGGCGCCGGGACCCCGGCGGTGACGAGTGCGATCAGGATTCCGACGACCGCCACCGCGAGGGCGCTCGCCTTGCCGTGACCCGCGAGCGCGGCCGCCGCGGCGATGGCCACCCCCGCGGCCGCGAGGACCGGGTCGCCGAGCGCGAGGTCGATCCCGGTTTCGAGGAGGACTAACCCGACCGCGAACTGCACCCCGCGGATCACCGGCTCGCCGATCCAGCGTTCGACCCGCGCGAGCGTCCCGGTGAGCCCGATCGCGAGGAGGAGGACGCCGAGAACGAACCCGGCGAGCGCGAGCTCCGCGTACGTC
Source organism: Halorubrum amylolyticum (assembly GCF_004114995.1). Lineage (GTDB taxonomy): Archaea > Halobacteriota > Halobacteria > Halobacteriales > Haloferacaceae > Halorubrum > Halorubrum amylolyticum. The sequence continues at coordinate 59,155 of NZ_SDJP01000003.1, forward strand.
AGCGCGCCGGCGATCGCCAGCGCCGCGAGCGCCTTCATCGGCTCGACCGATACCGGGAGCCCGTACCGAATCCCCCAGACGATCTGGAACGCGCCGAACGCGGCGAGCGCGTGCGGAAGCGACACGTCAGTCAGCAGCGCGAGCGCGACGACGAGCGGGATCACCGTAATCGAATCCCCTATCGCCCCGGTGAGCGCTCCCGACCCGAACGCGACGCCCCTCCCGTCCGATCGTCGAGCTGTTTCCACGGACGGACCTCCTCGGGACCCGACACCCTTGAGGGTGTTCAGAAACCGTTTTGCGGTCTCGCTCGGCCGGGACGTACCCGATTTGGGTTACTCCCCGCGGTCGGCGTCGAACGTCGGATCGTCGTCGTCGACCATCGGACAGTTTCGGACCCGGAACTCGTCGAAGCCGACCGCCTCCAGGATGCTCGTCCCCTCGTGGCCGCAGGCGGCTTCCGGCGGCGCCGAGAAGTGCGGGCACTGCTGGCAGTACGTCCGCTTCGAGATCACGCGCTCGACGCCGGACTCCCCGGCGACGAACCGCTCCCCGGAGCCGGATGCCGCCGCGTCCGGCTCCGAGACCGTACCGCCGAACTCGCCGACGGGGGCGCTCCCTCCCTCCCCGTCATCGTCGAGCGAGTCCCAGACGTCCTCCTCGGCCGCGCCGCCGACGTCCATCCGCTCGAACGCGTCGTCGAGGTCCGCGTCGGTCTCGCCGCTCGCCGGACCGAGTTCGTCGAAGGGGTCGTCTGCGCCCGTCCGCTCCGCGCCCGCGGCGGGAGAACCGAACGCGGCGTCGTCGTCGACCCCCGTGTCGACGGGATCGCGATCCGCCGTCTCCCTCTTCGCCTCGCCGAAAAGCGGGTCCTCGGCGCCGGCGTTCTCTTGCGGCGGGCTCTCTTGCGGCGTGTCCTTGCCGGACGCGTCCCCGTCCAACCGGGCGAAGGGGTCGTCGATCTCGTCGCCCCCGTCGATCGCCTCGCCGTCGAACAGATCGTCCGCGTCGTCGACTCCGTCCGCGTCGTCCTCGGTCACGTTTCACCGCCCCCGTCGGTCTCGCGGGCGCTCACGTCGCTCCCGGGTTCGGCGCCCGTCCCGCGGTCCGGCGCGCCCGCGGTGCCGGACGCGGACCCGTCCACGTCGCCGTCGAGCGCCGGCCGGTCCTCGACGACCAGCCGCGAGGTACCGAGGAATCCGGGGTTCGGCTCCAGCTCCTCGAACCGGCGGCCGCAGTGCGGGCACTCCGGCGCCGTCAACAGACCGAGGTCGACGGTCTCGCCGCAGTTCGTGCACTTGGCCTTCCGAACCCCCTCGCGGTTCGCGGCGGCGGTCAGCGCGTCGAGGCGCTCGCGGTCGGCGCGGTCGCGCTCGGCCGCCTCCAGCCGGCGACGGACCCTGACGACCGCGCTCGCGACCCGCGAGAGCTTCTCCTCGATCTCGTCGAGGTCGCCGACGCGGTCGTCGAGCCCCTCGGTCCGGGCGTCCAGCTCGTCGACCATGTCGATCCGAGACTCGACGCGAGCGAGGCGCTCGTCGAGGGCGTCGATCGTCTCGTCGACCGCCTCCCCGACGGTCGCCGTCGCGGCCGCCTCCGTCTCCAGCTCGTCGAGGCGGTCGGCGGCCGCGTCGAGGTCGGCCGCGATTGCGTCCAGCCGCTCGGCCGTCTCCTCGTGGACGTGGTCGGCGGGCGCCTTCGACTCCAGATCGCGGTACAGCTCCACGAAGCGCTCTCGGAGATCCTCGACCTTCTCGTCGACCTCGGCGTCGAGGTCGTCGAGCCGCGACTCGATCGCCGCCACCTCTTCCGCGTCCGGGACGTCGATCCCCTCGGACTCCGCGAGCGCGACGATGGCGCGTTTCAGCAGCTCCTCGCGACCGACGTCGACTTCGTCGGCGGCCGCCGCGGCCGGGGCCGCGGCCGCGGCGGCGCTGTCGCCGCCGTCGGTCGGATCGAGGTCGCTCATCGCGAGTCCTCCGTCATCTACGCTCCCTTTCGGGAGGAGACTTAAGTAATCTGTCGCGTCGTTCTCCGGATCGATACTCGGGGACGGCGCCTGTTTCGGTTCGGACGGGGGCGGACACCGCGTGGTCGCGGATGCCTCCGCCCTCACCGGATCTTGCGCACGTCGCTGATGTCGAAGCCGCCCTCGTGGATCTCGGTCTCGAAGCGGACGATGTTCTCCGACTCCAGCCGCGAGAGCACGCCGCGGAACTCGCGGACGAACATGGTCCGGGCCCGCTGGGACCCGCCGCTCTCCCACGTGAACTGGAGGGTACCGCCCGCGGCGTCCATCAGCGCGCCGAACTCGCGGTCGGAGATCGAGTCGGTGTTCACCAACACGAGAATGAGCCCGCCCCACTCGTAGGCCGCCTTCTTGAGCCCCTTCATCACCATCGCCACGTCGCTCCACTCGGTGTCGTCGTCGTCGACCATCGAGACGAGGTCGGTCACGGAGTCGATACAGACGAGGCTGTCGTCGGCGTGCGCCGAGAGGTAGTCGCCGAACGCGGTGAGCACGTCCTCGTACTCGCCGCGGTCGCCCAGCTCCGTGATCGACGCCGTCTCGTCTTCGTACCAGTCGCGCGGGATCGGGCTGAGCTGGAAGTACTCGGCCGAGAGGTCTTGAAAGTCGATCCCGTCGATCGCGGCGTCGACGATCTCGTCGGCCATCGTGTACCCCATCTCCCGGGTGATCGCGTCGGTGTCGGCGGTAAAGGAGATGTAGTGGACCTCGTCCGGAAGTGCCGCGTCGTTCGGGAGGTCGCCGTAGTAGAGGTCGAACAGCTCCGCGTCGGCGCGCCCGAGGGCGTTCATCGCCGCGCTGGTGTACAGGAACTCGCGCGCGCCGGCGCCTGACTCGCCCGCGAGCAACACGACGTTCCCCGGCGGCGCCCCGCCCTCTACGATCGAGTCGAGCCGGGCGACGCCGAACGGAAGACTCGGCATATCCCGTATGGGGAGGCCGCTCCGCTTAGTGTTGTTGCTCGTTCGCGGTCCGCGCTCGCTCACTCCCGTCCGTCGCCGTCTCCCGTCACCCGCGCCCCGCCCTCGGCCGCCTCGACGACCGAGACCGTCCCCCCCACGCCCGCCTCGTCGAGGGCGCGTTCCCCGGCCTCCCCGGCCGCGCTCGCGTTCGCGGCGTCGGTGACCCCGTACACGGTCGGTCCCCACGACGACTGTCCGGCGCCGAACACGGCCGCGGACTCCGACAGCGACGCCACCACGTCGCCGACCGGGGGGCGGTAGACGCCGCCCTGCTCGTCGGCGTACCACGCGCCGTTGAGCCGGCCGATCTCCGCGACCGCGGCGCCGAAGCGCTCGGCGTTCCCGGTCGCGATCGCGGGGAGCACGCGCCGGGTGACGATCCCCCCGATCCGATCCGCGAGGCCGGGCTCCGCGCGCTCGACCGCGGTCCGCATCGCGTCGTCCTCGGCGTCGCCGTTCCGACCGGGGTCGGCGTCCGGGCGCACGAGCAGAAATCGCCAGTCGTCGGGGACGGCGTGGCGGGCGGCCACCGGCGGGACGGTCCACTCGCCGTCGGCGGGGCGGTCGGTGGTGAACCGCGCGGTGGGGTGGCCGGCGTCGAGCACGAACCCGCCCGCCCCGAAGGTCGCGACGCCGACGCCGGAGCGCCCGCCGCGGCCGAGCGCCGGGGCGCGCTCGCGGACGCGAGGTTCTTTTCCGTGAGCGGTCGCGACCGCCGCGAGCGTCGCCGCGGCCAGCTGGGTGCCGCTTCCGAGGCCGGCGTGGCGCGGGAGGGTCTCGCGGAGGATGACGCCGGCGCCGTCGACGCCGAGGAGGTCGGTGGCGGTGCGGGCGTACTCGCGAGCGTCATCGTGGACTGCAGTATCGGTTGTCCGCGTCTCATCGTCGACGGTTACCGACTCGGCGGGTTCCGCGTCGACGACCACCCGCGGTTCCGCGAGCCCGAGCCCGAGGGCGCCGTACAGCCGCTCGTGCGAGAGGCTGAGGTTACAGAAGCCGAAGTGGAGCCGCGCCCCGGCGCTCGCGCGTGCCATAGATATCTTCGGTTTCGGGGGCGGCTGATAAAGGGTGCGTGACTGTGGCGGGCGTTGCCCCGGTATGTGGATCGTGGATTGGGTCGTTGCGATCGACGTGATCGGTTCTAAGTGATTACTGGCGGATCGTCGGTGAACACCTCCAAAGCCCCAGCCGGCGAGGCGGGGGCAGGCGACGCAAGCACTGGAAGGAGCGAGCAACGCGAGCGACTGAAGCGCGCAGAGAGCGTGCGCCCGCCTCGCCGGCTGCCCCTTTGAGTCCCACCCCGCACAGCACCGTCCTGCACCTCACGCCTCCCCAGCCTCGCCGCTCGCGCTTGTCAGCGCTCGCGGCGTCCCTCGCGCGTGCGACTCGCGCCCGAGGGCGCTCGTCGGCACGCGCCACCGCACAACCTGCCATCGCCGGTCCGGAACGATTACTCCTGCCAGTCCGGGTTCGTCCGCGGCGGCGAGAAGATGTCGTAGCCGACGACTCGCTCGTCGGTGTCGTTGCGCGCCGCGTGCGGTTCTCCGCCGGGGATCACGTACGTGTCGCCCGCCTCGACGACGCGCTCCTCGCCGTCGACGACGAAGGTGATCGCCCCCTCGGTGATCGCGCCGACCTGCTCGTGGGGGTGGTCGTGCTCGGGGACCTCGGCGCCGGGCTCGATGACGAACCGCTGGATGCTCGTCTCGTCGCCGGCGGCGCCCTGCGTGAGGAACACGCCGTCGATCGCTTCGACTTCCTCGACATCCGCGTCCGGGAGTACGTCCATGGGTGAGCGGGCGTCCGGAAGCGGCTTAAACCGGCGGGATGGGGCAAGCGCGAGGGGGCAAGCGCGAGGGGGCAAGCGCGAGGGGCGGGGAAGAGGCGGAGGGCGCGATCGATTCACGGGAACGGGTGATACGCCTTCTCCAGATCGGGCTCGAACCCCATCGACCGGGGCACGTCGCGGGCACGGTCGCCGAAGAACGGGTCGCCCGTGAACAGCGGCTGCGCGTCGGGGACGAGCACGCGGACCGCCTCGAAGCCGAGCGCGGCGAGGTCCCGTGTCGTCGTCCGCGCGGCGTACGGCTCCAGCCCGAACGTCTCGACGCGGTCGACGACGGCGGCCAGCTCGTCGGTTCCGGACAGCTCCGGGTCGCCGAGCGACGCGGCGGGGACGCTCGTGTCCGGGTCGAAGAACGCCCGCGTCTCGTCCGGGAAGTCGGTGTGGCGGCCGATCGCCGCCCCCTGCTCCGCGGCCGCGTCGGGACCCATCGACCGGAGCTCGGTCCAGTTCTGGAGCGCCTCCGCGAGCGCGCTCCGGGCCGCGGCGGCGGGGTCGAGGTCGGCGCCGGAGCCCGCCGCGAACCGGGGCCAGTCACCCTCGCGATGGACGCCGACCGCGACGACGGGCACGTCGATGTCGGTCGTGACGAGGAGGGGAGTCACCGACAGCGACTCGGCGCGGGCGCGTTTCTCCAGCTCCGCGAACCCCTCGTCGTCGACCTCGATCCCGAGCGGGTCGGCCGTCGAGTACCAGCTGGTCATCGTCGCGTCGCGCTCGACGACCTCGTAGAGCCCCGACAGCGCCGCGTGCGGCCCGGAGTTGCCGAGGCCGAGCCCGGTCGTGATCGCGGGCCGATACCGGTTCTCCGGCGGCGGGAACTGAACGAACTCCGCCGGGAGGCTCGCGACCTCGTCCGTGCCGAGGCCCTCGCCGGTCACCCACGGGAGCCGGTCGTCGCGGGCGTACGACTCCGCGCTCTCGGGGCGGACGAACGCGTCGGGCGCCACGGGGTTCGCGACGTTCGCGGCCGGCGCGCGCGTGAACGACCCCTCGCGGTAGACGCCGGCGGCGTACCGCTCTAACCCCTCGCCGAGCGCCTTCATGAACGCTGCGTCCCAGCCGGCGTCGACGCCGCCGCCGAACTCGGCCGCGCGCGCGTCGGAGAAGGGCGTCGTGTCCGCGACCCGCGCGACGTAGTACGGCACGGGGAACGATTCCTGTTCGCCCACCTCCGAGAGCGGGCCGACGCGGGGGTCGACCGCCCGCTCCGCGCGGTCGATCGCGTCCGACAGCGACTGCTCTTCGCCCTCGCGGGGCAGCGCGTCGCCCGGGTCGTCGCCGCAGTCGCAGCCGGGAACCGGGAGGAGGGTCCGCTCGGCGCCCGGAACCTCCGCGACCGTGTCGGCGACCGGGTCGCCCGCGAGCAGCCGGATGACCCGCCGGCCGGCCAGCGCGCCGGCGTAGCGCACGGCGGACCGGCGGCCGGCCGACGCGTCGGCGGCCTCGACCCCGCCGGCCGCGACGCGTCGCCGGAGGCAGTCGTAGCAGGCCTCGTCGAAGGCTGATACCGCGGCGTCGACCGGCTCCAGCGGGACGCCGCCGAGCCCGCCGACCTCGATCGCGACCCAGCGGTCGAGGTAGTCGTCGGCGACCGCGAACGTCTCCGAGCCGGCGGTGTCGACCACGACGGCGAGGTCGAACCCGTCGAGCAGCCCCGCCTCGACGGGCATCACGTTCACGTCGACGTCGCCGAGCGCGGCCGAGACCGCCTCGACCGCGGGACCGTCGCCGACAAGTCCGATGTCCATGTCTCCCCCGAGGCGAAGGAGCGAAAAAAAGCCGCGGGTGACGCGGCGGAACGGAATTTGGCCGAATCTCGGTCGTCCGGCTGATTAGGCCAGCATCTCCGCGACTTCGTCGGCGACCTCGTCGGCGTCGAGGTCCTGGAGGCGCTCGTCGCCGAGCTTGAGCCGGAGGCGGGGGCGGCCGACGTCGATCGGGACCTTCTCGGTGTCGATGATCCCGAGGTCTTCGAGCCGGGTCTTCGTGCGGGAGAACGTCGCCTTCGAGGCGATCCCCACGTCCTCGCCCCACTTCGAGATGTCGTACAGGAGCACGTCGTTCTTCGCGGCGACGAGCAGGGAGACGGCCACCTCGTCGAGGGCGCTCCCGTCGTCCGCGGAGCCTATGGCGGCGAGCACCGCGTCGAAGTCCTCGCGGGTCGCCTCGCCGATCTCGGCCGCCATCGTCTCCCGAACGCGGCTGATCGCCGGAGTGCGGAGGCCGTACGTGTCGGCGTCGTCGAAGGCGTCGCCGTGGGTCCCGAACACCTCGGCGACGAACTCGTCGTCGTCCGAGGCGAGCGCGGCGACGCGGTCGCCCGTGCTCACGAGCGCGACGACCCGCGACGGGGAGACCAGCAGGACGTTGTCGACCGCCTCGTCGAGCACCCGGAGGTCGAGCGCGCCCTCGGCGACGAGGTCGGCCGCCTTCGACGCGACGAGGAAGTCGTCCAGCACGTCCTTCAGCGTCCCCTCGGCGGCGAGCATCGACATCTCCGGCAGGTCGTCGCGGCTGGCCGCCGCCTCGACCAGCGAGACGATCGTCTCCGCGGACGGGTCGACGACGAGCAGCTGCTCGTCCTCCCCCGCGAACGCCGCGTCGAGAACGTTCTCGATGTCTGCCTCCAGTAAATTCGATACCATCTGTCTTCCCGTATGAAAGCCAGTTACATATTTAATATTAACGGGATTGGGAGAGTGAACAACGCGAATTCAGCCGTCGAAATCGCTGAAAATGGCGGATTCATGGTTTCGCCATCGGTCCCCGAGCGAGACGCGTGCCCACCGACCTCGCGTACCGAACGAGACGCGTGCCCACCGACGTGACGCAAGGATTAATGCGCGATCGGACGGGGGTTCCTACATGGACCACGAGCACGTCCGGGAGGTCGATCCCGCGGTCGCCGACGCGCTGGCCGGGGAGCGCGACAGGCAAGAGCAGACGCTCGCGATGATCGCCAGCGAGAACCACGTCAGCGAGGCGGTGCTGGAGGCGCAGGGGAGCGTCCTCACGAACAAGTACGCCGAGGGCTACCCGGGCGGGCGGTACTACGCCGGCTGCGAGTACGCCGACGAGGTCGAGGAGCTCGCGATCGAGCGCGCGAAGGAGCTGTGGGGCGCCGACCACGTCAACGTCCAGCCCCACTCCGGGACGCAGGCGAATCAGGCCGTCTACTACGCCGTCCTGGACCCCGGCGACAAGATCCTCTCGCTGGACCTGAACCACGGCGGTCACCTCTCGCACGGTCACCCCGCGAACTTCACCGGGCAGATCTACGAGGTTGAGCAGTACGAGGTCGACGCCGACACCGGCTACATCGACTACGAGGGGCTCCGCGAGGCCGCCGAGGAGTTCGAGCCCGACATCGTCGTCTCCGGCTACTCCGCGTACCCGCGCACGGTCGACTGGGAGGAGATTCAGGCGGCCGCCGACGCGGTCGACGCCTACCACCTCGCCGACATCGCCCACATCACCGGGCTCGTCGCCGGGGGAGTCCACCCTTCCCCGGTCGGCGTCGCCGACTTCGTCACCGGCTCCACCCACAAGACGATCCGCGCCGGCCGCGGCGGGATCGTGCTGTGCGACGAGCAGTTCGCCGACGACGTCGACAAAGCCGTGTTCCCGGGCGGGCAGGGCGGGCCGCTCATGCACAACATCGCCGGCAAGGCGGTCGGGTTCAAGGAGGCGCTCGACCCCTCGTTCGACGAGTACGCGCAGAACGTGGTCGACAACGCTGACGTGCTCGCCGAGACGCTGCAGGACCACGGCTTCTCCCTCGTCTCCGGCGGCACCGACAACCACCTCGTGTTGGTCGACCTCCGCGACTCGCACCCGGACCTTCCGGGCGGCGACGCCGCGGACGCGCTCGCGGCCGCCAACATCGTCCTCAACGGGAACACGGTCCCCGGCGAGACGCGATCACCGTTCAACCCCTCGGGAGTTCGCGCGGGCACCGCCGGGCTCACGACCCGCGGCTTCGACGCGGACGCGATCAGGGAGGTCGGCGACCTCATCCACCGCGTCGTCGACAACGTCGACAGCGACGACGTGATCTACGAGGTCGGCGAGCGCGTCGTCGAACTCTGCGAGGAGCACCCGCTGTACGACTAGCGCGATACCGTTCGGCGCGATACCGCTTGGCGGCGTCGCGCTCGGCGGCCCCGCTCGACCGCCGGACCGAATCCGTACGTACAAAGTAGGGGGGGCTCCGACGGGTCGATATGGCTGACTCGTCGTTCCTCACAACACGCCTCGACCGCGACGCCGTCCCCCTCTCGGTCGGCGACCTGATCGCGCTGATCGTCCTGTTGACGATCGGCGCGCTCAACCACAGCAACGTCGAGTACCTGTCCGCGAACCCCCTGTACCTGCTCGAAGTGTACGCGCCGTTCCTGATCGGATGGGTGCTCGTCGCGCCCCTGATCGGTGCGTACTCGGCCGGCGCCGTCGAGACCGCGAAGTCGTCGGTCCCGCTGGTCATTCGGTCGTGGATACCGGCCGCGGTCGTCGGGCTCGCGCTCCGCCAGTTCGTCTTCCGCGGGAGCGCCGCCCTGACGTTCGCGGCGGTCATGCTCGTTCTCGGGTCGGTCGTGCTCGGCGGCTGGCGCGCGCTGTACTTCAAGCTCCGGTAAGCGGCCGCGTTCACGCTCAAAGACGGTCGCGTCGACGTTTCGACCGCCGCGTTCGCAGTCTCGAACTCGCTTTTCACACCCGTTCCGAGCGCGATCTCCGCCCGACCATCGCCACCCGACCATCTCCGCCACGTCACCACTCGCCGATCACCGACGAATACGCCGTCATACCTTATGCGATCATCCGGCAGCGTTGATCGGTGTGACCGCCGTGTTGAACCTTGTCGGGCTGTCGTTGACGGCCGCGCTTCCCGGGGGCGCACTCGTCGCGGGGGCCATCGTGGCCCACGCGATGTTCGTCAAGGCCCCAGTCACGAACGAGGCGCGCGTCTGGACCGACCGCGCCGCGGGACGCTCTACCGGTCAGTCACGGGTCGGCCGATCGCGGACCGGCGGCGCCGACTGACGGGACCGTCCCGTCGCACCGACCGCGAATCGCTGATCGACCGTTCCGGTTCCCTGTACGGTTTAGTCCCCCGCGCCCGACCGGATCGGTATGACCGACGCCCTGTTCCTGACGAGCGCCGAGGTCGACGACCTCGCCGAGCCGGCCGACTACGTCGCGGTCGTCCGCGACGCCTACCGCCAGATCGGCGAGGGCGCGCCCGCGGAGCCGCGGACGAAGCTGTTCAACCGCGAGCCGCCGGGAATGTTCACCACCTACGCCGCGGTGCTTCCGGAGACCGGCGCGATGGGCGGGTACTCCTACTCCGCCGGCTTCGGTGCGGGCGACGCGTGGTTCATGACGCCGCTTTTCGACGCCGAGTCGGGCGAGCCGCTGGCGCTGCTCGACGGCGCCTCGATGAACCCGTTTAAGACGGGTGCCGCGGGGGCGACCGCGGTCGACGCGCTCGCCCGCGCGGACGCGACCGAACTCGCCGTGATCGGCAGCGGCGCGCAGGCCCGCGGTCAACTCGCGACGACCGCGACCGTCCGCGAGTTCGAGGCGGTCCGCGTCTTCTCTCCGACCGCGGAGAACCGCGAGGCGTTCGCCGCGGCGTTCGACGGTCGGCTCGACGCCGACGTGTCGGCGGTCGCGAGCGCGAGCGACGCCCTCGCCGGCGCCGACGTGGTCATCACCGCGACCACCGCGAGCGACCCGGTGATCGACGACGCGGATGTCGAGCCCGGCACCCACGTCACCGCGATGGGCCAGTACCACCCGGAGAAGAACGAGTTGCCGCCCGAACTCGTCGCGCGGGCGACCTACGTCCCCGACCTCCGGGCGCGCGCCACGCAGGACGCCGGGTCGTTCCTCGCGGCGATCGAGGCGGGGCTGGTCGACGAGGACCACGTCGCGGCCGAACTGGGTGAGATCGTCGCCGGAGGGCATCCCGGCCGGACCGGCGACGACGAGGTCACGGTGTTCGACTCCGGCGGGACGGGGATCGAGACGGTCGCAGCCGCGAACATGCTCTACGAGCGGGCGAGCGAGGAGGGGCGGGGAGAGACGATCGACTTCGCGCCCGCGAGCGAGGCGCTCACGGGGGAGTGAACCGAAGGGAACGACCGGGGAGCCGCCGTCCCCGCCCGCGGCGACCGCGAACGATACGTTGATACGTCGACCGCCGGTACCCGATGAGACGATGGACGACCGGACGCGCGAGTACCTCAAGGGCCGGTTCGGCGACTACTACCGCCGGGCCTCGCCGGCGCTCCCGCCGGACGCGAACCTCCGCGAGTGGGGCCACATCCCGTGGACTCCCGGGTCGGGCACGACGATGCTCCGGCACCAGTCGCTGTACGATCTGGGCGACGTGGACACGTTCTTCGCGGACAACGCGCCCCGGCACGCGTACTTCTCGGCCGCCCGCTACGACGACCCCGGCGCGTCGACGATGTCGGGGAAGGGGTGGCGCTCCGCCGACCTCGTCTTCGACCTCGACGCCGACCACCTCCCCGGGGTCGACCCGGAGACCACCTCGTACCCCGAGATGCTCGCCGAGTGCAAGGAGGCGCTCCTGCGGCTCCTCGACTTCCTCGACGACGACTTCGCGTTCGACGACCTCACCGTCGTCTTCTCCGGCGGCCGCGGCTACCACGTCCACGTCCGCGACGAGAGCGTCCGGGAGCTGAACAGCGACGCGCGCCGCGAGATCGTCGACTACGTCCGCGCGATCGACCTCGACACGGAGGGGCTGATCCGGACGGTCTCCGAGCGCGGCACGACGAAGCGCGTCCTCCGGACCGAGGGCGGCTGGGGGGCGCGCGTCCACGAGGCCCTGATCGAGTACGCCGACGACCTCCGCGACATGGATGAGGGCGAGGCCCGAGAGCGGCTGATGGAGCTCGAGGGGATCGGCGAGGGGCGCGCGGAGACGATCCTCGGCGCCTTCGAGCGCAACCCCACCGCGGTCCGCGAGGGCAACGTGGAGGCGGGCGGGCCGGGCGTCCGCCGGCTCGTCTCCGCGCTGGCCGCGCGCGTGACCGCGACCGACACCGCGCCGATCGACGAGCCGGTCACTACCGACACGCGGCGACTCATCCGCCTGCCGGGCACGCTGCACGGCGGCTCCGGGCTCGTCGTCACCCCGATCGACCGCGACGAGCTGGACGAGTTCGACCCGCTCCGGGACGCGGTCCCGGACCGGTTCGTCGGGCGCGAGATCCGGATCGAAACCGACGCCGATCGGACGGTAGAATTAAACGGCGAGCGCGTTAGAGTTGAACCCGGTAGAAACGCCGTGCCGGAGTTCGCGGGAATCTTCCTGATGGCCCGCGGCGAGGCGCGGAAAGCCCCCGAACGATGACGGACGACAAATGAACCTCGACGAGCTTCGATCCGCGCAGGCGAAGGAACGCCGCAAGGACAGCCTCCAGCACCTGCGGGACTCCTTTTACGACGACGTCGCCGCCTACGTCGCCGACCTGCGCGCGGCCCGCGACCGCCGCGCCGAGCAGGTCGACAAGCCGTTCTCCGACGACGACGTGCGGCGGATGTCCGACGAGGTCGAGACCGCCGAAGAGGTCGCGGAGGCGGTGTACGAGCGCCGCGTCGGTAAGGTCGTCAAGCTCGCGTCGTTCGCGGCGGCGGACATGCCGGTCGACGCCGACGGGATGACCACGGAGGAGCGACGGCTCTTCGACGACCTCGTCGACCGGATCGGCGAGAACAAGTCGCGCGTGCTCGACGTGCTCGCCGGCGAGGCGCCCCCGGACTCGGCCGACCCGGTACCGACGGAAAGCGCGGAGCCAGCGGGGGACGCGACGACGACCCGGGAGGCGATGACATCCGGAGACGCGACGACGACCCGGGAGGCGCCGGCCGCGCTCGACGAGGCGGACCCGGCACCGTCCGCGCCGGAGCCCGAACCTCCGGCGGAAACGCCGCCGCAGGGGGACGGCGGAACGGAGGAAACGGCGGGGACCGAGGGGAGCGCCGACGCGCTCGCGGGCGCCATGGGCGGGTCGGACGGCGAGGTGACCGACGCCCTCGACGCCACGACCGACGGCGGAGCGCGGCCGGCCGACGCCCCGCCCGCGGACGCCGGTCCGGCCGCGAGCGACGGTCCGACTCCGGTCCCGCCGGAGCCCGCACCCCCCGGAGCGCCGGGCGCGGACACCGACGAGGGGGCTGAGACGGCTGGGGGCGACGACGGTGGGGCCGGCGACGTTCCTGAATCCGCCGACGCCCCTGACCCCACCGATACTCCTGACCCCACCGACAGTTCCGACGCCGCCGCTCCCGACGCCACCGACAGTTCCGACGCCGCCGCTTCCGACGCCACCGACCGTGCCACGGTCAGGATCACCCGCGACGTGGGGGCGATCTTCGGAGTCGACGAGCGGGAGTACGACCTCGCGAGCGAGGACGTCGTGACCCTCCCCGCCGAGAACGCGGAGCCGCTGGTTCAGCGGGACGCCGCGGAGCGGCTCGACTGAGGCCGCGTCTCGGTGCCCGCTGCCGACGCCCGGACCGACGAGCACTAACGCGGCGGACGAGTAGCGTCCGGCGATGGAGGTCGAGTTCCTCGGCGGCGCCCGCGAGGTGGGACGGAGCGCGGTCCTCGTCGACGACGCGCTGCTCTTGGACTACGGTCTGCTGACCGCGGACCCGCCGCAGTACCCCCTCCGCGACCCCGAGCCCGACGCGGTGGTGGTCTCGCACGGCCACCTCGACCACGTCGGCGCGGTGCCGGCCCTCCTGAAGGGGGACCGGCGGCCGGCGGTCCACTGGACGCCCCCGACCGCGGAACTCGCGCGGACGCTGGCGCGCGACACACTGAAACTCCACGGCAACAGCCCCCGCTGTCCCTTCTCGGAGGAGCACGTCGCGCGGCTCGGCGAAGTCGAGGAGCGTCACGCCTACGCGGAGCCGTTCGCGGTGGCGGGCGGCGTCGACGGCGGCGGATACGAGGTGACGCTGTTCAACGCCGGCCACATCCCGGGATCGGCGCACGTCCTTGTCGACGACGGCGATACTCGCCTGCTGTACACCGGCGACTTCCACACCGACGACCAGCGGCTCGTCTCGGGCACGATCGCCAGACCCGACGCCGACGTCGTCATCTGCGAGTCGACGTACGCGGACGTGACCCACGAGGACCGCCGCGCCGTCGAGGATCGCTGGGCGGAGCGCGTGCGGACGACGATCTGGGAGGGCGGCACCGTCGTCGCGCCCGCGTTCGCCATCGGGCGGACACAGGAGCTCATGCTCGTCGCCGAGGCGAACGACCTGACGCCCTACGTCGACGGGATGGGCGTCGGGGTGACGCGGCTCCTTCGGCGACACCCCGAGTTCCTGCGCGATCCGGAGGCGCTCCGCCGAGCCAAGGGCGCCGCGCGCTTCGTCACCGGGCGGGACGGCCAGCGCGAGCGGATCGCTCGCGACAACGCGCTGATCGTCACCACCTCGGGGATGCTCGCCGGCGGTCCCGTCCACTCGTACCTCCCGGAGATACGCGGCAGCCCGACGAACGCGGTGACGCTCACCGGGTATCAGGTCGAGGGGACGCCCGGCCGGGAGCTACAGGAGCACGGCCGGCTGGCGATAAACGGGACGGTGCGTCCCGTCAGCGCCCGGGTGGCGTCGTTCGACTTCTCCGCGCACGCCGACCGCGGGGGATTGGAGGCGTTCCTCGACGCCTACCGCGGGGCGCGCGTCCTCGTGACCCACGGCGACCGCTGCGAGGCGTTCGCGGCCGACCTCCGTGCGGACGGGTTCGCGGCGAGCGCGCCGGAGCTGGGAGAGATGGCGGTGTTGTGAGGGTGATTAGCGGCTGTTATTCTCACCATCGCCTCGGGCGCGATCGCCCCTGCCCCCCGGTGCCTCACTCTCGGGGACGCACGTCACGTTGAGGGTGCGGTCCAGCGAGACGCTTGCCCCCGGACCGCTGCCGGTCGCCTCGAACTCGAGCGCGACCGTCTGCTCCGTGGAACACTCCAGCGTGACGCTGACGGGAGCGGCGGACCCCCGATCGAGGTGATCGGGGGCGCCGAAGGCCTCGACCGTGGGACCGGCCCCCGCGTCTTCGCTCGAAACGTCGACCGAGAAGCTATCGAGGCGGACGCCGAACCGGTTGCGGTACTCGACGAGCACCGTGGACGTGTTCTCGGTGATCGCCTCGTTCTCGTCGGCGACCGGCTCGTAGCCGAGGTACGCTCGCTCGTCGTCGGTGACGGTGACCGCGAGCCCGCGATCGGCGTCCATCGCGGAGAAGCCGGCGGTGCCGAAGACGAGCCCGACCGCCGCCGTGAACGCGAGCAGGATGCTCAGGGCACGGAGGACGCTCACGCGGGACGGCGGCGGTCGGGTGATCGTGCTCATTCGCGGGCTCGTTCGTTCATTGGCGCTTGCGGAGTTCGGGTGGTTTCCCCGTGTTGCCGAGGCGGGCGCGTCGCCCGACGACGTGGTGGACGATCGACGACACGCTGAAGACGGTGACTGTGAAGATCCCGACGTCGAGCGGAGCGAGCGCTGCGAACCCCGGCGTGTCGGTCGCGACCGCGAGAAGCAGCGAGACCGCAACGCCCGCGAGCCCGACGTAATAGAGGCTCCAGGGGATCTCCCTGCTTTTCAGCACCTCGACGTGGATGTCCAGGTTCTCCAGTTCGGGCGTCGCCCGGACGAGGTTCTCCTCCTCGTCGATCGTCACCACGTTCTTCTCCTCCAGTTTCGGCAAGTGGGTGCGCTGGAGCGTGCTGTACACGTTTCGGCGGTCCTCGTACGTGACCTCATCCGGCTCGACGCCGACTTCCCAGGCGGTGACGTGCCTGGAGAGGTCGGAGACCTCGACCGCCCCCTCCCTGCGTTTGAGCGCGTGGATGACGAACCGTCGCCGACGGTTCGAGAGCACCTCGAAGATCTCGTCTTCGGACAGTTCACCCCCGTTCGAGTTCGATCCGTCCGCCGTGGTGAGAGTGGATACCATTGCTGTGAACCCCTTTCGCCGGCCGAAGGCCCCCAACCCGAACCGGCGAATCTCGCTTGTATCGTATGGGAGGATATGGCATAAAGTGGTAGGATAGTTTATCTATAATCCTTCGACCGATGAGCGGATGGGTCCCCTCATCGTTCGCGAGAGGAGGGTCTGAACCGGAGTATGAGACCCCATACGATTCGATCGGCGACGGGTCCTGCGCATCAACGACTGTCTGAAGACCGGCTTGAGGCGCGATACGACCCGCAGATCCGACCGGCGGGAACAACGGGAGACGATCGGTCCGCGACGAGTTGTCCTCGAAGACCTGACGAGTCGCGCTCGGGATCGTGTCGAGGATCTCATAACGAAGTACCTCCCCTTGCATGGGTTTCCCAAGCACTTCCGGCCGGAAGGCCCGGTTGCGGGGGTGTGTGAACACAGGTGAGATACGACATGGAACGACGCAAATTCGTCGTCGGACTGGGCGCATTGGCTTCAGGAAGCGCGGCCGCGATGGGTACAGGCGCGTTCACGAGCGCGTCGATGGCACGGGACGCGAACGTCACCGTGGCGAACGACGCGAACGCGTACATCCAGCTCGTTCCCGGCGGCGCGCGCGGCGTCGGCGGGAAGATCGGGGAGGAAAACGGCGAGCTGTACATCGACCTCGGCCGAAACGCGGGGGGGAGCGGAGTCAACGACGACTCCCGGTACCAGCTCGGCGCGATGAACGACGAGGCGAAAGGCGACCAGATCGACTTCGAGAGCCTGCACGACAGCGACACCGACCCGGATGCGGCGGGCAACGGGGCGCCGTGGGTGTCCGATAACGGCGGCACCGACCAGTCGGCGTTCGTCGTTCACAACCAGAGCGGACAGACGCTCGACATCGAGATCGGACTGAACACCGAGTCGAGCAACCCGGGCGCGACCGTCTACCTGCAGGGGTCGGCGACCGAGATCAGCGGCGACGACGGGCCCGTTTCGGGACCCGACGACCCCAGCACCGTCGACGGGGCCACGGCCACAAACACCGCCACCCTCGACCTTGACGATCCGACGGACGGACAGAGCGGGGCCAAGCAGGCCCTGAGCTTCAACAACGACAACGACCCCGACGAGGCGATCCCGCCGGGCGAGTCCGTGTACGTCTCCATGCAGGTCGACACCCGGGACGACGAGACGGCTCACGATACCGATCTCGCGGAGGAGCTGGTCGTCAGCGCCAACAACGCCGCCGACCCCGGGGTGGAGTAGCTCGACCGGTCTCGCGGGCCCGACGCAGCCCGCGTACTGAGCCGACGCAGACACGTCACACGAGATCCGGATACGATGAACCGGAGACAGGTGCTACTCGGGCTGTGCGCGGCCGTCGCCAGCGGGACCGCGTCACCGGTTTCGGGGCGTTCAGCGCGGTCTAACTGGGGGGCAGAGCGGTAACCATCACCGTCGTGGACGACTCGCGAGGGCTCGTCGGTCTGATCCCGAACGGCTACGCGGTGGGAGTGAGCGAGAGCCCGGTCGGACCGCGACCGAGTTCGACTGCGCCTTCCTGCTCGCGAACCGGTCGGCGGCGGCGAAGCGAGTCTCGTTCGCGTTCACTCCGACCAGCACCGGCTCGGACGCCGGTGGGACGCGCTTCGCGTTTCAGGTGATCGACGGGACCGGGGACGTGCTGGCCGAGATCCGGAGTCCGGACCGGACGGCGACGACAATCTCGGAGCTGGGAGCCGGGGAGGCGGTCGGCGTCTCCCTCGTCGTCAACGCGCTCGGGTGCGGTGTCGGAGACGCCGTCACCGCGTCGCTGGCGATCGCGGCCCGGGACGCGGAGTAGTTCGCCGACCTCGGCGCCGCTTCCGGCGACGGGGGACGAGAGGCGACCGCGGCGGCCGCGGCGACCGCGGCGACCGCGGCGATCCGGCGGCTGCGCCGTCGCCGCCGGCGGGAACCACCAGCGTTTATCCCGCTCGCCCCGACCGGCCGACACGATGCTCATCACGGGCGCGGAGCTGGCCGACGGGTGGGTCCGCGACGTTCGGGTCCGGGGAGAAACGATCGAGGCGGTCGAGCGCGGGCTCGACGCCGACGCCGGCGAGCGCGTCGTCGACGCGCGGGGGCGCCACCTGCTGCCGGGCGCCGTCGACGTCCACGTCCACTTCCGCGAGCCGGGCGCGAGCCACAAGGAGACGTGGACCTCGGGCTCGCGGGGCGCGGCCGCGGGCGGGGTCACGACCGTCGTCGACCAGCCGAACACCTCGCCGCCGACGGTCGACGGCGACGCCTTCGACGAGAAGGCCGACCTCGCCGCGCCCTCGCTCGTCGACTACGGGATCAACGGCGGCGTCACCGCCGGCTGGGACCCCGAGAGCCTCTTCGAGCGCCCCCTGTTCGCGCTCGGCGAGGTGTTCCTCGCGGACTCGACCGGGGACATGGGGATCGCCGTGGACCTGTACGAGGATGCGCTCGCCGAGGCCGCGGCCCGCGACGTGCCCGTCACGGTCCACGCCGAGGACGAGACGCTGTTCGACGACGACGCGCTCGACGGCGACCTCGGCGGGATCGGCACCGCCGCGAGCGCCGACGCGTGGTCGGCCTACCGGACCGCCGAGGCCGAGGCCGCGGCGGTCGAGCGCGCCCTCGACGCCGGCGCCGAGAGCGACGCGAAGGTCCACGTCGCGCACACGTCGACGCCCGAGGGGATAGACGCGGTCGTCGACGCGCGAGAGAACGCGACCGGGGACGCCCCGCCGACCTGCGAGGTGACGCCGCACCACCTCTTCCTGTCGCGCGAGGACGCGGGACGCCTCGGAACGTTCGGGCGCATGAACCCCCCGCTCCGCTCCGAGGAGCGGCGCGCGGCCGTCTTCGAGCGACTCCGCGACGGCGACGTGGACGTGGTCGCCACCGACCACGCGCCCCACACGGTCGCGGAGAAGCGGCAGGGGCTCGTCGACGCGCCCAGCGGGGTGCCGGGTGTCGAGACCCTCTATCCGCTTCTGCTGGAGTCCGTCCGGAAGGGGAACCTCTCCTTGGAGCGCGTCCGCGACGTGGTCGCCGCCAACCCCGCGTCGATCTTCGGGATCGAGGGGAAAGGGCGGATCGAGCCGGGCGCTGACGCCGACCTCGTCCTCGTCGACCTGACGAACCCCCGCGAGATCGAGGCCGGCGCGCTTCACGGTGCAGCCGGCTGGACGCCCTTCGAGGGGTTACTGGGCGTGTTCCCGGAGCTGACGACGGTCCGCGGCGAGGTCGTCTACGAGCGCGACCCGGTCACCGGCGCGGAGTCGTTCGGCGAGTCGGGCGGGCGGAACGTGCGAGAGCTGTAGGCGGTCGGGTTCTAGAGTCGGGGGTGTCGCTCGCGGGGGTCGCCGGATCCGCGTCCGGGAGCGTTTGTCGCCGACACCTCGGCGGAACGCATATGCCGCTTCCACTCTAATCCGATCCATACCGATGTCAATGGGTACCACACACATGGTCGCCCTCCGGCGGGACGGCGCGCGCCCGAATCGGATGCGACACGCCGACGCGCGCCCGGACCGGGTCGCGACACGTGGACCGCGGTTCGCGGTCCGTGACGACAAACGGTGCCATGACTGATCCGGGGGAGACCGGCCCGCTGGGGGCGGGCGTCGGCGGGAGCGACGGGGACGGCGACTCCGGGACCGCCGCCTCGGCGGTGAACGCCCCGGACGACGCCGCGGAGGGGGCCGCGATGGAGCCCGCGGCGGTGGCCGACCTCGCCGATCGCGTCGCCGACAGCGTCGAGGCGGTGATCGTCGGGAAGCGGGAGGCGGTCGAGCACGTCGTGGTCACCCTGCTCGCCCGCGGCCACCTCCTCGTCGAGGACGTGCCCGGCGTCGGGAAGACGACCCTCGCGAAGGCGGTCGCGCGCTCGGTCGACGGCTCGTTCAAGCGCGTCCAGTTCACCCCGGATCTGCTTCCCTCCGACGTGACGGGCGTCAACGTGTTCGACCAGCGCACCGACGAGTTCGAGTTCCAGCCGGGGCCGGTGTTCGCGAACGTCGTGCTCGGCGACGAGATCAACCGCGCGCCGCCGAAGACGCAGTCGGCCCTCCTCGAAGCGATGGAGGAGCGGCAGGTGACCACCGACGGAGAGACCCGCGCCCTTCCGGACCCGTTCTGCGTGATCGCGACCCAGAACGACGTGGAGCCCGGCCAGACGTACGACCTGCCGGTCGCCGAGATCGACCGGTTCACCAAGAAGATCCGGCTGGGCTACCCCGACACCGACGAGGAGGCCGAGATCATCGGGCGGATGGCCGGCGACCACCCGGTCGAGTCGGTCGAGCCGGTCGCGACGGTCGAGGACGTTCGACGCGCCCGGGACGCGGTGGGAGCGATCGAGGCGACCGAGGAGCTGCGTCGGTACGTGGCGCGGCTGGCGGTCCACACCCGGCGGCACGCCCGCCTCGGCGTCAGCCCGCGCGGGAGCCTCGCGCTGTTGCGGACCGCGCAGGCGCGGGCCGCGCTCGCCGGCCGGGGGTACGTGATCCCGGACGACGTGCAGGCCGAGGCACCGACGGTGTTCGCCCATCGGATCCGGTCGGAGTCCGGCGGCGTCGACGGCGCGGAGATCGTCGCCGACGCGCTCGACCGGGTCCCCGTGGAGTGAACCGATGCCGAAGGCGACCCTCACCCGGCGCGGCCGCGTCGTCGTCGCGGTCTGCGTGATCGGGGGCCTGCTGGGGCTGGCGGCGGGCGGGCGCGCGCTCGACGCGGTCGTCCTCCCGGGAATCGTCGCCCTCGTCGCCGGCTACGTCCAGCTGGCGCGGGTCGCGGACCCCGAGGTGCGGCGGGTCCCGCCCCAAGACGGGTTCGTGGGCGAGCGCCGCGAGGTCCGGATCGAGCTTCGACCGGCGACCCCGGGGGCGTCCGGGACCCACCTGGCGGCGATCGCCGACGAGACCGACGACGGGCTGGAAGCCACGGAAACGCCGATCCCCGCGTCGATCGGGGAGGGACCGGTAACGTATCGCGTCCGGTACCTGCGACGCGGGAAACGACAGGTGGGGCCGGCCACGGTGACCGCGACCGACGTGTTCGGGCTCTTCGAGCGCGAGGTGGTCGTCGACGACACCGACGCGGTGACCGCGTACCCGGTCTGTCACCCGATTCCGGCGCGCTTCCGCGGAGAGCTGTACGCCGCCGACGCGGTCGGCGTGAGCCGGCAGCGCGAGGAGTTCGACCGCCTGCGGGAGTACGCCCGCGGCGACGCCCTCCGGGACGTGCACTGGCCGACGACCGCGAAGCGCGACGAGATAGTGGTCAAGGAGTTCGCCGCGGAGACGCGGCGCGGGCGGGTGTCGATCGCGGGCGCGACGATCGGAACGCGCGAGGGGGCCGACGCCCTCGCGAGCGCGGCCGCCAGCCTCGCGCTCGCGCTGCTCGACGACGGGGTTCCGGTCGATCTGACGCTGCCGGCCGGGAGCGTGTCGGCCCGGCCGGGACCGCAGGGGCGACGCGCCGCCCTCGAACTGGCCGCGGTGACCGGTCCCGGCCCGGTCGCCGTCGACGACGCCGACGTGGCGGTGATCGCCGACGCCGACGGCGCGCGGTACCGGACTGGAGGGCGAACCGTCGCCGTCGACGACCTCCGGGCGTCGGCGGCCGGCGGCGATCCGGGAGCGGAGCGTTCGCCGGAAGGGGCTGTCTCCCCGCCCGAACCGGAGGTGCGCGGGCGATGAGCGGTCGCACGTCCGGCGACCGGCGGCGGGTCGAGGCCGCGAGGCGGCGGGCGTCGGGAGCGCTGCCGGACCTCGGCCGCGAGGACGCCGACGCCCCCGCGGACGACTGGAGCGGGCTGGCAGACCCCGCGGTCGTCGGCGTCGCGCTCGTCACCGCGGCGTACCTCGGCGTGTTCTTCGAGGCGACCGACGTGGTCGGCGGGACGGCGCGGACCGCCGCGGCCGTCTCGGTCGCGGGGGTCGCCGGCGCAGTCCTCTCGCGCGTCGTCACCGAGCGCACCGCCGTGCGGCTGACGGCGGTCCTCTTCGCCGCGGGACTCGCCGGCTACTACTTCGCGGTCCCCGCGAGCCGGCGGGCGCTCTTCTCGGTCGAGAGCGTCGCGCTCGACGTGGTGTCGCTCCTGACCGGGCTCTCGATCCTCCGGCTCGCGCTCGCGGACGCCTGGGTGCTCGCGGTCGCGCCGGTGCCGACGTTCCTCGTCGCGTACCTCGCCGGCCGAGGGCAACACGTCGGCGCGACCGCGGCCGCCGGCGGCACGCTCGGGTTCCTCGTGTGCACCGGCGACGCGGGGGAGGTGGCCGCGCTGGTCGGCGTCGCCGGCGCCGCGCTCGCCGCCGGGCTCTCGACGCTGTCGACGCCCGGCGCGCTCCGAAGCCACGGCGACCGGCTCGCTGCCGTGCTGACGGCGATGATCCTCGTGAGCGCGACGATCACCGTGCTTCCGGCGGGCGCGGCGCAGCCGTGGGGGGCCGACCGCGGCCGGACGCTGGAGTCGTCGGTCAGCGGCGGCGATGAGGTCGAACTGGTGGGACCGATCCGGCTCTCGCCCGAGGTCCGGTACGAGATCGACAGCCCCGTCGCGTCCAACTGGCACGTCGCGGCCTACGACACCTACACCGGCGACGGCTGGGTGCGCTCCGGCGAGCGGTCGACGCTGGAGGGACCACTCGACGGTCCCCCGGGCGAGACGACGACCGCGAACGTCACGGTCACGGCGCGGACCGAATCGACGGCGCTGCCCGCGCCGTGGCAGGCCGTGGACGTACGCGGCTCGGGCGCCTCGACGGCGCAGGTCGACGAGCGCGGGACGCTCCGTCTCGGCGCCGCGCTGCGCCCGGGCGAGGCGACGACCGTCGAGAGCCGGGTGCTCGACGCGGAGCCGGCCGCACTCCGGAACGCCAGCACGGCGTACGACCCCGCGATCGAGGAGCGGTACACCCAGCTCCCGGAGAGCACGCCCGACCGCGTCGACGAGCGCACCGAGGCGATCGTCGAGGCGGCGGACGCCGAGAGCCCCTACGAAAAGGCCGCCGCGATCGAGCAGTACCTGATCGAGGAGTACGACTACTCGCTCGCGGTCGAGAAGCCCGAGGGCGACGTGGCCGACGCGTTCCTCTTCGAGATGGACGCCGGCTACTGCACGTACTTCGCGACGACGATGGTCGCGATGTTGCGCTCGCAGGGGATTCCGGCGCAGTTCGCGACCGGCTACTCCAAGGGCGAGCGGGTCGGCGAGGACCGGTACGTCGTCCGCGGACAGGACGCCCACGCGTGGGTGAAGGTGTACTTCCCGGAGCACGGCTGGGTCGAGTTCGACCCCACTCCGCCGAGCGAGCGCGACGAGGCCCGGAGCGAGCGCCTCGCGGAGGCCCGCGAGACCGGCGAGGCGGGCGTCGACACGGAGGAGTCGGACCCGAGCAACGAGGGCGACGAGCCGACGCCGCTGCCGGTGCCCGACGCGACACCCGACGCGGACGGCGGCGCGCCCGCGGACGCGAACGGAAGCAACGGGAGCGACGGGAGCGACGACGCGCTCCCGGACGCCAACGGGACCGACGCGTCCGCCGTCGAGGAAGGGATCTCGCGGGAGCGGCTCGTCCGGAACGGAACGCCGGCTGGCGGCGCCGAACCGGGCGCCGGCGAGGGCGGCGACGGCGGGCTCCCGCTCCCCTCGCGGGAAGCCGCCGCGTACTGGCTGTTCGTCGTGACCGTCGGGGTCGCCGGCGCCCGCCGGCTCGGCCTCGCCGAGCGCGCGCGCCACGCCGTCCGCGTTCGGGTCCCCTTGGGTCGCGGTGAGCCCGTCGAGGACGCGAAGCGGGCGTTCGCGGACCTGGAACGGCTGCTCGCGCGACGCTACCGCGAACGGCGCCCCGGGGAGACGCCGCGGGCGTACCTCGACGCCCTCCCGCTCCGCGACGGCGACGAGCGGGTGCGAGCGGTCGGCGAGGTGTACGAGCGGGCGGCGTACGCCGAGTCGGTGACGCGTGTGGAGGCGGACGAGGCGCGGCGGACGGTCCGCCGGCTCGCGCTGGAGCGGACGCCCGTGATCGGCCGGCTGTTCGGCGGAAACTGAAGTCGCGGGCGGGAGGCGACCGCGCTCGGCGTGCGCGGCGCCCGCACTCCCGACACTATTTAATACGGGCACCCTGTAGTTTCGGCCGTAATGTCGGAAGTCTGCTCGACGTGCGGACTGCCCCAGGAACTCTGCGTCTGCGAGGACGTCGCGAAGGAGTCCCAGCAGATCAGCATCCGCATCGACGAGCGCAGGTACGGTAAGGAGGTAACGGTCATCGAAGGATTCGACCCGAAGGACGTCGACCTGAGTTCCCTCTCGTCGGATCTCAAGTCGAAGTTCGCCTGCGGGGGCACCGTCGAGGACGGCGCCATCGAGCTGCAGGGGAACCACTCGGGTCGCGTGGAGGACTTCCTCCGCGACAAGGGCTTCAACGTCGCGTGACCGTCACCTAACCGTCCGTCGTCGAGCGGTTCGCGGGTTTCCGCGTCGCGGATTTTCGGCGACCTCACCCGGCCAGCCGCGGCGCCGTCGGCCGCGCCACCGTCGGGTGCAGCGCCGTCGGGTGCGGCGCCGTCGGCCGCGCCACTTCGGCTATCCGCTTAAACGAGCAGCGCCGCCCGGCCGACGACGAACGCGACCGCCGCGAGGAACGTCCCGTACTTGAATCGCCGCTGGGCCGCCGTCGGGTCGGCGAACGCCTCGTGGCAGGCGTACAGCATGACCGCGTCGGCGACGGCGACGAGGAGGAGGTAGGCGCCGCCGAACGTCCCCGAGAGGTACGGAAACGGGCTGGCGGCGACGGCGACGACGAGCGACCCGGTCGCGACCCACAGCGACCGCCGCTCGCCGATCGCGACGGGGAGCGTGCGGAGCCCCTCCTCGCGGTCGCCGACCACGTCCTCGACGTCTTTGATCACCTCGCGGGCGAACGTCGAGAGCGCCGCGAGCAGCGCGAGGGCGACGACCGCCTCGGGGCGGCCGACGGCGGCGCCGCCGAACAGGAACGTCGAGCCCACGAGGTACGAGACGAGAGCGTTGCCGAGCCCCGGCGTCCCCTTGAAAACCGTCGTGTAGGTGACGAGGGCGACGAGGTTGACGGCGGCGAGCGCGAGCGCCAGCGGCGGGAGCGTCAGCGCGAGGGCGACGGCGACCGCGAACCAGACGCCGGAGATCCCGAGCGCGCCCCGCGGCGAGACCGCGCCGCGGGGGATCGGGCGGTCGGGCTGGTTGATCGCGTCGATCTCGCGGTCGAAGTAATCGTTGATCGCGTTGCCGGCGGCGACCGCGAAGGCGGTGGTGACCGCGGCGATCGCCGCCGGAGCGAGCGCGTCGCCGGCGCCGGCGACGAACGCGCCGGTCGCCGTGAGGACCGCGGCGGCGACGCAGTTGCCCGGGCGTGCCAGTTCGAGGGCGCCGCGTGCTGTCTCGCGCACGTCGTCTTAGTCCACCGCGGCGCGGCACATAAACGGCGCGGGATCGGGCGCGGACGCCGGGGGAAGCTGGCCGTCACCCGCCGCGCGCGCGTTCCCGGATACTGAAGATCCGCCGGGCGTCTAAGCCGTCGGGAGGACAAGCGACCCCATGGCCGAAGTCGCAGGGGACGGACGCCGGCTCCGCGTCGACCTCGACATCGATCCGAACGACGATTGGGACTGCCCCATCGTCTCCGAGACCCTCGACGCGAGCGACGTGGCCGTCAACGCCGTGGGCCACGAGTGCACCGTCGACGTGCAACCGACCGACGACGACGGGCTGGTGCGCGCCCGCGGCGAGGTCTCCGACGACTGTCTCTGCCGGATCTTCCAGCGGTTCGGCTGCGTCCCGCACGTCCAGCGGGTCGAGGACGGAACGGTGCTCGTGACCACCTACGTCGACGACCGGAACACGGTCCGCGACGTGGTCGGCGCGCTCAGGGAGGTCCTCGACCACGTCCGGCTGGTCCGGCTCGCGGTCGTCGAGGGGCCGGAGGCGACCGAGCAGGTGACCTTCGACCTCTCCGCGCTCACCCCGAAACAGCGGGAGGGGCTCGAACTCGCGGTGGTCCGCGGCTACTTCGACGACGACCGCGACGTGGGGCTCGGCGAACTGTCCGCCGAACTCGACATCAGCAAGTCCGCGCTCTCACAGCGGCTCCGGACCGCACAGGCGAAGCTCGTCACCGACGTGTTCGACGAGGTCGAGGGGTGAGCTTCCCGGCGTTCGTTTTTAAAATTATCCATCGATAAAGCGTGGCACGGAGGGAGCCGGAGACCGAGAGTCGATCCATGAGCGACTCCCAAACCGACCCTCGATCCCCGCCGGAAAGCGACTCCGGACGCGACGCGGCGAAGGGGTCCGACGCGATCGTCCCCCATCCCGTGCACGACGACGTGACGGTCGAGCTCGTCCGCGACGCGATCGGCGTCGCGCGCGGCGAACTCTCCGACGAGCGCTTCTCAGAGAAGTACGGCACCGCGGGAGAGACCCACGTCACCGCGGGAGAGACCTACGTGACCGCGGAAGACCCGTCCGAGGAGCGCAACCGAGCACCGGCCGCCGAGAGCGACCGACCGGACCGATAGCTCAGTCCGCGTCGGCCGCGGAGCCGCCGCCGATCCGGCTCAGCGCCGCGTTCCCGTGGCGTTCGTCCTCGGTGAGGTAACACTTCGGGTCGGGCGCGAACGGGTCGTCGTGGGCCGCCAGCGCGCGGAGCCGCGAGCCGCCGCGACAGACGCTCCGGTACGCGCAGTCGGCGCACTTCCCGGAGAGCCGGTCCTCGCGCTCGCGGAGCGCCCCGAGCAGCGGGTTCGACTCGTCCGACCAGATCGCGCCGAACGACCGGTCGCGGACGTTGCCGGGCGAGTACCCCTGCCAGAACTGCGTGAGGTGGACGTTGCCGACGGGGTCCACGTCGGCGACGCGCTCGCCGGTGGGGTCGCCGCCGTTGCGCTGGAGGTACCGGTAGATCAGCCGCGCGCGGTCGGTCCCCATCTCGCGGTCGGCGTACTCGACGAGGTGGCCCGCGTCGGCGTAGTTACCGACGAGCAGCGTCTCGATCTCCTCGCCCGCGTCGTGGTACTCGCGGGTGAGGTCACACAGGTCGGTGACCGCTTTGCGGGTCGCCTCGGGACTCAGGTCCACGTCGGAGATGTCGGCGCCGCGCCCGCCGTAATCGAGGTGATAGAAGCAGAACCGGTCGACGCCCACGTCGACGAGCAGGTCGACGACGCCAGCGAGGTCCTCGACGTTGTGCTCGGTGATCGTGTACCGGAGTCCGGTCTTGAGCCCCACGTCGAGACACGCCTCGATCCCCCGGACCGCGGCGTCGAACGCCCCCTCCTCGCCGCGGATGCGGTCGTTTCGCTCGGGGAGGCCGTCGACCGAGACGCCCGCGTACTTGAGCCCCGCCCCCTTCAGCTCGCGGGCGCGCTCGCGGGTCAGGAGGGTCCCGTTCGTCGAGAGCACGGGCCGGACCCCGCTGTCGGCGGCGTGTTCGATCAGCTCCGGGAGGTCCTCGCGAACGAGCGGCTCCCCGCCGGAGAACAGGAGCACCGGCACGCCGAACGCGGCGAGGTCGCCGATGAGCGCCTTCCCCTCCGCGGTCGACAGCTCGTTCGGCGCTCCCTCCTGGTCGGCCGCGGCGTAGCAGTGCTCGCAGTAGAGGTTACACCGCTTCGTGGTGTTCCAGACGACGACCGGGCGCCGCTGTTTGTCGTCCGTGATCTGGGGCTCCTTCGAGCCGTCGGCCGCGTCGTATCGGAGCCCGTCGCTCTCGGCGTCGAGGTCGCAGAGGAGCTTGCTGACCGAGATCATCGGGGCCCCTCCGCGTCGTCGGTGTCGACCGCGTCGGCCGCAGGCGCCCCGCCGCACGAGACCGTCGGGGTCCCCTCCGTCTCCTCGTAGACCCGCGGCTCGTCGGCGTCGCCGGCGAGTTCGTCGGCGTCGCCCTCGCCGTTCGTTTCGCCGCCCTCCTCGTCCGCGAGCGACTCGGCGGAGTACCGGTGCGTCTCGTCGGCAAGACACACCCACACGTCGCGGGCGTACCACGCGAAGAGCTTGCTCGCCTCCTCGTGGGCGGCGTCGGGGGTCGGCGCGGCGACGGTGCCGACGTGGCGGAGCGGGTCCGCCTCCTCCTCGCGGACGAACACCTCGAAGCGTCGGCCGTCCGCGGAGCGCGCCCCGCCCGATCCGCCGGTTCGGTCCGTCTTCTCGACCATACCCGAGGTACACACGGCCCACCGAACCCGGTTTCGAGGGTTCCCACGGCCGCGAAACGCCCCCGAACACGTTCGGCCACCGGACGTATAAACTGACTTTCGATATACGAAATGGCTATGGCGGCGGTCCCGTCTCGGAGCACGGGCCTAGCTGGGTACACCACGGGTCACGCGAGCCCCACAATTTTGGTCCGCCTAAGAATCGGAGCGGTTATTACGTTTTAGCCGGGCCTAAAACACATGGCAGAAGACCACGCGACGGGAGAACAGGCGGGACGGAGCGGGCCGACTCGGCGGGACTTCGTGACGTACGGCGGCTCGATCGTCGCCGCCGGGCTGCTCGCCGGGTGTACCGACAGCGCGGACTCGGGCTCGACGGGCGGGGGAGACGGTGACGCCGGAAACGAGAGCGACGGAGGCGGGAACGACGGAGACGGGAGCGACGGGAGCGATGGAGCCGACGACGAGTCCGGGGGAGAATCCGCGTCCGAGGCGTACACGGTGACGATGGAGCCGGTCGGACCGGTCGAGTTCGATGAGGTCCCCGAGACGTGGGTCGCTAACAACGGGAGCTGGGCGGACATGGGGATCGCGCTCGGACAGGACCCCCCGGAGGCCGTGTACCTCACGTCGCGCTACCACACGCAGTACTACGAGGAGATTCCCGGACTGAGCGTCGACAAGAGCGGAATGACATCGCTGTGGGAGAGCGAACTGGACGTCGAGAACTTCCTCGCGCTGGGTGAGGACGCGGACGTGTTCGTGATGGACCCGAACTTCATCCTCGGTCGGACCAGCAACTGGGAACAGGACGACATCGATCAGATCGAGTCGGCGGGGACCCCGTTCTTCGGCAACAGCATCTTCTCCCGCGGCTACGAGTGGCACGACTACGAGTACCTCACGCTGTACGAGGCCTTCGAGAACCTCGCCGAGGTCTTCCAAGAGCGGGAGCGCTACGAAGCGTTCGACACGGTTCACGAGGAGTTCCAGAACGAGCTCGACGAGGTCGTTCCGCCGGAGGGCGATCGCCCGTCCGTGGCCGTCATGTGGCCGCAGCCGGTGGACGAGCCCACGGCGTTCTCCCCGTACCTCATCGACGAGGGGACCAGCTTCAAGCAGTGGCGCGACCTGGGCGTCGAGGACGCCTTCGCCACGACCGAGGTCCGCGACTTCCACAGCGACCGCGGGCAGGTCGACTACGAGACGCTGCTCGAAATCGACCCCGACGTGCTGCTGCTCCGCGGCAACGAGGCCAAGACCGAGACGGAGTTCCAAGACACCGTGGTCTCGTTCATGGAGGACCACAACGTCGCGAGCAGACTCACCGCCGTCGAGAACGGGGACGTGTACCGCGGGGGGTCGCTCTACCAGGGACCGATCACGAACCTCGTGCTGACGGAGCGGGCCGCCGGTCAGGTGTACGGGGTCGACGGCGAGCTGTTCGACCGCCAGCGGGTCGCGGACATCGTCAGCGGCGACTTCGAATAAGCGCGGTTGCGGGCGAGCCCACGCCTTATGTCCACCGGGCGCCTACTGTCCGGTATGCGCGAACTCGTCTTCGCCCTCGAGTACGAGTCGGGGCGCAACAGGGTGGCCGACGCGCTGGCCGACCACCCCGGCGCTCGGGTCCGGTCGCTGTCGGTGCACGCCACCGACGACCACCTCTGGCGCGTCGACCACGCGGCCGGCACCCCGGCCGCGCTCGACGACGTCGAGGCCGCCTTTCTCGACGGCGACTACTACGCCGACTGCCTCGCGACCGAACACTGCGGCGCGACGCAGACCACCCGCGTCCTCGATCACACGGACGACGCGCTGGTGTTGTACACCGACTGGGAGCCCACGCCCGTCTGCGCGTCCGTCCCGCACATCGCGCGCGACCACCTCGGGGAGAGCGCCCTGTTCGAGACGCGCCACGAGGGGCGCCACTACACCTGGCGGCTCATCCACTCCGGCGAGGGCGACGTGGGCACGTTCTTCGACGCGCTCCGAGATGCCGTCGGTGACGCCGCCCGGACCGAACTGCTCAAGACGGCGAGCGTCTCCGGCGCGACCGGCGGTTCGGGAGCGAACGGAAGCGAGATCGGCCTCACTCCCGAACAGGAGGCCGCGCTCAGGGCCGCCGTCGAACACGGCTACTACGAGTCCCCGCGCGAGGTCGATGTCGGTGGCCTCGCCGACCACCTCGACGTGCCGCGCTCGACGCTCACCTACCGGCTCCGCCGGGCCGAAGAGCGGCTCGCGAAGGCGCACGTCGCCGAGGGGCGGGTCGTCGACGCCGCGCCGGGATCGGAGTGAGACGGCAGGGGTCGGTGTCGCCCGGTCCGATCGATCCCTGCGTGTTGGAATATTCCAACTAAGGCTTATCGAGATACGTCCCCTCTCTCAGCGTAATGAGAGACGGCCCGAACGACAGCGAAGAGACGACCGCCGGCGAGACAACCGCCGGCGAGACGACCGCCGGCGGGACGACCGCTGGCGGAGGGTCGAGCGGAGACGGGAACCGCCGAGAGCTGACCGTAAGCCTCGCGGTCCCCGAAATGGACTGCCCCTCCTGTGCCGGCAAGGTCGACAACGCGCTCGGGCGCCTCGACGGCGTGACCGACGCCGCGCTCAACCCGACCGCGGGAACGGCGACCGTGACGTACGATCCCGAGGTCGTCGACGAGGACGACGTGGTCGCGGCGATCGAGGGCGCCGGCTACGAGGTCACCGGCGGACGGTCAAGGAGTGAAGAGAGCGGTGACGACGCTGAGGGTGCCGCCGACGCCGACGCGGGCTCCGGCGGCGTCGCCGTCGCGCCCCCCGCCGAGGTCTGGACGACGCCGCGCGCGAAGAAGACGTGGCTGGGCGCGGGGCTCGTGACGCTCGGGCTCCTGTTCGAGTTCGTCCTGACCGCGCAGAATCCGGTCGTCGCGAGCGTGCTCGGCTACCCGATCCGCGTCTCGGGCGTCCTGTTCCTCGGCGCGGTCGCAGCGAGCGGGATTCCCGTCATCCGCGGCGGCTACTACTCGGCGCGCAACCGGAGCCTCGACATCGACCTGCTGATGGGGACGGCGATCATCGCGGCGACGGGGATCGGCTACTTCGTCGAGGCGGCTACCCTAGCGGTGCTTTTCAGCGTCGCCGAGCTGCTGGAGGACTACGCGATGGACCGGGCGCGCGACTCGCTGCGAGAGCTGATGGAGCTGTCGCCGGACGAGGCCACCGTCAGGCGAAGCGACGGGGAGGTGACCGTTCCGGCCGACGACGTGGCGGTCGGCGAGACCGTGGTCGTCCGGCCGGGCGCGAAGGTCCCGCTCGACGGGACCGTGATCGAGGGCGAGAGCGCGGTCGACGAGTCGCCGATCACGGGCGAGAGCGTCCCCGTCGACAAGGTCCCCGGCGACGAGGCGTTCGCGGGCGCGATCAACGAGGAGGGGTACCTCGAGATCGAGGTGACCTCGACCGCGGGCGACTCGACGCTCGCGCGGATCATCGAGCTGGTGCAGGGCGCGCAGGCCGAGAAGACCGAGACCGAGCGGTTCGTCGACCGCTTCGCCGGGTACTACACGCCAGTCGTGGTCGTGCTCGCGATCTTGACCGCCGCGGTGCCGCCGCTGGTCATCGCGGAGCCGATCGCGGTCGACGTCGCCGGCTACGGGATCACGTTCGCCGCGGACTGGGGGACGTGGTTCGTCCGCGGGCTCACGCTGCTGGTGATCGCCTGCCCCTGCGCGTTCGTCATCTCGACGCCCGTCTCAGTGGTTTCCGGGATCACGAGCGCGGCGAAAAACGGCGTGCTGATCAAGGGCGGCAACCACCTCGAAGCGATGGGCGAGGTCGACGCCGTCGCGCTCGACAAGACCGGCACGCTCACGAAGGGCGAGCTCGCGGTCACCGACCTGCTTCCGCTGGGCGGCGCCGACGAGGCGACGCTGCTGCGGCGGGCCGCGGCGCTGGAACGCCGGAGCGAGCACCCGATCGCCGCGGCGGTGCTCGACCGCGCCGACCGGGAAGGGGTGACCGACCTCCCCGAGCCGACGGGCTTCGAGAGCCTGACCGGGAAGGGTATCCGCGCCGAGATCGGCGGCGAGACGTACTACGCCGGGAAGCCCGCGCTGTTCGAGGAGCTCGGATTCGACCTGTCGCGGGCGCGGGCGGAGACCGACGGCGGGGTCGTCGCTGAAGGCGCTCCCGACGCTGCCGACACCGCCCCCGGCGAGTTCGCCGAGGGCGCCCTCGCCGCGCTGGAACGGGAGGGGAAGACGGTGGTGCTCGTCGGGACGGCGACGGAGCTGACCGGAGCGGTCGCGGTCGCCGACGAGGTGCGGTCCGATTCGAAGCGGGCGGTCGAACGTCTCCGGGAACTCGGCGTGAAGCGCGTCGTGATGTTAACCGGCGACAACGAGGGGACCGCGCGGGCGATCGCCGAGTCGGTCGGCGTCGACGAGTACCGGGCCGAGCTCCTGCCCGAGGAGAAGGTGGACGCGGTCGAGTCGCTACAGGCCGAGTACGGCGAGGTGGCGATGGTCGGCGACGGGATCAACGACGCGCCCGCGCTGGCGACCGCCGAGGTCGGCGTCGCGATGGGCGCCGCGGGGACGGACACCGCCTTGGAGACCGCCGACATCGCGCTGATGGGCGACGACGTGGCGAAGCTCCCGTACCTGTACGCGCTGTCGCACACCGCCAACGGAGTTATCCGCCAGAACATCTGGGCGAGCCTCGGCGTGAAGTTCCTGCTCGCGCTGGGCGTGCCGCTGGGGCTCGTGAGCGTCGCGGTCGCGGTCGTCGTCGGCGACATGGGGATGAGCCTCGGCGTCACCGGCAACGCGATGCGTCTCTCCGGGATCGAGCCCGAGTCGTTCGAGTAGGCGGAGGGACGGAGCCCGCCGCCCGCAAGGCTCGAACAAAAATGAACAATTATTAAGGATGCGCTCGTCGGGCCGGACGTGCCACCCGTAGTACACGGCTGACCCAGGCTCGGAATCGGAGGCGGCGGTCGGTCCCGAGGGTCCGAGCACGCGCGAGACGAGCATCGAGACGGAACCGGCGGCGTCGACCGACGACGCCGCGGACGACTGCGAGGCGAGCGACGACCTGCCGACCGCGGCCGAGGCGGTCGCGCGCTCCGCGGCGACGTTCGACCCGACGGACGCGGGGCGGATCCCGAACGGAACCGGCCGGTGGAACGCGTACGCAGGGTCGTGTCACGGCAGCGAGTGACCGACCCCGTTCCGAGTTTTCGATCGACGAGCGGCGCGTCCGGATCGGCCTCGCTCCCCCGGCTCGTCGACGCGGGATGCCCAGATCCCGAAAACGTGCGGCCGATTTGTAAGGCCGGGTCACCTACCGGTGACCATGCGCCCACGCGAACGCGGGGAGGGCCCGGACGCGGCGTCTCCGATCGCGGTGCGGCTGCGCGGGCTCGCGGACGGGACGGTGGTCTGCGACGCGGTCGACGACGGAGAGCTCGAACGCGTCGAGGAGGAGTTCCTCTGCGCCAGCGGGGAGCGCTGGGGCGGCGTCTGGCGCGGGCTCCCGGTGGCGGCGCTGCTCGACCGGCCGGACGTGGCGATCGACCCCGAGGCGACTCACGTCCGCGTCGGCGCCAACGGGTACGCCGTCTGCGTGCCGATCCGGACCGCGCTCGACGCCGTGCTCGCGGTCGAACGCGCGGGCGATCCCCTGCCGCCGGCCCGCCGCCCGCGGTTCGTCGCCCCGGTCGACGCCGGACGGACGGTTCGCGGGGTCCGCGAACTCCGGTTCCTGCGGCTCGGCCCGAGCGAGGAGCCGCGGGACTACGAGGACCTCGGGTACTGACGGCGACGGCTCCGACCCGGCCCTTTTAGGCGACGAGCCGACTACGAGCCACCGGCCGATGACGATGCACCGCTCCGAGCTGCCTCGGCACCAGCGATGACGAGCCCTATGAGTGCCGAGGCCGATCCGTTTCGTGCGTTCCGCGAACGACGGCGCGGGGGACCATCGGACGCTCAGAGGACGATCGAGATCACGGCCAGCACCAGGAAGATGATGACGAACCATTTCGCGACGGCCATCGAGACGCCGGCGACCCCGCGCGCGCCGACGACCGCCGCGACGATCGCGATAACGAAGAACACCACCGCCCACTGAAGGAAGTCACCGGAAAACTGCAGCGGAACCGGGTTTCCGAACAGGGACGGCAACTGGTGATCGACGGCCGTCGCGATTGTGGCGTCCATGCGAGTAGTGCGGTGGACGCGCCATTAGTTATGGAGCCTCAAAGCCGATACGACGTGCGTAACCGCTCAATCAGATCCGGTGGCGTCCGACAGAGCCGCCCGGTTCTCGCAAGCGGCGCCCTCCCGATACGCGGTCGGTGCGGAGCGTATCGTCCAGCGTCACGAAACGGGTCGCGGCCGGTCAACGGAAGATCGATATAGCGAATATTGATGTATTCGCTCGGTTCGTGTCGTCGATGCCTCGCGTGAAGTGCCTCGATCAAACCTCGGGCATTCGGCCGACAACCCGGAAAGACGGACGCACCGCCAGTAGCGCGAAACAGCGGGAGGCTCGTCGATCGGGTACGCGTCGTCCGCGTCGCGCTCCGGGGTGTGGTGCGTGGGAGCCGCCGCGTCCGGGTCGACTCTCGCTTCTCACCCGTTCGCGTTCCTCGGGAACACCGGACCCGTCCGGGGGGACGTTTAACCCCGCTCCGGCGGACGCGCAACCATGGACCCAGACGTGGACCGGTTCGGCTCCCGGCGGTCGACGGTGTACGGACAGCGCGGCGTGGTCGCCGCGAGCCAGCCGCTCGCGAGCGAGGCGGGGATCGAGGTGTTGCGCGACGGGGGGAACGCGTTCGACGCCGCGGTGGCGACCGCCGCCGCGCTCAACGTCGTCGAGCCCACGTCGACGGGATTGGGCGGCGACGTGTTCGCGTTATACCGCACCGCCGACGGAGAGGTCGGCGCCATGCGCGCTTGCGGCGGCGCGCCCGCCGACGCGACGATCGAGAACGTCCGGGAGGCGCTCGCGGCCGACGATGACGTCGATGAGGACGACCCGAGCGCGGTCGAGATGCCGATAACGGGGGCGCAGACGGTGACGGTTCCGGGAACCGCACGCGGGTGGGAAGCGACCGCCGAGCGGTTCGGGAAATTCGGCCTCGACCGCCTCCTGCGGCCGGCGATCCGCTACGCGACGGAGGGGTACCCGGTCAGCGAGGTGATCGCGGACGCGTGGACCCACGGCGAGGAGCTGTTCGAGAGCGACCACGCCCGCGAGGCGTACCTTTTCGGCGGCGAGTCGCCCGCCGTCGGCCAGCGGGTGACGCTCCCCCGGCTCGGCGAGTCGATGGAGCTGATCGCCGAGGAGGGGGCGGACGCCGTCTACGAGGGCGAGATCGCCGAGGCGGTCGCCGCGGAGGTTCGGGCGGCGGGCGGGTTCTTGACGATGGAGGATCTGGCGGGCTTCGAGGTCGAGTGGTCGGACCCGGTCTCGACGACGTACAACGGCGCGGAGGTGTACGAACTCCCGCCGAACAACCAAGGGCTCATCGCGCTGGAGGCGCTCAACGTCGCGGCCGAGGTGGGCGCCGGCGAGTACGACTACGACGCCCCCGAGCGCGTCCACTACTTCGCGGAGGCGCTGAAGGTAGCCTTCCACGACGGCCACCGCTACATCACCGACCCGTCCTACGAGGAGATCCCGCCGCTCGCGTCCGCGGACTGGGCGGAGCGCCGGGCGGCCGAGATCGGCGAGACCGCCAACCACGACGTGAGCTTCGGCGTTCCGGACGCCAACGCGGAGGACGCCGACACCGTCCTGCTGACGGTCGCCGACGAGGAGGGGAACGTCGTCTCGTACATCAACTCGCGGTTCGCCGGGTTCGGCTCCGGGCTCGTCGCGGGCGAGACGGGGATCGCCCTCCAGAACCGCGGCGCGTCGTTCTCGCTCGACCCCGATCACCCGAACCGACTCGAACCGCGGAAGCGACCGTTCCACACCCTGATCCCCGGACTCATCCGGTTCGGCGAGGACGACTGGGCCGCCTTCGGCGTGATGGGCGGGTACATGCAACCGCAGGGGCACGTGCAGGTGGTCTCGAACCTCGTCGACTACGGGATGCCGCTCCAGCGGGCGCTCGACGAGCCGCGGTGGCGCTACCGGGAGAGCGGCGAGCTGGCGCTCGAACCCCACGCGGACGGGGAAACCGCCGCGAAACTGGCCCGGAAGGGACACGACGTGTTGACGCTCCCGCCGGCCATGTTCGGCGGCGCGCAGATCGCGCGGTCCCGCGACGGCGTCCTCTCGGCAGCGACCGAGCCGCGGAAGGACGGGAACGCGCAGGGGTACTGACGCCCGTCCGTGCGTGGCGGACCGCTCGCCGCGCCCGGCACCGAGACATGACTGATTTCCATAACGAACGCCGGTTTCGAGCCGATCCGTGATCGGCCCGGACGCCGACGGCCGGCGTCTCGAACGGGTCACGCTCCCTGAAGCGGAGATCGATCGATCCGCTGTGGTATTTGTGGGCGTGGATACACTTATAAACACACGTATGGTATGGCGTAACAGAATGAAGCGAAGTATACAGCGACGCGACGTACTCAAGGGCGCCGGAGTCGCCGGCATCGCGGCACTCGCCGGCTGTTCGACCGAGAACGGTGACGGCGGCGACGGAAGCGACGGCGGCGACGGAAGCGACGGGTCCGACGGCAGCGACGGAGGAGACGGCTCCGACGGCAGCGGCGGGTCCGACGGCAGCGACGGCGGCAGCGCGCCCGACGCCGTGATGGTCGTCGGCTTCCCGGAGTCCGGCATTCAGCTGTTCCGCGACTTCTACTCCGATTTCGCCAGCGACGTGCCCGAACTCGACATCATCGTGCCCGACGGTCTGATCGACGGCGACCTCCCCGGCGAGGTCGACAACGACATGAACAACGTCATCGGGACCGCGCCGTCCGCGGGCGGTCCGGGAGCGGAGTTCTTCACCAGCTCGTACGAGGAGGAGTACGACAGCGCGCCGGGCGTGTTCACAGCGCAGGCCTACGACGCGATGGCGGTCGAGATCCTCGCGGCGACCGCCGCGGGCGAGAACGACGGACAGGCCATCCGCGACCGCATCCGGACCGTCGCGAACCCCGGCGGCGAGGAGTTCGGTCCGGAGAACCTCCCCGAGGCGGTCGAGACCGTCGCCGCGGGCGACCCCGTCCACTACGTCGGGGCGTCGTCGAGCGTCGACTTCGACGTCAACGGCGACATCGCTACCGCGGCGTACGACGTGCAGGACTTCCAAGACGGCGATATCGTCACGCTCGACACCCTGGAGTTCGGCAACGAGCTCTCGGACGAGGACCTGAACGCGACGGCGGCGGACCCAGTCGGCGTCGACGAGTTCGAGGCGCAGATCGGCGTGCTGATGCCGGAGACCGGTGACCTCGGCCCCCTCGGTGTTCCGATCCGCGACGGCGCGCTGCTCGCGGCGACGCAGATCAACGATGCCGACCTAAACGTCACGGTGAACACCCGCGTCGAGGACACGCAGACCGACCCGCAGGCGGGCATCTCGGGCGCGAACGCGCTCGTCGACGCCGGCTTCGGCGCCGTCGTCGGGCCGGCCTCCTCGAACGTCAACATCCAGGTGGCCGACCAAGTGTTGATCCCCAACGGAGTCGTCGGCGTCTCGCCGTCCTCGACGAGCCCGGACGTGACGGACCTGGACGACAACGGCTACATCTTCCGAACCGCGCCCTCCGACCTCCTACAGGGACCGGCGATGGCCGAACTCGCGAGGGGCGACATGGTCGGCGCCGAGTCCTCGGGGACGCTGTACCTCAACGACGCCTACGGCCAGTCGCTCGAAGAACAGTACGTGGCCGCCTTCGAGGAGAACGGCGGGACGATCGGGGAACGCGTCTCCTTCGAGCCCGCACAGGCGACGTACACCAGCCAGTGGTCGAGCGTGCTGAACCAGTAGGAGAGTTGGCGGTTCGGCTCGGTTCGTTTTCCGATTTTTCTGTCGCGCGTGAGCCGCGGCGCTCGCCGGTGAGCTCTGCGGCGAAAAAGGCGAGCCGGCTACCCGCCGAGGAAGTCCTGCCGCACGTCCTCGTCGCCGAGCAGCACCTCGCCGCGGTCGGTGTACCGGTTCTCGCCGTTGACGAGGACGTATCCGCGGTCGCAGCGCCGCAGCGCCTCCTTGGCGTTCTGCTCGACCATGAGTACCGCCGTGCCAGAGTCGTTGATCCGGTCGATCCGGTCGAACATGTCGTCGACGAGGTCGGGCGCGAGCCCCGCCGACGGCTCGTCGAGCAGCAGCAGGTCGGGGTCGAGCATGAGCGCCCGCCCCATCGCGACCATCTGCCGCTGGCCGCCGGAGAGCGTCCCGGCCTTCTGGTCTTTGCGCTCCCGGAGGATCGGGAAGCGGTCGTAGATAGCCTCGATCTGGTCTTCGGGGACTTCGTCAAGGATGTACGCGCCCATCTCCAAGTTCTCTCGCACGCTCAACCCCGGGAACACGTTGTCCGTCTGCGGGACGAACCCGATCCCCTCGCGGATGATCTGCTCGGGCGCGAGCCCGTGGATGGGCTCGCCCTCGAACTCGACGGTGCCGTCCATGTGCGTCGTGAGCCCGAACACGGTCTTCATCACGGTGGACTTGCCGGCGCCGTTGGGCCCGACGATGGTGACGTACTCCCCGTCGGCCACGTCGAGGTCGACATCGTCGAGGATCTGGAGGTCGCCGTACCCGGCGTCGAGGTCGCGGATCCGGAGGATCGCGTCGCCGTCGAGCGTGTGGGCCGTTCCCGCGTCGCCGTCGGCTGACTCCCCCTTCCCCTCCCCCTCCGCCGTCGCCGCGTCCGCCGCGGATTCGGCGCTCATACGTCCTCCCCCAGGTAGGCCTCGATGACCCGTTCGTCGTTCCGTATCTCGTCGCCGGTCCCCTCGGCGAGAACGCTGCCCTGGTGCATGACGATGACGTGTTCGCAGTTGTTCATGATGACGTCCATGTCGTGTTCGACGAGGAGGAAGGTGTAGCCGTCCTCGCGCAGCCGGTGGACGCGGTCGAGGAGCTTCTCCTCCAGCGTCGGGTTGACCCCCGCGAGCGGCTCGTCGAGCAGGACCACCTCCGGGTCGGTCATGAGCGCCCGCGCCATCTCCAGGAGCTTCCGCTGGCCCCCGGAGAGGTTGCCGGCGTGTTCGGTCGCGAGGTGGTCGATCTCGAAGAAGTCGAGCGTCTCCCAGGCACGCTCGCGGATCGACTCCTCCTGTTCGATCACCTCGCCGCGGAGTCCGGGCGTGACCGCCCGGATCGCCGACTCGCCGATCTGGCCCTTCGGCGCGAGCATCAGGTTCTCCAGCACGGTCATCTCCTCCAGTTCGCGGGCGATCTGGAAGGTGCGAACGAGCCCCTTCCGCGCCATCTGGTACGGCTTCAGCCCGGTAACGTCCTCGCCGTTGAAGTACACCGATCCCGCCGTCGGCTCGTGGACGCCGGTGATGCAGTTGAACGTGGTCGACTTGCCGGCGCCGTTGGGGCCGATCAGCCCGGTGAGCGACCCCTGTTCGACCTCGAAGGTGGCGCCGTCGACGGCGGTGACGCCGCCGAAGCGTTTGACGAGCCCCTCGACGCGGAGCGGCGGCGCCCCGGACGGCGTGTGCTTCGCCGCCTCCTCGACGGCGCTGTCGTTCGCCTCGGGCTCGTCGGTGACCGCGTCGGACGCGTCGACCTCGTCCGCCGCGTCCGCCGCGTCGGCGACGTCGGACGCGTCCGGAATGTCGCTACTCATCGGTCTCACCCCCGCTGGGCCGCTCGGAGAGATCGACGGCCGCGGCCGTCTCGATCCGGTCGCCGAGTATCCCGTCCGGGCGCCGGTGCATGATGAACACCAGGATGAGCCCGAGGAAGACGAACT
Organism: Halorubrum amylolyticum; assembly: GCF_004114995.1. Lineage (GTDB taxonomy): Archaea > Halobacteriota > Halobacteria > Halobacteriales > Haloferacaceae > Halorubrum > Halorubrum amylolyticum. Next base: position 99,074 of record NZ_SDJP01000003.1, read on the forward strand.
GGAGCGGCGCGATGTTGTCGGTCGCGTACGCGAGGAACGCGGTCGGGTCGAACGTGGCGAGCGCGTCCCCGAACGATGGCGGCGTCTCGGCGTCGATGACGTCGCGCAGCGACGCCCCGACGCGACGCGGCCCCTCGAACAGCACCGTCGCGAAGACGATCCCGCCGAGGACGGCGCCGGTGTTCGATCCGGACCCGCCGATGATGACGGCGATGAAGACGTAGAACGTCAGGACGGGCATGAACTGCGGCGTCGGCGAGACGTTGCCCTGACTGCCGAACCAGAGAATCCCGGCGAGCCCCATCAGTGCGCAGCCGATGCCGAACACCTTCACCTTGATCAGGTCCACGTTCTTCCCGAGCGAGTCGGCGACCAGTTCGTCTTCCCGGATGGCCTTGAGCGTCCGGCCGAACGGCGACCGGCCGAGCCGTTCGAGCAGGGCGTAAAAGCCGATCACGAAGACGGCGAGCACGGCGATGTACCCCCAGTCGATGAGGATCGTGTTGGAGATCCCGAGCCCGCCCTCCCCGAGGACGCCGAAGACGAGGTCGCCGAGGGGCGTCGGCATCCCGGCCTGTCCGTCGACGAGGAACAGCCCGCGGATCGGATTCTGCGGCATCCCCATCCCGCGACCGCCGCCGGTGCCGACGCCGAGCGTCTCCCTGAGGAACGTGTCGAACGCGCTCGACTGGAGGAACAGCCGGATGATCTCCGAGATGCCGAGCGTGACGATCGCGAGGTAGTCGGCCTTGAGCCGGAGCGCCGGAAGCGCCGCCAGCAGGCCGACGACCGCGGCCACCAGCATGCCGGCGACGATGCCGACAGGGAGCGGGAGCCCGAACCCGGGCGGACCGAACGCCGGGTCGGGGGATCGGACGACGATCCCCATCGTGTAGACGCCGAGCGCCATGAACCCGGCGACGCCGATGTTGAACAGCCCGGCGTACCCCCACTGGAGGTTCAGCGCGAGCGCGGCGAGCGCGTAGACGAGTCCGAGGAACGTCAGGGTCCGCATCAGCCCGACGACGCTGTTGAGGCCGCTGGTGAAGGTGAGAAGGGTCGCGGCGAGGTACACGAGAAGCAGCGTTCCGAGCACGATCCCGAGGTCGCTGCGGCGCGCGGCGTCGATGAGGGCGGCGGTCGCGCTCTCCGGGGTCGGCCCCCCATCCGGCGCGTCCCCGTCGTCCGACGGTGACGAGGCGCCGGTCATGCGGTCGTCACACCTCCGAAGAGCCCCTCGGGGCGCAACAGGAGCATGGTGATCATCACGGCGAAGGCGGCGGCCTCGTTGAAGTCGGACGGAATCCAGACCGTCGAGGTGGTGAAGACGACCCCGATGACGAGCCCGCCGGCGATCGCGCCGTACACAGAGCCGATCCCGCCGAGGATCACGGCCGCGAAGATGAGGAGGAGGAGCAGCCAGCCGAAGTCGAACTGGATCGTTCCGCGGAGCAGCACGTAGAGGTACCCCGAGGCGCCCGCCAGCCCGCCGCCGATTATCCACGTGGCGGTGACGACGCGCTCGGCCGGGATGCCGGTGACGAGCGCGAGGTCCTTGTTGTCGGCCATCGCCCGCATCGCGGTCCCGAGCTTCGTGTGCTGGAGCATGAAGTGCATCGCCAGCATGAGCCCGATTGCGGCGACGACGATGGTCAGCTCGTGGGCGTTGACGGAGAGCCCGAGCGGGCCGAACGCCAGGTTCGAGGCGTCGATGCTCGCCGTGACGCCGCGCCGATCGGAGCCGTAGACGAACTGGATCACGTATCGGACGATCAGCGCGGCGCCGATCGACGCGATGAGGATCGAGATGCCGTCGCGGTCCCGCATCGGCTTGTAGAACGCGCGGTCGAGCGCCAGCGCGACGACGGCGGTGATCGCGAACGCCGCGAGCAGTCCGACCAGTATCGCGACGGGCGTCGAGAGGACGTGTGCCCCGATGTCGCCGGCGGTCGCGCCCCCGGCGTCCCGAACCGTCAACAGCGCCCGAACCGGGATCTCGCCGAAGCCGGCGATCAGGAACGCGACGCCCCAGCCGGTGAACGCCCCGGTGCTGAGCAGGTCGCCGTGCGAGAAGTTCGCGAACGAGAGGATGCTGTACGTCATCGAGAGCCCGATCCCGGCGAGCCCGATCACGAGTCCGATCACGATCCCGTTCCAGAGGTTCGAGCCGAGCCGATCGAACGAGACCGCCCCGCCGACGGGACCGATCGAGACCCCGAGGAGCTTCGCGACGAGGTCGACGAGCAGCAGGCCGCCGAGGACCGAAACGAGGAGAAGCCCCGGCCTAGCCCGCGCCGAGTCGACGATCGACGATTCAGTTGTACCCATGTGTGCGTCTCACTGACGCACGTTCGGACATGGAGAGGTAAATAACTCGCTGTTTCGACAAAAGTCGATACCTCGAAAACGCCTGACAGCTGTCGAAGCGCGGTGTATTCCGATCTGTCACTTCCGATCTGCCACTAGTCGCCGCCCGCGGCCCGCGCGTGTCGCCGGGCCTCCTCGGGGGCTCGCCCCTCCCGGAGCAGCGCCTCGACGAACAGCTCCCCGGCCTTGTACGACGATCGGACCATCGGCCCAGAGGCGCAGTAGAGGAAGTCGAACTCCGCCTCGGCGACCGCGCGCCACGTCTCGAAGGCGTCGGGGTGGACGTACTCGAACACGTCGAGGTGCGAGCGCGAGGGCTGGAGGTACTGCCCGAACGTGACCACGTCGACGCCCACCTCGCGGAGGTCGCCGAGGGTGCGGTACACCTCGTGGTCGTACTCGCCGACGCCGAGCATGAGGCTCGTCTTGGTGTAGATGTCCGACTCGCGGTCGACGCGGTCGAGTACCGCGAGCGACTGCTCGTAATTGGCCCGTCGGTCCCGAACCGGCCACTGGAGCCGCTCGACCGTCTCGACGTTGTGAGCGATCACGTCCGGTCCGGCGTCGACGATCCGGTCGATCGCATCGGGATCGCCCCGGAAGTCGGGAATGAGGGTCTCGACGAGGATCTCAGGGTCTCGCCGCTTGATCTCGCGGATCGTCTCCGCGAAGTGCGCCGACCCGCCGTCGGCGAGGTCGTCGCGGTCGACCGACGTGAGCACGACGTAGTCGAGTCCGATCTCGACGACCGCGTCCGCGACGTTCGCCGGCTCGTCCGGGTCCAGCGGCTCCATCCCGCCCGTCTCCACGTCACAGAAGTTACACCCGCGCGAGCAGCGGTCGCCCATCAGCATGAACGTCGCGGTACCGGGGCCGCCCTCGGCGGCGTCCGCCGCCTCGCCGTTCGGGGGCGCGTTCGCACCCCCCGACCAGCACTCGCCCATGTTGGGGCAGTTGGCCTCTTCACACACCGTGTGGAGGTCGCGCTCGCGAAGGCGCTCCTTGATCTCCGTGAACCGGGCGCCGGACGGCGGACGCGACTTCAGCCAGTCCGGCTTCCGACGGCCGCGTTGCATACCGGAGCTACGGCGGCCGGGCGCAAAAGCGTGCGGGTCCGATCGCCGGTCGACGCGCGGACGTCTCCACGCTCGCGGTCGGCGGACGCAGCCGAGTCGATGACTACGACGTGGTCGGCGGACTCAGTCGAGGTCGGCGACGCGGACCGACCCGACCACGTCGCCGTCGCCGATCAGTCGGACCGTCGCCGATCAGTCGGACCGTCGCCGATCAGTCGGACCGTCGCCGATCAGTCGGACCGTCGCCGATCAGTCGGACCGCGTCCTGTCCGGGGTGGAACACGGTGGGGGTTCTTCGAGGAGGGATATGAGCTTTCGGTCAGTTGCGAAGGAGATCGCCGCTCTCGACGACCGTCGCGAACTCGCCGTCGAGGTGCGCGAGCGCGACGCGGTGGGAGGTCTCCGGGTCGATCCGGTCGCCGCCGTGGACCGTTCGGGCGTGGGTCGCCGTGGCGTCGGCGACGAGACACGAACCGCGGAACGGTAACGCCCCGACACAGGTGCGATTAGTCACTTACGACCGCGAACCGCGAGGCGTCGCTCTCCTCGGTCGGGACCGTGAGCAGCGAGACGGTCACGGTGAGAAGCGCCGACAGCGCCATCAGCCCGAGCGCCACGTCCCAGCCGCCGGCGACGGTGCGGGGCAGCGTCGGCACGACGCCGACGACCGCGGACAGCACCACGGCGAGGTACGCGACCTGCGGCACGAACACGCCGACGATCATGCCGGTGCGCGTTGTCCGATCCCAGTAGAGCGCGCAGATCACCGGGAGCGCGAGCAGCGCGAACCCGGAGAAGGCGGTGTCGCCGACCTCGATCAGCGTCCCGGGACGGAAGAGGCTCGCGACGAACGCGGCGAGCGCGAACGCCGCGACGCCGATCCGGGCGATCCACGCCTCGCGGCGCTCGGAGGCGTCGGCGTTGACGAGGGGTCGGTACACGTCGCGGGTGAAGTACGACGACCCGGAGAGCAGCATCGAGTCCGAGGAGGACATCATCGCGGCTATGGCGCCCGCGATCACGAGCGCCGCGAACCACGCCGGCGTGTACTCGTTCAACACGACCGGGAGCACGTTGGCGCCCGCGGGCACCTCCACGGGCATCCCGACCGCCCACGCGCCCAGCATGAACGCGGGGAGGAAGAGGAGGAGGACTAACACGGGCCACAGCACGAACGACCGCTTCAGCGTCTCGCCCGACTTCGCGACGAAGAAGCGCTGGTTGATCTGCGGGAACATCGTCACGCCGAACGCGATGGTGATCGCGGTGGAAATGATGAAGCCGGGCGTGTAGGTCCCGCCGCCGAAGCCCCCGAACTCGGGTCGGGCATCGAGCATGGCGCCGGTGGCCGCGCCGACGCCGCCGACCGCCGAGACCACCCACGCGGCGGCGATCCAGACCACCGAGAGCATGAACAGCCCCTGTACCGTGTCGGTCCACGCCACGCCCCGCATCCCGGCGAGGACGACGTAGAGGATCATGAAGGCGGTGACCAGCGCCGCGCCGCCCCAGTAGGGGACCGCGCCGCCGGTGAGCCCCACGAGCGCCTCGCCCGCGCCCATCTGCTGGAGCATCACGTACGGGAACAGCCAGAGGAGGCTCACACCGGCGACGAGCGCGCGCAGGCCCACGGAGCCGAACCGGTCCCCGAGCATCTCCCCGAGCGTGACGTACCCGTGTCGGTCGCCGATCAGCCACTGCTTGTAGCCGATCGCGTACCACAGCACCGCGAACAGCACCCCGTCGAGGGTCCCCATCACGATCAGCCACTCCGGACCGGCGGCGAACGCGAGGTTCGGGCCACCGAAGAAGGTGAACGCCGAGAGCAGGGTCGCGAACGTGGTGAACAGCAGCACGACCGTCCCGATCGACCGGTTCGCGAGGTAGTAGTCCTCGGCGGTGGCTTCGGAGACGCGGTAGGCGACGAGCCCGACCGCGAGCGCGAACAGGAGGTAGCCGACGACGACCCCGAGCGACAGGCCGAGCGTCACGGCCGGTCACCCCCGGGCGTCGAACCGGATTCCGATTCCGGGCGGCGACCCATGCCGCGCTCCCACGCGCCGCTGCGGACGAACCGCGAGAACAGGACGGCACACAGCCCGAGCCACGCCACATGCCACCAGATCCACACCGGCAGCCCGGCGACGACCCGATCGACTCCCCACAGCGGCCACGGCACCGCGAAGGCGACGAGGACCGCGAACGTCGGTATCCACACGAAATCTCTCCGTGATCGACTCATGTGGAACGATGTTGGAATTCGGCGACTAAATAGTGTCGGTGTGGTTCGATTGTGACTACCGAAGAGAATTTTTCTTCAAACGGAGGCGACGCAGGCGCGTGCGATAACTATTTTCGCCGACGGCCACAACGACGCACGGGCGGCCGGCTCCGCCCGATCATCACCATTCACCCATCATGAAAGACACCGAAAAATACCTCATCCACGCCACCATCGCGGCCGACGGCGTCGTCGAGCGGAGCGACGTCGTCGGCGCGGTGTTCGGCCAGACCGAGGGGCTCCTCGGCGACGAGCTGGACCTGCGAGATCTCCAAGAGTCCTCGCGGGTCGGCCGGATCGACGTCGCCGTCGAGTCCGAGAACGGCCAGTCGTTCGGCGAGGTCACGGTCGCGTCGAGCCTCGACAAGGTCGAGACCGCGATCCTCGCCGCCGCGCTGGAGACGATCGACCGCATCGGCCCCTGCCACGCTTCCGTCGAGGTAACGAGCATCGAGGACGTGCGGGCGGCGAAGCGCCGCGAGGTCGTCGAGCGCGCCAAGGAACTCGTCGCCGGCGGCTTCGAGGAGACCAACCTCGCGAGCGACGACATCCTCGAAGAGGTCCGGGAGGCCGCCCGCGTCGAGGGGATCGTCGACTACGAGGGGCTCCCCGCCGGCCCCCGCGTCGGCGACTCCGACGCCGTCATCGTCGTCGAGGGGCGCGCGGACGTGCTGACGCTGCTCGACTGCGGCATCAAGAACGCGGTCGCCGTCGAGGGGACGAACGTCCCCGACGCGGTCGCGGACCTCACCGCCGGCCGCACCGTCACCGCGTTCCTCGACGGCGATCGCGGCGGCGAACTCATCCTCCGCGAGCTCGCGCAGGTGGGCGACGTGGACTACGTCGCGTTCGCGCCGCCCGGCGAGTCGGTCGAGGACCTCGACCGCAACGGCGTCTTCGAGGCGCTGCGCGGAAAGGTGCCGTACAGCAGCCTCGCCGACGAGCCGAACCTCCGCGAGGCGGCCGCGGACGACTCGGGGGACGCGCCCCTCGACGGCGACGGCACCGGCCTCCCCGGCGGGGCGTCCGAGCCCGCTGACGGGGACGGTTCCGAAACCGCGACCGAGGCCGATCAGCCCGGCGACGACGGCGACGCCGGCGTCGTCGCCGACGAGGCTCGCGGTGCGGCGGCGGGCGGACTCGTGGAGGCGGTCGAGGATGCGCCGTCGCCCGCGGCGATCGACACAGAGGAGGTCGGTGAGAGTCCCGAGGCCGACAGCGACGATACCGCCGAGGCCGACGACACCGCCGAGGGCGGCTTCGACGATTCCGAGTCCGCCGACGCGGACACGGCGGATACGGAGCCCGACGCCGAGACGGAGCGCGAGGACGGGAGGGCGGCCGACGCCCCCCTCGACGACGTGCCGCGTTCCATCGAGGAACACGTACAGGAGGTCGTCGACGCCGGCAGCGACCGCGCCCGGCTGCTCGGCGACGACCGCGGCGTCCTCGCGGAGGTCGACGCCGACGACGCCTTCAGTGCGGTCGAAAGCGCCGAGACCGCCCCGCACACGGTCGTCGTCGACGGGCTGATCGACCAGCGGCTTCTCGACATCGCCGCGCAGCGCGGGGTCAGCGAGCTGCTCGGCCGGGAGGTCGGCGAGTTCGTGAAACGGCCCGTTGGAACCCGGGTGCTCACGGTCGGCGACCTCCGCGCCGGGAGCTGAATCCGCGCTGGGCGTCTCGGGCGGACCGAGTTCCCTCGTAAAGTGCTGTGTCGGGATCCCACACATCAGACCGAACGCAGCATCAGCCGTTCGTTGGGGGCTGCGTACTGAACAAGAGTTATTGGTGGCTTATCTAATACTATTGTATGGCGGGTTCAGGTGAATCGGATAGACGCATTATCCTAAGTAGCGTAGCTATGGCCATCGCTGGAGGTGGTATGCTGGTACTGATTGCACAGGATGATAGTGGTATGTTGGCAGTTGTCGCTGCGGTCTGTTTCTGGGTGGTGGTGGTGATAGGGGGATTCCAGTTGGTTTCCCGGCACCTGCGGTCGTGAGCGGTATGCGCTTCGCCCTTTACCGACCGGAACCGGTTCGGACATGTCTCCCGTTGAGGGGTTCAACAAACCCCTCTTAAACCAACCCGACCACCCCCAGCACCGCGAACAGCGCGTCACCGAAGGTCAGCGAGACGATCAGCCCGACTGCCATCGGGACGACGAACGGCATCCCCGGGGACACCAGCACGCGGTCCTTCCGGGCGACGACCGCAAGTCCGCCGCGGAGTGTCTCGGCGTCGGTGCCGTACGCGCCGTGGTCGATCTCCTCCAAGAACCGCTCGGCGGCCCACGGGCCGTCGGGATGGTCGGCACCGGAGCGGTCGGCGTCTCCTTCGCCGCCGCCCCCGGTCACGACCCCCCCGTCCGTCCGCGGTCCGACGTGGGTTCCGCCGTCGGTCGGGTCGTGCGTCTCGCCGACGCTGTCGGGGTCGCGGAGGCGGTCCGGGTTCGCGCGCAGGTCCGCGAGGGTCAGCCCGCGCCAGCGCAGGTACATCCGGAGCGCGTCCAGATCGAGGCCGTTCCGGGTCGTCCCCGCGTCGTCCTCGAACAGGCGCCCGTGGCGGTCCGGCAGCGAGTCGGTCGCCACCGGCCGCGCGAGGAACATCGTCGCCGAGCGCTCCCCGCGGACGAGGTTGATCCCGGCGAGCGCGAGCGGGTACGCGAGCGCGAGCAGGACCGTGTTCGTGAGCACCGTCAGCGAGAACACGCCGATCTGGGTCTCGACGAGCGGGAGTTCCGCTCCGGCGACGGCGTACTCCGGGAAGGTGGGAAAGAGGACCGCGATCGCGATCAGCGCCTTCGCGTCGGCGCCGCCGAACGCGCCGAGGTACCAGAACGCGTAGCCCAGCGGGGCGACGAACAGCAGGCTGATCGCGGCCTGAACGAGGAACAGCCGCCCGTCGAGCCCCGCGAGGGGCCACAGCCGGGCGGTCTCCCAGATCAAAAGCAGCGCTCCGAACGCGTACAGCGGCGGCCACAGCCGGTTCGGGAGGCGTCGAGTCCGGACGTCCCGCAGGGCCGCCCACGCGAAGACGGGGACGACGAACAGGCGGAGGGCGTCCGGCAGCGTCGCGAACATGTCACCACGGGCGGCGCGGGCGTAATTAGGCGTTCGGGTTCGCGTATCGCGATCGGTAGCGCGGGACCCTACAAACCTTTTTGACATGTGAAGTACCATTCCCGGTATGCGAAACGACGGGATCGCTCGGGGGCTCCTCTCCGATCGCGGTTCCCCTCCACTGGTCGCTGCCGTCGGTGCGCTCTACCTCCTCGTCACGCTGGGAGAGCGGGCACTCTCCGGAGTCGTGTCGGTTCCGGCGTTCTCGGTCGTCGAATTGACCGCTGCGCTCCCGGTTCCGGTGCTGTTGGCGGTCGGGCCTGCGGCGCTGTGGGGGATTCCACTCGGGTGCGTGCTGAGCGATGCGGCGACGGGTTCGCTCGGACCGGGAACCCTCGTCGGCGCGGGTGCACACCTGTATTTGGGCTACGCAACGTGCACACTCCTCCGGGGGTTCGACGCCGACGCTCCTCGCGTCTCCGTCTCGTCCGTCCGCGAGCGAATCGGTCTCGGTCGATTCGTTCTCGTCGTCGCCCTCGCGGCGGCCGGCGCGGCGGCCATCTCCGGATGGGGCGGCGAGCTCGTCCACCGAACGCCGTTCTTCGTCGCCGCGCCCGCGGCGTTCGCCGAGTTCGTCCTCCTGAGCGCCCCGTTCGCGCTCCCGCTGGCCGGGCTGTTCGGGCGGGCCGGGTCCGCCGGCGCGTCGGCGCTCGGTGTCACAGCCACCCCGCGACGGCGATTCGACCGACAGCCCGACCGCCGCCGAGTCGCCGCCGTAACGGTCGGATGGGTCGTCGTCGGGACGGTGGCGAGCGTCGGCTACCGGACGTTCGAGAAGATCCCCGCGGGTCCGTTCACGAGCCGCGACCTAGAGTTCGTCCTGCTGTTGCGACAGCCGACGCTGTTCGGCCCCGGCGCGGGTCGGCTGCAGGTGCTTTTGGGCGCGGTGCTCCTGTCGGTGCTCGTGATACTCTTGGTCTGGCCGTCGGAGCGATCGGAGGTCCCCGCCCGATGAGACTGACCAGACGGCGAGCCCTCCTCGGTCTGGTCGGCGCGAGTTCCGTGAGCGGTCTCGGCGTCTACAAGCTGCTCGACCGGACGACGAGCGACGGCCCGCTCTCCGACGCCGGAATGGACGGCCTGCTCACCGTCGCCGATATCGTCCACCCGGCGGCTCCCGAAGACGTCGAACACGTGATTTCGGCCTACGTCGTCAGACTGAACCAGAGCCGGATTCGCGGGCTCGTCACGGCCCTGTCCGAGCTCGACAGCCGCTCGCGCCGCCACTTCGGTGCGTCGTTCGGCGCGCTCTCCCGCGCGCAGGGCGAACGTCTGCTGGCGGCGCTCGGGGTGAACCGAGTTCAGTCGAGACCGGAGGGGACGCTGGCCGAACGCGTCCGCTATCACCTCGTCAACTCCGTCCTGTACGCGCTTTTGACCCGCCCCGCCGGGACCGAACCGTTCGGTATCGGCAACCCGGTCGGCTTCCCCGGCGGGTTCGCTTCCCACACGGGGGAACCATGAGCGCGGACGACGGACGACCGACTCAGGTCGATCGCTCTCCGTCGCCGCGGGCGGACGTCTGCGTCGTGGGTGCCGGCGTCGCCGGCGGACTCCTCGCGCACTCGCTGGCGACGGCGGGACTCGACGTGGTCGTCCTCGAAGCGGGACCCCGGTTCGAGTTCGATTCGCGAATCGATCGAATGGAGCGTGCGCTCCGTCCCGACAGCGCACGGTCCGTCTGGGACATGGGCGGCGAACGCGACGCGTTCACCTCTTCGGGGCCGAAGGACTACGACCTCAATCACAGGCGCGTCAAGGGCGTCGGCGGTACGACGCTCCACTGGGCGGGGTACACCCCGCGCCTCCACGAGAAGGACTTCGCGATGCGCTCGCGGTACGGCCTCGCGAGCGACTGGCCCCTCGGGTACGACGACCTGCGCCCGTACTTCGCCGCGGCGGAGACGGAACTGGGCGTCGCGGGCGGCGACGACAACCCGTTCTCCCCGCCGCGTGAACTGGACCATCCGCTCCCGCCGTTCCCCACGGGACCGGCCGACTCGCGCTACGTCGAAGCGTGTTCGAACCTCGGGATAACGCTACACTCGGCTCCGCAGGCCCGGAACTCCGAGGCGTACGACGGCCGCAGTCCGTGCATTGGCTACAGCACCTGCATCCCGGTCTGTCCCTCGGGCGCGAAGTACAGCGGCGACGTGCACGTCCGGAAGGCGGAGGAGGCCGGCGCGCGCGTCGTCGACCGCGCACCCGTTCAATCGCTTAAACACGACGACGCGGGGGAGACCGTCGAAGCCGCGGTATACAACACGCCCGACGCGATGGAACTCCGTCAGGAGGCCCGGTACTTCGTGCTAGCGGGTGGCGGGGTAGAGATCCCGCGCCTTCTCCTGTCCTCGACTTCGGAGGCGTACCCCGACGGACTGGCGAATTCCAGCGGTCTGGTGGGCAGTTACTTCATGGAACATCCCATCGCAAGCGTCCGGGGGACGATACCGAAGCCCGACGGTCAGGAACCCATCTTCTGGTGGCCGCTCGAATCTCACCAGTTCTACGACCACGAGGAAACGACGCCCGGAAGCATCAAACTGGAGTTCAAGCAGGGGAGTCAGACCGAGCCAACCGACGTGCTCAGCGGGTTCGACAGCCTCGCCGGAAACATCGCCGATCCGCTCGCAGGCGATGACTTGTCGGTCAAGGGCGGTCCCGAGTGGGACGGCTGGCGGCTGACGATAAGCGCGCTCGTCGAGATGCTCCCGCGAGAGCGCAACCGCGTGGCGCTGGACGAAAGCCAGACGGACGACCACGGCAACCCCGTCCCGGATGTGGCGCTGGACGTCGGAAAGAGAGAGGTCGAAACGCTGGAACGCGCCATCGACATCGGCACGCGCATCCTCGAATCGATGGGCGCGACGGACATCGAGACGACTGATCCCGAGAATCCCGGCTACGCGTCGCACCACATGGGAACCACACGGATGGGCGAGGACCCGACCGAGAGCGTGGTGAACCCGCAGTTGCGGACGCACGATCTCGACAATCTGTTCATTTCCTCGTCGAGCGTCTTCGTCACGGCGGGGGCGATGAACCCGACACTGACCATCGCGGCGCTGTCGCTACGGCTCGCGGAGCACATCGGCGGGCTGGACTGAGGCCGGTTTTCATCGCTGTTCGACAGTCAGACGAGATCAGATTCGGCAGTCAAACTCAGGTGATAACCGGCCCAACGATATCTGTCGCCAAAAGAATCGCGCGCGCCGGCCACTCGACGGCGAACCGCCGGCGCTTTGTGGGCTCACGCCCGACCGGCAGGTCATGCGACGCCGCGTCGGAACCAGTCTGTACGCCGGGCTCCTCTTCACCGTCCTCGGCGCGATCGCGTGGGGGACCGGCCAGCCGTTCGTCTTCCCGAGCCTCGGGCCGTCGGCGTTCCTGCTCGCGTTCGACCGCCGGAGCGAGCGTGAGCGGGCCACCCGGATCGTCGGGAGCCACCTCATCGGCGGCGTCGCCGGGCTCGCGGCGTGGTGGCTGATCGCGGCCGGGGCGAGCCTCACCGCGACCCCGCCCGCGTTCTCGCCGGCGGGATTCCGGCTCGCGGCGAGCGCGACCGTCTCGCTGGTGGCGACGAGCTGGGCGATGATCGCGACCGACTCCGTCCACGCGCCCGCCTGCGCGACGACGCTCATCGTGTCGCTCGGTCTCCTGTCGACCCCGACGGAAGTGGTGATCATCGTCGCGAGCGTGACCGTTCTCGTGGGGTTTCACGCCGGCATTATCCGGATTTTCAAGCGGATCGTGGGCGACGCACATCCTCTCTACCGGGCCGAAGGGCGCTGACGGTCGTCTCAGCCGTCCGCGCGCTCAGCCGTCCGGGCGATCCGCCCGCCTGTCGAAGACCGAGAGCACCGGCTCGGGGCCCGTCAGCCTCGGGACCCGGTACTCGTCGTCGCGGAGTTCGATCACGACGGTCTCGGTCCCGAGCCGCCGGTCGAGCCGCCCGCGCGTCACTCGCAGGTCGGTCTCGTCCCACGGTTCGACGCGCCACAGCGCCACGCCGAACAGGCGGTCGCGGGCGATGAGCGCGTCGTCGCCGGCGCGGTACGAGACGAGCCCGTACCGGAGTTCGTGGTCGAGCGCGCCGAGCGTCAGCGGGACCGCGACCGCGACCGCGGCGAGGGCGGCCGCGGTCGGGAAGTCGCCGCCGATCGCGAACAGCGCGGCGACGACCGCCGGGACCGCGGCGAGGTACCACAGCCCCGGGTGGCCGAGCGGCGTCGTCAGCGCCCCCGCAAGCCGCGCGCGGCCGGACTGCCGAACCGTCCGCACCGGGGACCCCACAGAGCTGTCGACCGGCTCCCTCGCGGGCGGGCCGTACGAGAACCCCAGATCGAGCGACGACGACTCGTCGAACGCCGCGAGCCGGTCGCCGTACAGCCCCGTGAGGTCGAACGCGGCCTTCACCGCGACGATCCCGAGCAGGAGCGGGAGGCCGACCGCGGCGGGGTCGAGCGCGGCGATCGGCGCGTCCTCCTCCAGCGTTGCCGCGCCGACGAGCATCACCGTGAACACCGCGCCGAGGAATATCGCCGCGCCGCGCGCGAACACGCCCCGTATCGCCGTCTGCGCGCTGTGGTCGCGGTACTCGCCGCGGCCGAAGTACTCGACGAGCGTCGTCGCCGCCTCGCCGGCGAAGACGGCGAGGATCGCGAGCGTCAGGGTGTCGAGCGCGGCCGGCGACAGCCCGCCGTCGGCGACGACGCCGACGGTGAGTCCGCCGACGAACAGCCAGACGACCGCGAGGATCGGCGCGGCGATCGGGAGCACGAGCAGCGAGGAGAGTCGGATCTGGAGGTCGGTCCGGGGGATCGACAGCCCGATCCGTCGCTGCGCGAGCGGGCCGGCGATCAGCGCGTCGCGCTCGATCTCGGACGGGCGGCCGGCGAACAGCGCGCGGACGACCGCCCAGAGGGAGGCGATCCCGAGTTCGAACCAGTAGAGCGCCATCAGCGCGGCCGCGTTCCAGCCGAGGGCGGCGACGCCGACGAGCGGGAGCAGGTTGGCGATCGCGACCGAGAGCGCGCGCGGGCGGCGACCGCGGCCGAGCGCTCGCAGCAGAGAGGAGAGGCGGAGAGAGGGCATCCGTCGGTCGTTCCGCGTCCCCGCACATAAGGAGTCGGGAGCGCTCGGCGCGGGGGTCAGGAGCGCTCGGCGCGGGGGGTGCGACCGCCCCCGCCGCCGGTCCGGGGGCCGACCGACTCAGCTCGCCGGCCCGGCGTCGCGGTGGAGGTACAGGTACGCGAGCACCGGAACGATCGTGAACACGAGCGTCGAGAGCCCCCAGACGACCGCGTAGCGGCTTCCGCGTGCCTTCGCGTCGCGGTAGATCCACACCGCGGCGGCGACGACGACGCCGTAGATCACGAGCGTGAGCGGGAGCGACCACGGGAGTGCGACGCCGAAGAGGCTCATGGCTCCCCGCCGGTGAGGTCGGCGGCCATCACGAAGTCGGGCTCGGCGGCGACCGGGACGCGGTTCGCGCCCGTGTCGCTCACATGGCCGACCGTCTCGGGGATCAGCACGCGGGCGGCGTCGGCGTCGACCGCGGCGGCGTCGACAGCGATCGCCTCGTACAGCGCACCGGCCGCGTCGACGTCGCGCCACGCAGCGACGCCGTAGATCGCGGTCCGGGTCGTTTCTCCGGCTTCCTCGCGCTCCGTCACGCGGGTCCGGACCGCGAACCCGGCGAGCGCGTCCGCGCCGGCGACCGCGAGCAGTCGGTTCTCGTCGGCGGCGTTTCGGAGTCGATCGCGCGTGAGCGCCGAGCACGCCCACGACTCGGCGGGGTCGAGCGCGAGCCCGCGGAGGTGGTCGCGGGCGTCGCTGTCAATCCAGAACGCCCACGCGGCGTTCGGGTCGGGGCCGTCGAGCGCGTCGAAGTCGGTCGCCTCCGACCCGGACGCGTCCGGGTTGGGCGCCGGCTCCGCGAACCGGAACTCCATCGCGGGCTCGAAACCGACCGCCCGCGACTGCCCGAGCCCCATGATGTTCCACGAGAACACCATGTTGCGGCACACCCGCGCGCCGCGGTCGCGGGCCCAGCCGAGCGCGGCCTCCGAGAGGGCGGTCCCGACGCCGAGCCCGCGGGCCGCGGGGTCGACGCGGATCCCCTGCCCCCACGCCTCCCACTCGGAGAGCAGAACGCCTTGGATGCAGCCGACGACCGCTTCTCGGTCGCCCGCTGCGACCGCGCCCGCGCCGTCCCCCTCGACGAGGGTGTCGCCCGGATCGCGGTCGTCGTCCTCCCCGATCGCGTCGCGCTCGGCGACCGCGTCCGGCGGCAGCGTCGCGACGAAGGTGCCGCTGTCGGGGTCGTCGGACGCGGCCCACTCGGGGAAGACGCGCGGGATGTAGTCCTCGTGGCGCTCGCCCCACGTGTCCCACGCGAACGCGGCGACCGCGTCGGCGTCGGCGGGGCGGGCCTCGCGGACGACGGGGGTCGGAACCGAGCCGGAGGCCGGCACCGACTCCTCCTCCGAGCCCGTCATCGCCAGGGTCGGGACTCCTCGGTCAGCTCGCCGGCGAGGTCGCGGCCCATCGCCTCGGCGGGGTCGGAGCGGTTCGCGAGCGCCCACATCAGCTTCACCTTCGCGGTGCCGGGGAGGGTGTCGCCCGCCTCGACGACGCCGGCGTTGAGCAGGTCGCGGCCGGTGTCGTACACGCGGTCGCAGACGCGGCCCGCGAGACACTGGCTCGTCATCGCGACGACGGTCCCGCTCTCGACCAGCTCCTCGATCCGCGGGATGAGGTCGGTGTGGACGTGGCCGAGCCCGGTCCCCTCGATCACGACGCCGTCCTTGTCGTCGAGGTAGTCCCACGCGGCCGGGTCCATGCCGGGCGTGAACTTCACCAGCTCCACGTCGCCGTCGAGATCGGTTGCGGTCGCGATGTCGGCGCCGTCCTCGCCCGCGCCGCCCTCGCCCGCGCCGCCCTCGCCCGCGTCGTCCCCCCGCGGGAGCGGATCGCGGGCCCATTCGATGGCTGCGTCCGCGGCGTCGCCGTCGGCGCCCGCCTCGGCCGCGATCTCGTAGTCGATGCGACCGAGCGGTTCGGCGCCGACCGTCTCGAAGGCGTCGCGGCGGGAGGTGTGGTTCTTCCGGACGCGGGTGCCGCGGTGGAGCGCGCAGGCGTCGTCGGAGGGGCTCGCGTGCATGCAGACGAGCGTCTCGGCGTGGTCGGCCTTCGCGGCCTCGACCGCGCACACCGCGTTCATCACGTTGTCGGAGGAGGGCCGATCCGCCGAGCGCTGGCTTCCGGTGAACACGATCGGGACCGGCGAGTCGAGCATGAAGGAGAGCGCGGAGGCGGAGTACTGCATCGTGTCGGTGCCGTGCATCACGACGACGCCGTCGGCGCCCGCGTCGATCTCCTCGCGGACGGCCTCGGCGAGCTCCCGCCAGATCGGCGGCTCCATGTTCTCCGAGAGGATGTTGGCGACGACGCGCCCGCGGTAATTCGCCCGCCCCGCGAGGTCGGGGACCGCCCGGAGCACGTCCTCGGCGTCGAACTGGGCGGTGACCGCGCCGGTCCGGTAGTCGACGGTGGAGGCGATGGTCCCACCGGTGGAGATGAGCGAGATCGTCGGGAGGTCCCCGTCGAAGGTGATCTCGGAGGCCTCGTCGCCGCCGGCGTCCGCGCCCTCGTCGATGTCGCGGGCGCCGGATTCGAGCAGTTCCACGTCGGCGGCGGCGCGGTCGATGCCGACGTTGTACCCTCCGTCGAGCTTGACGACGAGGTGGTCGCGAGTCGTCGAGGGGAGCAGTACGCCCTCATTCGTGACGTCCCCGCGGTCGACGCGGACGCGATCTCCCGGTTGCATACCACCGGGTTCCCCTCCGGCGGACTTGAATCCAACCGTTCGGCGGTCCGGAGCGAACCCAGTCCCGAACGGCACCCAGTACGTCTTTTACCTGCGCCCCCGACCTTGAGCGCATGAACCGCGACGAGTTCGCCGCCAGCATCGACCACACCGTGCTCGGCCCGGAGACGACGTGGGGCGACGTCGAGACCGTCCTCGACGAGGCCGCCCACCACGGGATGAACGCCTGTATCCCGCCCTGTTACCTCCCCGAGGCGGCCGACCACGGGGACGCGCCGGAGACGATCGCGACCGTTGAGACGATCGCGACCGTGGTCGGGTTCCCGCACGGCCAGCACGCGCCCGGGACGAAACGCGACGAGGCGGTCGCCGCGTGGGACGCCGGCGCCGACGAGATCGACCTCGTGATCAACGTCGGCCGGCTGAAGGCGGGCGAGGACGACGCCGTCGCCGCCGAGATCTCGGACGTTGTCGCCGCGGTGCCGGTCCCGGTGAAGGTGATCATCGAGACCGCCGTCCTGACCGACTCCGAGAAGCGCCGCGCCTGCGCGGCCGCCGTCGACGCCGACGCCGACATGGTGAAGACCTCCACGGGGTTCGCCGACGGCGGCGCCACCGTCCCCGACGTGGAGCTGATGAGCGAGTACCTCCCGGTGAAGGCCTCCGGCGGCGTCGGCTCCTACGAGGAGGCGATGGAGATGCTCGACGCCGGTGCGGTGCGGATCGGCGCCTCCTCCGGCGTCGCCATCGCCGAGGGCCACCCCGGGAGCGAGGACGGAGACGGAGACTGACGCCGGGCCGCCGGCAGGCCCTGCCAGTCATGTTCTCTCGCCGTGGGAACGCCGTCTCACGCATTTATGTTTCGAACCCCTACGGCGGTGTATGAGCCATTCGACCGGACCCGGATCGCGCGGACTGGACCTCGACGCGGCGTTCAAGGCGTTCGGCGCGGTGGGCATCCTCATCTCCGTCGCGCTCATCGTCGGCGTGCTCGCGCTGACCGACCCGTTCGGCGAGTTCGTCAGGGCATCGCCGGCGGTGCTCGGGAGCCTGCTGTCGGCGGGGTTGCTCGTCGCCGTCGGCTACGCGACGTACGCGCTGCGGCGTCGCTGACGGGGTCGCTCGACGGGCGATCCGAATGCTGCCGTTCCCGCGGGACCGATCGGGACGAGGTCCGACGCGAAGCACCGCGACGGGGACCGCCCCGACCGTCGAGCCCGAGAGATATAACCCGGCGGCGCTCGGAGCGGTTCCCATGAGCGACGAGCCGATCGAGGCCGCGGTCGAACGCTTTCTCGAGGAGACCGAGTCCACGCTGGACAGCTACGACGAGGGGTATGCGGACGCCGACGCGACGCTCTCGGTGATCCGGACGCACATCGACGAACTGGCCGCCGCCGTCGACGACGAAGGGCCGGAGTAGGCGACCGCCGCCGACCCGCCGTCGTTTATGAGGCCGCCCGCTAACACGCGCGTATGGTCTCGGAGATCTTCGACCCCGACGCGTGGGAACCGGTCACGGACGAGTTCGACGACATCACCTACCACCGCGGCGTCGACGTGCCGGCCGTCCGGATCGCGTTCGACCGCCCGGAGGTCCGGAACGCGTTCCGGCCGGGCACCGTCGACGAACTGTACGCCGCGCTCGATCACGCGCGCAAGCAGGCGGACGTGGGCTGCGTGCTCCTCACGGGCAACGGCCCGTCGGAGAAGGACGGGGGCTGGGCGTTCTGCTCGGGCGGCGACCAGTCGGTTCGGGGCGGCTCCGGCTACGAGTACCGCGACGACGATGAGGCCGGCGACGACGAGGACGAGCTGGTCCGCGAGGCGCGCGCCGGCCGGCTCCACGTCCTCGAAGTCCAGCGGCTGATCCGGTTCATGCCCAAGCCGGTCGTCGCGGTCGTCCCGGGCTGGGCGGTCGGCGGCGGCCACTCGCTGCACGTGGTCTGTGACCTCACGCTCGCCAGCGAGGAGCACGGGAAGTTCCTCCAGACCGACCCCGACGTGGCCTCCTTCGACGGCGGGTTCGGCTCCGCGTACCTCGCGAAGCAGATCGGGCAGAAGAAGGCCCGTGAGGTGTTCTTCCGCGGGAAGACCTACTCCGCCGAGGAGGCCGCCGACATGGGGATGGTCAACGAGGCGATTTCCCACGAAGAGCTGGAAGAAGTCGCGCTGGAGTGGGCCGACGAGATGACGAAGAAGTCGCCGACCGCGATGCGCATGCTGAAGTACGCGTTCAACATGACCGACGACGGGATGGTCGGCCAGCAGGTGTTCGCGGGCGAGGCGACCCGCCTCGCGTACATGACCGACGAGGCGCAGGAGGGTCGTGACGCGTTCTTGGAGAAGCGGGAGCCCGAATTTCGAGACTACCCCTGGCACTACTGAGGGCGGCGTTTCGACGGCCGAACCGCTGAGGGCGGGGTTCCGACGGTCGCCTCCTACCCGTGCGTGTACCCGCGGTCGGGAAGCGGGTCGCCGTCGGCGGTCACCCCGTCCGCGGCGTCGACGACTCGCCCCACGCGGGTCAGTCCGCCCGGACACGCCTCGCTGACGGGCTCGACCGCCTCCTCGGGGACGGCGCAGACGAGCTCGAAGTCCTCGCCGAAGTGCGCGGCCAGCTCGAAGCGCTCGGCCGGATCGTCGGCGACCTCGTCGACGGCGGGGTGAACCGGGAGCCGATCGCGGTCGAGCTCGAACCCGACCTCGCTCGCCTCGGCGAGCTGGTGGAGCGAGCGCGCGAGCCCGTCCGAGGAGTCCATCATCGCGGTCGCGGAGTCCGCGAGCGCCAACCCGTCGGCGACGCGGGGCGTGAACCGGAACAGGTCGTTGGCGCGCTCGACCGCCTCGTCGTCGCCTCGCTCGAAGAGCCGGAGCGCGGCCGCGGACCGACCCCACTCGCCGGTGACGCAGAGCGCGTCGCCGGGGCGCGCGCCCGACCGCGTGACGGCGCCCGCGTCCGTCGCGTCGCCGACCGCGGTCGAGGCCGTGGTGAACTCGTCGTGGGTGTCGAGGTCGCCGCCGACGTACTCGGCGTCGACCGCCTCGCAGACGTCGACCGCGCCGGCGACGAAGCGGTCGAGCTCCTCCTCCTCGAAGGTCGCGTCGGCGTAGACCGCGACCGCCGCGGTCGCCGTCGCCCCCATCGCCGCCACGTCCGAGAGCGACGCGCCGACCGCGCGCCAGCCGGCGGTGTACCGCGTCGTCCCGGGCGGGAAGTCGGTCCGCTCGTGGAGCATGTCGGTCGTGATCACGGTGTCGCCCACGACGGCGGCGTCGTCGCCCGCGTGCGGGAGGTCGGCCGCGAGCGCCCGGAGCGCGTCTCGCTCGTTCACGATACCGGTCAGTCGTGTCCGCACGGGTTATAAGCGATCGATCCCGCGGGCGCGGTTCCCGCCCGGATCTCCCCTACAAACTGTGGAGAGTTACCAAGAACCAATTAAACCGATAATACACATTAACGAATATTATCATTACCAATCATTATGTTTATTACTCACCCTCCAGACGTACCGAGTGCAATGACAGTATCCGTACGCGGACACGCAGCAGCCCGACCCGCCGATAGCACGATCACCAGACGACCGCCGCAACCGCCCACACGACCCGATGACGACACCTGACGACACCACACCCACCGACGACCCGACGAACCGGACGACCCGAACGACCGACCGAACGCCGAACGAGCGATCCTCGGCTGATCGAACGCCGAGCGATCGAACGCCGACCGAGAGAACGACGACCGATCGAACGCCGACCGAGAGAACGACGACCGATCGAGGCAGCGCGGACACTTCTCCCCGGACGATCCCCGGGCGCACGCCGATCACCGAAGAGGCGGGCGCCCCCATCGTCCCGACGACACGTCCGACGACCGAGGGGTCGACAGCGACCGACACCCCTCGGCGCCCGAGCCCGCCGCCGACAGACGGCGAGCGGAACGCCCCGCTGGTCCCCGACCTGCGACCGACGCGTCGCCCGCGGACCGACGGGGGGTCGCGATGAGCGCCGTCCCGATGGCCGGGACCGGACGCGGACCGCGACCGGACCCGACGACGTTCGCACGGCGCGCGATCGACCAGTTAGACAGCGAGACGACCGATCGGTTCACCGACGACGCGACCACGGAGTGACATCAATGCATCCCAACGAACTCGACGACGACGTCTTCACGAGAGACATCGACAACCCGGCCGGCCGCCGGCTCCGCGAACTGTTCGAGGAGCAGGACTACACGTTCGCGCCCGGGATCTACCACGCGCTCGACGCCCGCCTCGCGGAGATGGCCGGGCTCGACGCCGCCTACATGAGCGGCTACTCGACCGTTCTCGGCCAGTTCGGTTTTCCCGACCTGGAGATGGTCACCATGAGCGAGATGGTCGAGAACGCCAAGCGCATGGTCGAGGCGACGAACCTTCCGGTCATCGCCGACTGCGACACCGGCTACGGCGGGGTCCACAACGTCCGGCGCGCGGTCCGCGAGTACGAGAAGGCCGGTGTCGCCGCGATCCACATCGAGGACCAGACCTCGCCGAAGCGCTGCGGCCACATCGCGGGCAAGCAGATCGTCTCCCGCGAGGAGGCGCGGTCGCGGTTCGAGGCCGCGGTCGACGCCAAGCAGAGCGAGGACACCGTCATCATCGCCCGCACCGACGCGTACGGCTCCGCCAACGGTGACTGGGAGGAGCACCTCGAACGCGGCCGGATCTACGCCGACGCCGGCGTCGACCTCGTCTGGCCGGAGATGCCCGACCCGTCGCGCGAGGACGCGGTCGAGTACGCCGAGACGATCCACGAGACACACCCCGATCTGGATCTGGCCTTCAACTACTCGTCCTCGTTCGAGTGGGGCGCCGAGGAGGACCCGCTCACGTTCGAAGAGCTCGGCGATCTGGGCTACCAGTACATCTTCATCACGCTGTACGGGCTTCACTCGGGCGCACACGCCGCCTACGAGGACTTCGAGAACATCGCGCAGAACGACGAGGCGGCGCAGTTCGACCTCGAAGAGCGGTACATCGGTCACGAGACCGAGAGCCACCACGAGCTCTCCTTCGTCCCGCGGTACCAGGACATCGAGGCCGAGTTCGACCCCGAGGCGCGCGAGCGGCAGGAGGAGTCGGCGGGCTTCACCGAAGACGAGAACGACCCGATCACGGCCTCGGAAGGTGACGACTGATGGGTGGGCCGGAAGACGTCACGCTCCGGCGGAGCCAGCTCGCGACGCCGGGCTCGGACCCGAAGATGATCGAACGCGCCCCCGACTCGGGCGCCGACGAGGCGTTCCTCGACTTGGAGGACTCCGTCGCGCCCTCGGAGAAGATCGACGCCCGCGAGAACGTCATCGAGGGGCTGATCGAGTACGACTGGTCAGACACCCGGCCGTGTTACCGGATGAACGGCGTCGACACCGAGTGGTTCTACGACGACGTGATCGAGGTCGTCGGGCGGGCGGGCGAGTACCTCGACACGATCATGGTGCCGATGGCGAACAACCCGGAGACGGTCGCCACCGTCGACAACCTGCTGACGCAGGTCGAGGCGAACAACGGCCTGCCGGTCGGCGACATCGGTCTGCAGGCGCAGATCGAGTCGCCGGAAGCGATGACGAAAGTCGCCGACATCGCCCGCGCGTCTGACCGGCTGGAGTCGCTGGTGTTCGGCCCCGGGGACTACACCGCCAACGTCGGCGCCGCCGGGCTCACGATCGGCTCCGGCGACGACTACCCGGGGCACTACTGGCACTACCAGCTCGCGCGGATCGCCCACGCGGCGAAGGCGCAGGACCTGCAGGTGATCGACGGCCCCTACGCCGAGATCGAGGACGCCGAGGGGTTCCGCGACTCCTGCCGCTGGGCGAGCCAGCTCGGCTGCGACGGGAAGTGGGCGATCCACCCGAGCCAGATCCAGCCCGCGAACGAGACGTTCGCGCCCTCGCCCGAGGAGGCGGAGAAGGCCCGCCGGATCGTCGACGCCTACGCCGAGGCGAAGGAACAGGGCAAAGGCGCCGTTTCGGTCGACGGCGAGATGGTCGACGAGGCGACCGACAAGATGGCCCGCGGCATCGTCGCCCGCGCGGAGCGGGCGGGGATTCTGTAGCGGTCTGTCCGCGCGTTTAGCGTCCGAGAGTCGCCCTTCGGGTCCCGGTGGGCATCACGGGACTCCGAACCGTTTCGGAGCCGTCCCGAGCGCTACTCGGGGATCGCTCCCCTGCTTCTCAGCTCGTCGAGGTCGCCGTCGCCGTACCCGTATTCCCTGAGCACCGCCTCCGTGTGCTCGCCGAGCGACGGCGGGTGCTGGCGGACCGTCGTCGGCGTCCGCGAGAAGTGCATCGGCGAGCCGGGCACCCGCATCTGCCCGGCGGTCGGGTGGTCGAACTCGGCGACCATGTCCCGCGCGGCCAGCTGCGGGTCGTCGAACACCTCGGCCACGTCGCGGACCGGGCTCGCCGGGACGCCGTGCTCGCCGAGCGCCGCGAGGGACTCGTCGGTCGGCCGCTCGGCGAACTCGGCCGCGAGCGCGTCGTCGAGCGCGTCTCGGTTGCGCACCCGCCCCTCGTTGGTCTCGAACCGCTCGTCGGCCAGCAGGTCGGGCCGGTCGAGCGCCTCGCAGAGCGGCGGCCAGAACCGGTCCGACGAGCACCCGACCACGATGTCCCCGTCCCGCGTCTCGAACGCCTGGTACGGGGCGATGTTCGGGTGCTTGCTCCCCATCCGCCCCGGCGGCTCGCCGCTCGCGAAGTAGTTCGCCGCCATGTAGCTGGTCCACGCGGCCTGCCCGTCGAGCAGGCTCACGTCGATCTTTTGGCCCGTCCCGTCGCCGAGTTCGCGCTCTAAGAGGGCCGCGAGGATCGCCTGCGTCGCGTACATCCCGGCGCCGATGTCGGCGAGCGCGACGCCGATCCGCACCGGCGGGCCGCCCTCGACCCCGGTGAACGACATGAAGCCGCCGCGGGCCTGCATCACGATGTCGTACGCGGGCTCGTCGCGGTCCGGCCCCCACTCGCCGTACCCGGAGATCCCGCAGTAGATCAGCCCGGGGTTCTCCTCGACGAGATCGGGGTAGTCGAGGTCCCACTCGGCCATCTTGCCGACCCGGAAGTTCTCGACGAGCACGTCGGCCTCCCCGGCGAGGTCGCGGAACACCGCCTGTCCGGCCTCGCTCGCGAGGTTCAGCTCGACGGAGCGCTTGTTGCGGTTGACGCTGGCGTAGTAGGCGCTCTGCGCGCCCTCGCCCTCGCCGAACGCGGGCGGGCGCCACGTCCGGGTCTGATCGCCCTCGTTCGGGCGCTCGATCTTTATCACCTCGGCGCCGAGGTCGCCGAGCTGCATGGTGCAGAACGGCCCCACCAGCACCCGCGAGGCGTCGATCACCGTGAGCCCGTCGAGCGGTCCCGTGTCGCCCTCGGGGTCGCGCGCCTCACCAACCACGCCGGATCACCTCCGTGCTCGGCCCTCGGATCGTTCTCGTGACCGACCGGCGGATCGTTCTCGTGACCGACCGGCGGATCGTTCTCGTGACCGACCGGCGGATCGTTCTCGTGACCGACCGGCGGATCGTTCTCGTGGCCGGTCGCCGTGTCTCGTCCATGTCCCCCGACTCGGGCGGACGCGTAATGAGCTTCCCGGCGCGTCCCGGGCGTTTCCGGTCGGTCGGAGCGACCGCCTCGTCACGTCCGGTGAAGGACTACCGCGGGCGCGTTCCGCTCCTCCCCGTGGTTCGGGGAGGCCAACGGAACGGTCGATCGTCATCGACGCCGGCAGCACGAACCCGCCGTCGGGTCGCCCCGATCGCCCGCTACCGCAACCGTCAACCGGCGGGATCGCCTCGGTCCGCGTAGATGGAGGTCCTCGTCCGGCTCTCGGGGCTGCTCGCGCTGCTGCTCGCGGGGACGGGGCTCCGGCGCGTCGGCGTCCTCGACGCGGACCGCACGGAGCTGCTCAACCAGACCGCGTACTACGTCGCGCTCCCGGCGCTCGTGTTCGTCGCGACCTACGATCAGGCGATCGGCGAGGTCGTCTCGTGGGAGCTGTTCGTCGCCGTCGTCGCCGCACTGCTCGGGACGGCGCTCGTCGCGTCGATCGTCCACCGGAACCGGTCGCCGACCGCGCGCCGCAGCGTCGCAGTCGTTCAGTCGTACCACTCGAATCTGGGCTACCTCGGCGTCCCGCTCGTCGCGGCGACGTTCGACGCCGAGGTGACCGCGATCGCGAGCGTCATCCTCGGCATCGGCGCGCTGGTGCAGGTGCCGCTGACGGTGATCCTGTTGGTGTCGATGAACGGAACGAACGCCGAGGGCGCGTTGGGGCGACACCTCCGGTCGCTCGCGGGTAACCCCGTCCTCGTCGCGCTCGTCGTCGGCATGGCGATCGGCGGGTTCCAGGTCGGCGTGCCGACCGCGGCCGCGACCGCCTTCGATTGGGTCGGGTCGCTGGCGCTCCCGCTCGCGCTGCTCTGCGTCGGCGCCACGCTACAGGTTGACTCCTCGACGATCGACCGGGGGGCGACCGCCTCGGTGGTCGCGCTCAAGGTGGCGTGTATGCCCGCCATCGCGTGGGGCGTCCTCGCGCTGCTCGGCGTCGACGCCGCGACGTTCACCGCCGGGGTCGTCATGCTCGGGACGCCGACCGCGGTGTCGACGTACGTGTTCGCGACCGAGCTCGGCGGCGACGCCGGGTTCGCCTCGCTGAACGTGTTCGTCACGACGGTCGCGTCGGTCGCGTCGCTGACCCTGCTGATCGAGTTGGTCGGCGCCGTCGTGTGAGGGTGCCTCGACGGAACGGAGAGAACAGCGGTCCGGCGGTCCAGCGGTCCAGCGGTCCGGCGGTGCGATGCCGGCCGGACGCGAATCAGGCCGGCAGCGTGTCGATCCCGTTGATCTCGACGTAGCCGAACCCGCACTCGGGGCAGCGCCACTTCGTCTTCTCGCCGAGGTGGAGGGTCATCGCCGCGGTCCGGTAGAACGACTGGGCCTCTCCGCACGAGGGACAGTCCACGTCCTTTTCGAGCGCCATGTGCGCGGATCGGTCCGGCGCGGTTTTGAAGCTACTGATTCGGCGGTTGTACTCGGTTGGAGATCGTTTATACGGCGTTGCTGATGAATCGGTGATGGACACCGCCAAAGCCCCAGCCGATCCGTACTACATGAACGGAACTCCGACGGTGAACTCTTCCAAAGCCCCAGCCGCGCTCGGCTCCCACAGCTCGCTGCGCTCCTCAGTCGCTCGCGGTGCTCGCTCCCTCGGTGCTTGCGTCGCTGGGGTTCGCCGAGCGCGACTGCCCCTTTGAGTCCCGCCCAACCGCACAGCACCGCCGGAAGACGGTCCTGCTCGCTTCGCTGCGCGGGCTGCGACTTCCGTGCTCCCGCTCGCTCCCTTCGGTCGCTCACGGGACCGCAGCCTCACACCTCCCCAACCTCGTCGGTGGTCCTCCGCGTTGCTCCGGACCACCGACTCCCTCGCGCGACGCTCCTCGCGGCCGCCGAGGGCGGCCACTCGGAGGCACGCGCCACCGCGATTCGTTTATAAATAGCCGTCCCGCCGCGTTCGTCCCTACTTCTCGTCGACGTGCCGGACCTCGCTGGCGACGCCTCGCGTCGACTCGACCATCTCCGGGCCGGACATCTCGGCGCGGCCGACCGCGAACGCCTTCGGCCCCTCGATGACGACCTCGTCGCCGACGCGGATGTCGTCGTCCGCGTCGACGACGCCGGGCGCGAGCACGGATCCGTGCGGGACGAACGGGTCGATTTCGACCCGCTTCGTGGGGGCGTCGCTCTCGACCCACCGACGCGCCCCGGCGAGGGTGAACGAAAGGGTGCCGTACTGCGGCACCATCGTCGCGAGCTGTTCGCCCGGCTCGCCCTCGCGGCCGGCGTCGGGGTTGTCGCCCCACACCTGCAGTTTGGGGTAGCGCCCGGTGGTGCG
Organism: Halorubrum amylolyticum; assembly: GCF_004114995.1. Taxonomy (GTDB): domain Archaea; phylum Halobacteriota; class Halobacteria; order Halobacteriales; family Haloferacaceae; genus Halorubrum; species Halorubrum amylolyticum. The sequence continues at coordinate 125,683 of NZ_SDJP01000003.1, forward strand.
GATGTCGGCCTCGCCCGGTCCGCCGAACAGGTCGTCGCCGGCGCCGCCGCCGAGCAGGTAGTCGGCGAGCGCCCGGACCGTGTTGTGCTCGCGCTCCCGCTTGCTGTAGGCGGGCTCTCCCTGCAGGGTCGCGTTCAGCTCTCCGAGCGACTCGTCGCTCGTCGGGTGGCCGACGCAGGTGTACTCGAAGGGAACGTCGACCGCGGGGTCGCTTTCGACGCGCTCGCAGATCTCGCGGTAGCCGTGGTCTGGGACGTGCGCGACGACGCGGGAGTAATCGTTCCGCTCGAGATATCGGCGGAGCACCTCGGCGACGAACTCGATCTCGTCTTCGCTCCAGTCGCCGGTGACGACCGCGTCGTAGTGCTGTGCGGGGTAGGTCGTCTCCAGCTCCTGGGGCACCACGCCGATCGGCGAGGTCATCGAGACGGTGTGGCCGCGCCACTGGATCGCGTCGTGGAACTGGCCGTGGCTCTGGGAGTCGCTGTACGGCTTCGTCGCCGAGCAGGGCACCAACACGAGCGGCTGGTCGGTGAATCGGTTTCGGTACCGGCTCGTGACGCGGTCGGCGAACCGCCGGATCTCGACGCGGTCGAGCGTCTCCGCGCTCGCCGCGGCCACCTCTGCGTCGCGCATGAGGGGGGTCCGCTGTTCGAGGTACCCCCACTGGTCGTCGAACTCGCGGAACGCCGCCGTGAGCCACTGTTCGTGGCGGGTCTGCCCCTCGATATAATCTCGCAGACGCCCCGCCCGGATGCGCTCGCGGACCCGCCGGAGCTCGGCGCGGAGGGCGTTGACGTTGTGTTCGGCGCAGTCCGCGCGCGTGAACTCGTCTCGGGGTCCCGCGCACGCCGGGCAGGCGCACGGCAGCTCGTCGAGGTCTTCCAAGAAGTGCTCGGCGTCGGCGGTGCAGTACATCCCCTGCGTCCCCTTCGTCCGCGCGAGCGTCGCGTCCACGAGGTCGACGCCGGCGTACGCGAGAAGCGCGACGTTCCGGGGCGTGGCGACGCCCGAGAGCGTGAGGGCGGTGTCGGCCGGCAGCGACTCCTTCGCGGCCACGACCGCGTCGCGGAACGCCTCGCCGTGGCCGACGAACCCGGAGGCGTCCGCGAGGACGTACGCGTCGGCGCCCACGTCGCGGGCGCTCTCGCTGTCGACGACCGCCGCGGACGGGTACTCGACGCCGGGGTGATCGACCGCGAACGACTCGCGGACCTCCGTGCGGGTCCCCGCGGGGAACGCGCGGTGCGGCAGGACGGTGAGCGACGCCTCGTCGCCGTCGGGGACCTCGCGGTCGCCGGCCCAGAGGCTGCCGGCGTCCGTGAGAAACGGGTCCGCGAGCGCCGGCGTCGTCACCGGGTCGGCGAGCCGGACCTCACCGAGGCGGGCGGCGCCGTCGCGCTCGTGGACCTCGAAGTACTCGGTCATACTCCCTCTCGCGGGGGGACGGTCAATTCTCTTGTGTTCCGCGGTCGCAGCGGGGAGACCGGACACGGAAGCGTGGTCCGCAGCTCGGCGCTCCGATCCTCACGTCCGATACTCGCGTGCGAAGCGTTTTATCTCGGACCGTCGTCCCCGGAGGAGATGGCAGGACGGTACGACACGCGAGACGCGGGAGGGGGACGACTGACGGAGGTACTCGTGACGCTCGGAGTCGTCGATCCGGACCACGTTTCCGAGGAGCCCGAGGGAGGGGTCGCCCGCGCGGCCGCCGCCCTGTTCGTCTCGCTGTCGGGGTTCGCCTTACTGATCCCGAACGTGACGCCGCTGGTCTCGGGCGGCGAGCCGCCGATCGGCGTCGTCCTCTCGGTGTTCGGGACCGTGCTCTCGGTCGCGCTGGTGGTCGTCGGCGGGCTCCTGTACCGCAGCGCGTTCACCACGCGAAACGCGGTCCGCATCTCCGTCTGGAGCCTCTTCGGGATCGTCGTGCTCGGCGCGATCATGCTCGGGATCATCCGGTATCAGGCGCAGCTCGGGACCCCGATGGTCGCACCAACCTTCACCGTCGCGAAGGTCCTCGCGATCGGTGCAGTCGCGCACGTGATCATCGGCGTTTACGACGCCCGCCGGGTCCGCGCCCAACAGCTCGCCAAGGAGCAGCGCCGGGTCTCCGTGTTAAACCGGATGATCCGACACAATCTCCGCAACGAGACGACGGTGCTCGGCGGCCACGCGTCGCTCATCGCCGAGGGCGTCGACGACCCGGAGCTCCGCGACTCGGCCGAGGCGGTGGCGAAGAGCGCCGCGGTGATCGGCGGGCTCGCCGAGGACGCCAAGCGCCTGCAGGCGGCCTTCGAGCGCCGCCCCGACGAGAGCGAGCCGGTCCCGGTCGAGCCGCTGATCGAGGACGCCGCCGAGGCCGCCCGCGACTCGGGCGCCGAGACCGCCAAGGTCGACGTCGAGCCCTGCGCCGCGCTGGCCGACGACCGGCTTGCGACCGCGGTGGAGGAACTCGCGACGAACGCGCCCGAACACGGCGCGAGCGCGGTCGAGCTGTCGGCCCGCGAGACCGACGGCGAGATCGAGATCACCGTCGCAGACGACGGCCCGGGAATTCACGAGTCGGAGAGCCGCGTGATCACCGGGCGAGACCCGGAGACGCAGCTGGAGCACGCGAGCGGGCTCGGGCTCTGGATCGTCCGGGCGACCGCCGACGCATTCGACGGGTGGCTAGCGATCGAGACGACGCAGGCGGACGACGAAAGTGCGAGCGACGACGACGCCGGCACGACGGTGACGATGGGGATTCCGGCGGCGTGAGATCCACCCACGAGGGGAGTCACAGAGCAACAAGATACTCAGGATGGTTCCGGATCGACGATATCGGCGGGCGTGAAGAGCGATACGTCATCTCGCCTCGCAGCTGTGTGTTCCAATCCCTCTGAGAATCCCGAGCGACAGAAACAGCAGTAACGGTGCGTGAGAGAACTCCCTTCAGGCGGTGTCCACTCCACCTGATCGGCGCTTCGCTCAAGGTCAGCGAGATCGCCTTCGTGCATTTCTCGGGTCGTGTACTTACACTCACCCGCGACGAGTGTTCCGTCACTTGCGAGGCCAACGACATCGAGTTCGTGCTGTCGGTGCCACCAGTAGCCGATCCCGCGATAGGTCTTCGGTATCAACTCCGGAAGCGCGTTCTGACACGCTTGTTCGAACATTGCACCCATGTACTCCGTGAACGTCGGCTCGACGACTTCTTCGAATGCCTTACGTCCGAGTTGAGCGAGTGTCCCGCTTTGTCCATACACGTACCGGAACCAGAACCGGAAGAGCGGTTCCTTCAGTCGATATCGACTCTTGCGCGTCGCGTTCGGATTGGCAGTCACGGGAATATCGCGTTCGACGAGCCTCAATCGCCGAAGCTTCGAGAGGTAAGACCCGAGCGAGTTCGAGTCTACTCCCGCGAACGATGCGATCTCGTTGGCTTTGCGTTTGCCGGTCGCAATCGCTCTGAGAATCGTGTAGTACGTCTGGGGCTCACGGATTCCGAATTCCGTCCGAAGCAAGAACTCCGGTTCGTTGTGGAGGACGCCATGCTCGGAGAGAATCAGCGATTGGATGTTCTCTGAAAGCGAGGTGTCCCGTTCCAACGCCTGCAGGTAGTATGGAGTCCCACCGAACACTCCCCACGATTGGATGATTTCGTCCGGCTCAGCAACGGGAAGCAGTTCTTGTGCGTCAGTGAGCGTAAGCGGTGGCAAGTCGATCGTGGCCGTCCGGCGACCGTACAGTGGGCTGCCGCCTTCCAACACTTTCTCTTCCATAACGGAGATCGACGATCCGACGAGAACGAGCGTCATCTCGGTCTCTTTTAAGTGTAGATCCCACACACGCTGAAATTTCGATGGGAGAGCGTCATCCGATTCGATCAGATACGGAAACTCATCCAGTACGACAATCGCGTTCTCACGGCCGAGTGCCCGAAGGAGAGCCTCCCAATCACGTTGAATGTCTTCCAAGAGCGGGTACGTCTCACTGGCGGTATCCACGAAATCGGCGAGCTGTACGTCGGACGTTTCTTCGGTTGCCTGCCAGTACACGGCGTCGTCTCGGTCTTCGATCGCCTTTCGAACGAGTGCGCTCTTCCCGAGCCGCCGGCGGCCATACACGACGATAAGATCTGAGGAGCCACTTGCAAACCCTGAGCAAAGGGTGTTGAGCTCTTCCCGTCGATTCACGAACGACGATACGACCATACTCGCACATTGTGTTTTGCCAGAATAAATCTACGCATTATCTTAATCTAGATTTTACTAATCGTGTTTTTACTATATCCGATTTGTCGACTGCGGTCCGGCGGCGTCGACAACCCGACCGCCGACCGCCTCCTCCGGCCGGAGCGCGAGGAGATCCGGGTGCGGATCGAACCGGATCGGCTCCACTCGTGGGACGACACGGAGCAGATGGGGCAGGAGGAACGCCGATCCCGCTCTCCCGTTCTCAGCGACCGAGGTGCCGTAGGTTCTCCGTCTCGATCCCGTCTGGCACCGCGTCGAGCGCGCGCGGCGCCCAGTCGTCGTGGCCGAGGGTGATCGCGGTGTCCGGGTTGGCGCCGGCGAGGCTCGCGACGCCCTCGGCGGCCGCGACCTGCGCCGCGCCGTCGACCCGCTCGGGGACTTCCGCGGTGAGCGGGTACGTCTCGGAGAGCGCCCGCGGGAAGGGGCCGAACGGGGGTTTCACGCGCCACACCGCGTCGTAGTCGTGGTTCGAGGGCGCGTCCGACTCGGTGAGGAGGAGCCGATCGGGGACCGCGAGCCGCGAGAGCCGGTCGTGATGCCGGCGGACCTCGGGCCGGCGAGCCGACTCGTGGGAGGTGTAGAAGAACGCGTCCTTCGACACCGGGTCGGTCTCCTCAAGCTCGTCGGCGTGGTCGAGGAGGGTCCGGAGCCCGTCGAGCATCGCGGGGTGGCCGCGGGCGCGCCGGTCGACGAGCTGGAGGAGGTTCCCGGACCGGATCGCGGCCTTCACGCGCCGCAGCTCCTCGAAGGTGACGTGGAGGTTGTGCTCGGCGAGGAGCTCCGCCGCGGACCGGTCCGCGCCGGCGCCGTTCCCACCGCCCCCGTCGCTCCCCTCCATCTCCCGGAGCTCCGCGGGCGTGTGCTCGGCGCAGACGGGACACGAGCAGGGGAAGTACTCCATCTCCTCGAGGTGTTCGGTCCCCGAGACCGTCAGGTACCGGCCGTCGCGCGCCATCAGCGCGTAGGCGGCCGAGTCGAACAGGTCGCAGCCGGCGGCGACCGCCAGCGCGAGCATCATCGGGTGGCCCGCGCCGAACAGGTGGACCGGGGCATCGGGGTCGAGCCCGCGCTTCGCGGCGCGCACCGCCTCGACGACCTCGGCGTAGCGGTAGGAGTTCAGGAGCGGCACCATCGCGCCGACGGGGAACACGTCCAAGTCGGTCGCGCTCGCGTGGCTCCCCGCCTCCTCGCGGAGGTCGGGGAACGTCGACCCCTGCACGGGGGCGTTGACGAGCATCTCGCCCGTCTCCGCGGCCTCCGCGTCGGCGAGCGCCTGTCGGGTCGTCGCAAGCTCGCGCTCGGCGCGCTCGCGGTCGACGTCCGGCGGCGTGGGCACGTCGACCGGGGTCGCCACGTCGCTGCCGATCGCCCGCTGGAACTCGATTATCTCCTCGGTGGTCACGTCGATGTCGCCGTACTCGGCGAGCTGGAAGGAGCCGGAGTCGGTCATGATCGCGCCGTCGAACCCGAGGAACTCGTGGAGCCCCTCCTCCAGTACGCGGTGGCGGATCCGGTCGGTGCTCCGGATGATGTAGGAGTTGGTGATCAGCATCTCCGCGCCGAACTCCTCGGCAAGCCGCCGCGGCTCGACCGTGAGAACGTTGGGGTTGACGACCGGGAGAAGCGCCGGCGTCTCGACGGTCACCCCGGCGCGGGGGACCTCCAGCCGCCCGATCCGCCCGGCGGCGTCGTGGTCCCGGATCTCGAAGTGATCGCGCATACCCCGAGTGTGAGGACGCGGGCGGTAAGGGTTGCGTTCGGGGGCGACGGGGCGGACCGGCGTCGCCCTCGGCGGCGAGCCGCGGCCGCGAGGTGCCCCGATTCAGAGCTCGGTCGGGTGGCTCACGTACGTCGTCTCTAGCCCCCACTCCTCGGTCAGCGCCTGTAGCGACCGAACCCCGAACGTCTCGGTCGCGTAGTGGCCGGCGAGGAAGACGGTGACCCCGGCCTCGCGCGCGTCGTGGTAGGCCTGCCCCTTCCCCTCGCCCGTGACCAGCGCGTCGGCGCCCGCCTCGACCGCCTCGTCGAGCCAGTCGGTCCCGGAGCCGGTGACGACCGCGACGCGTTCGATTTCGTCGGGACCGAAGTCGATGACCTGTGTCGGGGACGCCTCGCCCTCACTATCCGGCTGCCCCTCGAACCCGTCGAGCGTCTCGCGGATCGACGCGGCCGACCGCGGCGCGTCCGTCTCGCCGATCGTCCCGATCGTGACCGGTCCGACCTCGCCGAACGGCTCCCGCTCGCCGAGGTCCAACTCCGCCGCGACGCCGGCGGCGTTGCCGAGGTCCGGGTGGCCGTCGAGCGGGAGATGGGAGACGTATAAGGAGAGGTCGCGGTCCGCGAGCGCCGCGACCCGGTCGTAGGTCCGGCCCGTGACGCGGTCGATCCCGCCCCACGAGATCCCGTGATGGACGACGAGGAGGTCGGCGTCCGCGTCAGCCGCGGCCTCGATCGTCGCGTCCGCGGCGTCGACCGCGAAGGCGACGCGCTCGACCGCTCCTCGATCCGATCCCACCTGTAACCCGTTCGCGCTGGCGTCGACGTCGGCGTACGCGGCCGTGTCGACCCTGTCGTCGAGCCGTCGCACGTACTCGGAGCGCTCCATACCGACGGGTACCGTGCGAGCGGAGTAAAGCGCGGCGGACCCGGGACACGCACCGAGCGCGGGCCGATCAGTCGTCGAGCTCCTCGGCGATGGAGTCGGGGCGCGCGTCGAACTCCGAGGCGCTCCCCTCGCCGCCGGGCCGCGACGGAAGCGTGTCGAACTCGGGATCGAACAGCCGGAGCGCGGTGCGGATCGTCTCCCAGTCGTCCTCGCCGGCCGCGTCGCGAAGCGACCGGGTCGGAGCGGCGAGCAGCTGGCCGACCAGCGCGTCCGCCAAGTCCTCGACGGTCTCGCGCTGCGCGTCGGTCAGCTCCCCCTGCGCTTCGAGCTTCGAGACCGCGCGGTCGACCTCGCGGGCCTTCACGCGGTCGGCGCCGGCGTACATCGCCGAGATGGCATCGTCGGCGCGCTTGCGCTTGTACGCCTCCAAGATGCGGTCGAGCTCCTCGTCGATGATCGCCTCGACCTCCCGCGCCTCGGCCTCGCGGCTCTCGCGCGTCCGACGCGTCACGTCCTCCAAGGCGTCGATATCGTACAGCGAGAGTCCCTCGCGGTCGGCGAGCGCGGGGTCCACGTCCCGCGGCTGCGCGATGTCGATACAGACGAGCCGGTCGGCACCGGTCACGTTCTCCGGCCGAACGACCGGGTCCGGGCTGCCGGTCGCCGCGATCACGAGGTCGGCGTCGGGGAGCACGGCCGGGAGGTCGGCGAGCGGCACCGCCTCCGCGGGAGTGTCGACCTCCTCGGCGACGAACGCCGCGTTCGGCACCGTCCGGTTCGCCACGACGATCTCCGAGACCGGGGTGTCGTCGAGCGTCCGGGCCGCGAGCGTCCCCATCTCGCCGGCGCCGACCACCACGGCGGAGCCGTCGGTGAGGTCGATCTCGGTGGCGGCCAGCCGCACCGCGGCCGACCCGAGCGAGACGACCCCTTCGTTGATCGACGTCTCGTTCCGCGCGCGCTCGCCGACGTGGAGCGCCTTCGTCACCCCGTCTTTCAGCACCGGGCCGATGCCGCCCGCGGACTTCGACTCCTCGTACGCCTCGCGGAGCTGCCCGATAATCTGGTCCTCGCCGAGCACGAGCGAGTCGAGCCCGGAGGCGACCCGCATCAGGTGTTCCAAGCTCTCCTCGTGGTCGAGCCGGTGGACCGCGCCGCCGCGGACCTCGGGGGCGAACGACTCCAGCGCGACCGAGCCGTCGACGGTCCGGTCGGTGACGACGTACGCCTCAGAGCGGTTGCAGGTCTGGAGCGCGAACGCCTCCTCCACTCCGTCGCGCGCGAGCAGGTCCGAGACGGTGGCGCGGACGCCGTCGCCGCCCGCGGCCTCGATCTCGTCGACCGTCGCGCGGGAGTGGGCGACGCTCACGCCCGTGATAGCGCCCGTCTCCTTCATCTGGTGAGTACCTCCTCGATCACGGAATCCGCCTCTTGCCGACCGTAGGTATCCCCCTTTTGTAAAGCCTTCCAAACCCCCTCGGATCGCACGACGCGGCGAATCGCTTCCCGGCGCTTCTCGGGCTCGACGCCCCGGTCTTTGAGCTCCGCGCGGAGCGTCCCCGACAGCTCCGCCATCGCGCCGGCGCCGTCGATCTCCGCCTCGATCCGCTCGCGGAGCGCCTTCGCGAGCGCCGGGCTCGCGCCCCCGGTCGAGAGCGCCACCCTGACCGGGTCATCCTCGACCGTCGCCGGGACGACGACGCTCCGCGCCCCTCGGCCCCCCGAGCGGTCCGCGGCCGACACGTCGGTCCGGTTGACGAGCGCGCCGGCGTCGAGCGCGGCCGCCTCGGCAGCCGCGTTGACCGCCGCGTCGTCCGTGGCGGCGACGACGAGCGCGGGGTCGACGCGGCCGACCCAGTCTCCGACGGCGTCGGCGTCCGGCGCGGCGCGGACGAGTTCCACCGACTCGGAATCCCCCTCGGCGAGGTCGGCCAGCCGGTCGGCGAACGCGGGGCTCACGACGACGACCCGCGCCTCGTCGGCGAACCGAGACGCCTTCCGCGACCCGACGGCGCCGCCGCCGAACACCAGCACGGTCTCGCCGTCGAAGTCGTGGTACAGCGGGATCACGCGTGCCACCGTGATATCGCGCTCCGGCGGGTCACGCGGTGTTGCTGTCGGCGCGGTCGGCGATGCGAATCCCCGTCTTCTTCAGGATTCGGGTCGAGAACAGCGTGTCCCAGTCGTTCTCGCCGACCTCCCAGTGCTCGTCCATCAGCTCCTTCACCTCCGCGATCCGACGCTCGCTCTCGGCCTCCGTCCGCCCGTGCGTCATCGCGAAGAAGTTGTACTCCCAGACGCCCGCGTGTCGCGGGCGCTGGTAGCAGTGGGTGACGAAGTCGAGCCCCGCGACCGCCGGTCCGACCTCATCGAGGGCCTTTTCGGGCACGTCCCAGACGGTCATCCCGTTCTCGGTGTACCCGAGCGCGTAGTGGTTCGGGATGACGCCGACGCGGCGCACCTTCCCCTCCGCGTCGAACCGTTTTATCGTCTCGATCACCCAGTCGGTGTCGGCGCCGATCGCGGCCGCCACGTCGGCGTACGGCGTCTCGGTGATCGGGAGTCCACCCTGAATTTCGACGACGAGGTCGCGCTCGTCGGGGGTGAGCGTCGACCGGTCGCTCGGCGAGACGGCGGGACCGAGATCGGAACAGTCGACCACGCCGTCGGGGACCGGCCCGTCGACGAGGAACTTCGCGCCGACGTGGAACTCGCGGACCTTCGGGAGGTTGTACGTCTCTTGACCCGTCGCGGCCTCGATCTCCGCGAGCACCTCGTCGACCCGATCGCTCCCGTCCTTGTCCGGGTCCGGGTGGTCGGCGACGCTCACGACGAACCACATGTTGAGGTGCGGGTGCTCCCGCTCGTAGTTGTGCGCCACCGCGGTGAACTCGTTGACCGTCTCCGCGGTCTCCTCGTACCGGTCCTCCGGCGCGTGCATGGCTACGAGCGACGCCGCCCCGCCGATCTCCTCGGCGTTGACGAGCGCCCCGAACCGCGAGAGGATTCCCTCCTCGTCGAGCTCGCGCACGCGCTCGCACAGCTCCGGGCCGGTCACGTCGATCCCGCGCTCGCGGAGCGCGGCCGCGGCCGGTTCGAAGGGGCTCTCGGTCACCGGGAACCCGCCCTGGAAGGCGTTTATGATCCCGCGGTCGAGCGCCGTCAGATCCGCGTCGACCTCTTGCATACGCCGGGATCGGACCCGGGCGAGAATAAGCGATCCGGCCCGTGTCGCCTGGTGAGAACACGGGTCGCGACGACCTGTCCGGACTCAGCCGTCGAGGTCCCGAGCGATGTCCGACAGCGACGACCGGGGGCCGCGGGTCGCCTCGTACACCGCCCGCTCGCCGGGGATCCGGAGGCCGTACTGCTCGCCGGGAACGACGACGTCGAGGACGATCACGTCGCCCGGCTCGCGGTCGTTCTCGTCGAGCCACTCGGCGAGGCGGTTCGCCCCCTCGCCGGGCTCGCGCGCGAGCCGCCGGTTGTCGAACGCGCCGCGGACGAGCCGTCCCTCGCCGTCGCTCCGCACCGGCGCGTGGTGCTCCTCGCGGTCGATGGCGACGCGAACGACGTCGCCCGCGGCGAGCGACAGCGACTCGCAGGTCCCGGACTCGACGCGACCGTCGAGCTCGTCGTCGTTCGGGAGCCGGACGCAGGGGCGGCGAGTGCCGCCGCTCCGGGCGAGCGAAACGCGGAGCGAAGCGACGCCCTCGTCGTCGGAGGGGACGCGGGGCATCGAAACGGGGCGTTACTCCTCGTCGGCGTCGCCGTCGTCCTCGCCGAACGCGGCGGCGACGTCGTCGCCGTCAACGACCGAGACGTTGATCTGGGCCACGTCGTCGTCGATTTCGCGGCCGCGGACGGTGACGCGCTTGCGCTCGCCCTCGCGGGACGGGTCGAAGCCGACGCCGCCCTCCAAGAGCAGCTCTTTCAGGCGGGTGCCGGAAACGTCCTCGCGCATCGGTCGCCCGGTCTCGTCCGAGCCGCCGGTGATCGCGATCGTGTGCTCGGAGAGCCCGACGGCGTCGCCGCCGATCTCGTCGCCGATCTCGCGACCGAGGAACCGGTTTGCGTCCTGTCCGTCGACCTCTCGCTGGAACGTCTCGCCGGCGTCGGGGTCGGCGATGACGACTTTGAATTCGGCCATGGGCGAACCGAGACCCCCGCGAATAAAAAGCACGTCGAAACCGCGATCCGGCCGCGATCGACCAGTGGACTGTGTCGCAGGCGTCGATCGCCGCTCAGTCGCCGCGATCGATCCGGTCGACCCGCGGGTCGCCGTCGCCCCACAGTCCGTCGACGAACGCGTCCTCCAGCGCCCGAGCGGCGCGTTTCGGACTCTCGGGACCGCCCGCGTCCGCGACGCTTCCCACCGTGTCCGGATCGAACGGAACGCCGAGCGCGTCGTACACCGCCGCCGTGGTGTCTGCGATCTGGCGCGCGTCGCCCGGAGCGACGACCAGACAGCCCGCCACGAGCGCGGCGTCGCCCCGAACCCGTTGGGCTATCCCCGCGATCTTGCCGCTGCCCGCGGCGCGGACCGAGTGGTCGCCGGGGCAGAACGACTCGGGCGGTTCGCCGGACGACACGTCGGCGCCGAGGCTCCGCAACGCTCCGAGAAGCACCTCCGTCGCGCGCTCGTATCGGTCCGCGATCGACTCGACACTTCGACCGTCGCAGAGCGGGATCGCGTGCGCGAACGCGAGCGTGCGGCCCGGATACGCGACGGCCCGGCCTCCCACGTCGCGCTCGACCGGCTCGTACCCCCGGTCTGCGGCGAGCCGCTTCGCTCGCTCGAAGCCCGGTTCGCGCGCGTCGCGGCGACCGAACGCGACCTGCCGGGGCGGCGTCCACACCCGGAGCCCCGGCGTCCCGTCGCTCGCGTCCGCGAGCAGCGCCGCGGTGTGCTCTCGGTCCGCCGCGGGGCGAGGACTGCGACCTCTGAGCACGCGCATACCGACGAGAGGGAGCGGCCGGACAAGCCGTTTGCGACGCGCGTCGGACGTGCGTCGTCCGCGTTCGGGTGCGGTCGCGAGCGCGTGACACAAAGGTTTTGCCGGCCCTCTGACTGTGTCAGGTAACGATGAGCGACCTCGGCGCGCTGCCGGTGCAGGCGTATCTCGCAGCCTGCCTCCTCGCCGGGGTCATCGGGATCTGGCTCGGCCGCGTCGCGTGGGTCGACCGCGACGAGCCGGGCGGCACCGAGGTCGCGCTCTACCTGTTCTGTGGCGGCGCCGTCTCGCTCCTGTACGCCGTCAGGGTCGCCAGCGCGAGCGAACTGGCGATGGTCGTCGCGCTCAACCTCTCGACCCCGCTCGTCGCCGCGGTCCCCGGCGTCTGGATGGCGTTCGTGCTGGCGTTCTCGGGCCACGACCGGTGGCGCACGGAGAACCGGACCGTCGCGCTCGCGGCCCCGGCGTTCGTCTGGGTGTTGACCGCGTGGTCGAGCGGGACGCACGAACTCTCGCGCCGCGGGCTGACGGCCGTCGCCGACGGACCGTTCACGTTGCTCTCGTTCGGGCTCGGGCTCGCGGACGCCGCGTTCGTGTTGTACGCCTACGCGCTGTGTGTCGCCGGCGTCCTCGTCGTCGTCGATCTGTACCGCCGGACCGGGAACCGCTACCGACTCCAGACGTTCGTGATCCTGCTCGGAACGCTGTTTCCGTTTTTGGGCGGGATCGTCACCGTCGTCGACGTGGGGAGCTACGCCCACCTCGCGTGGTTCCCGACGGGGCTCGTGGTCCACGGCGTCTTCCTGTACGGGACCGTTTTCTGGCTCGGGACGCTCGACGCCGCCGTCGTCGCGCGCGACACGGCCGTCGAGGTGATGCAGGACCCCGTGATCGTCGCGGGCTCCGACGGTCGGATACGGGACCTCAACCCGGCGGCGGAGGAGCTCCTTCCGCCGGACGCGGTCGAGTCGTCGCTGTCGGACGTGTTCCCGCGCTTGGAGGTCGGCGTGGAACACCCGATATCGATCGGCGGGCGGCAGTTCGACATCCAAGAGGACCCGATCACGGACCCCCGCGGGACCGACCGCGGACACGTCTTCCTGCTCCGTGACGTCACCGAACGCGAGCGGCGACAGACCGAGCTGGAGCGCCGCGAGGCCGAGTTGGAGCGGCAAAACGAACGTCTGGAGGACTTCGCCGGCGTCGTCTCCCACGACCTCCGGAACCCGCTCGCGGCCGCGACCGCGGCGGTGGAACTCGCTCGCAGCGGCGACGGGGACAGCGTGGACGCACTCGGCCGCGCCGCGAACGCCCACGAGCGGATGGACGACCTGATCGAGGGGCTGCTGTCGCTGGCGACCGCCGGGAAGTCGGTCGACGAGGTCGACCGCGTCTCGCTCGACGGGACCGCCAGACGGGTCTGGTCGCGGCTCGAAACCGCGGACGCGACGCTGTCGGTCGAGGGGCCGGACGTGCCCGCATTCGCCGACGGCGACCGGCTCGAACAGCTCCTCTCGAACCTGTTCCGCAACGCGATCGAACACGCCGGCGACGACGTGGTGGTGCGGGTCACGATCGAGCGCCGAGAGGACGGCGTCGCGCTCGCGGTCGCCGACGACGGCCCCGGCGTGCCGCCGGACCAGCGCTCGCAGGTGACCGAGCGCGGCGTCTCCCTCGGCGGCGGGACGGGACTCGGACTCGCGATCGTGGGCGACATCGCCGAGGCCCACGGGTGGGAGTTCTCCGTCGAGGAGTCGTGGACCGGCGGCGCGCGCTTCGAGATCTCGGGGATCGAGGCCGCTGACGACTGATCCGACGCGTGAGGGGTCGTCTCAGGAACCGACCGCGATGGCCGGCTCCGACGCCCACTTGCCCGTCGAGCCCCACGAGACGATCCGATGGCCGTCACGCTTCCGCCCGCGGTGATCGAGCGTTACCGACGGTTCTCGCGGTTCAACTCTCCGTATCCGGCGCACGACGACGGGCGCGCGATCGACCTCTATCCGGACGGCGAAACGGGGGTCTCGCCGGTCGCCGGCATCGTCCGCGAGACGCGGACCGTCGGCTGTCCGGACCGCCCGTACGCCGCCGACGAGGACCACCTGATCGTCGTCGAACTCGACGACGACTGGTGTCGGCGCGCGGGCGCGGCGCCCGGAACGCTCGCGCGGATCCTCCACGTGGTCCCGGCGGTGTCGCCGGGCGACCGCGTCGCGGTCGGGGACGCGCTCGGCCCGCTGACGCGCTCCGGTTTCTTCGGGCGGTGGGTCGACGACCACGTCCACCTCGGGTTCAGACCGCCGGGCGCGAACGCGCTCCGGGCGAGCGGGTCGCTCCCGGTCGACGTCGACGTGCCGGTCGAGCCGGTAAGGTGGGACGGGACCGGTGTAGTCGTCGAGCGCGGCCCGACGCACGTCGTCCTCGATGCGCCGACCCACCCGGACCCCGGCCGGCGGTTCGCGGCGCTCGCGAGCGACGGCGGGACCCCCCTCGACGGCGGGCTGGCGCACTACGCGGGCGGCGGGGCGTTCGACGCGCTCGCGGACGGGACGGCGGTGTCGCTGTGGGGAACCCGCGTCGGCGTCGCACGGGGGCGAGGCGTCGCGTGGGAGCCGGTCGACGTACTCGCGAACGGCAAGCGGGCGGTGGGGCTGTCGCTGTTCGCGGCCAGAGACGGCGGGTTCGGGGCGAAGCTCGTCTGTCCGGACAGACGGTTCGAACTCGGCGAGACCGTCTCGCTCGCGCTCGCCCCGAGCGACGATCCGATCCGGCTCGGCGTGGGGTGAGCTCGGACACACCGGTGGCTGGCGGGTGAACTGGCGGACAGCCGGCGCGAACGCTCCGCCGCGGCGGTGCGCCGGGCTCCCGCCTCGGTCGCCGCGGGCGACGCGTCAGGTCACGGGGCGGATGACGCGTGATCGCGGATAAGGCGTCGGGTGGGGCGTTCTCGTCTCGCCGCGACCGCTCCCAACCTCGCTGCCGTTGTCGCGAGTTCCGAGGGCTACAAGCGGGGGGACGCCGACGGTGGAGTATGGACCGGAGCGAGGTCGAGGCGATGGAGCCGCTGTCGGCGGCGGCGGTCGAGCTCGTCGAGCGGCGGATCGAGGAGGAGCACGGCTACCTCTCGTGGCTGAACACGTCGGTCGACGTCGTCGAGCGCGGCCGGGTCGTCCTCTCGATCCCGTTCGACGACAAGCTGACGAACAGCGACGGCGGCACCATCCACGGAGGCGTGGCGGCGACGCTCGTCGACACCGCGGGCGGGATCGCCCAGCGCACCGCCTTCGAGGACCCGCTCTCGGGTGGAGTCGCGACGGTGAACCTCAACGCGAACTACCTCCGGCCGGCGACCGGCGACCTCCGGGCGGAGGCGACGGTCGTCAGGTCCGGCGGCTCGATCGGCGTCAGCGACATGACGGTCACCAGTTCGACGAACGGCGACGCCGCCGAGGTCGTCGTCGGTCAGGGGTCGTTCCGGCTGTTCCGCGAGTAGCCCGCTAGGTTGGCGAGTAACCCGCCAGATCGGCGAGGAGGTCGTCGATCTCGCTCAGCGCGTCCGCGAGTTCCGCGACCGCCTCGCGCTCGACGCGATCGGGCGCGGCGCGGACGGAGACGGACTGCTCACCTAGCGAGACGAACCCGCAGCCGAGCCGCTCCGCCGTCTCCCGGAGCCCGACCCCGGCGTCGGCGTCGCCGGCGAGCACCGTCCTGACCGGGCTCTCGAACGCGCGGACGGTCAGCTCGTAGCCGTCGATCCGGTCGGCGAGTTCGCCGCGCGACGCGTCGCGGTCGACCGCGAGGTCGTCGAGCGCGTCGTCGAGGCTCCGACGGAGCCCCGAGTCGGTCGGTCGGTTGACGAACCGCGGGTCACCGTCGACGAGGTCGGCGAGCCCCGTCACGTCGTCAGGGTTGCCCGCGGGGACGACCAGCCCCCACTCGCGGGTCCACCCGCCGAGGTCGACGGCGTCGACCTCGCGGTCGGCCGGCCCCGCGACGACCGCCACGTCGGGCACGTCGTCGCGGAGCCGGCGGAGCCCCTCGCGGGAGCCGACCGGGAGGTAACGGGGGGTTTCGAGGCGGTCGAGCAGGCGGTTGAGCGCCGGGTCGTCTTCGCCGACACCGAGCAGTGTCGGCGGGCGCACGTCGGGCGAGAACAGCTGGACCGCGACGCGCTCGTCCCGGTCGAGATACTCGGTGTCCGGGTCGACCGGAACGACGCCGTCGGCCTCGACGAGGCTCGTCGTCGCGCCCGACCCCTTGTCGACCGGGTAGACGAGCGGGAGGTCGCGGTCGTTCAGGTCGAGCAGCCCGACCGGCATCAGCCGCATGCGGCCCTCGCCGTAGCGCTCGCCGACGGCCATTCGTCCCTCGACGGTCGCCGTCGCGGGCTCCGGCTGCCCGGCCGCCTCGCGGATCGCGGGCGCGACGAACGTCCGGAAGATCGTGAGCGCGGAGACGGGGTAGCCGGGGAGGCCGACGTACGCCGAGGGACCCGGCGCGTCCGCGCCTTCGCGGCGGTCGAGTCGCCCGATCAGCATCGGCTTGCCGGGCTTGACCGCGACGCCGTGGAGCAGGAGGTCGCCGCGCTCCTCGATCACGCGGTAGATCACGTCGACCGCGCTCGCCGAGGTCGACCCCGACGAGAGCACGAGGTCGCACTCGTCGGCGGCGCGCCGGAGCAGTCGCTCCATCTCGTCGTAGTCGTCGCCGGCGTGCGGGTAGAGGACGGGCTCGCCGCCCGCCTCCTCGACGCCGGCCGCGATCGTCGTCGAGTTCACGTCGTAGATCTCGCCGCGCGAGGGGTCGAGCTGCTCGCCGGGCCGCACCAGCTCGTCGCCGGTGGAGACGATCCCGACCCGCGGTCTCCCTCTGACCGGCACCTCGTCGACGCCGAGCGCCGAGAGCAGTCCGATCTCGCGGGGGGTCAGTCGCGTCCCCGGACCGAGCGCGCGGGCGCCGGCGGCGATGTCCGCGCCCGCGCTCATCACGTGGTCGCCCGGCGCGACCGCGGTTCGGACCGCGATCCGGTCGGGCTCGCTCCCCTCGGCGTTCCGGTCTCCGCCCTCCCCGCCCAGCTCGTCCGTTCGCTCGACCATCACCACGGCGTCTGCGCCGTCCGGCATCACGGCGCCCGTGGAGATCTCGGCGCAGGTCCCGGGCTCGACGGTCACGTCCGGCGTCGCGCCCGCGTGGACCGCGCCGACGAAGTCGAGCTCGGCCGGGTCGGCCTCGTCGGCGCCGAAGGTGTCGCGGGCGCGGACCGCGTACCCGTCCATCGAGGCGCGGTCGAACCCCGGCACGTCGATGGCGGCGTCGATCCGCTCCGAGAGGACCCGCCCGCGGGCGTCCGCCAGCGGGACCGTCTCCGGCGCCGGCGAGAGGTCGAGCGAGTCGATCGCCTCGCGGGCGGCCTCGGGCGTCGCGAGGTCGCGGAACTCCTTCCGGTCGCTCATCGGTTCGCCTCCCACAGCTCCACGTCGGCGACCTCGCCCGTGTCCAGCCCCTCCCGCGGCTCGGGGACGACGACCCAGCCGTCGGCGAGCGCGACGCTGGAGAGGATGCCCGAGCCGCTGGCGCGGGTCGGCGTGGCAGCGGGGAGGCCCGAGTCGTCCCCGTCGCCCTCAGCATCCTCGTCGCCCGCGGCCTCGCCGCCGGTCCCCTCCGAGAGCGACACGCGCGCGAACGTCCGCGTCCCGGGCTCGCTCGGGACCTTCCGGACGAGCCTCGCGCGCCGCGTCGGGAACGGGTCCGCGGTCGTTCCTCCCACGTGCTTCTGGAGCGGCCGGAGGAACTGCGCGGCGTTGACGATGCAGGCGACCGGATAGCCGGGCAGCGAGACGACCGGGGTGTCGCCGGCGACGCCGAGACACACCGGATGGCCCGGCTTCAGGGCGACGCCGTGGACGAGCACCTCGCCGAGCGAATCGACGACTTCCGGGAGCAGGTCGCGCTCGCCGACCGAGGACCCCCCGGTGGTGACGACGACGTCGGCGTCGAGGTCGCCCTCGATCGCCGACGCCAGCGCGTCCTCGTCGTCGGTGACCACGTCGCGGTAGCGTGCCTCGCCGCCCCACCGCTCGACCAACCGCGAGACGGTGAGGCCGTTCGTCTCGATCACCTCGCCCGGATCGGGGTCGGACTGGACCAGCTCCTCGCCCGTCGGGATCACGGCGACGGTCGGGCGCTCGTAGACGGGGACCGCGTCGAGCCCGACCGACTTCAGGAGTCCGAGATCCGAGGGCCGGAGGACGTGGCCGGCCTCGAAGAGGCGCTGGCCGTCCGCCACGTCCTCGCCCGCCTCGCCGACGTTCTCGCCCTCGGCGACCGCGTCGAACGCCTCGACCTCGCCGCTCTGTCCGCTCCCGCCGCCCACGGTCTCGACCTGCTCGATCATCACGACCGCGTCGGCCCCGTCGGGGACCGCGCTCCCGGTGTGAACCCGCGCGGCCTCGTCCGGCGCGATCGAGTCGGACTCGGTGCCGACCGCGCGGAGCACCGCCGGCGACCGGTCGGACGCGCCGAAGGTGTCCTCGGCGCGGACCGCGTACCCGTCCATCGCCGCGCGGTCGTAGCTCGGGACCGGCGCCGGGCTGTCGATCGGCTCGGCGACGACTCGCCCGTCCGCGTCGGCGAGCGGCGCCGACTCGGTCCGGCCGTGGGTGTCGGCCGCGTCGAGCAGCGTCGCCAGCGCGTCCGCGACGCGGGTCCGCCGCTTGAAGCCGGCCTCGCGTCTGTCGTGGCTCATGGCCTGCCGTTTCGCGCCCGCAAGCAAAAACCCGTCTCCGGGGCGAGACAGTCGTTCGCCGGTCGGGAACCGTCAGGTCACCCACGAGAGGACGCGTGCGGCGCGGTGCGCGCCCTGCGAGACGGCGACCCGAAGGGTGGAGACGACTTCGGCGACCGCTCGGCGCGCGGCGGTCGTGCTCCGGGCCGCGCCGGTCCGCGCGTAGTACCCCGACTTGCGGCCGGCCGCGCCGACGTAGTGTTTCGCCGCCATCCGGATCGGCGCGCGGCGGCCGTCGACCCGCGTAGTCCCGTTCCGGATCGCGTCGAGCACGTCGTCCGCCGTGACCGCGCCGCTGGACTCGCGCCCCTCGATCTCGACCTCGGTGAACGCGCGGCCGACGTACTCAAGGTGGTGCGCGTCGCTCGCGGCGATCCCCGGATAGCCGTACTTGGCCGCGAACCGCCGCGCGCGGCGGTTGCGGTAGCCGGTGAACAGCCACGCGTTGAACACCTCGATCGCGTCGACCTCGGGGACTCCGGCGGCCTCAGCAGCCTCGGCGGCCGCACCGCCGCCGTCGCTCTCGGCGGTCGCCTCCCCTACTCGGTCCGCCGAGTCCGGCACGGGGATGTTCCGCTCGCGGACGCCGTGGCGCGACCGCTGGAAGGGGTGTGGAACGATCGCGACGCCTCCGTGCTCGTGGATCCACGCGACCGTCTCGTCGTAGGGGCGCCGGCGCGGCGGCATGCGCTCGACGCCGATCGCGAGCAAGTGGCCGTGCGCGGTCGACACCTCGACGCCGGGGATGCCGATCAGCCCGTACTCGGCGGCGATCGCCGCCGCGCGCTTCGACTCGCCGATCACGTCGTGGTCGGTGATCACCACCGCGTCGAGCCCGATCTCCGCGGCGTGTTCCAAGATGAGTTCCACCGGCTCGTGGCCGTCGTAGCTGTCGTCCGAGTGGACGTGGGGATCGATGCTGACGGTGACGCGGGACACGGCTGGGGTAGCGCCGGGAGACATATAAACGCGACCGCCGCGCCAGACGAAGGGTTAGGTACCCGCGGGCGAACACGGGAGTATGAGCGATCCGGGAGACGACGACGCGGCGGGCGACACCGACGCGGCGGGCCACGACGATTCGACCGATGGCGACGCCGCCCCGACCGAGGGCGACGAACCCGATCAGACCGACCGCGAGTACGTCGATCGCGCGATCGAGCTCGCCGAGGAGGCCGTCGAGATGGGGAACACCCCGTTCGGCGCCCTGCTCGTCCTCGACGGCGAGATCGTCGCAGAGGGCCACAACGAGACGCTGATCGAGGACGATATCGCAGCGCACCCGGAGCTGACCCTCGCGCGGTGGGCGGGCCGCGAGCTCGACGCCGACGAGCGCGCCCGCTGCACGATGTACGCCAGTACCGAGCCGTGCCCGATGTGCGCGGCCGGAATCCACTACGCCGGGATCGGCCGGGTCGTCTTCGGCGTCGCCGGCGAGACGCTCGACGCGCTCACCGGCGACGCGGTGACGATCCCCTGCGCCGAGGTGATCCGCCGGGCCGAGAGCGACACGACGGTCGAGGGACCGATCGCCGAGGCGGCCGCGATGGAGCTCCACGAGTCGGTGTACGGTGACGCGTAGCGTGAGCCGGCGAGGAGGGTCGCCGCGCCCATGACCGGGGCGCCCCCGATCCTCGCGGTCGGCGCCGCGGCGATAGACGAGTGGTACGCCGTCAGCAACCTCCCCGAGCCGGACGGCGGGGCGTTCGCGAGCGAGGTGACGACAGCGTTCGGCGGCGTCGGCGCCAACGTCTCCGTCGCGCTCGACCGACTCGGGTGCGATGTCGGGCTCGTGAGCCGCATCGGCGACGACGAGTACGGCGACCGAGCGCGCGAGTACCTCGCGGACACCGGCATCGACGACTCGCGCGTCTCGGTCGGGGACGACCCCTCGACGCGGTCGGTGATCCTCAGCGACCCCGACGGTGAGCGCGCCATCGTCACCGCGGGCGAGAGCTTCCGCCGCCTCCGGTTGGACGAGGCGGACCGCGAGGCGCTCGCCGCGGCCGAGACCGTCTTCCTCACCGGGTACACGCCCGATGCGGTCTCGCGGGCGGTGCTCGACGCGGTCGCGTCGGCCGCCGACCCGCCCGCGCTCGCGTTCGACCTCTCCGGCTCGGTCGAGGAGCTCGTCGGGCGGGGGACCGAGCCGGAGACGGTCCATCGGCTGCTCCACGCCGCGGACCTGTTCGTCGCCGACGACGTGGCGGCCGCGGCCTTCTTCGGCGGCCCGGACGCGGCGGTGGACCGGGTCGCGGCCGCCCAGCGCGCGCGGGAGGCGGTCGGTCGGCCCCCGCTGACCGGCGACGGCTGGCCCCGCGCGGTCCTCACCCACGGCGCCGACGGGATGACGGTCGTCGCCGACGGCGCGGTCACCGAGTTCGACGCGTTCGAGGTCGACGTGGTCGACGCGACCGGCGCCGGCGACTCGTTCGTCGCGGGGCTGATCGACCGGTGGATAGCCGGGGGCAACGGTGGCGACGAGGACTCTCGCGGTGAGCGCGCCGGCGTCGCCGACGGGGTTCGGTTCGCGGCCGCGGTCGCCGCGATCAACTGCACCTCCCGGTTCGCGCAGCCGGGGCTCCCGACCCGGGACGAGGCGGAGACGTTCCTCGCGGACCGCGGGTTCTGACCGCTCGCCGAGCCGCAGTCACCGACTTTTCACCGGACCTCGTCCGCCCGGGCGACGACCTCTGCAACTCGGTCGGCGTCGACCGGGGCGGTCGTCTCGCCGCCCTCCTTGAGCGCGGTGCCGACGATCGCGCCGTCGGCGACCGAGAGCACGTCGCCGATCGTGTCGGCGCGGACGCCGCTCCCGACGAGGACCGGCGTGTCGAGCCCGTGCGCGTCGCGGTCGGCGACGACCGCGTCGAGCGCTTCCGGCTCCATCGCCTCGCCCGTGCCGCGTCCCGAGGCGATCACGGCGTCGGCGAGCCCGCGCTCGGCGGTGTCGACGAACGACTCCGCGGCGTTTCCCCCGGCGGAGAGCGGCACGGAGTGTTTCACGTCCGTGTCGGCGAACACGCCCACGTCGACGCCGAGCCGGTCGCGGAGCCGGATCGTCTCGTGGGCCGTCCCCTGCACGACGCCCTGGTCCGTCACTCGCGCGCCGGTGTGGACGTTCACCCTGACGTAGGCGGCGCCGACCGCGGCGGCGACCGACAGGGCCGCCTCCGCGTCGTTGCGGAGGACGTTGATCCCGAGCGGGAGGTCGGTCGCAGCGGCGATCACCGTCGCCGCCCGGGTGACGCTCGCGACGACGTGCTTCGGCGCGTCGTCAGGGTAGAAGGGAGCGTCACCGAAGTTCTCGACCATGATCCCGTCGACGCCGCCGCGGTCGAGCGCGCGGGCGTCGGCGGCGGCGCGGTCGAGCGCGTCTCGCATCGCGGCCGCGCCGTCGTCCGGCGCCTTCGGCGCCCCCGGGAGGGGCGGAAGGTGTACCATGCCGATCACCGGCGCGTCCGTGCCGAAGGTCGTCTCGAACTCCATGATACCGACCGAACGCCCGCCCCGCGGATAAGTCTCACCACACGGGAATGGCCCGTCCGCTCGCGCCACGCGGTCGCCCTTTCTCCCCCACCGTTTACCCGCTCGGACGCGAACGGACGCCAGAGAGATGGGTATCGATGTCGACGCGACCGACGACGCCGACACCACCGATCCCGCCGACCGCACCGGCGAGGTGACGCTCGTGTTCTCGCTGGGCGCCGCCCGACGGCTCGCGGACCCCGAAGCGGCGGCCGCGGACGCGCGCGAGTGGAGCCGCCACGTCGGCGTCGTCGCCAACGACGCGGACGCGGTCGAGCGGTTCGTCGGCGAGGCCGGGATCGAGAACGACTACGCGCTCCGGAACTGGGACAAGTGGGGGACGCTCGGCGACATCTACGAGGAGAGCGACGCCCCGCGGGCGGTGTTCGTCGGCACGTCGGCCGCGAACCGGCGCGTCGCGACCCACGTCGGCTTCGAGTACCGGCCGATCGACGAGGCGGCGGAGAAGGCGGGATGGGATCTCTCTGACCCCGAGCGCGCGTCGAGCGAGTCGGGACTCGTCAGTCGGCTGTGGCGGTCGGTGACGGAGCGACTCGGTTGAGCGGTCGGCGACAACGCGGCGAGAGAAGGCCGGAGAACGGCGGCTCGCTATCGTTCCAGTTCGACGGTCAGATCGGTCGCGATCCACGCGTCCGTGTTCCCCTCCTCGGTGAAGACTGTGCGGTCGGGCGAGCAGCGGCTCGCCTCGACCGTCGGGCGCGCGTCCGACGGCTCCTCGACCTCGCGTTCGATCCGGTCCCCAGCTGTCATTACCAGACCGTCAGGGGTGCGGTGGGTTATAGGTTTCGGTCGGCCTAAAGCGTCGTGAAACCGACCGAGGCCGTTTCGGCGGCGGCGAGCTAGGCGGGGGATCGGATCCCCTTAGCCCGTGCCGACCGTCATCGGAGACGATGCCGGATTCGCTTTTCACTCCGTTCACGCTGCGCGACACCGAGTTCCGCAACCGCGTCATGTTGTCGCCGATGTGCCAGTACTCCGCGGACGACGGGTTCGCGAACGACTGGCACCGGGTCCATCTCGGTTCTCGCGCCGCCGGCGGTGCCGGGGTCGTGATGACCGAGGCGACCGCGGTCGAGTCGCGCGGCCGCATCACGCCGGGCTGTCTGGGGATCTGGTCCGACGAGCACGCCGAGGCGATCGAGCCGATCGTCGAGTTTGTCGAGTCGCAGGGCGCAACGCCCGGGATCCAGCTCGCCCACGCCGGGCGGAAGGGCTCGCACAGCCCGCCGGCCGAGGGCGGCGCCCCGATCCCCGCGGAGCGCGAGCGAGGCTGGGAGACGGTGTCGGCGACCGACGCGCCGTACCCCGATTCGGACGCTTCCGAGGACGAGCCGGCGGCGACCCGCCGGCTGGACGGCGAGGGGATCGACGAGGTGATCGACGCGTTCGCGGCCGCCGCGGAGCGCTCGCGCGAGATCGGCTTCGAGGTCGCGGAGGTCCACGCGGCCCACGGCTACCTGCTCCACCAGTTCCTCTCGCCGGTCACCAACGACCGCGACGACGAGTACGGCGGGAGCTTCGAGAACCGGACCCGCCTCGTCCGCGAGGTCGTCGCGGCCGTCCGCGAGGTCTGGCCTGACGACAAGCCGGTCTTCGTCCGGATCTCCGCGACCGACTGGCTCCCCGACCGCGACTCGTGGGACGTGGACGACTCCGTGCGGCTGGCCCCCGTGCTCGCCGAGGCCGGCGCCGACCTGATCGACGTCTCCGGTGGCGGAATTCATCCGGATCAGCAGCTTCCGGGCGCGGGGCCGGGGTATCAGGTGCCGTACGCCGAGGCGATCCGCGAGGGGACCGACGTGCCGGTCGCCGCGGTCGGGAAGATCACGGAACCGACTCACGCCGACGCCCTCGTCCGGAACGAGCGGGCCGACCTCGTCGCGCTCGGCCGCGAGATGCTCCGACATCCGTACTGGCCGCTGGAGGCCGCCCACGAGCTCGGCGCGGACGCCGACTGGCCGGTGCAGTACCGGCGCGGTCGGTTCGACTGAGGCTGGTCACGAGGACGACACCTCCTCGCACGCTCTGGGAAGATTTATTCGGCTCCCGCGAGCCGACCGCGTATGGAGTACCGACCGTTCCCCGGCGACCGCGGCGACGAGTTCGGCGCGTTCATGCGGTACGCGTTCTCCCCGATCGAGGCCCCGTCCGACCCCGAGGCGGCGGGCGATCACGACACCATTGCCGACAGGCGGGGGCTGTTCGACGGCGACGACCCGGTCGCGGTCTGCGCGCACCACTACCTTTCGCTCCGGATCCGCGGCGCCGACCGCGAGGTCGCTGGGCTCTCCTCGGTCGCGTCCCCGCCGGAACACCGCCGGCAGGGGAACGTCGGCCGCATGCTCCGGGAGTCGCTGGCGGAGTACCGCGAGCGCGGCGTGTTCGTCTCGACGCTGTGGCCCTTCGAGTACCCGTTCTACGCCGGCTACGGCTGGGCGACCGCGAGCCTCTACCGCCGCCTGACCGCGCCGCCGGCCGCACTGGGGTTCGTCGACGACCTTATCGCGACCGACGGCGACGACGCCGGGCGCTTCCGCCGGCTCGGCGAGGACGACTACCCGGCGGTGCGGCCCGTCCTCGCGGCGATGGCGGACCGCTACGACCTGACGATGAACTGGACCGAGGAGTGGTGGCGCGAGCGCGCGCTTCAGGGATGGAAGACCGACCCGTTCGTCTACGGCTGGGAGCGCGACGGCGAGCTCCGGGCCGTCTGCGCGTACAGCTTCCACGACGATCCGGAGGCGGACGACCCGGTCCTGCGCGTCACCGACGTCGCCGTCGCGGACGACGAGGCGTGGTTCCAGCTGCTGCGCTTCTTCCGCAACCACGACTCGCAGGTCGACGAGGTACAGATCCGCGCCCCGCCGGACGCGCCCCTGCTCGACCTCGTCGACGACCCGCGCGCCGTCGACTGCGAGGTCCGAACCGGCCCGATGGTCCGGCTCGTCGACGTCGCCGCCGCGCTCGAATCGCTCGCGCCCGACCCGGCGGTCGAAACCGCGTTCTCGCTCGCGGTCGACGACCCGCTCGTCGACTGGAACGACCGGACGTTCGGGGTCGAAGTCGGCGATGGATCGGTAGCGGTCGAGCCGGCGGACGACGGCGAGGGGACGGAGGGGACCGCGGACGCCGCGGTCGACGTCGGCGCGCTCTCGCAGCTGTACGTCGGATACCGGTCGGCCGACGACGCGGTTCGGGGCGGCGGACTCGCGGTCGATTCCGCGACCGCCGACGACCTCCGCGCGCTGTTCCCGCCGCGGACGACGCACCTGCGCGAGGGGTTCTGAGGCGCTCCGCCCGGAACCGCTTCCGCGACCCGGCAGGGCTTTTTATCCGCGGACCGCCTACGACGCGGCATGAGTTCCCGCGATCCACGCGACGACGACTTCGAGGAGCGGCTCGACGAGCTCGAGGACGTGCTGAGCGAGCTCCGCGCCGACCTCCGCGAGACTGAGCGGGACCGCCGCGGTCCCCCGCGACCGCCACGGCTCTCCGAGCTCGTTCGGTTCACCGAGCAGTACACCATCCCGACGCTGATCGCCCTCCTCGAAACGACGATCAAGTCGCTCGAACTGGTGCAGGGGACGCTCCGGCTCGCCGACCCCGGCCGGAGCCTCGACGAGGCGGGCTCGGCGACCGACCGCCTCGGCGAGGTGCGAGACGGCGCGAGCGCCGGGCTCTCGCGGTCGCTCTCGGAGCTACGCACGGCGCTCTCTGAGGCCGACCTCCCGGAGGAGGCCGCCTCGCGGTCGATAATCGAGGACGCGCGCGACCTCACGGCGGAGATCGAAGCCCGGATAGACGAGGGGCGCCGCGAGGCCGACGCGACCCGGCGCGGGCGACGCGATCAACGCGATCGACTCGACGGTCGAAGTGACGACAGACGAGACGAAACCCGAACCACCAGCGAAGCGACCGACGACGACCCCGCCGACCGCGGCGTCCGGATCGACGTGACCGATCCGGACGCGAGCTCGGAGGAAGACCGCGACGAGGACGGGGACGCGGACGACCCGGACGAGCCCGCGCCCGAGGTCGACGTCGAGTCGGAGCTGGAGTCGATCAAGCGTCAGCTCGGCGACGACGAGGCGGACGCGGCGGCCGCGGCCGGCGATGAGACGGCGAACGCCGGAGACGCGGCGGCTGACGCCGACGCGGACTCGGCCGGGGACGGCAGTTCGGCCGGCGACGGGGAAGAGGACGAACCGGCCGCCGGAGATGACGACGACGACCGCGACTCGGCCTGATCCGCTCCCCGACGGCCCGCCAGCCGGACGCTCAGAAGTCGACGCCGAGCCGCTCCGCGATTCGCTCGGCCGAGTCGAGGAGGAGCGTCTCGTCGTCGGTGAACACCTCCAACGCGACCGTTCCGTCGAAGCCGCCGAGTTCCGACTCCACGAGTCCGTAGTCGACCTCGCCGGCCCCCACGGGGAGGTGGGTGTCGCCGCGGCGGCGCACGTCGTGGCAGTGGAGATGGGAGACCCGGTCGCCGTGGCTCCGGAGGAACCGCTGTATCGCCTTGTTGTCGCCCTCCATGTACGCGTGCCCCACGTCGAAGCAGATCGGGGTGTCCGTCTCCCGCGCGAGGTCGCCGAGGACGGAGAGCTGGAGCCCCGCGTGCTGGTGGCCGACGTTCTCGACGACGACCTCGACGCCCGCCTCGCGGCCGGCGTCGGCGACCCGTCGGAGCTGGTCGGCGGCCGTCTCCCGGAACTCGATGTCGTCGCGGTCGGCGGAGGTGGCGTGGAGGACGGCCTTCTCCGCGCCCAGGTCGCCGGCCGCCGCTAGGAGCCGGCGCTGGTAGTCGACGATCGCGTCGTTGACCTCGGGGACGTAGCTGGCCAGCCGCTGGCTGTACGGGAGATGGACGACGAGGTCGCGGCCGGCGAGCGCGTCCGCGAGTCGTTCGGGGTCGACCTCGCCGGGCACGAGCGTCGGTTCGCCGACCCCGAGCTCGCAGAAGTCGAACCGCGCGGGCGACGCCGCGAGTCGGTCGAGGTCGTCGCCGACGGTGAGACCGATGTCCATGTCGGCGGTGGGTGCGGCGGGTTTGTATAAATGGTGCCGTCGGGTTGGTGGCTCCGTTACGATCCGGTTGATCGTTTTCGATATCTCAATCGCCTAGTACAGCGGTGGTCGTATTCGTGATAGTTTCCTACTGGTGACTACTCTGAATTCAGGAAGTAGTTACAACGCCAATTATTTTGTACTCTGATTCTATAGGCCGAGTAAGACAAATGTCTGAGTCGCCACCGGCGGATGATGGCCTCGGTGATTTAGGGCCGCCGGAGTATCTTCTGTATCGGGTGGCTGCGGAACGTCACGAACAGGACGGTCGTGAGACAGGGCGGACCCGTATCCACAAACTTTGCTGTTTAGCTGATCGGCTGTTAGCGCAAGAATACGACCGGGAAGTCGGTCTGCCGAAGTATTGGTACAAGTACGGCCGTACCATCTCCGAAGCTCATCTGAATTCAGCAGTCACGTACAGGCCCAACGCGAATCACTTCGGTGGACAAGCGTACTATCCGGCCGACCAAGTCAGCGAATCCGACTTTGACCACCTGTCGGAAGACCTCAAAGACGACATCTACAACGCGGTTCAGTCCATAGTCACTGAACACGGCAACAAAACAGCCGAGGAACTGGAAGAGTACCAGTACCAGAACTTTGCGCCTGACGGTTTCGTTATCGCATATGCTGATTTGCGGTGGTACTTAAACACGATTTCGCAAGACGAAGGTCAGCGCAGGCTGAGCCAATTCGTCGCCCCCGATGAAAAGACCCGCATCGAAGAACTCCTAGATGAGATGCTGGCAAACTTCGACGAGGAGCGTTACTCGGAAATCCACGATCTTTACCTTAATTGGGACGACACGATGCGCCTGTTGGTCGATATCGGTCGAAGCCCGAGGGAACTCCATGACTTCACAGAAACCTTCATCGAGGGAGCCGCACGAATCATTCTCCGCTTTGAGGAGCATTCGAATATTGATTCGGAGGCGCTTGAAGACTGGCGTGAAGAAAAGGAAAAAGTTCGCAGTGATCTCCAGAACCGGGTAACACAGAAGCGGAAGAAAGCCCTCTCAGAAAGACAATCTACCTCGGCTTTGGACAGCATCGCTGATTCGTACAATACGGCTATTTCTGAGGAGCTGGACAAGCTATAGAATGGCGGATAACGCCTTCCTCGATAAGGGAGTCATCCTCGGGTT
This sequence comes from Halorubrum amylolyticum, assembly GCF_004114995.1. Lineage (GTDB taxonomy): Archaea > Halobacteriota > Halobacteria > Halobacteriales > Haloferacaceae > Halorubrum > Halorubrum amylolyticum. Next base: position 154,029 of record NZ_SDJP01000003.1, read on the forward strand.
CTGTTTCTTTACTGACCCTCATCACAGAGAATGTAGGAGGTACTTGTTTAGTGGCGAAACAGAATATTTCGCTACGGAACAGGTTGAGAATATTTTCCGAAATGCGAAGGACTCAATTATCGAAGAGCACCGCAGCGGGGTTCTCCGGAACATCCAACAGGTGAAGGTCAATTACCAAGGGGAGCTAAGTGAGAGTGATATTGAGAAGATTCAGTCAGAAATTGACCGGGATGAAAATTCGGCATGGAGATATTTAGAGGATTTCTACGATGATAAAGCCGGAAGAGGTGTCTACGAGGTCACTGATGAATTGCGGGAAGTGATTCGTGGAATAGAACAGCGAGCCGAGGCGCGAAGGGAGACGCTCTACTCGACGTTCCAAGGCTGGCTGAGGATTAGTTCGCACGAATCGGTACAGGACGAATTGACTCGACTCCGGGCTCAAGACGAGGAAGATTTCTGGATTGTGATCGATGCTCACGATGTCGCCGCAAATGTGCCGGGAGAAACGGAGCTAGCGACAACGAATCCAGCAGAGTTTGCTGATGACCAGATCAAAGAGGAAGTTTTGAGAGCAACTGCCATCAATAGTATCCAATTAGTATTTGTTTCGAGGGAATACTCGCCATCAGCACTCAGGAACAACCCCAGTGACGGCAGCGTCACAACGGACGTATCTGGAGACGATACCTGACCATTTCAAGCATCAAGTCCATAACGCACTCCCCCCCAGCGAATTTCGATGAGTAGAGAGAGCTAAGTACGCAAGCGCATCCTCACGGCTGTCTCAGTAGGAAACGGACTGAAAAAATCTCAGCAGCGCCGACTCAGTCGTCCGCGAGCGGGTTCTCGATATCGATTTCGCCGGCGTCGATCTCGGCTTCGACCTCGCGGACCGCGGTGACCATGTTCTCGGTCTTGCCGTACGCGATCTCGCGCGGAAGGAGCTTCAGCCCGCAGTCGGGCGAGATCGTGAGCTTCTCCGGGGGAACGACTCGCAGGCCCTGCCGGATGTTCTCTTTGATCTCCTCGACCGGCTCGACCTCGGCGGTGTGGGCGTCGACGACGCCGAGCGCGAGGTCGGGCTCGAACTCGGGGTCGGTGAACGTCGGGATCTGCTCGAAGTCGCCGTTACACAGCTCCACGTCGAACTCGTCGATCGGGTAGTCGTTGATCTCGGGGTAGATCCGCGAGTAGTCGCCGTAACAGACGTGGAGGCCGATCCGGACCTCCTCGTCGATGCCCGAGACGATGCGTTCGAGGGCCTCGCCGACGATGGCGTGGTCCTCCGGCGTGGTCGCCAGCGCGGGCTCGTCGATCTGGATGTAGCGCGCGCCCGCCTCGACCAGCTTCTCGACCTCCTCGTTGACGAGGTCAGCGAGGTCGTAGACGAGCTCCTCGGTGGAGGGGTACGCCTCGTTGAACGCCCAGAACCCGAGCGTGTACGGCCCCGTGATCGGGACCTTGACGGGACGCTCGGACACGTCGGAGGTGAACTCGAACTCGTCGACGAGCCACGGCTCCTCGTACGCGACCTCCTCGACCACGCTCGGCTTGTCGAAGTAGTTGTGGCCCCACACCTTCACGGGGCCGTTGAACTCGTAGCCGTCGATGCGGTCGGCGAAGAACTCCACCATCTCGTTGCGGCGCATCTCGCCGTCGACGACCGTGTCGAGCCCGGAACGCTCGTGCTCGTGGGTGATCAGGCGACAGGCGTCGTCGTGGGCCTCTTCGAGGTCCGACTCGTCGAACTTCGAGTCGGGGTCCTCGACCAGCTCGTCGGCCCGGTTGAGCCACTTCGGCTTCGGGTACGAGCCGACGACGGTCGTCAGCAGGAACGCGTCGTTCGGGTGGTCGTGCGGGCGGAACTGTTCGCGGTTGGCTTCGGGGGTTCGGACCATTAGTCGAGCACCTCCGCGGCGGCGGCGAGCGCGTTCAGCTTCGCGCGATACTTGTTGGTCGGCAGGTAGAACAGCTCGGTGTTGGGCGTCAGGTAGGTCCGGTCGAACCCCTCGGCGGGGACCTTCGACTCGAACCACTCGACGCGCTCCGCGACCGTCTCCGGCTCCTCGACGAGCGTGTTCTGCCCGTCGACGAGTCCGAGCGCGAGCGAGTCGGTGGCGCCGAACTCCTGAACGTTGTACACCGTGTCGTCGCGGTCGCCGGCGACCAGATCGAGTCCGAGCGCGTCCGCGCCCGCCTCGTCGACGAGGTGGGCGTACAGCTTCTCGTCGAGCGCGCCGTACGAGGTCTGGACGACCACGTCGGCGTCGGTCGCGTCGGCGACCGTCGCGATCGCGTCGGTCGCGGTCGACTCCTCGCCTTCCGCGGGCGGGCTCGTGACGAGCGACGGTTCGAGGAGGAACAGCGTCTCGTGGGCGGGGAACGCTTCGACCTCGCCGGCGAGGAACTCGGCGATCGCCGCCTGGAACGCAGTCTCGTCGCCGTAGTGCTCGTCGGTCGCGAGTTCCGCGAGCGAGTACGGACCGGGGAGCGTCGCGGCGAGGGGCGCCTCGCCGTCGATCAGGTCGGTCGCCCGCTCCAGCTCGCGCGCCACGTCGCCGGAGAAGTCGAGGTCGGCGACGACCCGCGGGTCGCGGTAGAAGTTGTTGTTGTCGTAGTACCGCACGATCCCGCCGGTCTCGACGCCGTCGTGGACCGTCAGCGGGTGCGCGATCATGTCGTCCCAGCGCCCCTGCCCTTCGACGACGCGGTCGAGGCCGGCGTCCAACTGGTCGTCGACGTACTCGGCGCGTACCTCGGCGTACTCCTCGACGATCGCCTCGCTCTCGTCGCCGCTTAAGAGGTCACCCTTCTGGTGCCCCTTCAGGTCGGAGAGCGTCTCCTTCGCCCAGTCCGGGAGCGGGTACAGCCCCGGCGTGGCCGCGACTCGTTCAGTCATCACCGTAGGTTCGATATGCCGTCGTATAATATTTGCTAATGTGCTTTATGCTCTATAGTAATCAAACGGCACTCGGCGTCGGCGATGGATGGTGCCTGCCTCACTCCCGGCGCAACGCCAGCACCGTGAGCGTCTCGAACGGGAACGACTCCTCGACGACGACCTCGTGGTCGAACCCCGCGTCCTCGACTAAGTCGATCACCTCCTCGTACCCCGTCAGCGACGAGACCAGAAGCAGGACGACGCCGCCGGGCGCGAGTACGCGTCCCGCGTCGTCGAGGAACGGCTCGATGAGTTCGCGGCCCGACTCACCGCCGGAGAGCGCGTGCTCCATCCAGTCGTCCCACTCGTTGTCCGGGTCGGTCGGAAGGTACGGCGGGTTGAAACACACCGTGTCGAACGCGTCCGCCCGAAACGGGGTGAGGAGGTCGGCGACGACCCCCTCGACGTCGCGCTCGCGGGCCTGCCGCGCCGCGTGCGGATTGAGGTCGCTGCCGACGGCGTCGAGCCCGCGCTCCTCGGCGATCTGCTGGGCGACCCACCCCGATCCCGTCCCGACCTCCAGCACCCGTCCGTGCGCCTCCGCGATGGCCGCCTCCGCGAGCAACCCGGAGTCCTCGGCCGGCTGGTACACGACGGCCTCGTCGAGTCCGCGCCGCTCCGCGAGGCCGGCGTCGTCGTCTTCGGTCATCGGTCCGGCCCCTCCGAGCTGTCGGTGTCGCCGTCTCCATTCTCGCTTTCGGACGCCTCACTGCCGCCCGAGCGCGACCCGCCACGCGTCGCCGCGCGCTCCTCGACCGACGCGTCCAACTGCGGGCCGGAGGCGTCCGGGTTCCGCGCGGAGAGCGTCTGCTGCGGGAAGGGGATCACGATCCCCTCGTCTTCGAGCGCCGCCTTGATCGCGTTCATCGCGGCGGTCTGGGTGCGCCAGCGCTTGCGCATGCTCGGGTTCCGAATCCAGTAGCGCAGTCCGAGCACGACCGCCGAGTCGGCGAACCGCTTCGTCACGGCGTTCGGCTCGGGCATCGCGGCCACGTCCTCGGTCTCGGCGACGGCCTCCTCGATCACCGCCGCCGCGCGGTCGACGTCGGTGTCGTAGTCGACACCGACCTCGATCTCTATCCGCAGTCGGTTCCGCCGCGATCGGTCGATTATCGACCCCGACCGGACCGTGTCGTTCGGAAGCGTGATCACTTCACCGTCGAACGACCGGAGGCGGGTGCTCATGATCGATATCTCCGTGACGGTCCCCTCGTGGTCGCCGATCTCCACCCAGTCGCCCACGTCGAACGGCCGAGAGAACATCAGCACGAAGCCGGCGAGGATCGCCCCGAGCGTCTGGCGGGCCGCCATGCCGACCACGATCCCGAGGAACCCGGCCCCGACGAGGAGCCCGCCGACGTTGTCGGTGAAGAGGCCGACGACCACGAGCAGCGCGGCCGTGTACACCGAGAGCTGCGTGAGCCGGAGGATAACCTCCTGCTGGTGGTCGGAGACCGACGCGCTCTCGGCGGAAATCTCGCGGATCACGCCGCCGAGGAAGTCCGTGACCGCGTACGCGATCGCGAGGAGCACCACCGCGAGCACGACGTTCGAGAACTGGTCGGCGATCGCGGCCGACCGGACGGCCTCGAGGAGCGCCCCGCTCCGGTCCCACACCCCGATCAGTCCGATCGCGCTGGCCGCCGTCACGGCGGCAACGCTCGTCGATAACAGCAGCCGACGGGTGGAAGAGAGTTCGTCGTCCCGCCGTTTCAGGCGCCGAGTGAGGTACCGCGTGGCGAGTACGACCCCGACGATCAGCGCGGAGATCGCGATCCGTTCGACGTTGCCGGCGACTACTCCTTGTACGTCGGTCGTGAGACCGGAACCCGCGCCCGTCATTCGTCCTCAAACCTCCGTCGGCGAGCCGTGCTCGCGCGCCAGCTCGGCCAGCGCCGCGAACACCGACGGGTCCAAGTCCCCCGGTCGACGGCGGAGCAGCTCCTCGCCGGCGGCGTCGACGACGGCCTCCGGGGCGTCCAACCCCGAGATGTGGCCGGTGTTCCGGATCGCGTTCCGGACCGTCTTGCGGCGCTGGGTGAACAGCGCCTTCACGAACCGGAGGAAGAACGCCTCGTCGCCGACCTCGTACTCCGGGTCGCGGGGCGTACACCGGACGACGGCGCTCTCGACGGCGGGCTGGGGGTCGAACGCCTCCTTCGGGACGCGCTCGACGATCTCCACGGCGGCGTAGTGCTGAGCGGACACCGAGAGCCGACCGTACTCGGACTCGCCCGCGGACGCCACCATGCGGTCGGCGAACTCGGCCTGGAACATCAACACGAGCGGCTTCCCCTCGGGGAGCAGCCGGAAGGCGATCTCCGAGGAGACGCCGTACGGGAGGTTCGCGACGCAGGCGGTGAAATCGGGGAGGTCGACGTCGAGCGCGTCGCCCTCGATCACGTCGAGCAGGCCGTCGTCGATCGCGGTCGCGAACTCCTCGCGGAGGAAGTCGGCGAAGGCGCCGTCGCGCTCGATCACGGAGAGGCGGCCGGGGGAGGGGTCGGCATCGGAGCCCGCGGAAACGTCGTCGGCCACCACCGCCAGCAGCCGGTCGGTGAGCGCGCCCGCGCCTCCGCCGATCTCCAGGAGACGGCTCGCGTCGGCGTCGTCGGGGAGGTATGCGGGAATCCGATCGAGCACGCGGTCGTCGACGAGGAAGTGCTGGTCGCGGTCGGGGTTCGCGCGCTCCCCGGCCCGCCGGGCGAGCGCGTCGGGGTCGCGGTCCCCGTACGCCGCGCCAGCGCCCGTCGATGAATCGGTCATGGCCGGGTTACTCCGCCGCTCCGGGTAAAAGTCCCGTTTCGGGGCGTCGGTCCACGAAGCGGTATCAGTCGCTCCTCACTCCTCGTGACCGACGAACCGTCGGTACTTGAGATCCTCCTCGCGGATCTCCTCGACGATCCGCTCGACGAGGACCTCCCGCGGCCGGTGGAGGCCGGCGACGCGCTCCGAGACCTCCTCGAAGCTCTCGAAGGGGGCGCGCTTCCGCTCGTCGAGCACCTTGTTCCGGAGCTGTTTGCCGATCCCCGGCAGGAGGTTGAGCTGGTGGAGCCGCAGGGTGATCGGGCCGGCCTCGTTGTAGAAGTCGACGAACCGCTCCTCGTCGCCCGCGACGATGTCCTCGACCGCGTACTCGATCTCGGCGGCCGCGTTCCGGGTGAGATCGTCGAACGACACCTCGCGGTACCGACCGACCGCGGGACCGTCGAGCGCGATCCGGTCGCTCACGGAGACGTCCGTCCCCTCTTCGAGAGCGAGCTCGTACAGTCGGAACGCGTCCGTCCCGAGCCCGTACGCGACCGGCGACTTCCGGTACTGCGGGCGGTCGTCGTCCGGCCGTCCGTTCGGCAACACGTCCAGCAGGACGACCGCTGGACCGTCGTCCGCGGCGGGCGCGTCGGTTTCGGGATCGCTCATACGCGTTTTAGGGCGCCGGGCGGTGAAAAAACCGCTGGCGTCCGTCGTCGCGCGGTCGATCAGAAGTCGATCCGGATCAACGACGAAGCGTACTGGCTGTACGCTGCCGTCGATCCCGAAACCAACGGAATCCTCCACGCTCGGCTCTTTCCGACGTATACGATCCCGATCGGCCGAGAATTTCTCACCGAGTTGTGCGGGAAACACGATGTCTCCGACGCCGTGTTTCTCGTCGATGACGCCGCCGATCTCGCGGGCGCGCCCCGTCGAGAAGGGCTTGAGTACCGCGTCGAGATCCACGGTTACAGAAACCACGTTCAAACTGTTTCAGCAACGCCGATCCGCTGACCGCGGAAACGTGGTTGCAAGCCCACGCCGTCTGGTGGAATCATGCTTAAGGTAACACGACGGTCCACGTGGAGTAGTGACGCCAAACACGCGCGATTCACCACGTCGGCGGCGAGAAGCCGGCGTCTTCCAAGATCGGCTTCCAGCGCTTCTGGACGGAAAGCCTGGAGACGTCCATCGCGTCGGCGACGGCGGACTGCGACCGCTCCTGCCCGCGGATCAGCGCGGCGGCGTAGAGGCTGGCGGCCGCGGCGACGCGCTTCCCCCGATCGTCGTCCGGCGCGCGCGACAGAAACAGGTCCGTCGCCGTCGACAGCGTCTCCTCGTCGAGGTCGAGCGTCGCGCACGCGTCGTCGAGCCGGTCGATCCACGCCGCGTTGTCGACGCGATCGCTCGCGCGGTACATGCCCCGCGGTTGGGCGCACCGATATAAAAAGGTCGCGGGGGGGGGACAGCGGGGAATCGGTCGCGGATCGCAGAGGCGGTCGGTGGTCGCGGAGGCGACCCCCTTACCCCGGTCGTCGCCCTCAAGTCCGCGCCGCCCGTAGGACCGGTATGTCGACGCACGCGTGGACCGAAACGGAGGTTCGCGACCTCCACGACGAACTGGTGTCGCTGTACGAGCCGGTGGACCGCGTCGCCGAGCACGGCGCCGACCCGACCGCCGAGCCCGGCGAGGGCGTCCGACAGCTCGTGACGACGATCCTCTCGCAGAACGTCGCCGACGAGAACACGAGCCGGGCGGCGGAGGCGCTCTTCGACCGGTACGACGACTTCGCGGCGATCGAGGCCGCGGACCACGAGGAGCTGAAAGAGACGATCCGCGTGGCGGGGCTGGCCGACCAGAAGGCCGCCCGGATACAGCGCGCGCTGGCCGCGATCCGAGAGGAGACGGGCGGCGCGTACTCGCTGGCGTTTCTCGACGCATTGCCGGCCGACGCCGCGAAAGACTGGCTCACGGAGATCAAGGGCGTCGGTCCGAAGACCGCCAGCGTCGTCTTGAACTTCCACTTCGGGAAGCCGACGATGGCGGTCGACACCCACGTCGAACGCGTCTCCAAGCGGTTCGGGCTGGTGCCGGCGTCGGCGTCGAACGAGCGCGCGCACGAGGTATTAGACGAGCAGGTGCCCGACGAGCTGATCTACCCGCTTCACGTCCTCCTGATCCGGCACGGCCGGGAGCGCTGTTCGGCCCGCGGGGCCGACTGCGACAACCCGGTGTGTGAGGCGTACTGCGACTGCGAGTACTGCTGAGACTCGGACCGACTGCGTCGACGGTCGGGCGGCGACGCAGTCGGTCGCGACCGCGCTCACCCGTCCACTTCGACGGTGATCGCGTCGCGTTCGACGGCCAGCCTGAACGTCGGTACGGTCCGGTAGACGACCTCGACGACGTTCTTGCGTTCGAGGCTCCGGAGCGCGCGCCGCACCTCGTCGATGTCGGGGTCGAGGTCGAACGCCTCGCGGACCGCGTTGAGCACGGCCACGACCGACTGCGAGCGCTCGTCGGGACCCGCCACGACCTCGAACACCCGCGCCTCCAGTTCGGGAACGCGGATCGTCTCCGGCGCGCCGCCCTTCGCGACGGCGTCGGCCTCGATTCCGGGTTCGACGTCGACGAGGTCGTTCGCCTCGGCGGTCGACCGGATCAGACTGTCGTCGTCGCGGTAGTAGTACTCCTTCAGGTGGTTTTCGAGATACTGGTGGACCTCGCTGCCGCCCTCGAGCCCCCACGCGTCCTGCAACTCGCCGTTCTTCGTCGGCTGGAGGCGGACGATGTCGGCGAGCCGGCTCCGCTCCTCGTCGGTCAGCGCCATACGTGGTCGTTCACCGGGGCGGGTATGGACGTTCCGGATCGCGCTCCGCGCTAGGAGTTCGTCGACCCGTCGTCCGCTCCGCCGCTAGCCGAGTCCCCGAACTCGTCGTCGACGCCCCACCGCTCCTCGATCGAGTGGCCCTGCGGATCGGCCGCGTCGATCCCGGTGGACTCGTCCGCGGACTCGTCGGGCTCACCGCCGGCCGCCGCCGACGGGTCCGGGTCGTCCGCGCCCGCAGCTGAGACCGTACCGTCCGCTTCCTCAGTCGATTCGCCCCCCGAAACGCGGTCGGCGACGAGCTCCGAGAGCGGATCGACGGTCACGGTCAACCGGGCCACGACGAAGGCGAGCGGAACGAACGACGCGATCAGGAACGCGGCGTCGTACGCCCACGCGAACCCGTCGATCAGGGGAACGATCGCACCGGCGAATCCGCGGTGCGCGACCAGCACGGCCGCGAGGACGACGAGCCAGTAGGCCATCGCGCCGCCGTTCTCGGCGATGCGCTCGACGTGGTCCGCGGCGTCGGTCCGGTGGAGGGCCGCGCGCGTCAGCGCGGCGACCCTCGGCGCGGCGTACACGAGGAGGGCGACGACCGCGACCGTCACCACGGCGCTGGCGACCGCGGCGAAGGTGATCGGCGTCAGCGGGATCAGCCGGCCGACGCCCGGAAGCAGCGTAACGAGGTACAGCACGCCCACCAGCGCGAGCGCGGCGATAGCGATTCGGCTGGCGGAGCGAACGGTCTCGCGATCGAACGCGTCCGTCGCCGTCGGTTCGGTTTCGGTCATGGTGCACCCGGGGGAAGGGGCGGGAACCACATAACCGGTCGAGACGCTCAACGCGGTTTCACGCGGATTAAAAACCGGCGACGGCGACCGTCAGCTGGCGTCTTCGACCGCGCTCGCGGCGCGGATGACCGTCTCCTCGTCGAACTTCGGACCGACCAACTGGAGCCCGACCGGGAGGTCGTCCGCCTCGCCCGCGGGCACCGAGATCGCGGGGAGGTTCGCGAGGTTCACCGGCGTCGTGTTCGCGTCCGCGAGGTACATCCGGAGGGGGTCGTCGAGGCTCTCGCCGAGTTCGAAGGGGAGCACCGGCATCGTCGGCGACGCGATCACGTCCACGTCCGCGAACGCGTCCTCGAAGTCCTGCCGGACCCACGCGCGAGCGTCCTGGGCCTTCTTGTAGTACTTGTCGTGGTACCCCGCCGAGAGCGCGTACGTGCCCAGCAGAATCCGGCGTTTGACCTCCGCGCCGAACCCCTCCTCGCGCGTCTCCGCGAACGACTCGTTCCAGTTCCCGTCCGACTCGGCGCGGTTCCCGTACCGCACGCCGTCGAATCGCGCGAGGTTCGAGGACGCCTCCGCCATCGCGATGACGTAGTACGCCTGCACAGCGTGTTCGACCGAGGGCAGCGATATCTCGGTCGTCTCGGCCCCTTGCGCCTCCAGGCCCGCGATCGCGGCCTCGACCGTCTCGACGACGCGCTCGTCGGCGCCCTCGAACAGCTCGGTTGGGACGCCCACCGTGAGCCCGTCGACGTCGCCGTCGGCGGCCGCGGCGTAGCTCGCGTCCGGGTCGGCGCCCTCGACCTCACTCAAGTCGCGGGTGGTCCCGTCGTGCGGGTCCGGACCCGCGATCACGTCGAGCGCGGCGGCCGCCTCCTCGACGGTGCCCGCGATCGGTCCGATCTGTTCGAGGGAGTTCGCGTACGCGACGAGCCCGTACCGCGAGACGAGCCCGTAGGTGGGCTTGATACCGACGACGCCGCAGAACGCGGCCGGGCAGCGCACCGACCCGCCCGTGTCCGAGCCGAGCGCCACGTCGGCGTCGCCCGCAGCGACGGCCGCCGCCGACCCGCCGGAGGAGCCGCCGGGGACGCGCTCCGGGTCGGCCGGGTTCTTCGTGGGACCGAACGCGGAGGTCTCCGTGGTCGTCCCCATCCCGAACTCGTCCATGTTCGTCTTGCCGACCACCGTCGCGCCCGCGTCGGTCAGCCGATCGACGACCGTCGCGGAGTAGGGCGGGACGTAGTCGGCGAGCATCTCGGAGCCGCAGGTCGTCCGGATTCCCTCGGTGGAGATGTTGTCCTTGACGGCGACCGTCGTCTCCGCGAGGGGGCCGTCGTCGTCGCCCTCGATCGTCTCCTCCGTGATGAAGGCGTTGTGGTCGGCCGCCATCACGACACCTTCGGCCCCACGAAGAAGCCGTCTTGAGTCTCCTCGGCGTTCGACAGCGCCTCCTTCTGCGTGAGCCCCGCTTCGACCTCGTCGGGGCGCATCACGTTGACGAGCTCCGCTTCGCGCTCCGTCTCGGGCACCTCGTCCAGCGCCTCGAAGTAGTCGAGAATGTCGCCGAATTGGTCGGCGAACGCCGCGACCTCGTCGTCGTCGAGCCGCACGCGGGCCAGATCCGCGACGTGTCGGACTTCCTCGGCGTCGACGGCGGCCGCGGCGTCGTCGCCCCCGTCGGGCGCCTCCCCCGCGTCGTCCGCCGACTCGGACGTATCGCTCATACGATGAGGTGTCCCGGGCCGGGAGTAAGGGTTTCGGAACGTCGCATCGGTCGGCCGCGACGGACGCCGCTGTCGACCGCCCTATCCCTCACTGCACGGCGTCGACGAAGGAGAGCCAGCGCTCGTGCCCCTCGAGCGTCGCGGCACGGTGTTCGTCGGCGAAATCTGGGTGCCGGATCGTCTCCAAGGCGTTCATCGCCCGGTCGATCCCGACGATCTCGTCGGCGAGCGCCTCGGCCGTCCCGCGGTCGATCGGGGCGTCGGAGCCGTCGTCCGCGTCCCGAGGGTCCCCCCGAAGCCGGTCAATCCGACGTTCGCGCTCCGCGCGGAGGGTCGCTTTCACCGACGATACCTTCCGGTCAACCTCGGGCGGGACCGTCTCGATCGCCCGCGTCTCCACGATGAACTCGGAGAGGTCGACCGCGGCCCCGTCGATGGTCACCGTGTCCGGGACCGACGCGCCGACCGTCGCGCTCCGACTGGTGACCCGATCGAGTACCGCCTCCCGCTCGGACTCGTCCATGGGGGTCCCTTCGGAGCCGGCGCGAAAATGGGCTGCGGTGGCGTCCCGCGGTCACTCGCTCGTCGACCCGTCGGTGCGGACCGTCACTACGGGCGGGTCTGCCAACCGGACCACCTTCTCCGTGACGCTGCCGAGGAGGTAGCGCCCCGACACCGGTCCGCCGTGGGTCCCCAGCACCACGAGGTCGGCGTCGTTCGCGTCGGCGTATTCGAGGATGACCGCGTGCGGGTTGCCCGACGCGACGGCCGTCGTCGTACTCACCGACCGTGCCGTGTTCCGCCGCGGCCTTCGACCCGTCGCTCCCGTCCGTCGGATGCAGTATCTTGTCGTACATCGTCCCACCAACGTGGACGTTCGACCGGCCGTGACAAAAACGCACCACCGGATCGGTGAGGAGACCGCCGCACGCGGTTGAGAGTCGGGTCGCCTGCCGCGGCGAGGCGCCTACAGCAGGTCGTTCGAGACCAGCCGGTCGACCGCCTCGCGGAGACGCCGTTCGCTGGCGGCGTACGAGATCCGAGCGTGGCCCGGCGCGTTGAACGCGCTGCCGGGGACGCAGGCGACGGACGCCTCCTCGATGGCGGCCTCGCACCACGCCTGATCGTCCTCATCGACGGGGATCATCATGTAGAAGGCGCCGTCGCCCACGTCGACGTCGACGCCGTGCTCGTCGAACAGGTCGACGAGGAGGTCGCGGCGGTCGCGGAACGCGTCGCGCATCTCCGTGACCGACTCGTCGGTGTTCTCCAGCGCCTCGACGCCCGCGCGCTGGACGAAGTTGACCGCGCAGGAGACGGAGTGCGAGTGGAGCTTGCCGGCCTGCCCGACGAACTCGTCGGTCGCGTGGAAGTAGCCGAGCCGCCAGCCGGTCATCGAGTACGCCTTCGAGAAGCCGTTGATCGTGACGGTGCGGTCGGCCATCCCGTCGAGGCTCGCCAGCGAGACGTGGTCGGCGTCGTAGGTGATCCGCTCGTAGATCTCGTCGGAGATCACGGCGATGTCGTGTTCCACAGCGAGGTCGCGGACGCCCTCCAAGGCAGTCTCCGAAAAGACGGCGCCGGTGGGGTTCGACGGGGAGTTGACGACGAGCAGCTCGGTGTCGTCCGAGACCGTCTCCGCGAGCGCGTCGAGCGCCGGTTCGAGCTGGAACCCGTGCGGTGCCAGATCGACCCGCGAGAGGTCGGCACCGGCGAGCTTCGCCATCGCCTCGTAGGAGACCCACGCCGGGTCGAGGAGGACGACCTCGTCACCGTCGTCGATCAGGGTCTGGAACGTCTCGTACAGCGCCTGCTTGCCGCCGGGGGTGACGATCACCTCGTCGGCGTCGGCGTCGATCCCGTCGCCGCGGAGCTTTTCTGCGATCGCTTCCTTGAGTTCGGGAATCCCGTTCGAGGAGGTGTACCCCGTGTGACCGGCGTCGAGGGCGTCCTTGCCCGCCTCGACGACGTTCTCCGGCGTGTCGAAGTCGGGCTCGCCGACCGAGAGGTCGACGATGTCGGCGCCCTCGGCCTCTTTCTCCGCCGCGAGGTTCGATATCGCCAGCGTGGCGCTGGGCTCTACGCGTCCGATCCGGTCCGAGAAGTCGTATGCGTCGCTCATTGTGGTGTCCTCCGGTCGCAACCGCGGGCGTCGCTCATTCGAGCTCCTCCGCGAGGTCGATCGCGGCCTCGGCCGCGTCCGCGCCCTTGTCGATGCGCTCGCGCGCCTCCGCGCCGGACATCCCCGGCCCGCTCACGCCGAACGTGACGGGGGTGTCGCGGTCGAGGCTCACCCGCGTGAGCTTGTCGGCGGTCGCGCTCGCGATCACGTGATCGTGGTCGGTGTCGCCGGTGACGATGGCGCCGACCACCGCGACGGCGTCGACGTCGTCCCGGCGCGCCAGCCGGTCGGCGGCCAGCGGGCTGTCGTACGCCCCCGGCACGCTCAGCTCGTCGACGACGACGGCGTCGCGGTCGGCGGCCGCCTCGCGGGCGGCCTCGGCCATCGGTTCCGTGACGGAGTCGTTGAACCGCGCCACCACCAGTCCCAGCGAGACCATACGCTCGCTCGCACCGGGGGCGGCAAAGGTCTACCGTTCGACCGCAGGGTTGCCGGACGAACGCGAACGGGACCAGAAACGGTGGCGGTGGGGATCGGCGAGCCGGCCGCGGGGACCGCGCCACGCCCTTCGAGTCCCCGTGCAGGGTTCGAAGCCGCCATCGATGCGGACCGTGAACGCACCTCTCCCACCCTCCCGATCGGCGCGCAGTCACGGAAGCTAAACCGCTCGACGCCGTACCTCGCCCGTATATGCAGTTCTGTGACGACTGCGGCTCGATGATGGTCTCTCGCGACGGAGAGATGGTGTGTCAGAACGACGACTGCGGCGCCACCACCGAGCGCGACGAGGCGCTCGCCGCCGAGTTCGAGTCGACGACCGAACAGACCGGCAACGAGGTGATCGAGACGGAAGAGGGCGCGAACTTCGAGGGGAAACCGACCGCCGACGACGTCGTCTGCGACGAGTGCGGCCACGGCGAGGCGTGGTACACGATCAAACAGACCGGCGCCGCCGACGAGCCCCCGACGCGGTTCTTCAAGTGCAAGGAGTGCGGGCACCGATGGAGGGGGTATAACTGACCGATATTTACAAGTTGTCCCGCAACCCCGCCCCGAAAAACCCCGCCACATTCTCCCCAACGTCGCCCGCCCGCCCGACAAAGAAGTGGTCCGACTCGAACGCGACCGTCTCGATCTCCAGTTCCTCGGCCCGCTCCACTACGGGCTCCCAGTCGGCCGTCGAGTCGCGGGTCGCGTACAGGAGTCGGGTCGTCACGCCGAGATCGACGAGGTCGTCGAGGGTCGCGACCGCGTCGACGTCGGGGGTCAGCCGCGCGGTCGGCGCGAGCGCGCAGACCCCGGCGAGTCCGGGGCGGGACGCCGCCGTGACGAGCGCGACCGTCGCCCCGAACGAGAAGCCGAACAGCCCGACGCGCTCGTAGCGCGCGACCGCCCAGTCGACCGCCTTGTCGGCGTCGGTGCTCTCGCCGTACCCCTCGTCCCAGTCGCCGTAGTCGAACCGGAGGCAGTCGATCTCCCGGTCGGTCAGGGCGTCGCTGACGGCGGTGAGGCGCTCGTCGCCGCGGTGGCCGCGCTGCTGCGGGTGCGGCGGGCAGGCGACGACGACGCTGTCGGCGCGAGGGCCGTCGCCGGTGGCGTCGCCACCGCTGTCGCTCGCGGCGGTGTCGAGGGTGGCGCGCACGTCGCGGCCGCCGGGAATCAGGACGGTGTCGCTCACGGGTTACGAAGCGCGTCGCCGCGTCAGGGGACTCGCGTCACGCGATCGACGCCGTCGAGGTCGGCGAGGTCGTCCGCGAGCGCCTCCTGATCGACGTTCGCCTCGTAGTAGAACACGAGGTCGAAGGCCCCGTCGCGGAGGAGCTGCTGGCACTCCCAGACGAACGCCTCGTCGTCGAGGGTGCGCCCCTGGAACTGGTTCGACGAGAAGTCCGTGTCGTCGTTTCCGGCCTCGATATACGCCTCGCCCTTCCCGGCGTGGTCGGCGATGACCTCGTTGATCGCGACCGTGAGCTCGTGCATCTCCAGGTCTTCTTCCCCGCCGAGCGTCGTGTGAACGATACAGCCCGCGAGTTCGATGTCGCCCGGCTCCAGCAGCGCCTTCGTCCGCGCGTAGAGGTCGGCGTCGACGGTCTCGCTCATGGCCGATTGTTCCGGCTCCCGAGATAAACGGGTAACGATTCGGGCGGGTGTGCGGCCTCCGGATCGACGGCGACATGCCGCGGAGCGCGACTCACCGTCCCGACGACACGACCACCTCGCCGGCTCCGCCGTCCGACCCGTCGCCCCCGTTTTCTGGACGGCCACAGACAGTAGGTTTATCCATTTTTCGAACCCGAATATGAGAGGGGACGAACGTGACAAGCCAATTGATCCCACTCGTAGCGGCGATCATCGCGATCGGAATTCTCGCTCAGTTGCTTGCGGACCGCTTCGAAGTGCCAAGTATCGTGTTTCTCCTCGTTGCGGGGATCGTACTCGGTCCCGAAGGGTTCGGGGTCATCACGCCCGACACGTTCGCGTCACTCCCGGCTATCGTCGGCCTCTCGGTCGCCATAATCGTCTTCGAGGGCGCCTTCCACCTCCGGGTAGAGAACATCCGGCAGGCCTCGAAAGCGAGCGTTCGCCTCGTCTCGATCGGTGCGGCCATTTCGCTGCTGGGGACGGCACTCGTCGTGCGGTTTGCGCTCGGTGCCGCTTGGGACGTTGCGTTCCTCATCGGTGCGCTCCTCGTCGCGACCGGTCCGACCGTCATCACGCCGATCCTCCAGGTCGTCCCGGTTCGCGACCGAGTAGCGACGGCCCTCGAGACGGAAGGTATCGTCAACGACGTGACCGCGGCTATCCTCGCCGTCGTCGTCTTCAAGATCATGCAGTTGGAGGAGCCGACGGTGTCCGCGTTTCTCGAGCTGTTCATCGAACGGATCGGAGCCGGCGTTGGAATCGGTGTGCTCGTGGCGGCCATCATCTGGATCATTCTCAAATACATCGACCTCTCACCGGGGGACGCACCGCGAAATGCACGGCTCGTCGTTTTGGCTGGCGCGCTCGTCGCGTTCGGTGCCGCTGATACCGTCGCCAGCGAAGCCGGGGTCGCCGCCGTCGCGACGGCCGGCATTATACTCGGTAACAGCGATATTCCATACGAAGATCAGATAGCGGAATTCAAAGGAGACGTCACGCTTATCGTCCTTTCGTTCGTCTTCATTACGCTCGCAGCATTGCTTCAGTTCAGCGACCTACTCGCGCTGGGTGTCGGCGGGCTGATCGTCGCTGTCGCCGTTATCTTCCTCATCCGTCCGCTGGACGTGTTCGTCTCGACCAGAGGGGCCAATTTCACGTCTTCCGAACGGCTGTTCGTCAGTTTCGTGGGGCCACGGGGAATCATTCCCGCCTCGGTCGCGACTCTGTTCGCGGTCGAGCTACAGAGTGCAGGAGAGACGGAGGCCGCGACGCTCCTCGTTGGGACCGTCTTTCTCGTTATCTTTACGACCGTTGCATTACAAGGCGGGTTTGCCCGACAGATCGCGGAATACCTCGACGTGATACCAATGCGTGTACTCATCATCGGCAGTGGGCAAGTCGGCCGCGAGGTCGCTGCCCGGCTCGAAAACAGGGGAGAGAACGTCGTCATCATTGAAAACGACGAACAAGCCGTCGAACGGGCTCGCAGTGAGGGGCTCACGGTACACATCGGTGACGGAAGCGACGTGGAGATCCTGCGCTCGGCTGGCATCGAAAATGCCAAGACCGTCGTCGCGGCGACGGGTGACGACAAGGTGAATCTGTTCGTTGGTCAGCAGGCCACCACGAACTTCGACGTCGAGCGAGTGGTCTGCCGCGCTAACGAGCCGGATAACGTCGAGGCGTTTAAGGATCTCGGCGCCGACATCATCTCTTCAACGCACGCGACGGCCCAAGCCATCGACAACGTGATCGAGCGTCCGTCGATGGCCCGGTGGACCGACATGCTCGGCGAGGAGGGAGACGTCCAAGAGGTGGCGCTCACGAACGAGGAGTTCGTTAACCACTCGCTCGAGGAGGTCGGGCCGAAGCTCCCGGGACGCTGCCTCGTCGTCCTCGTCACTCACGACAGTGAATCGTTTGTCCCTGAGCCGACATACGTTCTCAAGGAAAGCGACCGACTCACGCTCGTCGGCGAGTTCCAGGCGGTCCAGTCCGGAGTGGCGCTCGTCCGCGGTGAGTGACAGGAGTCCGCGGAGCCACGTCCGTCCGTACTCGCCGTCAAGCGCGTAATCGACTCGAATCTCCGGTCCGAGCTCGTCCAGCGACAGCGTCTCGTGGTCTCTCAGGACTCGAATGGTTCTCCTCCTAACGAACCGACGTAGTCTTCGAGCGTGTCATAGTCCTTCTCGTATGTGAGTCGTTCAGCAAGTCTGATTCAGACTACTGGAGTCGAGCAGTTGTCTGCTCGTTCCGTTCCTCAATCTGGACGAGGCCGTCGTCGGCGAGGTCCGAAAGCAGACCTTGAAGCCACTCTCGCCCGTGCTCACCATCCGGTGTGTAGTCAACGCGAATTCGATGGCCAAGTGTGTCCAGCTCCATCTCGTCGTGTTCGCCGAGGAGTCGAACGATCCGCCCGCGGAACTGTCGCCTGCTCCCCTCGAAGCTCGGTTGTGTCGGAACGTCTGGTGCGGTGAAGTCGCCGGTCTGGTACGCGTGACACCACTCGCGCCACGGGCAACTGGCCTCGTCACACCGTGGTTTCTTCCCGCAGGCGACACCGCCGAGTTCCATAATCGCGTTGTTCCAGATTCGGGACTTTCCGGCCGGCATGAGGGCGTTCGAAACGGTTTCGTAATCCGGATCGTCTGCATTATGGATTTCTGCAAATGCGCGGTGAAGCACGCGCTTCACGTTGGTGTCGACGACGGCGTCGCCGTTGTCGAACGCGAACGACGCCACCGCGTTGGCGGTGTAGGGGCCGACCCCCATCAGCTCCTGCAGCTCTGCGGGGGACTCGGGGAACGTCCCGTCGTAGTCGTCCTCGACCTGTCCGGCGGCCTCATGGAGGTACTTCGCGCGGTTGTTGTAGCCGAGCGAGTGGTCCGACCAGAACGCGACCACGTCGCCGCGGTCGGCCTCGGCCAGCGCCCCGGTCGTCGGCCACTCCTCGACGAAGTCCTCCCACGCGGGGACGACCCGGTCGAGTTGGGTCTGCTGGCTCATCACCTCGCTGACGAGGATCTCGTAGGGGTCCTCGGTGCGCCGCCACGGAAACTCGCGGTGGTCGGCCTCGTACCAGTCGACGAGCGCCTCGCGGACCGCGTCGAGGTCGGCCGGCAGCTCGGGGGCGTCGCCGTCATTGAGGTCCCTCGTCGCGGCGGCCGCGTCCGAGTCGGTCATTACCGTCGGTCGGGCCGGCGGCGGTTTATCGGTGCTGGTCCGCGTCGGGGTGCTGGTCCGCGTCGGGGTGCTGGTCCGCGTCGGGGTGCCGGTCCGCGTCGGTGTGGTTGTCTGTGTCGGGGTGCCGGTCCGCGTCGGAGTGCCGGTCCGTGCTGGGGTCGACCGGCTCCATCGAGCGCGGGTCGCGGTCGGGACCCGGATACTCGCCGCCGACGGCCTCCGGATACAGTCCCGCCGGGGAGAACACGGTCGCGAACGCCCGCGGCTCGCGAACGCTCACCGCCATCCGGCCTCGGAGCCCGGCGGCGGCCCGCGGACCCGTCAGCGACGGGTCGAGGCTCACGACCTGCATCGCGCCGCCGCGGTACGCCGACGCCAGCGCCGGATGGTCGCCCGCGGGCTGCGCCGCCGGCTCGCGCCACGCCGCGACCGCTTCGCGCCAGTCGGCCGCCAGCCCGTCGTCCGCGAACGCGGCGATCACCGCCTCGGCGTCGTCGAGGAGCGGGTCGCTGGCGACCAGCGCCGTCCACGCGTGCGAGCGCAGCGCGTCGAGCGCCTCGCGGGCCGGCCCGCCGACGAGGAAGTCGGTCGCCAGCACGTCGGCGTCGGCGACGACGCGGGCCGGACTCGGCTCGCGGTCGGCGGAAGAGGGGTCAGCCGGAGCGGGGTCGGTGCCGGCGGCCGTGACGTCGACATCGGCGTCCTCGACGGCCTCGGCGGCGTCGGCGCTCGACCGGCGATCCGCGAGCGCTTCGCGCACCGCGTCGGCGGTGGCGTCGTACTCGCTCGCCCGCTCGAAGAGGTCGGCGAAGGGCATGGGTGAGCCGTCGGCGTCCACGGGTATCGGGTTTGCGGCTGTCGCCGGGCCGCCGGGCCGCCGCGACGGTACCTCCGGCCGAACCGACGGCCTCTCCGGGCCTGTCGAACGGATCGACCCGGGCGTGCACGGAGGGAGACCGACCCCGGACTGTTCGATGAACGGGACCGAATTCACCCGATAACATAAATTAGACATATATTATTTTATTTTTATATGTATTTCGGAGGCGACACGGTGAGAACCGATCGGTGCCTGACGCGTGCGATCGAACCGGGCACCTCGACGGGCGAGCGACAAGGCCGCGAGCGGTGGGCGAGTGAGGCAGCCGCGAGCCACGCTCGAAGGGCCTCGATCGGCGTTCGGAGGGTGGGCGAAACGGTCGTGCCGATATCCGCGGGCCGAATGACGCCGGAAGGCGATCGGCGGTGAAATCGGTCGAATACGCCGGTATCGGCGTCTGAGATCCCTCCGTCTGCGAGAGCGGACGGGGGAGAGGAGATCCACTCCGATTTTGCGGATATCTTCGAGACCGGGTCGGGTGCGTCGAGGGCGCTCCGCCGACGACGCCCCGCAGACGGCTCCGAGACCGGTTCGGGGCGACGAAGACGGAACGCCGATCGAGGGGCTGTGGTCAGCGCTCAACCGACGGCGGACAGACGACCGAGTGAATAGTATAATATCTTTTAATAAAAAAGAACTCTATTTTTACTGAAATTATGGTCGACGACCGACGCTGAACATCACGCTCAAGTACCGCCGTCGGAGTGGGTAGGTATGGTTCGTCTCGAACGCATCGCGGACACGCGTAGTCACACCGGGGAAGGGCCGTTGTGGCACCCGGATCGGCAGCGACTGTACTGGGTGGATATCCCCGCTGGCCGGCTCTGGCGGTACGACCCCGAAACCGACAGTCACGGCGTCGCGTACGAGGCGCCGTCCGGCCCCATAGGCGGGTTCACCGTCGAGGCGGACGGGGCGCTGCTCCTGTTCACCCACCGAACGGTCGAGCGGTTCGAACCGGGAAGCGACACGGCGAGCGTCGTGCTGACGGTGGACGCCAGAACGCGGTTCAACGACGTGATCGCGGACCCGGCGGGACGGGTCTTCTGCGGAACGATGCCCGGACCGGCGGGGCTCGGCGACCTCTATCGGATCGATCCGGACGGCCGCGTTACCACCGTCCTCGAAGGGCTCGACATCCCGAACGGGATGGGGTTCACGAACGACGGAGAGACGTTCTACGTCACGGAGTCCGAGGCCCGGCGGATCTACGCGTTCGATTACGACCGCGAGACCGGCGGCCTCACGGACCGGAGCACGTTCCACGCGGTCGCCGCGGACGACGGCGTCCCCGACGGAATGACGGTCGACGCGGCTGACCACGTGTGGTCGGCCCGGTGGAACGGTGGGCGGGTCGTCCGGCACGCGCCGACGGGAGAGCCGGTCGCCGAGATCGAACTCCCGGCGCGAAAGGTCTCCTCGGTCACCTTCGGCGGCGCGGGGCGCGAGACGCTCTACGTGACGACGGCGCTGACCGACGGCGACCGGTCGACCGAGGGGGACGGCGCCGGTGCCGTCTTCCGAGTCACCGGCCTCGACGCGGGCGGCGTCCCCGAGTTCCGGTCGCGGATCGCCTGATCGACGGGCGGCTACCGGTCTCTGGCGGACGCCACCGCGTCGACCGTCCGCCGCGCGTTCTCGGCGATCGCCTCGTAGTCCCCGTTCGCGACGGCGTCGTCGTCGACGATCGCGCTGCCGACCCCGACCGCCGCCGCCCCCGCTTCGACGTACGCCCCCGCGTTCGCGGGTCCGACCCCGCCGGTCGGGACCAGCGGGATCTGGGGGAGGGGGCCGCCGAGCGCGGCGACGTGTGTCGGCCCGCCCGTCGCGGCCGGGAACACCTTCACGAGGTCCGCGCCGGCCTCGTGGGCTCGGAGGGCCTCCGTCGGGGTGAACGCGCCGGTCGCGACCGGGGTCCCGTAGCGGTTTCCGGTCCGAATGACCCCGGCGTCGACCGTCGGCGTGACGAGGAACTCGGCGCCCGCAAGCTGTACCGCCCGGGCGGTCTCCGCGTCCAAGACCGTCCCGGCGCCGACGAGCACGTCGTCAAACCGGTCTGAGAGCGCGTCTATCGTCGCCGTGGCGTTCGGGGTGTCCGCGGTCACTTCGAGCGCCGTTACGCCTCCCTCGACCACCGCGTCCGCCACGTCGATCGCGGCGTCCGTTCCGACGCCCCTGAGGATCGCGATCACGCCGCCCTCGCGTATCCGGTCGACCCGTCGTGAGTGCATACGGGTACGCGCGGCGGCGGACCTAATAAATGGTCTGGCTCGCGTCCCCGAACGGTGGTGACGAGACGTCCGCCCGACCGATCTCGACCTCGTTCCGCCGCGCTGTACCCCTCGGCGACGGGTTCGTCGCCGGCAAGACGGGGCGACGCCGACGCCGCGGGAGGCGGGGATGCGACAGGTCACGCCATTTTTTATACCATGCGAAAGTAGGTGTGGTGAAGATCCGTGTCACGAGAGCCAGCCCAACTGGCGGGACTCGGCGACTACATCGAGAATCCGGCGAGGATCGAAGAAGGCGTCGAGCCGACGCACGTCCCGTCAGTCCCGTACGAGTCGACAGCATCAGCCAGAGACGCCGCCGCGCGGCCGACGGAGCGCGCCCGACCGCGGGCGAGCGGATCGCCGTCGAGGAGACGGGCGACGCGGTCGTCCTCTCGGGCGACCGGTTCCGGTATCGGTTCGATCCCGCCCGCGGGCGGTTCGACGAACTCCGGTTCGACGGTGAGGCGATCGCGGTCGACGGGCCGGTGTTCGGCGCGTTCCGGGCGCCGATCGCCAACGAGGGACACATGGACAGCGACACCGAGTGGGGGTACGACAACGAGGGAGCGTGGCGCTCGCTCGGACTCCACGCCCTCGGTCAGGTCGCGGCTGACCACGCCGTCGAACGGGACGGCGGGCGCGGAGTCCGGGTGACCAGCTCGACGGAGCTACGGCCGCCCGAGGGACGCGCTCTTCGAGGTCGACTTCGCGTACGAGGTGAGTCGAGACGGCGCCGTCGACGTGAGCGTCGACGCCCGGCCCACCACCGCCCTCACGGAGGGGCTGTCGACGTGGCTTCCGCGACTGGGCGTCGAGTTCGATCTCCCGCCGTCGGTGACCGACGTGGAGTGGTTCGGCCGCGGCCCGCACGAGACGTATCCGGACCGGAAGACCGGCGGCGAGGTCGGTCGGTACGAGGGGCGCATCGACGACCAGTTCGTTCCCTACCGGCTCCCGTCGGACAACGGGAACAAGACCGACGTGCGATGGGCGAGCGTCACCGGGGCCGAGACCGGAGCCACGATCGCCGGTGAGACGCCGTTGAACGTGCGGTTCGACGGGTACGAGAACCTCGCCGAGGCGAAGCGGCTCGAAGAGCTCGTCCCCGCGGAGCGGACGACCCTGTTCGTCGACGCCGCGGTCGCCGGCGTCGGCGGGACCCCGGTCAAACCGCTCGCCGAACACCGGATCGCCCCGGAGCCGGTCTCGTTCTCGTTCACCGTTCGACCCCACGAGGCCGGGGCCGATCCGGCCGAGGTCGTCCGCGGGTTCGACCGGTAGCCGCGTCCCGCCCTTTCCGTCGGTCGTTCCGTTCCGCGAGCGGCGGCTCCGGGCTCGGTCGATCCGTCACACCGCAGCGAGTGTACGGGCTCCGGCCCGGCCTCCCCGATAATACACTATCGGTGAACATCCTCTCCCGTTGTAATTACAAACATATGATTGTAATTGATCTCCGCCGATACACTACGTGTATATGTATTAATCGAGATATACACCGGCGGGACGCTCGGATGAGATCGAGCTCTCGACTGCCCGCACGAAACATCTCCCTCGTCGCAGTCGCACCCGAAACGACTCCCTCGTCGCAGTCGCACCCGAAACGACTAACAGAGACGGCGGGGTACGGCCACTCACACATGACCGAAATCGTCGACTACGAACTGTTCGAAGTGCCGCCGCGGTGGCTCTTCCTGCGCGTCGAGGCCGCCGACGGAACGGTCGGCTGGGGCGAGCCGGTCGTCGAGGGGCGCTCGAAGACGGTGCGGACCGCAGTCGAAGAGCTGTTCGACACCTACCTGCTCGGGGAGGACCCCGACCGGATCGAGGACCACTGGCAAACGATGTACCGCGGCGGGTTCTATCGCGGCGGACCGGTGCTGATGTCGGCTATCGCCGGGATCGATCAGGCGCTCTGGGACATCAAGGGGAAGCGGCTCGACGTCCCGGTGTACGAGCTGCTCGGCGGCGCGGCGCGCGACCGTATCCGGGTGTACCAGTGGATCGGCGGCGACCGCCCGTCCGACGTAGCCGAACAGGCCCGCGAGCAGGTCGAGGCGGGCTTCACGGCGCTGAAGATGAACGCGACCGAGGAGATCGAGCGGATCGACGATCCCGCCACCGTCGACGCCGCCGCGACGCGACTGCGGGAGGTCCGGGAGGCCGTCGGCGACGAGGTCGGTATCGGCGTCGACTTCCACGGCCGCGTCTCCAAGCCGATGGCGAAGCGGCTCGTGGAGGCGCTCGAACCGTACGACCCGATGTTCGTCGAAGAGCCCGTCCTGTCGGGCCACAACGATTCGCTCCCGGGGATCGCCGCGCACACGACGACGCCGATCGCGACCGGCGAGCGCATGTACTCGCGGTGGGACTTCAAGGAGGTCTTCGAGGACGGCGCCGTCGACGTGATCCAGCCGGACCTCTCGCACGCGGGCGGGATCACCGAGGTGAAGAAGATCGCTGCGATGGCCGAGGCGTACGACGTGGCGATGGCGCCCCACTGCCCGCTGGGGCCGATCGCGCTCGCGTCGTGCCTGCAGGTCGACGCCTGCTCGCCGAACGCCTTCATCCAGGAGCAGAGCCTCAACATCCACTACAACGAGACGAGCGACGTGCTCGACTACCTCGCGGACCCCTCGGTCTTCGACTACGAGGACGGGTACGTACAGATCCCCGATTCGCCCGGTCTCGGGGTCGAGATCGACGAGGACCACGTCCGCGAGCAGGCGGAGGAGGACGTGGACTGGCACAATCCCGTCTGGCGACACGACGACGGGAGCGTCGCCGAGTGGTAGGGGCTCCGCCGGGACGCCCCCGCAGGCGGTGATTATTTGACCGGGGCAACAGCAGTAGTGGGTATGTCACCGAGCGACCCGACCGAGAACGCCGTCGCGAACAGACACGCGGACACAGTCGCCGTCGTCACCGGATCGACCCGCGGGATCGGCGAGGGTGTCGCCCGCCGCTTCGCCGCCGAGGGGGCCTCCGTCGTGGTGACGGGGCGCTCCGCCGACAGCGGTCACGCCGTGGTCGACGATATCGAGTCGGCGGGCGGCGACGCGACGTTCGTTCGGGCCGACATGCGCGAGCCCGCGGAGATCGAGGCGCTCGTCGACCACGCCGTCGCGGAGTACGGGCGGATCGACGTGTTGGTGAACAACGCGGGCGTCCAGACGGAGACGACCGCGAGCGAGGCGACGATGGACGACTGGGAGTTCGTCCTCGAAACCGACTTCCGGGCGTTCTGGCTGTGCGCGAAACACGCCGCCGACCACATGCCCGACGGGGGGACGATCCTCAACACCTCCTCGAACCACGCGTTCCTCACGATGCCGGGGCTGTTCCCGTACAACGCGGTCAAGGCCGGGATCAACGGGATGACGCGCGCGCTGGCGCTGGAGCTCGGTCCGGACGGGATCACGGTGAACACGATCAACCCCGGCTGGATCGAGATCGACCGCACCGAGGAGGAACTGGGCGACGACTACGAGTACACGGAGGAGATCCACCCGGTCGGGAGGCTCGGAACGCCCTCCGACGTGGCCGGGCTCGCCGCGTTCCTCGCGAGCGACGACGCGGGCTTCATCACCGGCGAGAGCATTCTGATCGACGGGGGGCGCTCGCAGGTGATGCAAGACGACCGCTACATCGACTACCGGCGCGACGCCGTCGATGCTGTGTTTGAATAATACAAATTCAGACAGGTCCTCAAAAACATCAGATATAGAATATAAAATTCCCATCGGGTCGATCGTCGGTCCGGGCCGGTCAGTGTCTCGGCGCGCATCCGGCCGGCGGTCTCGGTGAGCAGTCCGCTGGTGTTGGACATCGATCCCCTTCGCCCGTTCGACGGGACTGACGACTTCGAGAAACGCCACCGGCTCGCCCGCCGGATCTCGGACCGCGATCGCGACCGAGACCCACTCCGGCGCGGAGGGGAGCGGTTCCTCCAAGAGGGTTCGCTCCCGGACGGTCTCGATCTACACGGCGACCTCCGCGTCTCCGCGCCGTCGCGGATGTCCCTCGCGATCGCCGTCAACGGTCGTCTACAGGCAGACAGTGCGGCTCGTCGAAGGACCAGAGATTCGTCGGAGCGTCGAGCGAACGCGCGAGTACGTCGACCTCGGCGCGCTGGGTGAGCACGGACCGAGAGCCGGTCACCTCCCCGACATCGTCTGCCAGAGGTCCTCGATGCGGGCCGAGTCCTCGCCCCCCAAGATCGGCTCCCCTCAGCCGACCGTTCCGTCGCTGGTCTCGGTTTTCAGGAAGAGCCAGCGCGGAGGTACCTTGAACAGCTCGTACTCGACGATCTGCGCCATGTCGGAGCGCGGTGTCCGGCGACGTTAAACGTTGGCACCTCGCTTCCGTCCGCGACGCGAACGTCTCCCGCCGGGCCTCGACGTCGGTTCGGTGCCGGTTCGATGCCGGTTCGGTGCCGGTTCGATGTCGGCTCGGTGTCGACGAGGTGTGAAGTGGCTCTGAGAGCCAAAATTGTCTATAATAATATATTCATACGCAAACTTCATATCGTATCTTTTGTCGTGTGTCCGCTCGACCCTCATCGGCGTCATCGCTCACGGGCGGACTCTGGAGGGCGCGTTGTGTTCGTGACCGATCACGGCGCACGCCGCGTGAACGGCGATGAGCGCGAGCGCGCTCCACGCGTTCTCGAAGCCCATCGCGCCGTACGCCGCGGGCACGTACGCGATCGGGAGGGCGATCGCCGCCCAGAACGCCACCGCGCGAACCGCGGCGATCGCTTTGTTCCAACAGGCGATCGACAGGCTGGTGCCGATCCGGATCGGGGCTCGCAGCGAGGGGAACGTGTTGTTCGACATGGGGATCACCGTCGTCATCAGTCGCATGGACGGCCGACATCATATAAGGGCCAGAGCGTTGGCTCCGCTTCAGTTGGATTCTCGATCGGCGCGGAGATTTCGGGACCGTTCACCGGTTCGTGCGATCGTTTAAAACGTCTTCACAGAGAGTTAGAAATTTTATGAGCGGTTTTAGAGGCGTGAACGCGGTGTCGCGTTCGCGCGTGTCGCGAGCCACGTCGGACGCGGGCGCTCCCCGTCCTACTCCCGAGGTCCGGGGGCGGTCCGGTCCTCCGCACCGGACTCGTCTTCCGCACCGGACTCGTCTTCCGCACCGGTCCGGCGCTCCGAGTGGTAGAAGGCCTCGCCGGTCTCCGCGTCGAAGAGGTGGAGCCGCGCGGGGTCGTACGCGACCGAGACCACGTCGCCGGCGAGGACCTCGGCGCGGGGCTGCGCCTGTATCTTACACGGCGTCTCCCCGATCGAGCAGTGCAACAACAGGCTGTCCCCGAGGGGTTCCGTCACCGTCACCTCGGCGTCGAGTGTCCGAGGGCCGTCGTCGGGGGCTCCCTCCGCGAGGGAGAGGTCCTCCGGACGGACACCCAAGACGGCCCGTCGGTCATCGCGGAGCGCGACGCCGCCCTCGCCGTCGCCGTTGCGGCGGGGTCCGGAACTCCCCTCGTCCGAGGGGAGCGGAAGGGCGAACGACTCGTGGACGGCCGTCCCGTCCTCGACGGAGACCGGGATCATGTTCATCGCCGGGTCGCCGATGAACTCGGCGACGAACCGGTTCGCGGGGAAGTCGTACAGCGTCTGCGGCTCGTCCACCTGCATGATCCGCCCGTCGTTCATGACGACGACCCGCTCGCCGAGCGTCATCGCCTCCGTCTGGTCGTGGGTGACGTAGACGGTGGTCGTTCCGAGCGACGAGTGGAGCCGCGCGAGCTCCGCGCGCATCTGTATCCGGAGCTTCGCGTCGAGGTTGCTGAGGGGCTCGTCCATCAGGAACGCGTCGGGGTCGCGCACGATGGCCCGCCCGAGCGCGACGCGCTGGCGCTCGCCCCCGGACATCGCCTCCGGCTTCCGGTCCAACAGGTCGGTGATGTCGAGCGTCTCGGCGGCGTCGGCGACCCGCCGATCGACCTCGTCGTCGGTGAAGTCGCCGCTCGACTTCATCCCGAAGGTGATGTTGCGTCGCCCGGTCATGTGCGGGTACAGCGCGTAGTTCTGGAACACCATCGCGACGTTCCGGTCCTTCGGTTCGACGGCGGTGACGTCCCGTCCGTCCATCTCGATCCGGCCGTCGGTCGCCGCTTCCAACCCGGCGAGCAGCCGGAGCGTCGTGCTCTTGCCGCAGCCGCTCGGGCCGACGATGACGAGGAACTCTCCGGCCTCGATTTCGAGATCGATCCCGTTGACGGCGACGACGTCGTCGAACTCCTTGCGGAGGTTCTGCAGTGTTACGGTTGTCATTGTCACTTCTGTTGGATGCTGAACGTCTCTAACAGGGGCTTTCGGAACGCGATCATCAACAGGAGTGGCGGCAGAAGCGTCAGCGTCGAGCCGGCCATGACGAGCGACCACGAGAGCTGGCCGCCCTGCACGTCCCCCTGAAGCAGTTGAAGCCCGACCTGCGCGACCTGATTCGCCTCCGAGTCGATGATGATCAGCGGCCAGAGGTACTGGTTCCACGCGTACACGAACATGATGATGGAGACGCCGACGAGGACCCCCCTCGACATCGGCACGAGCACGAACAGCATGAACCGCAGCGGCCCGACGCCGTCCAGTTTCGCCGTTTCGACGATCGAGGCAGGGATCGACAGGAAGTGCTGTCGCAGGATGAACACCGATGTCGCGCTCGCGACGTACGGGACGGTGATCGCGAGGACCGTGTTGCTCCATCCGAGATCGTTCATCAGCTGGAACAGGGGGACGAACCGGACGGGAACGGGCAAAAGCAGCGTGAACAGGATAAACAGGAACACGAGGTCCTTGTGCGGGACCCGGTAGTAGACGATCGCCATCGCCGCGCAGACGGACACGACGAGCTTCCCGACGACGACGACGAGAGACATGACGAGCGAGTTCCACATGAAGCGCCCGAACCGGTAGTCGACAAGCGCTTCGCGGTAGTTCTCGACGGCGTAGCCCCCGGGTACGAGGTCGCCGAGGCCCGTGACGACGCCCGTCTGTTTCGTGCTGACGACGAGCGCGACGGCGATCGGGAACACCACCGCGAACACGAGGACCCACAGCTGGAGGTGCGTCCACGGACCGTCGCCGGCGACGGTCTCAGTCGCGGACCCGCGTCGCAGCGCCTCGACCCGCCGTTTCGCGTACTGGATCACGCCGGCCATGTCAGGCACCGTAATACGAGTACTCGTCCGTCACCCGGAACTGGACGTACATCAGCGCGCCGACCACGACGAACAGCACGACGGACTTCGCGGAGGCGACCCCGAAGTTGAAGAAGGAGAACGCCTCCTGATACAGATCGAAGATCAGGATGTTCGTCGCGTTCGAGGGACCGCCGCTCGTCAGGAGATCGACGAACGCGAAGGTGCTGAAGAACGCGTAGATCGTGTTGATAACGACGAGGAAAAACAGCGTTGGCGTCATGATCGGCACGTAGACCGAGACGAGCCGCCGGAGCCGGCCCACCCCGTCGAGCGCGGCGGTTTCGGTGAGCGTGTCCGGGACGTTGTTCATCGCCGCGATCATGAAGATCACGTTGTAGCCGATCTGCTTCCAGATCGCCGCGACCGCGACGACGACGAACGCCTGCGGCCCGTCGTTGAACCAATCGACGTCGACGCCGAGCGCCTCGATCGGTCCAGTCAGCACGCCCAGCGTCGGGTGCGCGATGAACAGGAACACGAGCGCCCCGACCGCCGGCGGGAGCGCGTACGGCCAGATCACCGAGATCAGGTAGAGGTCCTGTCCGGTCTCGACCTCGTGGATGAGGAACGTGAGGTACAGCGAGACGGCGATGACGCCGGCGACGACGACTGCCGCGAACAGGACCGAAAGCAGGACGCTGGCGTGGTACGACGGGTCGGTCAACAGCGTGACGTAGTTCTCCAGGCCGACGAACTCGTCCGATCGGCCGAAGCTCGAATCGAAGAGGCTCGTCCGGACCGCGAGCGCCGTCGGGTAGTAGAGGAAGACGACCGAGACGAGCAGCGTCGGCAACAGCAACAGCCCGGACTCGACCCGGCCGTCGAAGATTTCGCGTGTGGCCATGCGGGGTCAGTCGTAGTACTCGGCCAGCACGCCGTCGACCTCCTCTTTGAGCGCCCGGATCTCGTCGTCGATGTCGTCGGCGTTCAGAATGTCGACGGATCGGTTCTGAATGACCGTCTGCACGTCGCGCGCGGGACCGAGGAGCGCACGCTTCGTCGCGGGGTCGCTGGCGTCGCCGTTCTGAAGCTGATCGAGCGCAACCCCGTACATCGGGTTCTCCTCGAACCACCCCTCGTCACGGAGCGACTCGACGGACGGCTGCGTGATCGGGTAGTACCCCGACCCCTTGTGCCACTCCGTCTGGACCTCGGGCTGAGACATGTACTGGAGCAGTCGACCGATCTCCTCGTACCTCGCCTCCGGCAGGCCGTCGGGCACGTAGAAGGACGCGCCGCCGATGACCGGACCGACGCGCGTGTCACTGATGCTCGGGTACGGCGCCGCGTCGACCTCGAACCCCTCGGAGTCGGCGATCAGGCCCGCGACCGAGGCGGTGCTCGTGAGCACCATGGCCGCCTCCTGCTCGATGAAAAGCGAGGTCGCCTCGCCCCAGGCCTCGATCCCCGGATTGGTGTAGAGCCCGTCGTCGGCCATCCCCTTCCACCACTCGAAGAGGTCGTAGACCGCGTCTGGCGTCCGCAGCTCGGTGGGCGTGCCGGCGTGGCCGTTCTCGGCGTCGGTGAGCAGTTCCCCCTCGAACCCGTACCACGTCTCGACGAACCACACGTGGTTCGGCCAGACGATCCCGTACTGCGTGACGCCCTCATCGACGAGCGTCTCGGACGCGCTCCGGACCTCGGCCAGCGTCCGCGGCGGGTCGTCGGGGTCGAGCCCGGCCGCCTCGAACGCGTCCCTGTTGAGGTACATGATCGCGTTCGAGTTGTTGAACGGCAGCGAGGCGAGCTCGCCGTCGACGGTGAAGAACTCGGCGACGTTGTCGAGGAACGCGTCGGCGTCGAACTCCGCCGGGAGGATCTCCTCGACGGGACGTACCTGCTCGGTGTCGAGCACCTGCTGGGCGAAGAGGCTGTCGACCTGTAGCATGTCCGAGACGTTCCCGGAGTCGAACGCGGACAGGGTGTTCGTCAGGACGTTCTCATAGGAGTCCTGAAACTCCATGTTGACGGCGATGTCCGACTGTTGCTCGAAGTCGGCGGCGATCTGATCGAGCGTCTCGCCGTTCGTTCCCCCCATCGCGTGCCAGACGGTGAGCTCGTCGGCGATCGGGGAGAACCGCGCCCCGCCGCCGCCCTCTCCGTTCAGGCATCCCGCGAGTCCGGTCGCCGCGGCGAGCGCCGCTCCGGTCGTCGCGAGGGTGTTTCGGCGTGAGATACCTGTCGACCGCTCGGAAGGTGGCGCCATACGTGTTCGATCACCGGAACGTCAGGCATAACTGCTGCTAATAGTGTTACCGTCCGGTACGGTTCGCCCGGTGGGACTATATACGCTCCCGAGGGCTCGGTGGTGCTCGGCGGCGGAGGGGAGATCGCTTCGAGGAACGCGTCCGGTCCACGTTCCCGCCCTGTGGGGCGGAGCCGCGGCGCCGCCGACAACAGTGCAGAGAGCCGCAGAGCGCCTACGACAGCGTCGAGTAGTCGGCGATGAGTCCGTCGACGCCGGCGGCCGCGAGCCGCTCCGCCTCGTGCCACGACTTCGCCGTCCAGACGTTCACGTCGCGGCCCTCCGCGCGAGCGACGTCGACGAGGTCGGCGTCGCCGTACCGCGACTCGTCGAAGAACGGCGTTCCGCGGATCATCTCGATCGGCGGGTGGATCGCGTCGGCGTCGTGCGCGCGGGCGATCGCGATCCCGTCCTCGATCGATCGCCACAGGATCGGTGCGACCGGGTGTTCCGACTCGTCGACGGTGACCGCGAGCGCCGCCTCGTAGAACGCCGACACGAGGAACTCGTGGTCGCGGTCGGCCGCGATATCGAGCACCCGCTCGACGAAGGGCCGCCAGATCGACTTCTGCGTTTCGAGCGCGTCGCCCGACAGCTTCTCCGCGAATCGGAGCGCGGAGCTCCCGGGGTTCTTCAACTCGATATTGACGCCAACGTCCGTCGGGACGGCGTCGAGCAGGTCTCCGAGGAGAGGGACCGTCTCGCCGCTGTGAAGCACCTCCGCGCCCGTCACCGCCTCCGTTCCCGTCTCCCAGACCACGCCCTCGGCGTCGGTGAGCCCCGGTCCGTCGCGCCCGGCGAGCGCGTCGTCGTGAAACGCCACGACGTCGCCGTCGGCCGTCGGTACCGCGTCGACCTCGACGAGGTCCGCGCGGCGGCCCGGCCCGTCCGATCGCGTCGCGTCCCTCGCGGCTGCGCGCGTGTTCTCCGGGTTCTCCCCAGCGAATCCCCGATGGGCGATGAGGGTCGGACTCCCCGTCGGGTCCGGGGGAGACCCGTCGGTCGCCGGCCCCGTTCCGCCGTCGGCCACGGGGGTCAGGTTGGACGCGACGACGCCCACCGTCAGCGCGCCCGCGGTCCCGAAGAGGAGCGTGCGACGACACGGACCGGTCGCAGCGCTTCGGGGAAAGCCGTTCATGCTCCGAGCGAGGGGGAACGAGGCGGTCGCGTCGACCGCACGGAACCGGCCGGTCCGTCCGAGGCCGCGAGCGCCGTCGACCCGCGACGGGGTCGCCGACGCACGCGCCGGACGGAGGAGTCGATGGAAGCCACCCATACCGTCTACGGGGCGGGGCGGGTAGATAGGATCTGCTATGAGTGCTATTGAGCGGAACGGATACGACGAGCGCATCGCGCCGCCCGCAGTCGTCCGCCCGGGCGTCGGGAACCGGGGACCGATGCCCGCGCTCGCTCCGTTCGGCGATCGTCGCGGTCGCCCGCGCTCCGCTCGCGGAACACGCCGGTGTACGCGGTCTCGCCGCCGACGTCGTGCGCATGGAACCGCGCCGAGAAGGCGCGGATCTCCCCGTCGGTCGTCGCCAGCGGCACCGCGACGTCGCCCGCGTCGACGAGCCGCGCCGGATCGCCGAGCCGATCGCGGAGCCGATCGCGGAGCGAGGCCGCGGGCCGATCGGCGGTCCCGTCCGGGATCAGCTCCGCGAGCCGACGGTCCGCGAGGGACGCGGCGTCCCGGCCGAGGGCGGTCTCGGCGGCGGGGTTGGCGTGGACGATCGCGCCGTCTCCGTCGACCGAGACGATCGGGTCCGCGCTCTCTTCGACGACGGACGCGAAGAACTCGCCGCCCGGCGGGTCGTCGCCGGCGTGTCCGCGAGACATTCTGAAACCGGGTACGGCGTCGGGAGGTGAAAAGCTACTGACCCGGCGGCGGTCGCAGAAGGCGGTCGGCGGGTAGCAGTCGCCCGTCGGTTGCCGATGCGGTTCGATCCCGGCTACGTTCGATCCCGGCTACGTTCGATCCCGGCTACTGCTGTTCGGTCGCGGCCGCGAGGTCGTCGACGGAGAAGCCAGGCTCCATCAGGAGGTCCGTCTGGTTGCTCACGTCGCGCCCCTCGCGCATGAGCTGTTTGAACGCCGACTGCGGCGAGAGGTCGCCGATGAGCACGCCGCCGGCGACCTTCCCGTCCTTCAGCGCGACGCGACGCCACTCGCCCTCGGCGGTGGTCGCCTCGACGAAGTCGTCGCCGAGCGTCGGGTGGCCGAACGAGAGGAACGGGAAGTCGAAGTGGGTGATCGAGTACGAGGAGACCCACTCGAACGCCTCGCTGCCGTACTCGAGCATGTTGCGGGCGGCGATCGTCCCCTGCTCCTTGGCGGACCCCCACGAGCCGTTCTTCGCCCGCTCGCCCAGGATGAGGTCGTCGAACGCGGTGATGTCGCCCGCGGCGAACACGTTGTCGACGCTCGTGCACATGCACTCGTCGACGGCGATGCCGTCTTCGGTCTCGATCGGTGTGTCCTCGACAAGCTCGGTGTTGAAGTCCAGCCCGATGGCGACGCCGGCGAAGTCGCACTCGTAGCGCTCGCCGTTCGGGTCGACCGCGGCCTCGACGTGGCCGTCGTCGTCGACCTCGAAGTGATCGACGCCGGAGTCGAACACGGGCTCGACGCCGCGCTCGCGCATCGCCTCGTGCATGATCTCCGCGCCCTCCTCGGAGAGGGCGTAGCGCCACCAGCAGTCCCCGCGCATCAGGTACTTCGCCTCGACGTCCTGCGCGCCGCAGATGGCCGCGAAGTCGATGCCGAGCAGCCCGGCGCCGACGATGACGGCCCGTTCGGCGTCCTCGACGCTCTCCTTGATGTTGCGGGCGTCCTGGAACGTCCAGAAGTGGTGGATACCTTCGGCGTCCGCGTTGCCGACCGGGAGCTGCTGGGGCGTGCCGCCCACCGCGAGCAGGAGGGAGTCGTACTCGAACGTCTCTCCCCCGTGGGTGTGGACCGCGTCGTTCTCGACGTCGACGTCGACGACAACCGTGTTGAGCCGAAGATCGACGTCGTGATCGTCGTACCACGATTCCTGGTGGATCGAGATCGGGGCCTCAGGGAGCTTCCCCTTCGCGTACTCCTTGATCAGGATTCGGTTGTAGAGGGACTCACCCTCGTCCGTGAGAACCGTGATCTCGGCGTCGGGGGATTCCTCGCGGAGCGTCTCGGCCGCGGACGCGCCCGCGATACCGTCACCGATGATCACGTACGAATCGCTCATACGCGGGGGTTCGGATTCATGGTTAATGTGGGTTGTCATCCGTGGCAGAACCCGTGCTAATCACCCGCAAAGCCGGGTCGGCGAGGGGATCGACGACCGGTCGACGCGAGGCCGCTCGGTACCGGCTCGCCCGACCCGGTCGCCCGACGACGCGTCTGACCGCCTCAGCGGTCGGCGCCCGCGGGCTCGGCCGGGAACGCCTTCTCGCCCGCCTCGATCGCCACGTCGAGCCAGTTCTCGGTCGGGATGAGCGGGCACTCGTACGCGTGGTTGTACGCGCACGTCGGATTGTACGCGACGTTGAAGTCCACCACCCACTCGCCGTCAACCCGGTCGCGATCGGGCTCCAAGTCGATGTATCGCCCCGCCCCGTACGTCGTCTCGCCGTTGGTCTCGTCGCGGAAGGGCACCCAGAAGCGATCGCTGCCGTCGGTCGGCCGATACGCCTGTAGCGTCGCGGACTCACCGTCGACCTCGAACCGGAACTCCCCCCAGCGGCGGTACGTCTGCTCGCCGTCGGCGGTCGTCTCGACGGTCACCGTCTCCTTCTCGTCGTGTTCGTGAAGGGTGAGCACGAACCGGTACGCCGGGTCCGGATCGGAGTACGCCAGCCCGGGGAAGGCCTCGCCACGCATCGACGCCGGAAGCGGGGACCGCGCGGAGTCCCGGAAGTGCTCGCGTTTCGCCCGGCGCTGCGCCTCGATCTGTGCGGCCCAGTCGTCCTCCGGGGTCGTCTGGGTCATACATCTATATTGGGGATTTCGTGCAATAACGGTTTCGTCGGGGGAGATCGTCGTCTCCGAGACGAGGAGAGGCGATCGCCTCGCCACAGATTGAAGGTCGTCGCTTCCTAACGAAACCTATGAAGATCCGGCAGAACATCCGTCACTGGGCCGCCAAGAAGGCGTTGACGACGCCGGTCGTCGGCGACGTGGCGAACGACAAGCTCGTCGACCTCCACACGAGCATCTTCCTCAACAAGGCCGACGAGGACCGCCGCGAGGAGCGCCGCGACCACCTCGACAGCTTCTTCGACGCGACGATGGACACCTACGTCGCCGCCCTGGAGGCCGGCTTTCCGGAGGCCGAGGCCCGCGAGATCACGCACGTACAGGCCAACTTCGACTTCTTCAACCACGGCTGGACGGAGATGATGGAGATCCCGGGCGACGAGCTGGAAGAGCACTACCGGCGCTACGAGTCCTTCTTCAGCGAGCACGGGATCACGATCGACGACCCGCTCGGCGAGTTCCGGCCGGCGGACGGGGTCGTGGACGCGCCCGAGACGCCCAAGAAGCTGGAGACGGCGGAGTACGAGAACGCGCTGGCCGGCTTCGCGGACGACGTGTACGTCGAGACCGACGACGGGGAGACGGTCGTCGGCGGCGATCGCGAGGAGCCGGAAGAGGTCGATCCGTCCGCCGCGCCGGGGCTCGACGAGGACGAGGCGAGCGCCTGACCGGGAGGCCGCGGTGCGGCGGCGGATCGATCCGGCGGCGGATCGATCCGCCGCCGGAATCCGCGTCGTCCGGAGCCGCCGACCACGTTTATACGTCGGCGGCGTGACTGGCCGACATGAACCGCGGGCAATCGTTTCTCCTCCTCCTCATCGGCTCGGTCGCAGTCCTGACGGTCTTCGTCATCAGCCCCTTCATCGAGTACGTCATCGCCTCCGCGATCCTCGCGTACGTCCTCTACCCGTTCCACGTGCGGCTCTCGCGGCGGCTCCGGCTGACGCTTTCCGACCGACTCCGCGAGTCGCTCGCGCATCGGGTGGGGAACAGCCTGTCCGCGCTGACCCTGATCGTCTCGTCGATCGTCGCCGTCATCCTGCCGCTCGCGTACATTTCGTGGGTGTTCGTCCGCGACCTCACGGAAATCGCTCGGGGGAACACCGACATCGACGTCGCGGCGATCGAGGCGGAGATCGCGGCGTTCACGGGCGAGTAGATCGAAGTCGGCGATATCCTCGCGACGGTCGGACAGGTGCTCGTCAACACGCTTTTCGGCGGGGTGGGCGGGATCGTCACCACCGCGCTCCGCGCGTCCGTCGGCCTCTCGCTGGCGCTGTTTCTGGTCTACTACACCCTGCTCGACGGACCGGCGTTCGTCCGGTGGCTCCGCGTGACGAGTCCCCTGCCGTCGAACGTCACCGCGGACCTCGTCGACCGCGTCGACGCGATGACCCGCGGAGTCGTGATCGGTCACATCGTCGTGGCGCTGCTGCAGGCGCTGGTCGCGGGGCTCGGGCTCTGGGCGGCCGGCATCCCGAACGTCGTCTTCTGGACCTTCGTGATGGCGGTGCTGGCGCTGGTGCCGCTAGTCGGGGCGTTCTTCGTCTGGGGACCGGCGGCGGCGTACCTCGTCGCGATCGATCAGGTGGCCGCCGGGGTGTTCCTCGCGGTGTACGGGGTCCTCGTCATCGCGATGGTGGACAACTACGCGCGTCCGCTCGTCATCGATCAGCAGGCCCACCTGAACCCGGCGGTGATCCTCCTCGGGGTGTTCGGCGGGATCTACTCGATCGGGTTCACCGGGCTGTTCGTCGGCCCCATCGCCATCGGGGTGCTCGCGGCCACGCTGGAGACGTTCCGGGAGGACTACGACGTGATCTAGCCACCGTCTCCGAGCCGCGCGGCGATGAACTCCCGCTCCACCGGGTCGAGGTCGCGGTCGCCGTCGCGGAAGGCGCGGAGCCCCTCGCGGTATCGATCGCCCGCGATATCGCTCTCCCCGCCACCCCCGCCTTTCACGGCCGGCTCGGCCGCGGGGCGCGCCAGCTCCAGTTCGGCGATTCCGGTTCGCTCGCCCGTGTACGCGAAGCCGCATTTGTAGAGCGCCGCGTAGGCGAACGGGTTGTTGACCGCGATCTTCACCCGGTCGTACTCGTCGGCCGCGAGCCGCGAGACGGTCCGGTCGATCAGCCGCGGGCCGAGCCCCTCGCCGCGGCGCGCGACGTGGACTGTGACGTACCGGAGCCGACAGCAGTCGGGGTCGGTCCGGTCCGGAGAGAAGGAGACCGCCGCGACCACGTCGTCGTCGAACTCGCTCGCGTCGACGGTCGGCGGGAGGGTGGCGTCCGGCTCCCACTCCGGGACCGCCGGCGAGCCGTCGGGGGTCCGCAACGCCGCCTTGCCCGGCGCGCCCACGACGAACTTGCCGGCGTAGGCGAACGCCCGGTAGTCGAGCCGCAGCGTCGCCCCCGCACCCGGGCCGCCGAGGAACGCGTACTCCATGGCGATCGATACGGCTCGCCGACCTAAATGAACGGGGGCTCGCGGCGACCGCCTTTTAACTGTCTCCGCCGCCGATCGCCGCCATGCACGGTCTCGGCGACGTTCGCTTCTTCGACCGGATCGCGCCGCTGTACGACCACGTCATGCCGCCGGCCGACGGCGAGACGCTGGCCGCGGGGCTCGACCACGCGACGCGGCCGATCGGCCGACTCCTCGATGTCGGCGGCGGTTCCGGGCGCGCCGCGGCCGCGTTGACCGGTCCCGAGATAACGGTCGTCGACGCCTCGCTCGGGATGCTGGCGCGCGCTCGGGAGCACCGCGGGGTCGCGGGCGTGGCCGGGGACGCGGGGCGGCTCCCGCTCCGCGACGAGTCGGTCGACGCGGCGACGATCGTCGACGCGTTCCATCACCTTCCGGACCAAGGGGCCGCGATCGACGAGGCCGCGCGCGTGATCGCTCCCGGCGGCGCGCTCGTGATCCGGGAGTTCGACCCGACGCACCCCCTCGGTCGCGCCCTCGTCGCGAGCGAGCACGCGATCGGGATGGAGTCGCGCTTCCGGAACCCCGGCGACCTCGCCGCCGCCCTCGCCGACGCCGGGTTCGACCCGCGGATCGTCGACCGCGGCTTCGGCTACACCGTCGTCGGCGTGCGGGAGGAGGGTCGCAAATCTGGCCGGTGACGGGGACGCCAGCGCGACCCTCGTCGGAGCCGACGGTAACACGGGCCTCCACTAACAGGGTTATCGTGGTCACGCCGCAAATGGCGAGCGAATGGACGACAGATCCACGCGGACCTCCAGACGATCGGTGTTGGCCTCGGCAGGCGCGGCGCTCGCGGCGACGGCCGGCTGTCTCGGCTCGACCGATAGCGGCGAACAGCCGGCGGCGTACACGACGCCCGCGGCCGCCGAGTTCGACGGCGTCGTCGACAGCCAGTGGCTCGAATCGAACCTCGACGACGTGCACCTGCTCGACGCCCGCGACGAGGAGGCGTTCGACGAGAGCCGGATCCCCGGCGCGTACCACTTCCCGGACTCCGAGATGCTGGACACCTACGCCGAGGAGACCCCCGACGGGTTCACCGTCTCCCCGGAGGCGATCGCGTGGACGCTCTCGGAGGCGGGAATCGAGCGCGGCGACGACGTGGTCGTGTACGGCGCGGAGGCGAACCTCTGGGAGACGTACGCGGTCTACACGCTCAACGCGCTCGGCCACGAGGGGCGGGTCAGCCTGCTCGACGGCGGGTTCACCGTCTGGGACGCCGCCGGCGGCGAGACCGTCTCCGAGGCGCCGGAGACGCAGGCGGCCACCTACGAGCCCGAACTGGACACCAGCGTGGTGGCGACGCGGGAGTTCGTCGCCGACAACGTCGACGAGGACGGCGCCGCGGTCCCGATCCTCGACATGCGCTCGCCCGCGGAGTACTGGGGCGAAGACCAGCGCGGCGACCTCGACCGGTTCGGTCACGTCACCGGCGCGACCAACCTCAACTTCGTCCAGAGCATCGACGACGAGGCCGGCCGGCTCCGGACCCCCGAGGAGTTGGAGACGCTGTGGATCGACGACGCCGGCCTCTCGCCCGACGAGACGGCGGTCGCCTACTGCCAGACCGCGATCCGCGCGTCGGTCGGCTGGTTCGTCCTCGATCAGCTCGGCTTCGAGGACGTGCGCAACTACGAGGGGAGCTGGGCCGACTGGGGGACACTCTCGGAAGACAACGGCTATTACTACACCACCGGCGAGGACACCGGGACGATCGTCGACACGTTCGCGTAGGTCGGCTTCGGCGGGTCCGTTGAACGCCCCTTCGGGCGAAAACCGACCTCAAGGCGCGTCGTCGTCGGTCGCCTGTTGCTCTTCGATCTCCTCGATCCGATCCTGTAGCTCTCCGATGGCCTGTTCGTCGACGGTCCCCCAGTAGGCGACGATGACGAGGGTGAAAATGAAGACGATCCCCCACCCGAGCGTCGCAAGCTCGTCCGGGACGTACAGGTTGAAAATGCCGTCTATCACCCCTTCTAACGAGAACACGATGATGACCGGTCCAATCACCTCACGCGGGAGGAAGTGGTTAATATACGCCCTGAAAATGCGCGTGTTCAGGTTCATACGGCAACTATTGCGGTCGAATAGTTAATTACTTTCCCGGAGGGGTCGCGGAGCGTCCCGGGTGGAAAAACGCTGGAGGACCGTCCGTCACGCCCTCGGCTCCTCGTTAGTCGTGCGAGTGACTGTGCGCGCCGTGGTCGTGCGCGGCGTCGTCGCCGCTCGACTCGTCGTCGTGCGTGTGGTCCTGCTCGCCCGAGTCCGTCTCGCCGAGCACCTCCGCACCCTCGCCGTCGATCATGTCCATGTTCTTGAGGTTATCCCGTTCTTCGAAGTCCTCGACGGCCTCCATCACGTCCTCCTGCGTGATCGTCATCCGGTCTTCGGTGAGCGCGCCGAGGACCGCCTCGCGGAGCACCATCCGGAGGTCGGAGCCCGTGAGCCCGCTCGTCCGGTCGGCGACCTCGTCTGGGTCGAAGTCGGCGATCTGCATCTCGCGGGTGACGACCCGGAGGATGTCCGCGCGCATGTCGCGGTCGGGCTTGGGGAAGTTAACGATCTCGTCGAACCGGCGCCACGCGGCCGCGTCGAGCTGGTCCGGGTGGTTGGTCGCGCCGATGAGGAGGACCTCGTCGCGCACGAGCGACACCTCGTCGATCGACTTGAGGAGGGTGTTGACCGCGCGCTTCAGCGCGGCGTGCTCGTCGGAGCGGCGCGTCTTCGCCACCGAGTCGAAC
The DNA here is from genome assembly GCF_004114995.1 of Halorubrum amylolyticum. Classification (GTDB taxonomy): domain Archaea; phylum Halobacteriota; class Halobacteria; order Halobacteriales; family Haloferacaceae; genus Halorubrum; species Halorubrum amylolyticum. The sequence continues at coordinate 194,379 of NZ_SDJP01000003.1, forward strand.
TCGTCGATGAAGAGGATACACGGCGAGAGCCGCTTGGCGACCTCGAACGTCTTCTCGACGTTCTTCGCGGTCTCACCGAGGTACTGGCTCGTGATCATCGACATCTTCACCTCGACGAGCGGAATGCCGAGTTCGTGTGCGAGCGCCCGCGAGACGGTGGTCTTGCCGGTCCCCGGCGGGCCGACGAACAGCAGCTTCCCGATCTCGCGGAGCCCGATGCTCGCGAGGTACTCGCGGTGTTCGATCGCCTTCACGATCTTCTGGATCTCGCCCTCCTGGTCGCCGGTGAGCACGAGGTCGGCGAGCGTCGTCTCGATCTCCTCTGGCGCGCGGACGTTGACCAGATCGAGCATCTCGCCGTCCTCGTCCTCGTCGAAGTACTCCTCCAGCAGGGCGTCGATCCAGACGCGGTCCGCTTGGATCGGCCGGACGTTGTCGCGCGCCGCCTCGTGGGTCACCGGCGCGTCGAGGTCCTCGGCGAGTTCGAGCGCGGCGACGATCGTCGGGTTCTGGGCGATCCGCTCGCCGTCCGCGTGGTCGCGGTACCACTCCAGCGCCATCGCCGGCTGGGTCAGCGAGATCTCGCCGGAGAACTCCGTCCGCTGGGTGAACAGCAGGTCGGAGACGGCGTCCCACGGGTGGTCGACGCCCGTCGCGGTGCGAGTCGTCTCGCTCGTCGCCTTGAGCGGCCGCTCGACGCCGCCCGGTGCGTCGTCGGCGGCGTCGTCCGACCAGAACACCTGCCGGAAGCGCGGCGGCAGGTCGTTCTCGTCGAGGTCGCGGTTCTCGGTGTAGAGGTGCGTCGTCAACACGAACTCGACGACGTCGAGCGCCGGGTCACTCATCCGCGCGACGTAGCCGCGGGAGGCGGTTAAGCGCGTCGGACCGCGTCGCGGACGGCGGCGACGGAGGGCGCGACGCGGCGGTATCACCCACCGATCACGCGGACGCCGTATCGAACGCTTATTAGCCCTGGTGATCGACCTACCTCGCATGAGCACCGAGGACGCGGCCGCGGCCGGCGATTCCGCCGGGCAGGCCGACGCCGGAACGGACCACGAGAACGCGCTGCAGGACGTGATCGCCGTCGATCCCGAGGGCGCCGAACAGGGGACCGTGAACCGGCTCGACGCCCACACCGGCGACGGCATTCGTCACCGGGCGTTCACCTGTCTCGTGTACGACACCGACGGCCGAATCCTCTTGGCCCAGCGCGCGCCCACCAAGCGGCTGTGGGACGGTCACTGGGACGGCACCGTCGCCTCCCACCCGATCGAGGGGCAGTCGCAGGAGGACGCGACCGCACAGCGCTTGGAGGAGGAGCTGGGGATCATCCCCGACCAGTACGACGACCTCCGGGTGACGGACAAGTTCGAGTACAAGCGCTACTACCCCAACGAGGGCGTCGAGTGGGAGGTCTGCTCGGTGCTGAAGGTGACCCTCGACGACGCCTCGCTCGACCCCGACGAGGAGGAGATCGGCGGCATGCTGTGGGTCGACTACGACCACCTCCACGAGAACCCGGCGCTGTACCGGCAGCTCCGCCTGTGCCCGTGGTTCGAGATCGCGATGCGGCGCGACTTCTCCTGATCGACCGGATCGACACTTCCTGAGTCCGCGACCGAAGCGGCGACTTGAAGGCGCGCGGGCGATTCGGTTCGAGACATGACCGTCGTCGCCGTGCTTGCGAAGCCGCCCCGCGAGGGGCTCGTCGCGACCGGGATCGCGGAGTCGACGCCGCTGTCGGCCGCCGAGGCCGCCGACCTGTACGAGGCGCTGTTCCGCGACGCCGTCCTCGCGGTCGACCGCTCCGGCGGCGAGCTCCTCGTTAACTACCCCGTGGACGACGACCTCCCCGCCGAGCACCGCACCGACACCTCGACTGAGGCCGAGCTGCGCACCCTCGTCGCCGACACTCTCGGCGGCACCGAGGAGGTCCGGTTCGAGCGACAGGTCGGGTCGTCGTTCGGCGCGCGCGCCGGCAACACCGTCACCCACCTGCTCCGCGAGGAGAACGCCGACTCCGTCGCGGTCGTCACCCCGCAGGCGCCGCTGCTCTCGCGGACCGTGATCGACTCGGCCGCGATGAAGCTCCGGACGAACGAGGTCGTGCTCGGCCCCTCCACCCGCGGCCGCACCTACTACGCTGGCTTCACCGCGCCGATCGACTTCGACGGCGCCTTCGAGGCCCCCAGCCTCCCGACGCTCGCGGCGCGCGGTCGCGACGCCGACCTCGACGTGGAGTTCCTGGAGTCCTCGCCGTCGATGGTCGACGGCGACGACCTGCTCGACGCGGTGCCCCTGCTTCGTGCCCGGTTCGCCGCCGACCGCGTCGTCCCCGACTACACCGCCGCGTTCGTTCACGAACACGGCCTCGACGTGGTCGTCGAGGACGGAGACGCGCGGCTCGTCCGGGACTGACGCGAGAACTCGGCGTTCGATTCTGATGGACCGAAACCCCGAGCAGCGCGGCTCGAAACCCGGAAAAGGCTCGGTCGCCTACGACCGCTAATGACCGACGAGAAGGAGAGTACGTTCCTCGTCACGCACGTCGAGAGCGACTCCGCGGTGCTGAAAGACGTCCACGACGGGCAGGTACACACGCTGAGCTCGAACCCCGGGCTCTCGGTCGACGACGCCCTGGAGGCGACCGTCGCGCCCGATCCGCCGATGGAGGTCACGTATCGGGTCGTCGAGGTCGCCGAGCGGCGGTCCCTCTCGATCGAGGAGAGCGAGGAACCCCCGACCGTCCACGAGCGCGAGCTCGCGGCCGAGACGGAGACCGGCGATCTCGCCCGCGAGGAGCGCGCGGGCGTCGGCGAGGTCCACGTGTTGACGCCGCCGGAGGAGGACACCGCGGACGCGGTCGCCGACGTGATCGACGACCGCGAGGCGACGCTGTCGCGGGCGGCCCGGCTCGGTGTGAACCGCGTCGAGGTCCGGTCGGAGCCGTGTGTGGTCAGCGTGCGGTACATGCCCTGAGCTGGCCGCGGAAACGACAGGGTCCGATCACTCTCTGTCGGAGATCGAACACGACGGCCCGGCCGCGCTCTGGACGCGCCAGCCGCCGTCGACGTCGCCGGACCGCGTCTCGTAGTCGATCGCCGTCGCGTCGGTCACGGTCGCCACGTCGACCGGGTCGCCGTCGATCTCGACTCGCTCGACGCGGAACGGCACGTCGAGGCTGTCGCCGCAACAGCCGACGTCGACGAACTCCTCGCGGGCGTCCCCGACGGCGACGCGGTCGAGGACACGAGCGAAGTACCCCCTGTAGCGGTCCGTCTCGACCTGGTCGCGTCCCCAGTCGCTGAGCCCCTCCGGGTACGAGAGAACGACGCGTGTGGCGGTCGGTTCCATGCGTCTCGGTACGGCGGCCGTCGGCTAAGCCGTTGCGGCGCGACGCGTCGCCTCGCGGGCGGCGCGGGCGGCGCGGACGATCGGAGAACGACCACCGCACGCTAGAACTCGCGCGCGAGTGAGTAAGAAGGCTTATTCACGCCCGCGCAGGAAGCGGTATTTATGGTAGCGATCGAGGTACCGGAGGTCAACTACACCGAGTACTCCAACCGGCAGCTCGTGGCGATTCCGCTCGCGGTCCTCGTCCTCGCGCTCGCGATCATCGGCGGGTGGTACCTGATCACGGGCGCGCCGGCGAACCTCGGGTTGGCGTTCACGGGCGGCGTGGAGCTCCGGATCGCCGACGACGGCGGCGACGTAGAACAGCAGATCGAGACCGCGTTCGACCGGCGGCCCGACTCGGTCCGGTCGATCCCCGCGGACGACGTGTACGTGGTGACGTTCCGGGCGGCGGACGAGAACCCGGACGGTTTGGCAGGCAGTCTCGACAGACAGGCAAACGCCTCGAACCTGAACACGACCGCCGTCGATCAGGTGTCACCCAGCTTCGCGGCCGACACGGCCCGGACAGCGATATTCGGCGTCGCGCTCGCCTTCCTCGGGATGAGCGTGCTCGTGTTCGCGCTGTTCCGGACGTTCGTCCCGTCGATCGCGGTCGTCGCGTCGGCGTTCTCCGACCTGGTGATCCCGGTCGCGGTGATGAACCTCCTCGGAATCCAGATGACGCTCGGGACGATCGCGGCGCTGTTGATGATCATCGGGTACAGCGTCGACTCCGACATCCTGTTGAACAACTCCGTGCTGCGCCGGACCGGCGACTTCTACGAGTCGGTGAACCGCGCGATGCGGACCGGGGTGACGATGACGCTCACGTCGATGGCGGCGATGATCGTCATGGCGATCGTCGCGGCGCTGTTCGGCGTCGACCTCCTCCGGAACATCGGGATCATCCTCTCCGTCGGCCTCTGTGCCGACCTGATGAACACGTACCTGCTGAACGTCTCGTTGCTTCGCTGGTACAAGTTCCAGGGGGTGAAGCGCTGATGCTCGAACCCGTCAAGAACAACTGGCGAATCCTGGTTTTGATCGTCATCGTGATCGGCGCGACGGTGGCGCTTTTCGCGCCCCAGTTCGGTCCCCAGACCGCGCCCGGCGAGAACGTCTCCGAGGCCCAACAGGGCGTCACGAACCTCCAGTACGGGCTCGATCTGGCCGGCGGAACGCGGGTCCGCGCCCCGCTTCTCGGTTACACCGCCACCGAGGCCGACTTCGACGGCGATCAGCCGGACGACATCGCCCGCGCGGTCGCGGACGAGCTCGAGAACGCCTCTGCGCGCGACATCGGAGCCGTCGCCGACGAGAACGCGGTCGAGGTCACCGACGCGTCGGTCTCCGAGTCGGAGTTCCGCGCGGCGATGGACGCCTCCGGATACGCCTACGAGGACGTTCGCCCCGGCGTCACACAGGAGACCCGCGACGTCGCGCAGGGCATCATCGAGGGCAAGATCAACGAGGCCGGGCTCTCCGGCGGGAGCGTCCAGCAGGTCCAGTCGCTCACCGGCGAGTACTTCATCCTCGTCGAGGTTCCCGGCGAGGACCGGAGCGACGTGATCGACCTCCTCGAAGAGCGCGGGACCGTCCAGATCGACATCGCGTACCCGACCGAGAACGGGACCGCGATCCAGGAGGAAGTGCTGATCCAAGACCACTTCGAGGACATCGGCACCGCCGCTCAGGCCGAGCAGGGAACCGGGGCGTACGTGCCGGTGACGGTCCGGAACACCGCGCCGGAGGGCGAGCAGTCGCCCGCCCACGGCTTCCAGCAGGCCGTCGCCGACCGCGGGTTCGCCTCGGCGTACAACACCAACCAGGACCGGTGCGACTACGGCGAGAACCCGGACGGCGTGAGCAAGCCGTGTCTCCTGCTCACCGTCGACGGCGAGGTCGTCAACTCCTTCGGGATGGACCCGGACCTGGCGGACAGCATGGCGAGCGGCTCGTGGGCCACCGACGGCGGCTTCCGGCTCACGACGAGCGAGTTCAGCCAGGCGCAGACCATCTCCATCAACCTGCGCGCCGGCGCGCTCCCGGCGGAGCTCGACATCAGCGGACAGGGGACCTCGCGGTCCATCTCGGCGGCGCAGGGGGAGAACTACAAGACTTACTCGCTGGTGACGGGAATCCTCGCGGTACTCGCGGTCGCCGGCATGGTGTTCCTGCGGTACCGCGAGCCCGCGGTGGCGCTACCGATGATCGTCACGGCGCTCGCCGAGGTGTACGCGCTGCTCGGCATCGCCGCGCTGTTGAGCTACCCGCTGGAGCTGGCCGTGATCGCCGGCTTCATCGCGGTCGTCGGGACCGGCGTCGACGACCTCGTGATCATCGCCGACGAGGTGATGAGCGAGGGCGAGGTGAACTCCAAGAAGGTGTTCGACTCCCGGTTCCGCCGCGCCTTCTGGGTGATCGGCGCGGCCGCGGCGACGACGATCATCGCGATGTCGCCGCTGATGGTGCTGTCGCTCGGCGACCTCTCCGGGTTCGCGATCTTCACCATCCTCGGCGTCCTGATCGGCGTCCTGATCACCCGCCCCGCCTACGGCGACATCCTCCGCCGCCTGCTGACGATCCGGTGACGATCCGGCGCGGGGATCGAAACGACTACCCTCCGCGATCGGCTCGCTGAACCCGAACGCGGTTACATGCGCCGCAAGCGACTCGAACACGTGACCCACGACCAATCAGACGCGACGAGGCCGAGATTCGCCGCCTCGGAGCCGCGGCCGTCACGGTCGGGAGGGTGTGTGGAGGGACCGGCGTGACCGCCTACGCCGAGATCGTCGTCGTCGCGTTCGTCGCCCAGCTCGCGGTGCTGCCGGGAGAGAAAGTGCAGTTCATGATCGCCGCGCTGTCGACGCGGTACGACCCGAAGGTGGTCGTCGCCGCCGCGAGCTCGGCGTTCGCCGGCTGGACGGCGGTAGAGATCGCCTTCGGCCAAGCGCTGCAGTCGGCGCTCCCCGGCGTCGTGCTCGACGCCGCGACCGCGACGCTGTTCTTCGTCTTCGCGTACCTGCTGTACCGGTCGATGCCGGATCGGGAATCGAAGCGGATCGCGTCCGACGACGCCGACGGCGACTCGGAGGCGGCCGAGTCGGAGCCCGAGCCGAACGACGCGACCCTCGACGCGCTGGAGTCGGTGACGTTTCCGGGACCGCTCGACCGATACGCCGGCTCGTTCGGGGGGTTCCTGCCGATCTTCGTGCTCACCGCCACCGGCGAGTTCGGCGACAAGACCCAGCTCGTGACGATCGGGCTGGCGGTCCAGTACGGCGCGACCTCCGCCATCTGGCTGGGCGAGATGCTGGCGATCGTTCCTGTCAGCCTCGCGAACGCGTACTTCTTCCACACCTTCGCCCACCGATTCGATATGCGGCGGGCGCACCTCGCGTCCGCCGCGCTGTTCGCCTTCTTCGGCGCCGACACCGTGCTCTCCATCGTCGCCGGGGTCTCCGTCTGGGAAGCGTTCATCGAGGCCGTGAGCGCGGCGGCGTCCGGGCTGGTGTAGACCGGAGGGCGCTCCTCGGACGCTAGAACTCGTCTAACCCGGACTGCTCGGCGGCCGCCAACACGTCGTCGCAGGTCGCCCACGAGCGCCGCGCGCAGTCGGGCACGTCGCCGTGGTCGTCGACGTACGCTCGGAGGAACTCTCGCGTCGCCGGATCGCTCGGATAGCCGCTGCCGAGCCCGTCGTACCCGGGGTAGTCCGCGTCGATCGCCGCCATTCGCTCGTCGCGGGCCACCTTCGCGACGACGCTCGCGGCGCCGACCACCGGGTCGTCCTCGTCTGCGCCGTGGGAGGCCGACACGTCGACGGCGGGGAGATCGGTGTCGCCGTCGCCGGCGTCAGCGTCCGGATCGGCGACGAACTCGCCGAGCCGCCGAGCGAACCGCGCCTCGCTGGTGTCGCCCGCATCGGCGACGACGCGGACGGGCTCGTCGGTGTCGACGCCGATATCGCCGTCGAGCGCGGCCCGGACCGCCCGCGCCTGTCCGCGCACGGTGAGCGTGTTCATGTCCGTGTCCGGCCGGTCGATCTCGGCTAGCTCGACGAACGCGACGCCGACGCCGACGGCGTCGGTTCCCCGGATCGCGGCGTCGATCGACTCGCGGCGCGACGGAGCGATCCGCTTCGAGTCGCCCGCGTCGGCCGGGAGAGCCGCCGGGTCGGCGAGCACCGCCGCGGCGACCATCGGTCCGAGCACGGGACCCTTGCCGGCCTCGTCGACGCCGAGGTACACGCGTCGCTCGTCGGTTCGAACGGGTAAATAGGTTCAGAAAGCGGTCGGCCGCGCGGCGGACCGGGAGCCGCTCAGTCGATGAGGACCGCGTTGACCTGCCCGGTCTGGCCGGGACGGGAGGTGACGCGGGCGCGCCCCGCGGACGTCTCGATGACGGCGCCCTTGGTGACGATGTTTCGGCGGGCGTAGTTGACGTTGGAGGGGTTGTCGACGACGTTCTCGATGTCGGCCTCGCTGACCTCGTCGCCGTCGGCGACCTGCGCGACGTTCATCGAGAGCGCGCGGACCTTCTTCTCGGTGCCGCGGGAGTCGATGTACTGGACCCGCGTCTCGCCGACCGTGGTCTCGGCGGGCTCGCGGCCGAGCTGGTGGCGCTTCTTGTTCGAGGCGTGCTTGAGTCGGCCGCCGGTCCGCTTGCGCGTGGAGCGTCCCTGGTCTTTCATACAGGAACGAACAGCCAGCGAATACTTGAAGCGTTCGACTCGCACCGGCGTCCGGGCCGTCGAGACCGGCGGCAAGCCGGGCAGAACGCCCCGACCCACCGTCACGCGGCGATCAGGTGAACCGTCCCTCGAACTCTCGTATTCCCTCGTCGGTGCCGACGACGACCAGCTCGTCGTCCGGGGCGATCCGCGTGTCGGGGCCGATCTCCGTCACGGTCTCGCCGTCGCGCTCGATCGCGATGACGGTGCAGCCGGTCGTCTCCCGAACGTTCGCTCGTCCGATCGTCCGCCCGGAGAGCCGGGGGACGCGACTCCTGACGACCTCGATCTGCTGGGTGAGCGAGAGCACGTCGCGGTCCTCGATAACGGTCGAGGCGGAGAGCCGCCCGGTGACGGTCGCGAGCGAGAGCACGTAGTCGGCGCCCGCCCGGTGCATCTTCCGGACGCTCGCGGCCTCCTCGACGCGGGCGAGCACCTGCGTGTTCGGCGCCAGGTCGCGGACCACGAGCGTCGTGAACTCCGTCGTGGTGTCGTCGGGCAGCGCGAGCACGACCGTCTGCGCCGCCTCGACACCGGCGGCACGCAGCGTCTCCGGGTCGGTCGCGTCGCCGACCACGTCGACCCCCTCGGCGTCCTCTCGGTCGACGACCGTGACGGGCAGGTCGGCGTCCGCGACCGCCTCGGCGACGGTCCGACCGACCTGCCCGTACCCGACGACCACGGTCTCGCCGGCGCCGAACCGCCGCGTGGCGGAGTTCGTCAGTTCGACGAGCCGCTCCAGCTGGTCCGACCGCCCGGAGACGAGCAGGACCGTCCCGGCCGACAGCGTCGCGTCCGGCGGGGGCGCCGCGTCGAACTCGCCGTTGAACCACGCCCCGATCACGTTGACGCCGGCGCGCTCGCGGATCCCGCTGTCGGCGAGCGTCGAGCCGGCGAGCCGGCTGCCGTGCGGCACCGACACCTCCGCCAGTCGCAGGGAGTCGCCGATAGCGACCGCCTCGCCGAGGTCGGTCTGGAGCACGGTCGTCACCTTCGCGGCGAGGCTCTCGCCGAGCAGCGACCGCGGTGAGAGCACCTCGTCCGCGCCGGCGAGCCGGTGGTATCGCTCGCGATCGGGGTCCTCCACGACGCTGATGACGCGCACGTCGGGCGACAGTTCCTTCGCGGCGAGCACGATGCTCGCGTCGACCTGATCGGAGACGTCGGTCACCAGCGCCCGCGCGTCGGCGAGGTTCGCGGCCGCCAGCCCCGTCGTCGACTCCGGATCCGCGCGGATCACGGTCCGACCCGCCTCGCGGAGCCGCACCGCCCGGTCGTGGTCCGGTTCGACGATCACGTAGGGGATCTCTCGGGAGTCGAACTCCTCGATGAGCGCCGCCGACCGCGGGGTGTCCGAACAGACGACGACGTGACCGGACAGGTCCTCGTCCAGCGACCGGGGGACGCTCGTCGCGAACGCCTCCTCCAAGAGCGGCGTCACCACGACCGGCAGGGCGCCGATCAGAAGCATCATGCCGACCAGATCCATCACCGCGATGAACGCGTTCAGCTGCTGGCTCTCCCACGGCGCGTCCCCGCCGAACCCGGTGGTGGTGAACATCTCGACCGAGAAGCGCAGCGCCTCGATCATCGTGCGGGGGTCGCCCTCGTACACCCGCATCCCGTAGCGGTAGACGACCGCCGTGAAGATCAACACGAAGAGGACGAACGCCGAGTAGCCGGCGACCCGCCGCTTCCACGAGTCCATCTCCTCCGGGTACGCCACCCACCCACAAAAACGGGGCGCGTTCTCCGGTGTCGCGAGCGGAAGTTCGATGCTTTAAGTCCCGGCGGTCGAACGGGCACGTATGGTGCGGGACCCGTCGCGCGAGGAGAGTCCGCCGCCGGTCGACGACGTGCTGGACGCGCTCGCAGACGACGACGCACGGCGGATCGTGTCAGCACTCGCCGAGCCGAAGACGGCCAGCGACATCTCGGAGGAGTGCGACATCCCCCTGTCGACGACCTACCGGAAGCTGGAGCTGCTCACCGAGGCGTCCCTGCTGTCGGAGTCGACGGACATCCGCCGCGACGGGCAACACACGACCCGCTACTCGGTCTCGTTCGAGACGGTCACCGTCTCGATCGACGAGGAGGACGACCGCGAGTTCGAGGTCGAGTTCACTCGCCCGGAACGCACCCGGGACGAACGACTGGCCGACCTGTGGTCGGAGCTCCGCGAGGAAACATGAATACGTACATCAACCTGTTCGTCATCGTCGCAAAGACCGCCATCCTGGTGCTCGGTGGCAGCATCACCTACTACGCGCTCCGGGCGTACGGTCGGACCGGCAGCCCCTCGCTGCGCGCGCTCGGTATCGGCTTCGGCATCGTCACCGTCGGTGCGCTGATCGGCGGCGTCTCCCACCAGATCATCGGATCGAGTCTGGCCGTCGGGATCGCGATCAACAGCCTGCTGACCGCGATCGGGTTCGGCGTCATCGTCTACTCGTTGACGGTGGAGTAGCGTCGCCCGACACCGTTCTCCCGATCCGCTGTCGACGTTCGACGAACCCCGCTTTCGGTAGTCTTTTGCGGCGCTCGGTCGTCGGATCGGGTCATGAGCGACGCACGCGAAGAACTCTCCCGCCGGATCGCCGGCGAGATAACGCTCAGCGACGACCCCGGAGCGACCCTCCGGAAGTGGCGGACCGACTTCGACGTCTCCCAGACGGAACTGGCCGACCAGCTCGACGTCTCCTCGTCGGTCGTCTCGGACTACGAGAGCGGGCGCCGCGAGAGCCCGGGGATCGGGGTCGTCCGGCGGACCGTCGAGGGGCTCCTGGACATCGACGAGCGGCGCGGCGGCGGGCGGCTCCGCCAGTACGCGCGGGTGCTCTCCGCCGGCTTCGAGAGCGACATCGTCCACGACCTCCGGGAGTACTCGACGGCGGTCCCCTTAGAGGAGTTCTACGAGGCGATGGGCGCGACGGAGATCGTGCGCGGCGAACAGGACCACGTCAACGGCCACACCGTCATCAACTCGATCGAGGCGATCACCCGCCTGTCGAGCGAGGAGTTCTACCGGCTGTACGGGCAGTCGACGAACCGCGCGCTCGTGTTCACGCGCGTCACGCGCGGCGAGTCGCCGCTGGTCGCGCTGCGGGTCGTGAGCCCGACGCCGAACGCGGTCGTGCTCCACGGGATCGAGGACGGCGACCTGTGGGACCACGCCGCCGACCTCGCGCGCGTCGACGGGTTCTCGCTGGCGACCTCGACCCGCGATCTGGACGAGTGTCTCACCGACCTGCAGGCGCTGTGAGCGATTCTCGCTGGTGATCCGGGGTAGGTTCGCCCCGAGACCGCGACCCTGAAACCCCCGGCGGCCCTCGCCGCGGACATGAGCGACGACTACGCCGAACGCCTCCGCGCGAACCGCCGCGAGAAGGACGAGTTCTTCGCCGAGCACCCGCAGTCGCCGATCCCGCCCGAGGACCGCGACGACTTCGACGGGCTCGACTACTTCGAGCCGAACCCCGACTACCGGGTCGAGGCGACCGTCACCGTCCACGACGACCCCGAACCGGTCGAGATGGAGACCACCGCGAGCAACCCGGTTCGGTACCTCCGGGTCGTCACCTTCGCGTTCGAACTCCGCGGCGAGGAACACACTCTCGCGGGCTACCGGCAGGAGGGCGACGACGGGGCCATCTTCGTCCCGTTTCGCGACAAGACGACCGGCCAGCAGACGTATCACAACGGGCGGTACATGGAGCTTGAGCCGGACGGCGAACTCGCCGACGGCGACGCGGTGACGATCGACTTCAACCTCGCGTACAGTCCCTTCTGCGCCTACAGCGAGACGTTCTCCTGCCCGCTCCCGCCCGAAGAGAACTGGCTGGAGATCGTCGTCCCCGCCGGCGAGAAGGCGCCGGACGTCGAGTAGTCGTCCGGCCGCTACTCCTCTTCGAGTATCTCGCCCGCCTCGTCGCGCTCGGCCTCCTCCACGTCGGCGCGCTTCCGGACGTCGACCCGGTAGTCGGTGAGGATGTCGCGGCCGAGGAGCAGCGGGTACTCCATGTGTCCGCGGTCCTCGACGCTCGCGGTGACGGTGTGCTGGTTGCCGCCGATGCCGATGACGAGGTCGACGCCGGCGTAGTCGAGCCCCATCACCTCGGCGGCGTACAGCGCGGTCTCGGCGGCCTCCTGTGGCATGTCGTCGGTGGCGTCCTCGGGCGCGTAGCGGTACATCGAGCCGACGATCTCGTCGCCGACGACGTACACCCGCAGATCGCGGTGTTTCTCGTCGTCGCGGTCGATGAGCCGCTGGAGGAACGCCTGCCGGTTCCCCACCTTCGGGTTCACCCGCTCCGTGAGGTCCACCTTCCACGTCCCGCCGCCGTGGGTGCCGATCGCCGTCTTGTACACGCCGACCTCGCCGAAGCGCTCGCACCCCTCGTTGAGGCGGTCGTTGGACAGCGCGAGCAGCGCGTCCGGCACGCGGACATGCTCCACGTCCGCGGCGACATGACCGACGACGGGGTCCACCGCCTCGCGCTGGCGTTCGGCTCCAACGTGATCGTCGCCGGCGCGGGCGAGAAGACGTGGCTCCGGGCCGACTCCGGCGGGATCGTCGACACCCACTTCGAGAGCGGCTCGCTCGTCCGCGAGGGCGAGCGGATCGCGACGATCACCAACCCGTTCAAGGAGGACGCGGTCGGGGTCGAGGCGCCCTTCACCGGGCTGCTGATCGGCCTCCTGGAGAACCCGGTCGTCTACCCGGGGAACCCGCTGTGTCACCTCGTCGAGATCGACGAGTCGACCCGACGGGCGATCGAGACCGGAAGCGCCCCGGAGCCCGTGGGCCGTCCGAACGCTGCGGAGTGAGGCCGATCGCCCGCCCGGCCCGTCTCCTCGCGAGAGGACTCCGCCGTTCCTTATAGTGCGGACCGCCACGTCCCTCACGCATGACCGACGATCTCGACACGCCGGTGCTCGACGACCACCTCCACCTCGATCCGCGTCACGGCCGCGGGATCGACGCGGTCGAGGAGTTCGTCCGGCTCGGCGGCACCCACCTGCTCGTGGTGAACAAGCCGTCGTGGCACCTCGGCGTCGAGCCCGACGAACCCGCCGACTTCCGCCCCGTCTTCGAGGAGACGCTCGACGCGGTTGCGGCCGCGAACGAGGTACTCCCGGGGCGCGCGTGGCCGGTGCTCGGCGTCCACCCGGGCCTGATCAGCCGGCTCGTCGACGAGCGGGGGTTCTCGCCCGTGGACGCCCGCGACCTGATGTGCGGCGGGCTGGAGGTCGCGAGCGAGTTCGTCGCCGACGGCGACGCGCTCGCGCTGAAGTCGGGGCGCCCGCACTACGACGTGAGCGACGCGGTCTGGGACGCCTCGAACGCCGTGACCCGGCGCGCGTTCGAGCTTGGCGCCGCCCTCGACTGCGCCGTCCAACTGCACACGGAGGCCAGCGAGGACCTCACCGATCTGGCCGACGCCGCCGAGGAGGTCGGCCTCGACCCGACGAACGTCGTGAAACACTACGCGGAGGGCGAACTGGCGGGGCCGACCCCGAGCGTGATGAGCGAGAAGGACCGGTTGGAGCGCGCGGCAACGTCGGGCGAGCCGTTCCTGATGGAGACCGACTTCGTCGACGATCCCGAGAAGCCGGGGATGGTACTCGGCCCGAAGACCGTCCCGCGCCGCGTCCGCTGGCTGCTGGAGGAGGGGTACGACGACGCGGTCCGCACCGCTCACGTCGAGACCCCCCGCGCAGTCTACGGGATCGACACCGAGGCGACGCTGGATCGAGAGGTCTGAGTCGCGACCTGAGCGCGGCGCCTGAGCGCGACGCCCGAGCTCGACGCCCGAATCCCGCCGTCGAGCGGGTGAGACGCCGTCTCGCGCGACGATCGATAGGAAAGGCATTTGAGTAGTCCGGGCGACGTACGGGACATGACCGACGACGACGCCGTCGAAACCTTCTATACCGACGAACGGTGGCAGAACTGGCTCGACCGGCTCGAAGAGGAGGATCTGGACCCCGAGAACGAGGACTCCGCGCGGCTCCTGTTGAACCTCCAAGACGACGCCGCGATCGCGATCGTGAAGGTGCTCGCCGCGCTCGACGACGGGCGCATCGACGAGGACCGTGCGGTCGAGGAGATCCACTCCGTCCGCGACATCGTGCTCGCCGACGTGGAGTTCGACGACGAGGACAAGGTCATGCTGATCGACGGCGTCCAGACCTCGCTCGTCCCCGTCTTCTACGCGGCCGAGGAGTACGTCGTCGGCGGCGTCGTCGACGGCGACGTGAGCGAGTTCGTGCGCGCGGCCGCCGACGCCGAAGCCGAGGACGACCTCGACGCCGCGCTCGGCTACGTCGTGCAGGCCGGCACCCGCATCATCGACGGCGAGGAACTCGACATCGACCTCGTCGAGGACCTAGAGTACGGGCTCGTCTCCGAGTGGGTCAACGGGCTCGACTCCCTCCAGTCGGCCATCGAGGACCCGGAAGTCGTCGAAGAAGAGGACTGAGGGCGGCGGTCGGTTCGGCTTCGCTTCTCCGGGTTCCTCCCGTCTCGAAGAGCCGCCGCGCCGTCGAACCGACGCGGCGGCCGACGGCCCGCCCGAGGTGAACCGTTTTGAACCCGTGCGGCGATGGTCGCGTATGCCTTTCTCCGCGGCCGGAATCGCGATCGCGTTACTGGTCGTCTGGACGGCCAGTTCGTTCGTCCCGTTCGTACCGAGCGGCGTCCTCGCGGCGCTGACCGTCGTCGGCTACGCGTACTCCACGGGATTCACCGAGCCGGGCCTCGTCGCTCTGCTCGCGCTCGTTCTCGTCTCGCTTCTGGCGTCCGCGGCGGAACCGGCGTCGGGGATGGTCTCCGGGAGACTCGGAGGCGCGTCGGCGCGGAGCGTCGCCGTCGGCACCCTCGTGGGTATCGCGTTGCTCTTCGTGGTAGGCCCGGTCGGCCTCGTCGTCGGGGTCGGCGGAACCGTGTTCCTCGAAAGCCTCTCCGAGAACGCTGCCGAGCCGCGTGTCGCCCTCCGACGGTCGGTCTACGCGGTGATCGGCGTCTTCGCCGGCTCGTTCGTCCAGGCGGTCCTGTTGGCCGGCGTCGCCGTCGGATTCGCGCTCGCGGTCCTCTAAAGCCGGAACCCCGTCGCGAGCGTCCGGTCGCTCACGCCGCCACGGCGAACAGGAGCAGGTTGTGGGCCGCGGGACCGAGCCCCATCGCCGCGACGAACCCCAAGAGCAGGTACCCCTCGGCGGGCGTCTCCCGGACGTACCCAGCGAACAGCCAGACGACGGCGCTCGCGACCGCGAGCTTCACGAGCAGGAACAGCCCTCCCTCCCCGATCACCGGGAGCGACGGGAGTCCGCCGATCTCGAGCAGGACCCGCGAGAGCGGCGTGCGCTCGCCGAAGCCGAGGTGGGTCGTCCCGACCGCGGTCGAGACGCCGTCGAGCGCGTGGCCGAACACCGCGAGGGCGCCGACGCCGCCGGTGACCGCGGTCTCGGGCCGGATTCGGTTCAGGCCGACCCACGCGGCGCCGGCGATCGGGAGGGTGAGCGCGAGCGCGATCGTCGACCAGCGCGCGCCCGCCGGCGAGAACCCGGTCGAGAGCGCGACCGCGACGACCGGGGCGAGGCAGAGCGCGCCGGCGAGCGCGAGGGCTTCCGCCACCCGATCCGGGCGGGCGGCGTCGGCGGCGAGCCACGCCGCGCCCGCCAGCGACCCCACCGTGAGGTAGACGGTCGGCGAGCCGGCGAATGGGGAGAGGCGGGGCGGGAGCGCGTCGACGACGTAGAGGACGTGCGCCGCCGAGCCGAGCGCCATCCACGGCGCGAGCGCGAACACGCGGCGACCGGTGACCCGCGGGCGCCGCCGGCGGAGCGTGGCGACGACTCCACCGGTCGCGAGCAGGACGACGAGGAGGTACGGCGCGGGCGGGAGGGTCGTTCCCGCCGGGAGGAAGGGGAGACCGTCGGCCATTAGACGGACAGCACGGGCTGGCTGGCGTACAGGAGGACGTACTCGGCCGCCTTCCCGAGCACCTCGCCGGGGTCCCCGGAGACGGGCTCGCGCGGGACGACGATGAAGTCGGACTCGATCTCCTCGGCGGTGTCGAGGACGACGCTTCCGGGGTGGACCGTCTTCACCGTCGTGGAGTACCCGTAGGCGATGGAGTTGCTGTGGGAGACGCCGGCCGCCTCCGCGCGCCGCGCCACGGAGTCGGTGAACGCCTCGGTGTCGTCGGCCACGTCGGTCTCGTCGACCACGCCGTGGTCGATGGCGCGGACCACGTCCTCGTCGAGCACGTACAGGGCGTGGACGCTCGCGCCGTACTCGTCGGCGACGGCGATCGCGTAGTCGACCGCCTCGTGGGACTCCTCGCTGCCGTCCACCGACACGAGGACGAGGTCGATATCGAGATCGGTCATACGCGAGTCGTCGGCGGGGGAGGGCAAAAAGCCCGCCCTCTGCGGTCGGTCCTGCGTCGCGGCGAGCGACGAGGCCGGAGACTGAGGTCGCTAGCCCTCAGAACTCCGCGAGGTCGCGCTGTCCGGCCTCGCGTCGCTCGGCCGGCGGCACGTTGGTAGCGACGATCTCGTCGACCTCGTCGCGGTTCCCCGCGTCGCTGTTGATCGCGCGGGTCGCACCCTCGATCTCGACGCGGAACCCCGCCTCCGCGTACGGCTCGTCCATCACGCCGCTGTTGCTGAGGACGACCCACACGCCCGCCTCGTCAAGTTCGACCGCCACGTCGAGCAGCCGACGCTGGTCCTCGCGGTCGAACCCCTCGGCGCTGTACTCGTTGAAGCTCGCGGTCGCGCTCATGGGCTCGTAGGGGGGATCGAAGTAGACCAGATCGCCCGGCGCCGCGGCGTCGAGGACGTACGCGAAGTCGCCGTTCCGGATCGTCGCGTCCGCGAGCGCGTCGCTCGCCAGTCGGACCCGGTCGCGCTGGACCCAGTCGGGGTTCGCGTACCGGCCGACGGGGACGTTGAACCCACCGTCGGCGTTCTCGCGGTAGAGCCCGTTGTAACAGGTGCGGTTGAGGTACAACAGCAGCGCGGCCTCCTCCAGCGGGTCGAACTCGCCCTCGTACGGCCGCCTGTTGAACCGCGCGCGCTGCTGGTAGTAGTAGCTCTCCACGTCGCGGCCGCGGGCGGTCTCCTCGGCGTACGGGAAGGCGGGGTCCGGGTCGGCGTCGGGGTCGTCGAACGACTCCAGCCGCTCGATCAGCGCCTCGGGGTCGTCGCGCACCCGTTCGTAGAAGTTCACCAGCCGCGGGTTCGCGTCGTTGAGCGTCGCGTTCGGCGGTTCGAGGTCGAAGAACACCGCGCCGCCGCCGAGGAACGGCTCGTGGTAGCGACCGTACGTCGCCGGGAACCGGGCGTACAGCTCGTCGAGGAGCTGCCGCTTCCCGCCGGCCCACTTCAGTATCGGCTCGGCCATGCGATGTCTGGGGTCGCCCGCCGCGGCGTATAAACGTCTCGGGCGTGGCTCGCGGACCCGTCGGGCGCGGCTCGCAGGGGCTCCGGCGGCGGACGCGACCCCCTGTCGGCGGGCTCAGTCTTCTTCGGGCTCTTCGTTGAGGTCGGGGAGGTCGGCGACGTGCTCGGCCGCCTCCTCGAAGTTCGGTCCGGGCTCGATCGTCCCCGTCTCCCGGTCCCACTCGATGTACCCGGCCTCCTCCAGGGCGGGGAGGTGGGTCTCGCGGAGTTCGGCGGCGATCTCGTCCGCCCGGCCGCGGACCCGCAGGTCCCCGACCGTCTCCACCGCCCCGTCCGCGAGCCCGGCGATGACCCGACGGCGGTCCGGGACCGCGACCGGCTCCGTCCGTGGGAAGGGTGTGTCGTGTGTCGTCGGCATCGTTTGTTCGTCTCTCCAATACGTACCGGACCGGAATAAAAGTGAGGGCGCCGACATCGGTCGCGTTAAGTTAAGCAGAAACGCAGGACGGCGAGAGTATTCCGCGAGTTGGGGGAAACCAATTTATACACTCAAGATAGGTAGTAACTCCGGGAGAAACAGGATCTGCCTTCTCAGTTCTCCTTCCCGTTGATCGTCAGAACACGATCAGCTACAACATTCTAGAACACTTCAGCAAAATCGCATGACGGCAGCCATATTGATACTAACTTAACGCGACCCCGACATCGAGATCGGACGAGTCACCACGACAGGGGGCCGACCACCACGGCGGCCCGACATCCGTCCACGTCCCGCTCTCCTCCTCCTCCTCCTCTTCTCCCAGAACTACTAGATATATTATGAGTGTACGAATAAGTACCATGGTAAGAATTACACGGCATTAACGGCCGTTTTAGTTCCCTCCTAGAGTAGCTGTGTGTTACCAGTTCTCAAAACATATCTGAGATATGAAAGGTATATGCCTGACGAGAACGTACGGGGAACCATCTTTCTACAAGCAGGGAATCCCGGCCTTTAGGCCGGGAGGGAATGCGATACGGTACTGACCAACCACTGCAACCGAAACACGGTCTCTCGGCCGACGGCCGACGCCCGAGGGCGACCGACTCGCTCGACGGCGGCGCCCGCGCCTCGCTCGCGTTCCTCGCGTTTCTGGGGCTGGCGGTCCTCGTGGCCTCGTACCCGCTCGTCTCGCTCGGCGTCCTGACCGGCGTCGTCGCGCTCGTCGCCCTGTCGCGTTCGATCGCCCGCCACGTCGACCGCGAGACTGTCGGCCGCGTCAGCCTGCCGGGAGTTGGCACCGTCGAGTACCGCTTTACCCGCAGCTAACGACGCCTCGATACCGAACGGACGGACGAACACCCGGTTTTTGGCCCTGCTGAAACCCTCTTCTTCGGACAGCATTTGCCCGGCACAGCCGGTCGCTGCGGATGGTTTCTTGATCGAGTGCGGGAGTACGTGAATCACTGTGTCGGATCGGTTATTTATAAATGATCGAGTGGTGTTGCTGTCGGCTGTGTATCGGTGATCGACGGCTCTGCGGCGACGACCTCCAAAGCCCCAGCCGCGCTCGGCTCCCACAGCTCGCTGCGCTCCTCAGTCGCTCGCGTTGCTCGCTCCTTGCGGTACTTACGTCGCTGGGGTTCGCCGAGCGCGG
>NZ_SDJP01000003.1:213570-223108 GCF_004114995.1 Halorubrum amylolyticum
TTTTAATATAGTCCGCGCAGAGACGAAACGTGTGAGCGAACACGTCGTCGCTCCGGTCATCCATGAGTGAGCAACCGCCGCTGGTCCTCGTGGTTGAGGACGAACCAGACTTGGCCGACCTGTACGCCGCGTGGCTCGGCGACGAGTATCGCGTCCGGACCGCGTACGGCGGCCAGGAGGCGTTAGACGAACTCGACGGAGCCGACGACGAGGTCGGCGCGATCCTGTTGGACCGACGGATGCCCGGGCTCTCAGGCGACGAGGTCCTCGCCGCGGTCCGCGAGCGCGGCATCGACTGCCGGGTCGCGATGGTGACGGCGGTCGAGCCCGACTTCGACATTCTGAAGATGGGTTTCGACGACTACCTCGTGAAACCGGTCACCAGCGACACCCTCCGCGAGACCGTCGAGGGGCTGCTTCGCCGCGGGGAGTACGACACCGAGATGCAGGAGCTGTTCTCGCTGACCTCCAAGAAGGCGATGCTGGAGACCGAGAAGAGCGCCACCGAACTCGCGGACAACGGGGAGTACCAGCGGCTCACCGACCGGATCGACGAGCTCCGATCGCGGGCCGACCAGTCGCTGGAGGCGGTGACCGAGGACGAGGACGACTTCGAGAAGCTGTTTCAGGAGTTCGACGCCGGCAGCGACGGGTGACGTTGACTGCGACGGGTGACGTTGACTGCGACGGGTGACGCTGGCGGCGGTAACTGGCGCCGCGCCGCGCGACTTTTTAAGTACGGTCCGGCCGAACTCGGTAGTGAATGCGCGTTCGCGATCTCCCGCTGTCAGAGCGATTCGTCGATCACTTCGCCGACCGGGGGATCCGCGAGCTGTACCCGCCGCAGGCGGCCGCGGTCGACGCCGGCGTCTGCGAGGGCGAGAACGTCGTCGCCGCGGTGCCGACCGCCTCGGGGAAGACGTTCGTCGCCGAACTGGCGCTGTTGACCGCTGACGGCCCCGGACTGTACGTCTGCCCGCTTCGCGCGCTCGCCCGCGAGAAGTACGAGGCGTTCGCCGCGCTGCCCGGCGTCGAGGCCGCCATCTCGACCGGCGACTTCGACGCCTCGGGCGAGGCGCTCGCGGGCAACGACGTGGTGGTCGCCACGAGCGAGAAGGTCGACTCCGCGATCCGCAACGGCGCGTCGTGGGTCGACGAGCTGGCCTGCGTCGCCGTCGACGAGGTCCACCTCCTCGGCGCGGCGCGCCGCGGCCCGACCCTCGAAGTGACCCTCGCGACGCTCCGCCGACGGAACCCCGAGCTACAGGTCGTCGCCCTGTCGGCGACCGTCGACAACCCGGAGGCGATCGCGGAGTGGCTGGACGCGACGCTCGTGGAATCCGAGTGGCGTCCCGTCGACCTCCGCACGGGGGTCGCCGTCGGCGGGGACGTGACGTTCGACGACGGGGCGGAGATGGCGGTGGAGTTCGGAGACGGCGCCGTCGACGAGAGCAGTCGCGAGAAC
Source organism: Halorubrum amylolyticum (assembly GCF_004114995.1). Classification (GTDB taxonomy): domain Archaea; phylum Halobacteriota; class Halobacteria; order Halobacteriales; family Haloferacaceae; genus Halorubrum; species Halorubrum amylolyticum. The sequence continues at coordinate 215,036 of NZ_SDJP01000003.1, forward strand.
AGCGACGGCGACGGCGACGACTCCCCAGACGACACCGAGATCACCGCCGTCCTCGTCTCCGACGCTGTCGACCGGGGCGGCCAGTGTCTCGCCTTCGTCCGGTCGCGGACCGAGGCGGTCGCGCTGGCCGAGCGGCTCGCGGCCGACGGGCTCGCCGAGCGGCTGGGGACCGAGTCGGCCGCCGCGGCCGCGGGCGACGAGGCCGCCGACGTGGACGGCACCGCCACCGGCCGGCAGCTGGCCGACTGCCTGCGGTCCGGGGTGGCGTTCCACCACGCCGGGCTCCGCGCCGGCCACCGGGCGATCGTCGAGAACGCCTTCCGCGACCGCGATCTCGCCTGCATCTGCGCGACGCCGACGCTGGCCGCCGGCGTCAATGTCCCCGCGCGACGGGTCGTAATCCGCGATCAGAAGCGGTACGCGGGGTCCGCGATGGAGTGGCTCCCCACGCTGGAGGTCCACCAGATGTGCGGGCGCGCCGGGCGGCCCGGGCTGGACCCGCACGGCGAGGCCGTGCTCGTCGGCGACGCGGACACCGAGGCCGATCTCGTCGAGCGGTACGTGGAGGGCGAACCGGAGGCGGTCGAATCGACGCTCGCCGACCCGGCGTCGCTGCGGACCCACGTCCTCTCGGCGATCGCGACCGGGTTCGCCGAAACCGAGGCGGAGATTCTCGACGTGTTCGAGGGGACCTTTTACGCCCGGGAGGCGGGGGCCGGCGGGCTGGCCGACGCCGTCGCCGTCGCTGTCGACGACCTCGTGGCGGCCGGACTGGTCCGCCGGGAGACCGGCGAGGGGGGCGTCGAGGCGTACCGGCTGATCGCAACTCCGATCGGGGAGACGGCCTCGAAGCAGTACGTCAGGCCGGAGACGGCGGAGCGGATCGTCTCCGGGCTCCGGACCGCGGCGGCGATGCCGAACGCGACGACGCTCACCGTCTTCGAGGTGATCTGCGACACGCCCGACATGCAGGACACCTACCTCGGCAACGCGGAGCGCGCCGAGATCTACCGGTTCGCGCGGGCGAACGCGGGCGCCCTGACGACCGCGATGGACGAGGCGGACGAGTTCGAGGCGTGGCTGGAGTCGGTGAAGACGGCGCGCATCCTCGACGAGTGGATCGGCGGCGCGACCGTCGAGGAGCTGGTGGAGTCGCATCGGATCGGGCCGGGCGACCTCGACTCCCGCGTCGAGCGCGCCGAGTGGCTGTTGAGCGCGGCTGAGGCGCTCGCCGAGACGATCGGGGCGCGCGTGCCGGCGGTCGCGAGGGCGCGCTCGCGGCTGTGAGGGGCGAAAGGGTGAGGAAAACGGAGAGCGCGGGAACGGGAAAGGAAACTGCGGTCAGTCCGCGGGCTCGACGGCTCGGTGGAAGGGGGTCCGCGCGATCGTCTGCCGGAGGTCCGCGAGGGAGTCGCGGCCGGCGTCGCCGGCGACGGACATCACCGCGAACACCTCCTGCCGGGAGATCTTCACGCCGGTCTCGGTAAGCGCGTCCTCGGGCCGGGAGCTGAGTTCGCGGAGCGTGCCGACCGCGAGCAGGTACGGGACGGTCCACGCCTCCATCGTGTTCCCGTTCGAGAGCGGCATCGTCTCCAGGTACGCCTGCGCGTCGTCGAGGAACGAGCGGGCGTACTCGGCGGTCCGGCCGACGACGCGGGCCGACGACTCGCGGTTCTCGGGGTGGACGACCCGCTCCTGATCGACCCCCTCGTCGGCGAGCCACTCCGCGGGGAGGTAGACGTTGTTCTCCTCGGTGTAGTCGTCGTACACGTCCTTCGAGACGTTCACGAGCTGGAGGAGGAGCCCGAACTCCTCGGCGGTGTCGCGCAGCTGCCGCGCGCGGTCCTCCGCCACGTCGCCCCGAGTGAGCAGGTTCGTGATGAGGTTCCCGACCGTCCCCGCGGCGTAGTAGCAGTACTGCTCTAGCTCGTCGCGGTCGTCGATGCGGAGGCCGCCCTCGGTGGCGTGCCGGTCGACGAACATCGCCATCCCGTCGACCATCTCCAGGACCGGCGGGACGATCGCCTCGCGGGCCTCGGGCTCGAACTCGTCGAACGTCGCCGCGATCGTCGGCGCCTCGGCGACGACCTCCCAGTCGTCGTTGCGGTCGGCGGGCGCGGGGAGCCACTCGTCGACCGCGTCGCGGAACGCCGCGATGTCGGTGTCGTCGTCGGGGTCGATCGCGCGCCGGTACGTCCGCAACGCGTCGCTCTGGGCGTCCGGAGGGATGTGCCCGGCGTCCTCGACGGTGTCGGCGACCCGACAGAGGAGGTACCCCACGCAGATGTGCGAGGCCATCGGCTCCTCCAACACGTCGACCGTTAGCGCGAAGGTCCGGGAGACGCCCTGCACCGCCTCGTGACACCACTGGAGGTCGGGCTCGACGGGACCGTGTGCTCGTCCGCTCATTCGGTTACCGACTCTTACGGCACAACGCATAAAAAGCCTCGTGGAACGTCGGGAGTGCCCGCACGGCCGATCGCGGCTTCGCGGTGTCCGCCTTTCGCCGGGTCGCGTTCCGCCCAACCCCCGACCCGTGTAGAACCGTGTGGAAACGGCTAAGTTGCCGTGCGGACACCCACGATCATGGACTTCACCCTCTCCGGGGAGCAGCGTCAGATCCGGGACACGGTCGCGGAGTTCGTCGACGAGGAGGTCGTTCCGCGCGCCGCCGAGATCGACGAGACCGACGAGTTCCCGGCCGACCTGATCGACGAGATGGCCGATCTCGGGCTGATGGGGATGCCGTTCCCGGTCGAGTACGAGGGCGCCGGGCTCGACTACCACAGCTACGCGATCGGGCTCGCGGAGATCGCTCGCGGCTCCGGCGGGCTCGGGACGGTCGTCGCCGCCCACACGTCGCTCGCGGGCAACATGTTGTACGAGTTCGGTAACGAGGCGCAAAAAGAGAAGTACCTCACCGCGCTCAACACCGGAGAGGAGATCGGCGCCTTCGCGCTCTCGGAGGCCGAGGCGGGGTCGGACGTGCCGGCAATGTCGACCACCGCGGCGCGCGAGACCAAAGACGCCTCGGAAGGGGACGGCCTCGCCGCGGAGCACGACGGCGACGGCTACGTCGTCAACGGCGGCAAGCTCTGGATCTCGAACGGCTCCGTCGCCGACACGGTCACCCTGTTCGCGAAGACCGACCACGACGCGGGGCGGAAGGGGATCTCCTCGTTCGTCGTCCGGCCCGAGGAGGATGACGGGTTCGTCGTGGAGGGAACGGAGGAGAAACTCGGCGACAAGGGGTGTCCGACCGCCGAGCTCCGGTTCGACGACATGTGGATACCCGAGGAGCGCCGGCTCGGCGAGGAGGGAGAGGGGTTCGTGCAGGCGCTGAAGACGCTGAACGGCGGCCGGATCACCATCGCGGCGCGCTCGGTCGGGATCGCGCGCGCCGCCCTCGACGAGGCGGCCGCGTACGCGCAGGAGCGCGAGCAGTTCGACCGCGCCATCGCCGACTTCCAGGCGATCCAGCACAAGCTCGCCGACATGGACACGAAGGTCCGGGCCGCGGAGCTGTTGATGCACGAGGCGGCCGACCTGAAGATGCGCGGCGAGGACTACGTCAAGGAGGCCGCACAGGCGAAGCTGTACGCCTCCGAGATCTCCCGCGAGGTCGCTAACGAGGGGATTCAGATCCACGGCGGTTACGGCTACACGAAGGACTTCCCCGCGGAGCGGTTCTACCGCGACGCAAAGCTGTCGGAGATCTACGAGGGGACGAGCGAAGTGCTCCGGAACACGATCGCCCAACAGCTTCTCGACGAATAGGACGGGCAAGCGACCCGAGCGACGCGGGCGGCGCGCTATTTCTCGGTATTGCCCGCGTCTCTCTCTTCGTCCCCCTCTCCGTCTCCATCCTCGTCTCCACTCTCACTCCCGTCACCGAGGTCCGAAGGGTTGCGATCCACCGCGTACTCGCCGGTGTCGATCCGTTCTGCCGGCTCGGAGTAGTCGCGACCGCTGCCCGAGAAGTCGGGACGGATCACGCCGTCGTCCGGGACCTCCGACCGATCGTCGTCGTCCTCGTCCGAGAGTGCTTCGTCGGCGGCGCCGGAGGTCGGCTCATCGCCGTCGTCGGTCGGTTCGCCAGTCTCACTTGTCGGTTCGCCAGCCTCACCGATCGGTTCGCCAGCCTCGGCTGCCCCCTCCACGTCGCCGTCGAGCCGGTCCCGTCGATCCCGGCGCTCCGCGACCGCGACCCGGAGTCGCTCCCGGAGGGTTTCGCGGAGGTCGACCGCCTCGTCGGTCGCGAAATCGACGGCGGCGGCGTCGTCGCCGCCGATGGAGCTGCTGCCGGCGGTGTCGGCGACGATCGTCGCCACGTCCCAGCGGCGCTGGAAGACGGTCCGGGTGTCGATGACGTTCTGAATCCGGTAGTACGGCACGACGGTCACGGTGCGGCTCCAGAACCCGTTTCGGGTGAGGAGGTGGTCCTCGCCGAGCCAGTAGCCGCGGTGTTTCCACTTCAGGTGGGCGGCCGGCGGCACGGCGAGCAGGAGCGCGGCCGGGGCGTACCACGGGGCGCCGGCGCCGAGGTACCAGTCGATCCCGAACGCGACCGCGACCAGCGCGCCGACGGCGAGCGTGTACCGGAACGCGTACCGCCACCGGATCCGCTTGGGCGGGCGGTGAAAGCTCGGGTCGCCGAACGACTCGACCTCGCGCGCCAGCCGGTACACCCGGTCGGTCGCCGCGATCGGGACGGCCGCCTGACTCCCCCGCTCGCCGCCCTGGCCGGGGGCGTAGCCGGCGGTCTCGATCGAGAGGCTCGCGTAGCCGAGCGCGCGCTTGGCCGGGTTGTCGGCGATCCGAAGCGCCTGCACCTTCTCCGTGGGGATCGAGCCGCTGTACCGGCGGAACAGCCCACGCTCGTACCGTAGCTCGTCGCCGGCGCGGGAGAGCCGGAAGCCGTAGTAGTTCGAGAAGGCGATCCCCGCGCCGAGCACCCACGACACGAGGAACAGCCCGCCGACGCCGACGATCGCGGTCGCGGTGAGCGCGACCGCCGACGCGTCCGGAATGAAGCTGGAAAGCACGGGAACCGACCCGGAGCTCAAGAAGGCCAACAGCCCGATGAGCCGCCCGTCGAACGACAGCGCCCCCACCAGGGCGAGCTCGCCCGGCGAGATCGCGAACAGCTCCTCCTCCGTGGGTCCGACCGCACCCGGTCCGGCGCCCGGCTCGCTCCCGGAGCGGTCCGTGGCCTCTCCGGGCGTCTCAGAACTGGACGCGGCAGACTTTCGGCGCTGGACCTCGCGCTGGAGCCGGGTCGCCTCGTCGGGGACGACGTAGCGGATCGACCCCTCGGTGCTGGAGCCCCCGGCGGTCTCTAAGTTCACCGCGGCGACGCCGATCGCCCGCTGGATAACGCTCCGGCTCACGTCGACGTTCTGGATCCGGCGGTAGGGGATCTCCCGCTCGCGCCGCGATATCACGCCGGAGGAGATGTCGAGGGTGTCGTCGGTCAGCTCGTAGTCGAACCGCCGGTAGTACGCCACATCGTACGCGACCGCGGCGAGGACGACCGCGCCGGCGACGGCGGTCGCGACCGCGAACCCCCACTCGGGGTTGTTGTTCACGACGAAAAAGAGGACCACGACGATCCCGGACACCTTCTGGAGCGCGCGGTACGGGACCGACTGGGGCGCGAGCTTCACACCGCGTCCTCCCCGTCCGCGCGGATGGCCAGCCGCTTCAGCTCCTCGCGGAGGTCGCTCGCCCCCTCGCGCGTCAGTCCCGGAATTCGGACGTCCGCACCGCGGGAGCCGGCCGTGTACACCACGCAGGAGGCGAGCCCGACCCCGCGCTCGACGGGACCGCGCCGGGAGTCGACGTGCTGGATTCGCACCAGCGGCACCGTCGTCCGGACCTGCGTGATCACGCCGCGGTCGAGGTACAGCGCGTCCTCTCGGATCTCGTAGCTCCAGCGGCGGTACTTGAGGAGCGCGTGTCCCACGCCCAGCACGAGGAAGACGGCGCCGACGGCGATCGGCGCCCACTCCGGGAGCCGGTCGAGGTAGACCCCGCCGACGAACGGAGCCGTCAACACCGCGGCGATGAGAACCGCACGGAGGACCCACACGACCTGAATGCGGGGGTGAAGCGTCTGCGTCGTCATCGGCGCACCCCCGGCGCGCGTCCGAGTGTCATGCGCCGTCGTTGTCGGCGCCGACGTATAAGTCCGGGCGAAAGCCGGCGGACCTCGGCCGCGATCGATGCCTCACCGCCGCGCAGCCGACGGGCGGTCGGTCCGGCAGCGTCCGTGGGTGTTATTCTCAGACAGTGGTGATAATTGCCGAAACCGATATGACCCGGGGCCGAGTCGAGCCGACCATGGCGGACGACCCGTTCGAGAACATGCTCGCACAGATGGACCGCGCGGAGGAGTACGTCGACGTGGACCACGGCATCTTCGAACGCCTCAAACACCCGGAGCGAACGCTGAAGGTTACCCTCCCGGTGGAGCTGGACTCCGGCGAGGTCGAGGTGTTCGAAGGGTATCGCTGCCAGTTCGACAGCGCCCGCGGCCCGTTTAAGGGCGGCGTCAGGTTCCACCCGACGGTCACCCAGCGCGAGGTCGAGGCGCTCGCCGGGTGGATGACGTGGAAGACGGCGCTGGTCGACCTCCCCTACGGCGGCGCGAAGGGCGGCGTCATCTGCGAGCCGAAGGACCTCACGCAGAACGACCTGGAAAGCCTCACTCGGCGGTACACCGAGGGGATTCGCCGGATGATCGGCCCCGAGACCGACGTGCCCGCGCCGGACATGAACACGAACCCGCAGACGATGGCGTGGATGATGGACACCTACTCGATGTACGAGGGCCACTCCGTCCCGCAGGTCGTCACCGGGAAGCCGCTGGAGATCGGCGGGACGCCGGGCCGCGTCGCCGCGACCGGCCGCGGCGTCTCCATCGTCACCGAGCGGCTCTTCGAGTACCTCGACCGCGACCTGTCGGACGCCACCGTCGCGATACAGGGGTTCGGCAACGTGGGCTCGAACGCGGCCCGGCTCCTCGACGAGGCGGGCGCGCGGATCGTCGCCACCTCCGACGTGACCGGCGCCGCCTACGACCCCGACGGGATCGACGTGGCGGCGCTCGGCGCCCACGTCGACGCCGGCGGCCTGATCGAGGAGTACGTGGCCGGCGAGCCCCGAGCGACCCCCGAGGACCGGCGCACCGGCGGCGGAAACCAGTGGGACGATCCCGACCGGATCACGAACGAGGAGCTGTTGACGCTCGACGTCGACGTGTTGATCCCCGCCGCGGTCGAGGGCGTGATCACCGCGGACAACGTCCACGACCTGCGGGCATCCGCGATCGTCGAGGCGGCCAACGGGCCGACGACGGTCGCCGCCGACGAGGTGCTCACGGAGCGGGACATCCAGGTCGTCCCCGACATCCTCGCGAACGCCGGCGGGGTCATCGTCTCGTACCTCGAATGGGTCCAGAACGCACAGGAGTTCTCGTGGCCGCTGGAGACGGTCAACGCCGAGCTGGAGCGCCGCATCGGCACGGCGTTCGACCAGACGATCGACCAGTACGACCAGAAGGAGCTTCCGGACCTCCGGACCGCGGCGTACACGCTCGCGCTCGAACGCACCGCGAGCGCCCACGAGTACCGCGGGCTGTTCCCCTGAGCGGCGGTCGATAGCGGGAGTGAGTGTTGCAGTTCGTCAGCGGTGATGAGATATTCAAACGCGTTTGAGCGAGGGCGACGATCGCTTATAAATGAACCCGGCGGTGCGGTGGCGCGCGCCTTCGAGCGCCCACTGGGCGCGAGAAGCGCGTGCGAGGGAGTCGCTGGCGCCGCCGGCACCAGCGACGAGGCTGGGGAGGCGTGAGGCGCTGTGCGGTTGCGGTCGGGTGGGACTCAAAGGGGCAGCCGCGCTCGGCTCCCACAGCTCGCTGCGCTCCTCAGTCGCTCGCGTTGCTCGCTCCTTGCGGTACTTACGTCGCTGGGGTTCGCCGAGCGCGGCTGGGGCTTTGGAGGTCGTCGCCGCAGAGCCGTCGATCACCGATACACAGCCGACAGCAACACCACTCGATCATTTATAAATAAC
>NZ_SDJP01000003.1:223118-259374 GCF_004114995.1 Halorubrum amylolyticum
ATACTCCCGCACTCGATCAAGAGACGGCCTTCAGCGACCGGTTGTCTCGGACGCGGCGATCTCGGATCACCCGTGATTCATCGGACCGATCGGATCCGGTCCGCGCCCACCTCGATCGGCTCCGCGTACCGGACGATCGGGTCGCCGGCGGGCCGGTCGAACCCGTTCGCCTCGAACAGCGTGTTCGCCCGGAGGTCGACGGTCGCCTCCCGCGCTCCTCGCGCTCCCCGAGCGGTCGGCGGTCGCGGGCGGGGCCACGTCCATTTCCGCGCGGTAGTACGGGAGTGCGAACAGCCGCCGCGCGACCGCGACGCCGAGACGGTCGTCCGCGTCGAGGTTGTAGAAGTACACGCCCGGACCGTCGGGCCCCACGACGTAGGTCCGGAGGTTGAGCTCCGGGAACGAGAGCTCGACCGGCGCCCCGGGCGGGCGGATGTCGTCCATCACGAAGGCGACGACGCTCAGGTACGCGTCGCCCTCGTGGGTAGCGGCCGAGAGCCGGTCCGGGAGCGTCCCGGAGACGACGGCGGGGTCGACCGGCCAGTGGCAGAACAGCGCGTCGCGCCACGTCATCTCCAGCCAGCGCCGCGTGAGCATACGAACGGGTAGGGGTGCCGGCGAGTTAATCCGCACGCCGGGGCGGCGCCGGACAGAGCGGGACGAGACGCTAGGCCTCGCCGCCTCCGCCGTCCGCGGCGTCCTTCCACTCCCCGACGCCCGAGGGGTCGAGGTGGACGTGAACGTCGCCCACGTCCTCCAAGTTCCGGAGTCCCGTGACGAGTTCCGTCTCGATGCCGTGGGCCTCCCGGAGCGTCATCTCGCCGTCGACCTCGACGTGGACCTCGACCTCGAGGTCGGTGCCGTCGTAGTACACCGTCAGGTCGTGGACGCCCTCGACCGCGGGGTTCTCGCGGAGCGCGGCGGTGACGCGCTCGCGGTCGGCGGCGGGCGGCGCCGCGCCCACGAGGTACGTGACGTTCTCGCGGCCGATCTCGATCCCCTGATACACGACCAGGACGCTGACGAGCGCCCCCGCGACCGGATCGAGGATCGGGAACCCGAGGAGGAGCCCGAACACGCCCACCAGCGCGGCGATCGTCGTGTAGATGTCGTTGAGGCAGTCGGCCGCGAGCGCGGTGAGCGCGGTCGATCCCAGCGTCGCGTTCACCCGGTCGGTGTACCAGTAGAGGAGGTACATATCGGCCATCGCGAACAGCAGCGCGGCGACGAGGACGGGGCTCGCGGCGACCTCGACCGGACCGACGAGTCCGAGCACCGACTCCCGGAGGAGCAACAGCCCGAGCAACACGATCGTCGCGCCCACGAACAGCGCGGTCAGGGGCTCGATCCGCTGGTGACCGTGCGGGTGGGTCTCGTCGGCGGCGTCGTACCGCGACCCGCCCCAGACGAACACGACCGCGCTGGCGACGAGGTCGGCGACGGAGTGGGCCGCGTCCGCGAGCAGGGCGACGCTGCCGAACGCCAGTCCCGCCGCCCCCTCGACGGCGATCTTCACCGCGTTGCCGAAGACGTTCACCCCCGCGGCGCGCTGGAACCGCGCCTTCTCGCCGCTTCCCCAGGGGCGCCACATACGTCCCGGTGGTCACCGCCCGACCTTAAGGACCTCGGCGTCGAGGCCGACTTCGACGGGGCGAGCAGAGGCGATACACCCGTCGTAACGACTAAGAACGAAACGCTCCTCGGTTACGGTAATGAACGTCGAGTTTTTCGCCCGAGGTGGTTCCCGTGGGCGTCGAAATTAAGGAAGCGGAGGTGAGCGACGAGGACTTCGCGGAGATGAAAGGGTTTGTGAGGGATTACCTTGCGGCCAGCGTCGAGAGCGAGGAGGACGGCGGTCGGATGCGCTGGTACCCGTGGCACTCCGCGGAGTACCGGTTCAACCACATTCTCAACGTCGTCGATCTGGCGATCGACATCGCCGAGAGCGAGGGCGCCGACGTGGACGTGGTTCGCGTGGCCGCGGTGTTCCACGACGTGGCGAAGTTGGAGGCCGAACAGGACGTTCACGCCGAGGCCGGCGCGCGGGTCGCCCGCGAGTACTTACAGAGCCGCGGCAGCTACCCGGAGTCGTTCATCGAGGAGGTGTGCGGCGCGGTCGTCGAACACTCCTACACCGGGGATCTGACGGACGTGCCCTTAGAGAGCCGGTGTCTGATCGAGGCCGACGTACTCGACAAGGTCGGCGCGAACGGCGCCGCCCTCATGCTGCTCCGGATGGGGTATGAGTCGCGGACCCACATGGACGCCGCGAAGATGGTCGACCGGGTGCTCCAGCGGGCTCACGACCACACCGAGCGCGTCGTCTCGGACACCGCCGAGAGCATCGCGCACCAGCGCATCAAGCGCGTGAAGTGGCTCCGCGAGTGGCTCGAAGAGGAGGTTGCGCGGATGGACGCCGACGGCGTCACCGATCGCTGACGCCGCGGGTCCGGGATTCCTGCCCGCCGGCCGAACGGCCCCGGAGAGCGTCGCCCCCCTCGGCGGGGCGGTCGTCGGCGCCAACACGCTTATTCTACGGGCGTCAGACACGAACGTATGAGCCGATTCGACGCGTTCGCGGGTCGTCCCGCCGGCCCTGATGCCGTCGCGGTCCAGCCCTCCGCCGTCCCGATCCAGCCCTCCGCCGTCCCGATCCAGCTCTCCACCGTCCCGATCCAGCTCTCCACCGTCCCGATCCAGCTCTCCACCGTCCCGATCCAGCTCTCCACCGTCCCGATCCAGCTCTCCACAAACCCGGCCGCCGGAGCGAGAGTCGGAGGCCGGAGATGAGCCGGTCGGCGAGGGTCGGAACGCTGGTGCTGGTGCTCGCGCTCGTCGCCGCGGGGTCGCTCGTCGCGGGGGCAGGGCTCTCCGGCGCCGCCGCGTCCGTGACCGGCGCCGACGACGGGCGGACCGCGCTGCAGGGCGCCGACGCGGTCGGCCCCGCCGCCCAGACGACCGACAGACAGGTCCGCGGCTCGCCCGAACTCGACCTGTTCCTCTCGCAGCGGACCGTCCCGAGCGGCGCCGAGTCGGCGGTGACCGTCGACGTCCTCAACACGGGCGAGATGGAGATGGGCAACGACCTCGACCCGCGCGTGACGACCGCCCGCGGGCTCACGCTGGAGGTCGACGACGGCGACGTGCCGATCGAGGTGGGCGACGGCACGACGGTGGTCGGCGACGTGCGGACCGACGCGAGTCCCGTCTCCGTCCCGCTCGACGTGACGGTCCCCGACGACGTGCCGGACGGGCGGTACGAGGTCGAGGTGACCGCCCGCTACCGGTACACGTTCGAGGTGGTCCCCCAGTTCAACAACCACAAGGACCGCCGGGGGGTCGACCGCTTCGACCTGACGGTCGTCGTCGACGACGGCGCGCGGTTCGCGGTCCTCGACACCGAGACGGACGCGCAGGTCGGCGGGAGCGGCGACGTGACCGCGACCCTCCGGAACGTCGGCGACGAGGTCGCCCGCGACGCGGTCGTCACCGGGAGCACGACCGGGAGCGGGGCCGCGATCGGCAGCAACGGCAGCGGCGAGGCGTTCGTCGGGGACTGGGAGCCCGGCGAGAACCGGACCGTGACGTTCGCCTCCACCGTCTCGCCCGACTTCGGCGGCGGAGCGTACGCGTTCGTCTCGACGGTCGACTACCGCGACCGCGACGGGATCGAGGAGACCGCCCCCGCCTCCCGGGCGGGCGTCGTCCCGGCCCCCGAGCAGTCATTCTCGGTCGACGACGTCGAGGGCACCCTCGAAGTCGGCTACTCGGGAACCGTCTCCGGGACGCTCACGAACGAGGGACCGCTCGACGTCGACGACGCGGTGCTGGTCGCGGACCCGCAGAGCCAGCGCGTGAGCCTCGGGGAGAGCCGGTACGCGCTCCCGGAGATTCCGGCCGGCGAGTCGATAGAGTTCTCCTTCGACGCGGACGTGAACGGCAACGCCGACCCCGGACCCCGACAGTTCCGGTTCACGACCGAGTACACCAGCGGCGACTCGACGATCGCGGTCGACGAGACCCGCCGGATCGAGGTCGCGCCGCGCCAGCCCGAGTTCGACCTCGTCGCCGACAACACGACGGTGCCGGCCGGCGGGACCCGGCGGATCTCCTTCGAGATCACGAACCAGCGGCCGGAGACGCTCTCGTCGATCAACGCCGGCCTGTACGCCGACAGCCCGCTTTCGGCACCCAACGACGAGGCGTTCGTCGACGAGCTCGAACCCGGCGAGTCGACCGAGATCTGGTTCGAGGTGTCGGCCGCGCCCGGCGCCAGCGTCGAGACGCACCCGATCGAGATCGACTTCCGGTACGAAGACGAGCGAGGCAACGACCGCATCTCGGACGTGGCCCAGTACCCGGTCGAGGTGACCGAGTCCACCGACGACGGCGGGCTCCCGATCGCGACGCTCGTCGTCGGCCTGCTCCTCGCGGTCGCCGGCGCGGGCGCGGTCGTCTGGTACCGGCGGCGGTGACCGGATGACGGACTCCGCACCCGAACGACCGCGCGGGCGGCCTCCGCCGCCGGAGGACGGCCGGCGCGACCGCCGCCGGAATCGACGGCGGACCGACAGCGGGGGGCGACCGTGACCGCCGCCGGAATCGACGGCGGACCGACAGCGGGGGGCGACCGTGACCGCCGCCGACCGGTTCGTCGAGCGCGTCGACGAGTTCGTCACCGAGCGGCCGGCGACGGTGATCGTCGTCTTCCTCCTCGTGAGCGTCGTCGCCGTCGGCGGGATCGGCGGGATCGAGACGAGCGCCGGCGCCGACCAGTTCACGCAGGACATCCCGGCCCAGCAGGCGTTAGACGACATCGACGAGGAGTTCGAGACCTCGATCGGCGGGTCGGCCACCGCCGCACAGGTGATCGTCACCGGCGACAACGTGCTCTCCCGCTCGACGCTGATACGGATCTTGGAGACCCAAGACAGGCTGGAGTCGCGGTCGACGCTCCGGGTGGGGTCGACGTCGAGCCACGCGGACGCGATCGCGCGACAGCTCGACCCGACCGCGGAGACCGCCGCCCAGCGGCGCGACGCGGTCGCGGAGGCGACGCCGCGGGAGCTGCAGGCCGCCATCGCCGACGCCGACGCGTCCGGCGCGATCGAGGCGCAGGTGTCGGTCGACTACAACCCGACCGCCCAGACCGCCGACGCCGCCATCGTCGGGATCACCTACGACCTGCCCGACGCGGCGACGACCGCGCGGGTGACGGAGCTGCAGACGCGCAGCGTCGAGGTCGTCGACTCGGTGCCGGGCAACGAGGCCGGCGACAACGCGATCCTCTTCGGCGACGGCGTGCTCCAGTCGGAGATCACCGCGCTGCTCGGCGACACCGCGATCATCGTGTTCCCCGCGGCGCTGCTGTTAATTCTGGGCTTTTTGGTGTTCGCCTACCGCGACCCGATCGACATGTCGATCGGGCTCGCGGCGCTCCTGCTGTCGCTTCTCTGGACCTTCGGGTTCATGGGGTACGCCGGGGTTCCGTTCTCCGACTCGCTCGTCACCGTCTTCCCGCTGTTGCTCGCGGTCGGAATCGACTTCGGGATTCACATCGTCAACCGCTACCGCGAGGAGCGGGGCGAGGGGTTGGGGATCGCGGCCGCGATGCGGACGACGACCGACCAGCTGCTCATCGCGTTCCTGCTCGTGACGATCACCACCGTGTTCGGGCTCGTCTCGAACGTGGTGAGCCCCTTCGACCCCAACCGGGACTTCGGGATCGTCGCCGCCGCCGGGATCGTGTTCACGCTCGTCATCTTCGGGATCTTCCTGCCCGCCGCGAAGGTGCTCGCGGACCGCTGGCGCGAGCGGCTCCCGATCCCGGAGTTCGGCACGACCGCGCTCGGCGCGGGCGACTCGCGGCTCGGCCGCGTGCTGCGCGTCGGCGTCGACCTCTCGGAGGTCGCGCCCGTCGCGGTCGTCGTCGTGCTCCTCGTCGGCGGCGCGGTCGGGGGCGCGTACGGTACCGGGGTGAACACGGAGTTCTCCGAGGAGGCCTTTTTCCCCGACGAGGACCGGCTGGAGACGTACTCGAACCTGCCCGAGCCGTTCGCGCCGACCGACTACACGTTCCTGCGCGTGCTCACGCTGTTCGAGGAGGAGTTCGAGCAGGACTTCGTCGGGAGCGTGACGCTGTACGTCGACCAGTCGGTGAGAGACGACGACGCCCTGGAACTGATCGACCGGACCACGCGCAACCCGCCCGACACCTTCGCGACGACCGACGAGCGCCGGGCGGCCTCGACAAGCGTCGTCACCGTCATCGAGGACCAGGCGGCGCGGGACCCCGAGTTCGCCGCCGTCGTCGATCGCAACGACCGGCTCGGCACGGGGGTGCCCGACCGCAACGTCGACGAGGTGTACGACGCCCTGCTCGACTCCCCGGCCGAGGGGCAGGCCCGCGGCTACCTCGCGGCCGACCGCGGGAGCGCGCGGATCGACTACACGATCCGGCCGGGCGTCGACAACTCCGAGGCGGTCGCGGACGTGCGCGAACTCGCCGAGCGCACTCCCCTAGAGGCGGTGCCGACCGGGAGCCTCGTCGTCAACGAGGCCGTGATCGACCGGCTCACCGAGTCTGCGATCCGGAGCCTGTTCGCCGCGTTCGCGCTCACGGCGGTCTTTCTCGCCCTCTCGTACGCCTACCTGGAGGGGAAGGCCGTGTACGGCCTGCTCAACCTCGTGCCCGTGCTCGTCACGGTCGGGCTGCTGGTGGGGTCGATGCGGCTGTTCTCGATTCCGCTGACGCCGATCAACGCCCCGATCCTCTCGGTGTCGATCGGGCTCGGCGTGGACTACACCGTCCACTTCGTCCACCGGTTCGTCGACGAGTACAAGGCCGGACACGCGATCGACGAGGCGCTGGACATCACCATCGCCGGCACCGGCGGCGCGCTCACCGGGAGCATGCTCACGACCGTCTGCGGGCTCGGGGTCCTCTGGCTCGCCGTGATCCCCCTCCTGCAGGACTTTGGCCTGTTGCTCGCGCTGGGCGTGCTGTACGCGTACCTCTGCTCGATCCTGCTCGTTCCGTCGCTCGTCGTCGTCTGGGACCGGTACGGGGACCGGGTCGGGCTCGGGCTCGACGGCAGCCTCCGCGAGACCGCCGGCGAACGCGCGGACTAGTGCTCCGCGGACGGGGCCGGATCGTCTCCCGCGTCCGCCGCATCCTCGGGGTCTCCGGCCCGCCGCGACTGCGCCTTCCCGGCGAGTACCGCCGCGACGTAGACCGCGACGGCGACGAGGACGATGGTGCCGCCGGCGGTCGTGTTGTAGCGGAACGACAGCGTGATCCCGGCGAGCACGGCGATCTGCGCGAGCACGACGGAGGCGAGCAGCGCCTCGCGGAACCCTCGGGCGAGCTGCGCGGCGGCCGCGACGGGGACCACGAGCATCGCCGCGACGAGGATGACGCCCATGATCTGCATCGCGCCGACGACGACGAGGGCTGTCAGCGTCGTCATCAGGCGGTTGTACCACGGGACGTTGACGCCGGCGACGCGGGCCGCGGTCTCGTCGAAGGTCACGTACAGGAGCTGTTTGTAGGTGACCGTGACGACCAGCGCGACGACCGCGAAGAGGACGACCAACAGGACGGCGTTCTCCCGCGAGACGGTCGAGAGGTTCCCGAAGAGGTACTGGTTGATCCCGACAGCGAGCCCGCCGGTGTTCAGGCTGATGAGGACCGCGCCGAGCGCGAACCCGGTCGAGAGCACGATCGCCATCGACACGTCGTTGTACGCGTCGGTGGTTTCGGAGATCAGCTCGATCGCCAGCGCGGCGATCACGGCGACGACGATCGCCGTGACGTACGGGGAGATCCCGGTGCCGAGCAGGGAGTTGACGAACAGCCCGACCGCGACGCCCGCGAACGCGGTGTGCGCGAGCGCGTCGCCGATCAGCGCGAGCTGGCGGTGGACGAGGAAGGTGCCGATCAGGGGGGCCATCACCGCGATGAGCGCGCCGACGAGGAACGCGTGGTGCATGAACACGTACTCCAGCATCGCGATCCCCAGCCGCTCGCCGACCCAGCCGAGCCCGTCGCTCCACAGCCCGACGAGCCGGGCGAGGAGGTCGTAGGGGGCGGAGAGGAGGGGAACCGACGCGGCAGCGGCCGCCGGAGAGGTCGGAACGCTCACGTGACGATCCCCCCTTCCTCGCGGCGCACGTTCGTCCCGTACGCCCGGTCGAGCGCGTCACTGTCGGCGAAGTCGGTCGGCGAGCCGTCGAAGTACACCTCGCGGTTGAGACAGACGACCCGCGAGGCGTGTTCGATCACGGCCCCGATGTCGTGCTCGACGAGCAGGACGGTCATCCCGTCCGCGACGAGCCCGTCGAGGAGCTCGAAGAAGGCGTCGACGGACTCGGCGTCGACCCCGACCGTCGGCTCGTCCAAGACGAGCAGCTCGGCCTCGCCGGCGAGCGCCCGGGCGATGTAGGTCCGCTGGCGCTGGCCGCCGGAGAGCGCGGTGATCTTTCGGTCGGCGAGGTGCTCGATCCCGACCGTCCGGAGCGCCGCGCGGGCGTGCTCGCGGTCCTCGGCGGTCACCCGACCGAACCCGGCGTGCGGGAACCGCCCCATCAGGACGACCTCGCTCACCGTGATCGGCATCCGCTTCTCGTCTTCCGTCACGTCCTGTGCGACGTAGCCGACGCGCTCGCGCTCCGCGAACGCCCGGGCGGGGTGGCCGAGCAGCGCCGCGGACCCGGAGTCGGGCTCGTGGAGCCCCAAGAGGAGCCGGAGCAGCGTGCTCTTCCCGGAGCCGTTCGGCCCCACGATCCCGACGTACTCGCCGCGCTCGACCCGGAGGTCCACGTCCTCGACGACCGGGGCGGCGGCGTACCCGAACGTCAGGTCTCGGGCCTCGACGAGGGGGTCGTCGTCGCCGACCGGCGCGGATTCCCCGCTCATGGCTCGAAGTTGCGCCCGTAGTCGGCGAACATCACGTCCTCGGGGTCGTCGACGCCGAGCAGGAGCCGGAACGTCGGGAGGTTCACCTCGCGGGCGATGTCGAAGTACCCCCAGCCGCGCTCGACCCACGACTCCGCGGTCCCCGCGTACGGCGTCACGGGGTAGTAGGCCGTCACGTCGGTCTGTTCGAGCAGCTGGCGCGCCGGGCGGATCGGCTCGAAGACGGCGGCGCCGATGTGTTCGATGCCGTGTTCGGCGATCGTGTCCTGCGCCCGCTGCATGTCGGCCGGCCGCACGTCGTCGTTCGCCGCGAGGTTCACGACGAGGGGTTCGATCGTCGCGCCGTAGCGCTCGGAGACGTAGCCGAAGGCGTTGTGCGCGGCCAGGAACGCCACGTCGCGCTCGGCGGCGTCGAAGACGGCTTGCCACTCCGCGTCGAGCACGTCGAGCTCCGCGTCGAGCGCGTCGGCGTTCTCCCGGATCGCCGCCTCGTGGTCCGGATCGACCGCGGCCAACCCGTCCGCGAGGTTCGCGACCGCGACCTTCGCGCGCCGCGGGTCGAGCCAGAAGTGCGGGTCCTTCGCCCCCTCGACCGCCTCGTCCACCGTCAGCGAGTCGGCGAGGTCGACGAGGTCGACGCCCGCCCGGGCGTTGATAAGTTCGGTCTCGGTCGACTCGGCCGCGAGCGCGTCGATCGCCCGGTCGACCCACGGCTGGAAGTCGGGGCCGACGTGGACGAGGGCGTCGGCGTCGGTGACCCGGCGCTGGATCGACGGGTCCGGCTCCCAGCCGTGGCCGTGGAGCCCGGTCGGAACCAGGTTCTCGACCGCGATGTCGGTCCCCGTCGCGAGCGAGTCGGCGAAGTCGTAGAACGTGAAAAACGAGGCGACGACGGTGTGTTCGGCGTCGCCGCCTCCGTCGCCGGTATCGTTGTCGTCGTTTCCGTACCCGTCCCCGCCCGAGCCCGAGTCCGCCGCGTTCCCGGTGCAACCGGCGAGTCCCGCCGCGAGAGCGCCGGCACCGATCGAGGCGAACCGACGCCGAGAGACGTTCGACGAGCCGTTCGCGTCTGTGTGCATACCGGTGTTTAGAGTAGGAGCGTATAATATACTTCTGGTCAAAGAAAAAGATTAGACTAGTCTAATCCTCTCTCTCTCGGTCGATCCCCGTTCCCCCGCGCCGGCACGACCCTGTCCCCCCGCGCCGACACGACTTTGTCCCCCGGTCCGGACTGATACGTCGATGGCGGACACCTCCATTCGCGGGCGGTTCGCGCGGAACGCGAGCGGCATCGCCTCCACCGTGGTGACGGGGACGTGGCTCGCGGCGCTGCTGCTCGATTTCGGCTGGTGGCTCCCGTTCATGCTGTTCGGCTACATCGTGATCGTGCCGGTTGTCTCGATGCTGTTCGACGAGGACGAGAAGTCGGAGCGGACCGACGGCGACGACACGGCGGCGGAGTGGGAGACGGAACGCGAGACGGCGCGCGAGCGCGGCCGAGAGGCGGACCGGAGCGCAGGCGGCGATCGCAGGGGCGACCGCGAGAGCGACCGCGCCGACCTCGGGCAGGGCGACACCGCCGACGCGCTCGACCGGCTTCGGACCCGGTACGCGAACGGCGACCTCACCGACGAGCAGTTCGAGCGGAAGCTCGATCGGCTGCTGGAGACGGAGACGCCGGAGGACGCCGCGGAGTACGTGGATCGGGTCCGGCGGACCGACTCGGAGTCGGAGCGCGACGTGGAACGCGAGCGCGACGTGGAACGCGAGCGCGATTCGTAGGAGTCCGTAGACGGCCCCCGAAAGAGCATGCGAGCGCGCTCAGACAGTCGTGTTAACTTTGGCGTGAATTGTGGTAGACGGCGGCGGCTTCAAGCCAGTTTTGAGCTGTCTCGAGCGCGACATTGCTAAAACTATTTGCAAACGATGAGGTTCGCCGTTCTATTTCCCAAAAGACACGTTCGATGGCATTCCGATTTCCATGGCGAATAACTTGAAATCGATAGCCATCTTCAGCGAGAACTGACCCAAGATAGTCTGCGTCATCGACGAGAAATTCAACGTTATTCAGCTGGTAGCGCTGGTATAATTCTGTCAGAAACCATCGCGTCGTCTGTTTATTTGTGGTCGGATAGAGGCTTACGTGGTGGATCTCGTTTGTATATGGATCAACCGCGCCGTACAGCCAGAACTTCTGGCCGTGAAGGCGGATCATCTTTTCGTCAACCGCAAGTTGATCCTCGGAGACGGTCGAGATCGGCTGTAGATCGGCTTTATGAACCCAGTTGTGGATAGCGACATGGCTCCGATTGATCCCAAACATTTCGAGATGTTTACTTACCTCACGTAGTGACATACCGGCCAAGTGACAACGGATCCCTACTTCAATCGCCCAGCGTGGAGTTCGATCTCGCTCCACAAACGACAAGTCGATCCACGCGATACGTTCGCTGAGGCGCTCGGTTTCGGCCATAGACACTCTGAAGTCGAGCGCCTCATCCTCTAACTTAACGCGACCGCTCAGACGCCCCCAAACCTCAAGCTTCAATGCGCGCGGCCGATTTTATCGTGTATGAGCGACCAACAGCTTCGCAAGGAGGCGCACGACCTCGACGTCACCGTCTGGGTCGGGAAACACGGCATCGACTCGGTCGTCGACGAACTCGACGACCAGCTCGACGACCGCAAGCTCGTGAAGGTGAAGTTCCTCCGGGCCGCGCGGGGCGGGACCACGACCGACGAGCTCGCCGCGGAACTGGCCGACGCCGTCGACGCCGACCTTATCGAGACCCGCGGCAACACGGCGGTGCTGCACTGATGGGCGCCCCCGCGGGGGCGCTCGGAACCGTCGCGGCCGCGGGGACGCTGGAGCCGTACCTCGGGCCGCTGACCGGTATCGTCGTCGACGCCGTGATCTTCCTCGCCGTCGTCGTCGCGACGTACCTCATTTATAAGGTGATCATCGCGTCGCTCGTCCGGCGGGTGTTCGACAGGCAGGGCCTCGACGAGCACGCGCGGCGCCCGCTCCAGAAGATCGTCGCGTTCCTCGTGCTGTTCGCGGGCGTCACGGTCGCGTTCGGCGCGGCGGGCTATCAGGGGTTCCTGCGGTCGCTGGCGACGATCGCCGCCGCGGCGACGCTCGCGATCGGCTTCGCGCTGCAGGACGTGATCAAGAACTTCGTCGCGGGCGTGTTCATCTACACGGACAAGCCGTTCCGCATCGGCGACTGGATCGAGTGGCAGGGGAACTCCGGGGTCGTGGAGGACATCTCCTTCCGGGTCACCCGCGTGCGCACGTTCGACAACGAGCTGCTCACGGTGCCGAACCACGCCCTGACGAGCGACGTGGTGAAGAACCCGGTGGCGAAGAAGACGCTGCGGCTGAAGTTCGTCTTCGGCATCGACTACGATGACGACGTGGAGAAAGCGACGGACATCATCGTCGAGGAGGCCGAGAAGAGCGACGCCATCCTCGACGGCCCCGCGCCCTCGGTCCGGCTGACAGAGCTCGCCGACTCGTACGTGGGGCTGCAGTCGCGGATCTGGATCGACGACCCGTCGCGGGCCGACTTCGTGAAAGCGCGCGCAGACTACGTGAAGGCGGTTAAGCAGCGGTTCGACGAGGAAGACATCTCGATCCCGTTCCCGCAGCGCACCGTCTCGGGGCGGAACGAGTGGACGGACCCCGCGTCGTTCGGCGGGGAGTCGTAGGCGCCGGGCAGGGACAGGCGCTCGTCGGCGGGCCGGAGGCGCTCGTCGACGGCCCCGCGGCGGGGCGACCCGTTCGCCTCCCGATAGTAACGAACTTGAGGGTCGGGTCTCTGGTTTCGCCCATGCACGTGGTCATCATCGGGGCCGGCGAGGTCGGGACGAGCATCGCTGCGAGCCTCGCATCGGACCACGAGGTCGTCGTCGTCGACGTCGACCCGGACCACGCGGATCAGCTCAAGTACGAGCTCGACGTGCTCACGATCGCCGGCGACGGGACCACCTCGGAGATCCAGACCGCGGCCGATGTCGGGCGGGCGGACATGGTCATCGCCTGTACCGACAACGACCAGACGAACCTCGTCGCCTGCGGGGCCGCGAAGACCCTCGGCGACGCGTTCACTATCGCCCGCGTGAAGAGCACCGAGTACCTCCGGACGTGGGAGGGGAACGAGGGCGCCTTCGGCGTCGACTTCATGGTGTGTACCGACCTGTTGACCGGCGAGAACATCGTCCGCGTCATCGGCCTCCCCGCCGCCATCGACGTCGACCCCTTCGCCAGCGGGCTGGTCCAGATGGCCGAATTCGAGATCGCGGAGGGGAGCCCCGTCGCCGGACAGACCGTATCGGAGGCCGACCGCTTCGAGTCGCTCACGTTCGTCGGACTGTTCCGCGACGGCGAGATGACGATCCCCCGCGGCGACACCGACATCGCGGTCGGGGATCGCGCGGTCGTGATCGGCAGCCCGGAGAGCGTCCAGTCGTTCGCGACCGACATCGATCCGTACACGACGCCGGACGAAGCGGACGACATCGTCATCGTTGGAGGCAGCGAGATCGGCTATCAGACCGCCCGACTCCTCGGGGAGCGCGAACTTCGCCCCCGGGTGATAGAGCAGGACGCCGACCGGGCGCGGTGGCTCGCCGAGCAGCTGCCGAAGGCGGTCGTCATGGAGCACGACGCGACCGACGCCGAGTTCCTCACCCGGGAGAACGTCGACGACGCGGACATCGTCGTCACCGCCCTCGGCTCAGACGAGCAGAACCTCCTCGTCGCGGTGCTCGCCAAGCGTCTCGGCGTCGACCGCGTGATCGCCGTGGTGGACAGCCCCGACTACGTCACCGTCTTCGAGGAGATCGGCATCGACATCGCGATCAACCCGCGGACCGTGACGGCCGAGGAGATCACGCGGTTCACCTACGAGAGCGTCGCCGAGAACATCGCGGTGTTGGAAAACGACCAGGCGGAAGTCTTAGAACTCGAACTCACCGATGGGTGCGGGCTTGTCGGCCGGCCGATTTCGGCGATCGTCGCCGACACCGACGCGCGGTTCGTCATCGGCGCGATCACGCGGGACCACGAACTCGTGACGCCGCGAGGGGACACGGCCCTCCGGCCGGGCGATCACGTGATCTTGCTCGTGGACTCCGACTTCGTGAGCGAGATCGCGTCGATGGCCTGATCGGTCCTCAAACACCTCCAGTGAGCCCCCGAAGGCTCGCCTCGGGCTCTCCGGTTCGTCCCTCGCTTCGACAGTTTAATACACCGAACGAGCGACTCCCGTATCGATCGAGTAACTATGTCGTGGGGCGTCAACTGGAAGGCGAGCGTGGGGCTTCTCGGGGTCGGGATCAAGTACCTCGCCGTCACGATGCTGGTGCCGCTGGTCGTGGCGCTCGCGTACGGGGAGGACATCTGGGTGTTCCTCGTCTCGATGGCGCTCGTGGCGGGCGTCGGGTTCGCCGTCGAGCGGGTCGACCCGGACCCCGACCTCGGGCCGCGCGAGGCGCTGCTCTTCGTCTCGCTCGCGTGGCTCGCCGCCGCGGTCATCGGCACCATCCCGTACCTGCTCGCCGGCTACGGCACGGCGTCGACGGTCGGGCTCCACGCCGGGTCGATCGGCGCGCTCACGGAGTCGATCGTCAACGCGCTGTTCGAGTCGATGAGCGGGTTCACGACCACCGGTGCAACTCTCCTCGGCGAGATCAGCACGGATCGGCACTCGCACGCCCTGTTAATGTGGCGCCAGCTCACGCAGTGGCTCGGCGGGATGGGGATCATCGTCCTGATGATCGCCATCCTCCCGGAGGTGGCGGTCAACGGCGCTCAGCTGATGGAGTCGGAGGCGCCCGGGCCGGAGCTCCAGAAGCTCACGCCGAAGATCGCCGAGACGGCGCGCGCGCTCTGGCTCATCTACTTCGGGTTCACCGTGGTGTACATCGCGATCCTCTACGGGCTCCATGTCTTCGGGATGGCGCCGAACATGGACCTGTACAACGCGGTGGCCCACGGCTTCACCACCCTCCCCACCGGCGGGTTCTCGCCGAAAGCCGACAGCATCGCGGCGTTCTCGGCCGCCGTCCAGTGGGTCGTCATCCCCTTCATGGTCGTCGCGGGCGTGAACTTCGCGCTGTTCTGGCACGTGTTGCGCGGCGAGGCCGAGATCATGCTGAAGAACGCGGAGTTTCGCGCGTACGCCGGCTCGATCGCGGTCGTGACCGCCGTCCTCGCCGTGTTGCTGTTCCGCGGCTCGGCCCCCGCAATCGAGTTGGGCGGCGCGATGCAGGGGGTTACCGAGAACTCGCTCCGGCAGGCCACGTTCCAAGTCAGTTCGCTCCTGAACTCCACCGGCTACGCGACCGCCGACTTCGCGCAGTGGGACACCCACGCGCAGATCCTGCTCATGTTCGCGATGTTCATCGGCGGGTCCGCCGGTTCGACCGGCGGCGGGGTCAAGATCGTGCGGTGGCTCATCGTCGGGAAGGCGATCCGGCGAGAGCTGTTCACCTCCGCCCATCCGGATGTCGTGCAGCCGATCCGTCTCAGCGGGAGCGTCGTCGACGAGGACGCGATCCGCGGCATCATGGCGTTCACGATCCTGTACCTCGTTCTGTTCGGGGTCTCGGCGGTGTTCCTGTCGCTGGACGCCGCGCGGATCGGGATCCAGCTGACGATGCTGGAGTCGACGAGCGCGTCGCTCGCGACGATCGGCAACATCGGGCCGGGCTTCGGTCGGCTCGGGCCGTTCGGGAGCTACCTCTTTTTCCCCGACACGTCGAAGCTGCTGATGGTGTTCCTGATGTGGATCGGCCGGCTGGAGATCGTCCCGGTGCTCGCGGTGTTCATCTCGGCGATCGACAGTCGTTGACGCTTGACGGCCACAGTGTTACCGACGGTCAATTCCGTTATACACCGTCTCGGACGCGTTAATTCCAGTAATCCGGAGAACGCATCTTCTTAGCTGATGGGTGCCGGTACCGTCGTCCTCCCGGGCGTCGCCCTCAACGCCGACGGCCACGGCCTCGGGGATTCCCCGCGCTCCGGCACGGAGCGGTAGCCTTTCGGTGGTCGCTTCTGAAACGCCGTCACATGTATCTGATCGTCGTGGGCGCGGGCGACATCGGGACGCCGCTCGTCGAACTCGCGACCGAGAGCGGGAACGAGGTCGTCGTCATCGAGCGCGACGAGGGGCGGGCGGAGCGCGCGTCGAGACAGTACGACTGTCTCGTTCTCAACGACGACGCGACCTCGAAGGAGACGCTGCAGGACGCCGGCGCCGACCGCGCCGACGCGCTCATCTCGACGACGGATCAGGACGCGACGAACATCATGGTCTGTCTGCTGGCACAGGAGCTGTCGGTCCCGAACATCGTGTCCGTCGTCCACAACCCCGATCACATGAGCGTGTTCGAACAGATCGGCGTCAACACGATGCAGAACCCGCAGAGCCTGATCGCGGAGTACCTGTATCGCGCGGTGAGCCGCCCGTCTGTCGTCGACTTCATGCACATCGGCGAGGAGGCGGAGGTGTTCGAGATCACCGTGGGGGCCGACGCGCCGATCGCCGGGAAGACGCTGCGCGAGGCCGACGAGGCGGACCTCATGAGCGGACAGACGCTGATCGTCGCCGTCGAGCGCGACGGGGAGGGAACGCCGATAACCCCTCGCGGGAACACGCGGATCGAGGCGGGCGACCTGCTCACGGTGTACTCGGGAGAGGGGGCGACCCCCGAGGTGACGGACGTGTTCGGCCACCCGGAGGACCACGACTGAGATGGCCGGACGGAACGAGAGCCGAGTTTCGAGCGATCTGGCGATCATCGGTCGTGACATCGGCTCGCTCCTCCTGATGGAGGCCGGACTGATGACCGTCTCGGTCGTCGTCGCCCTCGGATTCGCCGAGCTTCACGCCGCGCTCGGGTTCCTCGTCGCGGGCGGGATGACGGCCCTCGTCGGCGGACTCGCTAATCGCCGGTTCGCCGACGCCCCGAAGCCGAAGATGAAACACGGCATGGTGATCGCCGCCGGCGGGTGGCTCATGGTCGCCTGCTTCGGCGCCCTCCCGCTGTTCCTCACGGCGTGGGTGACGCCGCCGGCCGCCATGGACGCGTTCGTTCCCGCCGCGGCGGACACGTCGTCGTGGGAGTCGATCCGCGTCGGCGGGACCGCCACGCTCTCCAGTCTCGCCTACTTCCGCGACCCGCTACACGCCCTCTTCGAGAGCATGAGCGGCTGGACCGGAAGCGGTCTGACGATGGCGGTCCACGAGCCGTCGCTGCCGCGGGCGGTGCAGTGGTGGCGGTCGTTCATTCAGTGGGTCGGCGGCGTCGGCGTCATCGTTCTCACCGTCTCCATCCTCGCGCGCCCCGGAAGCGGAAGCTACGCGCTCTACCGGAGCGAGGCCCGCGAGCGGAAGATCCACCCGAGCGTCGTCTCGACGGTCCGGACGGTCTGGAAGCTCGTGGTCGCGTACACCCTGTTGGCGTTCGCGACGCTGTTCGTCGCGATCCGCGCGAGCGGGAGCACGTACGCCGAGTCGCTGTCGCTCGGAGAGACCGCGTGGCAGGCCCTCAACCACGCGATGACGGGCCTCACGACCGGCGGGTTCTCCGTCACGGACAACTCGATCGCGACGTACGGCTCGCCGCTGGTCGAGGCCGCGCTGCTGCCGATAATGATCCTCGGTGCGATCGCGTTCCCGGTCCACTACGTCGTGCTCAGTGATCGGAGCGCGCGGGAGCTAGCCGGGGACCTCCAGACCCGGTGGCTGTTCGCCCTGCTCGGAGCCGGCGTCCTCGCGCTCTCGCTACAGAACGTCGCGTCCGTCTCGACGGCCTCCGGCGCGTTCGCGACGCGGTCGTTCCTTCCGCTTTCCGTGCCGGTGTTCGACGCGGCGCAGCTCGACGCGGTGCGGGACTCGACGTTCCAGTGGATCAGCGCCCTGACCTGCACCGGCTTCCAGTCGGCACCGATCGGTCGCTGGCTCGCCGGCGCGAAAGTGATGGTCGTCGGCGCGATGGTGCTCGGCGGCGCGGCCGGGTCCACGGTCGGCGGCATCAAGATCGTCCGCGGCTACACGGTCGCGCGCGGCATCGCGTGGCAGTTCTCCCGGGTGTTTCTGCCGAAAAGCGCCGTCGTCACCGCCCATATCGGCGATCGGACGTTAGACCGCGAGACGATGGAACGGGAGTTCGGAGAGGCCGCCATCGTCACCCTGCTGTGGATCGTCGCGCTCGTCGCGGGGAGCCTCGTCCTGATCAACGTCGCCGGCCCGGAGTTCGGCTACGCCGACGCGCTGTTCGAGGTTGCGAGCGCCCAGGGGAACGTGGGGCTCTCGTCGGGGATCACCGGACCGTCGATGTCGCCGCTGGCCGAGGGGATGTTCGTCCTCAACATGTGGATCGGCCGGCTGGAGATCATCCCGGTACTCGTGTTCGCCCGGGCCGCGCTGTACGGCCTGAATCCGTGATAGTGATTCGGCGTCTTTCGACACCGTCAATGAAACTATTCGCAGTAATCACTATGAGACCGGCGGCCGGCCACCGGGGTCAGTCGTCGTCCTCGGTGTTCACGCGGCCTACGAACGACCAGTGGACCTCGTGGGTCCCGTCGGGGAGGGGCTCGTCGGTGACGTGGTAGAGGTACGGACCGTGCGGACAGTCGTCACAGTCCTCCTCGCAGAAGTGCTGTTTCACGACCGCGGTGTACCCCTCGTGTTCGGTGACGCGGAGGATGTTGTCGCCGGGTTCCGGATCGATCGGGAACTCCGTCGTCTCGTGAAACTGGAGCAGTTCCTGAGCGAAGACGATCGCGTTGCGGAGTTCGTCGGGCGGTGACTCCTCCAAGTCGGCGGCGATTCGATCGGACAGACCTTCCGGCGGTTCGGGAGTCCGCGAGGGGTCGGTCATGGGTACGCGTTCGCTCCGCGAGCATTTAACAGGTCCGCGGGTGGTAGGGCTCCGAGAAAAGCGGACGCAGCCCACTCCCGCCCAAAATATAATGAATATTTATGCTTAACGGGCGGGTACCCGAAGATATGTACGACGACGAGGAACTCTCCGAGATCCGCGAGGCCAAGGAGTCGTGGGAAGCGGAGACGCTCGGTCCGGCCCTCGACCGGCACGGCGAGCGGAAGGACCGGTTCGCGACGGTCTCGAACCGCGAGGTCGAGCGCCTGTACACCCCCGAAGACGTGGCTGACATCGACTACGCCGACGATCTGGGGTTTCCGGGCGAGGAGCCGTACACCCGGGGCGTCTATCCGACGATGCACCGCGGGCGGACGTGGACGATGCGGCAGTTCGCCGGCTTCGGCACCGCGGAGGAGACGAACGAGCGGTTCCACTACCTGATCGACGAGGGGCAGACCGGGCTCTCGACGGCCTTCGACATGCCCTCGCTGATGGGGCTCGACTCCGACGACCCGATGTCGCTCGGCGAGGTCGGCAAGGAGGGCGTCGCCGTCGACACGCTCCGGGACATGGAGGTGCTGTTCGACGGCATCGACGTGGGCGAGGTCTCGACCTCTTTCACGATCAACCCGAGCGCGCCCGTGATCTACGCGATGTACGTCGCCATCGCGGACCAGCAGGGCGTCCCGCGCGAGGAGCTTCGCGGCACCCTCCAGAACGACATGCTCAAGGAGTTCATCGCGCAGAAGGAGTGGGTGGTCCCGCCGGAGCCTTCGCTCGATCTCGTGACGGACACGATCGAGTTCGCGGTCGCGGAGACCCCCAAGTTCAAGCCGGTCTCGGTGTCGGGATACCACATCCGCGAGGCCGGCTCGACGGCGGTTCAGGAGCTCGCGTTCACCCTCGCCGACGGGTTCGCGTACGTCGAGGACTGCCTCGACCGCGGGCTCGACGTCGACGCGTTCGCCCCGCAGCTTTCCTTTTTCTTCAACTCGCACAACTCCATCTTCGAGGAGGTGGCGAAGTTCCGCGCCGCCCGCCGGATCTACGCCCGGGTCATGGACGAGTGGTACGGCGCGGAGGCCGACGCCTCGAAGCAGCTCAAGTTCCACACCCAGACCGCGGGCCAGTCGCTGACGGCCCAGCAACCCCTCAACAACGTCGTCCGCGTCACGATACAGGCGCTGGCGGGCGTGCTCGGCGGCACCCAGAGCCTCCACACCAACTCCTTCGACGAGGCGCTGGCGCTGCCCTCCGAGCGCGCGGTCCGAGTGGCGCTCCGCACCCAGCAGATCATCGCCGAGGAGTCGGGCGCGGCCGACATCGTCGACCCCCTCGGCGGCTCGTTCGCGGTGGAGACGCTCACCGACGAGGTCGAGGCGGAGGCCATGGCGTACATCGAGGAGATCCGGGACATGGGCGACGGCGCCGTCCGCGACGGCGTGCTCCGCGGGATCGAGGAGGGGTACTTCCACCGCGAGATCCAGGAGGCCTCCTACGAGTACCAAGAGCGCGTCGACAGCGGCGAGGAGACCGTGGTCGGTGTCAACGCCTATCAAGTCGAGGCGGACACGGAGCCCGACCTGCTCCGCGTCGACGAGACGACCCGCGAGCGCCAGCTGGACCGGCTCGAATCGGTGAAGGCGGAGCGCGACGACGAGGCGGTCGAGGCCGCGCTCGACGACCTCCGCGAGGCGGTCGACGCCGACGAGAACGTGTTGCCCGCGATCGTCACGGCGGTGAAGGAGTACGCGACAATGGGCGAGATCATGGCGGTGTTCGAGGCGGAGTACGGGACCTACCGCGAGCGGATCGGCGTGGCGTAACGCGGAAAACGGACGCGGAGTCCGGGAGTGTCGACCGAATCACGACGACGCGCCGACGGCGTTTCACGCGGAGGAGCCGACCGGGGGGCGAGCCGACCGCGCGGGGGGGACGACCGGGCGTGACCGGACGGGAGAGCCGACGGGGACCGGGAGAGACGGGACGAGTCGGCCGGATCAGAGGCCGTCGATCGCGCGAGCGGACTCCGCGCACCACGCGTTGCCCCGGCGCCCGGTCGATCGCAGTTCGAGTTCGACGACGGAACCGCTGTCGAGGTCCGACAGCTCCGCTTCCACCTCGGGGTCGTCGTACTCGACGACGTGCAGCGTCTCGTTTCGGGGATATTCGCGGAGCGTAACCGCCCCGTGGTCGTTACACGCCTTGACGACGGTGTACTTCCCGGTACGATTCATCACATCGTGACAATACGTGTCGGTAGGGTATAACCTTTATGTGGTTTGTTACCATGGGAGAACAACCGCGGTGGAACGGGGGCTTTTACTCCGACCGTCGCCAGATCACGTTATGACGGAGACGGAGATCCCCGAGGACCACCCGCGTTACGCCTCGCTCGTGACGCGTCACCGGATCGAGGCGGGCGTGGAGCAGGGGATCACCTCGAAGCAGGGGCTCATCGCGCAGGGCCGCGGCGAGGCGTTCGACTACCTCCTCGGCGAGCGGACGCTCCCGAGCGCTGACGCCGCCGCGCGCGCCGCCGCGGCGACGCTCCTCGCGGCCGATCATCCGGTGCTCTCGGTGAACGGTAACGTCGCGGCGCTGGCGCCCGCGGAGACGGTCGAGCTGGCCGAGGCGGTCGACGCCGACGTCGAGGTGAACCTCTTCAACCACACCGACGAGCGCGTCCGCCGGATCGCCGACCACCTCCGCGATCACGGCGCGGACGAGGTGAAGGGTCTGGCCGGCGACGGCGAGATCCCCGGACTGGACCACGCCCGCGGCGTCGTCGACGCCGACGGGATCGCGGCGGCCGACGTGGTCGTCGTCCCGCTCGAGGACGGGGACCGCGCCGAGGCGCTCGACGCGATGGGGAAAACCGAGATCGTGATCGACCTGAATCCGGGCAGCCGGTCGCCCCGTACCGCCGACATCCCGATCATCGACAATCTGATCCGGGCGGTGCCGAACGTCACGGCCCACGCGCGCGAGCTGGCCGACGCCTCTCCCGCGGCGCGTCGCGACGCGATCGACTCGTTCGACGCCGCCGAGGCGCTCGCCGGCGCGGAGGCCGCCATCCGCGACGGATCGTTCGAGACGCCCGACGACGAGGACTCGAACGACGAGATACGCGACGACACGTCCGCTCGCTGACGAATCCGGCGTTGTCGGCGTCGGAAGTGCAAAGTCGGCTGAGAGCGTATGGCACGCATGGAGCTCGACGAGACGGACCGCGAGATCCTCCGGATTCTACAGGAGGACGCCCGGACGCCGTTCTCGGAGGTCGCGCGCCGCATCGACATGTCCAGCGCGACCGTCCACGACCGGGTGAACCGCATGGAGGAGGCGGGGGTCATCGAGGGGTACCACGCGTCGATCGACCCCAAGGCGGTCGGCTACGGCGTCGGCGCCTTCGTCGGCCTCCGCGTCGAACAGGGGCGCGAGGAGGACGCCTTAGAGCGGCTCCGCGAGATCGACGGCGTCCGCGAGATCCATCTGACCACCGGCGAGTGGGACGTGATCCTCAAGGTCGTCGCGGCCGACACGGACAGCCTCCGCGAGCTGATGTTCAAGCGCGTCGCGGAGATGGAGGGGTTCTCCCGGTCGCAGACGATGATCATCCTCGGCACCGACTATCAGTCGGACGGGCCGCCGGTCTGACCCCCGCCCTCGGCGAGCGGCGCGACGGCGCGGGACCGGAACCCTCAATTCGGGGACTCCCCCAACGGAGAGCATGAGCACACGGGTCGAGGAGCGGTTCGGGCTGTCGCCGGAACGCGCGTGGGCGGCGGTCGTCGGCGCCGTCGCGGCGCTGCTCGCGGTCGGGTCCGTCGTCTTCCCGCGGATCGTGTACGACCGGTTCCTCTGGCGGTACTTCTGGGGGCCGGTCGCGGCCGACGGACAGGGCGCGCAGTGCGCCGTCCGCGACGCGGGCGGGACCGAGCTGCTCGGGAGTTCGTCAGCGTGTTCGGCGGCCGTCGAGGCCGGCGAGGTCGTCGCGTTCCCGGGGTACACCACATTCTCGACCGTGAGCTACGTCGTCATCTTACTGGCGATGCTGATCGGCGTGGTCTTCCTCCTCCGCCGGCTGGAGATCGGAACCGAGCTGCGGTTCTTCTACGCGCTGTTCCCGTTCATGCTGCTCGGCGGCGCCCTCCGCACCGTCGAGGACTCGGGGGTCGCCGCGATGCGGGCCGGCGTGGAGCCGCTGATCCCGTTCCCGGCGAGCGCGCTACTCATCAGCCCGTTCATCTACTTCACCGTCTTCGGCGTGACGCTCGCGTGCGTCCTTGCGGCGTACTCGCTCGAAGGCCGGGGCGTGGTCGACGACTACGCCCGCCCCCTGTTCGCGATGGGCGCCGTCGCGCTCGCGGCCGCGTTCGGCTACCTCTCGTACCTCTCGGCCGCGACCGACTACGTCCAGTTCTACCCGATCGTCCTCGCGTTGACGCTGGGGATCGCGACCGCGGCGACCGCGGTCACGTGGAAGCTCGCGACCGCGTTCGCGCCCGAGGTCCGACAGGGGACCGGCGTCGCGGGGATCGTCATCATCTGGGGCCACGCGATAGACGGCGTCGCCAACGTGATCGGGCTCAACTGGATGCCGGCGCTGACGGGGACGGCGAACCTCGTCCCGAAACACGTCGTCAACGAGCTGATCGTCGACTGGACCGGTCGCCTGCTCCCGCAGTCGATCGTCTCGGTCACGGGCGACGCGTGGCCGTTCCTGCTGGTGAAGCTCGTGGCGGCGACGTTCGTCGTCTGGGTGTTCAACGGCGAGCTGTTCGAGGAGTCGCCGCGCTACACGCTGCTGTTGCTCATCACGGTGCTCGCGGTCGGGCTCGGTCCAGGGAGCCGTGACATGCTGCGCGCGACGTTCGGGATCTGAGATCGCTCGGGACGGGCTCACCCGCGCCCGGAACACGCGACGGAAGCGACAAGTGCGGGGGGCGACGAGCGGGGCCATGGTGAACGCTCCACGACGACGCGTGCTGGCGGCCGCGGCGACCGGATCGACGCTCTCGCTGGCCGGCTGTGGATCGCTCGGGTCCGGTGGCGACGCGGGGTCCGACGGCGCGGCACAGACCGACGGGACGAACGGGACCAGCGACGAGGGCGGCGACGGCGACGCGGCCGCGACCGTCGCGGTCGACATCCAAGAGGACCTCCAGGCGACGCGGGCGGAGGTCCAGAGTCGGCTTCAGGAGGGCAACATCAGTCGTGAGGAAGCGCAGACCGAGATCCGCGAGGCCCAACTCGACCTCCTCGACGAGGCCGTCTCCGCCGTCGAGGCGTACGCCGCCGACACCGCCGGGCTCGCCGTCAGTCGGACGAACGGGCGCGCGGGGGCCGTCCTCGTCTCCGGTGACCCGGCCGCGGTGCTCGGTGTGCTCGACGCCGAGGGCGTGACGGCGCTGCTCTCGCCGGACGACTTCCCCGAACCGCAGGACGACGCGGCGAACGCCTCGGCCTGACGGACGCGGAGGGGAGTTCCGGACGCCCCGGCGCGCGCGTCGGTTCCGCAACGACACCTTATAAGCCGTCGGGGCGGGAACCCTCCCGGTAATGCTACAGGGGGTCAACGTCGCGCTCGGCGTCTCGGGGAGCATCGCGGCGGTGAAGGTCGTCGAACTCGCCCACGAGCTGCGGCGTCAGGGAGCGAGCGTCCGCGCCGTCATGTCCCCGGCGGCGACGAACATCGTCCACCCGTGGGCGGTCGACTTCGCGACCGACGAGCCCGTCGTCACCGAGATCACCGGCGACGTCGAACACGTAGAGCTGTGCGGCCGAGACGGGTGGGCCGACGCGCTCCTGCTCGCGCCCGCGACCGCGAACACCGCGGGGAAGGTCGCGGCCGCGATCGACGACACCCCGGTCACCACCTGCGCGACGACCGCGCTCGGCGCGGACGTGCCGGTCGTGATGGCGCCCGCCATGCACGAGCCGATGTACGACCACCCGGGCGTCCTCGACGCGCTCGACCGGCTGGAGGCGTGGGGCGTGCGGTTCGCCGACCCCCGGGTCGAGGAGGGGAAGGCGAAGATCGCCGCGGAAGAGGACATCGTGACCGAGGTCGCCCACGCGACCACGCCGCCGTCGCTTACGGGGACCCACGTCGTCGTCACCGCGGGCGCGACGAAAGAGCGGATCGACCCGATCCGGATCTTAACGAACCGGGCGTCGGGGAAGACGGGCCGAGCGGTCGCCCGGGCGCTGTACGTCCGGGGCGCGACCGTGACGCTGGTGCAGGACGGCCCGGCGGTCCCCTACGCCGACGTGGTCGCGGTCGAGACCGCGACGGAGATGATGGGGGCGTGCCGCCGGACCGCCGCCACCGCCGACGCGCTGGTCTCCGCGGCGGCCATCTCCGATTTCACCGCCGACGCGGTCGACGAGAAGATCCGGTCCGGGTCGCCGCTGTCGGTCGATCTGGAGCCGACGCCGAAGCTGATCGACTCGGTGCGTGAGGCGTACCCGGACCTCCCGATCGTCGGGTTCAAAGCGGAGACGTCCGGCGACGACGCGGCGATGGTCGCCGAGGCCGAGCGGATTCGCGACCGGGTCGGGCTCGCGTTCGTCGTCGCCAACGACGCGAGCGTGATGGGCGACGACGAGACCCGCGTCCTCCTCGTCGGCGACGAGGGCACCGAGCCGGTGGAGGCCGTCGGTTCGAAGGACGCCGTCGCCGGCCGGATCGCCGACAGGCTGGCGGCGGCGCTCGGCCGCTCGGAGTGAGGGTCCCGGGGACGGACGGCGGGGTCGATCCCCGACGGCGGCCCCTCGTTCGCCCCGAAACCGTCGCGGATACAAACTGTTTTGAGTCGGTAGAGAAAGGATCGGGACAGAGATACACATGTGCATAGAGACGGCGAACCGCGGTTCCGTCGGAGGTGTGGTGGGTGGCTGACACCGACGCCGGCGGCGATACCGCCGACAGCGACCCCGGCGACCCCGGCGACCCCGGCGACCCCGGCGACGACGCGGAGCGCGACTCTCCGTCTGCGCCGGTCGGGGGGCTCGTCGTCCCCGTGGAGCCCACGCCGACCCTGCGGGCGACGATAACCCACGCGGTAGAGACGGCGGTCGACGGGGGGTTCTCGACGATCCACCTCGTGGAGATCGCGTCGTGGCGGAACGGCGACCCCGGCGTCGCGGACCGCGCGGCGGCGGCCGAACGGGTCCTCGAACGCGCCGAGGCGTGGGCGACCTCCGACCTCGACGACATCGACGGGGAGCACGATCCGGTGACGGTCGTGACGGAGCTCATCGGCGCCGACGAGTACCTGTTCGGCCCCGACGACTACGTCCGAGTGCTCGCCGCCTACGCGGAGGAGCACGGCGCCGGCGCGGTGCTGCTCGACCCGGAGTACTCGCCCGTCGGCAACACCACCCTGCTCCAGCCGCTGGAGTTCGCGCTGTCGAACACCTCGCTGACGGTCGAGACGGCGCCGGTGACGCGGCCGACCCGGCGCGAACGGCTCCGGAGCGACGCGACCGGGAAGCGGTTCGTCGCGATGTTCGGGCTCTCGCTGGCCTTCTACCTCGTGCTCGGCGATCCCCTCTACTGGTTCGACTGGGCGACCGGGATCGCGACCGCAGCGATCGTCTCGATCACCCTCTCGCGGGTCAGCATCGACATCGAACCGGCGGTCCCGCGGACCCCGATGCGGGTGTTTCGCGGCGTGATCTACGTTCCGGTCCTCCTCTTCGAGATCGTCAAGGCGAACGTCGAGGTCGCCCGAGTGATACTGGACCCGCGGCTCCCGATCGAGCCGACGATGAACCGGATGCGCGTGATCGTCGGCAGCGGGCTCCCGCTGATGACGCTCGCGAACTCGATCACGCTGACGCCGGGGACGCTGACGGTCCGCGCCCGCGACAGCGACCTGTACGTCCACTCGCTCATCCCGTCGGCCCGCGACGGGCTCTTCGACGGGTCTCTGGAGCGCTGGACGCGGTTCGTCTACTACGGACGGGCGTCGGCCCGGCTCCCGACCCCCCGCGAGCGCGACGACTGCGCGATCTTGCAGGGGCCGGACGCGACCGAGGAGCTGCCGATCGCCGCGGCCGACGGCGGTGCCGCGACTACAGCGGTAGACGGCTCGCCGACCGAACGCGACGATGAGGACCGCAAGGACCGCAAGGACCGCAAGGACCGCAAGGACCGCAAGGACCGCAAGGACCGCGGGGCGGCGGAGGTGACCGACGAATGAGTGTCGTCGACGCCGCGCTCGTCGCCGGCTACACGGTCGGCGACTTCCTGCTCCTCGCGGCCGCGGGCTTCACCGTGCTCGCGATCGGGATGCTCTACCGGGCCGTGAAGGGGCCGACGATGCAGGACCGGGTGCTCGCGGTGAACGTCCTCGGGACGAACACCGTCGTCATCCTCGCCATCCTGAGCGCCGCGCTCTCCGAGCCGACGTTCCTCGACATCGCCCTGGTGTACGCGCTGTTGAACTTCCTGATGGCCATCGCCATCTCGAAGTTCACCGTCGAGCGGGGTGGTGTGCTGTGATGGACGCGCTCGGA
Organism: Halorubrum amylolyticum; assembly: GCF_004114995.1. Classification (GTDB taxonomy): domain Archaea; phylum Halobacteriota; class Halobacteria; order Halobacteriales; family Haloferacaceae; genus Halorubrum; species Halorubrum amylolyticum. The sequence goes on from NZ_SDJP01000003.1 coordinate 250,465, forward strand.
ACCGTCCGCGTGGCGCTCGTCGTCGCGTTCACGCTGCTCGGGCTGTTCTTCACGTTCGTCTCGATGACGGGCGTCCTCCGGCTCCCGGACGTGTACTCGCGGGCGCACACCGCCTCGCAGGCGGACACGCTCGGCGCCGGCTTCGGGCTGGCCGCGGTCGCGCTCGCGATCGGCTGGGAGGTGGCCGGGGTGAAGAGCGTGCTCCTGCTGTTCTTCATCTTCGTGACGAACCCGACGGCGGCCCACGGGATCGCCCGGGCCGCCTTCGAGGAGGGGATCGTTCCGTGGACCGAGGAGGACGAGCGCCGATGACGGGCCTCGCCGCCCCGGTCGTCGCGCAGGTCACCGCGATCGAGGCGAGCCTGCTCGCGTTCGTCGTGCTCACCGCGCTCGCGACCGCGCTCGCCCGCGACGTGCTCGCGGCGGTCATCGTCTTCGGGGCGTACAGCCTCGGGATGGCCGCGCTCTACACGTTCTACCGCGCGCCCGACGTGGCGCTGACGGAGGCCGCGATATCCGCGGGCGTGACGACCGTCCTGCTGCTGTTGACGCTCGCAAAGACGACCCGGATCGACCACGAGGCCGCCTTCGAGTCGGTGAACCTCCCGGCCGCGGGAGCGACCGGCTTCCTGTTCGCCGGGTTCCTGCTCACGATGGGCGACATCCCGGCGGTCGGGTCGCCCGACGCGCCGGTCTGGTCGAACCCGGACGTGAGCCAGTGGTACCTCGCGGAGACGTACGCGCAGACCCACGTCGAGAACACCGTGATGGCCGTGCTGGCGGCGTTCCGGGGATTCGACACCTTCGGCGAGGCGGTCGTCGTCTTCGCCGGCGGGATCGCGGCGCTGATCGTGCTCCACCGGGAGGTGTTCGCATGAGCGACGCCGTCGACGACACCGACATGACCGACGCAGCCACCGACGCACGCTCCGACGACCCGTCCGACGCCTCGGCGGGCGACCGGGAAGCCGCCGACTCCGACCTCCCGCCGCACCGCGCCGTCCCCCGGTCGGGGCGGCTCGACTCCGAGGAGCGGCAGGGGGCGCCCTACACGGAGAGTCAGGTGATCATGCCGACCGTGAAGGTGGTCGCGCCGTTCGCGTTCACGTACGGCCTCTTCATCACCTTCCACGGGAGCGGCTCGCCCGGCGGCGGGTTCCAGGGCGGCGCGATCATGGCCGCCGTGGTGTTCATGATCGCGTTCGCGTTCGGCATCGAGTCGACGCGCGACTGGCTCGCGAACACCGTCGTCGTCGCGTTCGCGGTCGGCGGCGCGCTCGCGTTCGCCGGCATCGGGCTCGTCCCGGTCGCGCTCGGCGGGGCGTTCCTCCAGTACGACCTGCTGCCGATCCCGATCCTCAACCCGGTCAAGTACGGGATGGAGGGCGTGGAGGTCGTCGGGATCGCCCCCATCGTGAGCGGCGTGCTCATGGGGCTGTTCTTCCTGCTCGCGAACGGGTTCAGCTCCGAAGGCGACGGGTTCGGAAACGGCTCGCTCGACGAGGACGGCTCGCTCGACGAGGGCGGTCCCCTCGAAGAGGACGCGGCCGACGCCGGAGGTGACCGATGACGAACGTCGCCCCCGACGCCGCGACCGGCGTCGCCTCCGCCGTCGCGTCCGTCCTCGCGTCGGGTACCGCGACCGCCTCGGCGCTCGACGTGTTGACGACGAGACACGCGTACGTCGCGTTCGCGCTGCTGTTGTGTATCGGACTCTATATGATGATCGCCAATCCCAACCTCGTGAAGAAGATAATCGGCCTCAACCTGTTCCAGACGGCGATATTCCTGCTGTTCATCACCTCGGCGTACGTCGAGGGCGGCGCGATCCCGATCGTTGCCGAAGGGGCGGCCGAGACGGAGACGTTCGTCAGCCCGCTCCCGCACGTGATCGTGCTCACCGCCATCGTCGTCGGCGTGAGCCTCACCGCGGTTGGGCTCGCGCTCTGTATCCGGATCTACGACGAGTACGGGACGCTCCGCACCGACGTGCTTCGAGAGCTGCTTCGGGACGAGGGATCGCTCCCCGAACGACCGTCCGGCGGCGGGGCCGGCACCGAGGGACGCGCCGGCGGACACGCCGGCTTCGACGGCGCTCCGACCGACGACTCCGCGGTCGCCGACGGGGGTGGGACCGATGAGTGACGTGCTCCTCCCGGTCGCCATCGCCGTCCCGCTCGTCGCGGCGACGCTCCCGCTCGCGCTCGGGCTGAAGTACGACGACGCGGGCTGGTCGGTGGCGGCGGTCGCGACGACCGCCCTGACCGGGATCGCGGCCGCGATCGGCGTCGAGGTGGCCCGCGGCGGGGCGCTCTCGCACGCACTCGGAACGTACGAGCCCCCGATCGGGATCGAGCTGGTGGCCGACGAGCTGTCGGTCGCGGTGCTCGCGTTGGTCGCCGTCGTCTCGCTGGCGACGCTCGCGTTCGCGCGGGTGGCCGGCCCGCGGGGCAACTCGTTTTACAGCGGGTACCTGCTCCTGGTCGGCGGACTCACCGGGCTCGTGCTCACGGGCGACCTGTTCAACATGTTCGTCTTCCTGGAGATCGTCGGGATCTCGACGTACGCGCTCATCGCGGCCGACCGGTCCGGGGCGAGCGCGTACGCCTCGCTGAAGTACCTCGTGGTGGGGACGGTCGGCGCCTCGTTATACCTGCTCGGCGTCGGCTACGCCTTCCTCGCGACGGGGACGCTGAACATGCTCGACATGCAGGCGCAGATCGTCGCGCAGGCGAGCTACGCCGACCCGCTGATCCGGGCGAGCTACGCGCTGATCGTCGCGGGACTCGGGCTGAAGATCGCCGTGTTCCCGATCCACGCGTGGCAGCCGGACGCGTACCAGCGCGCGCCGGACGCGGTGACGACGATCGTCGCCGCGCTCGTGTCGACCGCGAGCGCGTACGCGCTGATTCGGGTGTCGTACACCGTCTTCACCGTCGACTTCCTCGCGGCCAACGACGCGATTACGACGGGCATGCTGATCGTCGCCGGCGCGTCGATCCTCGCGGGCTCGGCGCTCGCGGCGATGCAGTCCGACCTCAAGCGGATGTTCGCGTACTCCTCGGTCGCCCAGTTCGGGATGATCGTCGCCGCGGTCGCGCTCGCGAACGAGACCGCGCTGCTCGGCGGGATCGTCCACCTCGTCGGCCACGGGTTGCTGAAGTTCGGGCTGTTCCTCGGGATCGGCCTTCTGGGGCTCGGCTACGGCGCCCGCGAGCTCGACGACCTCGCGAGCGCCGCCCGCTCCGCGCCGTACACGGCCGGGGCGGTCGCGCTGCTCGGGCTCGGGCTCGTCGGACTCCCGCCGTCGATCGGCTTCCTCGGGAAGTGGTACATCGGCGTCGGCGCGGTGGAGGCGAGCATGGACGGCGGCGGGGCCGCCGGAATCGGGATCGCGGCCGTGATCTTCGTCAGCACGCTGTTCACGCTGTCGTACGTCGCCCGGGTGATAGAGCGGTTCTACTTCGCCGGCGTCGGGCTCTCGGACGGTCACGGCGCGGGCGACCACGGCGACGGGCACGACGGCGACCACGGCGACGGGCACGACGGCGGGCACGCCGAAGGCGGTCACGACGACGGCCACAACGCCGGCGTCGCGGCCGACGGCGGTCGCGAGTCGCCGTCCGCGGAGGCCGCCGACGCCCTGATCGGCGGCGACGATGACGGTCCCCTCACGCCCGTCGAGGGGGCGCCCCGGTCGCGGTTCGTGCCGGACCGCGTGCCCCCGGCGTCGCTCGCGATCCTGATCCTCGCGGCGCTGGCGACGGTCGCGCTCGGCTTCGCGGGCTACGCGCTGTTCGAGTGGTTCGGTCCGTATCTCACGGAGGTGTTCGCATGACTGACGTTCCAATCACAGATCTACGTCCCCTACTGGCGGTCCTCGTCTCGTTCGTCGCGGCGTTCTTCATCGTCGCGTCGTACCGTTCCCCGAACGTGCGCGAGGGGTGGACGATCGCGGCGGCGGTCGCGAAGTTCGCGATCGTCGCATCGATGCTCCCGGCCGTGCTCGACGGCGCCGTCTTCGAGTGGTCGCTCGGCGCGTTCCTGCCCGGCGGCATCGAGTTCGTCCTGCGCGCTGACGCGCTCGGGATGCTGTTCGCGTTCCTCGCGAGCGGGCTGTGGATCGTCACCTCGTTCTACAGCATCGGCTACATGCGCGGCAACGACGAGGTCAACCAGACCCGGTACTTCGCCGCGTTCGCGGTGTCGCTGTCGGCGACGATGGGGATCGCGTTCGCGGGCAACCTCGTGACGATCTTCGTGTTCTACGAGATCCTCTCGATCGCGACGTACCCGCTCGTCGCCCACGACGAGACCGACGAGGCCCGCGCTGCGGGCCGGAAGTACCTCGCGTACACGATGTTCGGCGGGGGGGTGCTCGTGCTCGCCGGGACCGCGCTCGTCTACCTGATCGCCGGCAACGTCTCGTTCACGGCCGGCGGCATTCAGGAGCTGGCGAACGCCGACCCCGGCCTCGCGATGCTCGCCTTCTTCCTGCTCGCGATCGGGTTCGGCGTGAAGGCCGGCATCATGCCGCTGCACCAGTGGCTCCCCGAGGCGATGGTCGCGCCGACGCCCGTCTCCGGACTCCTCCACGCGGTGGCGGTCGTCAAGTCCGGCGCGTTCGGCGTCTCGCGGGTCGTCCTCGACGTGTTCGGCCCCGAGCTCGTGTTCGACCTCTCGCTCCCGTTCGGCTTCTCGGCCGGGCTCGTGCTGTCGACCATCGGGGCGATCACGCTGACCGCGGCCTCGATCATCGCGCTGCGGAAGGACCACCTGAAACAGCGGCTCGCCTACTCGACGGTGAGCCAGCTGAGTTATATCATCCTCGGGCTCGGGCTGTTCGGCTGGTACGGACTCGTCGGCGCGCTGCTGCACATCCCGGCGCACGCGTTCATGAAGCTCACCCTGTTCTTCTGCGCGGGGAACCTCCACGTCTCCACGCACACCGACTACATCTCCGAGATGGCGGGGATCGGCAAGCGGATGCCCCTGACGATGGGGGCCTTCACCGTCGCCTCGCTCGGGATGGCGGGGATTCCGCTGCTCGCCGGCTTCGTCAGCAAGTACTACATGCTGATCGGCGGGATTCGGATGGGGGCTCAGCTGACCCCGATCGCCTACTACCTCGTCGGGGCGCTGCTGCTCTCGGGCGTCCTCAACATCGCGTACTTCTGGCCGGTGATCTACACCGCCTTCTTCGAGGCGGAGGACGCCCACGACGCGAAGCCGCTCGTCGACTTCCGGATGGGCGGCGAGTCGCGGTCGACGTTGCCGGCGACCGATGGGGGCCGCGCAGGTGACGACGCGGCGACGGACGGGGGCCGCGCAGGTGACGACGCGGCGACGGACGGGGGCCGCGCAGGTGACGACGCGGCGACGGATGGAGGTCATCCCGAGGATGACGGCGATAGCGACGATACTGCAGACGACGAGACCGACATCGACGAGGTCGTCGAGAGCGCCGAGGACGGCTCGGCGGTCGACGCCGGGGACGCCGGTTCCGCGGCCGACGGTCCCGAGGTGCCGGACGACTCGGACATCCCCGACGCGGAGATGGACGACCTTCCGACCGACGAGGACGGGGTCGTCCGCCCGGACTTTGACACGAGCGACCGGGACTTCTCCGAGCCCGCGGAGCGCGTCGACACCGGCGACTACGCGGTCGACGCGCGACCCTCGGACGCCGACGTGCCGTTCGGCGTGGGGCGCCGCGACGACGGTGACGAACGCGAACGCGATCACGCGGACCGTGGCGATCACGACACCCGCGACGACCGCGACGACACGGGACATGACGACAGCGCGGACCGCGCCGCAGACCACGACGACCGCGGCCACGCCGGGGGACCGCCCGCGGGCGGCTGGGAGCACGTCGCCGGGCTCGACGCCCTCCGCGGGCGCGAGTCGACGTGGTTCATGCTCGGTCCGATCCTCACCGCGATGGCCCTCGCGGTGCTGCTCGGCGTGATCCCCTACGAGATGGGCTTCCTGGAGCTGATCGAGCTCATCGTCGACACGCGGCTCCCCGCGGGGGTGATGCGGCCGTGAACCCGATACTCACGTCGGTGCCGCCGTACGTGCTGCTCGCGGTCGCCGCGCTCGCCGTGCTCGCGCTCCCGCGCCGGTCCGGTCACGCGGCGGCCGCGCTGGCGACCGCGTTCACGTTTGTCCAGGCCGTCCTGCTCGGCGACGGCGGCACCGGGACGTACCTCGCGACGCAGTTCCTCGGCTTCGACGTGGTGTGGTTCAACGTCGACCAGTTCTCGCTGTTGATGGGGGTCGTCGTCGGCTTCCTCGCGACCGCGGCGGTGCTGTACGCGTACGGCACCGAGGCGCCGACGTGGGTGACCGCGTTCGCGCTGATCTACGTCGCCTCGACGGTCGGGACGATCTACGCCGGCGACTGGCTCACCCTGATCTTCTTCTGGGAGCTGATGGCCGTCACCTCGACGCTGCTGGTGTGGCAGTACGGCGGCGCGGCGGTCCGGGCCGGCTACCGCTACGCGCTGTTCCACGGGATCGGCGGGACGTTCTTCCTCGGCGCGGTCGTCGTCCACGGCGCGTCGATGCTCGGCAGCGTGCCGACCGGCGAGATCTTCCTGTTCTCGTCGACGACCGGGATTCACGCCTCCGCGACGCTGCTCGCGGCGATCGGGATCGGCGTCAACTGCGGGTTCATCTTCCTGCATACGTGGCTGCCGGACACCTACCCGCGCCCGCACGTTGCGGCGTCGGTGTTCCTCTCGGTGTTCACGACGAAGACCGCGGCGTACGTGATGTACCGCGCGTTCCCGGAGGGGGGCATGTGGCTCGCGTACCTCGGCGGATTCATGGCGGTGTACGGCGCGTTCTTCGCGCTACTGCAGTACGACCCGCGCCGCCTCCTGTCGTACCACATTCAGGCGCAGGTCGGCTACATGCTCGCCGGCTTCGGCCTCGCGACGTACGTCGGCGACTTCGCGGTCACCGGCGGGTTCGCCCACCTGTTCAACAACGTCCTCTACAAGAGCCTGCTGTTCATGGCGGTCGGCGTCGTGATCTACCGCACCGGCGTCGAGGACATCAGGGACATGGGCGGACTGTGGCGGGTGATGCCGGTCACCTTCCTGCTGTACGTCGTCGGTGCGGCGTCGATTACCGCCGTTCCGGGCTTCAACGGGTTCATCTCGAAGGGGATGGTGATCGACTCCGCTCACGAGGTCCACAACTTCGAGCTGCTGTTCGGGGAGGGGCTGCTCTGGTGGCTGCTCATCCTCGGCGGCGTGGGGACGTTCATGTCGTTCATCAAGCTCGGCTACTACGTGTTCTTCCACGGCTCCGCGACGCTGTCGCCGAAGGACGCGACGCGGTTCCAGACCGCCGGGATGGTGCTCGCTGGCGGCGCGTGCGTCTTCTTCGGTACGCCGCTCACCTACGGCTCCCTCGTCGAGCTGATGCCGTTCACCGCGGAGGTCGCGCCGGAACTGCACCCCTACAGCGCGAGCCACCTGACCGAGTCGGCGTGGCTGATGGGGGCCGGGTTCGTCGGCTTCTTCGCGCTGAAGCGCCCGCTCGGCTGGCTCGCCCACCGGATGCCCGACGCCGACGCCGTGACGTACCCCGCCGCGTTCTACCTCGCTCGCGGGTCGATCTGGGGCGTCACCGAGCTGTGGGCCGCCGTCGACCGCGCGGTGATGAACGCGATCGCGGCCGTCGAGTGGACCGCGATGAACCCGCGGGAGGCGCTCGGGCGCGCGGGCGTCGACGTCGAGATCCGGACCGGCATCGGCCGAAGCGTGCTCATCCTGACGCTCGCCGCGGGGGTCGCGCTGTTCGTGTTCGTGCTCGGATAGCGCCCTCGGCGGCGACGCGGAACGCAGCGCGACGCGAAGCTGCCGCACCGGGGGCGCGGCGTCCCGAACACGTTCGGAACAAACTACGCGAGGGTGGAGTACCGATCGACGCGTATGCCACCTGAGACGACCGTCCTCGAACGAACGGACGCGCCGACGGACCGGCCGGTCGAGACACTCGACGTCCGGACCCTCGGCCCGCCGGAGCCGCTCCAGCGGACGCTCGAACTCCTCGCCGACCTCCCGGACGATGTCGTGCTCGTCCAGCATAACGACCGCGCGCCGCAGTTCCTCTATCCGAAGCTCGACGACCGCGGCTACGCTCACGCGACGGTCGAGACCGACGACGCCGTCGTCACGGCGATCTGGACGGCGGAAGACGACTGATGGCGAGGGCCGCCACCGGGTGAGACCGTCGGCGGGTGAGACCGTTGGCAGGTGAGACCGTCGGCGGGTGAGACGGCCGACAGGAGGAGTCGCCGACGGCGGGACCGACGACGGGTGAGCGCACGATAAACCGGCCAGCCGGCCGGTCCCGATCTCCTGGTTCGACCACGCCGCGGCCGGCGAACATGTTCCCGCCAACGACCATGCGGAAACCGCTCGTACCGTCGCGGTGATGACAGAGGCCGACGCCGTTCTCGACGTGCGCGACCGAGACGATCCGCCGTTCCCGGTCATCAGCGACGCGCTCGACGACCTCAGTCCGGGCGAGTCCCTCCTCCTCGTCAACGGCTTCGAGCCGGAGCCGCTCTACGACGTGCTCGCCGACCGGGGGTTCGATCACGAGACCGAGCGCGTCGACGACGACGAGTGGCACGTCACGATCGAACGCGAGTGAGCGTGATCGGTGTCGTCCTTTTTATACTCCGGACCAAATAGTTCGGCGCCCTGTCCCGTGGCTCGGGAATCCCCGCCGAATGTATTCCCCCTACTACCCTACGTCGAGTCACATGACCCGACGCACACTCGACCGGCGAACGTTCGTTCAGACGACCGCCGCGGTCGGCGCCACCGTAGCGCTCGCCGGCTGTGGCGGCAGCAGCGGCGACGGCGGCAGCGGCGGCAGCGGCGG
>NZ_SDJP01000030.1 GCF_004114995.1 Halorubrum amylolyticum
AGCGGGAGATTTGGGTCATGAACAACTGAAGTCTCCCGCTTCAACTCCTTTGATTTAGCGACCCGTACCGACGCCATCTAGTGATTCAACACAGCCGTTGCATACAAGGTCTGTGTAGACGCACCGGAACCGAAACGCTACCACGCAATGATCGTCGCCGCGCTCGGGTGGCTCGTCACGGCAGCGTTTGGTGCCCTCCCGTTCATCATTGCGGCGTACATCACGCCATCGGCTGTCCTTGAATCCTTCGTGCCGGCAGGTGCCAGCTACCAGTCAAGTCTTCTCAACTTCCAGAATCCGATACACGCGCTTTTCGAGAGTATGAGCGGGTATACGACGACTGGCCTCACGATGAGTGTTCGTGAGCCCTCAGTCGGCCACGGCTTCCTCTGGTACCGTTCGCAAATACAGTGGATCGGTGGCGCAGGGATGATCGTCCTCTCGTTGGCGATTCTCCGACAGCCACTCGGGGCCGCAGGTGTCTCATTGTACCAATCGGAAGGGCGTAGCGAGAAGTTACGGCCGAGCATCGCCGGAACCGCGCGTGCGATCTGGAAGATTTACGTTGGTGTCACGGCTCTTGTGGCAATCTATCTCGCGGTAGCGACGTTCATCGTCCTCCCCGGGTATGGGATCGAGCAGACGATTTTTGACGCACTCAACCACGCGATGACCGGCCAGTCAACCGGCGGATTCAGCACGCTAGACGACTCTATCGCGGGCTACAACTCCTACGCGATGGACATTGTCCACATCCCCACAATGATCACCGGCGCGATTTCGATCCCGGTGTACTACACAGCGGTCTCCGAACGTGACATCCGGGAGTTTGCGCGCGATCCGCAGGTCAGGGTCATGTTCGGGCTGTTCGTCATCGGCGCGATTGGTCTGACGGCATTTCTCGCGCGGTGGGTCGGCGTCCCTTACGACGGCGATCCGATCGGGTACGTCGGGCGGGTGGCGACGAGCCAGGCGTTCCGTGAGGGCCTGTTCCAGTTTATCAGCGCGCAGACGACCACCGGGTGGCAGACGTCTGCGATCGGCGACTGGAACAACGGTGCGGTTATGTTCATCGTCTTCGGTGCGATGTTGATCGGGGGGTCTGCCGGTGCGACAGTTGGAGGGATCAAGATTCTCCGCGGTTACATCGTCGCTCGCGGGATCAGCTGGGAGGTCTCCCGGGTGTTTCTCCCTGACCACGCCGTCGATGACCTCCGGATCGGACGACAGACGTTCAAAACCGACGAGGCCAACGATGAGATCCGCGCTGCGGGTACGATGGCGGCTGCGTACCTCAGTGTGCTGGTCATATCGCTGTTCGTGCTATTGGCGGTCCTCCCATCTGATTTCACTCTGGCCGACGCGATCTTCGAGGTTGCGAGCGCACAGGGGACTGTGGGCCTGTCCTCCGGAATCACTGGTCCGAGTATGCCGGTCGTCGCCGAACTCTTGTTCATCATCCAGATGTGGATGGGACGGCTTGAGATCATTCCCGTCCTCGTCCTGATTAGCAGTCTCTTCCGGAGGTGATTCGCATGTTTTTTGGGACAAATTCCAAGAACACGATTTTTGATGTTCCTGATCCGCCTCCGCCTGTAACGCTCTCTGACCGTATCGCTCAGTAACTAACGCTGTCACAACAACACCAATGTACATAATCGTCGTCGGCGCAGGCCGCACCGGACGTATCGTCATCGACCTTGCTACTCAGGACGACCACGACGTGGTCGTTATCGAACGCGACGCGGAGCTGGCCGAGGAGGTGAGCGCAAGCTACGACTGCCTCGTCATTAACGCGGATGCCGCATCGAAGGACATACTGCTTGAAGCCGGCGTCGAAGAAGCGGATGCGCTCATTTCGACCACCCCAATTGATTCGGTGAATCTCATGGTCACCATGTTCGGGAAACAGTACGGGGTCGAGACGCTTGTGAGTTCGATCAACGATCCCGCACACAAGGAACTGTTCGAGGATCTTGGCGTGAACATCGTCGAAAGTCCCCACCAGCTGAATGGCCAGTACCTCTATCGTGCCGTCCAACACCCCGCAATTGAGGAGTTCATGCCGATCACTGGTGACGCCGAGATCCTCGAGGCCACTGTCGATACGGGTGCTCCCGTCGATGGGCTCAGCCTGATCGACGCTGACAAGGAGGATCTACTCCCCGAAGAAACGATTATCGTAGCGATCGTTCGGGACGGCGAACTGATCATTCCGCAGGGGGAAACCAAAATCCAGGCGGGTGATGAAGTGACGATCTTCTGTGGAAATGGGGCAACAAACCAGATTGCGGATATATTCACAGCGTCATAGCGATGTCAAACGACTCTGAGGGCTCGCCGGTTCGTATATCTGTTCACCCAGAAACATCTAAATCGGCCGAAGATTCGCACCTCCGGAGCGGCCCGGTAATACAGACACCAGATTATCTCGTCGTTGTTCCGTTAACCGAGACGCTTCTTGATTCGTATACGGGGATCAATGTCCGGCGGTTTTTACAGACTGCCATCGCGCTCGCAGCAGACAACGACGGCCGAGTGCTTCTCCTCGGCGTCGAGACCGTTCCAAGCGACACGACACTCGAAACGGTTCGCGAGTACGTACAATCGGAGCAACCAGACGACGTTGATAGAACGGCCGCGGTCGAAACTATCGAAGAACGACGCACCCAGATAGCGGAGATGGTCGAGGTGGCGCAGGAACTCGATCCGACCGTGTCGATCACGGCAGCCGTCCGGGTTGTGACAGACATCACCAGCGGTGTTCTCAATGTCACGGAGCGAGACGGTAAGACAGCGGTCCTACTCTTACGCGGTGTTGGACTCGAAGAAGGCTGGATCTTCAGTAGAACTACCATCGATGCGATACTGGCCGACGCTGAGTGTGATGTCTTCGTTGAAACCGTGGGCACGCAAGGTGGTGAGTTTCCACTGTACATCCCAGACGTCGAAGACCATACAATCGCTCCGCTCGCTGACTCCGAAGCGAGGCCCGTCGACTCGATACTGCTTCCAGTCAGCGCAGGTCCACACGCTGCCCTTGCTACGGAGGCAGCACGCGCGGTGGCACGCGCTGCTGATGTGCCGGTCACCGTTCTCCACGTCATCTCGTCCGACGCGTCCGATGAAGAGCGTGCTGATGGAGAGGACATCCTGAAATTCGCTGACTACGTCCTCGGACCCGACGTCTCGACGACGACGGAGCTCCAAGTGGCCGATACGACGGCCGAGGCGATCGCGGAAGCAGCGACAGAGTACGATTTCGTCTCAATTGGAGCGCCGGAACAGAAATCGCAACTGGAGCAGCTAGTTTTCAGATCGTTACAAGAGACGCTTTCAGAGCAGATCGAGGCGACGATACTGATGGCACGTGATGCTGACACGACGATGCGATCGCTTTATTATCGATGGAAGCAGGGGATTGAAGCGACAGACGACAATGAGCGGTCTGAATAAAACGTGGGTAGGCGAGTTGCTAACTGACGATTCATGTTGACAGTAAACACACGCGCAGTCGGACACGACGTTGGTCGGATCATACAGGCTATCTCTCTGATGTCGGCAGGTTCCATTATCGTGGCAGCCGTTAACAGCGAATTCTACGCGGTGCCCGCTTTCGCCGTCACCGCGGTCATTATGGGAGCTATTGGGACTGGGCTCGTCCGACGGTACCGAGACGCTGACCCACCGGAGAAACGCGATGCGATGGTCACCGCGGCCACTGCGTGGGCGCTAATCGGTATCCTCGGCGGGCTGCCGTTCTTACTTATCGCGTGGACGATCCAAGTCGACCCGTTCCCAGTCTGGATGAATACGCCGCCGATGGATGACACGACGGTCATCTTTCTCAACCCGTTAGATGGAATCTTCGAGAGCATGAGTGGTTTCACCGGGACTGGACTGACTATGGCTGCTGTCGAAGACAAACTACCGCGGTCGATCCATTGGTGGCGGTCGTTCATCGAGTGGGTCGGGGGCGTCGGCGTCATCGTGCTGACCGTCGCGATCCTTAGCCGAGGTGGCGGAAGCAGTGGCTCGTACACGCTTTACGAGAGTGAAGCGCGATCGGAGAAGATTCATCCGAGCATCGTGACGACAGTTCGGGAGATATGGAAGATTTTTGTGGGGCTCACGGTCGGGTCTATCGTGCTGTTTCTCCTCGTCGGGATGCCGCCGTGGGACGCGATCAATCATGCCATGACCGGTATCGCCACCGGCGGATTCTCTGTTCACGCCGCGTCGATCGGCCACTACGATAGCCCGCTGATCGAATACGCCGTTGTGCTAGTGATGTTTGCTGGCAGTATCGCATTTCCCATCCATTATCTGATATTCAAAGGTAAAATACGAAACTTCTACGCTGACTTGCAGACGCGGTGGGTGTTCATCTGGTTCACGGCTGGGTCACTCGTTCTAACGGCGATTCTGTTCGCAAACGGCCAATACGACACGCTTGAACATACGTTCCGCGCGAGTCTGTTCCAGTTCGTATCCGCGGTCTCGAACACCGGGTTCGGCACCGAGTCAATCGGTGGTGGGACCGAACAGGTCTGGAGTCCCGGCGCGACGCTGGTGACGTGTCTCGGAATGCTCACCGGTGGCGCGGCTGGGTCGACGACTAGCGGGCTCAAAATCATCCGGATAGTTACATTAGTCAGAGGGACAGCCTGGCAAATACGCAACGTTTTCGAGCCTTCAACTGCGGTTCGGTATCTCACAATCGGGGACCGACGGCTCGACGAACAGCAGGCAGAACGGGAGTACATAGAAGCAACAGTAGTGTTCATCCTCTGGATCGTTTTCCTGATGATCGGTGTTGCCGTCTTACTTCGTGTTCTTTCACCGGGCTACCCGCTCGAGTACGTGATCTTCGACGTGATGAGTGCCCAGAGTAACGTTGGGCTGGACTCCGGTATCACCAGTCCGACGATGCCCGACACTGCGAAAGCGATGTTGATCATCAATATGTGGGTCGGGCGGCTTGAGATCATTCCCGTTGCAGTACTACTCGGGGCGATATTACAGCGCCTCAATCTCTATCGATAACTGTTCAACGGGATACCACCTCTCTGCGGTCTTTTGAACCGAGACACTCCTAATCATGGGGTCACTACGGTACGTAATGGGGACGCAGGGTTCCGAATCGTGTCGGAAGGTCACGCGGGTAGCTGCGGACTACCACATCCCGGATATCGATGACCGAATGCTTAGACAAGTAACCGGGACGAGAGCCTCCGAGAGAGTGCGGCGTATTTCAACTAGATAGCAAGGCGGATTCCCCGCCCCACCGTGGGCGGGGAGGAAGCCGACATCCACTGCCACAAACCACCGATTACTAAGTACCTTACACGTCTATTGAAAGCCGTGGCGGACGACTATCTGAGACGAACCGCAATCACCCGCCCCATCCTCACCACCGAGCAACAAGATCTGCTCGACGCCACCATCAACGAGTGGCAAGACGCCTGCAACATCAACAGTCGGATCGGATGGCGAACGGGTGAAACGCGGAAAACCCACCTCCAAGACCTCGCATACGACACGGTGTTGGAGGAAACACGTCTCGGGAGTCAACACGCAATCCTCGCCACCCACCAAGCCGCAGCCGCACTCTCCGGCGTCGAAGAAATCAAAGAACTAAACGAGAACTACAAAACCTCGTGTCCGGAGTTCACCGCCACCACGGTGAAATACGACACTCGGACGATGACGCTGTTCGACGACGAAACGGTCTCACTCGCAACGGTTGACGACCGCATCCGGTGCGATCTTGCACTCCCGGACGACGAAGACGGCTACCAACACCAGTACCTCAACGATGAGGACTGGGAGCTCACCGAATCCACGCTTTCTCGGCGTGACGGCGACTACTACCTGCATCTCGGGTTCCGCAACCCCCAGCCCGAGAAACAGGTCGAACAACAGGGCGACGACGAGGACAGGACAGTTCTCGGTGTCGACCTCGGTATCGTCAATATCGCCACAACCTCAACGGCGTACTTCGCGTCCGGCAGAGAACTCAGACATCGACACCGGGAGTTCGAGCGGATTCGCAGCAGTCTCCAACAGACCGGTACGCAGTCCGGACACCGCACCATCCAGCAGATGGGTGGCAGAGAGTCCCGCTACGTTCGGGATGTCCTGCATCGCGTGGCCAACGACATTATCGAAGAAGCGTTGGATCACGACTGCGAATACATTGCATTCGAGAACCTGACCCACATCAGAGAGCGTGCGCCGCCGGTCAAAGAGTTCCACCAGTGGGCGCATCGCCAACTTGTTGATCTCGTGGAGTACAAGGCCGATGCGGAAGGCATCTGCGTGGAGTACGTCGATCCGGAGAATACGAGTCGTCGGTGTCCCGAATGTGGACACACGAGTAAAGGGAACCGCGTCACACAGGCAGAGTTTGAGTGCGAGAGGTGTGGTACGACGGCGAACGCGGACTATGTTGGAGCGAAGAATATTGGGTGGCGGTATGTCCGTCGCGGCCTACAGTCGTCGCGGCGGACGGGCGACAGTCAACTCGCCCTGAAGTCAGGAACGGTGACGCCGAACCGGGGCTTTGTCCCGTCCGACTAACCACGGTCGGCAGAGGCCGAGTTCACTGACAAGCCCCGCGCCACCGTGCGCGGGGCCGTTGACCAACCAAGTACTCTCTCAAGTCCTCGATTCTGCGACGCAAGAGATCGTCGGGGATGTCGACTAGATCTACGACGCGGAAACGGATTCGTCTGCGAACACGTCGCGTCGGACGACGAGATAGATCCCGACGAGCAGCATCAGGAATCCGACGGGGAGACCGTAGACCCCCTGAACCAGTGCGGTGGCACCGCCGACGACGACGAGCCCGAGAGCTCCCTTCCACGCCCAAGCCCGAGTTCTCCAGAGACCGACGCTTACCGCGACGTAGGCGGCAGAGAGAACCGTAATGAGCCCTATCGGTACCAACAGTTCCCCCGAGAGCGGCGTCGCCGTCAGCACTCGCCCGACTTGAACCCCGTTCAGGAGGGCAAACAGGAGCCAGACGAGACAGACGACTTTGATTCCGACGGGCGTCGCTGATCGAACCATACGAGAGGGTTCACGCACAGACGCACATACCTGTCGGTGGCTCTCTCGTTCGCCGTTAGAGGGGTAGCCCGGTACACAGCAGTTCGACCGTCTGCGGGACTGTCACGCGGAGAACCGCTCCACCCGATCCAAGCGCGGCGAAGCCAGACATAACGACGAAGCGGTCCCGCGGGGCCGAGAGGCGCCCGGAGGGAGATTCTGTTCGACGCCGACGGTCACCTAAACTCGTGGAGGTCGACTGCGAGAGGTTCTGCGATAGTGATCCATCGGCTTTCGTGTTCGAGGTCCGCGATCACGTAGCGATCGTTGTCGACAGCGCCCATGACAGAGCGTTCCGGACCCGTGTCGTCGGAGTTTCCTTGGGGGATGTACATCGTTCTGAAACCGCTGGCGGAAAGGGGGTCTGTCGTTCGGTTCGACTTACTGGGTCAGTACGCGCTGATACGGCGGATCTCAGCGGGAGGTCCGCCTCAGAGGGCGGGACGTGCTCAGCTGTCCGGCGGCACCTCCCCCTGCCACTTGTGCATCAGTATCGAGCTCTGTGCCTCCCTGGCGATCTTGTCGGTCTTGCGACCGAAGAGACTCTTCCGGAGCCACCACCCGCGAGAGGTCCCGATAACCATGATGTCGTGGTTCTCGGATAACTCTCCGAGCTTCTGAACGGGATTCGTCGAACTCGCGAGTTCGGTCTCTGCCTGTACGCCGTACTCCGCGAGTCGGTCGACCGACTGATCGAGGAGTTCCTGTCCCTCCTCCTCGGAGCCGTCGTCTCCGGCCACGTAGGCGAAGGTCACCGTCGCTTCGGTCCGCTGGCTCATGATCGCGAGCATCTGTAGCCGGTTCTCGTCCGGCGGTATGACCACCGGGACGAGGATCGAGTCCGTGTCGATCGGATCGCCGTCGGCACTGAAGACGATCACGTCACAGTTCGCCTTTCGGAGCAGCTTATCGACCAGGCTTGAGACGGAATCCTTGTCGGTCCAGCCGATGAGGATGGCGTCCGCGTCGTACTCGTCGGCCTCTTCGAGGATGCCGTCCAAGGCCGACGAGGCGGTTCGGATGGTCCCCGTGCTGTCGATACCCTCCTCGCGGAGCGTATGCTGGCTCTCGGCGACGCTGTCGGACCCGGTCCGCCAGTTCTCTTGGGAGCCGACGAAGCTCCGGTCCGTCGTCACGTGCGTGAACCGGACGGCTCCCCGCCGCGGATCGACGAGGACACTCGACAGGTGCGTGAGCATGTTCGGGTCCGACTTGTCACCGACCGGGACAAGCACGCGTTCGTAGCCGATGTCGTTGGGTTCTGTCATCAGTGGTCACCTTCGATCGTTGAACGGCCGTCGACATTGCTGTTCTGGTCCGAGAGGCTCTGTTGCTCCTGGAGTTCCCCTCTGACCATGATGTTGAGTTCGAGCACGTTCACGCGCTCGTGGCCCCAAACGCCGAGCCAAGGCCCCCTCGTCGAGGCGTCGATCATCTCTTCGAGGCGTTCTTCGGAGACGCCCGTCTGGTTCGCGACGCGCGGCACCTGGTACTCCGCGGCCGCGGGCGAGATGTGCGCGTCGTACGACGACCCCGACTCGGAGACGAGGTTCACCGGCACGGAGTCGTCCGGCGTCTCGTACTGCGAGATGTTCTGGAGGTCGGCGCGCACCCGCTCTTCCAGCAGCGGGTTCGTCGGTCCCCAGTTCGTACTCGCGGACGTCATCGCGTTGTAATCGTTCGCCGAGGGACGGCTCCAGAAGTACTGAGCGTCCTCGGGCTGGCCCGGACGGAAGTCCTGGCCGATCATCTGCGAGCCGACCGGGACCTCCTGTCCCTCCATCTGGACGGGGCTGCCGGCCGAGTTGTTCGGGAACAGTACGTCGCCGACGGCCATCAGCGACCCCTGGTAGAGCAGCCCGAAGACGAGCACGCTCACGCCCAGCAGCCGCAGCGGCACGATGAGATCTTGACTATCCATTATTGGAACACCCCCAGCGCGACGAACAGCACGTCGATCGCCTTGATGAAGATGAACGGTGCTATGAGGCCGCCACCTCCGTAGACGATGAGGTTCTTACGCAACAGCTGTGCACCGCTCTGTGCCTCGTAATCGACGCCGCGCAGCGCGAGCGGGATGAGCAGCGGGATGATGAACGCGTTGTACACAAGCGTCGCCGTGACCGCGCTCGCGGGCGTCGAGAGGTTCAGCACGTCCATCACCGCCAGCCCCGGAATCGCGGCCGCGAGGATCGCGGGCAGCAACACGAAGTACTTCGCGACGTCGTTCGCCACGGAGAACGTCGTGAGCGACCCGCGAGTCATCAGCAGCTGCTTCCCGATACCGACGACCTCGATGATCTTCGACGGGTTGGAGTCGAGGTCGACCATGTTCCCGGCCTCCTTCGCGGCGTTGGTCCCCGCGTTCATCGCGAGGCCGACGTCGGCCTTCGCCAGCGCCGGGGCGTCGTTCGTCCCGTCGCCGGTCATCCCGACCAGCTTCCCGTCGTCCTGGATGTCCTCGACGAGCTCGATCTTCTCCTCGGGGTCGAACTCGGCGTGGAACTCGTCGATGCCGACCTGCTCGGCGACCCAGCGGGCCGTCCGCTGGTTGTCACCGGTCGCCATGATCGTCTCGACGCCCATCTTCTGGATCTCGGCGATCCGGTTCGCGATACCCGGCTTCAGCTCGTCCTGTAGCTCGATGATCCCGACGACCCGCTTGTCGACGGCGATCGCGAGCGGCGTTCCGCCGTTCTCGCTGATCCGGTTCGACTCTTGGCGGAGCTTGCCGGGAACGCTGGTCGCGTACTCTTCGACGGCGTCGACCGCACCCTTGCGGATCTCCGTCCCGTCGGAGAGATCGATACCACTCATCCGCGTCTCCGCCGAGAACGGCACGAAGTTCTCCTCGGAGAGGTCCGCGCCGTCGAGGTCGACGCTCACGTCCCGCGGCGCCTCGATGGCGCTGCCGGGCTCGTCGGCGGCGGCGTTTGACTGGCCGCTCTCGGCGTCCGACTCCGACCCGTTCATCCTCTCCGCGAGCTTCACGATGGAGCGGCCCTCGGTCGTCTCGTCGAACAGCGACGACTGGTAGCTGGCCCGCACCACGTCTCCGTCGTCTGCGTCGCCGAGCGGGTGGAAGTCCTGTGCGACCCGCTCACCGGTGGTGATCGTCCCCGTCTTGTCGAGGATGAGCGCGTCGAGGTCGCCGGCCGCCTCGACCGCGCGCCCGGACTTCGCGATCACGTTGCGTCGGGTGACGCGGGTCATCCCCGCGACGCGAATGGCCGCCAGCAGCGCACCGATCGTCGTCGGCATGAGCGCGACGAGCAGCGCGACGAGCTCGGCGACGTCCAAGCCAGTGAAGTTCGGGGCGAACGTCGCGAGGTACTCCCCGAAGAAGAACATCGTCGCGACGGCGACGACGAACACGAGCGTCAGTCCGCCCAACAGGATCGTCATCGCGATCTCGTTGGGCGTCTTCTGGCGCTGCGCGTTCTCGACGAGACCGATCATCTCGTCGAGGAACGACTCGCCCTCCTCGGAGGTCACTTCGACCTTGATGCTGTCGGAGAGAACTTCCGTCCCGCCGACGACCGACGTACGGTCGCCACCGGACTGCCGAATCACCGGCTCGGACTCGCCGGTGATCGCGGACTCGTCGACGGAGGCGCTCCCTTCGACGACGGTCCCGTCGCGCGGGATGATGTCGCCCTCGTCGACGAACACGACGTCGCCCTGCGCGATGGTGTCGCTCTCGACGGTCTCGTAGTCGTCCTCGTCGACCGCTTCGAGGTCGACCTCGGGATCTTCGAGGAGCTTCCCCTCTGTTTCGGTCTGTAACGCCCGGAGGCTGTCCGCCTGCGCTTCGCCCTCCAGCTCGGCGTACGCCTCCGCGTAGTTCGCGAACAGCACCGTGAACGCCAGGAGGACGGTGATGATCGCGTAGTAGAGCCGCGAGCCGGTCGCGCCGAACAGCCCGGGGACGACGGTCAACAGCAGACCGATGAGCGTCCCGAGTTCCACGACGAACAGCACCGGATTCTTGACCAGATACCGCGGGTCGAGCTTTGCGAACGAGTCGCTGATCGCCTGCTTCTGTTGGTCCGTGTCTATCGTTACTGTGAGTTCTGCCATGTCAGATACCTCCGCTCAGCAGCTCTCCGATCGGGCCGAACACCAGCGCCGGCAGGAACACCAGCGCGCTGACGACGATGATGACGCCGATCAGGAGGCCGACGAACGCGGGCGTGTCCGTGTCCAGCGACCCGCGCGAGTCGGGGCTGATCTTCTTGTTCGCCAGATAGCCGGCGATGGCTAGCTGGGCCGTGATCGGGACGTACCGGGCCAAAAGGACCTGGAACCCGTCGACGATGTTGAAGTACATCGTGCCGTCGCCGAGGCCCTCGAACCCGCTCCCGTTGTTCGCGGACGCCGAGAAGAACTCGTAGAGTATCTCGGAGAACCCGCGGAACCCGCCGGTGTTCATCGCGTCGACCGCGGGCTGGTACACGACGGCGTGTGCCTGTGGTATCAGTACCAGTATCGGGAGGACGAGGATGGTGACGAAGACGTACCGCATCTCCTGCCACTCCAGTTTCTTTCCGAGGTACTGCGGGCGCCGGCCGATCATCAGCGCGCCGATGAAGGCGGTGAGGATGACGAACATCAGGATGTTCAACAGCCCCGTCCCGACACCGTTACTGACGTTGTTGGTGGCGAACGCGAACAGCAGCGAGAACGCGCCGAGGGCGGTCCAGCTGTTGTGCATGCTGTTTACACCCCCGTTCGTCGTCGAGGTGGTCGTCAGCCCCCAGATCGCACTGCCGGTCGGCCCGAAGCGCGTCTCCTTACTCTCCATGTTCCCGACCGACTGATCGACGGTCAGGCCGCTCTCGGTGACCTCCATGCCGACGTTGGCACCGGTCTCACCGACGACCGCGACGCCGGTGAGGGTTATGTAGATGATGAAGAACGCAGCCACGATTGCGACTCCGTGGCTCCGGTTCCCCACCCACGCACCCCACGCGTAGATTGCGCTGAACGTGCCTATGGGCATCGCCAGCGTCAGGACGAGGTTACTGAGCGGCGTGGGATTCTCGAACGCGGTCGCCGCGTTCGCCGCGTTGATCCCCCCGCCGTTCGTCCCGAACATCTTGATCGCCTCGATCCCCGCGTGGGGACCGATGCGGATGTTCTGGACGCCCATCGTGAACGTCTCTGCGGTGAGTTTCCCGCTGAGGATCGTCTGCACCGAGCCCTCGGCCATCAGGATGACGGCGATGAGGACCGCGATCGGTCCAAGGAATCGCACGAGCCCCCGAACCACGTTCTCGTAGAAGTTCCCGAGACGCGGGTCCTCCTTGTTGGTGAATCCGCGGGCGAACGCGGGCATGAGCGCGAGCCCGGTCGCCGGCGTCAGGAACATCGCGATGCCGATCGCGAACGTGTGGGTGAACACCGAGAGGTTCTCACCGCTGTAGTGCTGCTGGTTCGTGTTCGAGGTGAACGAACTCGCCGTGTGGAACGCGAGGTCAAGGCTCTCGCCGCCCACGCCGACGTAGTTCATCGGGAGCACGTTCTGGAAGACCAGAACGGCGTACAACAGCACCCAGATGAACGCGTTGAACACGAGGACCGCTTTCACGTACCCCTTCCAAGTCATCTCCCGTCTCGGATTGATTCCCGAGAGGCGATAGAACCCGTTCTCGATCGGTGTGAACACCCTATCGAATCGTTCGAACCACGAGAGGTAACTCGGCGATCTGTGGTCGCTGTTAGCCTGATCCCGGTAGACCCACGCGAGGTACTCACCGAGGATGAAGATCAGGATGGCGGCTAACGCGAAGAACACCGCGTACTCCACGATTGGTGGTGGGCTCG
The DNA here is from genome assembly GCF_004114995.1 of Halorubrum amylolyticum. Lineage (GTDB taxonomy): Archaea > Halobacteriota > Halobacteria > Halobacteriales > Haloferacaceae > Halorubrum > Halorubrum amylolyticum. Next base: position 12,940 of record NZ_SDJP01000030.1, read on the forward strand.
CCATGTTAGAACCTCGTTGGGTACACCATGACGTACGTGAGGTACGCCACGACCGCTACAGTCACCGCTGCCAGTACCGCTTCTCCGATTAGCATGTGCGATTGCTCCGAAAACTCAATAGTACTTAAGCACACGGATTTGAAAACGAGTTTTTACAAACAATTGGTTGTAATATCATCGAACTCGATTTGCGGTCTCGCCCCGGATCGCACACCCGAATCCGGGTTCACCGGACTGGCTCCGGTCTGGTCGTCACCACGCGGGCGTGGAACCTGCGATGTTTTGCCAGAGTTCGTCGTTCGGTGTACTATGAGCCTGACGCGACCTCCGACCCCTGTTCCGATGGATTATAATATTTTGGTGCCGAGGGCTACTTTATGACGACGGTCATTGTCGGAGCGGGACGCATAGGATCGAGTGTATTGGAGATGGCGATCGAGGCGAACACCGACATCACCGTCATCGAGCGGAAGCCGCAGCGCGCTCAGGGGCTCGAATCGTCCGAGCACTGCCGCGTGATCAACGACGACGCGACGGAACGGGACACGCTCCACAAAGCGCGCGTGGGCGAGGCGGACGCGATCATCGCGACGACCGAGGAAGACGCGACCAACCTGATGGTGTTGATGCTCGCCAGCGACATGGGATGCGAGAAGCTCGTCAGCGTCGTCCACAAGGAAACGAACATCCCGCTGTTCGAGCAACTGGGCGCCACGATCATCGAAAATCCTCAGCGATTGATCGCCGAGTATCTGTTTAGAGGAATTCAGGACCCCGGAATTCAAGACTTCATGCACGTCGGCGACGCCGAAAGCGACGCGGAGGTGTTCGAACTCGTCGTCGGTGAAGACGCACCGATCGTCGGGCAAACTCTCGAAGAGGCCGATGTCGCCGGGCTGCTTCCACCCAGTATGATCGTCGTGGCCGTTGAACGAAAGGGGGAGATCATCATCCCGCGCGGTGACACGGAGATCGAAATCGGCGACTTCGTCACGGTGTTCTCGAAGGACGGAATCACTCAGGAAGTTACCGTTCCGTTCGGACCCGACGACGATGATGGGGCTTCTCCGGCCGAGCATCGTGACCCATGATTTTACAACCAAATGGTTGTAAACTCGTTTAGCTTTGGGTCACGACACGAGACTCTCGGCGGGAACGTACGCGTAGTCGTCCGTCAATGCGTCCGCGTCCTCCGGAAGGAGTACCACGATCAGATACGGGACGAACTCCGTGAAATAGCTGATGAGCGCCGCGATGCGCTCAGAGTCGATCGACTCCAAGGAGTCGAGAAGCATCATCGGGACGACCTCGTGGACGTCGTGGACCAAGTACCCCGCGAGGCCTACGACGAGGCCGACGATGTTCCGCTCGCTTTCGCTCAGGTGGTCGACGGTGTCCTCGTACGCCTTCCCGTCGTCCGTTTCGCGAACGAGGTGTAGGTCGAATCGAGTTGCGGACCCCCCGCGATACCCACCGTGGCTGGCCTCGAACTCCGCTCCGGCCTTCCGTTCGATCCAGACGCGAGTGATGTTTTCGTAGTCAAGGATACCAAGAATCTCTTCCATGTGTCTATTGAACGCGGAGATGGCGTTCTCTTCCAGGTCCCTGATCTGTGTGCGTTGGTTCTCCAGATCCTCGCGAACCTCCTGCTGTTGTGACCGGAGCTGGTCCCGTTCCTGTTCGAGGCGATCCAACTCCGCGAGGTTCTCGCGAACGGTCGATAGCTCTTCTTCGATCTGTCCGCGCTCGTATTCGAGTTCGCTCAGTCGCTGATACTCCTCGATGAGTTCGCTCTCCTGTAACGACTCGTGCTCCGCGACGAACTCTTCGAGTTCTCCGAGTCGCTCCCTGACGTCCTCTCGCTCCTCCTTGAGATCGGCTATGTCGGCCTCTCGACGGTCGAACTCGGCTTCGATCTCGTCGAGCCGCCGGGTTATCTCTCGGCGACGATCGATCTGGTCCCGCAGTTCGCTCTGTTCTTCCCGGAGTTCGTCGAGTTGCGACTGTACCTCGGACCGCTCCTGCCGTTTCTCCTCGACGACGTTCCGGAGCTCGTCGAGCCGATCGGCAATCTCGCTCCGTTGGACGTCGCTCCCACAGGTCCAGCACTCCACCGTCTCGGACATCGGATCGAGCGTTGCGGTCAGCGAGTCGACGGAATCACCGGTACTCAGGAGCTCCGAATCGGCGTCCGAAACGAGATCTTCGTTGAACTCCACGATCGCGGAGAGGTCGTTGATCGTCGCGGCCAGTGATCGCTCGCGGGACGTGAGTTCTGACAGTCGCGTCTCGATCCGGTCCAGTTCCGCCTCTGACGTGTCGAGCGCATCGAGCTCCGTTTGGAGCTCGCTCTGTTCGTCTCTGAGCGCCTCGAAGGTGTCCTCCTGGGTCCGAATGCGGTTCTGGACCGATTCCAACTCCTGTTTCCGCTCCTCGAGTGACCCGAGTGCTTCCTCGACGGCCTCCGCTTGCTCCGGGTCGGCGTCGTGCTGTTCGAGCCGCTCTCGTAACTCCGTGATCTCCTGGTCCTGCTCCGCCAATTCTTCTTCCAACGACTGCTTTCGCGATACCAAGCTGGTGCGCAGATCGAGGTCGTCTTCGATGCGCCGTATCCGCTGTCCGAGCCGGTTTCGTTCGGACTGTAACTCCTCGCTCCGGCGCTGAATGGCGTCGGTATCGACGGGTCGCATAATGATATCACGCAGGTCGCCACCTTGCATGATCGCTCGACGTGCCGGATTCGACTCAGTCAACGACACGAACAGATTGATCAGATCGTCGCGATTTGAGACGGGCTCTCCGGTACGCCGTATCTCTCCCTCTTCGCGGGTGAACTCCTGTCGGTAGGTCTTTCCTCCCCAATCGATCTGAATGTATGCTTCGTCCGCGTCCGCCTTAATCGCGGGCGAACCTCCGCCCAATATTCCGGTTATCGCCGTCAGGAGTGATGTCCGACCGGTCGCGTTTCGACCTTCCAATACTGTGACCCCCGGAGTGAACTGGACCTCGCTGGCATCGAGACCGCCGATGTTTTCGGCGTATATCGTGACAACATCCCCCGGCGCGCACTGGCTCATACCCACCTCTACTTGGTAGTGGTAAATAAGCGAACCGGCCGCTATGTACTCCAGCGACTCACTCTCCGCCGGGGCAGTCACATCCGCGCTGTTCGAGAAAATTCTCGATCCGGTACGTCGACCCGCACGCGGTACAGGCGACTCTCACCGACTGCGTGACCTGCGTCGGCCGCTCCGATATCTCGTCGGCGGACCGAAGCCGTTCGAGGGTCTGTTCAATCACTCCCTCTGACCGTGCTTGGGCCCACTCGATCGTCTTTCGTGACCCTTCGATATCGGCCGTCGACTCCCGAGACGTGTCGATCTCCCTACAGTCGTGGAGGTGGTTCCGAACGGTCTGATGAGAGACGAAATCCGATTCGACTCCGTCGACATCGACATCGTTCCGTTGTAATTTCGAGCGTAACTCCGCTTGTCGGCTCCGATTCACGTCATCTCCGTGTAATACGTTGTAGATGCTATCAGCATCGCCGATCACTTCGCGGGCGGCCGAACTGAGTGCCTCCGACAGGATCTCCTTGTTTAGATACGTAGCCAGATTGCGAAGACTGTCGCCGTGATCGCGCCGTCTTATCAACTCCTGATCCAGGTTCGGAATGTGATACTCTTGAGCGATACGGCTGACCTTACAACAGGGTTCGGTGTCCTGATTCATTGATGAACCGGAGGCGACGCTATCTTACGAGTGTATCGATCATGCCATCCAGTTCAGACGTTTCGCTCTGAGCGACGAGTCGTGTGTTCACCACGAGGAGGACGTCAATCATTATCGGAAGTCGTGTTCTCAGTTGTGGCGAACTCCGCGTCGAGGCTCATCTCATCTGCCGCGATTAGCGAAATGTCCTCGATCTCGAGATCGAACCCGGACAGCTCGCTCTCCAGTTGTGAGGTGCTGTCTGTTCCAGCCACAGTTCCAACCACATGTAGATCCCCGTTCCCACTGAGTAGTTCGCGTGTTTGGACAACGTTCGGACGCCGACTAACTCGTTCGGACACTGTTTCACGAGCAGTCGCACCGGTCGAACAGATAAACAGCACCCTAAACCGTCCCAGAGTCTGGTAGCTGATGATTGGCCGGTAGTCTTCGATCACATCACTTCTCTCCAACCTATCGATCCTGTTCCGAATTGTCGCCGGTGTCACATCGACCTTGTCAGCGATATCCCGGCTTGACGTATTCCGCGCATCGGTAAAGAGGTCGCAGAGAATCTGTCTGTCCACCGTATCGATCTCCGTGATTCGTTTAGCGGTTTCTTGGTCGCTCTGAGCGTTATCCGACGGTGGCGTTTGTGTCATGACTCCGCCCAGCTATCCAACGCGCTAAAGAGTCGTTTTGTAACCGACTGGTTGAGGAGATCCGTCGCCACATCGTCGTCTTTATCGACCGGTCCGAGCAGACCGAGCGGGATCTGGCCGCCAGCCATATCGTGATGGCCGCCGGCGCTTCCGTCCTCGTCGAACGTGTCTTTGAGGAGTTCGCCGATATGTACCTGCGAGTTGTTCGTTCGCGCACTAAGATGGATGTTATCGTCGACGATACCGAATACGACGGTCGTGCTCACCCCCTCCAGCTTAAGCAAATAATCTGCTGCCTGCGGAAGGATATCCCGCTCGTGAATCCGTCCCAGTGAAGACACGAGACAAGAGCCCCGAACCTCCCGGTTGGCAATTGCGTCTCCGATTCCATTGAGTGTTTCACACGTAAACACCGAATTTGAGAGCGACTCAATAAGCGAATGGTCCGCAAGCGAGTGAAGGAAGCTCGCGGCCGCGTGTTCTGCAGCAGTGGTTTCTCGTGTGAAGCCCAGTGTCTCTCGATGTATTCCGAACAAGAGCGCCGTTGCAAGTCGCTCATCGAGTTCCAGCTCATACGCTTGTAGATACTGCGTCAGGATCGTTGCCGTCGCGCCGACATCGGGCCGATGGTCTACGTATTGCCCGCTGACTTCCTCTGAATAATGGTGATCGATCACGATATCCGGAGTCAACTCTTCCGAGACGGGGTTGTTCCGTCCTGGGATGCTATGGTCAACGAACGCGACGAGATCGAAGTCGGCTAGCGAACACTCCTCAATCGGTGTCACTTCGATATCCAACGCGTTGACCATCGCCCGGTTCTGTTGGTGAGAAATAACTCCACCATACACTATCGTTGCCGAAACAACACCCAACTGCTCAGCGATTGTTGATAGTGCCAGGGCGCTTGAGAGGCTGTCCGGATCCGGATTGTCGTGACACACCACTACGACTGATTCACTCTCTGTGAGCAGGTCATATAGACGCTGATAATCGACTGCTTGGTCGTCGATGAGGTTACCTAAGGGGGTTGCTAGTGTTGCACGATCTGTAGGTGTATTTTCTGACATCAATTCGACTCCTCGGTTGGTGAATCTGATGACTCATCCTCGATCGTACGCTCGATTGCGCGTTTCCACCTATAGTAAACCGTGTTCATCGCATCGTTTGGTTGGCGGACCATGATGATGGACACTGATGACTCCGCTGTAGGTTCTCCTCGTCTTGATGTTGCGAATAACCGATCAAGAAGGGGCTGTTCCGTTGGTGACCCCATGACGGCCACATCGTACTGCTCAATCTCTGCCAGTAGGTCATCGACAACATGCTCAACCTCTCGTGAGGTACACGTCACATTGGGGACATCCGAGAGGACGTATTCACAGACGGACAAGGCATCCACTCCACCCGCTTTGACCTGCCTCTCGGTAGTAGTGGAATACAGATGGAGTGCGTGGACTCGCGCTCCGGAGTGTCGTGCTATTGCGCGTGCCGTTTCTGCGCCAAGAACCGAATGAGTTCCCGTTCCAACAGCGAGCAGGATGTCGGATGTGCCGTTAGATGAAGCCCGGTTCTCTCCAGTGAATTCTTCTCCACTACTATCTTCTGGTCGTTGGATATCCGAATATTCGCCGAGATTCTCTATGTAGACGGCACATGAGGCGGTATCGACTATCTCATCGATGATGGAGCGATCCCAGAGTGTGGTTTCAGTGTCCTCACTTCGCGGGATGAATAACCCACTGTAGCGATCGGTTGCTGTGAGCTGTTCCACCACATTCTCAATCAGATGACCCACCACCACACTCCCGTGTACCGAAACGGATGGATAGATGCTTGCAACATCTTCTACGATCGAGGCAATCCGTTCCCGGGCCGTGGTAATCAGGCTCTCTAGCGGGGATAACTCTTCATCACCTGCCGCTACATCTACAAGTGAGAGATCACTGGGCGCGTTCAGGATAGTCGTGATAGTCACCGAACCATTCCGGTCAGCAGCGATCGAACAGGGCGTTCGTAGTAATCTGACAGCGTTGATATTGCCGTATTTCGTAGTGGTTTGCTCGGGGATTGGAACAAGGAGCTTGTACGAAGCAGCTGCCACGGGAGAGTGCTGAGTCCGATCACCAACTGGAGCACTATCTCTGTTGGTCTCCGCACAGACGGTAACCGGAATAGAGTTAGGGTCAGTCATATCTTGTGTATCTCCGTCAAATTAGGTGTCTGAATACTGTGGAACACCCAGTCATTCGAGGAATACCAGCTGCTGGACAACCCGTATCGTACTGCTGAGGTGCCAGTCGAGATACCGTCGATTGGCCCTGACCCAAAGCTGGGTATAAGCGTCATGATTGGGCGTGTTCTGATTCCGATAGTGAAGAGGAAGGCATAACATTTCCGGTCGGCCTACACAAATTTACAACAGATTGGTTGTAAACTCTTTCGGTGGGTGGTAGAATTCTAAATCCAACCCCGAATAGAAATACAGATATTCCTAGATTGACATCCTCCTCCGGCTAAAGCCGGAGGAATCCCGGGTCGTGGTAACTTAAGCATGATTCCACCAGACGGCGTGGGCTTGCAACCACGTTTCCGCGGTCGGTGGATCAACATGACTGAAACAGTTTGAAAACGAAGAGGTTCGTCGTTCTACTTCTCTAAAGATACGTTCGACGGAATTTCTGAAACCGTGTTGTTCGACACGGTAGCTATAGTTTTCGCGGCGGAGACTACCGATCAGATCGTCTGCGTCATCAACGAGAAACAGAGCGTCTTCGACATCGTGTTTCTCAGCTAATTCGGTGAGAAATTCTCGTGCGATTGGAATCGTATACGTCGGAAACAGCCGCGAATGAAGGATTTTGTTCGTCTGCGGATCAACGGCAGCGTACAGCCAGTACTACTCATCGTTGATCCGGATCGCTTTCTGATCGACCGCAACGCGATCCGGGCTCTCACCGTCAGCTGGCTGTAGCCGGCTTTCTGTACCCAATTGTGAACAGCAACACGACTTCGATCGACACCCAACTCCTCAAGAAGAATAACTGTATTTGAAAGTGATAATTTAGCAAGATGGTGGCGAATAGCCTTTTCAATGATCTCACGGGGTGTCCGCTCTCGCTCCACAAATTCCAAGTCGATCCACTCGGTAGATTCGCTGAAGCGGTTGGATTCGGACATGGAACATTCGAACTATCGACCGCCTCTTCATTAACTTAACACCGCCCGAAATTGTTCCCTGAAATATTAATATAATTGTGGTCAATTACTATGTATGAACCGGCAACAGTGTATACAACTGCTCGGTGCCGGTAGGGCCGTTTCTCTTGCTGGATGCGGTAGTGCCAGTTCTTCCGCTGATATAGCAGAGATCACTGACGAACAGCTGACACTCGCCACAGCAACGACAGTTCGTGATAGCGGACTGCTCACGGAACTGACTGCAGGTTTTCAACACCAGTTCGGAGCAGCCGTAGATGCAGTTGCGCGCGGGACTGGCGCGGCACTCGAAACGGCCCGGAACGGTGACTGTGATATCGTGCTTGTCCATGCCCGTCCGTTAGAAGACGCCTTTCTACGCGACGGATATGGTGTGAATCGCCGGGCAGTGATGCTAAACGATTTTCTCGTGGTCGGGCCACCAGACGATCCCGCCGATATCGCTGGTTTGGATCCGGTTGCTGCGTTTGAGGCTATTGCTACTACCGAAGCACCGTTTTTATCTCGGGGTGACCGCTCAGGGACGCATCTCCGTGAACGCCAGTTGTGGAGTGAGACACCTACCGAGCCGGATGGTGCGTGGTATTCTGAAACTGGCCAAGGAATGGGTGACACGCTCGTGATCGCTGCACAAGCAGGAGCGTACACACTTTGTGATCGCGGGACATTTCTGAATGTGGCTGAAGATCAACTGGTCACTTATGTTGATGGCGGTATTAAGGGTCCACCGCCGTTGCTGCGGAATGAATACGGGATCATCCCTGTGAATCCCGCCCGCCACGACGTAGCCTATTGGTTGGCGATGGCGTTTGTGGGATATCTCACGGGGTCAGGCCAAACACGCATCGACGGGTTTCGGGTCGGCGGCGAACAGGCATTTCGATCCGTGTCGAATTCCGAAATTTCCGCTTTTGAGCAATACGTCCCGAGTGATTGGAAACAGAATTCGAGGTGAACTACCCTACTCGATCGCTTGTTGAGGAAGTGGCTTAGCGCCTCTTCGGCTACATTCCGTTGAGGGGGTGGGTGTCAGCTGTCGATTTCCACTCGCTTGTGAATAGTTCCCTCTCGTTCTTTGAGATGCTGTGGGTCTCGGTCGTGATGAATTGCCGTGAGCTCAGCGACGATGCTCTGCGAGATGTGGAACGGTGTTCCCCCACCGAGATCGAGGCCGGCCGGCGTGTAAATTCGCTCCAGCTCGCTCTCACTAAACGTCCGCCCTTCCTCGCTGAACTCCGTTTGCATCTCTTCGAAGCGCTTTCGTGGCCCCATCAGCCCGACGTATTCGATCGGCGTCTCGAGCAGTTCCTCGAGGACGATCCGGTCATCGACGAAGTTGTGCGTCATCACGACCGCGTAGGTGTTTTCGTCGAATGACAGCGTTTCTCGGACCGCCGACGGCGATGTCGACAGGACGCGATCTGCGGCGGGGAACCGACTTTCCTCGGCAGCAGCTCCACGGAACGATGCCACTGTCACTCGAAAATCGACCCGTTTCGCGAGGCTCGCGACCGGTGCCACGTCGTGACCGCTCCCGAAAACGATGAGTTCGGGTGGAGAAGTAACGCTGTCGACGAACACCTCGACTGTCTCGCCGTCTCGTTCGACAGTGACGCTGTCCGATTTGTCGCGACCGACGAGCAGTTCCGCTGTCGGCGATAGCTCCTCGAGTATCCACTCCGGCCATGCTGTGGTCTCGAAGCGCAGGTCTGGTTCGTCCGAACGCGCGGTCGAGAATCCGAATGCCCGGTCGCCGAGGTCCAGTCGGCCGTCGTCGGCGGTGAGGACGGTTAACACGGCGGTGTCCTCGCCGCGCTGGTAGGCGTCGACGACGGGGCGATAGCGGTCGTCCAGCGGTTCGAGAAGGATGTCGATGACGCCGTTACAGCCGACTCCCAGTCCCCACACGTCGTCGTCGCCAGTCAGGTCGAACCGTTTGATTCGCGGCTCGCTGTCCGCTAACACCTGTGTCGCCAGTTCCAGCACTTCGTCTTCGAGACAGCCCGCCGTGATCGAGCCGACACCGTCACCGTCGTCAACGATCACCATCTTCGCGCCAGGGCGTCGATAGGCGCTGCCCTCGACCGCGACGACGGTCGCCAACACCGCGTTCCGCTCGTCGAGCCCCTCGGCGATAGCGTCCATCACCTCCGTCTCGGGGACGCTCCAGTCGCCGGCTGTCATGTCGGGCACCTCGTGTCCTGTTCGATCCGGTCGTTCGTCGTTCGCTGAGTCATGGTTCTGTCTTCGTGTCGCGTCGGGTCGGTTCCCGCCGTCGGCGCGGATCGTACTCCAAGCCGATCCGGCCGCCGGCCCCGTACTGTTCCAGTTGCCGCGCGATCTCGAGGATGTCGTCAGGATCGATGAACGCGAAGAGACCGTCGACGGACGGAAGCGCGGCTGCCATCCCCGCCGGCGTCGGCTCGTATCCCGGGGTGGCGGCGAGCGGATTGAGCCACAACACGGCCCGAGAGCGGCTCGCGAGCCACGTCATTTCGCGCTCTAAGTCCGCCACGTCGCCCATCTCCAGTCCATCACTGACGACGAGCACGACGGTTCGCCGGTCGATAGCCTCCGAATGCTCTCGCCTGACGCTTTCGACGGTGTGACCGATCCGCGTGCCGCCGCCCCAACTCGTCTCTGCACGTTCAAGCGCCTGCACGGCCTCAGCGGTTGTCGGCTCGTCGAACGCCGTCGTCACGTCCCGCACGTCGCTATCGAAAAAGAACACTCGACTACGGCGGACCCGGACCGTGAGCGTTCGGAGGAATCGCAGCAGGAACCCTCGGTCGACGACGTCGAGCACCGACTGCGAGACGTCCGCGAGGACGACCACCCGCACCGCCGTCTCGCGGCGGGACCGCTCGGGCAACGAGACGACCGCCCCGCCGGTGGCGACGCTCTGACGGAGGGCACGGCGCGGGTCCGTCCGACCGCCGGTCCCCGCACGCTGCCAGCGACGACCTCGGAGCGACGCGAGCGCCCCGATGAACCGATCCACCGCGGCGTCCAACGGTTCGTCGTCGACGAGCGCACGCATGTTAACGGTAACCATTTCGGGGCGTCCGGCGGGGCTGTACGTCGCAGTCGTGCCCTCCGCCTCGCCATCTGGCGGTCCGGGATCGATCGCGCTCCGCAGAAACGGCAGATCACCATCCTCTAACTCGTCTCCCCGGTCCGCCTCGGCCGTGGTCGCCTCAGTAGTCTTGCTGGCTGGGGTGTTCTCGGCGCCGAGCGGAGCCAGCGCGCCGTCCGGGGTGTCGTCAAGCGATTCGTCTGTCGTATCGCTATCGAGGTGCGCGCCGATCCGCCGCCAGAACTCTCCGAACAGCCTGTCGAACGTCTCGACATCCTCCGCGCGGGTGATGAGCGCGGCCCGGAGCGCGGCCCGGGCGCGCCCCTCGTCGTCGAATCCGACTTCGACGAGCGCCTGCGCTCCGACGATGCCGGCGTTGGCGGGGACGTTGACGCCGGCCCGTCGGAGCGCGCGGACGAACGTCACGAGCGCCTCGAGCACCTCGTCGCGGATTCCGGCCGCGTCGGGCACGCCGTCGCTGTCACTCGGGAGCATGGTTACTCACTACCTCGCGCTTGCTTGGCGGTCTCCGCGAGCGTTTCCAGCATCGTTTGGTCGATCCGAGCCACGTCGTCGACTTCTTTCAGGAGACAGCCGATCGTGTGTTCGATTTCCACCGTCGAGAGCGGCTCCGCACCGTTGTCGGCCCGGAGCTGAGCGATCGCCCGCGCCCAGTCCAGCGTCTCCGCGACGCCCGGCTGTTTCCGGAGCGGTTCCTGCCGGAGCCGCTGGGTGACGGCACACAGCTCGGCCGCGATCGCGCCGTCCAGTTCCGGCACCTTGCGCTCGACTATCGACTTCTCCTTCTCGAAGCTCGGCGGTTCGACGTGGAGGAAGAGACACCGACGTTTGAGCGCGTCACTCAGCGCACGCGTCCGATTCGAGGTGATGATGACGACCGGCGGAGTGGTCGCTTGCACCGTCCCGAGTTCCGGGATCGACACTTGAAAGTCCGACAGCACCTCGAGGAGGAGCGCCTCGAACTCCTCGTCGGCGCGATCCACCTCGTCGATGAGCAGAACCGGCGGGCGGTCGCCGCTGCTGGAGAGCGCCCGCAAAAGGGGCCGCTCGAGCAGGTATTCCTCGTTGAACACCGAGTTTCCATCGTCAACGCCGCCCTCATCGGCCTGAATCGTCAACAGCTGCTTCGTGTAATTCCACTCGTACAGCGCGTTCTCGGCCGCCAGCCCCTCGTAACACTGAAGCCTGATGAGTTCCGTGTCGAAGCCTGCCGCGATCACTTTCGCGAGTTCCGTCTTACCGGCGCCGGGCTCCCCTTCGACCAGCAGCGGGCGACCGAGCCGAAGTGCCAGAAGCACCGTCGTCACGATCTCGTCGTCGGCCACGTAGTCGGTCGCCTCGAACGCCGCCCGGAGGTCCTCCTCGCCGACGTCGTCGAACCCGGTTGACCCTGTCGCGTCTCGGTCTGCCGGCGCGCTCGATTCGTCCGTCATGGCAGTCTGGTCGCGACCAAATACTCGCGGGTCGGTGGCGTCTCCGATCGCGCCTCGGTCCGGCCCACGGCGCGGCGGTGCGGCGGCCGAGTCACGCTGGGACGGTTGCGCCGGCGCGTTCGGCCGCCCGTTCGAGCGCTCGCTCGGTGTAGACCCCGAGCAGGTGAGCGCGGTACTCCGACGACGCCTGAATGTCGTCCATCGCCATCGAGACGTCGAGGTCGTCGGTCGCCCGCTCGGCCGCGGCCTCGATGGCGTCTTCGGTGAGGGACTCGCCCTTGATGGCGTCCTCAACGGGAGCGAGCCGGACACCGTGGTCCATCACCCCGTTGGCCCCGATCCGAGCGTTCGTGACCACCCCGCCGTCGACCTCGAGCCGGGCGGCGACGCCGATCAGCGCGTACCCCGAGGAAGGGCTCGGCTTCTTCACGTACGCGCCGCCCGCCGACTCGTTCGTGCGCGGGACCTCGACCCGCGTGAGGAGCTCGTCTTCCCCGAGGTCGGTCATGTACATCGCGATGAAGAAGTTGTCGGCGTCGATCCGACGCTCTCCGTCTCGATCTTCGGCGACGAGCGTCAGGTCGCTCGCGATGGCCGCGCCCGGAAGGTCCGAAGCCGGGTCCGCGTGCGCCAGGTTGCCGCCGATGGTGCCGCGGTTGCGAACCTGCGTGTCGCCGACCTCGCTCGCGGCCTCGGCCAGCGCGGTCGCGCCCTCCCACAGCTCGTCCGTGTCGTCGATCGCCGCGTAGGTCGTCAGCGCGCCGAGGCTGGTCGTGTCGCCATTGTGTTCGATGCCCTGCATCGACTCGATGTGGCCGATGTCGACGACGACGTCCGGGTCCGCCAGCCCGCTTTTCATCGTCGGAAGCAGGCTGTGACCGCCGGCCAGCACCTCCGCGTCCGGGTGCTCGTCCAGCAGGTCGAGCGCGTGTTCGACACTGTCGGCGCGGAGATAATCGAACTCACCCGGGTACATCAGTGCTCACCTCCGTTCTCGTGGATGGCACGCCAGACCTTCTCGTCTTTCAGCGGCATGTCGATGTGGTCGACGCCGAACGGTTCCAACGCGTCGACGACCGCGTTGACGACGGCCTGCGGCGCGGCGATCGTGCCGGCCTCGCCGACGCCCTTGACTCCGAGCGGGTTGTGCGGCGACGGCGTCACCGTCGAATCGGTCTCCATCTCCGGGATGTGCTCTGCTTTCGGCACCGCGTAGTCCTGCATCGATCCCGTCAAGAGCTGGCCGTTGTCGTCGTACTCGGCGGCCTCGTAGAGCGCCTGGCCGATCCCCTGTGCGACGCCGCCGTGGATCTGGCCCTCGACGATCTTCGGGTTGATCTGGTTGCCGACGTCGTCGACGGCGACGTACCGCTCGAACTCGATTTCGCCGGTGTCCGGAGTGACCTCGACAACTGCGGCGTGCATCCCGAACGGGAACACGAAGTTGTCCGGATCGTAGAAGCTCGTCGCCTCCAGCCCCGGCTCCACGCCGTCGGGCATGTCGTGGGCGAGGTACGCCTGTTCGGCGATCTCCGTGATGTGCATCGAGCGATCCGGCGCCCCGGTGACGTGGAACTCGCCGTTGTCGAACTCGATGTCCGCCTCGCTTGCTTCGAGCTGGTGCGCCGCGATCGACTTGGCTTTCTCGACGACCTTCTGTGAGCTCTTGACGAGCGAGCTCCCGCCGACCGCCGCCGACCGAGAGCCGTACGTGCCCATCCCCTGCGGGATCTCGTCGGTGTCGCCCTCGACGACGTCGATGTCCTCGTAGTCGATCCCGAGCTCGTTGGCGACGATCTGTGCGTACGTCGTGTCGTGGCCCTGGCCGTGCCCGGAGGTACCGCAGTAGGCGGTGACGGTCCCGGACGGCTGGAACCGCACCAGCGACGACTCCCACAGCCCGGCCTGTGCGCCGAGCTGACCGGCGAGCTCCGAGGGTGCAAGTCCGCAGGCCTCGATGTATGCTGAAAAGCCGACACCGAGATATTTGCCGTCCTCGCGGGCTTCGCGCTGACGCTCACGGAAGTCCTCGTAGTCGAGCATCTCCAGCGCGCGATCGAGCGTCTTCTCGTACTCGCCGCTGTCGTAGACGACGGCGACCTCCGTCTCGTAGGGGAAGGCGTCGTCCGGCACGAAGTTCTGGCGACGGAACTCGGCCGGGTCCATGTCCATCTCCTTCGCGGCAAGCTGGATCAGCCGCTCGACGACGAACGACGCCTCGGGGCGGCCGGCGCCCCGGTAGGCGTCGACCGGCGGGACGTTCGTGAACGCACCCGTTACCTCGCAGTGGATGGCCGGGATGTCGTACTGACCCGACAGCAGGGTGCCGTAGAGGTAGGTCGGGACTGACGGCGCGAACGTCGAGAGGTAAGCGCCGAGGTTCGCCTCGGTCTCGACTTTCAGGCCGACGATGTTTCCGTCGTCGTCCATCGCGATCTCGCCGCGGGTCTCGTGACCGCGCCCTTGCGCATCAGTCAGGTAGGTCTCTGAACGCGTGGCGACCCATTTCACCGGCCGCTCAACCTGCTTCGCGGCCAACGCGGCCAGCGCTTCGTCGGCGTAGTGGTGGATCTTGCTCCCGAAGCCGCCGCCGACATCGGGCGCTCGGATCTGGAGCTTGTGTTCCGGGTGATCGATGACCCCGGACATGAGCAGTCGGTGGAGGTGTGGATTCTGGGTCGTCATCGCGACCTCCAGCTCCTCGGTCGAGGGGTTGTAGTCCGCAACGGCGGCGCGGGGCTCCATCGCGTTCGGGATGAGCAGCTGATTCTCCAGATCGACGCTGGCCGTGTGGCTGGCGTCCTCGAAGGCCGCGCTGGTCTTCTCGGCGTCCCCGATTTCCCACTCGAAGGCGGTGTTGCCGGGCGCGTCCTCGTGGAGGTCGGGCGCGCCGTTCAGGGCCTCACGCGGGCTGGTCACCGCCTCCAGCCGCTCGTAGTCGACGTCGATAGCGTCGACGGCGTCGTGGGCGACGTACCGCTCCTCGGCGATCACGACGGCGATCCCGTCGCCTTGGTAGCGAACGCGGTCGCTCGCGAGAATCGGGTGATCGACCTGCTTCAGCGTGTCGAGGAGCCACCCCGTCGGCACGTTCCCCGGCACGTCGACGTCCTCGGCGGTGTAGACCGCGACCACGTCGTCCATGGCCTCCGCGGCGCTCGTGTCGACGCCGTCGATCGCCGCGTGGGCGTGTTGGCTCCGCTTGACCGCCATGTGAGTCATCTGCGGGAGCTGGATGTCGTCGGTGTACTCGGCGTCACCCGTCAACAGCGCGGGGTCCTCCCGGCGTTCGATGGCCGACCCGAGGATGTCGGCGGCGTCGACGTCGTCCGGATCGACGGATTCGACGCTCATTTCAGTCGTCCCCCTGGGCGCTGGCGCCCATCTTCTCCGCAGCGTTCTCGACCGCGTTGACGATGTTCTGGTACCCCGTACACCGACAGAGGTTCCCCTCCAAGGCCTCGCGGATCTCCTCGTCGCTCGGGTCCGGGTTCTCCTCCAGCAGCTGCGTCGCCGTCATCATCATTCCGGGCGTGCAGTAGCCGCACTGGAGGCCGTGTTCCTCCTGGAACCCCTCCTGTATCGGGTGGAACTCGCCGCCCTCGGCGAGCCCCTCGACGGTTGTCACCTCTTGGCCGTCGGCCTGTGCGGCAAGCACCGTGCAGGACTTGACGGCGTCGCCGTCAAGGTGGACCGTACAGGCTCCGCACATGGTACTCTCACACCCGACGTTGAGGCCGGTGTATCCCAGCTGCTCCCGCAAAGCGTGGACCAGCAGCTCTCGTGATTCGACGTTCAGTTCGTGGTCTGTCCCGTTTACCGTGAGTGTGATTTCGTGTTCTGCCATGGGTGTCCGCGATTCGTGGGCCGCTGGTCGCCGCAAACCAGGGCAATTCGTGGTTCGGCCGCCGCGACCGGGCTGTACATGGGTGTTCGGGTCACAGTAGGTTCCGGACACGGTCGCGGAGGCCCTCCGAGTCGTCCTCCTCCGCGACCTCGGTTAGGCGGTCCTCGACGCTGCCGAAGAACCGACTGACAACTCGGTTGGCCACCGGGCTGATGACCCGCTGTCCCATCTGGGCGATTTTGCCGAAGACGTCGGCCTCTGCCTCCCACTCGATGTCGACACCTTCGTCGGTCTCCACGAGAGTCATCCCCGACGACATCTCGAACGAGGAGTCAGTCGCGCTCCCCTCGCCGGAGGCGTTCATCGCCGGGAGCTCCCGTTCGTCGATCGTGACGACCGTCTGGAAGCTCGGCTTGACGCTACCGACACTGATCTGCATCAGCGCGGCGTAGTGGCCGCCCTCCTCGAAGGCTCGCTCCGAGATGTCTTCCGGGGCAGCTTCGGGCAACGTCGGCGGGTCCTCGTCCGGCTCCCGCTCCCCGAGTGCCTCGAAGTCCACGTCGTCTGGGTCCTCGACCCGCGTCAGGAACTGACATCCCGGCAAGCACTGTTTGATCAGGAACGGGTCCGACAGCGCCAGCCACACCTCTTCTGTCGACACGTCTTCGATCGTGAACGTTCCCTCGAACTCCACGTTCAGTCGACCTCGATTCGTCCCGTGCTGTTTATTAACGTGGTTAGTGTTACCATTCTACCGTGCTGAAAACCAGGTTCGCTTACATAATAAAATATGGTGGAGGTAAAGTAACTGGTAATGGATACGTCCGATCCGTTCTCGTAACTTGTTTCGATCCGTCGTCGGCAGAACGGACGCCTCGACGCTCGGTCGTTCGGCAGACCACGACCCCGGGGGTCGTCGCGTGACCAACCACGGACTCACGGGACGATCGACGGCGGCGCGACGGCTACTCGCCGAGCGAGCGCGACTGCTCGATGACGGCCCGACAGAGGTGGTTCCGCTGCCGGCAATCGAGGGACGATCGCTCGCCGAGCCGGTCGTCGCCAACGTCGATGTCCCCGCTCACGACGTGGCGACGATGGACGGATTCGCGTTCGCGGCCGACGGCCCGTTCCCGTTACGGGTGCGCGACACCGCCGTCGCCCCCGAAGACGACCCGCCGTCACTCAGTCCCGGTGAAGCCGTTCCGATCGCGACCGGAGCACCACTCCCGTCGGAGGCGACGGCGGTGCTGAAACGCGAGGACGCGGACCGCGAGGAGGACATCCTCTCCGGACCGTCGCTCGACGCCGGAACGAACGTGTACCGACGAGGAACCACCGTCGCCGCCGGCGAGAGGCTCGTCGAACCCAGCGAGACGCTCACCCCCAAAGACGCCGCGTTACTTCGGGACGTAGGTCGGAGCGAGGTCCTCGTAGCCGAACGGTTCTCCGTCGCCGTGCTGGCGACCGGCACTGAGATCCACGAGGGCGTGCAACCCGACCGAGACTCCGAGATGCTCGCAGGGCTCGTCGACGCGTGGGGACACGCTCCGACGCTCGCCGGGAGCGTCCCCGACAAACCGGACCGCATTCGGGATCGGATCGATGGCCTCGCGGACGACCACGACATCGTGGTGACCACGGGCGGAACGAGCGTCGGGCGCGGCGATCACGTGGTCGCCGCGCTCGACAACCTCGGTGAGATCCTGTTCCGCGGCGTCTCACTCCGACCCGGACGTCCGGTGACAGCCGCCCGCCTTGACGACGAAACGGTCGCCCTCGCGCTCCCGGGCAAGCCGGTCGCCGCGTTTCTGGCTGCGACGCTCGTCTGCCGCCCGCTGTTCGACGGACCGATCGTTTCGGAGGCGCCTCCCACGCTGACGGCGTCGCTCCGACGTGACCTCGACGTGCCCGACGACGATCTCGAATATGCCGTTCCCGTGACGCTGACCGATGTGGGTGCGATGCCGCTCGGACACGTCGACTCGGCGCTGCCAATCTTCGAGCGTCGGTTCAGACCGGGCCGGCTCGCCGCGAGTACCCGAGCCACCCGTGCGGACGCCGTCTGGCTCACAGAACAAGGTGGTGAGGAGGACGAACCGATCGCCGTCATCCCAATGGAGAACCTCCAGTGACCGACAGTCTGCCTGTCGTCGAGCCGCCCTTCGACCGCGACACCGAACGGGAATCGTCATCGTCCGTATCACTGGCCGACAAATCTCCCATTATCGGTGTCGTCCTCGCAGCCGGCACGAGCTCTCGCTTCGGTGATCGGAACAAGCTCCTCCTGACGTGGCGAGAGGAGCCGCTTGTCCGTCATGCGGCTCGCACCCTCTGTGAGTCCGTCGTTGACGACGTCGTCGTCGTTACCGGCCACGAGCACGAGCGGGTCACAACCGCCGTTGGAGACCTCGACGTGACCGCCGTTCACAACGATGCGTACGAGGCTGGACAGGCAACAACCGTCCGCCGAGGTGTGGCAGCCGTCCGCGACCGGAACGGCGCAGCCGCCCTCATCGCGCTCGGTGACATGCCGCTCGTCTCTGTCGAGAGCGTCGATCGTCTCGTGGCGGCCTATAGAGCGGGTGCCGGCGATGCGCTTGCCGCCTGTTGCGAGGGCGTTCGGGGCAACCCGGTGTTGTTCGACGACCGGCACTTCGATGCCCTCTCAGACGTCGCTGGGGATATCGGGGGTCGTGAGATTCTGTTGACTGACGATCGGTCTGTACTCGTCGAAACCGGTGATGAAGGCGTTCTCACGGATGTCGATCGGCATGGAGACTTGGAAAAACTGCAGGAGCGGCGGTGAGCTTCGCAACGAGATGGGAGAAATGAGCGGTCGTGCAAGTAGTTGGTCTGAGCGACCAGTTACTCGCCAGAGTTGTTACCATTACAGGCTGATTCGCGTTCCTCACGACCGTCTCAGCGACGCTCCCCAATAAGCAGATAGATGCGCAGGTTCTTCAGTCAATCTCCCTCTCGAAACAGGGAATTCAGTCACAAATCCAGTAGCCGCCTTTAGCGAGAGGCGTCGTGGAGGCGGTTCACGGGAGCGCTGTCCGGAGGTCTTCACGAAGGTCATCGACATCTTCGATACCGACCGACATCCGTACGAGGTTTTCGGGGATCTCGGCGGTAGCTGGCCCGTGACCGATCTCATCGGGAATCATCAGTGACGGTACCTCGATCAAACTCTCGACGCCACCGAGGCTCGCTCCGGGAGTGAATATCTCGAGCCCTTCGACGAACGCTTCGATCTCGGTGAGCGTGCCGTCGAACTCGAAGGAGAGCATCCCGCTATACCCGGGCATCTGTTCGGCGGCGAGGTCGTGTTGTGGGTGGCTTTCGAGCCCCGGGTAGTGAACGCGATCGACCCAGTCGTGGTCCTCAAGAAGTCGAGCCACCGCCAGCGCGTTCTCCTCGTGGTCTTCCATCCGTGTCGGCAACGTCTTGATCCCTCTTGCAACGAGATAACAGTCGAACGGCGCGAGCATATTACCGAGCCCGGTTTGCTGGGAAAACGCTAGGTTCTCGAACACCGCATCGTCGTCGGTGATGACGGCGCCACCAGTCGAGTCGGAGTGACCATTGAGGTACTTGGTGGTGCTGTGGACGACGACGTCTGCACCCAGTTCGAGCGGCGCTTGGAAATACGGACTTGCGAAGGTGCTATCAACCCCGAACGCGACATCGTGATCCTGAGCGATGTCGGCTATCGAGCGGACGTCACACAGACGCACTAGCGGATTCGACGGCGTCTCTACCCAGATCAGGTCAGTGTCTGAATCAACTACCGTAGCGACGTTGTCGGGCTCGCGGGCGTCGATGAAGTCAACGTCGATCCCGAAGTGTCCCGCTAGCATTTCTGTGAGCAGCGTTTCAGTACCGCTATAGACGGAGTCCGACGACACGATGTGACCCCCCGGCGGAACCAGCGATAGCATCGTCGTCGAGATAGCGGCCATCCCCGAAGCGAACACCAATCCATGCTCGCCGCCTTCGAGGCGGGCGATCTGGTCTTCCAAAGCCGCCCGCGTTGGATTGCTCTCGCGCGAGTACGCGTGTTCAGTGACTTCGTCAGACCCAGCCCACTCGAAGGTGGTCGAGAGGTGTAGTGGCGGAATGACGTCGCTTGGTCCACCTTCCGCGGGACGTATCCCGTTTGGACCTGATCCGACGGCAAGCGTTCTGAATTGGTGCTCGGGGGAACGGTTAGTATCTCGTGTCATAGACGAATCGTCGTGAATTCGTTTGAGTTATCCACCTACGAGAGCAAACAGGTGTCGATGTATCTCGTCACGTTTCGTCTTGACCCGGGAGAGTACGACGAGGAATTCCACGAACTGAACGACACGATACAGGCAGCTGCCGAAGACACAGACGGGTTTCTCGGTAAACGCACGTGGAACGACCTCGAAAGTGACGAGGTTCTCGTTGTCTACTACTGGGAATCACTAGACGCACTCGAATCGTTTGGAGCGGATGCAGACCACAAGCGAGCAAAGCAACGGTGGACTGAGTGGTACGACGCGTACGAAGTCACCGTTACGGAAGTACTCGAGCAGTACGGGAGCGGGTTCGGTGACGACGCAGACCCTCCCAATGAGGTCACCGAACCCCGGTAACCGCCAGAGATACCGATCCGATTGTGGCGTGGCGCTGTTCGAGCGGTTCTATCTCGTCATTCGGGCGAATACGCCCGCTTTCGAGGATGTCCGCCCGAAGCCCGCCCCGGTGAGCCAGCGGCTCCAACACATCCTTCTCGATGAAGTCTTGGAGATATCCGCAGGGTTCACAGAGTCGGTCGCCTCGACAGATGGCGTCTCCGACACGGAAGCGCTTGCCGACGAGATGGTTGAGTGCGGCGTCACGGGTGATGATATTCCGCCGGTGTTCGCCGGGACTGAGTTCGACACCTGCCTCGCGCTCAATACCGTCGATTGCTTCTCGCTCGATGAGCGTTACGTCATAGCCACTGGGGCGTTCCTCATCCGGCCCCCACGTGACGAAAGTCCCCGTCTCAATTTCGCTGAAAGTACGTGTTTACCCCGAGGTCTCGACAGCCGGCACAGCGTGAGCCCGTGACATAACCTCATTATTGCTGACGACTCGACGAAGTTCTTCGTATG
>NZ_SDJP01000031.1 GCF_004114995.1 Halorubrum amylolyticum
ACAGTGAAGCGAAACGAGTGCATAGTCGGCGAATCCGCCGCCACCGTCCGGGGCGGCGGATTCGCCTCCATCGCCAGTAACTCTTTGAGCAACCGGTACAACCTCCCCGATGAAGCGGGAGATTTGCGTCATAGACAACCGCATTCTCCCGCTTCAACTCCTTTGATTTAGTGGCCTACCCCGCTGCTGTATGGTGATTCAACACAGCCATCCAGACGCTTTACGTCTACTGCTCTATTATCCGATGTGGAATCCGAACTGTCGACAGAGCAATTAATGTAACTGATACGCTTGCCATTCGACTGGAATGAGAATCGATATTTCTCTCTTCGTGGGACTTTCGCACCTAATCTGTCCGGTTCGTGAGTGCGAGGTCAACGACGTTGGGATGCTCCCTTCGTTGCACTCGGCGCTGTCGCCGAACACGATCCGATTACAGGGGTCTGTGTCCATCGGCGGGATCGATGGAACCCGATGCGTAGCGGTCGCATCGCTCGCCTGAACTCCGTCCGTTGCCTCTAAGGAAACGTTTTCACACGGCACTTTGGATGGGTAGTACATGGATTTACAGATCGATGGAAACGTGGCCCTCGTCACGGCATCGTCCAGCGGACTCGGAAAGGCATCGGCGAAGGCGCTGGCCCGTGAGGGCGCCGACGTCGTCATCAATGGACGGGATGAAGAGCGACTGACTGCCGCCAAGGAGGAGGTCGAAGCGGTCGCGATGGGCGAAGTCGTCGCACAGCCCGCGGACCTGACTGACGCAGACGAGGTTGCGGCTCTCGTGGAGGCGACCGTCGACGAGTTCGGCACGATCGACCACCTCGTGACGAGCGCGGGCGGGCCGCCCTCGGGTTCATTCCTCGACACCGACGACGAGGACTGGCAGCACGCCTACGACCTGCTCGTAATGAGTGTCGTCCGACTGGCGCGGGAGTCGTACCCGTACCTCAAGGAGGGTGACGGCGGCACCATCGTCAACATCACCTCCCGCAGCGTCAAGGAGGCCATCGACAGCCTCGTGCTCTCGAACTCCGTCCGGATGAGCGTCATCGGACTGGAGAAGACCCTCTCCAAGGAGTTCGCCCCGGAGATCCGCGCGAACGCCGTATTGCCGGGCCCCCACGAGACGAGCCGGATCCGGGACCTCGTCGAGGCTGCCGTCGAACGCGGCGAGTACGACTCCTACGAGGAGGGGCTCGACGACTGGGCGCAGAACCCGCTCGAACGCATCGGCGACCCGATGGAACTCGGCAACACCGTCGCGTTTCTCTCGTCGCCAACGTCCGGCTACGTCAACGGCACTGCGCTTCCGATCGATGGCGGCGCGACGGGGTCGAATCTATGAAGCCGGTCGCGTTCGACGACGCCGAGACGTACGAGCCCGAGGACGGCTGGCGGCGCGTGTCGATGGCGGGCAGCGACCAGTTCTCCTTCGAGTGGTTCGAGAAGCCGCCGGGCCATAGCTCGCCGATGCACGATCACGAGAACGAACAGGTGTGTCTCTGCTTAGAGGGTGAGCTCACGGTCGCCACCGAGGACGACTCGGTCACGCTCCAGAAGAACGATTCCGTTCTCTTGAAGTCCAACGAGACCCACCGAGTCGAGAACACCGGCGACGGGCTCGCGGTCGGGCTCGACGTGTTCGCGCCCGGGCGCTCGTTCGACTTCTGGACGGACCGCGAGGAGTGAGCGATGAAGTACCTCGCACGCACGGCGACCGGCGACCCGCTGCTCGGCGACGGTGAGGGGTACGTCCCTCTTGACGCCGTCGAGCCCGATCTGAGGAGCGTCCGCGACGCGCTGCCGCGCGCTGCCGCTGGGACGCTCGGCGATGTCGCCGACGCTCCCGCCGAACCCGTCCCAGCGAAAGATTTGTCGTTCGGGGCACCGCTCGAATCGTTTGGGAAGCTCTGGGGCATCGGGCTGAACTACGCGGAACACGCCGGAGACCTCGACGAGGACCGACCGGACGAGCCGGCGAGCTTCATGAAGCCGCCGTCGGTCTTGACGGGGCCGAGCGGACCGATCTGTCTGCCGCCGGAGTCACAGAGCAATCGAGTGACTGCCGAGGCGGAGCTGGCCGTCGTGATGGGACGCACGTGCCGGAACGTTGCGGAGACCGCGTTCGAGGACGTGGTGGCGGGCTTCCTCCCGGTGATCGACATGACCGCCGAAGACGTGCTCCAGCGGAACCCCCGGTTCCTCACGCGGGCGAAGAGCTACGACACCTTCCTCGTTCCCGGCGCTGCGCTCGCGATCCCGGAGGAGCCGTTTGACCTCGACGCCCTCTCCGTGCAGACAGCGGTCAACGGCGAGGTGCAGGCCGAAAACGAGATCCGGAATATGCTGTTTCCCCCGGCGGAAATCGTCTCGTTTCACTCTGACGTGATGACACTGGAGCCGGGCGACCTGTTCAGCACGGGGACGCCCGGTGCTGCGCACATTGAGCCCGGCGACGAGGTACGGGCGGTCGTCGAGTCGATCGGTACCGTTGAAGCGCCTGTGACGCGGTAGAGAGGCTCACCCCGTATTAGTTCATCACTATACGCTGATCCGGTCCGCCGTGATCTGACGGCCTCGATCAAATAGGACTCGACTCTGAGAGATCTAAGGCTAGCGGTGAGGGCCGCTACGTCGACTCCGGGGACGTGTGAAACAAGGAGAACCATCCAGAGAGTGTCAACGCTGTCGCGGAGTGGTTGGTCACAACTTCGGCGGATAGATTTGACGTGTGCCTCCTATTCGGGAGTTTATGGAAGTTACAAGGCTAAAACCCCGCCCTGAAGGGCGGGGAGGGTGTCAACCAGACGCGGCCTCGAAGGAGTCCGAATCGGTGGTACTAGGCGATTAGTGACTCCTCTGTATTGACTGTAACCAAGTTAGAACACATCACTCGATAAGGATTTCAACAGAGCCGGAGAAAAATATGTTTAATTTATCAATTAGCCGTAACCATCACAAAGTTCGACTGAACCCGATAGATATGATGAATAAACATTTCAATTTTTAACATAATTATTATATCTGTCTTCTAGAACCCCTTCCAGACAGTATTTCGATCCAGATCTAGCTCGAGACGTAACGTCACGGTCATCACGCAAAAAATATCGAGATCCCGTTGTTGACACTCAATATCCTGCCTGATTCAACGACCATCCGTCTTTAGTTAGGAGACGAACCGCATGACAGCGGCGGCGTATCGAGGTATGTTTGCGGAAGGAACGAGGAGGCAACGAGTGTGTACCACGAAACCTCCTCATCTCGGATTATGCGTCGGCTCACTACGCTTTTTCCATCTGAGTTCCTCGAAGAGCACGCCGAGGAACTCGGCGTGGTCGAACGTGATCGCAAGCTCCAGATTCCCGCCTTCGTCTGGTCGTTCGTGTTCGGCTTCGCCGCAGGCGAACGCCGAACACTCGCAGGGTTTCGTCGCAGCTACAACTCGACAGCTGACGAGCCGATCTCTCCCGGCGGCTTCTACCAGCGGTTGACACCGTCGCTCGTGGAGTACCTCCGTGACCTCGTCGAGCGAGGTCTCGACGAGGTCGCAGTCCCAGACGCTGTCGGTGCTGATATCGACCGGTTCAAGGACGTGATGATCGCTGATGGAACGGTGTTGCGGTTACACGAGTTTCTCTCCGATGAGTACGAAGCCCGTCACGAGGAGCAGGCTGGAGCGAAGCTCCACCTGCTCCACAATGCTACTGACCAGACGATTGAACGGCTCGACGTAACCGACGAGAAAACACACGACAGCACGCTGTTCAAGACAGGCACGTGGCTTGAAAACCGCCTCGTGTTGTTCGACTTGGCGTACTTCAAGTACCGCCGGTTTGCGTTGATCGACGAGAACGGCGGCTCCTTCGTGAGCCGGCTGAAACAGAACGCGAATCCGGTGATAACGGAGGAGTTACGGGAATGGCGCGGGCGCGCCATTCCCTTAGAAGGCAAGCAGCTCCGAGCTGTTCTCGATGATCTCGACCGGAGGTACATCGATGTGGAGGTCGAAGTCGAGTTCAAGCGCGGGCCGTACGAGGGGACGCGCTCGCTGGATACGAAGCGGTTCCGCGTCGTCGGCGTCCGCAACGAGGACGCCGACGACTACCATCTGTACGTGACGAATCTGTCGAGAGAGGAGTTCTTTCCGGCAGACCTAGCGCAGATCTACCGGTGTCGGTGGGAAGTTGAGTTGCTGTTCCGTGAGTTGAAGACGCAGTACGACCTGGACGAGTTCGACACGAGCAACGAGCACGTGGTGAAGATCTTACTGTACGCAGCGCTGCTGTCACTGCTTGTGAGCCGTGATTTGTTGGATCTGGTCACCGAGCAGGCTGACGATGAGCTCGTGTTTCCACCGGAGCGCTGGGCGGCGACCTTCCGGTCGCACGCCCAGCTCATCCTCCACGACCTCGGTGAGCACCTCGGTTATTCGCCACCGCCGCTGTTGGAGCGGCTGATCAAGGACGCACAGAAGATCCACAAGCAACGACCGATCTTACAAGAGACGCTCGCTACCGCTACGCAACCGAGGTGTGAGTCTTAACTAAAGACGAATGATTCAACGACAAACGATTAGCTGTGTGCTCCTCACGATCGTGAGACTGATAGAGACGGTCAGAATGTGCCGCTCTCGGACGTATCTACTTCTCGATTGACAGAGCGTTCTTCATTGAGGTATGCGAGCCATGCAACGACTCTAATCTTGTATCTCGCAGCTAACGTGGGTGATTTCGTCCGGGCTCTCAGTCGAACAATTTCTTGCTTCTGTGCCGGGACCCACGGTGATCGAGACGATGCCTTATGTATAATTTGAATTATGATATAGTAAAACCCTCTATTTTTCGACTGCTTATTCATATTTGGAATCTAATAGTATACCTTGCTATGTCGTTCGTTTTGTCGGGCCACATTGAACTCGGGGAATTTTGATATCTACATTCCATTACAGTAGTACGATTGTAATTTTCTATTACCACAGGATGTCTGTGCTTGCCCATTACAGTAGTATGTCTGTAATTTCTTCTCGGGTTAGCAGGCCGATCAAACCCTTTCGGAGCCACGACAGGGTGTGGATTTTGTTTAAGCGTCATTCGGATATTCGATTCCTCTGGGGTTTCTCTCTTGTATGTGTTTATCTATATCCCTCATCGCGGGATAGATTGCACACGAGAAGCGTTCGACACATGTTCCTTCTCCTCCAACTTCCGCTGAATATTGGTTAACAGGTGTGAAATTGCCCGAATAGGAGGTCCGTTTACTAAATCAGTCCATTTTCAATTTCCCGTAACGTGGGATAGTATAAGGATCAATGTGAATGATAGATCGACACGCTCCGGGAAATTTCACGAATAGGCGGGTCGAATAACTCCGGTTTAGGTGCAAGGTGACCTACAAATACTCGATGTTCAACTCGATCTCGTTAACAGTGCCCAACAAGAGCTTCGGGAGTTCTTCGCGGAAGTAATCGCCCGTCAGGCGGTTAGCTGGTCCCGACACGCTGATGGCCCCGAGCACTGTGTCGCCCTTGTGTCGGATCGGAACGCCGACCGCTCGGAGGCCGGACGTTGACTCCTCATCGTTGAACGCGTACCCCCGATCTCTGATAATTTCGAGTTCCTCATCGAGCGCCTCTCGCTCGGCCGTTTCTGGTGTGACAACCTTATCAAGTATCTCATCACGGCGGTCAGCTGGCAGATTCGCTAGGATTGCCTTTCCTGCCGCGCTCACGTGAAGAGGGCCGCGCTTACCGATCGTCGCATCCGTCTTGACCGCGTCCGGCCCCGCGTGGGTGTACATGTACACCCGTTCGCCGTGCTCCTCAGTAATGAACTGGACGCGTTCCGATGTCTCCTCGCTCAACTGTCTGACTTTCTTGTGAATCAGCTCGTTCGCGAGGAGCGTCTCGCGTCGCCGCCCCCCATGAGTAAGGAAGCGGAGGCTCAATTCGTACCCGTTTCCATCCCGAACGACGTACCCGCGTTCGTGTAACGTGGTGAGATGGCGATGCGCTGTGCTCGTCCCGATCCCGACACCCTTAGCCACTTCGTCAATACCCGCCTTTCCAGCCTCATGGAGGTACTGAACGATGTCGAATGTCGTCTCGACCGCTTTGACCCGCGATCGGTCTGATCTGTTTTCCATACCCACACAAACACGAACAGGGGTAATAATGGTCCCGCATTGCGGGATGTGATCAGTTCATTCTTTAGGGGACGGTTACCCTTGACTCGCCCGCAAGTCGCACTTCGCGCCGGACACAAGAAGTGTTTGACAAGTGGTGGGAAAGAGTTCAGTCTGAACGGTAGTATCCCGTTCCATCCATCAATCGACGCTGGGTCCTGTAGACGGTCACGGACTCGACCCCGGGAGCCGATCGGTCGACCTCAGCGGCTGCAGACATCGTTCCCTTCGGGTGCCCCAACGTGACAGTCGTCTCGGGATCCGAGACAACCTCGTTGGGGATCGTCCCGGGAATTTGCGCCGCGGCTGCTGTACAGGAAACGCCAGTGACAGCGTACACAGGGTGGAGCTTCCCCATGCTCATATACCTCGCCGCCAAGTCAATCTCTTCGGCCGCGACGTCACCGCCCTCAGGCGTCGTGTAGTCCGTCGGTGGAGCCACGAAGGCGAGTTTCGGGTAGCCGGGTGTTTCGATCGCGGCGTCAGCTGGGTCGTCGACAAATCCGAGTTCGACCGCGACCGTTCCCCGAATCCGTTCGAGCCGTTCAAGCAGTTTTTCGTCCCCGTCAATTTCCGCACGGCCCTCGATGGCGGTCAGTCCGATGTCCTCCGCGCGGACGAAGGCGATCGGGGTCGTGACATCCAGAACAGTTGTCTCGATCGTTTCCCCGTCGACATCGATCTCGATCGTTGGGCCGCCAAGCGGGAACAATCCGTTCGTCATCGCGCCGGCCGGATCGTGAAACGTCGTGTCGATCCGTGCGCCGGTCCCCGGCACACCGTGGATCTTAAAGTCTCCAACGCTCGCCGCACGGCCGTCGGCAAGCGGCACTGTCTGAGTTATTTCTGAGTCCGTGTTCGTGTTGTACAGCTCGACAGTCACCTCCTCGTCGTCGGAGACAGCAGAAATCATCCCTTCATCGACGGCAAAAGAGCCGATCGCACAGGTGAGGTTTCCACAGTTGCCACCGTAATCGACGACCGCCTCCTCGACGGCCACCTGCCCGAACGTGTAATCGATATCGATTCCCTCGCGATCGCTCGGGGAGACGATCATCAGTTTCGAGGTCGTCGATGTTGCACCGCCGAGTCCGTCTATCTGTCTGTCATCTGGGCTACCGAAAAGTGAGAGGATCGCCTCGTCTTGGTTCTCCTCTGGCAGGTTCGACCGTGGGATGAACACACCCTTGCTCGTACCGCCGCGAACGATGGCACAGTCGATCGTCCGCTGGTCCCCGACCAAACTGTTACTCATTTGTCCAACTCCACATACTCAGCGGTCTCCTCGCCGGCGATCTTTCCGAATACCGCCCCGTTGGCGAGCCCGGTTCCTCCTGGATAGTTGTCGAAGAACAGCCCTCCTGTCGTGTTCCCTGCGACGTACAGACCCGGTATTGGGCGGCCGATCGTGTCGAGTGCCCGGGCTCGGTCGTCGGTCGCAGCACCTCCGAAGCTGAAGGTGATACCGCCCGTGACTCGGTAACCGTGATACGGAGGTTCATCTAGCGGGAGCGCCCAGTTAGATTTCTCGAGGTCAAGGCCCTCGGTATGGTTTCCGTCGAGCGAGTCGGGGTCGAACTCCCCGGGATCCGCCGCCGCGTTGAACTTCTCGACGGTCGAGGCACCCTCTTCGGGAGCGTCACACTCGAGCGCTTTGAGAACCTCCTCAACGGTGTCACCAGTGACCCAGTCGCCAGGACCGGTCGCGCGCATGTGCTGTTTGAGCGGGTCGTCGATGAGAATGAACGCCTCGTGACCGGGCTCCTCGAAAATGATCCGACCTAGCTTCGCGTAGGTGTGTGCACGGGCGTCCTCCCCCTCGTCGAAGAAGCGCTCTCCGTCGTTGTTCAACAGTACGCCGTACTGGTAACCGTCGACCCGGTTCGCGCCGCCCTCGTACTCAGGTGACTCGCTGTCGATGAGTGCCATGTGTGCGCCTCCCCACTGGCCATCGGCCCGAGCACCCGCATCGAGCACCATCTCGACTCCCTCTCCCGTGTTGTACCGGCTCCCACGGACCTTCATCGCGTCGTAGTCCGAACCGTAGTACCGCGTCCGTTTCTCTTCGCTCGACTCGTAGCCGCCGGCGGCGACGACCACGGCATCAGCGTGGTACTCAACATCGCCGTCATCGCTTCGTGCACGGATACCCGAGACGACCCCGTTGTCGAACAGGATCTCGCGAGCCTCGGTACGGTACTCGAACGTTGCGCCTTCCTCCTCGGCAGACTCGACGAGGTCTGCAACGAGCTCTTCGCCGTCGAAGAACGTTCTCGCGACTGTGTACCCTACGTTAAGCGGTTCCATGTCCCATTTCACGCCGCGCTCGGTCAGCCAGTCGACTGTGGGGCCGATGTTGTCGACGATGGTTCGAGCTAGATCCTCGTCTGCCCGCCCATTCGTCTGTTTCATAATGTCCGCGTAGAAGTTGTCAGGTGTGTAATCATCTATATTGTACTCGTACCCGTACTCCTCCAAGTCCGAATCGGACGACGCGACTCGGAACGACTCGCTGTACCGCGTGTGCCCGCCCCGCTTCGCTTTCGGTGATTTCTCGATGACAGTTACGTCAAGCCCCAGTTCGACCGCGCGGTTCGCCGCGCTCAGCCCGGCAATTCCACAGCCTACAACCACAACATCTTGGTCGGTAACGATTTGCATCTCCTGTGGTTATCTATGATGAACCGACATAGACGTTTCGTCCCTGACTGTCGCTGTCAGAGGATATATTGGGACGGTCGTTGAGAGTGGAGTATGGACGCAGTTGTGATCAATGAGTTCGAGTCATTCGACGTGGCAAACGTCCCTCGCCCCGAGCCGAGCGCCGGAGAGGTTCTGATAGATGTCTCGCGAGTCCAGTTGAGCGTGACCGAGTGCCTGCTTTATCGGGGGGAGTCGGTCGCCCACTACGATACGGTGAAACGCCAAATTCGGGAGGGGAACCCCTACACACGGCTATTCGGTCACGAGTTCTGCGGGACCGTCACTGAATGCGGTCCGGAGGTCGACAGCTACCAAGTGGGTGACCGCGTGTACGCACCCGGTAAGATTCACTGTGGAGCGTGTCCGTATTGTCGGTCGGGACACGAGAACTACTGCCCGAACACCGAAGCGATCGGTTACGATCGGCCGGGAACTCTCGCAGAGTACGCCCGACTCCCCGTCGAGCCGCTCCGGCGGGTTCCGGCAGGTGTCTCGGACGCAGAGGGGGCAGCACTCCAACCGCTCGCAAGCTCTGTGCTGTGTATGGTCGACGCCGACATCGATCCGGGAGACGACGTACTCGTCGTCGGCGCCGGCGTCATGGGGTTCCAGTGTGCCCTGCTGGCAAAGCGGTTCGGCGCCGAGTCGGTATACGTCACAGACATTCGCGACCGTCCGCTCGATATCGCTGCAGCCAACGGCGTGGTTCCCATCGACGCGACCCAGACCGATCCCGTGGCCGCAGTTCGCGAGGCGACTGGTGGGTTGGGAGCGGACGTGGCCGTTGAGGCGGTCGGCGGCGCCCAGTCGCACGCAACCAGCGGTGACGACCCTCTCGCACAGGCCTTCCGCGCGGTTCGCCGGGGAGGGACCGTCCTGCAGGTCGGTCACATCTCGGGTGACGTCGAGATGACGCCCCGCTCGGCCAGGTCGAAGGCCATCCGCTGGGAGAACCCTCGGAAGGGGGTCGCCGATCTCGGTCCGGGGACCGACACGGGGACGCTCGCGGGCGAGTTCGTCGCGAGCGGGGCGGTCCCGATCGGTGAGTACGTCACTCACGAACTTGCCGGACTCGGGTCGTTCGGCACCGCTGTGGACATTACGCTCGAAAAGAAGGCCCACGACGCACTTGGACCCGCGCAGATCGTCCTCGACTAACGGGCTCCGGAGACAGACGGACCGCCGCCTGGGCGTCGAACGATCTCGACGCCGTCTCCACCACCCGACCTCGGGGCTCCCGCGAAGCAAGGGTGTCAGCGCAAGAACTCGATCGAGTTCACATCATTCTTCGTCGTCAAAAACCTCCGCCGCAACGCCTTCCGGTCGTATCGGTTCGATCGACCGACTCCTTTGTCGATCGATCCGGTCGCTTAGTCGAAAAGCGATTCGACGAGCGTGCCGTCGTCAACGACAACCTCGCCGTCGAGTCGGACCGTCGGCGTCCGGACGACACCGTCGAGGTGAATATCGCTTTTGAGCGTGCCACCGAGCGACTCGTTGTCGCCGACTGCGAAGTGGACGGTCCCCGCCTTCTTCTTGTCCTCCGCGAGGTTGCCAATGAGCTTTGCTTCCGGGTTAGTTCCGATCGCGAACTCCGCGATGTTGCCGGCGTTCTCGTCATTCTCGTCGATGATCCGGCGCAGTTCGTCGGCGTCGTCACCACCAGTAACATCGGTGACAAAGCCGTCCTCGACTTCGAGGGTGATCGGCTCGTCGACCTGTCCGAGGTTGTCCATCGAGACGTCGACGACGATCTCGCCGTTCGCGGTCCCCTCCGCCGGATGGGTGGGAGACTCTCCCGGCGGGAGCGTCGCGAAGCCGTAGTTTTCGTGAAAGTAGCCGTCCAAGGAGAACGCCGAACAGCCCTCTAGACTGAAGGAGATATCCGTGCCCTTGTCGCTCGTGACGTGGGCCTCGGAGGCTGCATCGAGTACGTCGCGGACCGCCTCAGTCCGCCGACGAAGCATTTCGAAGTCGACGCTCATCGCGCCCTCGACCATCATGTCTTCGGTGACGCTCCGGAGAATGCCGAACCGCGTGCCGGCCTCGGCGGCCGCCAGCCGCGACCTCGTGTGAGTGATCGCGTGGCTCGTACAGGTGAACGCCACGTCTGCGGCGGCCATCGCTTTCGCCACTGTCTCCGGAGGCTCGTTGCCGTGGCTCTCAAGTAGCGGCATCGTTGTCGTGATCGCCTCCGCGTCCGCCCCCGCCGCAGCTCGTGCAATGCTCCGGGCAACTCGTTCCTTTCTCGCGTCCGCGATAACGAGAACCTCCTCGTCGGGCTGGACATCGAGACAGTCCTCGACGATACCACGTGCTGCCGCCGCCATTTCGACGTCTAACATTATGACCAAATGGAACGATTGTTGGTGAATACATAAACACATCGGTGCGATTCGATCACACACATTGGTATAACATCTGGTCGGGAACTGTTCTCGGAACCGACGCCCTGAGCCGTCAAATCATTGACGGCGGAGTTCCGCTAGAGCGGTTTGTCGTGGTTTCGCCGATCGAAAACTGACGGGAGAGGTGTAGATACTCAGTATCTCTACTCGAAGTATTATCGACCCCAGTCGAAACGGAACATCTATTTCGCATGACCGGAATATTCTGTGATTGCTCATAATGGTTCCCGTATAACGGGAACAGATCCCGACGCGCTTAGCGTTGACAGCCCGTTCGAATGTGTCCTACTTGCTTAATCCACCTCGTAGGCTAGCTTCAGTTCCAGCTCATTTGTCGCGGCTAAGACCAGATTGGGAAGCTCCTCGCGATAGAGATCTCCTTTAAATCGATGTGCCGGTCCGGAGATACTCAAGCTACCAACTGGGACCCCGTCAGAGTCACAGACGGCTGCACCAACTGCACGCAGTCCGGGCGTCGCTTCCTCGTTGTTGAACGCAATACCCGACTCCCGGATCGTATCGAGTTCTGCAAACAGCTCCTCACGGTCGGTAATTGTCTGCTCCGTCGACGCTGAGAGTCCGTGCTCATCAATAATCTCTTCAACCCGCTCCTTGGGAAGCTCTGCTAGGATGGCTTTGCTCGACGCATTTTTATGAAGCGGACCGTTCTTCCCGAAACTCGCGTCTGTCTGTACCGCGTTCTCGCCAGATTGAGTGTAAAGGTAATATCTGAGCCCGTTCTCTTCGACAACGAACTGGACTCGTTCGCCTGTCTCTGCGGCGAGTTGGTCTACTTTCTGTTTTGCGAGGTCGAACACTTGTTTGTTAGTCTGAACGTGTCCTCCTAGAGTTAGAAACCGCATTCCAAGCCTATACTCTGTCCCTTCACGCACGAGGTAGCCGTGCTTTCGGAGGGTATTAAGATGGCGATGTACTGTACTCGTGGAAATCTCTAGTTCCGTCGCAATTTCCGACAGAGTACTTTCGCCATTGGACTCGATAGCATGAACGATCGAGAGCGCCGTATCGAGCGTCGAAACCGTGTCGTTTTCGCTGTTATCGGTCATAGTTCAACCGTGGAGATTATACTACTTAGTTTTCCCGAATAACGGGAAAATTCACATATGCGTGTTATTCTGGATATGATGTGTATACACCGGGAGATTGACCGAATTCGACTGATTGACCGAATTTTCATAGTGGAGTGTTGTGATTAGTTACCCAGGATTGTCGCAAACTGATTTGTGAAACCCCGAGAGGAATGGAAACCGTCGAAGATCCCGGCGGCATGGGATTGAACAACGTCGTGGTCTACGGCAAAATCGCAGCCGAGCCGGCGGCCGACAAGCTGAAGCACCGAGCCGCGGGAGCGGAGGCCGACGACTGAACGCGCCGCTGTCGGTTCCGCCGAGAGACACACTTTTATAAGCACTTGCAGACTGATTCGAGGTATGGACTCTGTCCAAGAAATGAAAGGCGCGAGCATCGTCGTCGATACCTGTGCGGGAATCCAGCCGGACGAGGACGTTCTAGTCGTCTCGGATTGGGAGGTTGCGGACGTCGCCGAGCGCATCGCTGCGGCCGCAAACGAGCGCGATGCGAACGTCACCATGACGATGATGGACCCACGCGAGTACGACGGTAACGAGCCAGAGCCGTCGGTCGCGGCGGCCATGCTCGAAGCGGACGTGATCATCACACCTGTCCACCGCTCTATCACCCACTCCAGTGCGACGGCCGAAGCCAAAGAGGCCGGTGCACGGGTGATCAGTATGGTGAAGTTCACCGACGAGCAGCTGGTCCAAGGCGGCCTCTACGCCGACTACGAAGGAATGCGGCCGCACTGTGAGGAAATGGCGAAAAAGTTCGGTGAAGCCGATGAGGCTAGGATCACGTCCCCGCAAGGGACCGACGTGACGGTCGGCCTCGAGGGACGCGACGGCAACGCCCATCCGGGGATCGCCCACGAGTCCGGGGAGTTCACGGCACTCGTCCACATCGAGGCCAACATCTCCCCCGTAGAGGGAACCACGAACGGGACCGTCGTCTTCGACGGCGCCATCCCCAATCTCGATATCGGCGTCTTGGAGTCCCCTGTCACGATGGAGATCGAAGACGGTGCAGTCACCTCGGTCGAGGGAGGCAAGGAGGCGAAGAAGATCGAGCGCGTTTGGGCGGAACACGACGATCCGGCGGTCTACAACATCGCCCAGCTCGCGGTCGGCATGAATCCCGAGTGTCCTGAGTTCAACGGCTGGTTCTCGAACGACCACGGCCGCTACGGCAATGTCCACTTTGGGATCGGTACCAGCAGTAACCTCGGCGGCACCACCCGCGCACCCGTTCACTTCGACGCGATGATGGCCGAACCGACGCTCGAACTCGACGACGAGGTCGTCGTCGACGGGGGAGAGTTCACGTTCTTCTGATCCACTCACTATTTTATAATACAATTTATATCGTCGTATAACTCCAAATAATTGGAAGTACAGTACTTATTCCACATCTACAACGTATTCGTTAATAAACTCAATTTATTATAAGAGTCGTTGTATCAAAAGATTCAAATAGGTGTCCTTCATCCACTGCGATGCATGGGAAACAATAACGATCGATCGTCCGCTACCCGTAGGGACTACATCAAGTACGCCGGTACCGCATCGGCGGCAGCAATGACCGGTCTTGCGGGCTGTTCGGGTGGTGGCGACGGCGAGTACCCTAGCGGAGATATCACGTACATTATCCCCTTCTCGGAGGGAGGCGGAACCGACACGTACGCCCGTCAGTTCATCAGCCACATGGGTGACGAGCTAGGCGTCAATATTGCGATCGAGAACGTTCCTGGCGCGGCGTCGCTTCGCGGTACCGGACAGCTGTACAACGCCGAACCCGACGGCTACACCATCGGTGGCTTCAACCCGCCGTCAACGCCGGTCTCGGCCATGGTCAACCCGCCGGAGTTCGACATGACGGAACTTCAGGGCGTCGGGACGTACGCCCGGACGCCCTTCGTCGTCGTCGCCAACCCCAGCTACGAGATCGAGGACTTTGATGACCTGGTGTCTCGCTACGCCGACGGTGACCTCGAAATCTTCTCGGGCAAAGAACGCGGGGGCGTTGACCACGTGCTCGCCTTACTGATGCAGGGGAACGACAGTTACGACCTCCAGTGGGAGCGGTACGTGGGCTACGACGGGACCGGTCCGGCAGTTCAGGCGACGATCTCCGACGAGGTACCCGCGGCTATCGCTACCGACACCGGAGCTGCCGGCGCAGTCGAGGACGACCGTCTCGACGTGATCGCGTGTCTGTCGAGTCAGGGATCCGAGGTGTTCCCCGACATTCCGAGCACCACCGACCTCGGATACGACAATATCGACTACCTCGGGCAGCTCGTTCGCGGCATCTTCGCTCCGGAAGGAACCTCCGAGGACCAAATACAGGTGTTGACAGAGGCTCTCGAGGCTGCTCTCCAGGCGGACGAAGTCCAGAGCTGGTCCGAAGAGACCGGTAATGTCGTCGAGTACGGCGGGCCCGAGAGCGCGTCCAACGCGGTCGCAGACGCGTTCGAACAGATTCCCGATCAGGTCGACCTCGAATCGGTTCGCAACGCCGCGAACGAGTAGACCCACCGATTTCCCCCCCTCCCGAGTTATCATTCGACGCACCCCCAGTTGAGACCATGTGTATTAATAGCACCCAAGATCCAGTACCACGTAAGCATGTCAAGTAAATCGCTGTACCGACGACTGTCCGAAGGATTCGATCAGGAGCGGTTCCTCCTGATCGTTCTCATTCTCGGGTCAGGTCTTGCACTCGCCGAGACGTTCCGCTTCGAAATCAGCGCGGCTGCGCGCTTTCCGCGACTGACGGGAACAGTCGTGTTCGTCGGTGCGCTTCTGCTGCTCTTCTCGAAGTACCTTCCGGGGCCGCTCCGAGTCGCGGTGGAGGAGTCGAGCAGCGTCTTCGAGGCCGACGAGGAGTTCGAGGAGCGGCAACAGCAGACCGCAGAACAGCAACAAGAAGGAACTGACACGACCGAGTCCGACACGGCGGAGAAGGACCGAAACGAACTGTCTACCGTCGGGCGCCCGATCCACGACTCGGTGTTTACCGGTCTTATCGCGACCGGATACGCCGCGCTCGGGTTCGCGATCGGCATCCTCTGGGCGACGCCGCTTTTTGTCGTCGTGTACGGTTATTGGTTTAAATTGCCCCGGTACCTCACGGCGGTGCTCGCCGCCATCGGGTTCGCGATTGCGTACGGGTTCATGTCCGTGCTCGGCGTCCCGCTTGATCGCGGTGAACTGTTTCTCACGGGCGGGGTGTTCTAGATGGCGGCGCTCGCTGCCTTCACGGAGGCGCTCTCGATCGTCTTCAGTTGGCCGACGCCGATCTGGATAATCATCGGGCTGACGCTCGGCATGATCGGCGGCGCGCTCCCAGGGATCGGCTCGTCGCTCGGGATGGCGATCGTCTTACCCCTAACGCTCCCGTTAGGGCCGATCAACGCGATCATCCTTCTCGTCAGCATGTACAGCGGGGCGATGTACGGCGGCAGTATCTCCGCCATCCTCGTAAACGTCCCCGGGACCGGTGGGGCAGCCGCGACGACGTTCGACGGATATCCGATGGCAAAACAGGGGCGCGCTGTCGACGCGCTCTCGATGTCCGCGACCGCGTCCGCGACCGCCGGGTTCCTCTCGGTGCTCACGTTACTGCTCATCTCGCCGATCTTGATCGAGGTCGTGCTGCTGTTCGGTTCGCCGGAGTACTTCCTGATGGCGATCCTCGGACTTTCGATGATCACTATCGTCGCCGAGGGGTCCATGGTCAAAGGGCTCGTCGCCGGCGCGGCCGGCCTGCTGATCACGACGGTCGGTATCGCCCCGAACTCCCCGGAGCTCCGATACACCTTCGGGAGTCTCGGACTCTACGACGGTATCGACTTCATCGCGGCGCTCATCGGGATGTTCGCGGTCGCTGAGATGTTGAAGCTCGCCGGCCAAGAGGGGGGAATCGCCGACACCGAGATCGATCTGTCCGGAAACACGTTCTCGGGTGTTCGGGAGACGCTTTCGCACCCATGGCAGATCATCAAATCTGGCTACATCGGCATGTTTATCGGTGCGATTCCGGGTGCTGGCGCGACCGTCTCGAACTTCATCGCGTACGGCGAGGCGATGCGGAGCTCCGACGATCCCGGTCTGTTCGGTAACGGAGAGCCTCTCGGAGTCATCTCCAGCGAGGCGTCAAACAACGGTACCATCGGCGGATCGCTGATCCCGACCATTTCGTTCGGGATTCCCGGAAGCGGCTCGACCGCCGTGCTGCTCGGCGGACTGCTGATGCACGGACTTCGCCCTGGCCCGCAGCTATTCGAGACTGATCTTCACATCACCTACGCGTTCCTGATCGCGCTTCTGTTCGGCAACATCTTCATCGTCCTGATCGGCGTGCTCGTCGTGACGCGCTTGGCAAAGCTCACCCAAGTCGACACCCATGTCATCATCCCGCTGATCCTCGTGTTGTCGATGGTCGGCGGCTACACGCTCCGATCCAACTGGGTAGACGTGATTACCGTTCTTGTCCTCGGATTCCTCGGATATATCATGGTTCGGAAGAACTACTCGATCATCGCGTTCGTGCTCGGGGTCGTCTTGGGGCCGATCGCCGAGGAGAACCTCATGCGATCGCTTCAGATCTCCGGTGGCTCCTACGATATCTTCGTAACCAAGCCTCTGTCGCTGCTCATCACGGCGGGGATCATCGTGATCCTCCTCGGACCGTACGTCAAACCCGCACTCGAAGAGCGTCTCGGATAGCCCCGATTCGAGCGCATTTCGGATTCGTCCTGCTTTTGTTCGGCTTTCGCGACCGTTTCGGCGGCTGGTGGCTCCCTTCTCGCCTGCTTGTGACGGGGCACTCTGCTGGCGCTTCCAACGGTCCGTCGCACCGTTTGGGCTGGATACCAAGCCCGCCGACGCCGCGCTCGCCGCCAATCAGGTGCAACCGTCACACGACGAGGGGCCAGTAAAAGAGCCATGACAACACGATCACAACGATCCCGTGGATCATTGTCACGAGTCCAAAGACGAGAACCTCGCGAAGCCCCAGCGGTCCCTTGTCGTACGAAAGCAGCACCGAGGTCGTGTTGAATGGGAAGAACGTTGTCGAGCCGACGGCGATCAGCACGGATAACGCTAGGTAGAGTCTGTTGAGTTCGAGGACGTTCGCGAACTCCATGATAATCGGCAGGGCGACCACGATTGCGGCCGATGCAGTCGAAAACCACGAGCGAATGAAGACAGCGAGTGCGAGAAGCGTCCCGATCACCAGCCATGGTGCCATCGCTGCGAACGGGACGACCTCGATGAGCGTCTCGACGACGTAATCGAGCGTTCCCGTCGTTTCCATCGCGTCGAGGATGGAAAACATCGCTCCGATGAGAAACAGGATTCCCCAACTGACATCGGCGATCAGATCCCGATTGACGATACCGACGCCCGGAATCGAGAGAACTGCGACCGCCGCGGCCGCCGGGACGATGGTCGGGACCCCGACGAAGGAACCGGCAATCCACGCCACAACCGCGCCGAGCATGACGGTGCTAACGATTCGTTGATCTCGTGTCAGCCTGACTCCGCCGTCGCTCGAATCGTCTATCTCGTTCGCATCAAACGTGTCATCCGTCCCGTCTTCCGGCTTCTCTCCGTTCACCGGGGTCTCGCTATCCCGGTCACTCGATTCAAGTGTCAGATCGTCGTCGATACCGTACACAACGAGGGCGCTGACTGTTGACAGCCAGAACAGGAGGATCATTGGGGGGATCATATACACGGCCCACTGGACCCACGTAACTGTCCGAACAGATTCGTTGATCAGCTGTGAAGTAATAATCGCCATCCCGCCGCCCGTCATCAGCATCATTGACCCGATCGGGTTAATGTGGCCGAGAACGATGAAGCAGGCCCTGCGAAACGTCCCGTCGTCCGAAAGCCCGTACGCGTCTGTCATCCGGTTGACGACGGGTATGAACGTCACCGTCCGGGCCACCGCCGATGGCATCAGGAGTGACAGCCCGAACATATGTGCCGCGAGCGATCGGACGGTCGTCCGCGGCGTGCTTCGCGTCGAGAGCATCCGTCCCGCGACGATCCTCCCCAAGCCCACCTCGGAGATCGCCCCGCCGAGGAGCAACAGCAGCAACAAAAAGAACACGAGCGTCGAGGCGAACCCACTGACCGCGTCCCCGAATGTCGGAACAAGTTCGAGGGCGAACAGCAGGACCGACGCGGCCGTACTCGAAACAACGTATGGGACCGCTTCCGTCAGCCACAACACGAGTGCGAAGAGGAAGACGGTGAGAACGAGCTGCATCTCGCGCTCGAGGCCGCCGAGCGGCGGCGCGAGGACCCCACCCACCAGCACGGCGATTGATATCCAGATCCCCGCGACAGCGAAACTAGGGAGCGATAAGCGATTGACGAAAGCGCGCAATCTGCCCTGGGAGGGTGGCATGTTGCTCAACCAACGCGGGTACGCCTCAAAAACACCACGGACCAAGCAAGTGCGACGGTCGCGATCCACTGAAAGTTATAAGAGTGTTCGTCACAGAGTGGTTGTCAACTATGACAATTGTCGCTGGGGTCGAACGGATCGATCGAGAGAGCAACGCCGTGATCGAGGGACGAAAACACGCCGAAGCGTTCGAGGAGGACCTCCACGTCGTCCACGTGTTGAGTCAGTCCGAGTTCCGCGACCTCGAACAGGACAGTCTCAGCGACACGGGGAAGACCGTCGCTGTCGACGACGTACGGGCGTACGCCAAAGAGACGGCCAAAAGCGTCGCGAGCCGAACGACCGACGACTACGAGGCTGTCGGCCTCGTCGGCGACGCCGGCGAAGAGCTCGTTCGATACGCGAACGAGCAGGACGCGAGCTACATCTGCGTCGGCGGTCGCCGCCGTTCCGCGGTCGGCAAAGCGCTGTTCGGCAGTGTCACCCAAGACGTGCTGATGAACGCGGAATGTCCCGTCGTCACCCACGTACGACCGGAACAAGAGGAATGACTGGCGGAGCGCCGCGCGCGCTCGTCGATCAAGACGTGAAGCCGCGCGACGTGCTTGAACGCGAGGTCGGCGCCGCCCTCTCGCTCGAAGTCGGCGTTGAGGCGACTGAAGAAGCGCTAATCGAGGCGCTCGACGGCGTCGAGATCCTCTTTACCACGTCCCGGCTTCCAGTCACTCGACGGGTGCTCGAACGGGCTGACTCGCTGCGGCTCGTGGCAAAAATCGGGACAGGGATCGACACGATCGACCTCGACGCTGCTGCGGACAACGGCGTGGGCGTCGTGTACACTCCAGGAATGAACGCGCTCTCGGTCGCGGAGCACGCCCTAACGCTGCTTCTGGCCGTCAAGCGGAACGTCCTGACAGGACAGCGCGCGCTGGAGGCGGGGAAGTGGCGCGACGAGGTGCCGAACGCGCGCTCGGTCGCGGGCACGTCGGTCGGAATCGTCGGGTTCGGCAACGTCGGCTCACGGCTTGCGGGCCTCCTCGATGGCTTCAACGTCGACGTGTACGCCTACGATCCGTACGTCCACGACATTGACACGCAGATCACGGGTACGACGCTAACCGATTTCGAGACCGTGCTCTCGGAACCCGAAGCCGTGATCGTCACCGCCGAGCACACGTCCGAGACGCGGGGGATGGTCGACGAGCGCGCTCTCGCGACGATGGACGACGACGCTGTGCTCGTGAACACGGCTCGCGGGCCCATCGTTGACACTGAGGCGCTCGTCGACGCGCTCAGGGCCGGCACGGTCGGGGGTGCCGGCCTCGACGTGTTCGAAACCGAGCCGCTGCCGTCCGATTCGCCGCTTCACGACTTCGAGAACGTCGTGACGACGCCGCACATCGCGGCATCGTCGGTCCGAGCGCGCTCGTCGATCATCGAGACGCTCGTGGAGTGCGTGTTCGCGTTCCTCAACGGGGAGACCCTCCCGGAACGGTTCGTCGCGGTCAATCCGGCGGAGAGACCCCGAGCCGCCCCCGACGACTCCGACGGAAACTAGTCACGCGGCGGCCGCCGTCGTCACCGTTCTCTGCTCTCGATATCCTTTGCCGAACTTCTCGTCCGCTGATGGACCCCAGGCTCGGCGCAGTCCTCGGGATATATCCCTTCACATGTTCGGCAAAACGGTTTCGGCAATCCGTGCTCCAGCCTGCAGTGGTTATAGTGACACATGTCCAACGAACAGTACGATGCGGTCGTCGTCGGCTGCGGTATCGCCGGGCTCGCTGCGGGGATCCGTCTCGCTGAACGCGACTGCTCCGTGGTTGTTCTCGAGAAATCTCCGAAAGCGCACCGAGGCGGTCACACTCGCTTCACCGAATCGTTCCGGATCCCCACTGCGGACATCGACCTCGACGTCGAGTTCAACGTCGAGGACTATACCGCTGCGGACTTCTACTCGGACCTGATGAAGACGACGAACTACCGAGCCGACAACGACTTGGCTCGTACGGTCACCGAGGAGGCCGCGGACACCTTTGAGTGGCTTACCGAGATGGGACTCGACTGGGAGTATCAGGCACCCCATTCTGGGTACACCGCGGGCCGCGTCTGGCTCGACGGCGAAACGATGATCGACGACTTGATCGAGTACTACGAGTCGCTCGGCGGGGAGGTGCGGTACGACGCCACGGTACAGGACGTGATCAGAGCCGATGACGGGTCCGCCTCCGGTGTGTCTGGGTTCGTCGACGGGCACCGCGTTCGGTTCGAGGCGGACGCCGTCGTCCTCGCCGCCGGCGATTACGGCTCCAGTAAGGAGAAGCGGACGCGGTACTTCGGGCCGGGGTACGGGAACATGAAGGTCCGCGGGAGCCGATACAACACCGGTGAGGTTATCGAGTCCGCGATGGACGCCGGCGCGAAGTCCGACGGCGAGTGGGGCAATGCCCACATGGCGATCATTGATGCGGGGTCGCCCGATATCGAGGGCGGGATCACCCGGATCGACGGGTACCAGTACGGGCTCATCCTGAATCACAACGGCGAGCGATTCGTTGACGAGGGCGAAGACTCGCGAGCCCACACATACGCGAAGTTCGGTCGGCGGATCTTCGAACAGCCGTACCACGAGGCGTTCATCGTCGTCGACTCGAAGGTCGTCGACGACGTGGCGCATATGGGGCCCTCGCGGGCGATCACCGCGGACTCGATCGAGGCGCTGGTGCGTCGCCTCGACATCGAGAATCCTGAGCAGGCAGTCGAAACCGTCGACGCGTACAACGAGGCCTGCGCCGCCGACGCCGCGGCGGCATACGACCCGGACGCGCTGGATGGGAACGCGGCGAACGAAGTCGATCCGCCCAAGTCGAACTGGGCGCTTCCTCTTGACGAGCCGCCGTTCACTGGCTATCCCGTCACCGGCGGCATGACGTTCGCCTTCGGCGGTG
The DNA here is from genome assembly GCF_004114995.1 of Halorubrum amylolyticum. Classification (GTDB taxonomy): domain Archaea; phylum Halobacteriota; class Halobacteria; order Halobacteriales; family Haloferacaceae; genus Halorubrum; species Halorubrum amylolyticum. The sequence continues at coordinate 21,764 of NZ_SDJP01000031.1, forward strand.
TCGCGATCACGTCTGACGGCGAGGTGCTGGACACTACCGACACCGTCATCCCCGGCCTGTTCGCGGCCGGCAACGTCACAGGCGGACTGTTCTACGACAACTATCCCGGCGGCTCCGGTCTGACGAACGCAGCGGTCTACGGTCGCATATCCGCGGACACTGCGGCCGAGTACATTTCGGAGACAGCCCCCAGACAATCGACCGACGACTGATTGCGACGACGAGGCGGACCAATCGAAATACCTGCCCAGTCGGTCAATGCAGCAGACCGGGCGATCGGGTTCAATCTTGGCGAACCCCGAACGGGCAGGTTTTTATCGGCTCAAAGCGACCCCACGCACGTTCATGAGCTACGACAAAGTCGACGTTCCTGACGACGGTGAGGCCATCACGCTCGCCGACGAGGAAACTGGCGAGCTGAACGTTCCCGAGAACCCGATTATCCCGATCATTCACGGCGACGGGATCGGCACCGATGTCGGGCCGGCCGCCCAGAAGGTACTGGACGCGGCCGCGGAGGCGACGGGCCGCTCCATCGCGTGGATGCGGCTTTTCGCGGGCGCTAGCGCCCGAGAGAAGTACAATGAGAATCTTCCCGAGGACACGGTCTCCGCGATCCGCGACCACCGCGTCGCGATCAAGGGTCCGCTCACCACCCCCGTCGGCGCCGGCTTCCGCTCGCTGAACGTGGCGTTGCGCAAGAAGCTCGATCTGTACGCGAACGTTCGGCCAACCTACCATCTCGACGGCGTGCCGTCACCCGTGAAAAGCCCGGGAGCGATGGACATGGTCACCTTCCGGGAGAACACCGAGGACGTGTACGCCGGCATCGAGTGGGAGGCCGGCACCGACGAGTCCGAGAAGGTCCGCGAGTTCGTCGAAGACGACATGGAGGTCGACGACGTGATCCACGACGGCCCGGTCGGCATCGGCATCAAGCCCATCTCCGAGTTCGGCTCGAAGCGCCTCATCCGCGAGGCGGTCGACTACGCGCTCGCCAACGACCGCGACTCGGTCACGCTCGTCCACAAGGGGAACATCATGAAGTTCACCGAGGGCGCGTTCCGCGACTGGGGCTACGAGGTCGCCGAGGAGGAGTACGGCGACGACGTCATCACTGAGGACCAGCTCTGGGAGGAGCACGACGGCGAACAGCCCGAGGGCACTGTCGTCGTCAAGGACCGCATCGCGGACAACATGCTCCAGCAACTGCTGACCCGCACGGACGAGTACTCCGTCATCGCGACGATGAACCTCAACGGCGACTACATGTCCGACGCCGCCGGCGCGCAGATCGGCGGCCTCGGCATCGCGCCCGGCATCAACCGCGGCCACGGTCGCTGTCTCGCCGAGCCCGTCCACGGCTCTGCGCCCAAGTACGCCGGCGAGGACAAGGTGAACCCCACCGCGATGATCCTCTCCGGCCGCGAGATGCTCGACTACCTCGGCTGGTCCGACGCCGCCGACCTCGTACGTGACGCCGTCGAAGAGACCATCTCGTCCGGGAAGGTCACCTATGACCTCCACCGGCAGATCGAGGGCGGCGAGAAGCTCGCCACCAGCGAGTTTGCCGACGCCGTCGTCGAGCAGATCGACGAGCTGGCGTAAGCGATCGGTTCGTTCCTCTTCGGAGGACTGTATCCACCCATTTTTGTGGACCGTCAGCTGTCGACAGTGACGATCGCTGTCTGTGACGGGGTATAGCGCTCGTTTAACCCTAGGCTTTTAACTTCTTTTCCCTGCTCGGTAGAGTATGGTACGCAAATACGACCCGGAGAAAATTCCGTCGGTGTACAACCTCTCTGACGCCCCAGTCGCGAAGGAGGAGCCCGGGTTCGAGCAGGTCGTCTTCCGCGGAGTCGACCAGATGGTCGGCATGACGACGATTGGACCGGAAAGAGAAGACAAGCCGCAACACACCCATCCGTGGGAGCAGACGACGATCGTCATCGAGGGGGAGGTCGACTTCCTCGTCGACGGAGAGCGAGTCTCGCTCGGCGCGCACGACGCGGTGGAGATTCCACCGGACGTTCCGCACGCGTCTCGCGCCGTTGCTTCCGAGCCGGCGCGCTTGCTCGCCTTCTGGCCCCTACGGGAGGATCGACTCGATGAGACCGAGTACCAGACGGAGTTCGATGTCTAACCCCAGCGCGACCGGCCGAGTGAGGGTCGCGAGGTGACACAGATAGATCTGTCCGGAAAAACCGCCCTTGTGACCGGATCGAGCCGAAACATCGGTCGAGCGACTGCGGTTCGGCTCGCGGAATCCGGGGCCGACGTGGGGGTCACGGCCCGCGATGACGCCGACGGCTGCGAGGAGACCGCGCGTCTCGTTCGTGAAACCGGCAGCGAGACGGCGGTCGCGCTCGCCGACATCGGCGACCCCGACGCGGTTCGATCGATGGTCGACGAACTCCGCGATCAGCTCGGACCGATCGATGTGCTCGTGAACAACGCGACCTACCGACCGTCGAAGCCGTTTCTCGACGTGGAGACCCGAGACCTTGATCGCGTGCTTGCCGTCAACTTTAGAGGAGTCTTCCAGACGACGCAGGCGGTCGTCCCGGACATGATCAATCGGGACGGCGGGTCGATCGTAAACCTGATCGGAGCGATGGTGTATCTCGGTAAACGTGGCCACGCCCACTCCTACGGATCGAAACTCGGAATCGAGGGACAGGTGCGGCAGCTAGCGACCGAGCTCGGATCCGATGGGATTCGAGTCAACGGGGTCTCGCCTGGGCTCATCGATGTCGATCGAACGCGAACCGACGACTGGGACCGAATCGAGCAGGAGGTGATTCAATCGACCCCTCTCGGACGGCTCGGGGACGTCGAAGAAGTGGCCGACGCGTGCTGTTTCCTCGCATCAGATGCCGCGTCGTTCGTGACCGGGCAGGTATTACACGTCAACGGCGGAACTTACCCGACGCCGAAGCTGGTACCGGACCCGTAACGGTCCGTGGATCCCCTTTCCCGTCGCTGCAGGGCCGATAGTAGGCGCGAGCGCGACCCTGATCTTACAGGAGGCGCGAACTCCACCCGCCGTCGACGGGTAACACCGATCCGGTGACGTACGACGCGGCCGGCGAGGAGACGAACGCGACCGCCTTCCCAAATTCCTCGGTCGTTCCCATCTCCGGCAGCGGGAGTTCCGCGACGCGGAGCTCGCGAACTTCAGCCTCCGTCAGCCCTTCGCGCTCAGCCCGCGCGGCGATCTTCGACTCGATCCGGTCGGAGAGTACCCCGCGGGGAGCGACACAGTTCGATCGGATCCCGTTTTCTCCCTCTTCGTTAGCAAGGGTCTTCGAGAGCCCATAGATGCCCGGGCGGAACACGTTTCCGAGGGTTCCGTGCGGAGTCGGCTCCGCCGCGGAGGCGGCGACGAGGTGTGTGATCGCACCCCCGCCATCGCGGAGAGCGGGTAGCGCCGCTTTACATTGGACCACTGTGCTTCGGAGCACGTTATTGTACCCTTCGTCGAACGCTTCCAGAGAAGTGTCCTCGAAGGACGCGTTGTTCGGACCGCCGTGGTTGGTTACCAGCACGTCCAGCCCGCCGAACTCCTCGACTGCCGACGTGATCCCTGACTCTATCGCGCCGGGGTCGGTGAGGTCCATCTCGACGGTGAAGACCGCGTCGTCGTCGCAGCCGGTCTCGTCAAGTATCTTTTCACGGGCCGCAGCGAGGTTGTCCGCGCTTCGGGACGCGATGGCGACGTTCGCACCCTCAGCAGCGAACTGCGTCGCCACACCGAGTCCAAGTCCTTTGCTTGCTGCGGCGACAAACACAGACGCTCCGCTGAGTTCTAACTCCATAGGTTGCTATCTCTTTAAGAATAGGTAACACTTTTGTTCACGGTAGAGCGCATGGCAGCCACACGACGGACCGCTCACGCGGGTCGATCGACGTTCCCGCCGTCGACGGCGCCGGTCGACCCTATCGGCGCGCCGCATCCACCCGCTTTCGCACGTCGTCGACGAACGATCCAAACTCGGGGTTTCCGCCCTCCCGAACCCACCGGTATGTGACCATTCCGTCCGAATCTATCACGAACACGCTTCGCTGGGCCGACTCGATAGAGCCGTACATGTCCGGATAGACGACATCGTACGCGTGGATAACCTCGTGATCCCAATCTGAAAGCATCGACACGTCGAACCCTTCTTGCTGTATCCAGATGTTCTGGGCGAACGGAAGGTCGACGCTAACGCCGTACACCGACGCGTCGAGTGCCTCGAAGGAGTCAAGTTCGCTCCCGAAGGCACACATTTCCTCGGTACACCCCCCGGTGAATGCTCCTGGTACGAACGCGAGCACGATCGGTCCGTCTCCCACCTTCTCTGATAGCGTGAACTCGGAAACGTTGTCGTAGCTTCCTCCCCCGGCCAGCGGAACGGTGAAATCTGGTGCATAGTCGCCTTCAGAAACCATATGAGGTTCTACACGCACAGCGACGTAATGGTAACGGGAATAACGGGTCGCTATCGACCACGAGCGAATACCCCTGACGCTCGCTGATAGTGCAAACTCAATCGTCGACTCGACGCGCTAGCAAATTCCAGTTTTCCCGATCTTCCATAACTTCGGAGGATAGATCTCATGCGTGCCTTTGTTTTCTCACAAAAAGCTTGATTAAAACCTCGCTAAATCAATAACAGTCCGTCATTCGAGTACCGCTCCAGCAGGCGCTTGTTTCACTGTGAACCGTTCGCGTGAACTTCGTCGAACAAGTCTGTAACCCGCTGTTCGATATCGTTTCGGATCTCACGGACCTGATCGAGATCTTGGCCGTCAGGATCTGTTAGCGCCCAGTCGCGAACATCTATCTCTTCAGCATCGAGTTCGAGTGTCGAACAGCCCATTGTGGCGACGACGTCACATGATTCGAGCTCAGTTGTTGAGACTTCTCGAGGGACTCGATCCGAGAGATCGATCTCGTGGTCTTGCATGACCGCCACGACCTCGTCATGGACGCTATCGGCGGGGTGAGTGCCACCGGTAATGATCTCAACACTGTCTCCGAGTCCACGACGGTCACGCTCGCGTTCGGCGAACGCTGTTGCCATCTGACTGCGACCAGCATTTTGTACACAAACGAATCCTAGAGTAACCGGCAAATCATCACTCATAAACAACAGAATCGATGCCGTCGACTTGAGAACTTCTATGTGGTATATATACGTCTCATTAGCTCAACACGGCTCTGAGAGTACTTCTCAGATAGCCTATCAAGAGCCGCTGTGCCTGAAGTAACAGCTATACCGATCCCACTCGCTTGTGGAGGTGTGACTGAATCCGATGAGCGGACGGACCACCAGATCGCGTTCGTGTGCGTCCAAAACGCAGGACGGAGCCAAATGGCGGCGGCGTTCGCTGAGCGCGAGCGCGACCGTCGCGGTGTGGGCGATCAGATTACGATCGTTACCGGTGGCACACAGCCCGCAGACCACGTCCACGAGATTGTCGTCGAAGCAATGAGAGAGCGGGACATCGATCTCAGCGACCGAACGCCGCGAGAGGTGACGCCAGACGAGCTACAGGCGGTCGATATCGTCGTCACGATGGGGTGTTCGGCATCGGACGTGTGCCCAGCGACGTGGAACGGCGAGAATCGCGATTGGGGGCTTGACGACCCCCACGAGCGTCCGATCGAGCAGGTTCGGGAGATCCGTGACGAGATCGAAGAACGTATCGTCTCGCTGTTCGATGAACTCCTGTCGCAAACTCCGTCCGCGGAGTGACAATTGGCAGGGCCGTCAGCCGGAACCGCCCCTGTGACCTCCGCTAACAGCAGCCGTCGTCGTCGGCGCCGCAGACGCTCCCGTAGTCGACACCAGTCTCGTCGCCGATCGCTTCGTTACACTGCATCACCATCGTGGTGAACGCGAACTCCGAGGAGGACTCTTTCGCCGCCGCAAGCTCTTCGCCGAGCGACTCGGCGGCCGCGACGACCTCGTCGTCGGTGACTCCGTCCTCGCTGGCGTCCTGACCGGAAGCGCTCAACAGCACCCACCTCCGGTGGACCGCGCGAACTCCTCGCCGATTTCGTCGCTAATGGCGTCGTTCGTTCGCTTGAGCAGTTCTATCAGATCGGCCTGTGCGGCCTGCTGACGCTGGATCGTCTCGTTGTTCGACATTTCGGTCTGGAGCTGCTTCAGCTCGGCCATCACCGACTCGTCGAAACCGCCGCGTTGCATCTGCTGTTGCTTTCGCTGGTACTCGCGGAGCAGCGCCATCGCGTCGTCATCGTCCTGTAACGCCTCGTCGGCCGCGACGAACCGCTGATACGTCTCAGACTCGTCGAGCGTGTCGAGGAACTCGTGGAGCGCCGCCTCAATGTTGGCTTCTACGTCTTCTTCATTCGACATGCCCACGCTGTCCTCGGCCGCACCTTCCACGTCCTGTGCGTCGCTCACGAGGGCGTCACCTCCGGTGCGTCCGCTTCGACAACGTCTGCGAGTCCGGTAATCTCCTCACCGAAGGCGCTGAGTTCGTCGAGCCCAATCGGTTCGTCCTGCCGGAGCGGCGCCAACATCAACGGCGCGTCGAACCGGTCACGGATCTCGTCGAGATACTGCGCCTGCTGAGCGCGCCGATTCGCGAAGAAGGCGTTGTCGCCGTACTCCTCGGGGAGGAGGTAGTTGGCGACGACCAGCGAGGTCTCGATGCCGACCTGATCTTTGAGGTCGGCGGCGGCCCGGTAGGCTTCCATCATAGGCGTGTACTCGGGGTACATCACGAACGCGAACGTGCTCCGTTCGGGGTCTTTCATCGTCTCGATGACCTCGTCGTACTGGTCGCCTTTGGCGGGGGCA
>NZ_SDJP01000032.1 GCF_004114995.1 Halorubrum amylolyticum
CGGCTGGGCATTGCTCGTGTACGACACGTTCTCGAACCGGCTGCGCAACGTCGTGGTCGACAAACACGACCAGGGCGCGATCTGGGGCGGCCACCCGATCCTCGCACTCGACGTGTGGGAGCACTCCTACTACCACGACTACGGCCCGGCCCGCGGCGAGTTCGTCGACAACTTCTTCGAAGTCGTCGACTGGGACGAACCCTCCGACCGCTACGAGCAGGCCGTCGAACTCTTCGAGTAAGCACACCGATCGATCGGCCGAATCCGGCCGATCCTCCCGAGGTATTCTACTGTTCGTCCGCCGGGCCGTTCGGCCCGCCCGGCGGGCGCTTTCGTTCCGCGAGCGACGGGTACGCCGACCCACTCCCTCCGACTCACTCCGCCAGCGTCGTCTCCACTACGTCCACCAACTCGTCGACGACGACGCGGAGCTCGTCGCCGCCGCAGGACAGCGAGAGCCGGACCCGGAGCGGGTCCTCGGAGACGACCGCCGTCCGCTCGTCGCTCACGCACCAGTCGAACCCCCAGAACGGCTCGGTGTTCAGGTCGACGCCGCGCTCGGAGAAGAACAGCAGCGTCTCGGCGTGGTCCAGTAGGGTGACGCCGACCGTCGACCGCAGCCGGTAGTTACACCGTCCGCAGACGTGTTCGACGGCGACGTCGAGGTCCTCCTCGTCGGGGTCGCGGACGAGCGTCGTCTCGACCGCGCCGGTGCACTCGGGACAGACCCCGTCCGCGGCCAGACAGTAGTGGTGGCGAACGTAGTGGTGGAACGCCTGCATCAGCTCGTCGGTCGTGCGGTCGTCGAGCCCGCCGGAGGGGAACGGGTAGCTCACCTGAATCGTCCCGCAGTCGGCACAGCCCACGGTGAGCGTGTCGTCGACGTACCAGCCGTGGAGGTCGCCGTCGCAGTCGTAACACGACCCCTCGACCGGGAAGAACCCGATCTGCGCGCGCTCGGTGAGCGTCCCGGTGAAGATGGCGCTGACGACCTTGCGGCCGGGGTACCGGAACTCGTAGCCGTCGTCGCTCCGCTTGACGAAGTGGCCGGTGAGCTGCCGGAGGTGGTAGTTGAAGTTGGCGCTGTCGTCGATGTCGACCCGCTCGAAGAGGTCGGTGAAGCTCACGGGCTCTTCGTCGGCGCCGAGTTCGAGGAGGGCGCGGAGGATGTCGACCCGCGTGTCGTTGCCGAGGGTGGCGAACACCTCCGCGGGGAGCACCTGAGACTCCGTCCGGAGGGCGGCCGTCAGGTCGCCGTCGGCGTCGACCCCCGCGTCGGTCTCCGCAGTCGGCTCCGCGTCGGTCTCCGCACCGGCCTCCGTCTCCGCGTCCGCGCCGGCGGTCCGATCGAACTGGCTCACACCGGAACCACGCGGCACGACCGGATAAAACCCATCGAACGGGACGAAGCCGCCGAACCGGCGCAGTCCGACGGCCGACCGGTCGGCAGGCTTTTCGACCGGACTCCCCTACGGCGATCCCATGTCGGACGCAACCGCGATCGCCGACCGCTCCGAGGTCCCGGCGGGCGGCTCGTACCGCTTCACCGCCGAGGACGCCTTCGGGAACGAGACGGAGGTCATCCTCGTCCCGTGCGAGGAGGACCCCGGCGTCAGCGCGTGGGTCAACAACTGCACGCACGAGGATCAGCGCCTCGACACGGGCCGCGGCGCGGCGATCCGCGACGGCGAGATCATCTGTCCGCGACACGGGTCGATGTTCGACGCCTGCTCCGGCGAGTGCGACAACGGAGAGGCGTCGGGGACCGCGCTCCCCGGTGTCGATATCGCGGTCGAAGACGACACCGTCCTCCTCGCCGACGAGCACTACGACTACCTGCACGACGGCGGCGTGGACGACGGCGACGACGGGCCGGGAGCGACCTCGCACCTGTCGTTCTGAGTCAACGGCCGCCGCTGAGTCGACGGCCGCGAGGACGAGGGACCGCGAGGCCGTGGGGACGAGGGACCGCGAGGTCGCGACTCCGCATTCGCGTCACGGTCACGCGTAAGCCGACACGGCGGGCGGCGAACATATTCGGGGGAAAGACCGCGGGAGCGGGACGCGCAGCGGACGTATGGATAGACCACGACTCACGACGCTGCTGATCTGGGCGGTCGTGGGGACGTATCTGCTCATCGCACTCGGGGCAACCGCCGCCACGGATGCCGGCTCCGCGGTCGCTGCGGTCCACCAGGCCACCGCGGTGGCCGTCGGCGCCCTCCTCGCCGTCACGGCGCTTCTCGCCCACCGAACGGCGGCCTCGCGCGCGGTCCGCGTCGGGACGGTCGCGGTCCTAATTGCGTATCTGGTACAGGCGGGCGTCGGGCTCGCGAACCGAACCGGCGTCCCGTCTTTCGACGGTCGGGTCCACCTGCTGGGCGGGATCGGGGTCTTTGCCGTCCTCCTCGCGACGCTCGTGATCAGGGTGGAGACGACCACGAGCGCGTCGGCCGACGACCCGCCGAGTGGTCGGGGTGACCGCGTGACGCCGGGTGCGGCTGACGGGGGCGCTCGCCACGCAATGTCCGGGGACGGACCGCTCCGGTTCCGCGGGCGACTCCGAGCGTACCTCGAGTTGACCAAGCCACGGTTGATGTGGCTGTTGTGCCTGCTCGCGCTTGCGGGGATGGGACTGGCCGCCGCGGCCGGCGCCGAACTCGACGGCGTGACGGTCGTCGCGACCCTCGGCGGCGGCGTCCTCGCGACCGGCGCGTCGGGGGCGTTCAACCATGTGTACGAGCGCGACCGCGACCGGAAGATGCGGCGGACCGCGGACCGGCCGATCGCGACCGATCGGGTCGGCGTCCGGCGTGCGACCGGCTTCGCCGTCGCGCTCGTCGTCGCCTCGATGGCGGTCATGCTCGCGTTCGTCAACGCGCTCGCGGCCGCGCTCACGGCGGCGGCCGTCGTCTACTACGCCTACGTCTACACGGTCCTGCTGAAGCCGACGACCCGGTGGAACACCGTGATCGGCGGGGGCTCCGGCGCCCTGCCGGCCCTGATCGGGTACGCCGCGGTGACCGGGACCGTCGGCCTCCCCGCGGTCCTGCTCGCGGTCGTCGTCTGCTGTTGGACCCCGGCGCACTTCTACAACCTCGCGATCGCCCACCGCGAGGACTACGCGCGGGCCGACTACCCGATGGTGCCGGTCGTCGCGGGCGTCGAGGCCGCGCGCCGGCGGATACTCGCGTGGCTCGGCGTCACCCTGATCGCCGCGGTCCTGCTCGGGACCGTCACCGACCTCGGCGTCCTCTACGCGGTCACCACCACGGCGCTCGGAGCGCTGTTCGTGCGGAGCGTCGTCCGCCAATACGACGCCGGTCGGCGGGGGGCAGAGGAACGGGCGGCGGCCTACCGGAGCTTCCACGTCTCGAACGCCTACCTCGGGGCCGTTCTCGCGGCGATCCTCGTGGAAACGCTCGCGATATGAGCCGGCGCGACGCCGGCGCGCGAACATGTGCGGGCGAACGCTCACCATGCGTATCTGTGTACCAGACCGTGTGAGCGACCGATGAGCAATCGTACGACACCTGACGGAGACATTCCGGCGATGCAGCGCCTCTATAACCGCATCTGGCTGTTGGCCGCGGCGGCGATCGTGTTCTTTCTCGTGGCCTACGTCGGATGGGGGTTGCTCGACCTCCTGTCGTTACCGGTGAGGTGATCACCGCATGAGTAATCCGCTCGATGACCCCGACGACGACTGGTGGAACGCCCCGGTGAATCGCCGCGAGAGCATCTGGCTCGGACTGGCGGGTGCGTGGTCGCTCGGCATCTTCTCGTGGATGGCCGGGTTCACCCAGTTCGGCGACCAGAACCCCATCGGCACGACGTACGAAGTCGATCCCGACCAGTATCAGGAACGCGTCGGGGAGTACAAGGAGGCCGCCGAGGAGACCGACGACGGCCTGATTCCGCCCGGCGACGACGTGTACGTCGGCGCGATGCGGTTCAACTGGGACGGGCTCCCGGTCGTCCTCGAAGCGGGCCGCGAGTACGACCTCCACCTCGGCGCCTACGACGTTCAGCACGGGTTTTCAGTCAGGCCGGAGGAGAACCTGAACAAGCAGATCAACCTCCAGGTGTTCCCGGGCTCCGAGTGGGTGGTCCCGATGACCTTCGACGAGCCGGGCACCTACCACGTCGTCTGCAACGAGTTCTGCGGACAGGGCCACCGAACGATGCACGGTCGCTTCACGGTGGTGGAGGGGTAGCATGTCGGCGATCACCTCCCTGTTCCGGAACGACTACGGCGCGGACGGCTTCCGAACCTGCTCGGTGACCGGACTCGACATCCACCGATCCGTGGAGAACTACGTGAAGCTGTTCGGGCTGACCGCGGTGATCGCGCTCGCGGTCGGCGGGAGCTTCGCGTTCTCCGTCGCGATGACCCGGTGGGAGTTCATCGGGCTGCTCGACCCGAGCAGCTACTACACGCACCTGAGCATGCACGCGTGGAATCTGCTCATCTTCTGGATGGTGTTCATGGAGATCGCCATCCTCTACGTGGGCGGGCCGATGGTGCTCGGCCGGAAGCTCCCGCTTCGCCGGCTCGCGACCGTCGGATACGTCACGATGGTGGCCGGGGCGATCGGCGTGAACGCGTCCATCTGGCTGGCCGAGGCGCCCAACGAGGCGCCGCTGTTGACGGCGTACGTCCCGCTGCCCGTCACGCCGTGGTTCTACGGCACGGCGATCCTCTTCCTGCTCGGGACCACGATCGCGGCGCTGCCGTTCTTCGCGACGATCTGGACGGAGACCCGCGACAGCAGCCGGACGCTCCCGCTCGTCGCCTTCGGCGCGTTCATCACCGGGATCATCGCCGTGGAGGCGATCCTCGGCGGAATCGCGGCGTTCGCGTACGCGCTGGCGTGGCGCGTCGACCTCATCGCCTCGGTCGACCCGGGGATCTACCGACAGCTCTACTGGATCGTCGGCCACGGCACCCAGCAGATCAACCTACTCGCGATGATCACGGTGTGGTACTTCCTGACGCACGTCGTGGGCGGCGCGGTCGTGATCTCCGAGAAGGTCTCCCGGACCGCCTTCATCCTCTACCTCTTCTTTATCAACCTCGGGGCGGCCCACCACCTGCTCGTCGATCCCGGCATGTCCGCCGGGTGGCGCATCTGGAACACCTCCTACGCCTTCTACGGCGCGGCCTTCGCGAGCATGATCCACGCGTTCGCGATCCCGGCCGGGATCGAGGCCGGGCGCCGTCGGCGGGGGCAGGGCGGCGGGCTCTTCGGCTGGCTCACCTCCGCGCCGTGGCGGAACCCCGTCTTCGCCTCGACGATCTTCAGCATCATCCTCTTCGGCTTCCTCGGCGGGATCACCGGCGTCGTGATGGGCCAGATCCAAGTGAACATGACCTGGCACAACACCCTCGCAACGGTGGGACACTTCCACGCCACCGTCGCGCTCGGGACGACGCTCTCGTTCTTCGGGCTCGTCCTCTTCGTCATCAAGACGATGTTCCGGCGGGACTTCGTCTCGGACGCGCTGGCGACCGCGATCCCGTACGCCTACGGGGCCGCGATGAGCGTCGCCACGCTAATGTTAATGTACGCGGGCATCCTCTACGGCGTGCCGCGCCGGACCGCCGAGGTCGTCAGGAACATCCCCGGCTCGGAGTTCAGCTTCTCGGCCGCGGTTCCGATATTCATGATCTTCGGGATCTTCGCCCTGTTGGCGATCCTCTCCGGCGTCCTGTTCGTCGGCGTCTCGGTGGGATCGCTGCTGTTCGGCGGCCGGCTCTCCGACGGCGACGACGGCGGCATGCTGCCCGAGGGCGGGCTCCACGCCGACGGCGGCGAGCCGATCCACGCGGTCGAACTCCGCGGCACCTTCGCGCTCTGTCTGATCTTCCTCGGCGTCTTCGCCGCCGTCTACGTGCTGAACTGGTACCTGTTGACTCAGCTCTGGGCGATCGGCGCGTAGGCGCCGGCCGCCCGCATCGCTACCTGAAATCCCCGAATCCCGACCGAATCACCGCCCGAACGACTGCGAAACACCCCACGAATGACCGACACTTCCCGGACCTACCCTTGGACGCGACTCGGCGGCATCGTACGCCAAACGTGGCGCGACTTCCTGAGCGTCTACTACGCCAACACGCCCGTCTGGCGCTGGCTGAAGAGCGGCGCGCTCGTCTTCCTCGGGTTCTTCCTGTGGATGGGCGGGAACGTGCTAACGGCCTACTGGACCGACGCGATCGCGCTCCGGTACGCGATCGCCTACGGTTTCGTCCTGCTCGCGTGGGGGCCGCTCACCCACCTGCTCGTCGTGCCGGCCGTGATCCGGTTGCGGCGCACCGCCCGGAACCCCACCGTGCGCCGGATCGCCCGACACGGGTCGAAGATCAACTTCACGACGTTCCTCGTGATCGTCGCGGTCGTGGGGACGCTCGCGCCGGGCGCGATGCTGCTCGACTTCTCGTCCGGCTTCGGCACCGACGGCGGCGACGTGACCGCGGACCTCGTCTGTGAGACGGGCGGCGACCCGGTCACCTGCGAGCTCGAAACCGCCGAGGGGGTCGACCACGTCGTGCTCCTCGCCGGGGGCGAAGAGATCGACCGCAGCGACGAGCCGCCGTACGCGGTGTCGGCGCCCCGCGAGTCGCTCTCCGACGGACCGTCCGGGAAACAGTTCGTGATCGAACTCCGCGATTCGAACGGCAAAACGCTCCGGCGGTTCATCCGGACGGTCTGAGAGAGGCGTCGGAGGGGTTCGTCGCTCTGATGAAGTCGGAGCGAACGATCGGTTTCGGCCGCACGGCTCTCACGGGATGACCTCCCGCTCCGACTCGCTGCTCATGTCCCCTCCACCGCTTCTGTGAGGAACTGCGACGATTGATGACGGGAGTGAGTATTGCAGATCGGCGACCGCGACTTAGTATTTAGACGACCGTGAGCGACGGAGAGAATCGTTTATAAAAACGAGTGCGGTGGCGCGCGCCTCTAAGCGCCCACCGGGCGCGAAGAGCGCCGCGCGAGGCTGGGGAGGTGTGAGGCGCCGTGCTGGCGGTGCGGGGAGGGACCCAAAGGGGCAGCCGTGAGGACGCATATAAGCAGCCGACAGCGACACCACTCGTTCACTTATAAACAACCATTCTGACAACCCGATACACCCACTCGCGTCATCGTTCACGAGGCGCTGTTTGGCGATCCGCCGTTTCGCGGGGCCACCCTCACAACACCGACCGCGTCGAGTTCGTCACGACGATGCCGCTGCTGGCGGCCATCGCCAGCGCGGCGAAGAAGGGGTTGAGCGCCCCCGCGACCGCGAGCGGAATGGCCACCGCGTTGTAACACAGCGCCCACGCCACGTTCTCGCGGATGCGCCGCCGCGTCCCCCTCGCGAGGTCGAACACGGTCTCGACCGCTCGGAGGTCCTCGTCGGCGATCACGACGTCCGCGGCCTCGACGGCGCGCGCCGTCCCGTCGCCCATCGCGATCCCGAGGTCGGCCGCCGCGAGGGCCGGGGCGTCGTTCGTCCCGTCGCCGACCATCACGGTGGTGCCGGCGGCGGTGAACCCGCGGACCGCTTCGAGCTTCCCGTCCGGCGGCACCCCGGCGAAGACCTCGTCCACCGCGGGATGGTTCCGGAACCGGTCGGCCCGAGGCCCCTCGTCGCCGGTCAGGACCGCGACCTCGCGGTCGGCGAACGCGTCGAGCGCGGCGTCCCAGCCCTCCCGCTCGCGGTCCTCGACCGCGATCACTCCGCGGGCCGTACCGTTCCATCCCACCACGACCGGAAGCGCGCCTCGCTCCGTGACGGCGTCGACGTGCTTCCGCAGGTGCTCGGGAATCGGCCCGCACTCGCGCTCGACGAGGTCGGCGGTCCCGACGACGACGCGCGCGTCGGTCGTTCGGGAGCCGGATTCGGTGCGGCCATCGGCGACGAGCCGCCCCGAGATCCCCGCGCCGGGGTGGCGGGTGAACGACTCTACCGGCGTCTCTCCGGGGAGGCCGTCGGTCGCCGGTTGGTCGTCGGTCGCCGACCGGCCGTCCGCGGCCGCCTCCCGGATCGCGTCCGCGACGGGGTGGTCGGCGCGGCGTTCGATCGCGGCGGCGCGCCGGAGCGTCCGGTCGTCGCCGTACGCCGCGCCGACGCGCATCTCCCCCGCGGTGAGGGTCCCGGTCTTGTCGAACACGACCGTTTCCGCCTCTCGGGCGACCTCGAACACCGAGGCGTCGGTGACGACCACGCCGCGGTCGAGCGCGTCGCGGAGCCCGCCGGAGACGGCGAGCGGGGTCGCGAGCCCCATCGCGCACGGACAGGAGACGACGAGGACGGTCAGTCCGGCGAGCATCGCGGCGGCGACGGTTCCCCCGGTCGCGAGCTGCCAGCCGGCGACGAGCAGCCCGAGCGTCAACACGACCGGCACGAATATCGTCGCGAGCGCGTCGACGAACCGCTGGATGCCCGGCGTGGCGGTCTGGACCTCCCAGAGGGCGGCGGCGAGGCGGTCCGCGGTGCTCTCCGCGTCCTCGCCGACCCGCATCACGATCGCACCGGCCTCTCCTCCCTCGACCGCTCCTTCGTCGGCCTCTCCTCCCTCGACCTCACCCCCGTCGGTTTCACGGAGGTCCCCGAGGAGGGTCGCGCCGCCGATCACGGTCTCGCCGGGTCCCTTTCGCACCGGGAGCGACTCCCCGGTGATCACGGACTCGTCGACGTCGGCGGTCCCCTCCATCACGGTGCCGTCGATCGGCACGCGTTCGCCCGGCGTGACCCGGACCCGGTCGCCCGGTTCGAGGTCCGCGATCGGGACGGTCTCCGACCCCGTGTCGGTCATCCGCGTCGCCGACTCGACGCGGGCGGCCGTGACGGTTTCGAGGAGGTCGTTCGCCTGCGATCTGACTCGCCCCTCGTAGTACCGACCGAGCGAGACGACCATCACGACGGCGACCGTGACGTCGTAGTACAGGTGCGTGCCGCCGGTCGCGAGCGCGAGGGTGCTGTAGGCGTACGCGGACACCGCGGCGACCGCGACGAGGAGGTCCATGTTCGGCCGACGCGCCCGAACGCTCACGTACGCGCCGCGAAGGAGCGGTGCGCCCGTGTACGCCAGCAGGACGGTCGTCAGGAGCGCGATGAACGCCAGCGGCAGGTACCGCCCCGCTGCGGTGGTCGTGTCGATCGCGAGGACGTTCGTCTCGATGCCGAGGTAGCTGGGGTACAGCGACAGGACGTACCACGGCATGATCAGCATCGCGAGGAAGCCGCCGACGACGAGCCGCTCGACCGTCCGGTCGTCGGGACGCGTCGGCCCGCGATCGTCGTCGAGGGTCGCGCCGTCGCCGCCGACCGCCGGGTCGCCCCCTGTCGCCGATCCGTCCCGGAACCGGAGCGTGTAGCCGTACCCGGAGAGCGTCGTCGGAAGCTCCCCCCGTTCGATCGCCTCCGGATCGTAGACGACCCGGGCGGTCTCGGTGCCGTAGTTCGCCTCCACCGAGCGGACTCCCCGACAGTCGTCGCCGCGCAGCCCGAGGAACGTCTCGCAGGTCGTGCAGTGCATCCCGTCGACCGCCAGATAGGCCTCGGCCGCGTCCGACGGGAGCGTCGTCTCGACCGCCGCTCGGTCGCCCCCGGTCGTCGCGTTCCCGAACCGTCTCGGCCCCGACTCCGTCCCGCGGTCGTCCACGTCGTCGAGCCGACGGGCTACCGCTACGCAGCCGCGACAGCAGAACTCGCCGTCGACATCGGCTTCCCTAACGGGAGGGTCCGGGGTCGGGAGGCCACAGAGCCGGCAGTCGCCCATCACTCGCGATCGGTCGGCCACCCGGGAGTCGCTATCCGCGAACGTGTTCGGGTACTCGTCGGACGAAAAGCGCGGACCCGGCGGCGGATCGATCTCAGCGAATGCAAGGTGGAGCCTCCGGCCTCACGGAGCGAGTGTAGTCGTTCGAGAGATCGGAGGTCGTTCGTGATGTAGCCGAGACGCGTCGCGTTCTGGCTGCTAGCCGGACGTAGTCCGGCAATGACGAAAATCTCCGGGTTTCGAACCACGAGCGATCAGGTCGGAAGGCAAACCGACGCGGCACGACACGAACCACGCTCGATGGCTAGCCGGCTTCTCCACTACACCCCGTAGAAAAGCCTGCTAGCGCAACAAACCACTACCGAATAATTCGGTCGATCGTGTCGATCGGTAAGAACGACCGATGCTTCCTTTTCGTCCGGGTCGTAGGTGGAACCGTCCGACGATGACCGAACCGGCCTCTGCTCTCGACGGAGCCGCACGCGGACGCTTCCGGCCGGAGCACCTCAGCGACGGACCGGCCTGACCCACCGACGAGCCGAGCCGATCCACCGACGAACACGACTACCTCATCGAGAATACCCATGACACAAGCACGCCTCGCCGTCGAGCTGCCGGATGGTCCGTGGGCGGCCGACGTCTCGCG
Source organism: Halorubrum amylolyticum (assembly GCF_004114995.1). Classification (GTDB taxonomy): domain Archaea; phylum Halobacteriota; class Halobacteria; order Halobacteriales; family Haloferacaceae; genus Halorubrum; species Halorubrum amylolyticum. The sequence goes on from NZ_SDJP01000032.1 coordinate 10,416, forward strand.
CGAGTTCCCGAAGGCGACGTTTCGGGTGATCGCCGCGCTCCCGGGCGACGGTCCGGGGTTCGCGCTCGTGTGGATAACCGCCCCGGACGTCGGGGTCGTCCTCGACGCGATGGAGTCGCACCCGTCCGTTACCGAGACGTCGGTGATGGACCGGGGCGACCGCGAGGCGACGGTGCAGTTCGAGACCTCGGCGCCGCTGCTGCTCATCGCGGCCAAGCGGTCGGGAGTCCCCATCGAGATGCCCGTCGAGATCAGCGACGGCGACGCGATCATCGACATCTCCGGGGCCCACGACCGGATCGCGGAGCTGGGCCGGCAGTTCGACGAGCTCGGCTTGGAGTTCCGCGTCAAGTACGTCCGAGAGCGGCTGCAGGCGAGCCAGCTGCTGACCGAGACCGAACAGGATCTGCTCCTCCGCGCGGTCGAAGAGGGATACTACGACACGCCGCGGACCTCCTCGCTCACCGAACTGGCCGACCGCGTCGGGCTCGCGAAGTCCACCTGCAGCGAGGCCCTCCACCGCGCCGAGGAGGTCGCCGTCAAGCGGTTCGTCGAGGACCTCCCCCCGCAGGTCGACGCCGACGGGGCGACCCAGTGAGGGTCGCCCTCCGTCTCGGCCGTATCGCCGCGATCTGTTCCGACTTCGCGGTCGACTTCCCGCGACCGTACACCGATCGAACATATTCGGGAGCTTGTTCCTGAACTCAAACGGTGTTTAAGTAGAAAACATCGAAGATGTTCAGATATTCACTCACAAGATGGGAATATTTGTGCGGTTATACGAGATACCACCGACAATCACCAACCGGAGAGAGAGCCAATGTCGCTACTTCCCCACACCGAACGGCGCTCGTTCTTGAAAGTGGCAGGTCTCGGCGCGGTGGCCGCGCTCGCCGGCTGTGCCGAGGACAGTGCGAACGCCGCGGCATCGACCACCTCGGCCCAGGCGTCGGATTCGTCCGGCGCCGCGTCGGTCGACGTGGACCGGATCGCTGCCGATCCGACGGACCTGCCTGACCCCGTCGACTGGAGCAGCCCGCGCACGCACGACGTGACCCTCGAGACGAAGGAGCTGACCGCCGAGATCGAGCCCGGCGTCACCCTCGACTACATGACCTTCGACGGTCGGGTTCCGGGGCCGATGGTCCGCGTCCGCCGAGGCGACACGGTGAACCTCACGCTGCGGAACCCCGAGAGCAGCGACATGCCGCACAACATCGACTTCCACGCCGTCTACGGGGCCGGCGGCGGGGCCGACGCGACGACGATCGCTCCGGGCGAGGAGGCCACCATCGAGTTCAAGGCCACCTACCCCGGGTCCTACATCTACCACTGCGCGGTCCCGAATATGGACCAACACATCAGCGCGGGCATGTTCGGCGCCATCCTCGTCGAGCCGAAGGAGGGGCTCCCGGAGGTCGACCGCGAGCTCTACCTCGGCCAGCACGAGATCTACACGGACAAGGAGACCGGCGAAGAGGGTCACCACGAGTTCAGCCTCGAGGCCGCCAAGTCCGAGGACCCGACCTACGTGACCTACAACGGCGAGGCGTACGCGTTCACCGAGTCGGGGTACGGCCGGATCTCGGTCGAGCAGGACGAGCGAATCCGGGTCTTCATGTCCAACGGCGGCCCGAACCTCAGCAGCTCGTGGCACGCCATCGGCAACGTCTGGGACAAACTCTACCGGGACGGCGACCTCGTCTCGGACCCCGCCCGGTTCGTGGAGACGACGCCGGTCGCGCCCGGCACCGTCACGACCGCCGAGATCAAGACGCCAGTCCCCGGTCCGATCAAGCTGGTCGACCACTCGCTGACCCGGGTCGTCCGCAAGGGCGTTCTCGGCGTCCTCGACGTACAGGGCGAACAGGACCCGGAGATCTACGACCCCAACCCCAACGGCGAGTGACCGGCGCGCTCCTCGCGTTCAGCGTCCTCTCCGGGGTCGCGCTCGTCGCCGGCGAGGCGGTCGAGCGGCTGCTCCCCGTCGTCGAGCCGCTCGTCGGCGTCGCGCTCGTCGCCCTCGGCGGCGTCGTCCTCTCCGGCCGGAGCCTCGGCGCGCACGTCTCGCTCCCGGAGCGCCGGACGAGCGTCCTCGGGTTCGCCCTCTTCGGCGGCCTCTACGCGCTGGTCGCGACCGCCTGCGTCCTCCCGCTGTTCCTCGCGGTCGCGGTCCAGTCGATGACGCTCGGCACGGTCGGCGCCGCCGCCGTCCTCGCGAGCTACGCGGGGAGCTTCGCCGGCCTGATGCTAGCGGTGACGGTCGCGACCGCGGTCGGCCACCGCGTCGGCACGGGCGCGGTCGCCGGGCGCGTCGACCGGTTCACCACGGCCGCGGGCGTTCTGCTCGTCGTCGCCGGCGTCGGGCAGGCCGCCTACGCGCTCGGTCTGGTCTGACCCGCATCCGGACGGCTCGTTCGCCATCGGTCACCTCGACGAGCCGGAGTAGCCGTCGCCCGGATGGGGTCCGTCCATGACCCGGTTGGACCTCCACCCGAACGTGTTCGGCATACATTGGAAGCGGACGGAGCAACCTTCACGATACGTCAGATGGTCGTCGCACCGCCACCGGGACGTTCGTTGTTTTCCAGCACGAAGAGGGGGCTATGAACTCGGTCACGCTCTCGCGAACGATCGACGCACCGCCGGCGACCGTCCGCGAATCGATGAATCAGATCGACCGGTTCATGCGGGCGTCGGGGTTCGACGACGTGACCGTCGACGACGAGACGATCCGCGTCGCGAACGAGGTCGGGATCGCGACCGTCGATCTCACGCTGGAACTCGTCGACCGTCCCGAGGCCGACCTCGCCTACGAACAGCGCGACGGGATCTTCGAGGAGATGCGGACGGCGTACGCCGTCACGCCCGCCCCCGACGGGAGCGAGGTGGAAGCGACGACGGAGTTCGCGCTCGACGTCGCGATCGTCGGGGACGTGCTCGACGCGACGGTGATCGAACGCCAACGGCGAAAGGAACTTGCTGCCCAGTTTGACTGGCTCGAAGAGGTCGTTTGAGCCGTACGCGAACCCCACCGAGACACCGGTGAACGGGGGTCAGTCCGCACGCACTCCGGCGTGGTGGGATCACTCACCACCTGAACAGCGATGTTCCGAAAGATGTCGTCAGCGATCGTGTGAACGTGACACCGGGCGTTCTCGACGAACACTACGACCGGCGGAGTCAGCGTGAGAAGACGGAGCAGCGACGAGGGTATCTCGACAATATTTGATTTGCCGTAACGGTTATTGCTACACGATTTCAACACAGTAGTATGTCCGAAGCCAGTTCGCCGCCCGAAAAAACGACAGTCAACATTCGAATGACGGAGACGTTTCTCGCCGACGTCGACGCAACGTGGGAAGACCTCGGGTACAACAGCCGTAGCGAGTTCGTCCGCGATGTACTTCGTGACGCGGTGAAACATCCCGAATTCAACCGTGCGGATCTCAAGGCGATCGCTGCGAGCGAGGTCGACATTCAGGAAGGTCGAACACACTCCAGCGAGGAGATCAAAGCGGAGTATGGACGTGAAGATGCGAGTGATCGATGAGCGAGGAGTGGGACTGGAAGCTCACTGACCGATCGAAGCGACAATTCGACGCACTTGACGAGCACGCTCGCGATCGGGTCATCTCTAAGCTCGATGAAGTCGTCACCGATCAATGGCGGGAGCCGACGGATCATCTTGAACCGCTCGCAGGGGCTCCACATCAGAAGCTTCGGGTTGGATAGTTCCGCCTCGGATGCCGTGCCGATCGTGAACAACGAATACTCTATGTGGTCGCGATCAGAAAACGGGATGGAATCGCGTACAGAGACGACGATTGAATTCCATGTGCCATCTGTACTGAGAAAAGTATCAGATCTAACGAATTCCGGGTATAATCTATCAATAATACCTCCGCAGCCATCGGGTTCAACGAGGCTCTTGCTCGGGTTTCGGTTGTTCCATCGACTGCTAAAGTTGCTTGGCGCAAAACCGAGTTAAACGTCTGAAACCTATTTTGATATTCAGCGAACTACGCCTTGCTTCGTTCAAGCGAACATCTGCTGTTCACTACGGGTGTCTTCCTGAACAACATTCTATTGCTTGAGATCTAAGTGGTTGTCTGGGGATACGAACGCAGTGACTCAACTATAGTGTTCTTCGAAGAACGGAGAGTAGGATCTTCCTAATACCACTACACTAGCTAGAAAGATATATCCATACTGGCCTATCTATACATCCCATCCGACTTCTATCATGAGTGAGCAGACGTTTGTATGCGACGAGTGCCAGCGGACACTGCCGCGGTGGATGAAGCACGAGGGCCGTACCTGTACGCAGTGCGCTGATAATGCGGATGCTAACTGGGACGAGACAGCCACATCTGGGGATGCCAATGACACGGCAGACACGGGTAATTCGGAAGGCGAGGGCACTGTCGGCTCACTCCTTGATACCTCTTCGGAGCAGGAAGCTAACGATACCCCGTCTGACTCGGAGACGGCCACAGGAAGCCACATCGTGGCGCCGATGTGGGACACTACCCTCGATACTGAGGCAATCGAGCGTGCGACCGATCAGACGGTAACCACAACAGATGAAACTGGGACAGCGTCCAATCCTCTCGATAAGAAAATCAACAGTTGGAAGGAACAACTCCTAGATTTGACGCGGCGGAGCAACCTCGTCAATTTCTCGGCAACGAAAACGAAGTCACTTCCTTTCCATCGTGCTGACCCACTCACGGTTGCGAGCACGACCTTCGACCGTGACCCCCTCTACATTCGCCGTTCAGCACAAGACGAGGAGGGTGGTTCACCCGCAGACCCGGACACGCTGGGGGCGGACGAGGTGGCATCTATTCGGGCAAACGGCGCGACAGAGAATTCACTCAACAACATTCGCCTGCGAGAGAAACGCTTCCTCCGTGAACGGGGCGTTGACTCGCTTTTCATCGCGTTCGGGACACTCCGATGGTACGACGTCGATCATAGTGACTCAGAGCTCCGTACGCCGCTCTTTCTCGTCCAAGTCACGCTCGAAGAAGAGACGAACCGAAACGCCGACCGTCACGACTACGAGATCACAAGCGAAGATGCCGATGTACAAATCAATCCCGCGCTCCGGAAGCTACTGAGCGCGGAACGCGGTATTCACCTTGCACCGGATGAGGCCTTCTCGCTTGACGAACTGGAAACGGCGTTCGCATACATTGATGATGTTATCAGCGGCTTTGAACGCTGGCGTATCGCGCCCGAAGTAATACTGGGTATCTTCGACTTCTCGAAGTTCGGCCTCTACGCCGACCTCGAAGAAAATCGGGAGGCCATCAAAGACGATCCATTAGTCAAAGCGATTAACGGCAATCCCGACGCGTTGCCCGAGCCTGCTGCCACACCGAGTGCGGAGGAGCTCGACGAACAGGTGTCACCTGCCGATACGTATCAGGTTCTAGACGCCGATTCGAGCCAGCAAGAGGCTATCGAAGCAGCCAAGCGCGGCGTGAGTTTCGTCCTTCAGGGCCCACCCGGGACTGGCAAAAGTCAGACAATTTCGAACATCATCGCGGAGAAGATGGCTGCCGACGAGACCGTCCTGTTCGTCAGCGAGAAACAGGCTGCACTCGACGTTGTCAAAGACCGCTTAGACGATAATGATCTCGGGCGTTTCTGTTTGGAGGCCCACGGCGAGAAAGCGAGCAAGAAACAGGTGCTCGAAGATCTCGGTCGCGAGCTCAACGCCGATCCACTCCAACACCCTCGTGAACGGGATAGTGTGGTCAACAAACTGGAAACAACGAGACGAACGCTCAATCAGTATAAGGACAAGCTGTTCTACCAACCTGAGGGCCAAGACATAACACCGTATGAAGCGTTTGGGATCGTCTCCAAACGCGATGACTGCCCGCGCATCGATGGCTCGTTTGAACAGCCAACTGCGTACAGTCAATCGGACATCCGGGCAATTGAAGGGCAGCTCGCATCGCTTGCATCCTACGAAGACGAGTTCAACCGTGACGGGAACCATCCCTGGCAACACGTCGCTATCTCACGCTGGCAGATTGATACCGCCGAGTCAGTCGAGACAACGCTCTCGGAAGCTATTACGACGCTTGAGGACCTGAAACGCACACGGGAGGCCGCTGAATCGTTCCTCGACACGTCGCTGTCTTCAATAGCGGACCTGCGTGCGGCTGACGATCTCGTTACGTTACTGGGAGACATGCCGGACGTGGCCCTGGTGCCAGAACATCTTGAACGAGACTTCTACGCGCGTAACGATCGTCTTCAGTCCCTCGCGACGAAGAGCCGTGAACTCACCGAGAAGCGAAGTGATCTCACTGAACACTACGAGGAATCGATCTTTAGTACGGATGCCATTGAACTCCACGGCGAGTTGAGTGGTTACGGTATACTCCGATATGTGAGTCCCTCGTATCGTCGGCTCAAAAAACGCATTCTCTCACACGCAGCTGATGGCTACCAGCCTGGTATCGAGGGACTTCGATCGGACACGAAGGCGTTGATGCGCGTCGATACCCTCGAAGACGAACTTGAGGAGTACGATGCATTGATGACCCAACTTGGTCATCTCTACGATGGGCCGACAACGGATTGGGAGACAGTACTAGACACCCAAACGTGGGTGGCTGCCGTCGCAGCCAACGATCTCGTAGACGCAGACGTCCTAGACGAGCTAGTCCTCGAATGTGATGCCGACGAGACAGCTGCGCTTGCGACGCGCCTCGATGGGACCCTTGCTGACTGGGAGACAGCAAGAAACGACCTCGCGGACGTCTTCGATCTCGACGCGGTTTCGATTAACGAATCCGATATCGAAACGGCAGCCATGGATGCGGTCGAATCCTGGCTTACAGCTCGATACGATACTATCGGAGAACTGCAGTCGTGGATTCAGTATCAAGACACACGCGACGGCGTTCTGGAGAGTCCGGCGGGTGAATTCCTAGAGCGATACCTTGCGGAAGGTCACGCGGTCGATACGCTCATCGATACCTTCAAGCGAAACTTCTACACGGAGTGGCTCAACGAGGTGTATTCTGAGACCGGCTTCGACTCGTTCAGTGCTACGGAGTACAACGATTTACTCGAGGAGTTCCGGCATCTCGACCAACAGCAACGCGAGTACGCAAAAGCCGAGATTCAACATCGCGTCACGAATCGACGCCCACAAACGGAACTCAAGCATGCGAGTAGCTCCGAACAGGTAACGCTGCGTCGCGAAGTTCAGAAGAGTCGCAAGCACATGCCGCTACGCGAACTCTTCGATGAGGTGTCGACGCTCATCACGACACTCAAGCCCTGTTTCATGATGAGCCCCCTCTCGGTTGCTCAGTACGTGCGACATGGCTCGATTGAGTTCGATACGGTCATCTTCGACGAGGCGTCACAAATCATGCCTCAGGACGCCATTAGCAGTATTATCCGCGGTGACCAGGTTATCATCGCGGGCGACAGCAAACAGCTCCCCCCGACATCATTCTTCCAAGCGGATGTCGAAACCGCTGATGGTGTGCGCGAGGACCTCGAGAGCATTTTGGATGAGGCCTCAACGGTTCTTCCCGAGAAGCGGTTGCTCTGGCACTACCGCAGCCGAACGAACGAGCTTATCGAATTCTCCAACGCGAAATACTACAACGGCGCACTTCGGACGTTCCCGGATAACAACGCCGACGACGCGATGGGTGTTGACTTCGTCTACGTTGAGGATGGCCTCTACGATCGAGGTGGGTCGAGCACGAACCAACCGGAGGCGGACCGCGTCCTCGAACTGGTGCGCGAGCATCTTCAGGAACGGCCCAATAAGAGCCTTGGTGTCGTTGCGTTCAGTTCTGCACAAGCACAGGCCATTCGAGATACTATCGAGGAGGCGCGTGGCCAAGACCCCGAGTTGGATGCATTCGTCTCGGAGGATGACGCCCTCGAGGGCTTCTTCGTGAAACCACTGGAGAACGTTCAGGGGGACGAGCGGGACGCGCTCATCTTCAGCGTTGGCTACGGACCGGATGAGGCCGGCAAGATTTCGATGAACTTCGGCCCGCTCAATCAGACGGGCGGCGCACGACGACTGAACGTAGCCGTGACGCGTGCCAAAGAGCATATCCAAGTGGTCTCCTCGCTTCAGCCGGGCGATATCGACCTCCAGCGCACCGATAAAGGTGGTGTCGAGGACTTCAAACACTATCTCGAGTACGCAAAGCACGGCGAAAACGCATTGACTCGCTCGGACTCGGAGACACAGTTCCTTCAGTTCGACTCCGAGTTCGAAGAGGCCGTCTACACAGCACTGGAGAATTGCGGCTTAGATGTCTCGACACAGGTCCAAAGCTCCGGCTACAGCATTGACCTCGCAATCAGACATCCGGACAAACCGGGCAAGTACGTCCTTGGCATCGAATGTGATGGCGCGGCCTACCATTCCTCGAAAACTGCCCGTGACAGAGACCGGACACGCCAGGCCGTCCTAGAGGATCTCGGATGGACGATTCATCGCATCTGGTCGCCTGATTGGGCCTCAAACAAGAGCCGCGAAATCGAAGCCATCGAATCGAAGGTCGAGAAACTCATTACGGATAGTCCCGTCGCTGATGGTGGCGTCTCGACGGAGATAACGGAGATCGCTGTCGATGCCATCCCGAAGGACGAACGAAGTGGCATCCAGGAATATACCACTGACTGGCAGGAACCACAGGTTTCGACACGTCATGACAAGTCCTTCGACGATGTGTCGTCGCGCCGTGTTGCGTCGACACTTGTGAACGTCGTCGACGAATTTGGGCCCGAGAAACGAGAAACCATATTCCGAGCCGTCATTAGTCGGTGGAATATCACCCGTCTCGGGAAGAATATCCATCAGTCACTCAACAAGACAGCGCGCAAGCAAAATCGACGGGATGCGGTGTGTCTTCACGACGGCTTTATCTGGCCCGGTGAACGCCCCAACACGATCACACTCCGAACTAACACTGAGACTGCGAGTCGGTCTGCTGATGAGATTCCCCTCGAAGAGCTCGCACGGGCAGGCCATCTGATACTCGAAGCAGGTAGCCGGATGACACGCGAGGATCTCGTACTCGAGATCGCACGTCTCTACGGCTATCAGCGTACTGGCTCCAAGATTAGGGCACACATCAACGATGCCGTCGACATTCTGGTCTCCGAGGATTGTGCGAAACTCAGTGCGTCCGGCGAGACAATCGAATTTATCGATGTTGACGCGGACCGTATTCTACTTAACCGAATTTACGGCTAAGTTTGTACCAGCATTGTTTCGCTAACCCAAAGTCTCATTTATAACCAAGGGACTCTGTTGAACTCCTACAAATTCGCCACCATCTATGAAATGAGAGATTATCCAGAATCAACTATTCGTTGTCATATTTTCTCAAATGAGGCAAACAACTTATAAAACCGTTTCATGATTTGAGACAAAAGGTAGTATTCCCAACAGACTTGCTACTGTATATGTCCGGTCTCGGATCATTCTAATTTTGCTTTGTAGAATCCTCAGTTGATGATATCTCTAGATATGATATTCCAGAATATGATTATTCAGAATATTTTCATCTCACACCCACTAATTCAGCGCCATGACAGACTTCGTGAACCGCTCGGAGGAGTTAGATAGGCTTCACAGCCTTTTTGACTCGGAGAACGCGGATCTCGCTGTCGTGTACGGGCGGCGACGGCTGGGAAAGACGAGACTCGTCAAGAAGGCGCTTGAGAGACGAGAGAACGCGGTCTTCTATCAGGCACGACAGAAGACGCGGGAACTCCAACTGGAACAGTTCGTCGAGGCAGCGGCTGACACGTTTCCTGGTATCGAAGACATTCGTCCCGATTGGGAGCGACTGTTCCAGTATCTGGCCGACCGGAATGCGATCGTCGTCCTCGACGAGTTTCCGTACCTGATCGAGCAGGACAAGAGTCTTCCGTCGGTGTTACAGGCGTTGTTCGATCACAAGTTCGACGAGTCGGAGACGACGTTCGTTCTGGTCGGATCGTCGATTAGCATGATGGAGGAAGCGACGCTGTTGGGAGATAGTCCGCTGTACGGGCGGACATCCCTCACACTCGACATCCGTGAACTCTCGTTCGACGCCGCGACGGAGTTTCTACCGAACGATGCGACGGCGGACGAGGCCGTGCGTGCGTGGAGCGTGTTCGGTGCTGTTCCGTACTACCTCGAGGTACTCGACCCCGACCGATCACTCGGCGAGAACGTCCAGCAGACGGTGCTGACTCGCCACGGATCGCTCCGCAGCGAACCGGAGCACGTCCTCCGCATGGAACTGACGGAGCCGACGCGCTACTTCTCGATCCTCGAAGCGATCGCCGGCGGGGCGACCGGCCGCAACGAGATCGCTGGCGTGACAGGCATCGACTACAACCAGCTATCGACGTACCTAGACCGTCTCTCTCGGCTTCGGCTCATCGAACGGCACGTGCCGGTGACTGAGAAACCCGAACGATCCAAGCGAAGCCAGTACCGGCCGCGTGACCCCTTGTTCCGGTTCTGGTTTCGTTTCCTGTACGGGAGTGCGGATCGCTACGACCAGTTCGGCGAGGAGGCCTACGAACGGCTCATCGAACCGGAGCTGGCCGACTTCGTCGCTCCCGCTTTCGAGCAGCTGTGTTGTGAGGCCCTGTGGACGTTGTACGACGAGACACCGATCGTCGATGTCGGAGGGTGGTGGTATCAGGACCACGAGATCGACGTCGTCGGACTCACCGACGAAGAAACGCTCGTCGTCGGCGAGTGCAAGTATCAGGAGTCGCCGCTCGACTACAGCGCACTAGGCTCACTGGAGATGCACGTCGAGGAACTCCGGGCAGCCGTCGGGCGGCGGCACGCGAACCGTCGAATACGCGCTGTTCTCCCGGAGCGGATTTACGGATAGCATCCGCGACGCCGCCGCCGAGCGCGACGATGTACGTCTCTACACGATCGACGATGTCGTCGCCGCGCTCGGAGAGTGAGCAACTGAAGCGCGGCGAAAAGCGGGATAGCGGAGAATTAATGATCTCGCCGCTCAGTGAGCGTTTCCTCCAACTCCGTCGCTGCGCGCTCGAAGTGCTCGCTGAGCAACGGCGTTCCGGATGTCGCCCGGTCCTTGAGAAACGCAACGGCGTCGGTGGTCTTCCCAGCGTCGACATCTCCGGCCGTCACGCAGTCGACGTACCCGTCAAGTGCTCGCGTGAACCGCTGCGAGAAATGGTCGTACGCCCCGTCGACGCGCTCCATATTCTCGTCGAGCGATTCGACGAGGGCACGATACACTGCCGCCGCTGACGCGTACCGCCCCTGATCGCGATACTCGCCCGCGAGGTCGAACCACTCCGAGAAGTCGATCGGCTCGAAGACAACGAAGTAGTCGGGATTCCTCTCTTCGAACTGCCGGTCGATCGCAGCGCGCAGATCGTCGACCGACCGTGTCGGCGATTCACCGAAACGGGCGAAGAAGCGTTCGCGAATGGCAGCGTTGGTCGCCAGCGTCTCCCGGAGGAACCCCCGCAGGTCGTCGGCGTCGGCAGTTTCGAGTGAGGCGTCAAGCCGGCGGCCCTCGTCCGGAGGACAGTCGTCGGCACACCGAAGTAACACGGCGACAATGTGCTTGCACGCCTCCGGTCCGTCGTACGGACAGTTACACCACGGGTCGAACCCGTCGGCTGCGAGGTCGACACGCACGTCGTACTGACGGCTGCCACTCACGACGGCGGCCACGGTAGTGTCAATGCGATGGGTATCAAGGATGCGGTCCTCAGCAAGGTACCTCTCGCCGCGTTCGAAAACCGCGTCAGTACAGATCTCCCGAACTGCTCTCTCCGTCACGTCCATGGGTGTGAGCAGTGTTCCGTCGCGGTCCGGAAAAGTCGACACATGAATTTCGCTTTCGTTCAAAATTGTAACGCTCTCCCTCTGAAGGAAGTCACTACCCCGCCGCAGTCATGCGATTAGAACGATACGGGCGACGGGCGCTGCTTCGACTGTCGAACGACTAGACTTTTGAGGCGTGAGACGGTCGAAATCGACGTCCTGAAAACGGTGATTTCTGATACCGCTCATCCACCTCATCTATAGCAACATCTACACTGATACAGCAATGACGTTGGAACGAATGGCCGACTCGTTGTGGTACCCGTCCGTCGAAGACGTCGTCGCCATCCACGACGACATCGTCACGGAGTACCCCGACACTCCCGCCGGTGTTCGGAACCGCGGCGACATCGAGTTCGCATTGAACTACATCGAAGCGGGCAGCTTCGGCTCCGCACCGGAGACCATCCACGAGAAGGCGTATCACCTCCTCCGGCTCCTCGTCGCCAATCACCCGTTTGTCGATGCGAACAAACGGACTGCACTCAACGTGACCGTCGTCTTCTACTTCCTCAACGGGTATCGGTTCGAGTACGACGACGAAGTGAGGACGATCCTGAAAGACTTCGGCACCGACGAAGCGGCCGTCGATGAGGAGGATACCACCGAGTATCTTCGATCCCACACCGAGGAGCTGGATCTGGCCGGTGAGATCGAAGAGTGGCGAGACGAACTCATCCGGTACGGGCTAGACCGGCTGACCGGCGATTCGTCGGACCCGAACGATTAACGGCCCCCGGAGCGTCCGTTCAGGTATGGCCACCGAAAGAGGAGCAGAAACGACCTCCCCGCTTGACGAGGTGATGGAGGAGATCCGAAGAGAATTGGTTCGACGGGTCGCGGCGGACGACCGAGATTCGAACCGGGACGTCTACGACGCTCTCAAAGACGAATAACGGACTGTACTGAGCAATTACTAATCAAATCCGGCCAGAGAGATCAATCGGCGAGTGATTTTCTCTACAGAGATCAGTTTGGCTGTACCCGACCCCCACCGATGCACCTGTGGATGGCCCACCACCGAACGAAAGCACGCGCCTCGCAGTATTACGGCAGTTATCCCGCTTCAGTCATGCGATTAGAACGATACGGGCGCGACGGGATTTGAACCCGCGGCATCTTGGTCCGGAACCAAGTGCTCTGTCCGCTGAGCTACGCGCCCTCACGACCGGGTATCCGCGGCGAGCGTTTAACGCTTCTGACTCCGATCGCCGGAATCGGTCGCCGGACGGCGATGCGGTCGCCGCCGCGAGGTCACGGTCGGTGCGAATCGGTGAGCCGACGGCTGGCGATCGGTCGCAGTCTCGGGGACGGCGTTCAAAGTATCAAAATCGATACCGAGAACGCGCAGCTTTATCCCGTCCCGTCCGTAGGGGCGATCGAACCAGCGTGACCCTCCGTCCGACCGACCGGTCGTCGGCCGCCCGGCGCGACTCCCGCTCCGACGCCGACCGACAGGAACCGACCGACCGGTCGACCTCCGACGGCGCGCGCGACTCCGACTCCCCGTCCGACGCCGAGGGTCCCGGCGACGCCGCCGAGGCGTCTCGGTCCGGTGCGGCGACCGTCCCGGGCGCCGACCGGTTCGTCGCGGCCGTCGCGGTCGACGGCGAGGTGCTGTTCGCCGGGCCGTCGGTGCCCGCGGTGCTCGGGGTCGAGCGGGCGTCCCTCGTCGGCGACGATCTGTTGGAGCGCGTTCATCCGAACGACCGCGAGCCCGTCTCCGACGCGCTCTCGGCGGTCGCGACCGACCGCGTCGTCACCCACCGGCTCCGCCACGCGAGTGGCGGGTTCGTCTGGGTCGAGTCCGTCGTCGACGAGGAGTTGGCCCCCGAGTTCGGGGGCCGCGTCGTCACCGCGCGCCGCGTCGACTCGGAAGCGGCCTTCCCGGAGCGGTTCCGGGAGTTCTTGGAGTACGGCACGGATCTCGTCACCGTCGTCGACGACGACGGCCGGGTCCGGTACGAGAGCCCGTCCGTCGAGGAGGTGCTCGGCTACGAACAGGGGTCGACCGTGGGGCGCTCACCGCTCGGCTACGTCCACCCGGACGACCGCGAGCGCGTGACCGAGCGGTTCTACCGCGCCCTCAACGACCCCGGCGCGACGCCCACGATGGAGTACCGCTACCGCACCGCCGACGGCGACTGGGTCTGGCTGGAGTCCCGGACCCGGTCGCTGCCGGCCGACGCCTCGGTCGGGCGCCTGCTCATCAACTCGCGGGACGTGAGCGAGCGGAAGGCGCGCGAGCGCCGGCTCACCGACCGCAACGAGCGACTCGACCGCTTCGCCAGCATCGTCTCACACGACCTCCGGAACCCGCTGTCGGTGATCCGGGCGTCGATAGAGATGGCGCAGTTGAAAGGCGACACCGAGCCCTTGGAGCGCGGCGAGCGCGCCGTCGACCGGATCGATCAGCTGGTCTCGGAGCTGCTGACGCTCGCCCGGCAGGGCTCCGGGATCGACGAGCCGACCGAGTTCGCGCTCGGCGGGGTCGCCCGCGAGGCGTGGGAGACCGCCGGGAGCACGGACGCGACCCTCGTCGTGGGCGCGGATGCCCGGGTTCGCGGCGACCGCGGCCGTCTGCGGCAGGCGTTCGAGAACCTGTTCCGGAACGCGGCGGAACACGCGGTTTCGGACGGCGAAGAGGGCGTTCGACCGGCCGACGGCTCCGCCGACGCCCGGCAGACCGACGGCGGCGAGGACGCCCCCCTCACCGTCGTCGTGACCGCGACCGACGGGGGGTTCCTCGTCGCCGACGACGGGCCGGGGATCGACCCGACGCACCGCGGGGAGGTCTTCGACCCCGGCTTCACGACCCGCGAGGACGGGACCGGCTACGGGCTCGACATCGTCCGCGAGGTCGTCGAGTCGCACGGGTGGACGATCGACCTCCGTGGCGACGGCGCGGACCCGCCGTCCCCGGACGACACGGCGGTCCCCGACGGGGCGTGTTTCGTGGTCCGCGGTCCGGACCCCGACGCGGCCGAGGCGGGCGAACCGTGGATCGGCGGGTGACCGCGGTCGCCCGGTCACCACGAGGTTGTGCCGTCCCGTCGCGTTTATTCCTCTCGCCTGCTAATCTGGCCCGTGACCCCCGTCGACGCGACCGTCCGGCCGATCGAGCGCGCCGACCTCCTCGCCGTGGTGCGGATCGAGCGGGCGTGCTTCTCGGACCCGTGGCCGTACGACGCCTTCGAGCGGCTGCTCGACGAGCCCGCGTTCCTCGTCGCGGAGCGGGAGGGGGCGGTCGTCGGCTACGTCGTCGCGGATTCCACCCCGAACCACGGGCGCGACATCGGCCATGTGAAGGACCTCGCGGTCCACCCCGAGGCGCGCGAGGAGGGGATCGGCCGGACGCTGCTGCGGTCCGCGCTCGCGCGGCTCCGCGCCGTCGGCGTCGCAGTCGTGCGGCTGGAGGTCCGCGAGAGCAACGCGGCCGCCCGCTCGCTGTACGCGGACGAGGGGTTCGACCCGATCCGCCGTGTCTCGAACTACTACCGAGACGGCGAGGACGCGCTCGTGCTCGTCGTCGACCTCGCGGAGTGGGCCGGACGGGAACAGTTCGGGAGGGAGTGATCCGGACCCGTTTCGCGAACTTCCGCGTTTGACAACTCTTAGTGTCCCGGGGGCGAACCCCGTGGTATGAGTTCGGTTCCCGAGCGAGCGGAGATCGACGAGGCGTACAAGTGGGACCTCCAGAGCGTCTACGCCGACGACGAGGCGTGGGAGGCCGCCTACGAGGCGGTCGCGGACCGGATCGAGGAGCTGGCGACGTACGAGGGGCGCGTCGCCGACGACGCGGCGACCCTCCTCGAACTGTTGGAGCTGCGCGAGGAGATCTTCCGCGACCTCCAGCGGGTGACGACGTACGCCCGGCTCCGCAGCGCCGAGGACACCCGGAACCAGGAGTACCAGGCGATGTCCGCGAAGGCGTCCTCGCTCGGCTCCGAGGCGTCGAGCGCGATCTCCTACCTCGAACCGGAGCTCCAGTCGCTCACCGAGGCGGAGGTCGAGTCCTTTATCGACGCCGAGCCCGCCCTCGCCGAGTACGAGCACTACCTCGACGACGTGTTGCGGATGAAAGAACACACGCGCTCGGCCGAGGTGGAGGAGGTGCTCGCCGACTTATCGGAGGTCACCGACGCCCCGAGCGAGATCTACTCGATGCTGACGAACGCCGACATGACCTACGGCGTCGTCGAGGACCCCGACGGCGAGGAGGTCGAGATCACGCAGGCGAACTTCACGAAGCTCCAGACGAACCCGGACCGGGAGTTCCGCGAGCGCGTCCACGAGACGTTCTACGACGAGTGGGCGAGCGTCCGCAACACGGTCGGCACCTCCTTGGAGAAGGCCGTCCGAGAGCACGCGACGGCCGCCGAGATCCGGGGCTACGACTCCGCGCGCGAGGCCGCGCTCGACGGCTCGAACGTCCCGGTCGAGGTGTACGACACCCTCGTCGACACGGTCGGCGACAACCTCGACGTGCTCCACCGGCACGCCGGCCTGAAGGCGGACGCGCTCGGCGTCGACCAGTTGGAGAGCCACGACCTCTACATGTCGCTGACGGGCGATCAGGGTCCCGACGTGGAGTACGAGCAGGCCCGCGAGTGGGTGATCGAGGCGGTCGCGCCGCTGGGCGAGGCGTACCAGGAGCGGATGGCCGAGGGACTCGACTCGCGGTGGGTCGACGTGTACGAGAACCGCGGGAAACGCTCGGGCGCGTTCTCCTCGGGGACGTACGACACCCAGCCGTTCATCCTGATGAACTACCAAGACGACATCGCCTCGATGTTCACGCTCGCGCACGAGCTCGGCCACTCGATGCACTCGGAGCTGGCCGGCGACACCCAGCCGTGGCACGACGCGAGCTACGAGATCTTCGTCGCCGAGATCGCCTCCACCGTCAACGAGACCCTGCTCACTCACCACCTGCTCGACACGGTCGAGGACGACGAGCTGCGCACCCACGTTCTCGACGAGTACCTCGAACGCTTCCGGTCGACGCTGTTCCGGCAGACGATGTTCGCGGCGTTCGAACAGCGGATTCACGAGCGCGTCGAGGCCGGCGACGCGCTCACCCCCGACGCCTTCGACGAGATCTACGCCGACCTCAAGGGCGACTACTACGCGCCCGCGGAGCTGACCGGCGGCATCGAGCGCGAGTGGGAGCGCATTCCGCACTTCTACTACGACTTCTACGTCTACCAGTACGCGACCGGCATCTCCGCGGCGGCCGCGATCGTCGAGCGCGTCTTGGCGGAGGGCGAGACGGCCGCCGCCGACTACCGCGAGATGCTGCGGGCGGGCGGCTCCGACTACCCCCTCGACGTCGTCGAACTCGCGGGGATCGACATGGCCTCGCCCGACCCGATCGAGTCGGCCGTCGGGATCTACGACGAATACCTCGACGAGGTCGCGGCGCTGCTCGATCTGGAGTAGGCAGGGGAGAGGATAGCGGACGGCAGTTTCGAGGTGTTCTTCGGACAGAGGAAGGAACAGCATATTATACCTGATAGAGTTAACTGTAAAAATAAGATAGCTATATATAGCTATTCTTGGAAATACAACCATGAAACGTTGTAATCATCAAATACAACCTCCAGAGGTTGTTTCTCTGGGAACCCGTATATAAAAATGTCGGCTAGTGGGCCTCAATATGTTCTCCTTGCAGATGTCATCGGATCATCTGACATCGATGACCGAGCCGAGTTTCGAGAGAACCTGACTCTTGCGTTGGATCGTGTGAACCGGGAATTCAGCGAATACATTAGTTCAAATTTTGAGATGTTGAAAGGGATCGACGAGTTTGGAGGAGTTCTCTCCCGTCTTGCACCCATCTATGAGATTATATCGATGATACACACAGATGTGCATCCAACGATGGTGAGGTTCGGTATTAGCGGCGGGCAAATTGATATTCAGCCATCTGGAGAAATTAACGAACTCGATGGCCCAGCTTTTCATCAAGCCGATTCTCTCTTAACACAAGTGGAACAAGATGATCTGTTTATTTATTTAGTACGTGTTTACCCCGAGGTCTCGACAGCCGGCACAGCGTGAGCCCGTGACATAACCTCATTATTGCTGACGACTCGACGAAGTTCTTCGTATGG
>NZ_SDJP01000033.1 GCF_004114995.1 Halorubrum amylolyticum
AAGACGCTCAAAAGGTCCACAAGCAACGACCAATCTTACAAGAGACACTCGCTACCGCTACACAACCGAGGTGTGAGTCTTAACTGAAGACGGATGGAGACTCCCCTTCGATGGCTACTCACGACCTACGGTCACGCTGCTGTCCCGGAACAGTACTTTCGCCCCGCTCGCCCGAACTATAAGTCACAGAGTCTCAAATTTTGAGGAGAGGGAGCACCGCTGGGCCGGTTTCAACAACCGGATCAGCTCCAAAACAGTGTCACACGCTCCCTCTCCCCCTCGAAGTAGCCCGTGAACTCGTGAGAATGACTCCTAATGACCCAGAGACGGTCCGTGGCGACTGCTCGTTCTGTGGCGAGACAGTTACTAGACAACACGCGATCATCCACTATGAAACGGCTAGCGGGGAACCGGGAGTGTGGGCCGAATGCCCCGACTGTGGCGAGATCGTCGATCCCATCAATGCTCAGTAAACAGTTTATCCAGCAGATCATCAGACCCGAGTCACCATCGACAACGCACCACGAGTGCCGTCACTGTGGGTACAGCGTGGAGAAGGACGTCGATGAATGTCCACAGTGTGGCTCTCACGAGATTGCGGCCTACGATCTCGAGTAATTGCTGAAGTGGTCACGGTAGGTAGAGAAGGTTCAACCTTATGTAGCAGCCGAACGCTAACATAGCTCCAATTGTTACATAAGGTATGGAGCAGCCGTCACCACCCACCTCGCTCCCGAAGTATCTCGCAGAAGGCATCCCGAAGCAGAACGTGGAGACCCTCCGCGATGTCCGCAAGTACGTCGACGTCTTGATCGAGTACCGAGAGCAACCGGTCGAGGCCGACGAACTACCGGACTCTGCCCAGCCTGTCGACCGCGACAATAACGGGATGGGCACCGTCGTTAAAGAGAAAGTGAAGTGCGGGGACGAGACCTGTAAGTGCGCCAGTGGGAACCTAGGCGACATGCACGGCCCGTATCTGTACCGGTACTACCGCGAGGGTGGCAAGTTGACCTCGGAGTACCTCGGGAAGCCATGAGTTCCTTATGTAACACGCTACGCATATTGTCGGCAGATATTATATAAGAGACTCTGGTGAAATCCTCTTCTTCAGATAGATTCCTATCTGAAATAGCTGGTCGCTGAAGAGTGCGAATTCAGAAATAGGCCATACTAACAGAACCTAGCGGCTGGCCATCATCCAAGTGTACTATCTCCTGCTTCACTACAACAAATCCCGTCTAAAACTACTGTAATTGTAACGAACCCCGTGTCAATACACTACTGACCAGAGTGGGAATGTTCTGAATGATTCTCGCTGGGGTGTGGAACTCTTCTATGACACCCCCTCGTTCGTGTTCAATCAGTAGCTGTTAGATTTCTTGGCGAGGGTTACGATCGACGACATCCGCGAACGCAACGTTTTCGCGCACCTGTTGCATCTCAACGGTGACGCGGTCCCCGATGGTCGTCTCGGGAACGATCACGACGTAGCCGCGCTCAACTTTCGCAATCCCGTCACCTTGGTCACCGAGGTTCTCGATTTCAACATCTCGCTGTTCACCCTCCTCAACAGGCGGACCGTCGTATTCGTGCTGCTGATCTGCATCATCAGTGGATTGGATGGAGTCAGTGGTCTCCGTGTCATCCACATCTGATGCAGCCGTCGAAATAAGCGCAACACGGTATGTCTCATCTTCAGCGATTGTCCCGGTGGCTATCTCGCGTTCCGGCACGGTGATCTGGTAGCTCCCATCATCCTGCTCAACAGTCGCAGTATACAGTGTCTGGAGTGTCTCAGAGATATCCATAGATTGCGTATCTCTTGACTCGTGCTAGAGAACTTGACTCTACTGTTCCTGTCACTCTCTACTGATACTGTCGTTTCGAGCGAGAAACCAGATAGATGATTCAGGACTTATCGCCACGCTCAAACACGGCGGCAAAGTCGTCAAGAAGCTCCTGTGGTGAGCGCTCATCACCACGAGACGGGAGTGGTGCTTCCCAGCATTCGACCTCAAGTGCGTGGGTATTCGACACTGGCTCCGGCTCGGTTACCACGTTGAAGATGCCGGTGTGATAGATAGCCAGTAGTCGCTGGTCATGAACACTGACGTAATCGATTCCAGCCCGAGTCAAGACTGCTGGAACGTCAGTCGGCTCAGATAGCGAGATAGAGGCGCTTGGAGACGCCGAGTCGCTCATACCATGACTTAGATCATCGCACCAATAAAGGCCCACCTCGGAGGAGATCCGTATGCAGTGTCTGGCCACCCCTCGTGGCCGGTCCATCGCCTCCCGGCGAGCGCTGTTTTGGGACAATGGTCCTCACTTCCGGCTGTGACATCATCCTCCTAGACGCTGGCTACCCACCAGTTGAACGAGTATGGAATGATGTCCCGGAGTCAAAGCTAGTGAGCTCGGAAATACGCTGCTCTAACTCTTCGATTTCGGCTTGGAGCTCGGTTGTGTCTTCGTCGGCTCCAGCCAACTGGTCTTTGAGCCCTTGGAGACGGGTTTCTTTCATCTCCTCGTCGACGTCTGCCTTCCGTACATACTCGCTCTCCTCGATATCGTACACGTCGGATTCAGAGAGTGACGTTACCTCCAACGCGTCATCGAGTTTGCTCGTGTCGACGGTCATCACGCGCTCGGGGTCGATCCCTTCTGCTTCCAGTAGCTCAAGGACCGTTTCGTCATCTTTGAGTGTTCGATTTCGGCGGACAGCCCGTTGAACGGACCCGTATTGACCACTCACAGGTTGATCGTGATGGAGGCGGTCAAGCAAGACGCCACGGACCTCTTGGCGAAGATCGTTGGCGTTGCGCTGGACATCAGAAAGCAACGTGTAGAGGTTCACGAGCGTCGGCACGTCTAGTTCGGTGAGTGACGTCACATCGTGCTGCTCAAGCGCGTCGATCAACAGAAGCGCATCTGCGTACACCGAGATGTCGGGCTCTTCTCGTGGACCATCGTCCTGTTCAACCGTGTGCGCATCGACGAGTGGCGACGCTGTTGGCGTCTCGCTTTCAGAGAGGGTGCCGTCTTGGTCATCGATAGTGAGCCTCGGATGAAGACTCATGACGGTTGCATACGGTTCAGCTCCGGGTGGGAGGCGATCGAGATCGAACGACCCAGTCGCATCAGCAACACGTTCAAACAGCGTCTCAAACTGCTCTCGCTGGAGCGGGACTGTCTCACTGTCAGCCTGATACTCGATCAGTACTCGGTGTTGCTGGACGTCGGTAATCTGAAACGGCTTCTGAGAGACCGGGGTGAGGAGTGTGGCGTCTGCTGAAAGTTCCTCCACGTTGTCGAGGAGATTGTCCCACGTCACTCGAAACGACATACTGGCGATTCAGTACTACGGGACAAAAGCATACGGGCGTACGTGAATGGAGTGTCTCCGTGATTAACCAACAGAAAGCAGCAGAAGGGCTGTCTGTTGGTTAACGATTCACGCTCTTGTGTAGAGTTGCGGAAAACGGTCGATCGCCGATGAGAGTTATGTGCTTGAGGAACTGTTTGACGGCTGTCCTCGGTAGAATTCACTTCACCGAGAAAGCACGCTAACAGCCACTCTACTGCGTCTTTCCGTGTATGTACTGTGAGCGACACGAGAGCAGCCGATGTCCTACGAACCCCCGACCCAACCGGCGAATCTCCCAACGAAGATCGTCAACGCGCTCAACGAGTCGCCTCCGGAGCAGCTCCGAGACGTTGCCAAATACGCCGAAGTGCTAGCTGAACACAAAGAACGTGAGGCTCGTCTTGGAGAGGAAGCAGACCAAGACGATTGTGACATAGAACATCACTTGGACAGCATCCACCCCCGGGGATGTCCGCAATTCCACGAGAGATAGTGACAAATCACGCCGTCTGGCCTGTGTCTCGATGACTATGTTTGCTGTTAGAGGTCTCCGGGGTCATCTGTAATCGTCGTTAGATCGACTGGACAGTACCCCCCCACCCCCGGGGTTGTCCGTAATTCACCAACGTAAGCAGGGATGGGACTCATAAACTATGTCGCGATAGCAATCTATTGAAACCGATAACTAGCTGTCGATAAGCAAAAACAATTTTCTCGGATCCTCTAGTTACCCTTCTACAATGGTGTTTTCCAGTGGAGTGTGTCTAGTTCGACGACAAGAATGTGACGACTATCCTATCCCCCACCCCCGGGGATGTCTTCAATTCAATAGTAGGAGTGTACGGAGAGTAAACCGATAGAGCGGAATAGTATTTAAAAGAATGTGATGAGTAATAGAGACTGCTATTTCAGACACTCTATCTACTATTAACGCATACTAATGAAAAGATTTATTATATACGTTATGGACCAACTAGCAATAGAAACACTGAATTAACAGTTTAGCCGGGTAATTAGTCCTATTGGACCAACTATCCCGTCCCTACTGTTTCTCGGATAATTGCGGACAACCCCGGGGGAGGGGGTTGAGTTCCAACCTAAACATGAAACTGCTGTATGTCGCTGAAACAACGGCAATTCCGGACAAGATGGGGGGTTATTCGGACAAGTCAGACATTACGGACACGGGGGTTTATGTGGGTTGAATACACGGAATATACACAATGGATTCGTCCCCGTATTCGACCACTTCCGAGATCTTTGCGGTCGGCGGCGAGGACTACCTCAAAGAGGGCCACACCCCGACAACACTGCCGGAGCGGCAAGATGAGATCTTGAAGCTTCGCCGCTCATTGAAGCCTGCGGCCCGTGGTGCCGGCGCCGAGAATACGTTCCTCTCGGGTAAGGCTGGCCAGGGGAAGACAGCAGCCGCGAAGGCAGAATTGGCTGAGCTTGAGGCGTTCGCTGACGCTCAGAATCTCGATCTGACAACGGTGTTCTTCTCCTGTGAGGGAATCTCCTCGAGTTACACACTCGCGTGTGGGCTCTGTGAGGAACTCAGTAGCGTGAATCCTAATGGCCATTCGATGCAGAAGGTTCTTGACTACCTCTGGAACGCGATGAACGAGATCGGTGGAACTGTCATCATCGTCCTCGACGAGATCGACAATCTCGGCACAGACGACAAGATCCTCTACTCGCTCCCTCGTGCACGCGATAAGGACTACGTCAACGACGATGTCTATCCGTCAATTATCGGCATCAGCAACGATCTCCAGTGGCGTGATAATCTTGACCCTGCCGCGAAAGACAGCCTCTACGATGACTCTATTTTCTTTGCACCGTACAATGCAGATGAACTCCGCGATATCCTCTCCCGCCGTGCGAGCAAGGCATTCCGTGACACATCGCTCGTGTATGAGACACCGGAGGGTGAGGAGTTCGAGATCAACATCGATCTGGATGACGACGATGGCTCGCTTGCCAAGGCCTTCAATCAAATAGACGCTGATCGGACCGATTGTACGCTCCTTCGTATCGATTCAGACATTCTGTCTGACGATGTGATTCCGCTCTGTGCCGCGTACGCTGCACAGGACAAAGGGAGTGCCCGCCAGGCAATCAAGTACCTCCGAAAAGCTGCTGCGATTGCTGAATCCGAGGGTGATACACGTGTCGGTGAAGAGCACGTTCGAGCCGCTCAGGGCGAAGCTGAGCGAGAACTCATCATCGAAGGGATGGAACAGCTCACGACGCAGGGCCACCTCGCACTGGCAGCGGTGACGATTCTTGAACTTGGCGGTCACTCCGGGATTCGGACCCGCGACGTCTATGATGTCTATACATCCCTTTCAGATCACATTGATGCCGACCGCTTGGCTCAACGTCGAATGCGTGACCATCTCATCGAACTCGACATGCTGAGTATCATTCGTGCGCGGAAATCTGCCTCGGGCTCTGTCGGCGGTGAGGCCTACACGTTCGAACTCCGCGTCGAGCCGTCGACGGCCATCGAGGTGCTTGAGGCTGTTTCTCGATTCGAATCGGTTGAGTTCAACGAACTTGCGAAGAGTTGGCTGAACGAACAGCAGACGCTGAAATAGCAACTATCGGATCGTTAGCTTTTGCTACTCACCCCCGGGTGTGTCCGCAATCAATAGAAGGCCCGCCGGCTATCTCTGCTGAATCCGTTGACGAGACGGGGATCACGATCTCTGAAGGCGCGTTTATCTCGCTCTTAACTGTCGTTGAATTGGATCGATCCATCTAATGATCTCAATCCTCTCGTTCTCCACCAAGATTCCATCTCCAAATTCTCTCGGCAGCGGTTTTGAACGAGTACGGAATGACCTGATCCCGACGCCCTCTGCGGATTCAACAAAGCAGAATTAATCGCTCTGTTGACCTCGATACAATATCTATATTCGACGCACTGTCCTGACGACGAACTGGCCTCGACAGGACCGACAGCAGATTGTACGCAATCGCGTCGGTGGTTATAGTTGAACACTTGAACGAGTGGTGTGTAAGGTCGACAATTAGAACGGCTGTCTGGTCATCAGAGACACTTGCAGACGTGGTGTGTGAGATCGGCTGGGATTTCAGCGTCGATCGCTGTCAGCGTACAGCTCGAAACACTCGAAGTGCCGGAGGCATCTGTCTTTAGTTAAGCGAGAAACCGCGAGATAGCGGCGGCTTATCGAGGCATCTTTCGGAAGGAATGAGGAAGTCCAGTCTGTGCACGACAAGGACTCCTCATCTCGAATTATGCGTCGACTCACTACACTGTTTCCCTCTGAGTTCCTCGAAGAGCACGCCGAGGAACTCGGCGTGGTCGAACGTGACCGCAAGCTCCAGATCCCTGCCTTCGTTTGGGCGTTCGTGTTCGGCTTCGCCGCAGGCGAAAGCCGAACACTCGCCGGGTTTAGACGCTGTTACAACTCTACTGCCGATGAGACGATCTCTCCGGGTGGATTCTATCAGCGGTTGACACCGACGCTTGCAGAGTATCTCCGCGACCTCGTCGAGCGCGGTCTCGACGAGGTCGCTGTTCCTAACGCTGTTGACGCTGATATCGACCGATTTAGAGACGTGATGATCGCTGATGGAACGGTGTTGCGGTTACACGAATTTCTCTCAGACCAATTCGAAGCCCGCCACGAGGAGCAGGCTGGAGCGAAGCTCCACCTGCTCCACAATGCCACAGAGCAGACGATTGAACGGCTCGATACTGCTAACGAGAAAACGCACGACAGCACCTTGTTCAAAACAGGGCCGTGGCTTGAGAATCGCCTCGTGTTGTTCGATCTTGCCTACTTCAAGTACCGCCGGTTTGCGCTGATCGACGAGAACGACGGCTACTTCGTGAGTCGGCTGAAGCAGAACGCAAACCCGGTGATTACGGCAGAATTACGGGAATGGCGCGGCCGCGCCATTCCCTTAGAGGGCAAGCAGCTCCGAGCTGTTCTCGATGACCTTGACCGGAAATACATCGATGTGGAGGTCGAAGTCGAATTCAAACGGGGGCCGTACAATGGGACACAGTCGCTGGATACGAAGCGATTTCGCGTCGTCGGCGTCCGCAACGAGGACGCCGACGACTACCACCTGTACATGACGAATTTAGCTAGGGAGGAGTTCTTTCCGGCGGATTTAGCGGAGATCTACCGCTGTCGGTGGGAAGTTGAGTTGCTGTTCCGGGAGCTGAAGACGCAGTACGAATTGGACGAGTTCGACACGAGTGACGAACATGTGGTGAGGATCTTATTGTACGCAGCGCTGCTGTCGCTGCTTGTAAGCCGCGATCTGTTGGATCTAGTCACTGAGCAGGCGGATGATGAGCTTGTGTTTCCGACAGAGCGCTGGGCGGCGACCTTCCGGTCGCACGCCCAGCTCATTCTCCACGAACTCGGTGAGTTCCTCGGCTACTCACCGCCGCCGCTGCTCGACCGGCTGATCGAAGACGCTCAAAAGATCCACCAGCAACGACCAATCTTACAAGAGACGCTCGCTACCGCTACACAACCGAGGTGTGAGGCTTAACTAAAGACGGATGGTGCCGGAGGGTAAGGACAGAGACAAGCGAGGTGCCGTCGCGGAGGCCGGTGATCTACTCCTCTCTTCCCGGTGGTTGAACAATATCTCCTAGAGATCGGATTAATTTAATCCCATTCTCGTAGTCAGTCGTCACTCGGTACCCTTCTTCATCCTGCTCAACGGCCCCTACGCTGGGATGCGCAAGAAGTTGGAGGGCGGATCGAACCTCTTCGGTGGTTGGGATATCGTTCGAGTCCTCCATGCCCACGACGATCCACCGGATGTCCTCCGCTGTCTCTACGGCTCCATCGGTACGCTTGAGAGCTCGGATGACCGCAAGAAGGATCTCTCCAGTATCGATCAGGTCCTGGATGTACTCATCGAGGAGGTCAAGTCTGTCGTCCTGGAAGGCTCCCGAGCGCGTCAAGAGGGTCAGTATCTCCTCAGGTGGGACGGCATACTCGTCCCGGCGATCGAGGAGCTCGACGAGGTCGTCGACGGCGATGGTTGTCAACTCGGTCGTCTCGGCGTTATCGATCACCCTCGGGGCAAAGCCGGGGGCAACCACGATGGCGTGATCGACTCCACGCTGGCGTCGATGTTTGTCCACGTTGGTGACCTCTAGAGAGTTGACCCGCCCGTTCCCTCGGGCCTTCACTTCGACAACGACGTGTTTGGGGGACCGGATCTAGACGAGCGCGATGTCGTTGCGCTCGACGTTACGCCACGTCCCGTCTACTGAGGTACCCCAGACGTGGACGAGATTGTCGTCAGATGTCGTCCGAAATAGTTCGAGGTCTTCGTCATTGAGGTAGGACTCAATATCCTCAATTGGGTGCCCATATCTCACCCATTGAGGATTTCAACAGAGCCGAGGGATTCGGTCCCGGAATAACAGTTCGTATGCGCATTATGACGGCGACCCGACCTCACTCCCGGGTTTGAACTCGGTCAACTCCTCAGCGCTGCTCATGCTCGTCGACTTCCTGACGAAGCTCCTCGGCGTTGGGATCGTCGCTCAGCGCCAACTGATCCTTCAGTCCCTGCAGGCGCGTTTCTTTGCGCTCCTCGTCGACGTCGGCTTTCCGCACATACTCGCTCTCCTCAATCTCGTAGACGTCTGTCTCGAAAAGATCGTCTCGATACGTCGATGCCAACCGGCGTCGACGTTTGCGCGACCGCTACGCAGATACCGACACAAACCACTTCCCCGTGCAGCTGTCGAATCGAACGCCCGTTCGGGTACGTTTTAGACGCACCGGCATGTGATTGAAGCTACGAGTCCTCCTGAAGCTGCGAGACATGATCGAGACCGCATTTCAGACATGCCTTTGTGAGGTTGAAGCAGGAGCGTGTGGGTACCAAGTTGCCCCCATATTGGTAGAAAGAATTAAGCCGGCAGCGAGAAAATAGGCTGTTGATGAAGCCAATAATATGATGCTTGCCTCAGGGGAGTAGATATTCTCGATATCTCCTCCAGACCCTAGGCATGCAAGCACCGTACGGAAACTGCTGCGATAGGTGAGTACACGTCCGGCACTCATGATGTTTGTGGCTTGACGAGGCACCCAATCTGTATCAGATGAACGCAACTGCGGTTGAAGTTACCAGTATGGTGTCAACACCGTCACAAGTTTCAGATGAACTTCGGTGAGGTGGGTGCTGGCATGTACTTCTCATCAGGGGAAAAGAATAACTACCATAGGATCGGTACCTAAATCGACATAACACTGTGAGACTACTAGCACGGCTACACGCGCGGGCTGATGCCGCATACGACAACGCGTATCACCACAAGCTCCGAGGTCGGATCTGGCGAGCGTTGCAAGGCACGGAGTACGAACAGTATCATGACGAAAACCGCCCACCGGGATTCAATTACAGTAACCCCTTCCCGCCGGGAGATATGCAGGAAGGGGACGAGCGAACTCTGCTGATTTCGGCCCCCCAAGAGCAACTACTGGCCGATGTTGCAGAAGACCTGACTGCCGATCGCGAGCTCAATATCGGCCAGATGCCGTTCCATATCGACGAACTCACGTCACTGTCACCGGATGTCGGTGAACCAGGGAGTAGCGGGACGATCGAGACTGGCACTGGACTCCTCGTGCGCATCCCACCATGGCGTTGTGACGATTATGGAATTGAGAACCCCGGCGAAGAGGCGGTGTATTGGCAGCCAGAACACACAATCGAGCCACTGCGCGAGCAGGTCGAAGCGAATCTCGACCAGAAACACGATCTGTTCAGCCCGGAATACCTTCCCGGCCCAAGCGACACTGAGGGCGATCTCTTCGAGGGATACGAGCTACTGAAGACGTTCGCCGTCCCGCTCCAGGTAACCGCAGACCAGGAGCTAACCTTCGTGCTCTCGAAGTGGCAGTTCAACTACACCGTCCGAGACGATGACCATCGACGCCACCTCAACCTCGCGCTGGACTGCGGGCTTGGGGAACGAAACGCGCTGGGACTGGGCTTCTGTAACCTGGTCGAGAAGCGCAACCCGTACGGCGAACCCGCGGCGGAGGTCCACGGATGAGTCTGCTCCCCGAGCCGTCGACGTTCGAGAAGCGTTACAGCGACGACGAGAAGCTGGCGAGCGAGCTGCCTGATCGACCGATCACCTCGCTCCGCGATCTCCAGTACGTCTACGGGCGTCTATACACGCTTGCAACCGCCGGAGGTGGCGAGTACGCAGCCTACCTGACGCCGGAAAAATCGACCGACCTGTTCGACGAGCCCGAGAGCCTACTCTATCTCCGCGTCGATCTGAGTGGAGACAAGCCCCGCCTCGACCCCGACCAACCGATCGGTGTCGAGAGCTACGGCGAGGAGAAAGTCGAGGCAGTCGCCCACTCGTGGTATAACGCCGCAAAAGGATTCGACCACAGTGTCACCCACCGAACGGGCAAGAACAAAGAGCCAGAGAAGGTCGCGGAGTATCTCCACGAACGACTCACCGCGTGGGCAGCCGACGACGTGATCCAAGAGGCTGTCGCCGATCACGAAGACGGATGGATCGTCGACGCGCTCGCCGAACTCGGCGAGAGTGAGGGACTTAGAGAGCGCATCGAAACAGCCGTCGACGAACAGCTCGACGGCAAGACGACGGCGCTCACGACCGTCGCAGTCAAACTCGAGCCTGACGGCGAGTATCTCCTTCCGGGTGAGGCGAGTTCCGTGTTCAACGAAGCAATGCGAGCGCGCAAGCGATCGAAGCTCGTCTCGAAGGGAGAGGCTACGGACTCCATCGGTGAGGCAACCGATCTCGTGACCGGCAATCGAGGCCCGACTGTCGGGACAGCTGAGGACCCGCTGAACTACTTCCTTGGCAAGCAGCTTGAGAAGTTCCCCGGGTTCGATCCAGACGAGGCGTGGCGGACGCACCCAGTCTCGGAAGACGTTGCAGTAACGCTGATGAACGCGAGTACGTTCGTCGACACCTGCGACTACTACACGATGGGAGCGAACGTCTACTACCTCCCGTACTTCTTCGGGCGGCTCGGTCCGGCAGACGCGAGGGACCTCTACGGACTCCTCTACGACCTAGTACACGCCGGAGAGATGAGCCCGCTAGAGAGCGCCTACCGAAGCTATCAGGACACCCCGCGACTGCAGGAAGTGGGAGAACGCTTCCGGTTCTACGTCGCCGCGGTGATGGAACACCAGACGAAGCGCTTCGACGTGTTCGGCGACAGCATGGACGGGACGCTATTCTCACCCGTCGAGCTCACTAGAGCTCACCAGCGGGTGCTCCAGTCGTGGCTGTACGACGCGGAGGGTGACGCCGACCACCCCGGTGCGGGGCTTCGAGCCGCGTTCCCGACACCGGACAACTGGGACATCTTCGTTCCGGAGGAGTCGGCATTGCTGAGCATCCTCGCAACCGGTTGGTACTTCGAACAGACGTTCGCGCCGGCCGATGACGACGACGCCAGCGCCGACGACTACCGGATCCGTGCGCTCGTGGCTGTGCTCTCGGGCGAACCGCTCGATGTCGAGATGGTGCTCACAGAGTACGTGGAACGACTACTCGAGGACGAGGGCGAGGAGTTCCCGAGCTTCCGTGTCTCCGCACAGTACGCACAGCTCTGTGCGCTCGCTGAAGCGGGGCTTCTCACCGGACGCGACGCGTACGAACCGGTTACAGAGCCGCGGCAGTTGACACACAACCATACAGACGATATGCAACAGGACACACCAGCCCGAGCTGACGGCGGGAACGTCGCCGCGGCTCGGGAGACGAAGCTCGAACAGTTCCTTGAACAGACGCCGGCGCTCGCGGAGGATCAGCCTGAACGGCGTGGCAGTTTCCTCCTCGGCGCACTGGTCGGTCAAGTAACCGGCTACCAGCAAGTCAGTGAGGGGCGCTCGACGACGCTAATCGACCAGTACCCGATCAAGGCCGTCACAGAGTCGAAGCTGAAGCGCCTTGCCAGCGACGTGCTCGACAAGAACATCGTCTACTCCCGGGAGAACAATATGGCGGGGACGATGTACAGCGAGGTTGTCGATCGGCTGGTGACGACGCTCCCCCAGATCGATATCGACGGCGACTGGAAACTCGACACGACGGACCTTCGATTCTACTACTCGCTCGGGGTTGCCTACGGGATGAACAACTGGGCGAGCAGCGACGACGAACAGGCCGATGGCCAGCCCGCAGCCGAGGAGGAAGAAGCATGACCGACGACACATACGCCGACGACAGCTACGAGCCGGTAACGAACCGATCCGAGATCGTCTTCTGCTACGACGCCGTCGACGCCAACCCGAACGGGAACCCCCTGAGCGGGGCGAACCGGCCGCGAATCGATCCCGAGACCCAGCAGGCGATCGTGACCGATGTCCGGCTGAAGCGCTACCTCCGCGACCAGCTAGACGACGACGGCCACGGCGTCTACGTGCGGAACGTCAAAAACGAGGCGGGCAAGCAGTCCTCGCGTGAAGACCTGCTCGCCGATCGGATGCGCGAACTGGATCCCGAGGACTGGGATCTCGACGATCTGGATGACGACGAGGCGGCCGAACTCCGCGAGGAAGTATTCGGCACATTCCTCGGCGCCAGCGCCGACGTGCGCTACTTCGGTGCGACGATGAGCGTCGACATGAAGGGAAATTACGAGGGGTTCGAGGACTACCTTCCAGACCACTTCACCGGGCCGGTCCAGTTCTCGCCCGCGAAGACGCTTCACCCTGTAACCGAGAACGAGGAGTACAACAGTCTCACGAGCGTTATCGCGACCGGTGAGGGGAAAGAGCAGGGTGGGTTCGACCTCGACGACCACCGTATTCAGTACGGCTTCATAGCGTTTCACGGATTGGTCGACGAGAATGGTGCCGCCGACACGAAACTCTCTGAGGCGGACGTCGAGCGTCTCGACACCCTCCCGTGGCGTGCGATCAAGAATCAGACCATCAGCCGGAGCAAGGTCGGCCAAGAGCCACGACTCTACCTCCGTGTGGAGTACGAGGACGAGAGCTTCCACCTCGGCGGGCTCACTCGCGATCTCGACATCGACGAAGAGCGCTCGGCCCCTGTGGACGAACTCCGAAACGTCCGAGAGTTCACGCTCGATGGGACTGAGCTCGTCTCCCGGTTGGGCCGCCACGCCGACCGTATCGCCCGCGTTCGTGTCGTCGCCAGCGACGTGCTTGACGTGACCGTCGGCGATGAGGTCTACACTGCGGGCGACAAGCCCAGCGAGCATGGCTTCTATGACGCGCTCCGCGAGGCTGTCGGCGACGCGGTCGAGGTCGTCGACGTCTACGACGAGGCTGCCGCGACGATGCCCAAGTGATGACCCAAGAGTCACTTGAGAGCTGGACCGACGAGGGCGACGGGCTCCCAGAGACGTGTCTCTCGTTCGAACTCCGCGGAGAGTGGGGTCACTTTCGACGGGTTGAGGGGAACATCGTCAAACAGACGTACCGGATCATTCCCCGGACGACCGTCGCCGGCCTCGTCGCCGCGATGCTCGGACTGGACCGAGACAGCTACTACGAGGCGTTCAGCCAGAACGTGTCGGCTGTCGCGGTGGAGCCAATCGACGAGCCCCGAGCGATCAATATGCCGATGAACACGCTCTCGACGGCCAAAGAGCACATGACGACGATGCCCAGCCGCGGGCATGCACGGATCTCGATGCCGGACCCGTCGGAACTCCGCCAGCAACATAACTACGAGGTGCTGGTCGAACCGGCCTACCGTGTCGACCTTCAGCTCGCGAACGACGATCTCCGAGGCCGACTGCAGGACCGACTCCGCGATGGGACGTCCTACTACCCGCCGAGTCTCGGCCTCTCGGAGCATCTTGCAGAGGTCACGTATCTCGGCGAGTTCGAGATAACGCCACACGAGCGCGAGACTACCAATGTCGATTCGGCGGTACTCGAAGCCGTCGATAGCGTCGAACTTACCCCTGAAACGGAGGTCAAAGTCGAACGGTCACCGGCGTTTATGGCGGCCGACGAAGGTGGTCGGACGACGACAGCGTTCCAGTCGATTGCGTACGCAACTGGAGCGGAGCCACTCCGAGTACATGATGTCAAGACCCACGAGGTCGACGGTCGACGGGTGATGTTCTCGTGAGCCGCGAGGGGGCGTAGTCATGGTCGATTTCACCGACCGACCGTCACACATCGGACCAGACGGGGAACAGATCCCACTCGAAGAGCATCTCGACGACGTCCGCGAGCGGGTCGGATGGCTCGTCCCCGACGACGCCGAGACGCCGGAGGGGAACTCACTCTCCGAGTTGGCGGAGGTGGTGACACGAGTCCACGATTTCGGAAAGTTGACCGCGTGGTTCCGCGAGCATCTCCTTTCGGACGACGCACAGCCAGCTGGACCGAAACACCACGCCCCGATATCGGCGCTACTCGCCCACTACGCGTTGGAGGCACGCGGGTTCGACGGCGCCGATCAGCTCGTCGGCTTTCTGGCCGTCGCGAGACACCACGGACGCCTCCCCGATACCGCCGACTACGTGCACCGAGCGAGCGTCGAGCAGTCCGGACGGATACAGACACTCTACCGGTCCGACGCGCTCGAACAGGCAGCACACATCGACGAGACGGCTCCTGAACTCGCTGAGGCACTCGTGGACCGAGCGACGGGCGGTGCTGGAGACTGGGAAACGTTCCACGAACGGCTCGCCGATTCCGATGCAGCCATCGAGCTCCCGTGGGTCGCGGAAGCCGTCTGTAGCGGCCGGCGACTTCGCCCCGCACCGGAGAAGCTTCCTCCTGGCTTCTACGAGTCAGTGCTACAGGTCTGGAGTGCGCTCGTTTTCGCCGACAAGGCGAGCGCGACGTACCTATCGACCGGAATCGAAATCGGCCGGAAGGCCTACCGGTCGCCGACCCCTGGGCGGCTAGAAATCGACGCGTACATCGACGAGCTCCAGACTGAGAACGCTGAGACAGAGCGGGACCCGCGCACGGAACAGATGAACGAGCGGCGCGAGGACGCTCGACAGGAGGTTCACGCTCGCGCCAAAGAGTTCGTCCATGACGATCGGAACGTCGCGACGCTGACGCTCCCGACGGGCATGGGGAAGACACTCACTGGACTGGACGCCGCCCTAACAGTGCTCGAGGGGAGTGAGATGGCGTCGAACCCTAACGAGGGGCGTCTTGTCTATGCACTGCCGTACACGTCTATTATCGATCAGGTGGCTGAACAGAGCCGCGAACTGTTCGGGACCGGTGAGAGAGGCGAACGACTCACCGTCGACCACCACCTTGCGGATACCCTCGTCTCGCCGCCGGACGAGCCCGAATCAGTCGCCGACGACGCCGTCGAGAACGTCGCCGCCCTCCTCGGCGAGAGCTGGCGGTCGGGGATGGTCGTGACGACGTTCGTCCAGGTGTTCGAGAGTCTGGCCGGGCCGACAAACGCCCGCTCGATGAAGCTCCCCTCGCTGTACGGGAGCGTGGTAATTCTTGACGAACCGCAGGCGCTGCCGCTCGAGTGGTGGCCGCTTGTGGACCGGCTGGTCGAACTGTTGACCGAGGAGTACGGTGCGTCGGTGATCGCCATGACGGCCACTCAGCCCGAACTCCTGTCTGCGGGCGACCGAGAGCCGTTCTCCCTTGTCGCGGATCCTGATCCGTACTACGACGAGCTGGACCGGCTCGACTTCGTGCTTCACCCGTCCGCGATCGCGATGCTTCCCGGGCAGGACAGTGAAGAGAGCGACACGATCG
This sequence comes from Halorubrum amylolyticum, assembly GCF_004114995.1. Classification (GTDB taxonomy): domain Archaea; phylum Halobacteriota; class Halobacteria; order Halobacteriales; family Haloferacaceae; genus Halorubrum; species Halorubrum amylolyticum. The sequence goes on from NZ_SDJP01000033.1 coordinate 16,118, forward strand.
ACGACGACGCGGAGTCAGCAGCACTCTCCTACGACCGAGCCGGCGACCTCGTTGCGACCCGGGCCGACGACGGCGATTCGGTGTTGGCGATCTGCAACACGATCGACAGCGCGCGTGAGCTCGCCGAGTCAGTTGCCGACCGAACAATACCAGTGGACGTCAATGAGGTGTACGACGAACTGCTCAACGACGCGGATGAATCGACCGAATCGATACCGCCCAAGCGAACGAGTGCCGACGCGGTCCGTCGACGACGCTCGGGGCAACCGCTGTTGGTCCACCTCACGACACGCCACCGGCCGTGTGACCGACGCCACCTCATCGACGTGGCGTCCGACCTCGCCGAAGCGGGTGAACCAGTGTTGTTCGTCTCCACCCAGCTGGTCGAGGCCGGCGTCGACGTGAGCTTCGACGAGGTCATCCGTGATTTCGCGCCGATGGACAGCCTCGTGCAGGCTGCGGGTCGGTGTAACCGGTCATACGGCCGCAACCGTGGGCGCGTGACGGTCTGGCAGCTCGCGCCGCCGCCGAACCGCGAGACAACGCCCGCAAGCGCGGTCTACGGTCGAGGAGAGAGTCTCACCAAATTGACTGGCCAAGCGCTGGCAACGGTCTACGACGGTGACCCGATGCCCGAGCCAGACGTTACTCGAAACGCCGTCGAACACTACTTCGACCTGCTCGATGGGCGTGACGTCGGTGCCGACGAGTACGTGGAATACCTCGAGCGGGCAGAAGCCGAACAGCTCGGGCGACTCTCGCTCATCGACGAGCGGCCCGCCGTCGACGTGATCGTGACGAGAACGGCCGATGAGCGCGAGACCGTCGAAGAGATCCGGCGAGCGTTCGGCGAGTACCGGTGGGACGACCTGGACGACCTCGTCGAGTCGACCGCGGACTGGCAGGTCTCCGTTCCCGTCTACCCCGGCGACGACGACACGATGGAGAAGCTCGCTGCATGCGAGCCGCTGTTCCCCGACACCGACCGGCTGGTGCTCGACGGGCGCCCGGGACGGCATGACGGCTACTTCGACGCCACCGACGGCGTCGTCATCCCTGACACGAGCGTGGAGGCACGTTTACTGTGAGCGATCCCGTCTCTCGGCTGGTGGCCACAGCACAGGGCGACGCCGTCGACAACCCGTTTCGCGTCACTGGCGTGATGATGCAGTACTACTACGTCTGTGAACGCGAGCTCTGGTTCGAGAGCCGGAACGTCGAAATCGACCGGGAGAACGCAAGCGTTGCCCGAGGGACTCGCGTCGATGAGTCCTCCTACGGCGAACGTTCACAGGAGAACCTTCGACTCGGGATGATCGCTCTCGACCTACTTGAAGACGGTCGGGTGGTAGAGGTGAAACCCTCATCAACGTTGACAGAGCCAGCGCGAATGCAGCTCTCGTACTACCTCTGGTACCTCGACCGGGTATTAGGCGTCGAACGTGAGGGCGTGTTGGCACACCCGACTGAGCGTCGACGTGAGGACGTTTCCCTCGACGACGACCGATGCGACAAAGTCGAGTCGGCAATCCGAGGGATTCACGCGATCGTGACCGCGGACAGCCCGCCGGAAGCCACTGAGAAACCGTACTGCGAGTCGTGTGCCTATCACGACTTCTGTTGGGTCTGATCATGGACAAGAACTACCACATCTTTTCGGACGGCCGCATCGAACGGAGCGAGGATACAGTTCGGCTGGAGACCGATGATGGCGAGAAAAAACATATCCCCGTCGAACACGCTGAGGCGATCTACCTGCACGGACAGATCGACTACAACACGCGGCTAATGTCGTTTCTCAATGACCACGGCGTTGCTGTCCATGTCTTCGGATGGAACGATCGCTATGCAGGGTCACTGATGCCCGAACGCGGGCAGACGAGCGGTCGAACTGTCGTTGAGCAGGTCCGAGCGTACGACGATCCCGAGCAACGTCAGTCTCTCGCTGCCTCGTTCGTCCGTGGGAGTATCCACAACATGCGGACGAACGTCACGTACTACGACAGTCGGGACTACGAGCTCGGGGGCGTAATCGAGGAGTTGGACAACGCGACTGCGCGTATCGACGACGCTGGCGATATCTCCGAGCTCATGGGTGTGGAAGCGACGGCCCGGAGAGCGTACTACCAGACGTTCGAGGCGGTTCTTCCCGACTCGTTCGCGTTCGACGGCCGAGAGTACAATCCACCACCGAATCCGGTGAACGCGCTCATTTCGTTCGGGAATAGTATGGTGTACGCAAACTGTGTTTCCGCAATCCGTGCTACCGCACTTGACCCGACCATCAGCTATCTCCACGAGCCGGGAGAACGGCGCTACTCCCTTTCGCTGGATATTGCCGACCTGTTCAAACCAGTGCTAACGGATCGGCTGCTGTTCAGACTGGTCAACCGTAAGCAGATCAGCCGAGACGATTTCCGAGACGAGGTTGGCTCCTGTCTACTTAACGAGGAAGGGCGAACGACGTTTCTGAAGGAGTTTGAGGAGACACTCGAACGAACAGTCGAGCACCCGACGCTGAACCGGAAGGTGAGCTATCAGTATTTGCTTCGCTTGGAGGTATACAAGCTCAAAAAGCACTTGTTAACCGGCGAATCCTATGATTCGTTCAAGCGGTGGTGGTAGATGTACGTTATCGTCGTCTACGACATGGAGGCTGACAGGACCCACCTGATGCTGAAGCTCTGTCGCCGATATCTTGTTCACGTCCAGAACTCAGTACTGGAAGGGGAAATCTCGGAGGGAGATCTAGCGACACTGAAGGGAGAGATTGAAGATCTCCTTCAGGAGGGAGAATCAGTCATGGTCTACGAACTCTCTTCGGACCAGTTATTGAACCGTACCGTGTACGGAGACGACCCGACCGAAGATAGTCGGTTTCTCTAGCTGATGTCGACCCCCAGGGGGTTTGGGGGGGATTGCGGGTCGACGGAAATGATGAAGTGTATTCCACTGGTAGAGGTGATATGGTGGACAAAATCACCATGGTTTCAGACGTACCCTCGTGGGGTTGAAGCCGAACGATCGAAACGACCTCGGGCGCGACGTCCGAGTTTCAGACGTACCCTCGTGGGGTTGAAGCTCGTCTCTCACTCCGGCGCGTCGTACACGGTCGAGTTTCAGACGTACCCTCGTGGGGTTGAAGCTCGGGGTCGACCTCCGACGCGAACTCCCCCGAGTCGGTTTCAGACGTACCCTCGTGGGGTTGAAGCGACTCGCCCGTCCGACGCTCGACGTCGAAGATGGACGTTTCAGACGTACCCTCGTGGGGTTGAAGCACCAACGAGGAGGGTGAGCTCCAGAGCATGAGCGCGTTTCAGACGTACCCTCGTGGGGTTGAAGCAGCCACACCTCCCGAATCGCCGGGTACTCGGTGAGGTTTCAGACGTACCCTCGTGGGGTTGAAGCCGGCAGGTGGAGGACGCCGTCGTGGAACGCGAGTGGAGTTTCAGACGTACCCTCGTGGGGTTGAAGCTCGGTGTCGAAGTAGGTCCGCTCCGCCGTCCATCTGGTTTCAGACGTACCCTCGTGGGGTTGAAGCATCGACCAGATCGACGGGAGCGCGGCGATCAACCGCGTTTCAGACGTACCCTCGTGGGGTTGAAGCCGAGGCCGAACACACACACACGCCGCGAACGAGTTTCAGACGTACCCTCGTGGGGTTGAAGCTACGATGACGGCGGGACGGCCTCTCTCACCGAAGCGTTTCAGACGTACCCTCGTGGGGTTGAAGCGACATCGAGCGGTTCGACCCCGTCCAAGAGGCCCAGTTTCAGACGTACCCTCGTGGGGTTGAAGCACTCAGATCCATCAGCCAAACTGCCGTGGTTGACTGGTTTCAGACGTACCCTCGTGGGGTTGAAGCCGCGAACAGCAGCACGAGCACCTTGTCGACGAGGGCGTTTCAGACGTACCCTCGTGGGGTTGAAGCTTCGAGGCGTCGTCTCCACGAGACGCCGGCGAGCTGGGTTTCAGACGTACCCTCGTGGGGTTGAAGCATCCGCCCGGGCCGTATCCACGCGAAGTACATCGCAGTTTCAGACGTACCCTCGTGGGGTTGAAGCTTCTTCGAACCGCCGGAGGTGATGTCTCCCTCTCGTTTCAGACGTACCCTCGTGGGGTTGAAGCGCCGACACAGAGCCATCGACCGCACAGTCTGAAGACGTTTCAGACGTACCCTCGTGGGGTTGAAGCCTCCTGGAGCAGCTCGCCGCGCTCCCACGCCGCGTTGTTTCAGACGTACCCTCGTGGGGTTGAAGCATGGCTCTCTCTGTGGGTGTAGTTTGGCGATAAACGGTTTCAGACGTACCCTCGTGGGGTTGAAGCCCGCAGCGACACCCCCATGTCCGAGTGAGGTGCGGGTTTCAGACGTACCCTCGTGGGGTTGAAGCCGTGTCAGACTTCGGGCCGAGCGAGATAAGGAGGCGTTTCAGACGTACCCTCGTGGGGTTGAAGCTCACAGAAGGCGCGCCTCGGCGCGTACTACGGCGAGTTTCAGACGTACCCTCGTGGGGTTGAAGCGGCCTTGTCCGCGCCGGCGTCCTCGGTGACGATGAGTTTCAGACGTACCCTCGTGGGGTTGAAGCCTGTAACACCGATCAACACAGGCGGGAGTTCGTGCAGTTTCAGACGTACCCTCGTGGGGTTGAAGCGGCCACCCGATCCCGGTCGCCATCGACTCCGCGCAAGTTTCAGACGTACCCTCGTGGGGTTGAAGCGTCGTGACGCCGCGCGGAACGTACCATGTCGACGCGGTTTCAGACGTACCCTCGTGGGGTTGAAGCGTTGAGACAGCGAGCGGCGTCTAGTGGTCGGGAGACGTTTCAGACGTACCCTCGTGGGGTTGAAGCGGGTTCGGAACTCGTGATCGAAACAACCAGCGAAGTCGTTTCAGACGTACCCTCGTGGGGTTGAAGCTTCAAGGGTGTCGAAGGTCCGCAATGGAAGACCGGGTTTCAGACGTACCCTCGTGGGGTTGAAGCTCAGCGAGATCGTCAGGGAGGTCGCCGTCAGCCTGGTTTCAGACGTACCCTCGTGGGGTTGAAGCGGCTCGTGGATCGCCATCCCGTCGACGCTCGGTGGCGTTTCAGACGTACCCTCGTGGGGTTGAAGCGACTGACGACAGGCGTATTCGAGATCGACAGCACCGTTTCAGACGTACCCTCGTGGGGTTGAAGCACCGTGTAGGTCCGGCTCCGACAACCGCTTTTGGAGTTTCAGACGTACCCTCGTGGGGTTGAAGCGCGACGGGGGAGATAGAGATCACCACGACCAGCGAGTTTCAGACGTACCCTCGTGGGGTTGAAGCAACGAGAACACATGGGCGAAATCAATATATACCACGTTTCAGACGTACCCTCGTGGGGTTGAAGCTCGATAAGCCCATCCTCAATCTGGCTGTCGAGGTTGGTTTCAGACGTACCCTCGTGGGGTTGAAGCGACCCCGCGGACGACTCGTACACCTCGGGACCGACGGTTTCAGACGTACCCTCGTGGGGTTGAAGCGGGGTTCGTGACGCCCTGGACGCCCTGCGGCGGCGTTTCAGACGTACCCTCGTGGGGTTGAAGCGAGGATCCGATCGTCGACGGCACCATCGCGAAGGCGTTTCAGACGTACCCTCGTGGGGTTGAAGCCCGACATCCCCGACGGCTACGCGCACGTCGACATCGTTTCAGACGTACCCTCGTGGGGTTGAAGCCAGCTGCTCGTCCTCGGCGAAGTGATCGTGGACGAGTTTCAGACGTACCCTCGTGGGGTTGAAGCCCCCGGGCAGTGAAGCTGATCAACAGCACCGCGACGTTTCAGACGTACCCTCGTGGGGTTGAAGCCCCTCGCCGACGGTCGCCTCGACGTAGTCGTCCTGTTTCAGACGTACCCTCGTGGGGTTGAAGCAGCGCTGACGCCGAGGAGTGCGACATGCGGGCGGTGGTTTCAGACGTACCCTCGTGGGGTTGAAGCGCGTCGAAGTTGTCGATGAAGACGAGTGTACCGCCGGTTTCAGACGTACCCTCGTGGGGTTGAAGCGGATGTCGGTCGGCGATCGTCTCGGCGACCTCGGCGTTTCAGACGTACCCTCGTGGGGTTGAAGCGTCCATCCGTCCCGGCAGTCGGTTGAGCGTGGACTGGTTTCAGACGTACCCTCGTGGGGTTGAAGCGACCGGCGCCTACAGTGGGCCCGGAGGACTGAGTTTCAGACGTACCCTCGTGGGGTTGAAGCTCGAACCCAGTCCTCGTAGCGGGTATCTTGCCACTGGTTTCAGACGTACCCTCGTGGGGTTGAAGCTGCCCCGGCTGCGAGCACGACCTCCTCCACCAGGAGTTTCAGACGTACCCTCGTGGGGTTGAAGCCGTATTGCGACATACACTATACGAACAGACGAAACGGTTTCAGACGTACCCTCGTGGGGTTGAAGCGGTTCGATCGTGACGGTGGTTGCTGCGTATGACATCGTTTCAGACGTACCCTCGTGGGGTTGAAGCGTGGGGTTGATCTCCACCAACGTCTTCGGGCGCACCGTTTCAGACGTACCCTCGTGGGGTTGAAGCGACCGTCAGTGGCTACGTCTCTGACGCGGAGGACAGTTTCAGACGTACCCTCGTGGGGTTGAAGCTCGGTACACTGAGGTCGGAGCGGGCGGCAGTGCTTCGTTTCAGACGTACCCTCGTGGGGTTGAAGCTGGTAGATTGGAGCTGAGATCGGTCTCATGTCGCTCGTTTCAGACGTACCCTCGTGGGGTTGAAGCGGCTCTCCAGCTCGTCGAGGCGCTCTAAGACCTCAGGTTTCAGACGTACCCTCGTGGGGTTGAAGCGGTGAGGTCCTCCCGACGGAGCAGCACCGTCCCGCGTTTCAGACGTACCCTCGTGGGGTTGAAGCATGAGCTACACGGGGACGATGGAGCCACTGCTTGTTTCAGACGTACCCTCGTGGGGTTGAAGCAGCTGCTCGGTCCCGACGTGCCGCATGTCGTCGTCGTTTCAGACGTACCCTCGTGGGGTTGAAGCATGTCTGAGTGCGCTGACTGCGGCGTCGGCTCAAACGTTTCAGACGTACCCTCGTGGGGTTGAAGCACCACGGGCCCGAGCCAGCGCGGCGCCGACCGCGGTTTCAGACGTACCCTCGTGGGGTTGAAGCTCGACAACCCGCGCTCCCCGACGAACCTCGATAGCGGTTTCAGACGTACCCTCGTGGGGTTGAAGCGACACGGTCGAGGCGCGTCGGACGGCGATCATGACGCGTTTCAGACGTACCCTCGTGGGGTTGAAGCCGTGGACGCGCCGTCTCGTAGGCGATCTGGCGGAGAGGTTTCAGACGTACCCTCGTGGGGTTGAAGCGGGGAGTCTGTCGACGGGCGGCAACGCGGGGCCGGGTTTCAGACGTACCCTCGTGGGGTTGAAGCGCTCGACAGTGGCCGTCTTGGCCTCCCGTTCGCGTTTCAGACGTACCCTCGTGGGGTTGAAGCGTGACACTATACCGCGAACGCGGCGACGGCGAAGAGTTTCAGACGTACCCTCGTGGGGTTGAAGCGAGATCCCCGCCACGGGTGGCCGCGTCGCCGCTCACGTTTCAGACGTACCCTCGTGGGGTTGAAGCCACTTTCACCACACGGTTGGCGAGTCACTAAGTAGCGTTTCAGACGTACCCTCGTGGGGTTGAAGCCCGATCGGCATGGCCGCACCGGCGCACCACTCCCAGTTTCAGACGTACCCTCGTGGGGTTGAAGCCGCCGAAGCTTCGCGCAGGCGCGTGCGAAAGGCGAGCAGTTTCAGACGTACCCTCGTGGGGTTGAAGCTCGACGAGCTCCGTCGCGTCTGCCGGCGCATCGGGAGTTTCAGACGTACCCTCGTGGGGTTGAAGCGATCCATCCACCCATGGATGACGGGCAAACGATACGTTTCAGACGTACCCTCGTGGGGTTGAAGCGACGTTCTCACCCGGTTGAAACCAGTTCGGGATGGTTTCAGACGTACCCTCGTGGGGTTGAAGCAAGAGACATTAATCGCCTCCAAAGCGGTCTGTTTGTCGTTTCAGACGTACCCTCGTGGGGTTGAAGCTTGGGGATCGCGCGCTTGACGGCGCGGCGCACAGCCGTTTCAGACGTACCCTCGTGGGGTTGAAGCTCCGCCCGGACGGTGCGGCGAATCTTCGGTTCGGAAGTTTCAGACGTACCCTCGTGGGGTTGAAGCCACCTCGGCGTCGGCGTGCGTGCCGATCGTCTCCGAGTTTCAGACGTACCCTCGTGGGGTTGAAGCTGGTTTCGGGAGAGGGCGGGTCTGCGGACACAGTAGTTTCAGACGTACCCTCGTGGGGTTGAAGCGCCGTAGTACCGCCGCTTGCCGTGCCGGACTTGGACGGTTTCAGACGTACCCTCGTGGGGTTGAAGCGTGTGGCGTACCCCGACGGCGCGGTGCATCTACAGTGGGTTTCAGACGTATCCTCGTGGGGTTGAAGCATGCTTGTCGCCGACGACCTCGCGTCAGACATTGAGTTTCAGACGTACCCTCGTGGGGTTGAAGCGCTCCGAGAAGCGCCAGCTCATCGAAGACCGCGAGTTTCAGACGTACCCTCGTGGGGTTGAAGCTGGAGAACGTCGGCGTTGAAGGTCGTTACCTCCCGTGTTTCAGACGTACCCTCGTGGGGTTGAAGCGAGCAAGATGTCGAGTTCCTCCCCATGTTCGATCCGGTCTCAGAAGAACCCTACATGGCGAGATAGGGGCCGCAAGCCCGAAATCTGGCACTCCTGCCGATCGTCCAGCACGAATTCAGTAATATACGCCGACGACCGACGCGGTTATCGCTCCAAAGTCGGCGGCTATCAGGCCCACTCATCGAGTTGTTGAGAACTTCCTATTTCATCTAGTGAAACAACTGTTGGCCTAGTGATATTGTGATGGGTTGGTGTGTAAGATGTAGGGCGCGAATGTGGCACGAACTGAGGCCAATCTACGGAAGAGAGTGATCGGTCAGTACAGGTGAAGGACACCCCATTTAGCACGATGACATTTCCCGTAAGGAGGGAAACAGATTTATATACAGAATGAAAACGTGAATGAACAGATATGACCCCGCTCAGCAGATTCCGTAAGAACATAAATTACGGACAGTTTCGCACAGCGGTCCTCCTCGGAATCGCCTCGATTCCATTTACTTTCGGGATTAATTGGGTACTCACGCCTGACCCGGTTTCAGCAACGCCATTGTTTATTGCATCCATAATTTCAGGGTATCTATACCAGTCACAGCCAATCAAAGGAACCCATGCAGGCGTAGTAACCGGGCTAACTGGGGGTATCCCGATTATCCTCTGGCAGAGTGGAGTAACAGTCGTTGACTGGTGGGGACATTCAATCCTCGTGGATGCTGTCGGAGACTCTTGGCTGATGGCTATCTCCTCAGTTGGAGCAGGTGTGGCCACCTTAGGTATTATGACGGTTGTCATGATGGTAATTGGAGTAATTGGTGGATTCATTGGTGAATGGATGAACAATCGCATTGACCGAACGCCCACGCTCGGGTCAGAAGCATAATCGTTTCTGAGGGAGTCATAATCTACCTATGCATTGATTCCATCTACGTCTACAGAGAATCGGGTGGTAAGTAAGCACTCTCGTTCTATCAGCTGATTCAGGATCTATTTGGAGAAAATAACGCAGTTCCCGTGCTGACTACACCCTTCGTATCTTGTACTGATCGACCTACCAAATCCTGAATATATACTGCTGTTTCACTATCCCTCTGTACTGGACAGCGGATCTCAAGGTTCGTCGAGAAGGAAGTGCTATACACAAAACCGCAGTAACCCCCCACTTGTTTAATACAGTAGCGTATCCTCGAAAACGTGAGCAAAAATGGACCCTCAGACGCAGCAATCTACGCCCGAGTTTCGACACCGGACCAGGACGTCTCGCTCGAAGTCCACCACTACAACCCCTAATGAGCGATTAGGGGTCAGAGAAAGTCATCGAGCGACGTATCCTGACCGCCACTATCGGCGTCATCCGTCTCATCATCCTCGGTGGTGTCGGACCGCCCCAGCAGATCGTCTATCTCAACGTCGTCGCTTTCGAATGTGATGAACTCACGACCGGATTCAGTTGTCGGTGGCACCTCCCGCAGTGTGTAGTCGCCAGCATTCCAGTCTGCGACGGCGTCGACGATTCGCGGAGCAGTCTTCGTCGAGATGTAATCAGCCCCCTCAACGATGCGCTCTTGGAAGTCTCCCGAGGATTCCTGCATCTGATACGCCAATTTCTCGATCGTCGGCGCCTCGTTGTCCGGGAGCGTATCTTGATCAAGCGCTTGCCACGCCACACGAATCTGCTCCTCCAGAGCCAGCACCCGCCCGCGTGCCACGCCCTCCTGTGCGGTCAGATGGAGGTCCGAAACCGTCACACCGTCTTCCACCTGTTTCGCGAAGGCATCTACCCAGACGGGTTTCTCGTAGGACGTCGCCGTGTACAGGTGACCAACTGCCCGAAGAGCCTCCGCCAGACTTTGTGCCGTCGACGGCAGGAACGAGGCGTCAATATCGAGGAGCGCTTCGATGCGATCGACGCTGATCCCTTCACACCAGAGCCATGTGACGACCCCCGCTGTAACGCTCGGCTCATCCACCTCGAAGCCGTGATTCCGAAGCATCTGGGCTACCACGTTATCGTCATCGAGCGACTCCTTGAGGTCACACTCGTAGAAGACCGTCGCGAATTCCTTGATGAGCTCCTCTGGCGAAATCGGATGCGACCTCGATAGCGACTCCACGACTCCCTTCAACTGGAGCGGCGTACAATCCATGCGCGTCGCATGGTCATACTCAAACACCGCGTCTCCGAGCGCTGTCGTCGTGATGTGGTTGTCTGACTCGTGGTGAATGAAGTCCTGTTCCGACAACTGCGATAGGACAGCACCCACCTTCTGATCAACATTATTCGGCGAGACAACTGCGTCACCCACCTGAACACCTGTATCTCGGTTGTAGAACCCGTACAGCGACAGAGAGACAAACTCGGTGATTTCGTCCAGCGTGTTCCAACCATTAGCGGCCAACTCGATGAGGAGCCAACTGAGGTTGGTCTGGACATCATCTGCGTTCGACGTGTAGTCATCAGCTGGATAACTGTCGGGGACGGGCCCGAAATGAGAGCCAATCGACTCCAACGACTTCTCCTCAACAGGCGTCCCGAACTCGAAATACTCAGCAGCATCATCCCCACTGTGGATCGGGAACGCGTACGCCTCGTCCATGTCGGCTTCACGGCCAGCCCGCCCAATCCACTGGATGTATTCGTACTTCCCGACGAACTCACCATAGCGAGCCAAGTCAGCGACTATCACCGACTGGATAGGCGAGTCAAACCCGTACGCAAGCCCCGTGGTACACGAGATACACTTAATCTCTCCCGACTTCACACCGTCCTCAACGATGTTCTTGACCGTATTCTCAAGATCGGAGTAGTGGAACGCCACCCCATTTTCAAGACATTCTATCAAATCCTCTTGCGTCCGTGTGAGAGATGTGTCAACCGCCGATTCCACCTTCGAGCGATAGTCGGTGTCGGGTTCAGTAAACGAAGTCCGATCTTTGATGTCGAGGGCCCTAGCCTGCGCGTGCGACGTCAGGAAATTGAATACCATGAAGGGCCCCTTCTCACGCTGGTCCATGATCAGATCACCGATGAACTCACCGTAAGACAGCCCTGACGCATCCTTACTCACGGGAATCTCCTTAATTGGCACCTCGCGCTTTGCGGGACTGATTATCAAGTCACCATCGAGCCATCGGGCAATCTCATCAGGATTCCCGATAGTCGCACTCGTCGAGAAGATCTGAATCCCAGACTGCTTCGCGATTGTCAGGCACTTCTCGATAGTGTCGCCCCGGAATCCCGAGTAGAGCTCATGAAAGTCGTCGAATACCAGCACGTCAAGACCTGAACCGACGCCTCGAATTGCGGCCTCGAAATACGAATCAAACGTCGCGACGATCACATCCGCGTACTGGTAGCCCGCGTTATCGCCCCACGTCGCATTCGCCAATGGTACGTGTTTAGCCCCGTCTGATTTCGTCACTATCTCGTAGGTGGTGGCCTATGACAGACACATGGTCTGCCAGCAGGGAGTCAGTCTACATCC